>NZ_JBTLWN010000001.1:0-1512247 GCF_054483635.1 Pseudomonas cistanchae | reverse complement strand
CGTTAGGCACCAATAGTTAGGAGTACGCCGTGACGAAGGGAATCATTCTGTTAGCACTGTCAGTGCTGGCCTTTCTAGCCTCTTGGTACTGCCTACTTTGGGTGTTTTCCTCTAGCAGCCTTGCAGCAATCGAGTGCAACGCACAATTTTCATTTTTTCACGAAAATCTGCGTTGCCGGTGGGCAGCATTTGCATCTGTACTTTGGATCCTAACCGGCATCACTTCTATTAGCCTGCTGTACTTCAGCGTCAAGGCTTTCAAGCAGTCAAACAATAAAGCAGGCGCCTAACAATGCGCTCAACTGCCGCTCACTTCGTTCGCTGGACTCGCAAAAGCTACGCTTTTGCTCGCCCGTTAGCTTAATCGTTAGGTGCTAAACAATGGACGTAAGCAAACTACTTGAGGACGTCAAAGACATTGAAAGCTTTTTGGTCTTTGCGCGCGCACTAGCAGCAGATCGTGCTGCATCCGTTTTACAGGAAAAGGTAAATCCGAGCTCCCCATATGGCACCGATGCTAATGGCTGGGAAAACACCACCATCGAGTCTTTTCTTGAAAGTGCAATCGCATGGGCTGAGGCTAGTGACTTCGGTCTAACTCAAGGTCTTTCTCTATCAAATCCGTGGAAGCAATTTGCTGTTTTTCTTTACTGCGGGAAAATTTATGAGTAAACACCTAACTATGCGCTCAAATCGCTCACTCCGTTCGCTGGGACGGGCTAAAGCCCGCCCCTTAGCTTAGTCGTTATACGCACTGGATGTTTACGTGAAATTTTTGAGCCCAACAAAAACGAAGCTAACCACAACGCTATTATTGATAATGTTATGGTTTACATATTCAGGTTTTAGCTCCGTGGCAAAGAATGCATACAAGGCATATTCTCTTGAAATAATGCAACTCAGTAACTACAGCAAAGACATAGAAATCCCGACAAAAGAATATGTCCTAGCAACGCAATCTGCTCGTGAGAAAATCACTATTGAGGTGGTAAGAAAGCTTGAAATTGCTGGGTATTTTAATATTTCAGCTCAGCTAATTATGGGTTTACTAGTCGCATATTTTGGCTCCTGCCTCATCCACAGAAAGAAATCCAGTGAGCACGTATAACAACTGGTTCAAACCGTTCGCTGCGCTCACTGGGACGGGCTAAAGCCCGCCCCTTAACCAAACGTTATGTTTTACAAATCAGGGCTGTGTTGTGACCTTTGAGAAATGGATGAGACTCCGGGGCCTATCGGAATCCTCAATAAAGAAATACGAAGGTGCTGTCAGCGGCACAATGTCCGAGTGGGCCGTACAAGAGGGACTACTGGATGGACCACTGACTTCAATCCAGAGTTATAGTCAGTTCGAAAAAATAGCTATTGGCTTGCAAAACACTCCAACCTATCAGGAGCGGAATGATCGCGGCCACCACATGTATAGCAGCGCATTAAAAAAGTACACGGAATACTTACAGGAAGGATTTGACTCAGACATAGAATCTGATGTCGAGTCAATATTGCTGGAAAGTAATATTTCAAATACAGAAAAGTTACTGTTACTAAAAACAAGAATTGGCCAGGGAAATTTCCGTCAAAAATTAATTTCACTTTGGGGCGGCTGCTCCATTACTGGCTACAAAGACCTTTCAATGCTTGTGGCCTCGCATATCAAACCATGGAGCGCATCAACGAATGCCGAACGGCTTGATACCTACAATGGTCTGCTCTTGCTGCCTAATCTCGACAAAGCATTTGACTCAGGCTTTATATCTTTTGATGAAGCCGGAAAAATATTAATTTCACCACTGTTACAAGAGCCAGGCATTTTAGGCATTAATTCTTCAATGGTGGTCGCCCTTAAGCCTGAACATCAGAAGTACATTTATTTTCATCGCGAGTCCGTGTTCCGTAAAACATAACAACTGGTTCAAATCGCTCGCTTCGCTCACTGGGACGGGCTAAAGCCCGCCCCTTAACCAAACGTTAGAGAATTTTCCCAACAAGGAAGTCAGCCATGGAAAAAACACAATCTACAAACCGGCCTGAGGCAACCTTAGGGTTCGCAGCCAAATTTGTTCTAAAGCTTTTTGGGCTCACACTCTTATTCAGCATAATTCCATTGCTTTTTGTGAACCTCCCACTCGGCATGTTTCTCATAAATTTCGGAAAAATATCCATACTATTAATTATTCTGGCAAATCTGCTGGCTATTTTTCTCTCTGGTGCTTTGGCGGCAAAATTAATTTTTGCGTGGGGTGTAAATGGCTTTGAATTTAACATCACAAAAGCAAGCGCAGAGTAATCCTCTAACAATGCGCTCAAATCGCTCACTTCGTTCGCTGGGACGGGCTAAAGCCCGCCCCTTAGCTTAATCGTTAGGCAAAACATGAAACCGATCCCGTTACACAATTCGAAGAGTGATCGTCGCCACAAAGCAATTATGGTTGCATTGCTAACCTTTTCTTCGTTTCTCGTTACGGAGCCAAAAACAGCAATCGGGGTGGCAATTACACTAGCCACTGTGCCATTTATCCTTATCGGATTACTCAATTTTCGATGGTGGTGGCATGTGCGGTTTGGCGGCAGCAAATTTCTTACACTGGTATTTATTGCGATCATTCTGTGTATTGCATTATCCCTAACCTACGCAGCAGCACTACTCAAGCCATACATAGGCGAGCACTTCGCCTAACAAATGGTTCAAATCGCTCGCTCCGCTCACTGGGACGGGCTAAAGCCCGCCCCTTAACCAAACGTTAGGTCATACCCATGCAGTGCCCGATCTGTGCAAACCCTCTCCAAGAAGTAGACGTAGCGCCTTGTTATGATTGTGGCCATGAACCCAATGAGCTAGATGACTTAGAAAATGGAGAGCACGAATATTATCTTTTTGAGCTATGGGGCGGTGAGCTAGTACTTTGTGATTTTTGCGATTCAGATTTTGGGTCCTACCATCCTAGGCGCTTTGGCCTTCCTGACAACGCCTCAACAGATTATCCATTAAGAGTCATTAGCCAAGTTGAGAACCCTAAAGCTGGTCGCGATTTATACTGCAATAGTTGTAAGCATCGGCTGGCCTTCCTGAACTTTCTTGTTCATGCACGTAGTCATAACCGAACCTAACAACTGGTTCAAACCGTTCGCTTCGCTCACTGGGACGGGCTAAAGCCCGCCCCTTAACCAAACGTTAGGCCAGCGCAATGAAAACATCGTCAGCAGTTCAGAATGATTTCTTCCTTTGGCTTGATGAGGTGCTGAGTAAGGCTCTGCCGAAAAATACCGCCGCATTCCATTTCAACCTCTACGAAGGGTCTGAATCGGTTCATGTTCAGCTTATGGGTACCGACTCATTTGTAGGCGTTACTGATTATTGGCCTGGGAATGAAACATTTTCGACAGAAGAGGCAGTTTTCGAAGTTCCATTCGAGAGCGCTGGCGACGAGTGGCCAGAATGGCTTGAGTATTTAAAACGACTAGTCTCTTCATATATCACCACTGGCAACAATTCTGCTGTCCTCCGAAACTCAAAAGGTGTCGGCATTGGATTCGTCGACGGAGACATGTATGTACTCTGGCCAGAACCCAAGGCCTAACAACTGGTTCAAACCGTTCGCTCCGCTCACTGGGACGGGCTAAAGCCCGCCCCTTAACCAAACGTTAGCGGTATATATGAATTTCCACGTATCCGAAAAATACAAACGTAGCGGCAAACGAAAAACTGTACTCGCCACATTACTCGTGGTCGGCATAATCGCAGGCGCCATATGGGTGTTTACGGCCAGTGAAAGCCTGTATCACAAAATACTTTCTGCAATTGTTGTCTTACTACTCATAAAGCATTTGCTTAATGCATACAAAAGCATAAAAAATCATGATTCATCTTACCCAACCGTGACAATCATGGAGTCTGAAAACAAAATCGACATCTCACACAAAGGTGCCGTTGTTAGCATGCCTTTGTCGGATATAGAACACTTGAGGATTCAGAGTATTAAAGGAAGCGTTAAATCAATTCTGCTAAACACTAAATCTTTCAGCAACTTACGCTTTGAAGGGTACGAAAATTTAGCAGAAATGGCTGAGCTTCTTAAAAAATACACGCCGGCAGGAAAAACAAAAAATGCCACGTGGTATCACCGCTAACAAGCGGTTCAAATCGCTCGCTCCGCTCACTGGGACGGGCTAAAGCCCGCCCCTTAACCAAACGTTAGGCACAAATATGAATCAGCCCTTAGCTGAAGCCCGGCGCATGATTGATGCAGGTAAGAGATATCTTGCTGGCTCATGCAGCATTCAAGAGTTGCACGGTCATGCCAGCCAGTGCGCCACTTTTGCGCGGTTTATGCACTTGCATCCAGGCATTGAGCAGGTGGCAAATGAGTGGATTTCAGTCATTTACCGCCGCTGGAATGAATGGGGTGATGCCACTGATCCGCTCACCGAGCAAGAGTTCAGGCAGTGGCTAGCTGCGCAAGTAGCTGTCTCCCCAGAAAATATGCCTAACAATGCGCTCAAATCGCTCGCTTCACTCGCTGGGACCGGCGAAGCCGGCCCCTTAGCTTAATCGTTATGTGAAGAGCCTAAACGGATGACTGAACAAGAAACACACCATAAGATGGTCGTTGGCAGCTTCATAAAGAATAAGCTGGAAGAATATGAGTATTTCCTAAGAAAAATTATAAACATTTGCAATCTAGTAAATAACAATTTTTTAGCCGGAATCAACCCTGTCAACACAGGCGATGAAGACATAAATTTCACCTTCAATGCCTTCGTTAACACATTCCAGTCACTGAAAGACTCTTTAGAAACAGCTACAAGCCAGAAAATTGCTTGGTCATACTTTTCAGAAGTAAGGCACTCTACATTTTTCAAGGAATGCAGAAATGCCATAACACATGACGGCATGCAAATCATCAACGCCTACACTGACGGCAAGTATTACATTGCGAGCAATATAGAAAGAATTGATAACAAAGGAAAATTTGTTAGCTTTGAAGCTCCGAATCAAGACATTCTTACTCTGTGCCTAGAGTTCTCTACTGACCTAATGATTAAAGTCGAAAGAATCGCCGATGAATATGGCCAAAGCATTCCGACTCAAAGCAATGTAGACAAAATGAAATACATTGCACGATACATGAATAGCCCTATTGTTCCTGAATTTGCGCGTACGTTATTCCAACAAAACCGTGAAACTATTGAACTGCAATTAGCAGCGTACGTCTTCAATCCGGTAGGAGACATTAAAAAGCAAACAGCGAGCATTAGCAGCCTATGTACTCACACATAACAATAGGTTCAAACCGTTCGCTCTGCTCACTGGGACGGGCTGGCGCCCGCCCCTTAACCAAACGTTAAGTGTCTTCAGGAAGAAATCATGGAATTCAAAGTAGGAAGTTTTACCTTCGGAAGATGCGACAAAATTGCTGCGGAATGGATGCACCAACATGGTCAAACCCTACTAAAGTACTCCTTGTCGATCATATTCATATGGCTTGGCGCCCTAAAGCCACTCGGCTTAAGCCCAGTGAACGACCTAGTGACAAACACAATAACCTGGCTCCCTTCAGATATATTTATACCCATACTGGGAATATGGGAAATTGCCATTGGTATTTGCCTTCTCATCAAGCCTCTGTTGAGGGTTGCCTTAACCTTGCTATTTTTGCAGTTATTCGGAACCGTACTACCTCTATTTATGCTGCCAGAAGTGTGCTTCATCAAATTCCCTTACGCACTCACACTTGAAGGTCAATACATAATTAAAAATTGTGTGATTTTAAGCGCTGCCATTGTCGTAGGTGGCGGCTTAAGCAAAGAGGCGTCACAGTTCGCAGGCCAAAGCGTGCAAAACACTTAACAAATGGTTCAAATCGTTCGCTTCGCTCACTGGGACGGGCTAAAGCCCGCCCCTTAACCAAACGTTATGCCTAAACCCAACGAAGTTATGCCAAGCATGTTTGACTCAGCTGAAATAAAAGAAGCCCACAAGCATTCCATTCGGCATCGCGGCGAGCTCAGAGATAGCGCGACTTGCGGCTGCTTTTATTGCCTTGATATCTTCGACTACAAAAACATCGAAGATTGGATCGATGATGGTGATACGGCTTTATGCCCCAGCTGCGGCATCGATTCGGTAATCGGGTCTGCTTCTGGCTTTCAGATTAGCCGCGAATTTCTTTCTACCATGAAAAAACATTGGTTCTAGCTATGGCGCAAAGCATAACAATTGGTTCAAACCGTTCGCTTCGCTCACTGGGACGGGCTAAAGCCCGCCCCTTAACCAAACGTTATGCGCTAAAGGCAACCACATGAAAGCTCTAGCCAGCATTATTCTCGGCATCGCAGTTGGTTGGGCCGTAATTCATGCTAATTCCTTAATGCCTAGCCAGATTGAGCAATTCATTGGAAATGCAGTTGCAGCCAATAAACCCCTCAGAAATATAACTGAATTTATTTATGCAAAAGACATCGCATCTCGCTCACTTCACTGGTGGACTCTAGCTTTCTCAATATCAGCACCTCCTTTAATCATTGTTGCGTTAATATCCAATCTTGCCGCCAAACTAATCGGTAATTCTAGAGCAGTTGCTTACGCGTCATTAGTTTATCCAGCTAGCATGTCTGCAGGGGCCTTCTACGCAGCGCAAAGAGTCTATGAAGTAAATCCACCATATGGGGCATATCTTTTAGACTCTGCCAGCCAGCAAGCATCGCTATACATTTTAGATGCATCATCGTTTTTGTTATTCTATTATCTAATTTACGCCTTGCTAAATAGGCATACCTGGCAGCGCGCATAACAATTGGTTCAAACCGTTCGCTTCGCTCACTGGGACGGGCTAAAGCCCGCCCCTTAACCAAACGTTAGGTACGCCATTAAAAATGAGAGCTCCACAAGAATGAAAGGGAAAATAATTTCATGGAAGGATGATAAAGGCTTCGGCTTCATCAGTCCTGAGGGTGAAAACGAACAGGTTTTCTTCCACATCTCAAGCGTCAAAAAGGCAATTCGCAAGCCTGAAGTTGGTGACATCGTCATTTTTGAAGTAGCCAAGGACTCTCACGGTCGCCTCAAAGCAACGCATGTGCTGCTTGAAGGTGTATCACTTTCCAACTCAGGAAACTCTAAAAGAATAATCACAGAGCCCGTCAAGAAAGATGCGCTAGATTATTTTTCTTACTTTGCTCTGGCTGTACTTATTGCTATATCTTTAGGTCTGTTCATAAAAACAGGCGCACCAGAATCAGCCTTGGTGCCTGGCGCAATTTTTCTACTAGTTATGTTTTTCATATCAAGCAGAAAGAAGCAGCCTGCGAATAAATTGTTCTCATGCTCAAAGTGCCGAGCGGTCTCCAGTCACGACGAGAGAACAGTGCTTGCCTGGAATAGAGGGCTGAATAGGTTATATTGCAAATCCTGTCACCAGGCATGGCTGCGCGAACAACCTAAAGAGCAACAAGAAAGCCGAAGCTCTTATTCTTCATCCAATTCAGGTTGTCTTGGCCTGTTTTTGGTTATTGCGTCCGTTCCGATCATTTGTGTCGCCGGTGCAGTCACATGGTTTGTGTAAGCTAAACCTAACTAGTGGTTCAAGTCGTTCGCTTCGCTCACTCGGGACCGGCTAAAGCCGGCCCCTTAACCAAACGTTAGAGCACAGCCGTGAACAAAAGCATATCGCCAACTCCTGCGAGGATCGTTCTATCTTTACTCGCATTCTCATTCCTGGGATTTTGGGGGTTGATAAACCACTCTTCATATAAAAAACTTAACGAACTAATAGAGTACGGAGTCAGCGCACCAGCAAAGATAACAAGCAAGCAGTGCAGTAATCACGGGGAATTACTGTACACATTCACGGTAAACGGCAAGGCTTTTGGCGGTTCCGGCACATGCATCACCCCATGTGAAAATGCAAAATTTGGAGACCCAATTGAAATCACGTACTCTCCAAGTTCGCCACACAACTCACAGTGCACCGCTCCTGAAGAAAAAGCAGAGCGAATTACCACAAATTACCTTCTTCTGCTTGCACTGTTCGTAGCGACCCTCATAATCATTTTTAGAGTCACATCAATAGACGCCGAGCAAAGGCTCTAACAATGCGCTCAAAGCGCTCACTTCGTTCGCTGGGACGGGCTAAAGCCCGCCCCTTAGCTTAATCGTTAGGCACCAATAGTTAGGAGTACGCCGTGACGAAGGGAATCATTCTGTTAGCACTGTCAGTGCTGGCCTTTCTAGCCTCTTGGTACTGCCTACTTTGGGTGTTTTCCTCTAGCAGCCTTGCAGCAATCGAGTGCAACGCACAATTTTCATTTTTTCACGAAAATCTGCGTTGCCGGTGGGCAGCATTTGCATCTGTACTTTGGATCCTAACCGGCATCACTTCTATTAGCCTGCTGTACTTCAGCGTCAAGGCTTTCAAGCAGTCAAACAATAAAGCAGGCGCCTAACAATGCGCTCAACTGCCGCTCACTTCGTTCGCTGGACTCGCAAAAGCTACGCTTTTGCTCGCCCGTTAGCTTAATCGTTAGGTGCTAAACAATGGACGTAAGCAAACTACTTGAGGACGTCAAAGACATTGAAAGCTTTTTGGTCTTTGCGCGCGCACTAGCAGCAGATCGTGCTGCATCCGTTTTACAGGAAAAGGTAAATCCGAGCTCCCCATATGGCACCGATGCTAATGGCTGGGAAAACACCACCATCGAGTCTTTTCTTGAAAGTGCAATCGCATGGGCTGAGGCTAGTGACTTCGGTCTAACTCAAGGTCTTTCTCTATCAAATCCGTGGAAGCAATTTGCTGTTTTTCTTTACTGCGGGAAAATTTATGAGTAAACACCTAACTATGCGCTCAAATCGCTCACTCCGTTCGCTGGGACGGGCTAAAGCCCGCCCCTTAGCTTAGTCGTTAGGGAAAACACTAAATTGCACCGAGTACTCTCAATCTTACTTCTCGCACTACCTCTCAGCGCCATGTCAGCCGAAAAACGCTGTGGCTGGCTAGAAAATCCCACGCCAGCAAACCTATGGTTAATCGATAGCGAATCAGAGTGGACGCTATCAATACAAGGTAAAGGGTTTATCAATGAGGACTCAATAGAGAAAATGCCCGCCATTGACGAGAATGAATTTGTCCGTACAAATGGAAATTATGGCTTCTCATGTGTTTGCCTTAATGTCAAAACAAACAAGGAGAGGTCAGAAATATTAGAGGTGTACGGCGGGGAACAACTGCTATTAAAGAAATGCTTAGAAGACCCAAATATTTACAACAAAATACCTCTGCGTTGAGTTCCCCTAACAACTGGCTCAAACCGTTCGCTTCGCTCACTGGGACGGGCTAAAGCCCGCCCCTTAACCAAACGTTAGCCACGGTTACTATAGTGCGCGACAGTAGCCACCGCTAACCATCCCACGGAAGGCCTTCATGAAAAAAGCCGCATTACCTTTAATCGTTCTGATCGCGTTCAGCCTGTTCACGCTGGTGGTGATGGCACAGGCTGAGCAGTCGCTTGTCCAGTTTGGCTTGCAATTGATGTCGCGCCCCGATACCGCGCAAGTGGTGATCGATCTTTATATCCTCGCCGTATTGGCCGGTGCGTGGATGTATCGGGACAACAAGGCGCGCGGCAAATCATTTGCGTCCGTGGTCCCCTACCTTCTGCTAACGGCCGTGTTCGTTTCGGTCGGGCCGCTGCTTTATCTGGTGGTCACCAGCTTGGCCAAACCGGCGGCAACGTCGGGTTCATGACGAGGAGTTTCTGCAATGCCTGGAAAATACCCTGATCGAATTCGCGCCCTGCCGTTGTTCGATGGCCGGTTTGACGCCTACAAACTGGCGGCGCAGGCGGGCGATGTTCTGTTTGCCTCTTATCCAGCCGGGACTTCGATTCCCGCCCACCGGCATGACACCGATAACCATGGGGTCATCATTCGCGGCGAGCTGATTCTGCACCGCAACGGCACCACCGAACGCTACGGCGTGGGCGACTGGTATGAGGTGCCCGCTCAACAGGAACACGCGGCCGAGTTCGCCGAGGAAACCGACGAGATCGAGTTCTGGTTCAAGCCTGACTCTTCACGGTAAGCAGCGCTTCGCCGCCGAGTGATCAACGCGCAGCCCTGGGTTGTTCTTGTGATCGACCCGGCGGCTCGGTAACGTGGCCGCTCTTGTCAGGAGAGCTCCGATGTCCGCCAGCCGTACCCTGCTGTTCGCCCTGTTGCCGCTGTTCGCCAGTTGCCAGGTATTCACCGAAAAACCGGCCGACCCAACCGCCAATCACACCCGCACGCAGGGCGAGCTGAGCCTCGATGCGGGCCAGTTGGTGTTCCGACCTTGCCAGGAGCAGCGGCGCTTTTTGATCAACAGCGATGGCGCCACCGGCATTTTCCAGGACGGTACGCAGCTGTTGCGCGACAACGCCGGGCCACTGTTTGCCGACGTGCGCGGTCATCTTGAGGCAAATGACCAGACCGGCATGGATGGCCAACTGACCCTGAGCCAGGTGTATCGCTTGCAGGCCGAGGGCCGCGGCTGTGATGACCCGAATTTCAGACGCAGCACCCTGAGCGCCAGCGGCCATGAGCCGGATTGGAGTGTGATCGTCAACACCAAGGGGCTGGTACTCAACCGGATGGACCAGCAGCCGCAGGCCTGGCCGTATCTTGAAGAACAACTGCCGGACGGGCGCTTCAACCTGACCAGCGAAGCCAATGGCCAGCGCCTGGAATTATGGGTCGCGCCGCAGCGCTGCATCGACAGCATGAGCGGCGCGGTTTCTCACCTTACAGCCGAGCTGCGCGTCGACGGTCAGATCATGCGCGGCTGCGCCTATTTCGGTGGCGCCCGTAACAACTAGCTGGCGCCTTCGCTCCTACAAAGCCGCGTCGAGCGGATTGGCGTTACGACGCCCGTCCGCTCGACGGCGATTCCTCGCTTGAACTATGCGCCCGCGCTCGGGCTCCTAAATTCAGGACTCAGCTGAAAGTCACCGCCGCGAATGAACTTGCGGGCGAATGCGGGCCGCTGCGTATCGCACGGCTCATCTAAGCTGAAAAGCATTCCACCTACAGCACGCGGGAGCGCCTTTTATGCTGCGTATCGCCATCAATGGTTATGGACGTATCGGCCGCGCGGTGCTGCGCGCGCTGTTCGAACGCGGACTTGAGCAACAGATACACCTCACGGCGATCAACGACTTGGGCGATCCCGCAACTCTTACCCACCTCACCCGCTTCGATTCGACCTTTGGCCGCTTTGCCAAACAGGTGGCCGTGCACGACGACATCCTTCAGGTAAATGGCCAGTCGATCTACCTGCTGCGCGAGTCCCAGGTAGCCAACCTGCCGTGGAAGCAGCACGCCGTCGACGTGGTGCTGGAATGTTCCGGCCACCTCAAGCAGCGCTTGCAGATCGAGCAGCACCTTGCCGCCGGCGCGCCCCGGGTGCTGGTGTCGCACCCGCTGGAAAACGCCGACCTGACGGTGGTGTATGGGGTCAACCATGAGCTGCTGGATAACCAGCAGATCGTTTCCAACGCGTCGTGCACCACCAATTGCCTGGCGCCGCTGGCCAAGGTACTGCATGAAACCGTGGGCATTCAGCATGGCCTGATCAATACCGTGCACGCCTACACCAACGATCAGAACCTGCTCGACAAGACCCACAGCGACTTGTACCGCGCCCGTGCGGCAGCCCTGTCGATGATTCCCAGCAGCACCGGTGCGGCCAAGGCCATCGGCCTGGTGCTGCCCGAGCTGGCCGGTCGCCTGGATGGGTTGTCGGTGCGGGTGCCGACGCCCAATGTATCGCTGCTCGACCTGACGTTCACCGCCGAGCGACCGAGCAGCCGCGAGGCGATCAACGCCATCCTCCAGCACGGTGCACTGCAGCTGCCGTTGGGGGTGATGGAGTGCAACGATCTGCCGCTGGTGTCCAGCGACTTCAATGGTTACCCTGCGTCCTGCGTGGTGGACCTCAACCACACTCGCGTGCAGGGCGATCTGGTAAAGGTGCTCGCCTGGTACGACAACGAATGGGGTTTCGCCAATCGCATGCTGGATGTGCTGCTGGCCTGGGTAAAGCCTGAGCTGCTGGTGGATGGCGGCGTGCGATAAAGGGTTGCTGGCGGGCGGTTAACGGGCGGTTGGCTCGCGTATAATCGGCGCCCTCGAAAGCTGCCGGGTTGCCTCCGGCCCTTACCCTGGACTGCCCCATGCTACGCATTACCGAACTCAAGCTGCCGCTCGATTATCCAGACGAGGCGCTGCGCCCCGCCATCGTCCAACGCCTCGGCATTGCTGACGACCAGTTGCTCGACTTCACCCTGTTCAAGCGCAGCTACGACGCGCGCAAGAAATCCAGCGAACTGCACTTCATCTACACCATCGACTGCGTGCTGCGCGATGAGGCCGCCTTGCTGGCCCGCTTCGCCGATGACCGTCATGTCGGCGTCGCGCCCGATACCACTTACAAACCTGTGGGCACCGCCGCGGAAGCCATCGAAGAGCGCCCGCTGGTGGTCGGCTTCGGCCCGTGCGGCATCTTTGCCGCGCTGATTCTCGCCCAGGCGGGCTTACGGCCCATCGTGCTGGAACGCGGCACCGAAGTGCGCCAGCGCACCAAGGACACTTGGGGCCTGTGGCGCAAGAACGTGCTCAACCCCGAGTCCAACGTGCAGTTTGGCGAAGGCGGTGCCGGCACCTTCTCCGACGGCAAGCTGTACAGCCAGATCAAGGACCCCAAGCACCTCGGCCGCAAGGTGCTGCAGGAGTTCGTCAAGGCCGGCGCGCCGGAAGAAATTCTCTACGTCAGCAAGCCGCATATCGGCACCTTTCGCCTGACCGGCGTGGTCGCGACCATGCGCGAGGAAATCAAGGCGCTGGGTGGTGAAGTGCGCTTCCAGCAACGGGTCAGCGATGTGCTGATCGAAGGCGACCAGCTCAAGGGCGTGGTGCTGGACAGCGGCGAGCAGTTGCTCAGCCGACATGTGGTGCTCGCCCTTGGCCACAGCTCGCGCGATACCTTCCGCATGCTGCATAGTCGCGAGGTGTTTATGGAAGCCAAACCGTTCTCGGTGGGCTTTCGTATCGAGCACCCACAATCGCTGATAGACCAGGCGCGCCTGGGCAAATATGCGGGCCACCCCAAGCTCGGCGCGGCCGACTACAAACTCGTGCACCACGCCAAAAACGGCCGCTCGGTCTACAGCTTCTGCATGTGCCCCGGCGGCACCGTGGTTGCCGCCACTTCCGAGCCGAATCGGGTGGTAACCAACGGCATGAGCCAGTACTCGCGTAACGAGCGCAACGCTAACGCCGGTATCGTCGTCGGCATCACCCCGGAGCAGGATTACCCCGGTGGCCCGCTGGCGGGCGTCGAATTGCAGGAGCGTCTGGAATCCCAGGCCTATCTGCTCGGCGGCAGCACCTACGAGGCGCCAGGGCAACTGGTCGGGGATTTTATCGCTGGCAAACCGTCCACTGCGCTGGGCAGCGTCGAGCCCTCTTACAAACCGGGTATTAAACTGGGTGACCTGGCCCAGGCGCTGCCGGATTTCGCCATCGAGGCAATTCGCGAAGCGTTGCCGGCATTCGACAAGCAGATCAAGGGCTTTGCCCTGCATGACGCGGTGCTGACCGGCATCGAAACCCGTACCTCGTCGCCGCTGCGCATTACCCGTGGCGCAGACATGCAGAGCCTGAATGTCAAAGGCCTGTATCCGGCCGGTGAAGGCGCAGGTTATGCCGGCGGGATTCTCTCCGCGGGCGTGGATGGCATTCGCGTGGCCGAGGCGGTGGCGCGGAACATGCTGGGGATATGAAACCAACGCGATAAGCCAGGCGAAACCCCGGCCCCCGGGAGCCTCGTGCCTGCGTTCTTTACGGCTTCGCGACGATTAAGGGTATGACGCCCCGAAGGCTCCTACGCTCGACCGTGGAAACGATCAAGGCAGGAAGATCGCGGGCAGGTATGGACGTCTTTTAAGACCCAAGCGCCTGTTTTTGCATGGACTCCACCGCCATCACACAGTTGCGGCCGTTGCCCTTGGCCCGGTACAGCTCGCGGTCGGTCAGGGCGATCAGGCTGTCGCAGATGTCGCCTTTCTGGGGAATCAAGCAACCCACGCCGATGGACAGGCTGACAAAACCGCTGGGTGCCTGGGGATTTTCCAAGTACAAGTGTTCGACGCCGCGGCGGCAGTTTTCGGCCACCTGCAAGGCACCATTCAGGTCAGTGTGCGGCAGCAGCACTACGAACTCTTCACCGCCGTAGCGGGCCGCCAGATCAGCCGGGCGCTTGAGGTTCTCGGTGAGTACAGCCGCGACCTTCTTCAGGCTGAAGTCGCCGTTCAGGTGACCGTGAGTGTCGTTGTACAGCTTGAAGTGGTCGATGTCGCAGAACAGCAGGGAGAGGCTGTGCTGATGGCGCATGGCGCGCTGCCACTCGACGTCCAGGGTCTGGTCGAAGCAGCGCCGGTTGGCAATGCCGGTCAGGCCGTCCAGGGCTACCAGCTTCTGCAATTCGATATTGGCCTCGGCCAGCTGCCGCTGGCTCTCGCGCAGGAAGGCAAAGGCCTCGTCCCGTTGCAGGCGGTGGATGTAGGCGCAGGAGTGATGACGGATGCGCGCCAGCAGTTCGAGCTTGTCCGGCAGTTTGACCAGGTAATCGTTGGCCCCCACTGCAAAGCCCTGGGCCTTGACGCTGGGGTCGTCCTTTGAGGACAGCACGATGATCGGGATGTCTTGGAGTTCCACCTGCTGGCGAAACAGCCTGACGGTGTCGAAACCGTCGGCAAAGGGCATCACCAGGTCCTGCAGAATCACCGTGGGTTTGAGCTGCAGGGCCATGGGGATGGCAGCTGCGGCCTCTAGCACATAATGCAGTTCGATATCGGGCTGGTCGGCCAGCATGCGCCGCACGGCCTCGACGATGATCAGTTGATCATCAACGAGCAACACCCGCACCTTGTGCGTCGTACCGGGAAAATCCTGCAAGCTGTGGGTCTCGGACATCACAACGTCGCCCTTGCGTGCTGACTCAGTGAAGGGTAGCCCTTATAACGCGGCAACCCTGGGAACAAATTTAGTAAATAAACATCATTTTGCCAGAGGCTGGCCTCGGCCAGGGGGACCAGATGCCCATAACTTCAATCTCAAATTGATTTCAGTGGGGCTGAGCACCCACTCGGCCGCCTCCAGCCTGGCTGCCGCCCGAGGCATGCCGTAGACCGCGCAACTGGCCTGATCCTGGGCTACGGTAGGGTGTCCGGCCCGCCGCAGGGCCAACAGTCCACTCGCCCCGTCCTCGCCCATGCCGGTCAGCAGCACTCCGATCACCGGCTGACGCCAATGCCGCGCCAGGCTGTGAAAGAACACATCGACCGAAGGCCGATAAGGGTAATCCAGCGGCTCTGCCTGGTAAGCGAAGGCGCCTTCGGCGGTCAGCACCAGATGGTCATCGGCACGGGCGATATGGATGCAGCCCGGCTGGGGGCAGGTGGCGGCTTCCGCCAGCCGCACCGGCCATTGCACCTGTTCGGCCAGCCAGCGGGCAAAGCCCTCGACGAAACGCCGGTCGATGTGCTGCACCAGCACCATAGCGGTATCAGCCACCACTGGCCAGTCGCCAAGCGCCTTGGCCAGGGCGGCGGGTCCGCCGGTGGAGGCGCCGATAGCCACCAGACGCCGCGCCCCAGTTACCCGCGACAGAGTTGGCTGGCCCCCATCGACCGGTACGGACGGCAGCCGTTGCAGGCGCTGACCGGCGCTCACCAGGCGCTCTAGGGTAGCGATCTTGTGCAGCAGGTCGCCGCCATCTTCGCCACCGCCCAGGGCCGGGGTTGCCGTCACGTCCAGAGCGCCGGCGCCCATGGCGCGGAACACCGCGCCGGTGCTGTCCTCCGGCGTGGCGGTGACGATCAACACGGCACAAGGGCTGTGCTGCATGATCTGTCGCGTGGCTTCGATGCCATCCAGCCGCGGCATGATCAGGTCCATCAGAATCAGGTCGGGGCGTTGCTCACGGCACAGGGCGACCGCCTGCTCGCCGTCATGGGCCACCCACAGCACCTGGTGCCGGCCATCTTCAACCAGCAGCCGGCGCAGAGCCTCGGTGGCGATCAACAGGTCGTTGGCGATTGCAATCTTCATGGATCACCGATCAGGTCGTGGACGGCATCGATCATGGCATCATCGTGAAAACTGCCCTTGGTCAGGTAGTAATCGGCCCCGACCTCCATCCCGCGGGCGCGGTCTTCGGGACGGTCCTTGTAGGACAGGATCATCACCGGCAGGGCATGCAGGCGCGGGTCCTTGCGAATCAGCTCGACCAGCTCCAGACCGTTCATGCGCGGCATGTCTATATCGCTGATCACCAGGTCGAAGGTGCCGCTGCGCACCGCGTTCCAGCCGTCGATGCCGTCCACCGCCACCTCCACGGCATAGCCGCGGCCCAGCAGCAACTTGCGCTCCATTTCGCGCACCGTGAGCGAATCCTCCACCACCAGCACACGCTTGGTCTGTCGCACGGCGGCCCGGGTCGCGCCACCCACCTGTTGCAGCCGCCCCTCGCCCAGCAGCTTGGCGGTGGCCAGCAGTAGGTCGGCGACATCAAGGATCAGCACCGGCGAGCCATCGTCCAGCAAGGCCGCCGAGGCGATGTCGCGCAGCTTGCCAAAAATCCCGTCCAGGGGCTTGAGCGCCAGATTCTGTTCGCTGCCAAGGGCATCGACCACCAGGCCGAAGCGCTGCGCGCCCTTGCCGATCACCAGCACCTGTAAGGCACCGCTCGGCGCGGGGGCCTCACCCAGACCCAGCAGCTGGCGGGCCGACACCAGGCCCAGGCGCGCTTCGCCGCTGAGGAAGAACTGCTTGCCCTCAAGCACGTGAACAGCCTCGACCTCCAGGTGCAGCACCTGCTCGATCTGGCTGATGGGCACGCCATAGGGTTCGCCGTCCAGCTCCACCACCAGCACCCGCACGATGGCGCGGCTGACCGGCAGCACCAGGGTGGTACTGAAGCCCTGCCCCGGCTGGGACTCCAGCAGCACGCGACCGTCCAGGGCGCGCACCGCATCGGCCACGACATCCAGGCCCACCCCGCGGCCGGACAGCTCGGTGGTCTGTTCCTTGAGGCTGAAAGCCGGCAGCAGCAGGAACTCCAGCAGCTCGGCCTCGCTCAGTTCGGCCGCTACTTCTGCAGTAATCATCTGCCGGCGCACCACGGCCTGGCGAATACGCTCCGGTGCCACGCCCTGGCCGTCGTCGCTGATTCGCAGATGCAGCAGCCCGGCCTGGTGCCGCGCCTCCAGGCGAATGCTGCCTTCGGCCGGCTTGCCGGCAGCGCGGCGCGCGTCCGGCAGTTCCAGGCCATGGTCCATGGCATTGCGGATCAGGTGATTGAGCGCGCCTTCCAGCTGACCGAGGACTTCTCGATCGATCAGGCAATCCGCCCCCTCCACCTGCAGCTGCGCGGCCTTGCCCAGGCTTCTGCCCAGGTCACGAACCAGGCGCGGAAAAGCCTGGATACCGTCACGGAACGGGCGCATGCGCACCGCCAGAACCTCGTCCAGCAGGGACTGGCTGACGCCCAGCAGACGCCGCTCGAATTGCTCCAGCTCTTCCAGGCGTTCGGCCAGGCTGGCCGCCCCACCGGCGGCCGCGGCCTGCACGCGCTGCAACAGCGGATGCAGGCTGTGCCCGATCACCCGCGCCTCGCTGGCCAGGGCCAGGATCTGGTCGAAATTCTGCGCCCCGACCTTGAAGGCCTGAGCCGCAGGCATCGGCGATGCTGCGCCCGAAACCGGCGAGGCGACCGCTGTCGCAGGCGCGGGCTCGGAGATCATCTGCGCCGGCGCCTCGGCCATCGTCGGCGCGGTGCCCAGGGCCCCGATCACCTGGGCCAGCGCGTCGGCATTTTCGGCCAGCCAGGGACCGCAGAGGGCTTCATCCAAGGCCGCGGCGCGGCTCATCAGGTCGACCCCGGCCAGCAGCTGGTCGATGTTTGCGTTGCTCAGGCGCCGCTGCCCGGCCTGGGCCGCCACCAGGCAGTCCTCCATGGCGTGGGCCAGCTTGATCACCGGCTGTAGATTGACAATGCTCGCCGCGCCCTTGATCGAGTGAGCGGCGCGCATCAGCGGCTCGATCACCCGCAGGTCCTGCAGGTCGCGGTCCAGGGCCAGCAGGCCGTCGTTGAGCACCTGGGCATTGCTCTGCACTTCGGAGCGGAACAGGTCGAACAGCGACATCTCGGCCAGCGGTCGCAGCGGTGGCTCGCTCATCGCAGACACTCCGCCAATAGCCGTTCCAGGGGCGGCGTGGCCAGCAGGCCGACCTGCAGATTGTCCAGGGCCAGCACCCCCTGCAGAAAAGGCTGCAACACGGTGGTCGGCGCGGCCTGCAGGTCCGTGGCGGCATAACGCTGCAGGCCCCGTACCTCGTCCACCGGCAGGGCATAGGTGTGGCGTCCCAGGCTCACCAGCAATAACCGCGCAAAGGCCCGACGCTCGCCGCCCACCGTCCCGGAAGGCCGCGGCGGCTCCTGGGCAATGCTCAGGGCGACTGCCAGGGACACACAGGGGTAGAGCCGACCGCGTACATTGACCAGGCCCAACAGCATGGGGGCATTGCGATGGGGAATGCGGTGCGGCCGCGCCGATTCGGCGGCGCCGACCAGCAGCCCCGCCGGCAGGGCCAGCCATTCGCGGCCCAGGCGCAAGACCAGGGCGGCCTGGGTGCTGTCCGCCCGAGCCGAGGGCGCCCGGGCATGCTCCTGCGCCCAGTGCTCGCGGGCACCGGCCGGCAGTGCCTGGCCACGCAGGGTGGCGGCCGCCTCGGCATACACCTGGCAATGGCGGCAATGGCCGTGCTGGCCCAGGCGTGGGCAGCTCTGGTCTCCCTGCACGCCGATGCGGTTCCAGCAGTCGTCGAGCAGTATCCGGGGTGAATCCACGGCAGCTGGCATGGTCAGCGTCCCTCGTTTGGTTTGGCGCGGCCAGCATCGGCGCGGCCGGCGTCGGCGCGCGTCTGCACTCGCCCGGCGCGGGCGCGCAACTGCGCGGCCTGGGCGCCGTCACCCTGCTGTTCGCAGAGCAACGCCAGATGACAGAGGGCTTGGTAATGCGCGGGGTCCAGGTAGACGGCGCGGCGCAGCAGCCGGGTCGCTTCCACCGGCGCCTCGCCTTCTAGCAGCAGACCCAGCAGAAACCAGGCCTCGGCCGACTCCGGAGCCTGCTGCAGGTAGCTGCGCAGGCTGGCCTGGGCCGCGGCGAGTTGACCGCCATCGGCCTGCTGACGCGCCTGTTGCAGCAGGTTGTCGGGGCGGGCTGCAGACGAGGCCTTGCTCGGTACCGGCTGAGCGGGGCGTGCCGGCAGCGACGCCGCGCCGCGCCCGGCACTGTCGCCCTGACGCGGACGCGGCAGAACTTGGACTCTGGACAGGCTCGCCTTGGGCTCACGCCCGATTTCGTGGCTGCTGGCCTTGCGCATGGCCGCTGGCTGGGCACCGCCGGCGCCGACAAAACCGTGCTGAGCGCAGGTATTCATTTCGGCAAAACCGGGGAATAGCAGCCCCTGCTCGTTCAGCAGCGCCCGCAGATTGGCGATGGCCCGGCCCTGGGTCGGCGGGTCGAAATAGATCAGCAGGTTGCGGCAGAACACTAGGTCGTACTGGCCGGCCAGGACCGCGGCCTCCAGCTGCAGGATATTCTGCTGGTGGAAACTCACCCGCTGGCGCACCCGCTCGCTCAGTGCATGACCGCCCTCCACCGCGGTGAAATGCCGCTCGCGAAACGCCAGGTCCTGGCCGCGAAAGGAGTTGCGCCCGTAGACCGCCCGTTGCGCACGGGCCAGGGACGGCAGGCTGATGTCCCAGCCCTCGACCTGGAAATCCGCCTCGCCCACGCCCGCATCCAGCAGGGCCATGGCCAGGCTGTAGGGCTCCTCGCCGGTGGAACAGGGCAGGCTCAACAGGCGCGCGCGTCGGCCAAGGCCCTTGATGCCGCGCACCGCCTGAACCGCCTGGGCGAAGGCAGCCGGGTCGCGAAAGAACCAGGTCTCCGGGATCACCAACAGGTCGATCAGTTCGGTCAGCTCAGCGGCACTGCCTAGCAGCAACCGGCTGTAGTCCGTCATGCCGCTCAGGCCCAGCTCGCTGATACGCCGCTGGACGGCGCGCAGCACCAAGTTGTCGGCCATGTCCAGGCCAGCCACCGCACGGATGCGCGCGGCGATGCGCGGATCGAGAGTGACTTTCATGGCGCGGGGGCCGCGGGCGCGGTGAACAACAGGGCACGGACCGCCGGCGGCAACAATGCCTGCAGCACGATCAGTTGCAGCAGCCCCTGATCGGTGGCGACCACCTGCCCCAGCTGCGGCGCCTCGGCCAGACTTACACCTGTGTCCAGCACCGCAGCCGGGTCGAGGCGAGCAGTCCCCACCACGCCCTCGGCCAGCAGGCCGAGGGGATGGGACAGACCATCGGCGTCGGGGTAGTCCACCAGCAGCAGCCGGGTGTTCTGCCGTTCGGCTGCGGCGGCCGCCCCGTGGATGACGCCGAGGTCGACCACCGGTACCGCACGGCCGTGCAGCTCCACCAGGCCGGCGACGCAGGCCGGCGCACCGGGGATCGCGGTGCAGGCGAGCATCGGCAGCACCCGGCTCACTTCGGCGGTCGGCAGACCGAAACGCGCGGCGCCGATATGAAAGATCAGCACCTGCATGGCGTCAGGCATTGACCGAAAAGGTCGAGACGCTGCTCTGCAGATCCTGGGCCGCCTGTTGCAGAACCATCACCGCCTCGCTGGTGGCTTTCAGCGCTTCGCTGGTCTGCTGGGTGCTGTCGCTGAGCTGCATGATGGTTTCAGCGATCTGCGAGGCGCCAACCGCCTGGGACTGCATGCCTTCGAGCACCAGGTCGATGTGCGAGGGCAGCTTCTGCACCTGCTCGATCACCCCGCCCAGCTGATCGCTGACTTCGCCGACCTCCTCCACGCTGCGGCGGATTTCCTCGGAGAACTTGTCCATGCCCATGACGCTGGCCGAGACCGCCGAATGCATGTCCTTGAGCATCTGTTCGATGTCCCAGGTGGCGATGGAGGTCTGGTCCGACAGCCGGCGAATTTCCACCGCCACCACGGAGAACCCGCGGCCCGCCTCACCGGCCTTTTCCGCCTCGATGGCGGCATTCAGCGACAGCAGATTGGTCTGGTCGGCCACCTTGGTGATGGTGGTCAGTACCTTGTTGATGTGACTGGCCTTCTCCGACAGCGCGGCAAGCTTGGCATTGATCGAGTCGGTGGCCAGCACCATGCGTTGCATGGTCTGGTCCATCTTCTTCAGGTTGCTGCGCGCGTCCATGGCGCCGGCGGTGGTCTGGTCGGTAACCTGCACCGCCTCCTCCATGGTCTTGAGCAGGGCCGTGGCGTTGGCCGAAATTTCGCGAGTGGTGCTCAGCACCTCGACACTGGTCTGCGCCTGCTCGATGCTGGTGGCTTCCTGCTGACGGGAAGAAGCGGCAATCTCGGTGGTCGAAGAGGTCACCGCGATACCGGCGCGCTGGACCTTGAGCAGCATGCTGCGCAAGTCGCCCAGCATGCGATTGAGCCCCTCGCCCAGCTGGCCGATGGCATCCTCGCCGTGCACCTCGACGCGGCCGGTCAGGTCCCCCGCCGCAGCCCGCGAGACCAGGGCCAACAGCAGGTCGACTTCGCGGCGCAGCAGATCGGTGGCGGCCTGCTCGCGAATCCGGTTGTCTTCGATGGTCTGGGCCATCTGGTTGAACTGCTGGGTGACCAGGCCCAGTTCGTCCTGTCCTAGCACCTGGGCGCGGGCCGAGGCCTCGCCGGCGGAAATGCGCATCACCGCGCCGGTCAACAGGTTGATCGGACGCAGGATGGCCCGCGACAGCAAGCTGGCGATCAGCGCCGCCAGGGTGATGCAGAGCAGGCCACCCAGGGCCAGCACTAGGACCAGTCGAGTACGCAGGGCGTCGGTCTGGGCGGCGCGTTCCTGCAAGAGTCGCTCTTCATCGGCGCCGATCACCTGCAGCAGGTCGCGAATCGCCGCCACGACGCTGGCGCCTTGCTTGATGCTCGGCTCCTCAAGGATGGCTTCGGCCGATAGGCCGCCCAGGCGGCGCTTGTCCACCAGCGGCAGGATGACCTGCTGCTTCCAGCCCGCGATCAGCACTTGCAGTTTATCCAGGCGTGCCTGCTGATCCGGGTTATCGCTGGTCAACTGCTTGAGCCGCGCCAGCGACTGCGCCACCGCGTCCCATTGCCCCCGCAAGGCCTCGGCGGGACCGGTCTCGCCGGTGTACCAGTAGCTGCGGGCGTTGTTGCGGATCTCGAGCACGGTCTCGCCCAGTACGGCCTGTTCCAGAAGTACCTCGGCCGTGTGCCGGTCCAAGGCGTTGGCCTTGGTAAGGTTTTGCAGGTTGTCGTAGGCAAGCAGCAGCAACAGCACGAGCAGCGCGATGATGGTGGCGAAGCCGGCGTAGAGTTTGGTCTGGATGCGGATATTGCTGAGCATGACTTCGAGGATCTCTATGCGGGAGTAAAGGCGAGGCGAATGGCGGCGTGCGGGGCTGTCGACGGGTTTTGGCAGAATAGCCGCAAATCCACGTTTAGGGGAGCACGCGCCCGGACCATTCAGCCACCGACCCAGGGCAGCGCCGGCAGATCCACGCCCTGCTCGGCGCAGGCGGCGACTGCTTCGATCAGCGGCGCCAGCTCGAAGCCCTGTGCGGCAAGCCAGGCGTCGTCGTAATAGCTACCGGCGTAGCGCTCGCCGCCATCACAGAGAATCGCCACCACCGAACCCGATTCACCCGACGCGACCATCCGCTGCGCCACCAGCAAGGCGCCGATCAGATTGGTCCCGCTGGAGCCACCCACGCGCCGGCCCAGGCGCTGCGCCAGGTAACGCATGGCCGCCAGCGACGACGCATCCGGCACTTTGCACATGGCGTCGACCACCGACGGTAGGAACGACGCTTCGACCCGAGGTCGGCCAATACCCTCGATGCGCGAGCCGCAATCCAGGGTCAGGCTGGCATCACCGCTGCGGTAGTAATCGAAGAACACCGAGCGTTCCGCATCGGCGCAGAGCACCTGGGTGCAATGGCGCCGGTAGCGCACGTAACGGCCCAGGGTCGCCAGGGTGCCGCCGGTACCGGGGCTCGACACCAGCCAGCTCGGTTCCGGGAAACGCTCGCTGCGCAGCTGCTGGAAGATCGACTCGGCGATGTTGTTGTTGGCGCGCCAATCAGTCGCCCGCTCGGCGTAGGTGAACTGGTCCATGAAATGCCCACCGCTCTCCCGCGCCAGCCGCTCGGACTCGGCGTAGATCTGCGTCGGGTCGCTTACCAGATGGCTTTCGCCGCCATAGAAGGCGATCTGCGTGATCTTTTCCTTCGAGGTGGAAGCCGGCATCACCGCGATAAACCGCAGCCCCAGCAGGCGCGCGAAATAGGCTTCGGAAATTGCCGTGGAGCCACTGGAGGCCTCGATCACCGGCGCATCGGGCTTCAGCCAGCCATTGCACAGCGCATAGAGAAACAGCGAGCGGGCCAGCCGGTGCTTGAGGCTACCGGTGGGATGGCTGGATTCGTCCTTGAAGTACAGCTCGACGCCCGGCAGGCCCGGCAGATCGAGGGGAATCAGGTGGGTATCGGCGCTGCGCTGGAAATCCGCCTCGATGATGCGGATCGCTTCGCTGGCCCAAGTGCGCGTATCGGTCATGACGAACTCCAGATAAAACCATGCGCGGTGCTGGCAAATCGGCTGCGATCAATCCAGCACGCCGGCCGGCAGCGGCGGCGCAGTGCGCCACTGGCTCAGGGCGACACCGGCGAAAACCGTCGCCACGGCCAGCAGCTGCATGGCATTCAGGCTTTCGCCCAACACCAGCACCGCCAGCAGCAGGGTGAACACCGGAATCAGGTTGATAAAGCCGGTCGCCTGGCTGGCCGGCAGGCGGCTCACGCCGAAATTGTAGAGGCCATAGGCAATGACGGTGACCACCACTCCCAGGTATGCCACTGCACCCAGCCCCAGTGCGCTGATCTCGCGCGGTATCGGCGCGCTGAACATTGCCAGGGGCAGGAAAAACAGGCTGCCCATAAAGGCCACCATGGCCGTGAGGAAAAACGCCGAATAGCGTTCGGACAGGTGTTTGAGCAACAGGGTGTAGCCCATCGCGCAGAGCATCGCGAGGAACTCGTAGAAGTTGCCGAGCAAGGGATTGCTCGCATGGATATCGGCGTCGCTGGCCAGGCTCAGCCATACCGCACCGATGACCGCAATCACGAAACCGGCCAGGGTGGTGCGGCTGATCCGCTCATGCAGAAAGGTGAATGCGCCCACGGCGACCAGCAGCGGTAGCAACGCGGTGATCATCCCTGCTTGCGAGGCGCTGGTGTGTTGCAGCGCCAGGGCCTCGAAGATGAAATACAGGCAGGGCTCGCAGGCGGCCATCCCCAGCAGGTATTTCCAGTCACCGGTGCGGTATTCGACATGCCCCCGCCACCGCCATGCCAGCAGAAACACCGCGCTGCCGAACAGCATGCGCCCGCAGATCACCCACATCGGCGGCACTTCGGTAAAGGCCAGTTTCAGCGCGATGAAGGAGCTGCCCCACAGCGCCATCGCCACCATCAGGCAGATCACTGCCACCCGCCTGCCCTGCCCGTGCATATGCCACTCCCGTCAAACCTCGAGTGTAGGGAGGCCCAGGGAGCAGCACCAGATACAGTCGGCTGCACGAACTGTGCAGCTCAGTCGACCGCGAGCGTCGACGCCTGCGCGGCAGATGCGCCGCACAAGGGAGTTATTGGTCCCAGGGTTTGCCGCGGGTCTGCTCGCTCATGGGCAGCTTCTGCTGCATCGCGGCTTTGGCCAGCATATGGGCGCTGACCGGCGCGGTGATGAACAGGAACAGGGTGATCAGCAGCTCATGCATGCTCAGGCCGTCGCCGCGCGTGCTGAAGAAGATCAGGGAAGCGATGACCATGCCGCCGACACCCAAGGTGGTTGCTTTGGTCGGCCCATGCAAGCGCATGAAAAAGTCCGGCAGGCGATACAGGCCGATCGCCCCGACCAGCGCAAACAGGCTGCCGACCAGGAGAAACACCGCGATCAGGCCTTCGATCAGATAATCCATGTGCCGCCCCTTATTCGATGATGTCGCCGCGCAGCAGGTATTTCGCCACTGCGACGGTGCCGATGAAGCCCATCACTGCGATCAGCAGCGCGGCCTCCAGGTACAGGTCCGAGCCGAGCCAGATGCCGAACAGGATGATCAGGGCGATGGCGTTGATGTACAGGGTATCCAGCGCGAGGATTCGGTCGGGAATGTCCGGGCCCTTGATCAGTCGAGCCACGGTCAGGCTCACGGCCAGGCCCATGATCGCCATGCACAGCGGAATTACGTAGGCGAGCATGTGAATATCTCCAGCAACGGCGCCTCATAGCGGCGTTTTATCTCGGCAATCATGGCGACCGGGTCGGCGACATCCAGGCCGTGTACCAGCAGCACCTTACGGTCGTCGCTGAGGTCGGCGGAGACCGTACCCGGCGTCAGCGAGATAACGCTGGCGAGCATGGTCAGCGCCAGCTCGTCTTCGAGCAGCATGGGGATCTCAACGAACGTCGGCCGCAGTTTTTTCGGTGAGCCGAGAATCAGCTTGGCGACCTGCAGGTTGGCCGTGACGATATCGCCCAGCACCCGAAGAAAGAACACGCAGAGTTTGGCGGGCTTGTAGATGCGCGGCGGCGCGACCCAGAACACCTGGGTAATCAGCGGGATCACCCAGCCGAGAAAGGCGCCGAGCAGCCAGTTGCCCAGGCTCAAGCCGTTCACCAGGAGCATCCACACCAGCAGCAGGCACAGGCTGAGCAAGGGCTGCGGTAACCAACGCCGGGGCTTCATGAAGCACCTCCTGTTTGCACGATGCGCCAGTACAGCGGCAGGTCATGCAGCTGCAGCGCGGTCGCCTCGACATAGGCCAGCACCGGCGCGGCCAGGCCCACCAGCAACGGGCTCAACACCAGCAGACCGATGCAGGCGAATAGCCGGCCCAGGTCGAGTTCGGCGCTGTCAAGCTGACTCAAGCCAACCCGCCAGAACAGCGTACTGCCCGCGCGGCTCAGGGCGATCAGGGTGACCAGGCTGCCAAGCAACACCACCGGCCACAGGAACAACGCCTGCCAGCCTGGCTCCACCGCGCGCAGCAGCAGCAGCTTGCCGATAAAACCGGACAGCGGCGGCAGGCCGGCTACGGCGATGGCGCCGATAAAGAACAGCGTGCCGAGCAGGTGCGGATGCTGCAGCGCCGGCCCCTGCACCAGCTCGGCCTGCTTGACCCCGCGCTGGCGCGCGATCAGGTCGGCGAGGAGGAACAGACCGCCCGCCACCCAGGTGCTGTGAATCAGGTAATACAGCGCGGCGGAAAGCGCTTCGGGCGTGCCGATGGCAATGCCGGCGAGCAGCGTGCCGACGGACACCAGCACCAGGTAGGCAAGCAGACCATGCAGGCTGCTCGCCGCCAGCGCACCTATAGCGCCGAGGCCGATGGTCAACAGCGCCAGCGGCCACAGCCATTGCTGGGTCATGTCCGCCAGGCTGCCGGCCTGATCGCCAAAGATCAGCGTATACACCCGCAGGATCGAATACAGGCCTACCTTGGTCATGATCGCGAACAGTGCCGCCACCGGCGCGGTCGCTGCGGCGTACGCCTTCGGCAGCCAGAAGTACAGCGGCAGGAAGGCCGCCTTCAGCCCGAATACCACCAGCAGCAACAGGCCGGCAGCGCCGAGCAGCGGCGCCTGATCGGCATCTGCCGCTGCCACGCGCACCGCCAGATCAGCCATGTTGAGCGTGCCGGTGATGCCGTAGAGGACGCCCACCGCCAGCAGGAAAAATGCCGAGCCCACCAGGTTCAGCACCACGTAATGCAGGCCGGCCCGCACTCGCTCAGACCCACCGCCATGCAGCAGCAGCGAGTAGGACGCGATCAGCAGGATCTCGAAGAACACGAACAGGTTGAACAGATCACCGGTCAGAAACGCACCGTTGATGCCCATCAGCTGGAACTGGAACAGTGCATGGAAATTCGCCCCACGCTCGTCATCGCCGCGCACCGCGTAGAGCACCGCGAACAACCCCAGCACGGCGGTTATCACCAGCATCAGCGCACTCAGGCGGTCGAGCAGAAGAATGATGCCGAACGGCGCCTGCCAGTTGCCGGCGGCATAGACCTGCAGCGCGCCCTGGTCAGCCTGCAGCATCAGCCAGATACTCAAGGGCACCAGTGCAGCGGTTGCCGCCAGAGACAGCACGCGCTTCAGCGACAGGCTCAGGCGCGCGCCGAACAGCAGCAGGCTGCCGACGAACATCGGCAGCAGAATCGGCAGGATCAGGCCATGGTTCATCGCGGCGCCTCCTCACCGTCGACATGATCGGTCTCGGTCTCGCCGACACTGCGCAAGGCCAGTACCACCACGAATGCGGTCATCGCAAAGCCGATCACAATGGCCGTCAGCACCAGCGCCTGGGGCAGCGGATCGCCATACTCGGCGCTGTGGCCGATTACCGACGCCTTGCCGGTGTGCAAACGGCCCATGCCAAACAAGAACAGGTTGACGGCATAGGACAGCAACGTCAGGCCCATCACCACCGGAAAGGTGCGAGCCCTGAGTAGCAGGTAAACGCCGCTCGCGGTGAGAATGCCCAGGGCAGCGGCAAACAATGCTTCCATGTCAAAGAACCTCTTGGCCGGCGGGTTCCTGGGTCAACTTGCCCAGGTTGGCGAGAATCAGCAGGGTCGCCCCGACCACCGTCAGGTACACGCCCAGATCAAACAGCAAGGCCGTCGCCAGCTCGACGTCGCCGATCAGCGGGATATCAAAATGGCCAAAGGCGGATGTCAGGAACGGTTTACCAAACAGCCAGCTGCCCGCGCCGGTCAGCCCGGCGATCAGCACGCCCGCGCCTGCCATGCGGTGGTAATTGAGCGGCAGGCGCATCTGCGTCCAGCGCACGCCGCTGGCGACGTACTGCAGGATCAACGCGACGGAGGTCACCAGGCCGGCGATGAATCCACCGCCCGGTAGGTTGTGCCCGCGCAGAAAGATGAAGGCCGAGATCAGCAGCGCCATTGGCAACAGGATTCGAGACAGCGTGGCGAGGATCAGCGGATGACGGTCGCGCGCCCAGTTGCGCCCCTGGGCATCGACATTCGGCTGATACAGGCGCAGGCGGTCGAGCATGGCGTAGATGCCGACACCGGCAATGGCCAGCACGGTGATTTCGCCAAGGGTATCGAAGCCGCGGAAGTCCACCAGAATGACGTTGACGACGTTGGTACCCCCGCCGCCGGAAACGCTGTTCTCCAAGAAGTAATGGGCGATGCTGTCATACGGCCGGGTCATGACGGCGTACGCCAGCATCGCCACCATCGAACCGCTACCAAGCGCCAGAACGAAGTCGCGCAAGCCACGGATGCTGCTGGACTCGCTGCGCGTCTGAGCCGGCAGGAAAAACAGCGCGAGCATCAGCAGCACGATGGTGACCACCTCGACCGAAAGCTGGGTCAGGGCCAGGTCCGGCGCCGAGTAACGGGCGAACACCAGTGCGACCATCAGGCCGACCACGCTCAGCATCAGCAGCGCGACCAGCCGCTGGCGGTGAAACGCCACCGTGGCCACTGCTGCGAGCGCCAGAATGCACAGCCCGAGGGCGGTGATGGCGTCGATTGGGGTCAGCGCAACCGGCCCGCTGACACTGGCCAAAGGCCCGAGCCCGAGCGTCACCACCACCAGCGCTGAGCCCAGCAGCAGCGCCAGGTAATGCTGCAGCGACCCGTTTTCCAGCGTGCGGGTTAGCCCTGTGGCGCCACGGACCAGCGCAACCACGCCGCGGTCGAACACCAGCTTGGCATCCATATCGGGCAAGCCCGCGTACCAGCGAAACAGCGGCTGACGAAACATGTACACCACGATCCCGCCAAACAGCGCCACGAAGCTCATCAGCAGCGGCAGGTTGAAGCCATGCCAGATCGACAGGCTGTACGCCGGCAGCTCGCCGCCGAGGCTGGATGCAGCGGCGGCGGCAAGCAGCGGCGCTACGGTATAGGCCGGCACTATGCCGACCAGCAGGCAGAGGAAGACCAGAATTTCCACTGGCACCTTCATGTAGCGCGGCGGTTCGTGGGGCGGGTATTTGGGCAGATTGATCGGCTCGCCGTTGAAGAACACGTCGTGGATGAACCGCAGCGAGTACGCCACCGAGAACACCCCGGCCAGGGTCGCCACGGCCGGAATCACCCAGTTGAAACTGCCGAGCAGGTGCTGGTTGAGGGTTTCGCTGAAGAACATTTCCTTGCTGAGGAAGCCGTTGAGCAACGGCACCCCAGCCATCGCCGAAGCCGCCACCATGGCCAGCAATGCGGTATGCGGCATGTACTTCCACATGCCATTTATTCGGCGCATGTCGCGGCTGCCGGTTTCGTGGTCGATGATCCCAGCCGCCATAAACAGCGAGGCCTTGAAGGTGGCGTGGTTAATGATATGGAACACCGCTGCGACCGTGGACATACGGGTGTCCAGGCCGAACAGCAAGGTGATCAGGCCCAGATGACTGATGGTCGAATAGGCCAACAGACCTTTGAGGTCATGCTGAAACAGAGCCATGCAGGCGCCGACCAACAGGGTTACCAGACCGGTGATGCTGACCAGGTAGAACCACCACTCCGAACCAGCCAGCGCCGGATACAGTCGAGCAAGCAGGAACACCCCGGCCTTGACCATGGTCGCCGAGTGCAGGTAAGCCGAAACCGGTGTCGGCGCGGCCATCGCGTGGGGCAGCCAGAAATGGAACGGGAACTGCGCCGATTTAGTAAATACCCCCAGCAACACCAGAATCAGTGCCAGCGGATAAAGCGCGTGGGCGCGAATCAATTCGCCGGCGGCCAGCACCTCACTCAGCTCGAAACTGCCCACCATATGGCCGATCAGCAGAATGCCGGCCAGCAGTGCCAGGCCACCGCCACCGGTTACGGTCAACGACATGCGTGCACCGCGCCGAGCATCCGAACGCGAGCCCCAAAAACCGATCAGCAGGAACGACGACAGACTGGTCAGTTCCCAGAACATCAGCATCAGTAGCAGGTTTTCCGAAAGCACGACACCAAGCATCGACCCCATGAACAGCAGCAGGAACGCAAAGAAACGCCCCATCGACTCCTGTTTCGACAGGTAATAGCGCGCATACAGGATGACCAGCACACCGATGCCGAGAATCAGCAGCGCGAACAGAAAACCCAGGCCATCCAGGCGCAGGCTGAGGTTCAGCCCCAGCGCCGACAACCACTCGAGTTTGAAGGTGATCAGTTCGCCGGAAAAAACCGCCGCCTGCTGCGACAGCAGGAGCGTCAGAGCCGCCAGGGGCGCAATCGCAGCCGCCACGGCGCAGGCAGAACGCCCCAGCCGCTCTGCCAGCAAGGGCAGCACCAGGCCCAGAAACGGCAAGGCGATAATCAGCGCAAGCGTCATACATGAATTCCTTGTTCGAGCTCGCCGAGCCACCCGTGGCCCGTTCGAGCGGCCCCACCCATACATTGAGGGTACCCGCAGATCTGTGCCTGCTTATACCTAAGTCTCTGTCATTGCAGAATAATCCGGCCGATTATCCATACCTGACAACGGGTGTCATGGTGAGAAGTATTACCAAACACACAGCAGCGACAGGTCGCCGGCACCATCGAGCGGCATAAACAAAACCGCCGGGCAAAAAAAAGCCGGATCAGGTTCGCCTGATCCGGCCCGACTGTCCTTTAGTGAGCAACGCGGCTGGTGCCGTTGACGGTCATGATCCGAACCCGCTCGCCCACCCGGAAGATCTGGTTCTCTTCCACTTCCTGCACATAGGCGCGCAACGTGCCGTCGTCCTCGCGCACGGTGATTTCCACACCCTGGGCGCGGGTTATCCCCTCCTCAGCCGCAGCGCCAAGCAGACCGCCCGCGACCGCACCGATCACCGCCGCCACGGCGGCACCACGACCACCGCCGACACCACTGCCGGCAACGCCGCCGACCACGGCACCGGCGCCCGCGCCGATGGGCGTTTTGGTGCCTTCGATTTTCACTGGACGCAGCGACTCGATGGTGCCCATGCGAACGGTTTGTACCGCCCGGGCCTCGTCGCGCGAATAGGTATCACCGGTCAGGCTTGAAGCACAGCCACCCAGCATCAGGGCCATTGCCGTGAACGAAGCCATCAACAGACTGGGTTTGCGCATTGCTATTCCTCCAAGTGAGCTGTGCTCATTAGACCGCGCAGTGCGCAGTACTGTCATCCGTAAATTAAGGCAAAAGGTTGCCTCGGGTGCGCTGCAGCTGCATGGTTCCCAGGACGCCTACTTGCCACCCGGTAGAGTCGACACCCACAAAAAAGCGCCCGCAGGCGCTTGATCGACTCAAGGTGCCAGCCGCTCGCGCAGCCAGGCATCATCCTGCCGGCGATAATTGAGGCGGTCGTGCAAGCGGCTGGAGCGGCCTTGCCAGAACTCGATGCGCTCAGGCACCAACCGATAACCGCCCCAGTGCGGCGGGCAATGCGGCGCCTGGTCGAGAAAACGCTGCTCGGTTTCCGCCAGCAGGCCTTCCAGCTCCGCACGGTCCTTGATGACCTGGCTCTGCGGCGAGGCCCAGGCACCGATCCGGCTGCCCAGCGGGCGCACCTGAAAATAACGATCGGATTCCTCGGCAGTAACCCGCTCCACTGCGCCCTCGATGCGCACCTGACGTTCCAGGCTGGGCCAGAAAAACGTCATCGCCGCATAGGGGCGAGCAGCCAGTTGCTGGCCTTTGGCGCTGTCATAGTTACTGAAGAAGGTGAAGCCGCGCCCGTCCAACCCTTTCAGCAACAGCACTCGGCAGTGCGGGCGGCCCTGGGCGTCGACCGTTGCCAGGGTCATCGCGTTCGGCTCCACCGGCAGCTGCTCGGTTTTCACCGCGTCGGCGAACCACTGCTCGAACAGGCTGAAGGGTTCAAGGGGCGCCTGCGCTTCGCTCAACCCTTCACGGGTATAGTCGCGGCGCATGTCGGCTAGGGTTTGGCTCACGGCAATGCCCTCGATTTGTATCGGTGGACGGCCGCGGCCCAGGTCGAAAACCTTGCCAGGCTTTCAGGCCGCGACATCCAACCATGCGCGATACGGCTCGCGCCGCTCGGCTTATTCGGCCTTGGTGACTTTGGCGGGATCGACAGCAACGACCTGCTGCTTGTCCTTCCCATCCTTCTTGCCTGCGGCGGGCTTGGCGGCAGCCAATACCGGCACGGGTGCGGCGGCTGGCTGGTTGTAGCGGGCGACCAGGGCTTTCATGGTGTCCTGGGACGTCAGCAGGATTTCGACACGACGGTTCAGCGCACGACCTTCAACGCTGTCGTTGGCGGCGCGCGGCATGTCAGAACCCAGGCCCTTGACCATCAGACGATCCTGTTTCAGTCCGCTCAGACGGAAAATCGAGGTGAATGCCCGAGCCCGCTGGTGGCTGAGCTCGCGGTTCAGCTCGGCTTCGCCGCTGCTGTCGGCGTGGCCGAGGATGACCGCCGCAATGGTCTTGTCGGCTTCCAGCAGCTTGGCAATGCGAGTGATCGGCCCGAGGGTGACCGGCAACAGCATGTTCGGCCGATCCGGATTGAATGAGCCCAGCACCGGTGCGGTGACCACCAGCAGGTTCTCGCGGCGCTCCATCTCGAAATGGCTGCCCTTGATCGCTTCGACCAAACGCGGTTCAAAATCGTCCAACCAGGCTTGGGTCACTGCAGGTGGCGGCATTGCAACGACTTTCGGTTTTTCTGGCTTATCGAAAACCGAGCAGCCAGCGATCAACAGACACAAGACGAGCGAGAGCGATTTTTTAGCAGGCATTGGTCATCCACACATAACAATTCAAAGAGACAGCACCAGGCTGCGTGAAACTCATCTGTGCCAGTTTAGCCGGGCTTGCTACAAACAGGCAGCCAGCACGCGCGCAAGTTTTTGCGCACGGGGGTCCATTAAGACGAACGGTCCCAGGTTATTGGTGACGAAACCGAACGCCACGTCGCGATCCGGGTCGGCAAAGCCGATCGAACCGCCCGCGCCCGGATGACCGAACGCGCGTGGCCCCATGCCATAGGTCGCGTTGGCGACATCAGGCTGATCAAGCATGCAGCCCAGGCCGAAGCGCGTGCGGGTCAGCAGGGTCTTGTCCTCTCCCACTGCATGTTCGCGAGTCAACTCGCCCAGCAGTTCAGGCTCCAGCAGACGCCCGTCCAACAAGCCACTGTAGAACCCGGCCAGGCTGCGGGCATTGCCGTGGCCGTTGGCGGCGGGCTGCTGCATGCGCCGCCATTCCGGTTTGTTGGTGCTGGTCATGATCGACGGCGGGTTGGCGAACGCTCGCGTACTCATGGCCGCCGGCTCGCTCATCATGACCTTGAGCAAGCGCTGGGCAGCGGCATCGCCCAGGTTGCCTTTGCCACGGGAGATGATCGCCACCCGGTCGAACTGGTCGTCGGAAAGCCCCACATGGAAATCCAGCCCCAGTAGTGCAGCGGTGCGCGCCACGATGCTCTCGCCAGGACCGCGACCCTCGACCCGCCGTAGCACCTCGCCAACCAGCCAGCCGTAAGCGATGGGGGCGTAGCCATGACCGTCACCCAACGCCCACCAGGGCCGTTCGGCTGCCAGCGCCGTGGTCATCGCCTGCCAGTCGTACAAGGCTTCGGCGGGCAACATGTCGCGCAGCGCCGGTAGCCCCGCCTGGTGGCTGAGCAGGTGGCGCAGGGTGATTTTCTCTTTTCCGGCGGCGGCGAACTCGGGCCAGTAGCGTGCCACGGGGGCGTCCAGCTCAAGCTTGCCTTCACCAACCAGTTGCAGCGCGGTCACCGCGGTAAAGGTCTTGGTGCAGGAGAACAGATTGAGAATGGTGTCGCTGTGCCAAGGCTGCTCGCCTTCCTTGTCAGCGCTGCCTGCCCAGATATCGACGACCGTCTCACCACCAACCTGAACGCAGAGCGCCATGCCGCGCTCCTGCGGATCGTCGAACAGTGCGGCGAATGCCTCTTTGAGCGCCTCGAACCGGAGATCGAAATAACCCTGTATCTGCACCGCTGTGCTCCTCTACAAAGGCGTGGCCCGATTAGCCCCGCTGGCTGATGGGCCGGCCCTAGTTAGGGTTACGGCCACGCTTCGCAAACTGTTTATCGATCAGGGCGCGGCAGCCTCGGCAGCCGGCTGAGCAGCAGGTTCGGCAGCTGGCTCGGCTTTGGGCGCTGCGACCGGCTTGGCGGCTTCAGCTTGCGCGTCGGCCTTGAGCAACACCTTGGCCACGCTCTGGTTGGCGCTGCGCACGGTTTTGACGAAGCCACTCCAGGGCCGGTCAGTGATGGCGACGAGGCCGAGGTGGCCGTTTTCACCATCAAGCAAGCGCCCGGTCACGGGCTGGTCGAGGTACTGGAACCAGTGCACGCCGACGATCTGTGGCTCCTCGAGCGCCTTGGCCAGGAAATGCGCATAGGCCGGCCCGCGCTCTTCTTCCTTGTACACCTCGGCGACGCCGCCCCAGAACGGCCCGCGGTCGCGGGAGCCGAAATGAAACTCGGTGACCAGCAACGGCTTGTCCAGCGCCCTCAAGACTTCAAAGTCATAACCGTGCTGCGGTTCGCGGGTATAGAAATTGAAACTGAGCACATCGCAGAACTCGGCGCAGGCTTTCACCGCCTCGGGAATGCTGCTGGCGAAGCGCCCGCCCAGCAGCATGTGGTTGGGCGCGTGCCACTGCAGCGAATCAGCGATGGTCTTGAAATAGGTCTCGGCGTACAAGCTGAGAAACCGCTGCATGTCACGCTCGATCGCAGGGAACTCAGGGCTCGGCAACGGCGCCTGGAACCCGGGGTCTTCCATCAGCTCCCAGGCGTCCAGCTTGATGCCCCACGCCCTGGAGAGGCCGTTCTGGTTGCGGTACTTGTCACGCAACTGCTTGAGAAACGCGCGCTTCGCCGGAACATCGGTCGTCAGCCGCAGCGTCGCGTAAGCCAGGGCGTAACGCGCGTTGGGGTCATCGGCCGGGCCAGCCCAGGCCAGTTCGTTGTCGGCGAAATAACCCAGCAGCCAGGGGTTGTCGCGGTGGTCGCGCGAGGCAATGGCGATGGCGCGCTCTGCGGCCATGGCGAAGCGCGGGTCGAATGGGTCGGGCATGCCGCCCCACCAGTCCACACCAGTGCTGATGGTGGCGTAATCGCCGTGGATCGACAGCGGGATGCCGTACGCCATCTGCGGCTTCTGCGCGAAGCCCGGATCGCTCCAGTTGCCCAGGGTGTTGAAGCCCCACGCCTGCAGGCGATCCACGCTGTGCGCGAGCCAGCGCGCCGGCGTGGACTCGCCATAGGTGCGGGCAAGATTGGCGGCATAAAAATCGAACCAGCGACCGTTGGCGAATGCCCGTCCCGCGTTGGCGCCAGTGTCGCTGCGGCTGTCGCTGTTACCGAAGTGCGCGGCCAACGGATCGCCGTCTTTCGGCAGTGCGGTGAACATCTGCTCGCGTCCTTCGACGTAGGTACCGCCCTGTTCCGCCGTTACCGTATTGACGCCGAGCGAATAAAACGGATGCCCCTCGGGCGTGACGAGAAACCAGCGGTCACCGTGTTTTTCCGTGCGGAAAAAACCGCTCGCTTCGAACTGCGGCCCGCCCAGCCAGCCGCCGAACTTGTCCTGCTCAGGACGCTCGCCGAGCCACTTCTGCAGTTGTTGTTGTTCCTGAGTCGCAGCCTGTCTGAGCTGCTCGTCGCTGTTCACCTTTTCCGGCCAGGCGCCACGGGTGTACTGGCCGTAACCGTCGACGATGCCCTGGTACGCCGCAGCCAGCGGCGCGTCGTCCGCAACGCCGAACCGGCCCAGCAGAATGCTCTGCGCCGCTGTGGGCTGGGGCATCGACAGCGTCACCGCAACGACCTGCGCCGGGTCCAGCTCACCGGTCACCGTCTCCGCCAGCAGCAGCCGCTGACCATCGTGCTGCCACGGCATGGGTACGCCGGCGCGCATGCCCTGATCGCGCGGCGACACCGCCCGCAGCGGCACCAGCAGAGTTTGCGCCGGGCCGGCTGGCAGCGCGATGCGAGTCTTCAGGCTTTTGCCATCGGCGCTGTCGATCTGCACATCGAGGGTCAGCGCCCAGTCCATGGCGCTTTGGATGCGCAGGCTCATGGCATCCTGTGCGGACCAGTCCCAGGCGCCGCTCTGGGGCGCCAGACGCAGGCTGGGTTGAGCGGCGACGTTGTAGGTAACCCGACGGAGGATTTCGCCCTCCGGGGTCGGCTCGGCCGTAACGCTTGGCAGGTAGGCGTCCGAGGTGGTGACTTGCACGGTGTCCAGGGGGCGAACGAAGTTGTACAGCACCTGCTTATCATCGGCGCCGGCGACAGTGGCAAAACCAAGCGCCATTAAGAGGGCGCAGGCGTGCAGCCTGGTGTAAACCTTCACGAACAACTCTCCCGCTCACTGCATTAATAAGGCGCTCGCGGCATGGGCGCCGGAGCGAAAACTCGCTAATTGACTGCTGCACATCCCATGCAGGCAAGCCGCCTTCCGCAGGCTCTGACGTTATCTCCACAGCCTGGGTTCCTGAGTTGGGCGCATCCTACTGATGCGCGCTAGCTGATCTCCCGGCGAAACGGCGGCAAGGCGTTGAGAATCGCCTTGCCATACCGCTGCGTGACCACGCGCCGATCAAGCAGCGTAATTGTGCCGCGATCCTGCTCGGTGCGCAGCAGGCGCCCGCAGGCTTGCACCAGCCGCAGCGATGCGTCGGGCACGGCGATTTCCATGAACGGGTTGCCGCCGCGCGCCTCGATCCACTCGGCCAATGCCGCTTCGACCGGGTCATCGGGCACCGCAAACGGAATCTTGGCGATGACCACATGCTCGCAATAGGCACCCGGCAGGTCGACGCCTTCGGCGAAACTGGCCAGGCCGAACAATACGCTTTCCTCGCCGCTGTCGACCCGCGCTTTATGCTTGTTCAGGGTCTCCTGCTTGGACAGGTTGCCCTGGATAAATACCCGCTTGCGCCAGTCCCGTTCCAGGCCTTCGAACACATCCTGCATCTGCTTGCGCGAGGAGAACAGCACCAGGGTGCCGCGAGAACCCTCCACCAGCACCGGCAGTTCGCGAATGATCGCAGCTGTGTGCGCCACCGCATCACGCGGGTCGGCCTTGAGGTCCGGAACCCGCAGCACGCCGGCGTCCGCATGGTGAAAGGGACTTGGCACCACCGCGGTGACTGCCACCTTAGGCAGGCCGGCGCGCATCCGATAGCGATCAAAAGTGCCCAGCGCAGTGAGCGTCGCCGAGGTGACCAGCGCACCGTAGGCCACATTCCACAGATTGCGCCGCAGGGTTTCCGCCGCAAGGATGGGGCTGGCATTGACCTCGATATCGAACAGCGCGCCGCTCTCGGCCAGGGTCAGCCAACGCGCCATGGGTGGGCTGTCTTGCGGGTCTTCCGCGGTAAACGCCAGCCACAACTCCCAACTGCCCTGAGCGCGAGCGAGCAAGCTGCCGAACAGCGGATACCACTCCTCGGCCTGGTGGCTGGCGATGCCAATCGTGGCTTCGCCGTCCATGGCTTCCTTGAGCTGTTCGGTCACGCCGGTGAACAGTTCGGTGAGCTTGCTGAAGCCTTTCTTCAATTCGATGCCCAGCTCGCGCAGGTGCTCCGGCACCAGGCCACCGACAAAGCGATGGCGCGGCCGCTCGCGCCCCTGCATATCCTCGCCGGGCTTGAACTCGGCGATCTGCTCGCAGGCGGCGAACATGAATTGCTGCTGCGTCTTGATTTCCCGTGCCAGCTCCGGCACCTGCTCAATCAGGCGGCCCAAATCACCGGGCAGCGGATGTTGCGCCAGCAGCTTGGTCAAGTTCTTCGCGGTCTGCTCCAGCCAGTCGGCGGTCGAACGCAGACGGGTGAAGTGGGCGAAATGGCCAATCGCCTTGTCGGGCAGGTGATGCCCCTCATCGAAGACGTAGAGCGTATCGCGCGGGTCAGGCAATACGGCACCGCCACCCAAGGCGAGGTCGGCGAGGACCATGTCATGGTTGGTGACGATCACATCGACCTTGCCCATGCCTTCGCGAGCTTTGTAAAAAGCGCACTGTTGAAAATTCGGACAGTGGCGGCTGGTGCATTGGCTATGGTCGGTGGTCAGCTGCGACCAGCGCGTATCCTCGAGCTCCTCGGGCCAACTGTCGCGATCGCCGTCCCACTTGTTGCCGGCGAGCTTTTCCATCATGGCGACGAACAGCTTCTGGCTCTGCTCGTCGACATCGATCCTGAAGCCTTCCTCCTCGAACAACTGGGCGGTGGCACTTTGCGCCTGGCCTTCCTGCAGCAGCATGTCGAGCTTGGACAGGCACAGGTAACGGCCGCGGCCCTTGGCGAGGGCGAAGCTGAAACTCAGGCCGCTGTTGCGCATCAGGTCAGGCAGATCCTTGTGCACGATCTGTTCTTGCAGGGCTACGGTTGCGGTGGCGATTACCAGGCGCTTGCCGGCTGCCTTGGCGGTCGGAATCGCCGCCAGGCTGTAGGCGACGGTCTTGCCAGTACCGGTCCCCGCCTCGACCGCGACGATTGCCGGTTCGCCCAAGCGCCGACCTTCGTCATCGGTTTTGATGGTGCCGAGTACCTTGGCGATTTCCGCGATCATCAGCCGCTGCCCATAGCGTGGCTTGAGCGCCTTGGCTTCGAGGAACCGCGTGTAGGCGCCCTGAATCTGGGACTTGAGTTCGGGACTAAGCATGGGAACTGGGCATGGGTCGAGGCACGGATCTGCTGCAGGCTCTACGCAAAAGCTCAAGACGTGACATCTCGGCGCGGCTAGAACGCTGGATAAATTTTCAGTGTTTGCAAACGACCGCTATCATAGCGCGCTAATCCGCCTCGCGCAGAACCGCTTTAGGAGCAATGCATGACCCCCTATGCGATGACCTACACCCTTCACCTGCTCGCCGCCCTCGTCTGGGTTGGCGGCATGTTCTTCGCCTGGATGGTGCTGCGCCCCGCCGCCGTCGGCACCCTGGACGCGCCAGCGCGGCTGAAGTTGTGGCTGGACGTATTCAGGCGCTTTTTCTATTGGGTGTGGGCGGCGGTGATCGTACTGCCAGTCACGGGCGTGGGCATGATGCACATGCGCTTTGCCGGCTTCGACACCGCACCGCGGTACGTCCACGTCATGATCGGTCTGTACATCGCCATGCTCGCGCTGTTCCTGCGCGTGCAGGCGCTGCAATTGCCGGAACTGCGTCGCGCGGTGGCGGGTGAGGACTGGCCAGCCGGCGGCGCCGCCCTGGGACGAATCCGCCGCCTGGTGGGAATCAACGTAATCGTGGGTTTGCTGCTGGTATCGGTCGCGGCAGCCCGCCCGAGCTTCTGAGCCGAAACCCGGGCGGTGCGCGCCAGCGACTAGAAGCGCACCACATTCACAGCGCCAGCGGCACCTTGACTGCCGGGCTGTCCCGCTTCGCCAGGGCGGCCATCGCGGGCACCGTCAGCGCTGTACAACCAGCAGCCCTTCTTCGCGCCGCCCAGTCCGGGCTTGCCGCCAGCACCCGCCGGACCACCCGCTCCGCCTTCGCTGCGAACCTGCAGCCCCTCGACCGGAAAACTCGCCGGGACTTCAATGCGAACCTGGCCGCCTGCTGCGCCGTTCTGACCATTTCCGCCACGCTGACCATCGTGGCCGCGAGTGGCCTGGCCCCAGGTACATCCACCGGATTCGCCATCGGCACCATCAAGCCCGGCATAACCCGGTGCCCCGCGGCCACCGCGCGCGTCGATCAGCAGTGGCGATCCATTGACCGCCTGCAATCGGAGATTCAGCGTGCGGCCTGGCGAGGCCGGCTTCAGCTGCGTACCGGTTGCGCCACGCGCGATGATCTGCGCACCAGAGCCGAACTCGCCACGCTCGACCCGCAGGCTTAATGCATTCTCGCCTGGTGCAATGGCAATCCGCGCCTCGCGACCCAGCACCAGTTCGGCCACGCGAATCTCACTGATACCCGCTGGAATCAGCAAGGTGCCTTGGTCAGCGATTTCCAGTCGATCAAGCGATAACAGCCCGCTGCCATTCGGCAGACGCAGCATCTGATGGGACGCTACCTGCACCTCGGTTGCGGCGAGAGCTATGGAACTGCAGAGCGCCAGAAGCAGCAACAGGCTACGCATGGGCAGCACCCGTTTGCGCTTGTTCGGCGTCCGACTCGGCGGCCAGCTGCAAACCAGGCTGCAGAAGCATCAGGTGAAATACGCCAAATACCATTACCTGAGCGCGGTCCAGCCAGGGTGCACGGCGCCCATTGAACACGTTGGCGAACAGCCAGAGCTGCACCCCATGCAGCGCGATCAGAAGCAAACCCAGCAGGCCAAGAACCTGGTCGAAAGGCTTGGCAAAGGCGCCGAACAGAGCCGCCATCACGACCAACCAGAACAGGCCGGCCACCACTTTTCCCGCATTTATCGCCGTTCGCATACTCGCCCCCCGCCACGTTTTTATTGTGCGGCACCATAACGGTATATGCCTGGCCGAAACCAGCATGCGCCAACAAAAAACAGCATTTGATACAGGCAATGCGGACTGTCGCCACGATTAGCGCGGCGGCGGATGCTTACGGGAAATGGGTATCGGGATTGGGTTTACAGATCGATTGATCGGCTCACCGGTACAGCTGGCGCTGAAGAACTCGGCGCTGATTGGAAACTCAGGCGTCACCGCAGCAGGGTGACGCCGGAGGAAGACTTATCACCTCAGGGCTCGGATCTCAGCGATGCGTTCGGCACCCTGTGATCGCGGGCCTGGGGCAGCACGCCTTATGGGCGAGCTTCGACTTCAGCTTCTACGCGACGGTTGATGGCGCGGCCATCGTCAGTAGCGTTGTCCGCAACCGGACGACCTTCGCCGTAACCTACGACGTTGACGCGGTCGCTCGACACGCCGTACTGGTTGACCAGTACGTCACGCACGGCATTTGCGCGGCGCTCGGAAAGACCCTGGTTGTAGGCATCGCTGCCAACGGAGTCGGTGTGACCTTCAACCACGGTGGTGGTCTGCGGGTACTGGGTCATGAAGTCAGCGAGGTTCTTGATGTCGCCGTAGCTGCCATCTTTAACCTGGGCTTTGTCGAAATCGAACTTCACGTCCAGCTCGACACGTACGGCTTCGGCAGGCTCGGCGGGAGCGGCGGTTTCCTCAACCACAACTTCCTCAACCATGGCTACCTGTTCGTCGGAGGTGCCGTGAACCCAGCAATAGGCTGCGGCCATGCCTGCACCTACGACTGCGCCACCGCCAGCCCACGTCGAGCTTTCGATTGCGCCCAACGCAGCACCACCAACACCACCAATCGCCGCACAGGTCGGCCAGTCGGTTTTCTGAACGCCGGCGCAGCCGGTCAGAAAACTGGTTGCCAAGATCAGGGGTACTGCTTTCCTTACGATACTCATATAAATCTCTCCTATGGGAATCGGTGCAAAAACCGACACCTCAACATTAAAGACGCCAGCATAAAAAATCGCCATAGCTAAATGGCATCTATGCCCAAAAATCACGCTATGCGGCAGTGAAACTGCACGTTAGTCTTTCCCGCCGCGCCGAGGCCTTCCGATGACCGAGTGCTTTTCCGCTAGAACACCTCAACAAGCAGTAGCCGCTTTGCTGGACCGCTACTCGCCGAACCGTTTGCTGCTGATCGGCGCCCGCGAACTGCCCGCCGTTGCGGCTTACCAGGCCGCTCATGCGCAGTGCTTGATCGACCATGCACCGGCCGGACCACTGCCCGCCGAATTGGCAGCTCAGCGTTTTGACCTGGCCCTGGTTGTCGATTGCCTCGAACACCTGCCCAAACGCACCGGTCTTGAGCTCCTGGGTGGCATCCGCAACCTCAACGCCAGCCGAATGGCCGTACTGGTCGATCTACAGGCAAGCGCATGGCAGGAAACCGATTTCTTCGCCCTGGCGTTGCAGGCCAGCGAGCGCTTCCAGCGCGGCGACCAGACACTCAACCTGTTCACTTACGACCTACTTGATTACAAGCAGGTTCCAGATTGGTTGAATGCGAAATTCTGGGCCAATCCCGAGATGTTCGGCAAATTCTGGTGGTGATCCCCTTGAACGATGCGAGCCCAGCGAACTGCCCATGCTGCAGCGGCCAGCGCCTCAGCGAGTGCTGCCAGCCTCTCCACGCGGGCAAACCGGCAAGCACCGCGCAAGCCTTGATGCGCTCACGCTACGCAGCCTATGTACTCGGCCTGGTTGATTATCTGGTGGCAACCACATTGCCGGCGCAGCAGCCAGGCCTTGACCAGGCGGCAATCGCAGCATGGAGCAGCCAAAGCAGCTGGCTTGGCCTGGAGGTGGAAACTCACGAGTTGCTGGAGGGCCAACCCGCACACGCACGGGTAACCTTCACCGCCCACTGGCGGGACGCCCAAGGCACTCATGCTCATCGTGAGAATTCGGCATTCGTGCAGAGTGCCGGGCGCTGGTACTTCATCGACCCCACGGTTGCCCTCAAGGTCAACCGCAACGACCCTTGCCCATGTGGCAGCGCCGTTAAATTCAAGAAGTGCTGCGCGGGCTTTCTCTGACTGCAATCTGCAGGCTGGTGAGCCTACTCCACCAGTTTTATGTGCGAGGTGTCGGGCGGTGGTGCGGTGGATGCGCGCTTGGCCTCGCCCATGTCGCTACCTGCCGGGGCGAGGCTGAACTGCGACAGATCGAGCACCGGCGCTTGCGGTTCGGCCTTGCCATCCTGCAAGTCGTCGCCCAGCGGGGCGATACCGAAATCCGGTGCGTCCACCTCCGCGAAGGCCGCCATGTATTCATCCCGCGGCACCACACGCAACCGCGCAGTTGGCGTGTCGACAGGCGCGGACGCAGCGGCAACGGGGGCCGCACTGACTGGCTGTGGCGCGGGCGGTGGTGCCAGTTCGATCCCCTCGACTTCTTCGTCCAGCGGCTGAATCAGCGCCAGAGCACCGGCGCGCTCCATGGTGGCTCGGTATTTTTCGGCTCCGGCGGCATCCAGGTTGCTCTTGATCACGATCCGCCGTCCGGAAAACAACAAGGCGACGCGCTGAGCATCCGCTTGGAACAGCTTCGCCAGGTTGGCCTTGACCAGCTCCGGCTGAGCCCCCGGAATCAGTTGGCCGGCAAAGGCAATCTCATAACGAGCCATGGTCACACTCCTGTCCTATTCAGCCTGCAGTATGGCGCAGGTTTTTTTACGGTCACAACACGTTGCAGGCAAACAGTAGCTTGTTACACTGGGCTGTCATTCGGAGTATGAAATGTTTTCCCAGGCGCAAACGATAAAAATAACGCTTAGCCTACTGATTTTTTTCGGCCTGTTTTCAGGCCTCGGCGGATGTTCAACCTGGGTATCGGGTGATTTCAAAGAACCGGATGTTCGCCTGATAAAAGTCGATGTCATAAAAGCCAAACTGCTCGAGCAGCATTTCGTGCTGCGCTTTCGTATCGACAATCCAAACGGGGTGAGCCTGCCGGTGCGCGGTCTGGATTACACCGTGCACCTCAACGAGGTGCTGCTGGCAGATGGTGAATCAAGCACCTGGTTCACAGTCCCGGCCCATGGTCACCATGAATTCGACGTGCCGGTGCGTACCAACCTCTGGCGCCACCTGCGGCGCATTGTCAAACTGCTGGAAAAACCCGACGAGCCGATTCGCTACCGCCTCAATGGCGAGGTGAAAACCGGTTTATTGTTCGGGCGCGACGTGCACGTGGCGCGAAATGGCGAGATAATTCCCGGCCATTTTATTCCCCAGTAGGCATTTATGAATCAGCAACCTCACGTCCACGGCCCGGACTGTAACCACGATCATGAACACGGTCACGCCCATGATCATGATCACGGCCATGTACACGGCCCGAATTGCGGCCACAGCCATCAAGAGCCAGTGCGCAACGCTCTGAAGGACGTCGGTCGTAACGATCCCTGCCCATGCGGCAGCCAGAAGAAATTCAAGAAATGCCACGGCGCCTGACGGCCCGATGAATACCTCAAGCCTGCTTGTTCTGCCTGCCGCCGCACTGATTGCCGGGCTGGCGCTCTACGCGTTGCATCTGTGGCGGCAGGTGTGGTCGCTGCAGCGCAAGCAACGCAAACAGGATCAGCAGCATCGGGCGCAGCTCGGAGCAGACCTGCGCATCCTCGCCGGTAGCCTGCTCGAAGGCCAGTTGCCGCTGATCGAGGGCGCGATCCGCATCAAGGTGCTGCTGGACAATTACGACCATGCACTCAGCCAGGATGGCCGCTGCGAGGTATTCCATCTGCTGTACGACGCTACCGCCCAAGTGCCCACCCATGCAGGTTGGCAGGCGCTGGACAGAGCCGAGCGGCGCCGGCACGAAACGCACTTCAATGAACTTGAGCTGCAGCACAAAGCGGCTGCTCGCAGTGCGGCGCGCTGGCTGCTTGATGAGGGACTGCCCGGCTCGTCCAGCAACACTTGAACAACCGCGCCCGCACGCGTCGGCACCGGTTAAACCAGTTGCCAGCCGTTACGGCGCTCTCTACCTTTGAACGCCACACCGGCCGCTGATCCCAGCCCGCCGGGCTTTCCACTGCATATCCTGCAAGGAGCCACTGCATGCAACCGCGCGCATTCCGCCCTCTGGCTCGCCTGGGCGCGGCCGCTGTCCTAACCGCAGCCGTGGCGCTGAGCGGTTGCCAGTCGTTCTTCAACAGCCGTTACAGCGATAGCGTGCACCCGGACCGGGGCGTTGTCCGGGTCCAGGGGCTGGCCCAAACCGTTGCCATCAGACGCAACGCCCTGGGCATGCCGCTGATTGAAACCAACAGCTTCCACGACGCCCTGTTTGCCCTGGGCTATGTGCATGCCAGCGACCGCCTCAGCCAGATGGTGGGCCTGCGCTTGATGGCCGAGGGCCGGCTGGCGGAGATGGCTGGCCCGGGTGTGCTGGAGATGGACCGCCTGATGCGCGCGGTCAACCTGAAGAAAAGCGCCGAGATCCTCTACAGCAATGCCTCGCCCCGCCTGAAGAAGTTCTTTGAGGTTTATGCCCGAGGCGTCAACGCATACCTGTTCCGTTATCGCGACAAGCTGCCGATGGACCTGACTGAGTCCGGTTACCGCCCCGCCTACTGGAAAGCCGAAGACTCGGTGCTGGTGTTCTGCCTGCTGAATTTCGGCCTGTCGGTCAACCTGCAGGAAGAAGTCGCGGCGCTGGTGCTGGCGCAGAAAGTTGGCAGCGACCAGCTCGCCTGGCTATTACCCACCTATCCCGACGAGCCGTTGCCGTTCGAGGAAGCGGAAAAGCTCAAAGGGCTGAATCTGCAGGGTCAGATTCCCGGGCTTGCCGCGCTTGACCAAGCCTCCCGCCAGTTCGCTGACGCCCACATGCTTGGCGTAGCCGCGTCCAACAACTGGGCCATCGCGCCTCACAGAACCCGCAGCGGCAAAAGCCTGCTGGCCAATGACACGCACCTGCCATTGTCGCTGCCGTCGGTGTGGAATTTCGTCCAGATCCGCTCGCCGAAGTTCCAGGCGGCCGGGGTTTCGATTGCCGGCGTGCCGGCGATCGTCGCCGGATTCAACGGCAAGCTCGGCTGGGGCATGACCATGGTCATGGGCGACAACCAGGACCTGTTTCTCGAAAAACTCAAGCGCGAAGGCGGCCGTCTTTACTACCAGGCTGACGGCAAGTGGCTGGCGGCACGCGAGCGCCAGGAAACCTTTTTCATCAAAGGCCAGCGCCCGCTGCGCGAGACCATCCATGAAACCCGTCATGGCCCGCTGTTGAATTCGGTGCTGGGCGAACGCAAGCACGGGTTGCAACCGCTGCAGCTGAACAGCGGTTATGGATTGGCTCTGCAAACCGCGCAGTTCGAAGCGGACAAGACGCTTGATGCATTTTTCGACCTGTCCCGCGCCCAATCCGTCGAGCAGGCATTCGAGGCAACCCGCGAAGTGCGCGCCATGCCGCTGAACATCGTGTTTGCGGATGCCGGGCATATTGGCTGGCAGGTGACCGGGCGTTTTCCCAATCGCCGCGAAGGCCTTGGCCTGATGCCTTCCCCAGGCTGGGACAGCCGCTTTGACTGGGATGGTTTTGCCGACCCGATGCTGCATCCGTACGATCAGGACCCAGCCCAGGGCTGGCTGGGTACTGCCAACCAGCGTACCGTTCCGCGCGGCTATGGCATGCAGCTCTCCAACTCCTGGTATTACCCCGAGCGGGCCGAACGCATTGCGCAGCTGGCCGGCAGCGGCAGGCACGACAGCCAGAGCATGGTCGCCATGCAATACGACCAGACTTCCCCGTTTGTGGCCAAGCTGCAGAGCATGTTCGAGGCGCCAGGAATGCTCGAGCCGCTGCAGCAGGCCATTGCACAACTTCCGGCCGAGCAGCGCAGCAAGGCGAGCGAAGCGTACAGCCGGTTGCTGAGATTCGATGGCAGGCTGGCTGCCAGCTCGGCTGATGCCGCACTGTATGGCGCCTTCCTCCACGAAAGCGCGCGACAGACGTTCCTCGACGAACTGGGCCCGGACACCAGCCCGGCCTGGCAGGCACTCGTGGAAACGGCCAACAGCTCCTACTCGGCGCAGGCGGACCATCTGCTCGGGCGCGACGACAGCCCGTTCTGGGACGACCGCACGACTGCATTAAAAGAAGATAAGCCAGCCATCCTCGCGCGTAGCCTGGCCGCCGCAGTGAGCTATGCCGAAGCCCGTCTGGGTAACGACCGCACAGCATGGCAGTGGGGAAAATTGCACCACTACAACTGGGCCAGCGAAAGCACCAAGATGGCGCCTCATATGAGCGTCAGCCAGCGGACCGCAATCAATTCGCTCAAGGATTATCTGGACCGTGGCCCTTACCCGGCGGGCGGCGATCACAGCACGCTGAACGTGTCGGCATATCACTGGGGTCAGGACTTCGACACCTGGCTGATCCCAGCCATGCGCATCGTCGTCGACTTCGGCCGCGACGAACCGCTGATCGGCGTCAACAGTTCAGGCCAGTCCGGCAACCCTGCGAGCGAGCACTACGCCGACGGCATCCAGGCCTGGTTGAAGGGCAGCTACATGAGCTTCCCGTTCAAGGCGACCAACATGGACAAGGTCTATGGCAATCAGCGGCTGCTGCTGACACCTGGAAAATAGCGACCATTTATCGGCACGAAATGAACTAAGTCGAGTTGCTCAGCTCTGAGCTAGTGGACTTACTCCATAGATCATCGTTTTAGGGCGCCTTTTAGGCGCCCTTTTCTTTTTTCCGCTTTTCGCCAGCGCCGCTCCGGTAAACACAACGTCATCAGCTCAACACGCTGCGATCAAAGACGAATGCGGCCGAGGGCTGCGGCCGATGCTCCAGCACGTTCTGCGGCCGGCCCATCTTCGGGTAGTTCTTCTCGCCGGTTTCCACTATCCAGCCGTGTTGTTTCATGCGCTCCAGGCGCCCGCGCAACGTCGTGTGCTGCACGGCTTGTCCAAGGCAGACCTGAAACGCTGCCAGGGCTTCGGTCACGGTAAACCGCTGACTGATGAGATAAAGCGGCAACGAGGTGTAGGTCGATTTCGCCGCCAGCCGTTCACAGGCCAGCGCAACCAGCTGAGCATGATCGAACGGCAACGCAAAGCGCCGGTCCAGCACCGCGTTCAGCGCGACAAAGGACAAATCCTCATCGCCCAGTGGCGTGTCAGGTGCAACCAGGGCCAGATAAAAGGTGCTGAGCGACCAGCCGCGTGGATCGCGTACCGCGTCGCCCACCGTTGCGACCTGCTCCATGTAACGCGGTTTGATCCGCGCCTTGACCGCTAACGCACGAGTGGCCGCCGCATCCAGACTGGCATCCGCAGTAAGGCCGTTGACCAATACCCCGGGCAGTGCCCACTGCTGCGCGAACGGCGCCTGCGCGCGGCGTATCAGCAAAATGTCCAACTGACTCCGATCGTTCATGCGCAGCGCGACTATGTCGACACTGGCCAGCACTTCAGCCGTACTCATCCACCCTCCCATGCTCATCAACCTATGGTTACTGCATTGCCAGCAGCCGCTGACAATTCAGTCTCGAGCGGTCTGCAATAACGCTTGACGACATATTACATCACGTGGAATATATAGCCACACCTGAGCACAAGGAGATGCCTGATGAAAACCGCCAGCTTCGACATCGATGCGCAAAAGGGTTTCACCCCGCTTTGTCCGACTGAACTGCCGGTGCCCGGTGGCGAACAGATCGTCCCGGCGTTGAATCAACTGGCCAGCCGCGCGCAACTGCGTCTGGGCAGCAAGGATGCCCACAGCCCTCAGGCTGTATGGATCGCGGCCAGCCACGAGCAGATGCTGCAACCGCTGGCGCTGCCCAATGCCGACCTCAGCTGGGTCAGCCACTGCGTACCGGGCACGCCCGGCTTCGAACTGCTCGACGGGCTGCCGCAACCGCTGGAATACGACTATTTCGTGTGGAAAGGCATAGAGCCGGACCTTCACCCCTACGGCGCGTGCTACCACGACCTGGCCGAGACGCGCAGCACGGGCGCAATCGAGTTTCTTCGGCACAATGGCGTACAACGCGTGCTGCTGGGCGGTTTGGCGCTGGATTACTGCGTGAAAACCAGCGCTTTGCAACTGCGCCGGGCTGGTTTCGAGGTCGGCGTCTACCTGCCGGCTTGCCGTGCCATTGCGCAAGACACCGCCGCCACGGCACGCGCCGAGATGCACGCCATGGATATCGCGCTGTATGCCAGCCTGGACGAGCTGGACGCAGCCCTCAACAGGGACAAGGAGAACTGATCATGGGCGAAAGCGTATTTGCCGAGCGTATCGTGCAGAACCTGCTGGATACCGATTTCTACAAGCTGACCATGATGCAGGCCGTGCTGCACAACTACCCAAACACTGAAGTCGAGTGGGAGTTTCGCTGCCGCAACCAGGAAGACCTCACGCCTTACCTGGCGGAAATTCGTTATCAGATCGAGCGACTCGCGGAGATTTCCATTACCGCCGACCAACTGGCTTTTCTGGAAAAGATTCCATTTATCAAGCCGGACTTCATCCGCTTTCTCAGCCTGTTCCGCTTCAATCTGCGCTATGTGCAAACCAGCATCGAAGACGGCCAGCTGTGCATTCGCCTGCGCGGCCCCTGGTTGCACGTGATTCTTTATGAAATTCCGCTGTTGGCCATCGTCAGCGAGGTGCGCAACCGTTACCGCTACCGCGAAACGGTGCTGGAACAGGCCAGCGAACAGCTTTATCGCAAGCTCGACTGGTTGAAAGGCGAGGCCTCGACCAGCGAGCTGGCAGGTTTCCAAGTGGCCGACTTCGGCACTCGCCGGCGCTTCTCTTACCGGGTGCAGGAAGAAATGGTGCACATCCTCACGCGCGATTTTCCGGGGCGCTTCGTCGGCACCAGCAACGTGCACCTGGCTCGTGAATTCAACCTGAAACCCATCGGCACCATGGCCCACGAATGGCTGATGGCCCACCAGCAGCTCGGCCCGCGGCTGATCGACAGCCAGATCGCCGCACTCGACTGCTGGGTGCGTGAATACCGCGGCCTGCTGGGCATCGCACTGACCGATTGCATCACCACCGATGCGTTTCTCAACGATTTCGATCTGTACTTTGCCAAGCTGTTCGATGGACTGCGCCATGACTCCGGCGACCCGCTGATCTGGGCCAACAAGGCCATCGCCCATTACGAAAAGCTCGGCATCGACCCACGGAGCAAAACCCTGGTGTTCTCCGACGGATTGAACCTGGAGAAGGCTCTGCGGCTCTACCGTGCACTTCACGGCCGGATCAACGTAAGCTTCGGCATCGGCACCAATCTGACCTGTGACATTCCCGGGGTCGAGCCGATGAACATCGTGATCAAGATGACCGCCTGCAACGGCCAGCCCGTTGCAAAGATTTCCGACACTGCCGGCAAGACCCAGTGCCGCGACGAGAATTTCGTCAGCTACCTAAAACACGTTTTCCGCGTCAGCGACGCCCAGTGAGGACTTTGACATGAGCAACCGCCAAGCCGAGATCGCCGTAGCCTTGAATGTGACGCCACCCTTTGCCGACGAGGCCGCACTGCTGGCCGAGATCGACCGGCGAAAAACCTTTATCAAGGATTGCCTGCGCCATTCAGGCCTGAAGGTGCTGGTATTGGGCATCAGCGGCGGCGTCGACTCGCTCACCGCGGGCAAACTCGCCCAGCTTTGCGTGGAGGAACTGCGCCGCGAAACCGGCGATACGCAGTACCGTTTCATCGCCGTCCGCCTGCCCCACGGCACCCAGCACGACGAGCACGATGCCCAGGCTTCGCTGCAATTCATCAAGGCTGACGAAGAGCAGACCGTGAACATCGCGGACAGCGTGCGCGGTCTGATGGAGCAGACCGCAGCGCTGCAGCCGCTCAGCGATACGCGGCGCGATTTCGTGGCCGGCAATATCAAGGCACGCACCCGCATGGTCGCTCAGTTCACCATCGCCAACGCCTGCAACGGCCTGGTGATCGGCACCGACCACGCCGCCGAGGCGGTGATGGGCTTCTTTACCAAATTTGGCGACGGCGCCTGTGATCTGGCGCCGTTGAGCGGCCTGGTCAAAGGCCAGGTGCGCCACATCGCCCGTAGCCTGGGAGCGCCCGAACATCTGGCGTTCAAGGTCCCTACTGCAGACCTTGAAGAACTGCGGCCTGGCAAGCCCGACGAAGAAGCGCATGGTGTCAGTTACGACGAAATCGATGCGTTTCTGCATGGCAACGCCGTCAGCGACAAGGCGTACCAGCTGATTGTTCGCGCCTACGACAACACCCGGCACAAGCGCGAACTGCCCCTCGCCCCCTGATCGCTAACGCGCAACCACAGGTACAGGCGGCGCCTGATCGGGAACGGTCGGCTCGCCTGGCTCCATGGGTGGGTCAGGGACGCCTGGATCGCTCGGACTATCGGGTTCGGGCTGTCCTGGAACTCCGCCCATTAGCAGGCTGAGGGATGGGATGACAGGTTGCGAATGCCGGTACATGGAAAACCTCCAATGGCGGATGCCAGACTCAAGGTAGAGTCTGGCGCCTGGCAGTAATTCCGAGAACATTTGCACCGATGCGTGCGGTCCGGCGCGCTTGCACAGCAGCAGTCTCATTCAAGAGAAGCCTCATTTCGCAGGCACAAAAAAGCCGGGGCATGCCCGGCTTTTCGGTAGGCGTTACGCCTTGGGCAGGGTTACGCCCAGTTGGCCCTGGTATTTGCCGCCCCGATCCTTGTAAGAGACCTCGCACTCCTCATCGGACTCGAGGAACAGCATCTGCGCCACGCCTTCGTTGGCGTAAATCTTTGCCGGCAAGGTGGTGGTGTTGGAGAACTCCAGCGTCACATGGCCTTCCCACTCAGGTTCGAGCGGCGTGACGTTGACGATGATGCCGCAGCGCGCATAGGTGCTCTTGCCCAGGCAGATGGTCAACACGTTGCGCGGAATACGGAAGTATTCGACGGTACGCGCCAGGGCAAACGAGTTCGGCGGGATGATGCAGACATCGCTTTTCACGTCGACGAAGCTTTTCTCGTCGAAATTCTTCGGGTCCACCGTCGCCGAATTGATGTTGGTGAACACCTTGAATTCATCGGCGCAGCGCACGTCGTACCCGTAGCTGGACACCCCATAGGAGATCAGCGCCTGGGCGCCTTCGGTGCGCACCTGGCGCTCGACGAAAGGCTCGATCATGCCGTGTTCCTGGGCCATGCGGCGAATCCATTTATCCGATTTGATGCTCATGGCGGGACGTCCTGAAAGGCTGGTGGTGAAAAAGTGAGCGCATATTACCGGTGCAGGCGGCGCGGTTCAAAGGCTGTTGATCAGGATCAACGAGCAGTTCGAAACCGCCGCGCACTCAGCAAATAACAAAAAGCTGCTTAGAGAGTTCGCGCTTAGCGTTAAAAGCGAGTATGGTTGGCCCACTGTGCTGCATGTGTCACCGCGAATCGCTACTTGATGCCTAGATTTCGATCCAAACATCGTCCGACTCCTAGTACTCGTTGCACTCAGTCCCGGCCTGGGCTTTTCCAGGGCTGTTATTAAAATTGTTAGGAGACATAACATGTCGAATCGTCAGAATGGCACCGTCAAGTGGTTCAATGATGAAAAAGGCTACGGCTTCATCACCCCTCAATCCGGTGACGACCTCTTCGTACACTTCAAAGCTATCCAGAGCGATGGCTTCAAGAGCCTGAAAGAAGGCCAGGCAGTGACTTTCGTCGCTACCCGTGGTCAGAAAGGCATGCAAGCTGAGGAAGTTCAGGTCGTATAACCTGATCTAACTTCAAGAAAAGCCCCGCCATGTGCGGGGCTTTTTTGTGGGCGCTCATCCAGTAAAAACGCGGCCGCGCGCCACGCGCGGCCCACTGCGCATCAATCCTCGCTTATCTCGATGGTCGGCATGGCGTGGCGTTCGCCACCCAGGGCGATGCGTGCGCCCACGTTGCGAGCAACTTCCTGATAAATCATCGCGATCTGGCTTTCAGGGTCAGCGATGGTGGTCGGTTTGCCGCCGTCGGACTGCATGCGAATCGCCATCGACAGCGGCAACGAGGCCAGCAGGTCGACGCCGAATTGCGAGGCCAGTTTTTCACCGCCACCCTCACCGAACAGGTGCTCGGCGTGACCGCAGTTCGAGCAGATATGCACGGCCATGTTTTCCACCACGCCGAGCACCGGAATGTTGACCTTGCGGAACATCTCCACGCCCTTTTTTGCATCCAGCAGCGCCAGATCCTGCGGCGTGGTGACGATCACCGCGCCGGCCACCGGCACCTTCTGCGCAAGGGTCAGCTGGATATCGCCGGTACCAGGCGGCATGTCCACCACCAGATAATCCAGATTGCCCCAGGCCGTTTGCGTGATCAGCTGGATCAGCGCGCCGGAAACCATGGGGCCGCGCCAGACCACCGGGGTGTTTTCATCGGTGAGAAACGCCATGGACATCACCTCGACGCCATGGGCTTCGAGCGGAACGAACCACTTTTGATCCTTTACCTGCGGCCGCGTGCCTTCAGGGATGCCAAACATGATGCCCTGGCTCGGCCCGTAGATGTCCGCATCGAGAATCCCCACCTTGGCGCCTTCACGGGCCAAGGCCAATGCCAGGTTGGCCGCGGTGGTGGATTTGCCCACGCCGCCCTTGCCCGAGGCCACGGCGATCACGTTCTTCACGTTGCTCAGGGCCGGGACCTGCTCCTGGGCCTTGTGCGCCTCGATCACGCAGTCGACCTGAACCTGAGCGCGCTCGACACCGTCGAGGTTTTCCAGCGCCATTTGCAGCATCTGCGCCCAGCCGCTCTTGAACAGACCGGCGGCGTAGCCCAGCTGCAACCGCACGCTGACCTTACCACCCTGGATATCGACCTCGCGAAGACAGCCGGCACTGACTGGGTCCTGATTCAGGTGGGGATCGGTGTATTGGGACAACAGGGCTTCTACCGCAGCGCGGGTGACGACAGTCATGGGGTGCTCCGAATGGCTAGTAACGCAGGCGGCCATGTTACCCCAGGCAGCGGCCGCAGGAGCTAGCTGACGCGGCTTATCGTCACGACCCGGACGCAACGGTGAAAATTCAAAGGGCCAGCACAAGCGGTGCGCGGATGAAAAAAAACCGCTGCGCCTATATAGTTGCCGACTTCCCTCGTAATGCCAGTGCAGCCGATCACCATGACCGAAGCCCGCAAAATTCTCATTACCAGCGCCCTACCCTACGCCAATGGCTCGATCCACCTCGGCCATATGCTTGAGTACATCCAGACCGACATGTGGGTGCGCTTCCAGAAACTGCGCGGGAACCAGGCCATCTACGTCTGCGCCGACGACGCCCATGGTTCGGCGATCATGCTGCGCGCCGAGAAGGAAGGCATCACCCCGGAACAGTTGATTGCCAACGTCAAGGCCGAGCACACCGCCGACTTCGCCGACTTCGGAGTCAACTTCGACAACTACCACTCGACCCACTCCGAAGAAAACCGCGAGCTGTCCGCAGCGATTTACCTGAAGCTGCGCGACGCCGGTCATATCGCCACTCGGTCGGTGACCCAGTACTTCGATCCTGAGAAAGGCATGTTTCTCGCCGACCGCTTCATCAAAGGCACCTGTCCGAAGTGTGCGGCCGAAGATCAGTACGGCGACAACTGCGAGAAATGCGGCGCCACCTACGAGCCCACCGAACTGAAGAATCCGCGCTCGGCCATCTCCGGCGCCGTACCCGAGTTGCGCGACTCCAAGCACTTCTTCTTCAAGCTGCCGGACTTCGAGGCCATGCTGAAAAGCTGGACCCGTGGTGGCGCACTGCAGGACGCGGTCGCCAACAAGATCGCCGAATGGCTGGATTCTGGCCTGCAGGAGTGGGATATCTCGCGCGATGCGCCCTACTTCGGCTTCGAAATCCCCGATGAGCCGGGCAAATACTTCTACGTCTGGCTGGACGCGCCGATCGGCTATATGGCCAGCTTCAAGAACCTCTGCAACCGCACACCCGAGCTGGATTTCGATGCGTTCTGGGGCAAGGATTCGTCTGCCGAGCTGTACCACTTTATCGGCAAGGACATCGTCAACTTCCATGCCCTGTTCTGGCCGGCGATGCTCGAAGGCGCGGGTTTCCGCAAGCCGACCGCGGTCGCCGTACACGGTTACCTGACCGTCAACGGGCAGAAGATGTCCAAGTCGCGCGGCACCTTTATCAAGGCGCGCACCTACCTGGATCACCTCAACCCGGAATACCTGCGCTACTACTACGCGGCCAAACTGAGCCGTGGCGTCGACGACCTCGACCTTAACCTCGAAGACTTCGTGCAGAAGGTCAACTCGGACCTGGTCGGCAAGGTGGTGAATATCGCCAGCCGTTGCGCCGGCTTTATTCATAAGGGCAACGCGGGCCTGCTGGTAAGCGGCAATGCCGCGCCGGAACTGACCGAAGCCTTCCAGGCCGCCGCGCCAAGCATCGCCGAAGCCTACGAGGCCCGCGACTTCGCCCGCGCCATGCGCGAGATCATGGCGCTGGCTGACCGCGCCAACGCCTGGATCGCCGACAAGGCACCCTGGTCGCTGGCCAAACAGGACGGCAAGCAGGACGAAGTGCAGGCCATCTGCGCCCTGGGCGTTAACCTGTTCCGCCAGCTGGTGATTTTCCTCAAACCGGTACTGCCGAAACTGGCCAGCGACGCCGAAGCCTTCCTGAATGTCGCGCCGCTGGCCTGGGACGACCATCAGAACCTGTTGGCCAACCATCAACTGAACCCGTTCAGCGCCCTGCTGACCCGTATCGAGCCTGCGAAAATCGACGCCATGATCGAAGCCTCCAAAGAAGACCTCGCTGCCAGCGAAGCCGCCCCAGTTGCAGCTGGCAATGGCGAACTGACAAAAGACCCACTGGCCGCCGAAATCGCCTTCGACGCCTTTGCAGCGGTCGACCTGCGTATTGCCCTGATCGAGAAGTGCGAGTTCGTCGAAGGCGCCGACAAGCTGCTGCGCCTGACCCTGGATATCGGCGATGCCAAGCGCAACGTGTTCAGCGGCATCAAGAGCGCCTACCCAGACCCAAGCAAGCTGGAAGGTCGCCTGACCCTGTACGTGGCCAACCTGGCCGCGCGCAAAATGAAGTTCGGCGTGTCCGAAGGCATGGTCCTGGCGGCCGGTCCTGGCGGCGAGGAAATCTACCTGCTCAGCCCGGACAGCGGCGCCAAGCCGGGCCAGCGGGTCAAGTAAATACGCGCCTGGCGCAGCCGCCGATCAGGCTGCGCCAGCCTTATGCCGCTGACTCAGCGGCATTGATCCGGCTTGTCTGGGGGGATCGCCTTGCCGATAATAGCGGCCCTCCCACGACCTTTTCAGAGCACACGGTAACCCGATGACCGAACTCGCCTTGATCATGGTCAGCGCCATCCTGGTCAACAACTTCGTGCTGGTGCAGTTCCTTGGTCTGTGCCCATTCATGGGCGTGTCGAAGAAGATCGAGACGGCCATCGGCCTGTCGCTCGCTACGACCTTCGTGTTGACCCTGGCCGCCATGTGCAGCTACCTGGTTCAGCAGTACGTGCTCAAGCCGCTGGATATCGAGTTCCTGCGCACCATCAGCTTCATTCTGGTGATCGCCGTGGTAGTGCAGTTCACCGAGATGGTGGTGAACAAGACCAGCCCGCTGCTGTACCGCGTGCTCGGCATCTTCCTGCCGCTGATCACCACCAATTGCATCGTGCTCGGCGTCGCCCTGCTCAACGCCAACAAGTCTGAGTTCACCTTTATCACCGCCACCGCCAACGGCTTTGCTGCAGGCCTCGGTTTCTCCCTGGTGCTGGTGCTGTTTGCCGCCATGCGCGAACGCATCGCCATCGCCGACGTGCCGAAGTCGTTCCAGGGCGCGGCCATTGGCATGGTCACCGCAGGCCTGATGTCGCTGGCATTCATGGGCTTTACCGGTTTGATCAAGCTATGAGTGTGGTACTGATCGCCGTTCTGGCATTGCTCGCGTTGTGCCTGGTCTGCGGCGCAATACTTGGCTTCGCCGCCGTGCGCTTCAAGGTCGAAGGTGACCCGATTGCCGAGCAGATCAATGCGCTGCTGCCACAAACCCAGTGCGGCCAGTGCGGCTACCCAGGCTGCAAACCCTACGCCGAAGCCATCGCTGGCGGCGACAAGATCAATAAATGCCCGCCCGGTGGCGAGTCGACCATCCAGGCGCTGGCCGATCTGCTCGATGTCGAGGCTGAGCCGCTGGACGCCGTGGAAGGCGAAAAACCGCAGATGGTTGCCTATATCCGCGAGGCCGAATGCATCGGCTGCACCAAGTGCATCCAGGCCTGCCCGGTGGACGCCATCGTCGGCGCAGCCAAGCAGATGCATACGGTGATCGTCAGCGAGTGCACCGGTTGCGACCTGTGCGTCGAGCCTTGCCCGGTCGACTGCATCGACATGATCGAAGTGGGCAGCAACGTGCAAAGCTGGAAATGGAGCAAGCCACTGCCGCCGGGGCAACTCATCGCCAGCGACCGGGAGCGGGCAGCATGACGGCCCTGCACACCTCTGACGCGACCGTGTGGGACATACCCGGCGGGATTCATCCGCCGGAACGCAAGGCGTTGTCCAACCGCGCGCCGATCCAGCCCATGCCCGTGCCAAAACGGCTGGTTCTGCCCCTGCAGCAACATATCGGTGCGCCCGCGGTGCCGGTGGTTGAGGTGGGCGAATACGTGCGCAAGGGTCAGCTGATCGCCAGCGCCAATGGCTTTGTCAGCGTACCGGTACATGCGCCGACCTCGGGCACCGTCAGCGCTATCGGGCCGCAGCCCTATCCCCATGTGTCCGGCATGCTAGCGCCGGCCATCGTGATCGACAGCGACGGCCTGGACCAGTGGACCGACCTGACCCCGCATCCCGATTACCAGAGCCTGGATGCCGATAGCGTGCTGGAAGTCATCCGCCAGGCCGGAATCAACGGCTTGGGCGGCGCGGGTTTCCCTACCGCGGTGAAGCTCACCGCGCGACCGACGCAGAAAATCCACACGCTGATCATCAATGGCACCGAGTGCGAACCCTATATCACTGCCGATGACCTGCTGATGCGCGAGAAAGCCGCCGAGCTGGTCAGCGGTATCGAGATTCTCGCGCACCTGATTCAGCCCGAGCAGGTGCTGATCGGCATCGAGGACAACAAGCCCGAGGCGATTGCGGCGGTCAGGTCCGCCGTTGGCGAGCGGCCGTTCAGCGTGCGGGTGTTCCCGACCAAATATCCGTCCGGCGGCGAAAAACAGCTGATCCAGATTCTGACCGGCGTGGAAGTACCCAGCGGCGGATTGCCAGCGGATATCGGCATCCTCTGCCAGAACGTCGGCAGCGCCGTAGCCGTTCACAACGCGGTGATGCTCGGCAAGCCATTGATCTCGCGAATCACCACCCTGACCGGCGAGGCCCTGGCGCGGCCAATGAACGTCGAAGTACTGCTCGGCACCCCGGTCGAGGAACTGCTGGCATTCGCCGGGCTGGACAGCCGCGCACTCAACCGGCTGATCATGGGTGGGCCGATGATGGGCTTCACCCTGCCCGACCTCGACGTGCCACTGATCAAGACCACCAACTGCCTGCTGGCCTCCACCGCCGAGGAACTGCCGCCACCGCCGCCAGCGTTGCCCTGCATCCGCTGCGGCGATTGCGCCGAAGTGTGCCCGGCCATCCTGCTGCCGCAACAGCTGCATTTTTTCGCCATCGGCCAGGAGCACGAGCAGCTCAAGGCGCATAACCTGTTCGACTGCATCGAGTGCGGCGCCTGCGCCTACGTCTGCCCGTCGAATATTCCCCTGGTGCAGTATTACCGCGCCGCCAAGGGCGAGATTCGCGAGCTGGAGCAGAAACACCTCAAGGCCGAACACTCCAAGCAGCGCTTCGAATTGCGCCAGGAACGCCTGCGTCGCGCGGAAGAGCAGAAGGAAGCCGAACGCCAGGCCCGCGCCGAGCGCGCTGCACGGGCCAAGGCAGCCCAAGCTGAAGCACCCGGCGCCGATGAAAGCAGCGTGGCGCCCGCAGCCAAGCCAGCGGGCCTCAGCGACGAGCAGAAGAAGCTCAAGATCGAAGCCAGCATGGCCCAGGTCGCGTTGAAGAAGGCCGAGAAACAACTGGCTGCCCACGCCACTGCAGAGATGCAGGCCCAGGTCGACGAACTGCGCGGCGCCGCCGCAGCCGCGCAACAAGCTCTGGAGACGGCCATGGCGGCCGCTCCCGTATCGCCTGCAGCCGCGGTCGATGACAGCGCACTGAAGAAAGCCAAGATCGACGCAGCCATGCTGCGAGCCCAAGTGCGCAAGCTGGAAAAGCTCGAAGCGCCCAGCGATGAACAGCAAAGCGAACTGCAGCAGCTTCGCGGCCAATTGGAAGCGGCGGAAAAGCTGCTCGCCGGTCTGCAGGTTGAAGCGCCTGCGCCAAGTGCAAAACCTGCCGCCGATGACACTGCACTGAAGAAGGCCAAGATCGATGCAGCCATGCTGCGTGCCCAAGCGCGCAAGCTGGAAAAGCTCGAAGCGCCCAGCGATGAACAGCAAAGCGAACTGCAGCAGCTTCGCGGCCAATTGGAAGCGGCGGAAAAGCTGCTCGCGGGTCTGCAGGTTGAAGCGCCTGCGCCAAGTGCAAAACCTGCCGCCGATGACACTGCACTGAAGAAAGCCAAGATCGATGCAGCCATGCTGCGTGCCCAAGTGCGCAAGCTGGAGAAGCTCGAAGCGCCAAGTGCCGAGCAGCAGAACGAATTGCAACAGCTACGCGATCAGTTGCAAGCCGCCGAAAAGCTTTTGGCCAGCCTTGAAAGTCAGACACCCGCAGCTCAAGCCGCCGTCGCGCAAACGGCTCCGGAAATCGATCTGCTAAAGAAAGCCAAGATCGAACTGGCCATGAAGCGCGCCGAACTGAAGAAAGCTGAAAAGGCGGGCAGCGACGACGCCGAGCTAAATAAACTGCGTGATGCCGTGGCCAACGCCGAACAGGCTTTGCATGCCGCTGAAGAAGCTTCGAACAAACCGGTACCCGAGCTGATTCGCAGCGACAAGCGTCCAGTCGACGACGCCACCCGCGCGCTGAAAACCGAAGTCGCCTTCGCCCGCGCCGATTTGCGCAAGCTGGAGCGCGACGACAGCACCGCCGATGAAGTACTGGCTGCAGCACGCGAGCGTTTGGCCCAAGCCGAAAGCAAATTACAGGAGCACGCAGGCTAACCCCGTAGATCCTATGTTCTTGTGCAAGATCTATGAGGCCGTAGGGTGGATGGCGCTTCATCCATCCACCAAACCGCGATGGCGGACAAGCCTTCGGCATGTCCGCCCCTACGATATTGCGGACATTGCAGATAGACATAGGATTCAGGATCCAAACCCCGAGGCTGCGCATCGCGCAGCCTACGCAAGACAACAACCGGAGCGCCAATGGCCCTGCCCCGCATCACATCGCCCCACGCCAAGGGCAGCAACCGTACTCAGCAGGTGATGCTGCAGGTCATGCTCGCCACCGTGCCCGGCATTCTGGCGCTGACCTGGCTGTTCGGTTCCGGCACCCTGATCAATCTGCTCTGGGCTAGCGCCTGCGCCTTGGGCTTCGAAGCTGCCATCCTGGCCCTGCGCAAGCGCCCGATCGGTTTCTTCCTGCAGGACTACAGCGCGCTGGTCACCGCAATACTGCTGGCGCTGGCCTTGCCGCCTTACGCGCCCTGGTGGCTGACCCTGATCGCCACGGGTTTCGCCATCGTGTTTGGTAAACAGCTGTATGGCGGCCTGGGGCAGAATCCTTTCAACCCAGCAATGCTTGGCTATGTGGTGGTGCTGATCTCCTTCCCGCTGGAAATGACCAGCTGGCCAGCGCCGCATGCGGTTGGCATGCTCGAGGGCATACAGCAGATCATCGGCATCGCCGACCTTGCCGATGGCTGGACCCAGGCCACCGCGCTGGACGCGCTGAAGGTCAACCAGAGCCTGACCATGGATGAGCTTTGGGCGCAGAACCCGGCGTTCGGCTACTTTGGCGGCATGGCAGCGGAAGTCGTCAATCTGGCGTTTCTCGCTGGCGGCATGTATCTGCTGCACAAGCGCCTGTTCACCTGGCACGCCCCGGTCGGCATGCTCGCGGGCCTGTTCGTCATGAGCCTGCTGTTCTGGAATGGCTCGGGCTCGGACTCCAACGGCTCGCCGCTGTTTCACCTGCTCAGCGGCGCCACCATGCTCGGCGCCTTCTTTATCGTCACCGACCCGGTGTCCGGCGCTACCAGTACCCTGGGTCGGTTGATTTTCGGGGTCGGCGTCGGCGTGTTGATCTACGTGATCCGCGCCTGGGGCGGCTACCCCGACGCGGTGGCCTTCGCCGTACTGCTGATGAACCTGGCGGCGCCGACCATCGACTATTACACCCGGCCGCGTACCTACGGCCACCGCAAGCCCACTCGCGGCTTCAAGTTGGGAGAATGACAATGCTCCCGGAAATCAGCCGTTCGATGCTGAAAAACAGCCTGGTGCTGGGCCTCTTCGCCGTGGTCACCGTTGGCGGGGTAACGCTGATCCAGCAGGCCACTGCGGCGCGCATCGAGGCCTCCGCCCGCGCAGCCCAGGTCCGCGCATTAGGTGAAATCCTCCCAGCCGGCAGTTACGACAACCAGTTGCTGGACAACAGCATTTCGCTGCATGACCCTCTGCTCGGCAACCGCAACCCGCAGCCCGCCTATATCGCGCTCAAAGCCGGAGTGCCCAGCGCGGTGATTCTCCAGGCCACTGCGCCGGATGGTTACAGCGGCGCGATTCAGCTGCTAGTAGGCATTCAGGCCGACGGTCGCCTGGCCGGGGTACGCGTGCTCAGCCATCGCGAAACCCCGGGCCTGGGCGACAAGATCGAGTTGAGCAAGGACGACTGGATACTGAGCTTTGTCGGCAAGTCGTTGAATCAGCCGACCGAGGCCGGCTGGGCGGTGAAGAAGGACCGCGGCGAGTTCGACCAATTCGCTGGCGCCACCATCACCCCACGGGCCGTGGTAAAAGCGGTGCACAACGCCCTGCTGTATTTCGATGCGCACCGCGCCGAACTGCTGGCTAGCGCAGGCAGACCCGTTGCTACGCAGGCACAACCCGCCACTGGCGACGACGCACTGACTCATTCCCGCGCGGGCAACGCCGCCAATCGCGATGAGCAGCGCGTGCGCGGCAGTCTTGGCGCCCCGGACGAACAAGGAAACGCGCCATGAGCAGCCCGAGCTACCGCGAAATCACGTTCAACGGGCTGTGGAAGAACAACCCGGCCCTGGTTCAGTTGCTCGGCTTATGCCCGCTGCTCGGCGTGAGCAACTCGGCCGTCAACGCCCTGGGTCTTGCGCTGGCCAGCGCCGTGGTACTGGTCTGCTCCAACACCGCGGTCTCGCTGGTACGCGGCGTGGTCAACACCGCCGTGCGTCTGCCGGCCTTCGTGATGATTATCGCCGCCCTGACCACCTGCATCGAGCTGCTGATGCAGGCGTTTACATACGAGCTGTACCAGATCCTCGGCATCTTTATTCCGCTGATCACCACCAACTGCGTGATTCTCGGCCGCGCCGACGGCTTTGCGGCGAAGAATGACCCCGCCCGCGCTGCCTATGACGGCCTGATGATGGGCCTGGGTTTCGGCGCGGTACTGGTCATGATTGGCGCCGTGCGCGAGCTGTTCGGTACCGGCGCGCTGTTCGCCAACATGCACCTGTTGTTCGGCCCGATTGCCGCCGACTGGCAACTGACGGTGTTCTCGGACTACCAGGGTTTTCTGCTGGCGATCCTGCCACCCGGTGCATTCCTGGTGCTCGGCTTGTTGATCGCCGGCAAGAATCGCATCGATGAAATACTGGCCGAGCGTGCCAAGGCAAACCAGGTTGCGGAGCCGGTGCAGAGCCGCCGCGTAAGGGTCACCGGGGTGATCGAGTGAACGCCGCCAAGCGCCACGAAATCTTCCGCCGCTTACATGAAGACAATCCAGAACCGAAAACGGAGCTCGCCTACAGCTCGCCGTTCGAATTGCTGATTGCGGTGATTCTCTCGGCCCAGGCCACCGACGTGGGCGTCAACAAGGCCACTGCGAAACTGTTTCCGCTGGCCAACACGCCCGAAGCCATTTACGCACTGGGTGTCGAAGGCCTGTCCGAGTACATCAAGACCATCGGCTTGTACAACAGCAAAGCGAAGAATGTCATCGAGACCTGTCGCCTGCTGATCGAATTGCACGGCAGCCAGGTGCCACAGACCCGCGAAGCCCTGGAAGCCCTGCCCGGGGTCGGCCGCAAGACCGCGAACGTGGTGCTCAACACCGCCTTCAGGCAACTGACCATGGCAGTGGACACGCATATTTTCCGCGTCAGCAATCGGACCCGTCTTGCTCCAGGCAAGAACGTGGTCGAGGTTGAGAAAAAACTGTTGAAGGTCGTGCCGAAGGAATTTCTGCTGGATTCCCATCACTGGCTGATCCTGCATGGCCGCTACGTATGCCAGGCACGCAAGCCCCGTTGTGGCAGTTGCCGCATCGAAGACCTGTGCGAATACCCACTCAAGACTTCTGACGATTAGCCTTTCAATAGATACGCCAGCCTATCGATTGAAAAAATCTTTTTTACCCGCTCAAGTTTTGCCGCTATAAGGTGCGCAAATCAGGTTGTGTGAAAACGTAGCGAGCGAAGGTCAAGCAAGGCGGAAAAGGCGAACACGCGGAGTTTACGAGTTGTAAATGAGCGGTGTGAGCCTGTTACCAACGCAGCATGACGAGCGCAGCCGTTTTCACACCAGCTGAATGGCCCTGGTAGCCTGGAGTGAAACAGATGAGCACCGGTAAAGAAGAACTTGAGCTCGATGAAGATTTCGTCGCGGAAGAAGCCGATGATGGCGAAGCGCCTGTCGAAGTGGCCAAAACCAACCTGACCAAGCGCCGTATCATCGATAACTTCCTCGAAGAGCGTCGCCTGCATAAGCAACTGGCCGAATATGACTTCGACCTGTAACGATCAAAAGCCCTGCGACTCAGCAGGGCTTTTTGTTGGCGGGCTTGCCGGCCGGCGTCAATCCTTGCGCGACGGCGAAAGCAGCTCGATCTTGTAGCCGTCCGGGTCTTCCACGAATGCGAGAACGCTGGTGCCGTGTATCATCGGGCCAGGCTCACGGGTTATCTTGCCGCCCCGACTGCGAATGTCTTCACAGGCCTTGTACACATCCGCGACTTCCAAGGCGATGTGGCCATAGCCAGTCCCCAGCTCGTAGCCCTCGACACCCCAGTTATGGGTCAACTCGACCACGCTGTTGTGCGCTTCATCGCCATAACCGACGAACGCCAGGGTGAACTGCCCGTCCGGGTAGTCCTTGCGGCGTAGCAGGGTCATGCCCAGCACTTCGGTGTAGAACGCGATGGATTTATCCATATCGCCGACGCGCAGCATGGTATGCAGCAGTCTCATCAGGTTTCTCCTCTTCTCGACCGCTTGTGGCGGTGGGTAGAAGCACAACCCCGGCATAGGGCCGGGGTTGGCATGCGCTGGCTAGAAGCGCGAAATGACGGTTAGCGCATCCGCGCCTCCACGTCGGTTACAGCAGTTTGCGCCCTTTGCCGGCCGCGATGCGCATGCGCAGCGCATTGAGCTTGATGAAGCCGCCAGCGTCAGCCTGGTTGTACGCGCCGCCGTCTTCTTCAAAGGTGGCGATATTGGCGTCGAACAGCGAGTCATCGGACTTGCGCCCGGTAATGATCACGTTGCCCTTGTACAGCTTCATGCGTACCACGCCGTTCACGTTGGCCTGGGAGGCGTCGATCATCTGTTGCAGCATCAGACGCTCAGGGCTCCACCAGAAACCGTTGTATATCAGGCTGGCGTATTTCGGCATCAGCTCGTCTTTCAGGTGAGCGACTTCGCGGTCCAGGGTGATCGACTCGATGGCGCGGTGACCTTTGAGCATGATGGTGCCGCCGGGAGTCTCGTAGCAGCCCCGGGACTTCATGCCGACGAAGCGGTTCTCGACGATGTCCAGACGACCGATACCGTTCTCGCCGCCGATGCGGTTGAGTTCGGCCAGCACGGTCGCCGGGCTCATTTCCTTGCCGTCGATGGCGACGATATCGCCCTTGCGGTAGGTCAGCTCGATATAGGTCGGTACGTCCGGCGCTGCCTCGGGAGAGACAGTCCATTTCCACATGTCTTCTTCGTGCTCGGTCCAGGTGTCTTCCAGCACGCCGCCTTCATAGGAGATGTGCAGCAGGTTGGCATCCATGGAATACGGCGACTTCTTCTTGCCGTGACGTTCGATCGGGATCGCGTGCTTTTCGGCGTAATCCATCAGCTTCTCGCGCGACAGCAAGTCCCACTCGCGCCATGGGGCAATGACTTTCACGCCCGGCTTGAGCGCATAGGCGCCCAGTTCGAAACGCACTTGGTCGTTACCTTTGCCAGTAGCGCCGTGGGAGATGGCGTCAGCGCCGGTTTCATTGGCGATTTCGATCAGGCGCTTGGCGATCAGCGGACGGGCAATTGAGGTGCCCAGCAGGTATTCGCCTTCGTAGACGGTGTTGGCGCGGAACATCGGGTAAACGAAGTCGCGGACGAACTCTTCGCGCAAATCGTCGATATAGATTTCCTTGACGCCCATGGCCTTGGCCTTGGCGCGGGCCGGCTCGACTTCCTCACCCTGGCCGAGGTCAGCGGTGAAGGTCACCACTTCACAGTTGTAGGTGTCTTGCAGCCACTTCAGGATTACCGAAGTGTCCAGGCCACCGGAATACGCCAGGACTACCTTGTTTACGTCGGCCATGCCATCACTCCACGGGGTTGTGCGGGAAAACCCGTGATTCTACTGGCCTTGGCAGTCAATTTACAGGGCCGCGACAGCTTGAGACGACCAGGCGACAGCTGTCCGTCCGCCGTCGGGCATTTTCAGGAGCTAGCTGCAGGCGCGCTCGCTGTTTCGCCAGGAGCCACGTGCGCTGCTTCCGGAGCGCGATCGAGGCGCAGGCTGACTCGGCGATTTTTCGCCCGGTTGGCTTCGTTGGTATTGGGCACCAGCGGATAGCGTTCGCCGTGGAAACGCATGGTGATGTTCTCGGCCGGCACGCCGTTGGCCTTGAAGTACTCCATCACCGCCAATGCGCGGCGCCGGGACAGGTCACGGTTGGTCAGGCGGTTGCCGCTGTTGTCGGCGTGACCATCCAGCTGGATGCGGTTGACGCTGGGGTCGGCTTTGATAAAGGACAGGATGATGTCCAGCTTGGCCTGAGCCATGGGGTCCAGATCAACGCCGCCGCCGGGAAAACCGACCTGGGACTGACGGATCTGCTCGAAATTGACTGGCAGCAGCTTGGCGGTGCAGCCCAGGTACTCGTTATAGGCCTTATTGAATTTAACCGGGAGCAGGCGAACCTCGAGGCCATTGCTGCCATGGGGAGTGCGGTGCCGCACCAGTGGGCTGCGCCCTTCCAGCAGCCCCGTGATCAGCCGTGCGCCCTGCTCTTCGGTGCTGTTGAACAACACCTCTCCACTGCCGATTGCAACCGAACCGAGGTTAATGTCGCCGCGTCCCGGTTGCCAGGGTGCTGCGGCGGCCAGCAGCGTGGCGGAACCCGCGCCCAGCCAGCGCTCGCGCGCCTGCAGACGAAAGGTTGCCTGCTCTCCCGCCCGGCGAACGAACTCCCCGGCACCGAAGTCAGTGATCGGTTGCGACAGCCGGCATTCGAACTGATCGCCTGCGACCTGCCACTCGACTTTTTCCAGTCGGGTCTGAAAGCTGATAGCACCAGCTGACTGCGTAAGAGGCAAACTGGCGAGCAGGCTGAGCAAAGGTAGATAAAGCTGTCGCACGGCAGGCTCCACGAGGAATAACGGCGTTCCCTCGGGGTATCGTCGTGGCGGGGAAAAACTTGAGGCGGCATAGGGATCAGGCAACGGCGAATAATCGTGGCAACGGGCCACTGGAGCGCCGAACAGCCGCTTTCGGCGTGCCCTGGCAGGCCTTTTCCGGTAGCATTCCCAACACGTTTTACCCGCCTGGAAATCTTCATGACCGACCGCCTCACTCTGCTGCGTCCCGACGACTGGCATATCCACCTGCGCGACGGTGCCGTGCTGCCGCACACCGTCGCCGATGTCGCGCGCACGTTCGGCCGCGCCATCATCATGCCCAATCTGGTGCCGCCAGTCCGCAATGCCAGTGAAGCCGATGCCTACCGCCAGCGGATCGTTGATGCTCGCCCTGCTGGCAGCCGATTCGAACCCTTGATGGTGCTCTATCTCACCGACCTGACCAGCGCCGAAGACGTTCGCGCGGCCAAGGCTTGCGGGTTCGTGCACGCAGCAAAACTCTATCCGGCTGGCGCGACCACCAACTCCGATTCCGGGGTTACCAGCATCGACAAGATATTCCCGGTACTCGAGACCATGGCCGAGGTCGGTCTGCCGTTGCTGGTGCACGGTGAAGTGACGCGCGGCGAAGTCGATGTGTTCGACCGCGAGAAATTCTTCATCGATGAACACCTGACCCGTGTAGTCGCTCGCTTCCCCACGTTGAAGGTGGTGTTCGAGCACATCACCACGCGTGACGCGGTCGAGTTCGTCAACGCTGCGCCAGCCAACGTCGGCGCCACCATCACCGCGCACCACCTGCTGTACAACCGCAATCACATGCTGGTGGGCGGCATCCGTCCGCACTTTTACTGCCTGCCGATTCTCAAGCGCAACGTGCATCAGGACGCCCTGCTCGACGCCGCCACCAGCGGCAGCGCCAAGTTTTTTCTGGGTACCGATTCGGCGCCCCACGCCAAACACGCTAAGGAAGCCGCTTGCGGCTGCGCCGGTTGCTACACAGCCTTTGCTGCCATCGAGCTGTATGCCGAAGCCTTCGAGCAGCGCAACGCACTGGACAAGCTGGAAGCTTTCGCCAGCCAGAACGGCCCGGACTTCTATGGTTTGCCACGCAACAGCGAGACCATCACCCTGATCCGCGAAGACTGGACCGCTCCTGCCAGTCTGCCGCTGGGCGAGCAAAGCGTCATTCCCCTGCGTGCCGGCGAAACCCTGCGCTGGCGCCTGCTGGAGAAAACCCTGTGAGCGAAGACCTTTACGAAGATGATCAGGACGCTGGCGCGCCGTCAGGGCCGCGTCATCCGATGGCCGCGCGTTTCCGGGGTTATCTGCCTGTCGTGGTTGACGTGGAAACGGGCGGGTTCAACTGCGCCACCGATGCGCTGCTGGAAATCGCAGCCACCACGGTGGCCATGGACGAGCAAGGCTTTCTCTATCCCGATCACACCCACTTCTTCCGCGTGGAGCCGTTCAAGGGCGCCAATATCGAACAGGCGGCGCTGGACTTCACCGGCATCAAGCTCGATCACCCGCTGCGCATGGCGGTCAGTGAAGAGCACGCACTCGGGGAAATATTCAAAGGCCTGCGCAAGTCGCTGAAAGCCAATGGCTGCAAACGGGCGATTCTGGTCGGGCACAACAGCAGCTTCGACCTTGGCTTTCTCAATGCCGCCGTTGCCCGCTGTGACCTCAAGCGCAACCCGTTCCACCCCTTCTCAAGCTTCGATACCGCAACGCTTGCCGGTCTCGCTTACGGTCAGACCGTACTGGCCAAAGCCTGCCAGGCGGCCGGGATCGAGTTTGACGGCCGCGAGGCCCACTCGGCGCGCTACGACACCGAAAAGACCGCCGAGCTGTTTTGCGGCATCGTCAATCGCTGGAAGGAAATGGGCGGCTGGGAAGACTTCGACGAATAAACCACCTGACATAAAAAAACCGGCTCAGGCCGGTTTTTTTATGTCAGGTGCGCAGCAGGTTTATTAGCCAGCGCCGCTGCAACGTCGATATTGAATCATCCAAATATCGATACGGCCAATCATCTGTTTCTGGGACTAAGACCGCCCAACGCAGACTCAACACCAAAGCCTGACCGGGACTGCGACGATAAAGCTCGCGTATCAATAAAGCCCGAACCCATCGACCGTTTATCTGCTTGAGGCGCGTGCACCGAAAAACCCCATATCCGGTCTTTGACATGCATTCTCATTAGCATTAGCATCCACTCCCAACAGCAACTCAAATGCGACGAGCTCACTCTATGTACGTCTGCCTCTGCGAAGGTGTCACCGACGGTCAAATCCGCGAAGCGATCTATGAAGGTTGCTGTAGCTACCGTGAAGTACGTTCCTCACTGGGTGTCGCCAGTAAATGCGGCAAGTGCGCCTGCCTGGCCAAAGAGGTGGTTCGCGATACGCTGAACGAGCTGCAGGGCAATCAGGCCGCGTTGGCCTACCCCGCCTCATTCGTCGCTGCATAACAGTCAGATTCTCAAGAACCGGACCTTGTGTCCGGTTTTTTTATGCCTGAATTCAAGTACTTACTTTTCACATGCGGAGCTAACGCATTCGTATTTAGGTTATTTTTACTTTGTAATCAGATACTTATGTTTGACAGCCGAGGTGCAGCGGCCCAGACTTTGCTATCACATCCACACACCAGGCAGGCATCGGCATGAAAGGCGACAAGACAGTCATCCAGCATCTGAACAAGATCCTCGGTAACGAGCTGGTCGCGATCAACCAGTACTTTCTGCACGCACGCATGTACGAAGATTGGGGCCTGAAGAAGCTCGGCGAGCACGAGTACCACGAATCGATCGATGAGATGAAGCATGCGGACAAGCTCATCAAGCGCATTCTTTTTCTAGAAGGCCTGCCTAATCTGCAAGACCTCGGCAAGATCCTGATTGGTGAAAACACCCAGGAAATGCTCGAGTGCGATCTGCGCATCGAACACAAGGCCCACATCGATCTAAAGGCGGCGATTGCCTATTGCGAGAGCATTGGCGATTACGCCAGCCGCGAGCTGCTCGAGGAAATCCTCTGTTCGGAAGAAGACCATATCGATTGGCTGGAAACCCAGCTCAGCCTGATCAAGGCAGTCGGGTTGCAGAACTACCTGCAATCGCAGATGGACGAATAACGTCAAATCGCGCGCAAAAAAAACGGGAGCCTCAGGCTCCCGTTTTCATGTCTAGCGTCTGCGTTACGGCTGATCAGGCGTCGGCTTTCTGCACAGTGCTCTTGATCAGGGTCTGCAATTCACCCTTTTCGAACATCTCGGCCATGATGTCGCTGCCGCCGACCAGCTCACCGCCGACCCACAGCTGCGGGAAAGTCGGCCAGTTGGCGTATTTCGGCAGGTTGGCGCGGATTTCCGGGTTCTGCAGGATGTCGACATAGGCGAACTTCTCACCACAGGCCATCACGACCTGCGCCGCCTTGGAGGAAAAGCCGCACTGCGGCGCATTCGGCGAGCCTTTCATGTACAGCAGAACAGTGTTGTTGGCGATCTGCTCTTTGATGGTTTCGATGATATCCATGGGGCACCTCAGGTCTAAACTTCCCGACTCACGGGTCGGCACGGTGGCGGCATTGTAGCGAAAAGCCGAGTGTAATGCTCGGCCTTGGCACTGCGCCGCTTAGCCAAGTGCCGCTGACGGACATCGCCTCAAGCCGCTTCCACCTCAACCGGCACACCGTTCAGCGCGGCATTGCCGGACAGCACATCAAGTTGCCGCTCGTCCGTCAGGTCATTGGCACTGGCGCCCGGCTGCTGGCTGGCGATGCCCATCTGTACGCCTGGACGCGCATGGCCCCAGCCATGGGGAAGGCTCACCACACCGGCCATCATTTCGTCGCTGCCGACCACTTCCACCTCGATGGTCCCTACCCGCGAGCGCACCCGCACCAACTGACCGTCGACGAGGCCCCGCTGACCAAGGTCCGCCGGGTTCATCAACAGCTGATGGCGCGGCTTACCTTTCACCAGGCGGTGATAATTGTGCATCCAGGAGTTATTGCTGCGCACATGGCGGCGGCCGATCAACAGCAGTTCGCCAGCCTGCGGCACTGGCTGCGCGACGAAACGCGGCAGGTCGCTGAGCAGCAACGCTGGCGCAGCCTGGATCTGCTGTCCTGGGGTTTTCAGGCGCGCGGCCAGACTGGGCTTGAGTGCGCCCAGGTCGATGCCGTGGGGATGGTCACGCAAGGTCGCCAACGACAGCTTGAACGGCGAACTGTCGCCGTAGCGGCCCATCCGCAGGCCCATGTCGATCATCTGCTCGGGCGCCATGGTCGGCTTCAACTCCACACCGATCCGGCCGGCAAACGCCTTGGCCAGACCGATGAAAATCTCCCAGTCGTGCAGCGCGCCTAGCGGCTTTTCCAGCACCGGCGGGTTGAAGCGGGCGACATTGCGTACCGCGAAGCTGTTGAACGTCATGTCGTAGTGATCATGCTCCAGCGGCCCGGTAGGCGGCAGAATCACATCGGCATAGCGCGTGGTTTCGTTGATGTACGGATCGATGCTGAGCATGAAGTCCAGACCTTCCAGCGCCTGCTCCAGCTGGCGACCGTTGGGCGTCGACAGCACCGGGTTGCCGGCGATCGTGATCAAGGCGCGCAGCTGCCCTTCGCCGGGGGTCAGCATCTCTTCGGCAAGGGCTGATACCGGCAGCTCGCCGGCATATTCCGGCAACCCGGAAACGCGGCTGCGCCAGCGGTCGAAATGGGTGCCGGAGCTTGAGTTGGTCAGGTCGATGGCCGCTTCGGTACACAGCGCGCCGCCTTCACGGTCGAGGTTGCCAGTGACCAGGTTGATCAGTTGAATCAGCCAATGGCACAGGGTGCCGAAGGCCTGCGTGGAGACGCCCATGCGGCCGTAACAAACGGCCTTGTCGGCTGCGGCGAAATCGCGGGCCAACTGGCGAATGCTGGGTGCTGGCACGCCGCAGCGCAGGCTCATGGCCTCGGCGGTGAAGTCGGCGATGGCCAGACGCGCCTCGTCCAGCCCGGCAACCGGCAGGTGGCTGCTTCGGGTCAGGTTTTCCTCGAACAGGGTATTGAGCAGGCCAAACAGCAAGGCCGCGTCCTGCCCTGGTCGAACGAACACATGCTGATCGGCAATGGCCGCAGTTTCACTACGGCGAGGATCGACCACCACCACCTTGCCACCGCGCGCCTTGATCGACTTCAGGCGCTTCTCCACATCCGGCACGGTCATGATGCTGCCGTTGGAAGCCAGGGGGTTACCGCCAAGAATCAGCATGAACTCGGTGTGATCGATATCGCAGATCGGCAACATCATGCCGTGGCCGTACATCTGCAGGCTAACCAGGTGATGCGGCAGCTGATCCACCGAGGTCGCGGAAAAACGGCTGCGGGTCTTCAGCAGGCCGAGAAAATAATTGCTGTGGGTCATCAACCCGTAGTTGTGCACGCTGGGGTTGCCCTGGTAGGTCGCCACCGCGTTCTGTCCATGGCGCGCCTGGATATCGGCGAGGCGGCTGGCGACCAGCTCGAGCGCCTCGTCCCAACCAATGGGCTGCCAGTCGCTGCCGATACGGCGCATCGGCTGGCGCAGGCGATCCGGGTCGCTCTGGATGTCCTGCAGGGCCACGGCCTTCGGGCAGATATGACCACGACTGAAGCTGTCCTGCGCATCGCCCTTGATCGAGCGGATCTGCACGCTGCCATCGGCTTGCGCTTCGGTTTCGATGGTCAGGCCGCAGATGGCCTCGCACAGATGACACGCACGGTGATGAAGAGTCTTGGTCATGGCCTGGCCTCAAAAATATGGGAGCGGACCGCTTACAGCGTTGGGCCTGCGTGAATGAAGCATCGACTATGGCCGCAGCCCAGGCTTGGCGCCAGCAGCCTTCGTCTTATGAATCGAGCGGCATCAGGCCCGCCGATTAGCGCCGCTATCGAGCGGTGGTCGATTATCACCGCACCGCGCCAGCCGGCCGATTTGCGCGTTCTCGCCATTTGCTTATAAGATCGCGCCTTCCCCGTTTCGTCGCCCCGTGCGGCCCCCAGCCGCAGGTTCTGCCGTTTCCACTATTTATTCTGGCTTTTGAACCTGCGCCCTGCTGTTAAAAGGTATTAACGATGAGCGCCAGACACTTTCTCTCGCTGAAGGATTGCACCCCAGACGAGCTGGTGGGCCTGATCCGTCGCGGCATGGAGCTGAAGGACTTGCGCAACCGCGGCGTGCTGTTCGAGCCGCTGAAGAACCGCGTGCTGGGGATGATCTTCGAGAAGGCCTCGACCCGTACCCGTCTGTCATTCGAAGCCGGCATGATCCAGCTCGGCGGCCAGGCGATCTTTCTGTCGCCGCGCGACACCCAGCTCGGTCGTGGCGAACCGATTGGCGATGCCGCCATCGTCATGTCGCGCATGCTCGATGCGGTGATGATCCGCACCTTCGCCCACAGCAACTTGACCGAATTCGCGGCCAACTCGCGCGTGCCAGTGATCAATGGCCTGTCCGACGACCTGCACCCCTGCCAGCTGCTGGCGGATATGCAGACCTTCCAGGAGCTGCGCGGCAGCATCAAAGGCAAGACGGTTGCCTGGGTCGGCGATGGCAACAACATGTGCAACTCCTATATAGAAGCGGCGCAGCAGTTCGACTTCAACCTGCGCGTGGCCTGCCCGGAAGGGTACGAGCCGAAAGCGGCGTTTCTCGCTCAGGCAGGGGATCGCGTGCAGATCTTCCGCGACCCGCGTGAAGCCGTGGCGGGTGCCCAGTTGGTCAGCACCGACGTGTGGGCGTCCATGGGCCAGGAAGAGCAAGTCGCCGAGCGGATAAAGCTGTTCACGCCGTATCAGGTCAATCGCGCGCTGCTCGATGCGGCGGCCGACGACGTGTTGTTCCTGCATTGCCTGCCGGCGCACCGGGGCGAGGAAATCAGCGTCGACCTGCTTGAGGATCCCCGCTCTGCCGCCTGGGATCAGGCCGAAAACCGCCTGCATGTGCAGAAGGCGCTGCTGGAGTTCTTGGTCGAGCCGGCGTACCACCACGCATGAGCCAGCCCCTGTTGCTCAGCCTGCGCGACTTGAGTTGCGGCTATCACGAGCACAAGGTCGTGCAGAACCTCAACCTGCACCTCAACGTTGGCGATATCGGCTGCCTGCTCGGGCCCTCGGGCTGCGGCAAGACCACGACCCTGCGCGCGATTGCCGGCTTCGAACCGGTGGTGGAAGGCGAAATCCAGCTGGCCGATGAAGTGATCTCCCGCGCCGGCTTCACCCTGGCGCCGGAGAAGCGGCGGATCGGCATGGTGTTTCAGGATTACGCACTGTTCCCGCATCTGAACGTGAGCGAAAACATCGCCTTTGGCATCCGCAAGCACGCGAACTGGGAGCGCATCACCCATGAGCTGCTGGAGCTGGTCAAACTCAATCATCTCGGCAAGCGCTACCCCCATGAACTCTCCGGCGGCCAGCAACAACGCGTCGCCCTGGCACGCGCCCTGGCGCCGGAGCCGCGGCTGCTATTGCTCGACGAGCCGTTTTCCAACCTGGACGGCGAACTGCGTCGGCGGCTCAGTCACGAGGTGCGCGACATTCTCAAGGCGCGCGGCACCAGCGCCGTGCTGGTCACCCATGATCAGGAAGAAGCCTTCGCTGTCAGCGACCACGTCGGGGTGTTCAATGCGGGCAAGCTCGAGCAATGGGACACGCCCTACAACCTCTACCACGAGCCGCTGACTCCGTTCGTCGCGAGCTTTATCGGCCACGGCTACTTTATCCGCGGTCAGTTGCTTAGCCCGGACTCAGTGCAGACCGAACTCGGCCTGATTCGCGGTAACCGCGCCTACACCTGGCCGGTAGGCAGCGCGGTGGACGTATTGCTGCGCCCGGACGATATCGTCTACGCCCCGGACAGCCCGCAGAAAGCGCTGATCGTCGGCAAGACCTTTCTCGGTGCTGCCACGCTCTACCGCCTGCAATTGCAGACCGGCAGTCAACTGGAGTCGATTTTCCCCAGCCACGCCGACCACCAGCCAGGCGATCACGTCGGCATTCGCGTCGCGGCGGATCACCTGGTGGTGTTCCCGGCACCCGGCAGCATCGCCGCCCAGGTCAACCTCGGCGAGTCCGGCGTGCGGCGTTACAGCAGCGCCAGCTGAGGCAGCTACTTGACCAGTAGCCGGCCATTGGCGATCAACAGCGCCTGGCCGGCTATCTTCACCCGCTCACCGTGCAGCTCGCAGTGCAACTCCCCGCCCCGTGCCGAGCACTGGTAGGCGCTCAGCGCATTCTTGCCCAGCCGCTGCGCCCAATAGGGTGTAAGGATGCAATGGGTCGAGCCGGTTACCGGGTCCTCATCAATCCCGATGGCCGGCGCAAAATAGCGCGAGACGAAGTCGTGCCGCTCGCCCGCCGCGCTGATCAGCAGACCCAGCCCTGGCAATCTGGCCACTGCAGCCAGGTCCGGCTTACAGGCGCGCACCGTCGCCTCGTTCGACAAAATCGCCAGCAGCTCCTGAATGCCCTGCCCTTCGTGCAGCGCCAGCACGCTTTCTACCGGCACACCGAGCGCCTGGCTGACCTCTGCGCGCAGCTCACAGGGCTGTGCCCGGCGCACGGGAAAATCCAGCACCAGCCGGTCGCCTGCACGGCTGACCCGCAACGCACCGGACAGGCAGGTGAAGTCGATCACCTCACCCGGCTCGCCATACACCTCGAACAGCACATGGGCACTGGCCAGCGTGGCGTGGCCGCACAGCGGCACCTCGGCGGTAGGGGTAAACCAGCGGATATGCCAGGCTTCGTCCTCCTTCACCACGAAGGCGGTTTCGGCGAGGTTATGCTCGGCGGCGATCTGCTGCATGAATGCGTCGTCCAACCAACGGTCCAGGCGATAGACCATCGCCGGGTTACCAGTGAAGGGTTGCTGGGCAAAGGCATCGACCTGATGAAACTCAAGCGTCATGGCGCGAACTCCTGATTCGTATCGCGCAGAGGATGCCGCAGGCAGAGACTCACCGCCCCCTACAGCCAAGCCTGATTTCGGCCATACAGCTGCGCGACAACCGGTTAATGAGCCCGCACGCCATAGGCCCGCAACAGCGCCTGCAGACGGCCATTAGTCCGATAGCGTTTCAGCCCCTGCTCGAAAAGCGCGACGTGACGCGCGCTGGCTTCCACTGCCGGCGAGAACGCCAGGTAGATGGGCACATCAGGGGTACGGCAACCGGCTTCGCGCAAAGCGCCCGCATGCCCCTGACGAGCCAGCAGCGCCTGGATTACCCAGGTGTTTTCCAGCACCACATCCGCGCGCCCGTGCATCAATTTGTCGACGCTCAGTGCAAGTGCCTGGTCGCCGGCAGCAATCTGGATACGCTCGCCGTCGTTACGGTGCGCTGCGATGTAGTCATCCAACTCGTCGCCGTAGCTGTAATCGTTGATCACCCCCAGACGCTGGGCTGCCAGGGACGGCAGACCTGTATAGCGCCAGGTTGAGTCCTTGCGGGTGTAGAAACAGCTACGCGATTGCGCCACCGGCGTGGCTCCGTAGAGAAAATCCGGTGCATCGTCGACGCCCGCACCAATCGCCGCATTCAGCTCGCCGCGGCGCACCTGATGCAGGGTGCGCGCCCAGTTCAGCGCACGGTACTGCACATCGATACCGGCCTCGGCGAAAATTTCCTGCGCCAGTTCGACGAGGATGCCGGGGCGCTCGGCATCGGGCTGGCAGTTGATCGGGCACCAGATGTCGCCGGCGATCACCAGGGTCTCTGCGCGAGCCAGCCCGGTAAAACCGAGCAGCATCAGCACTAGTCCGCGAGCGAGGAGCAAACAGGGCGACGGCATGCGAGACTCCTCGATCGGCAATGAGGCGGACCTCAGTTTTACCAGCCTCACCCTTCGCTGCGAACTCTTTTCACCGCATCCAGCCAACCGTCATACAACTTGCCGCGGTGGCTGTCGGCCATCCGGGGATCGAAGCGTTGCTGGCGATGCCAGTGACTGGCAATGCTGTCCAGGTCTGCATACAGCCCGGCCTGCAGGCCAGCCAGATACGCCACCCCGAGCGCGGTGGTTTCGGTGACTTCCGGCCGCTCGACCGGTACGCCCAGGATGTCGGCGAGAAACTGCATGACCCAGTTGTTCTCGACCATACCGCCGTCCACCCGCAGCGCGCTGGGCGCGGCGGCGCCATCCTGGCGCATCGCCTCGAGCAGGTCGCGAGTCTGGTAGCACACCGACTGCAAGCCGGCGGTGACGATTTCCTTGATTCCGGTATCGCGGGTCAGGCCAAAGATCGCGCCACGGGCCTTCGGGTCCCAATAGGGCGCGCCCAGACCGGTAAAGGCTGGCACCAGGTAAACCCCGCAGGCGTCGCCGGTCGCCTCGGCCAGCGCCTCGCTGTCGCGAGCATGGCTAATCAGCTTGATACCGTCGCGCAACCATTGCACCGCAGCGCCCGCAACGAAGATGCTGCCTTCCACCGCATAGGTGACCTGGCCGTTCAGGCGATAACCGACGGTGGTAAGCAGGCGATTCTTCGAGGTCACCGGCGTAGCCCCGGTGTTCTGGATCATGAAACAGCCGGTGCCGTAGGTGCTCTTCACCATGCCCGGCTGAAAGCACGCCTGACCGACAAGTGCCGCCTGCTGGTCGCCGGCCATGCCCAGCACCGGGATGGCAGCACCCAGCAATTCTGCGTCAATGGTGCCGAATTCGGCGGCGCAGTCGAGCACCTCAGGCAGCAGGCTGGCCGGAATCTCGAAGAGTTCAAGGAGATCCTTGTCCCATTGCTGGGTGTGAATATTGAACAGCAGGGTGCGCGAGGCGTTGCTTGCGTCGGTCTTGTGGCTGCGGCCGCCGGTCAGGCGCCACAGCAGAAAGCTGTCGACCGTGCCGAAGCGCAGCTCGCCGCGTTCAGCGCGTTCCCGCGCACCCGGGACGTTCTGCAGAATCCAGCGCAGCTTGGTGGCAGAAAAATAGGGGTCGATCAACAACCCGGTCTTCGCCGCGACCATCTGCTCGTGCCCCGCAGCCTTCAGTTGCGAACAGTAATCGGCGGTGCGGCGGTCCTGCCAGACAATGGCGCGATAAACCAGCTCACCGGTGCGCGCGTCCCACACCACGGCGGTCTCGCGCTGATTGGTGATACCGATCGCAGCAATCTCGCTGGCGTTCAGGCCACTTTTTTCCAGAGCCCCACGGCAGACTTCAAGGGTGCTTTGCCACAGGTCTTCGCCCTCGTGCTCGACCCAGCCATCATTGGGGAAGTGCTGCTTGAACTCCTGCTGCGCACTGGCAACCCGCTTTCCATCAGTGCTGAAAACGATGGCGCGGCTGCTGGTAGTGCCTTGGTCGATGGCGAGCAGGTAGTGAGACATTTCAAGAATTCCTTCGTCGTTATCGCGTTGTTTTTATTAACGTCGTTTCTACTGCAGCGGCACCGGTACTATGGGCGGCCAATCGCGGCAAACACCGCCTGGGTAAACTGCGCCAAGGTGTCGGCCGCCAACTCCACCTCCAGCCCACGCCGCCCGGCGCTGACAAAGATGCTCGGGTACTGCTGGGCGGATTGATCGATAAAGGTGCGCAGGCGTTTCTTCTGACCCAGCGGGCTGATACCGCCCAGCAGATAGCCGGTCGCCCGCTGCGCAGCCATCGGGTCGGCCATATCGACTTTCTTCACGTCGGCGGCCAGCGCCAGCGCCTTCAGGTCCAGGCTGCCGGCGACGGGCACGACGGCCACCAGCAACTCGGCCTTTTCGCTGGCAACCAGCAAGGTCTTGAACACCCGTGCCGGATCGAGATCGAGTTTTTCCGCCGCCTCCAAACCATAGGAAGCAGCCTTGGGATCGTGGCTGTAGCTGTGCACCTGGTGCACTGCCTTGGCTTTTTTCAGCAGATCGATGGCTGGGGTCATGTTCGAATGTGAAAATATCCGGCGAAGTGGGCGTACCTTAGCAGGCCATTGAAAATGTGGCGAGCGACGCTTGACCAGACCGTGTGAAAACTACTGCACTCGGTTATGCAGCGTTAAAAACAAGCTCGGAATGCTCATTTACAACTCGTAAGTCGAATGCGACCCCAATCGCTTCTTCGCCTGTTTTGGCGGGGCCGCCTAGGCCTTGCCTGGGCGGCCCCGCCTAACCTTCGCTCGCTACGTTCTCACACAGTCTGTGGCGGCTGTTTTTTTGTTTGCGTATACCGCCGCAGATTTTTCCTGGGCTGAAACTTGCGCGCGCCCGCCTATAATGACGCGCACCTCAAGGACCCGCCCATGACCCTGCCCAAACGCCAGCAAGACATCCTCGAACTCGCCCGCGAACGCGGCTACGTCAGCATCGACGAGCTGGCCAAGGCGTTCGACGTCACCCCGCAGACCATCCGCCGCGACATCAATCAGATGGCCGAACTGGGCCTGCTGCGGCGCACCCACGGCGGTGCGGCGAGTGAAGCCTCGAGCATCCAGAACACCGCATACAGCATGCGCGCCGGGCAGATGCGCGACGAAAAGCAGCGCATCGCCGAAGCCATCGCCGCGCACATTCCCGACCATGCCTCGCTGTTCATCGCCATCGGCACCACCACCGAAGCGATCGCTCGCGAGCTGCTTGGTCATACCGGCCTGAAGATCATCACCAACAACCTGCACGTCGCCGCGCAGCTCAGCAGCAAAGCGGACTTCGAGGTCCTGGTGGCGGGCGGCACGGTGCGCGGCGACGGTGGCGTGGTCGGCCAGGCAACGGTCGATTTCATTCGCCAGTTCAAGGTCGATTTCGCCCTGCTCGGCATCAGCGGGATTGATGACGACGGCAGCCTGCTGGATTTCGACTACCAGGAAGTACGGGTTTCCCAGGCCATCATCGACAACGCTCGCCAGGTGTTCCTCGCCGCCGACTCCAGCAAGTTCGGCCGCAACGCCGTGGTACGCCTGGGTGCCATCACCTCGGTGGACCGGGTGTTCACCGACGCACAGCCTTCCCCGGCAATCAGCCGCCTGCTCGCGGAAAACAAGGTCCTGCTGGACGTCGTCTAGCGCCCTCTCAGGCAAAACTCACAACCTCTTGCGCGAATTCGCGCATTGGGGTGGCGCCCTTGTGCGTATTCGACTAGCATATTTTCGCAAATGAACATCCAAGCGTTCACTTCCGACTATCTGGTGCTGCCATGTCCACTCGCCCACGTTCCACCGCTCCGCTCTCCGAAGTCTATGACCTGGCTGTCATCGGCGGCGGCATCAATGGCGTTGGCATTGCTGCGGACGCGGCAGGGCGAGGTCTGTCCGTCTACCTCTGCGAGAAGGACGACCTGGCGCAGCACACCTCGTCGGCCAGCAGCAAACTGATTCACGGCGGCCTGCGCTACCTCGAACATTACGAATTCCGCCTGGTGCGTGAAGCCCTGGCCGAACGCGAAGTGCTGCTGGCCAAGGCGCCGCATATCGTCAAACCCATGCGTTTCATCCTGCCGCACCGCCCGCACTTGCGCCCTGCGTGGATGATTCGCGCCGGCCTGTTTCTCTATGATCACCTGGGCAAACGGGAAAAACTGCCCGGCTCGCGCACCCTGAAACTGGGCGACGAAAGTCCGCTGAAGGCGCAGATCACCCGCGGCTTCGAGTATTCCGACTGCTGGGTCGACGATGCCCGCCTGGTAGTGCTCAACGCCATGGCCGCGCGGGAAAAAGGCGCCCATCTGCACACCCGCACTCGCTGCGTCAGCGCACGCCGCAGCAAGGGCCTGTGGCACATTCACCTCGAGCGCGCCGATGGCAGCCTGTATTCGATTCGCGCCAAGGCGCTGGTCAACGCCGCCGGCCCATGGGTCGCGCGGTTTATCCGCGACGACCTGAACCAGAAATCCCCTTATGGCATCCGCCTGATCCAGGGCAGCCACATCATCGTGCCGAAGCTGTTCGACGGTGAGCGCTCCTACATCCTGCAGAACGAGGACCGCCGGATCGTTTTCGCCATTCCGTACCTGGACCGCTTCACCATGATCGGCACCACCGACCGCGAATACGCCGGCGACCCGGCGCAGGTGGCGATCAGCGAGGAAGAAACCGACTACCTGTTGCAGGTGGTCAACGCCCATTTCAAGCAGCAACTGAGCCGTCAAGACATCCTCCACAGCTTCGCCGGCGTACGACCGTTGTGCGACGACGAGTCCGACGAGCCATCGGCCATTACCCGCGATTACACCCTCTCGCTGTCCGGAGAAACCGGTGAGGCGCCACTGCTGTCGGTGTTCGGCGGCAAGCTGACCACTTACCGCAAGCTGGCGGAATCGGCACTCGCGCAACTGGCGCCCTTCTTCCCGGCCATGGGGCCAAGCTGGACGGCCGGCGCAGCCTTGCCAGGCGGTGAGCACTTCGCCAGCCAGAGTGCACTGGTCGAAGCCTTGCGCAGCAAGTTCGACTGGTTGCCAAGCCCAGTCGCCCGACGCTGGGCGAGCTGCTACGGCAGCCGCAGCTGGACGCTGCTTGAAGGCGTGAGTTCTGTCGCCGACCTCGGCGAGCACCTGGGTGGCGGTCTATATGAACGCGAAGTGGACTACCTCTGCCAGCACGAGTGGGCCATCAATGCCAGCGACATCCTTTGGCGACGCAGCAAACTCGGACTGTTCATGGCGCCCGACGAGCAGGCGCGGCTGAACAGCTACCTCGGCACGCAATCACCCCACGGCCCGGAAGATGCCGACGCCGCCTAGGCGTCGATGAATGACTACAGCTGAGCCAACTGGCGGTCTTCACGATGGGCGCGCAGATGCGGCAGCACCGCCGCCAGCAGCGGCTCCTTGAAGGCTTCTTGAAAACGGTGGGCCATGCCGGGGATCAGCTTGAGCGCCGAGCCTTTGATGTGTGCGGCGACATGCACGCCGTGCATCACCGGTAGCAATGGGTCGGCCGTGCCATGAACCACGAGGGTCGGCACCCGCAGGCGATTGAGCAGATCGACCCGGCTCGGTTCCGCCAGGATGGCCAGCAGTTGCCGCTCCACCCCTTCGGGATTGAAGGCGCGGTCATAGGCCGTTTCGGCCTGCTGCAGGAGCAACTCACGGTCGTCGATCACGCTCGGGCTGCCGAGCGCGGCGAGCAGGTCGGCCTGCTGCTGCAGCGCCACTTCACGGTTCGGCGCCTCGCGTGTGGCGAGCAAGCGCAACAACGCATCGCTCGGCGCCGGCAGGCCCTGGGCACCGGAACTGGTCATGATCAACGTCAGGCTCAATACCCGCTCAGGCACCTGATCGGCGAGATGTTGGGCAATCATTCCGCCCATGCTCGCGCCCAGTACATGGAAGTGCTGTTCACCCAACGCATCCATCAGGCCCAGCGCATCGCCCGCCATATCACGCAGCCGATAAGGTGCGGAGACCGACAGTCCCAGGCGATAGCGCAGCGCCTCGTAGGCGAGGTTGGCCGACGGCGCGGGGTTGAGCCAGCGGCTCAAGCCCACGTCGCGGTTGTCGAAACGAATCACCTGAAAGCCCTGGCGACAGAGCTGGGCGACCACCTCGTCGGGCCAGTGGATCAGTTGCCCGCCCAAGCCCATGACCATCAGCAGCGCTGGATCGCTGTCATGACCGATGCGCTGATAGGCCAGCTGCACGTCGCCGACCGCCACTCGCTCGGTGGCGACATCGACATTGCAGCGTTGCGCCGCCAATGACGGCAGGCCGCACAAGAGCGCGGCACAGAAAAGTAGAACTCGCATAAAACCCCAAAACGCAGAACCCCATTGAGTAGCGAGTTTGATGATATTCAGGCGAGCGCGCTGCCACACTACCGTGACAATTTGATGAATATCGCCGAGCGGTCATGCCCCGCCCGCAAACAGCCGCCCGGGCCATGCGGCTGTTTTGTGGCTGTATGCGGCGGCTGCACGCAACTCGCCAGTCCGCTCAGGCCAGTTCGCTGCGCAGTTGCCGGGCTGCGGCGACCATGTTTACCAGCGCGGCCTCGGTTTCCAGCCAGGCGCGGGTCTTCAGGCCGCAATCCGGGTTGACCCACAGCCGCTCGGCGGGAATGCGCCGGGCCGCCTTGCGCATCAGCGTGGCCATCTCGGCGACATCCGGTACGCGTGGCGAATGGATGTCATAGACGCCGGGGCCGATGTCGTTGGGATACGCGAACGCTTCGAAGGCATCCAGCAGTTCCATGTCCGAGCGCGAGGTTTCGATGGTAATGACGTCGGCATCCATCGCCGCGATGGCCTCGATCACGTCGTTGAACTCGCTGTAGCACATATGGGTGTGAATCTGCGTTTCGTCGCGCACGCCGGAGGCGCATAGACGAAAGGCTTCGGTCGCCCAGTCGAGGTATGCGGCCCACTGCGCCTTGCGCAGCGGCAGCCCTTCGCGGAAGGCCGCCTCGTCGATCTGCACGATTTTGATTCCCGCCGCTTCCAGGTCCAGCACTTCGTCGCGAATGGCCAGGGCCAACTGCCGCGCCTGGGTTTCGCGGCTGATGTCTTCGCGCGCGAACGACCACATCAGCATGGTCACCGGCCCGGTCAGCATGCCTTTCATCACCTTGTCAGTCAGACCTTGCGCGTAGCGCGTCCACGCCACCGTCATCGGTTGCGGACGGCTGAGGTCGCCATAGATCACAGCCGGTTTGACGCAGCGCGAGCCGTAGCTCTGCACCCAGCCAAAACGACTGAAGGCGTAGCCGTCGAGCTGCTCGGCGAAGTATTCGACCATGTCATTGCGCTCGGCCTCGCCATGCACCAGCACATCCAGGCCAAGGTTTTCCTGGACCTGCACCGCATGGCGTATTTCGCTGTGCATGGCCTCGGTGTATTCGGCAACGGACAACTTGCCCTGCTTGTAAGCCTGGCGCGTCAGGCGGATCGCCGCCGTCTGCGGGAAAGAGCCGATGGTGGTGGTCGGAAACGCCGGCAGGCGCAGCCGCGCACGCTGGCGTTCGATGCGCTGGACAAAGGGCGCGGATCGCTGGCTGTCGGCCGCGCGGATGCTGCTTAGCCGGGCCTGCACGGCGCTCTTGTGGATACGCGGCGAGCTGGCTCGACTGGCCTGGATGGCGCGGCTTTCAGCCAAGGCTGCCTGCACGTCAGGCGCTGTCGGCTGATTCAGCGCCCGGGCGAGCACGGCGATTTCACCGCATTTCTGCACGGCGAACGCCAGCCAGCTTTTCAGCTCGTCGTCGAGCCGGTCTTCGCGGGCCAGGTCCACCGGGCTGTGCAGCAGCGAGCAGGAACTGGCCACCCAGAGGTTGTCGCCAAAGCGCTGCTGGGCTTGTTGCAGTTGCGTAAGGGCGGCGTCCAGGTCGCAGCGCCAGACATTGCGCCCGTTGACCACACCGAGCGACAGCACCTTGTAGGCCGGCAGGCGGTCGAGCAACAGCGGCAACTGCTCCGGCGCGCGCACCAGGTCGACATGCAGGCCGTCGACCGGCAGCGCTACCGCCAAACCGAGGTTGTCTTCCAGGCCGCTGAAGTAAGTAGCCACCAGCTTTTTCACCGGCGCGTGCTGCAGCAGGTGATAGGCGCGCTCGAATGCGTTTTTCCATGCCTGGGGCAGGTCGAGGCCGAGAATCGGCTCGTCGATCTGCACCCACTGCACGCCCTTGGCCGCCAGCCGTCCGAGAATCTCGCCATACACCGGCAGCAGCCGGTCGAGCAGGTCGAGCTTGTCGAAGCCGTCGGCAGCGCCCTTGACCTTGCCCAGCCACAGGTACGTCAGCGGCCCGATCAGCACGGGCTTGACGCTATGACCAAGGGCCTGTGCCTCGTCGACCTCGTCGAACAGCTGCTGCCAACTCAGCTGAAAACGCTGATCGACGCTGAACTCAGGCACGAGATAGTGGTAGTTGGTATCGAACCACTTGGTCAGCTCCAGGGCATGCGCTGCGCCCTGGCGTGCGCCGCAGCACGCCGGGCTGACGCCGCGCGCCATGCCGAATAGGGTGTCCAGGGTTGGCGTGCCGTCGGCCGGGCGAAAACGCGCGGGGATCACGCCGAGCGCCAGCGAATGGGCCAGCACCTGGTCGTACCAGGCAAAATCGCCCACCGGCAATAGCTCGATGCCCGCATCTTTCTGCAGCTGCCAGTGCCGGGCACGCAGATCGCGACCCACGGCGCGCAGACCTGCTTCGTCAAGGTCGCCGTTCCAGTGGGCTTCCAGGGCTTTTTTCAGTTCGCGATCACCGCCAATACGCGGGAAACCAAGGGAATGGGACAGGGCCATGTCGAAACGCTCCATACAAGTAGATGGCAGGCATTGTCGGCAGGCGAGCATGGTGAAACAAACTCAACATATTCGTATTGATCTATAGAATTACTCATGTAGGGTGGATGACGCTTCATGGCCGTGTACCCATGGCGGATGAAAACAGCGTCGGTTACGCGCCACGATCCACCCTACCCATCCTTCGAGGTCATCATGCTCGAACTGCGTCATTTGAAAACCCTGCATGCGCTGCGCGAAAGCGAAAGCCTGGTGGACGCCGCTGAACGCCTGCACCTCACCCAATCGGCGCTGTCGCATCAGTTCAAGGAGCTGGAAGAGCGCTTAGGGATGCAGTTGTTCGTGCGCAAGACCAAACCGGTGCGCTTCACCAGTGCGGGTTTGCGCCTGCTGCAGCTGTCCGATGCGGTGTTGCCCTTGCTGCGTGGCGCCGAACGCGACCTGGCGCGCCTGGCCGGCGGCACGGCCGGTCGTCTGCATATGGCCATCGAATGCCACAGCTGCTTCCAGTGGCTGATGCCGACCATCGATCAGTTTCGCGACGCCTGGCCGGAAGTCGAGCTGGACTTGGCTTCGGGCTTTTCCTTCGCGCCGCTGCCGGCGCTGGCCCGAGGTGATCTGGACCTGGTGGTCACCAGCGACCCGCTGGAACTGGCCGGGATCACCTATGTGCCGCTGTTCACCTACGAGGCCATGCTGGCGGTGGCCAACCAGCACGCGCTGGCCGGCAGGCCGTTTATCCAGCCGGAAGACCTTGCCAGCGAAACACTGATCACCTACCCGGTCGAGCGCGACCGTCTGGACATCTTCACCCGCTTCCTCGAACCGGCCGACGTCGAACCGGCGCAAGTGCGCACCTCCGAGCTGACGGTAATGATGATGCAGCTGGTGGCCAGCGGCCGTGGCGTGTGCGGGCTGCCCAACTGGGCGCTGCACGAATACAGCTCGCGCGGCTACGTGACCGCCAAGCGCCTCGGCGACAAGGGTCTGTTCGCCACGCTGTATGCGGGGATACGTACCGATATGCTCGACTCGCCATTCATGCGCGACTTTCTGCTTACCGCCAAGGACACCTCGTTTGCCAATCTGGAAGGCGTCAGCGTCGCACGCGGCTAGCTCCAGCTATATTGGCGTGTTTGGTTACAACTGAACGGAAGTATCGGCTTGCGCCACGTGACCGATGGTCATAGCATGACCGCCAGTCACAGTCAGGCGATTTTCAGCCATGCGTTATCAGGAACAGCAGTTCGAACAGCGTGAAAACGCCATTCTCGCCGCAGCCCGCACGCTCTTCAGGGAACAGCCCTGGGACCGCGTGACCATTGCCGAAGTGGCCGTTGCTGCAGGGATCGGCAAGGGCACGGTGTACAAGCACTTCTCCAGCAAGGAAGCGTTGTACGCGCGGCTGGTGGTGGATCTGAGCCGGGTCAACCTTGACGAGCTGCGCGCCGTGCATGCCGCGCATCCCCCCAGCGAAGCCATGCGCCAGGTGATCCGCCGGGCCTTCGAGCAGATGCTCGCCGACCCCATCCAGGCCCAGCTCGGCCAGTACTGTGATCGTCCCGCGTTTCAGGAACGCCTCGACGCGCCTTACCGCGCGCAGTTCCAGCAGCTGGAACACGATTACATGCTGTTTTTTGGTCAGTTGCTCAATGACACCCTGGACCAGGGCGAGCTGACTGCCGAAACCTGTCAGCACCTGCTCTGGGGCGTCGAGGCCTGCGTCAATGGCGTGATGTCGCGCATCGCCGCCGGGGGCTTTGCCCACTGGGCCGAACCGATTGCCCTGGACGACTACTTCGCCCGCGTGACTGATTTCATCATTGCCGGCCTGCGCGCCCAGGCAGCCGCCCTCAGCGTTCAACCGAACCGTTCCGAGTAAATGTCCATGTCCAATTACCTGTCGAAACGCCCCTGGCTGATCGCCGTGGCCATCAGCCTGCTGCTGTTCATCTGGCTGTTCAGCGGCTCGCTGTTCGAGGCTCAGGAGACCGCCACCCCCGAGCAGCCCGCGCAGAAACAAGGCCTGGCGAAAGTCGAAATCCAGTGGCTGGAAGCCAGCCCCATGCAGCGTCAGCATCTGGTGCAGGGGCAGATCGAAGCCTGGCGGCGGGTCGAATTGCGCGCCCAGATCAACGGCACCGTGGCCCGCCTGGATCAGGACAAGGGCAGCGTAGTCGAGCAGGGTCAGTTGCTGCTCAGCCTCTCGGCCGACAATCGTCCTGCCCAGGTCGCGCGCGGCGAAGCCGATGTGCGCCAGCGCCAGGCCGATGTCACCGCGGCAACCCGCCTGCGCGAGCGCAACCTGGTTTCAGCCAACGAGCTGATCCGCCTGCAAAGCGAACTCGCCAAGGCCAAAGCAGAGCTCGACATGGCGCGCATTCAGCTGAGCAACACCCGGATCACCGCGCCCTTCGCCGGGGTGTACGACCAGCGCATGGTCGAGCTGGGCGACTTCGTCCAGCCCGGTCAAAGCCTGTTGACCCTGGTGGACATCAGCCAGCTCAAGGTCACGGCCCAGGTCGCGCAGCAGGATGTCAGCCACCTGCGCCTCGGCCAGACGGTGCGCGTGCAGCTGCTCGACGGCGGCGTGATGGAAGGCCAAGTGCACTTCATCGCCGCGGCCGCCGATTCCGATTCGCGCAGTTTCCGGGTCGAGGTCCGCGTCGACAATCCGCAGGCCCTGCGTCTGGCGGGCGCCAGCGCAACCCTGCAAATCCAGACTGGCGAAGCCCTGGCCCATCGGCTGTCGCCCGCCCTGCTCAGCCTCGACCAGGCTGGTCGTCATGGCGTGAAATGGGTCAACGATCAGCAACTCGTCGAATTCACCCCGGTGCAGCTGATTAGCGTCGACAACCAGGGCGCCTGGGTCAGCGGGCTGCCGCACAAGGTCGCGCTGATCACCCTAGGCCAGGGTTTCGTCGAGCCCGGTCAGCAGGTGATCACCCAGCTGGCAAAAGAGGAAAGCTGACATGCATGCCCTGATTGCCGCAGCGCTCGATCGCAGCCGCACCACCCTGTTGCTGCTGGCGTTCCTGATCATCGGCGGCTTCGGCGCCTATGCCGCGATTCCCAAGGAAGCCAACCCCGACGTCAGCATCCCCATCATCTACGTCCTGGTCACCCTCGAAGGCATCAGCCCGGAGGACTCCGAGCGCCTGCTGGTTCGTCCGCTCGAACAGGAGCTGCGCAGCCTCGAAGGGGTCAAGGAAATGCGTTCCATGGCCAGCGAAGGCCATGCCTCGGTCACCCTGGAGTTCGACGCGGGCTTCGACGCCAAGCTGGCGCTGGCCGATGTCCGCGAAAAGGTCGACACCGCACGCAGCAAATTGCCGGATGAGGCCGAGGAGCCCTCGGTCAACGAGGTCAACGTGGCGCTGTTCCCGGTGCTGTCGATCGGCCTGTCCGGGCCGATTGCCGAGCAGGAACTGGTGTTCATCGCCCGACGCCTGAAAGAGAACATCGAAGGCATCGGCGAGGTGCTGTCGGTCGAGATCGGCGGCGACCGCGAAGACCTGCTGGAAATCGTCGTCGATCCCCAGGTGCTCGACAGCTACGGCATCGACTACAACGAGCTGTTCAACCTGGTAAGCCGCAACAACCGCCTGGTCGCAGCCGGCAGCCTCGACACCGGTGCCGGACGCATGAGCATGAAGGTGCCGGGCGTGATCGAGAACCTCGACGATGTGCTGTCGATGCCGGTCAAGGTGGTCGGCGACACCGTGGTGACGTTTGGCGATGTCGCCACCATCCACCGGACCTTCAAGGACCCCACCGGCTACGCGCGGATCAACGGTCAGCCCGCCATCGTGCTGGAAGTTGCCAAACGCAGCGGCGCCAACATCATCGAGACCATCGAGCAGATCAAGGCGATGATGGAGCAGGCCAAGCCGTTGCTGCCGGCCGACCTGCAGGTCAGCTACATCATGGATCAGTCCGAGGAGGTGAAAAGCCTGCTCAGCGACCTGCTCAACAACGTGTTGACCGCCATCGTCTTGGTGCTGATTCTGGTGGTTGCGAGCATGGGCATGCGCTCGGCACTGCTGGTCGGCCTGACCATTCCAGGGGCGTTCCTGACCGGCATCCTGCTGATCTGGATGCTTGGTTTCACCCTCAATATGGTGGTGCTGTTCAGCCTGATTCTGGTGGCCGGCATGCTGGTGGACGGCGCCATCGTCGTCTCCGAACTGGCCGACCGCTACCTGCACCAGGGCCAGAGCCCGCGCCAGGCCTGGGCCAACGCAGCGACACGAATGGCCTGGCCGGTGATCGCGTCCACCGCGACGACGCTGGTGGTATTCCTGCCGCTGCTGTTCTGGCCCGGCGTGGTGGGCCAGTTCATGAAATACCTGCCGGCCACGGTGATCCTCTGCCTGCTGGCTTCGCTGGCCATGGCCCTGGTGTTTCTGCCGGTACTCGGCGCCGTCACTGGCGGCAAACCGCAACCCTTGCCGGACAGCCCCAACCGTGGCGCCCTGGCCTACCGCCGAGTACTCGGCAAACTGCTGCAGCGCCCAGGCTTGACGCTGTTCGCCATGCTGGCGCTGATCGTGCTGATCTACGCCGGTTACAGCCGCTACAACCATGGCGTGGAGTTCTTCCCGGCCGTCGAACCGGAAAACGCGCAGATCTGGCTGCGCGCCCGCGGCGACCTCTCGGTGGAGGAAAAGGACGCACTGCTGCAGCAGGTGGAGAGCCGTCTGCTCGGCATGTCCGAAGTCAAGGCGCTGTACGCGCGCTCCCTGGCGCAACCGGACGGTCAGCTCGGCGTCGATGTGATCGGCACCCTACAGTTCCAGTTCAACGACTGGCACGAGCGCCGCCCGGCCAAGCAAATTCTCGAGGACATGCGCGCACGCAGCGCCGACATTCCTGGCGTGGTGCTGGAGTTTCGCGAGCAGGAACAGGGCCCCAGCGGCGGCAAGCCGGTGAAGCTGCAGATCAGCGGGCAGGATCAGGCGCAAACCGATCAGTGGGTCGAGCAGCTTCGCGAAACCATGCGAAAGGTGGGTGGCTTCAAGGACATCGAAGACGACCGCGCATTGCCGGGCATCGAGTGGCGGCTGCTGGTCGACCGTGAAGCGGCTGCACGTTTCGGTGCGGATGTGCTGAGCGTCGGCAACGCCGTGCAGATGATCACCAACGGCCTCAAGCTCGCGACCTACCGGCCTGAGGAAGCCACTGATGAAGTGGATATCCGCGTGCGGGTGCCCGGCGACTGGCGCTCGCTCGACCAGCTCGGACGGCTGACCCTGAACACCACAAGCGGGCAGGTGCCACTGTCGAACTTCGTCGATGTAGTACCTGGCCCCAAGGTCGGCACCCTGAGGCGGGTCGACGGCAATCGCACCATCACCTTGCAGGCCGATCTGGCCGAAGGTGCGCGCCTGGATGAACGCCTGGCGGCGCTGCGCGAGGCTATGGGCGAGCCGCCCAGTGGCATCCGGCTGAAGATCGCCGGCGAAGACGCCGACCAGCGCGAGGCCGCGACCTTCCTGGCGACGGCATTCGCGGTGGCGATCTTCCTGATGGCGATCATTCTGGTCACCCAGTTCAACAGCATCTATCAGGCGCTGCTGGTGTTGTCCGCCATCGTGCTGTCCACCGCCGGCGTGCTGATGGGTTTGCTGGTCAACGGCCAGTCGTTCGGCATCGTCATGGTCGGCATGGGCCTGATCGCGCTGGCGGGGATCGTCGTCAACAACAACATCATCCTGATCGACACCTATAACCAGCTGCGCCGCCAGGGTCTCGAACCCCGCGAGGCGGCGCTGGAAACCGGCAGCCTGCGCCTGCGCCCGGTGCTGCTCACCGCGGTGACGACGGTGCTGGGACTGATCCCGATGGTGCTCAGCATCAATGTCGACCTGCTCACCCCGAGCCTGGGGCTGGGCGCACCCTCGACCCAGTGGTGGACGCAGCTGTCCAGCGCCATCGCCGGTGGGTTGAGTTTCGCGACCGTGCTGACCCTGCTGCTGACGCCCTGCATGCTGGTGCTGGGCGCGCGCTTCGAACGGCGCCCGCCGCCGCTGGAAAGTTTCGACGACGACCTACTCGACCTGCCCGAGCACCTGATCGCCGGCAAATCGGGGAACAAGGCGCTGAGCTGAACCTGAACTGCGTGTGCACCGCCCAACGGTGCACGCGCAGCTGCGCAGGATAGGCGCTGAACGGCTACCCTTTGAAACACTTCACGCCACCGGGCCTGGCCGCCTTATGACCTCCCTTTCACCCTCGACACCCCTCGACAGTTCGCTGGAAAAAAACTCCTCCCGCCGGTCTTTCTGGACCCTGATCGAGCGCTGCGTGCAGCTCGGCGCCGCAATCGATGTGCTGCTGTTCTTCCTGTTCCACTGGCTCGGCTCGCCAATCCTGGCGTGGGTGAACATTCTCAGCATCAGCATTTACCTGTGCGCGTACCTGCTGCTGCGCCGGCGGCGCAACACGCTTGCGGTGGCGCTGATCTGGTTCGAGGTGCTGGCCCATTCGACCCTGGGCATCATCATGCTTGGCTGGGAAAGCGGGCTCTATTACTACATGCTGCCGTTCATCCCCCTGACCATCGCCAGCACCACCAGCGGACGCGCGTTCGCCTCGGTCACCGCGCTCTGGGCCTATTTTCTCGGGCTGTATCTGCTGACCCAGTTCTGGCTCGAACCGATCCAGCCGATCAGCGCGCAGGCCACAGTGGTATTGCACGCGGTCATCATCACCGTGGTTTTCGCCATGCTGATTTACCTGGCTTACCTGCAGATTCGCGCGGTGAGCATCGCCCAGCGTCGACTGAAGACCCTGGCAACCACGGATTCGCTGACCGGTCTGTTCAATCGCCGCTATGCCATCGAGGTCGCCAACTACGAAATCCTTCGCCGCACGCGCACGCCCGGGCCGCTCGCGCTGCTGATCGCCGACCTCGATCACTTCAAGACAGTCAACGACCTGCACGGCCATGAGGGCGGCGATCAGGTGCTGAAAACCGTGGCGCAGGTGCTCCGCAAGTGCGTGCGCAGCCAGGACACGGTGGCACGCTGGGGCGGCGAGGAGTTTCTGATTCTGCTGCCCGACAGCAATCTGCAGCAGGCCCAGGAAGTGGCGCAACGTATCCGTGCGGACGTCCAGGCGCTGGCGCTGCAGATCAATGGGGTGCCGGTGCAGGTGGGCCTGACCCTGGGCGTCAGCCTGCACCGCGACGGCGAGCGCCTGGAAGAGTGCCTCGACCGGGCGGACCGCGCGCTCTACGCGGGCAAGAACAGCGGGCGCAACCGGGTCGAGACGGAGTAGCGCACGGACTGGGTAGTCAGCCGATCTCGCCGTACACTCGGCCGACCATCGACGGAGGGCTGACCTGTGCGCACGCTTTATCAATTCCCGATTTCCCATTACTGCGAGAAAACTCGCTGGCACTTGGACCACAAAGGCCTCGATTTTCAGGTCGACAACCTGTTCCCCGGGCTGCACCGGATCAAAAGCAAGCGCCTGGCCGGCATCGTCACGTTGCCGATCCTTAAGGATGGCGAGCGGGTGATCGGCGACTCCACCCGGATTGCCCTGTACCTGGAAGAAAACTATTCGCAGGCGCCGTTGCTGCCCGCCGATGGTGAACTGCGTCAGCAGGCCCTGGAGCTGGAAGAGCGCTTTGATCGCCTGGGTGTGCACGTGCGGCGCTGGCTGTATGGCCAGATCAAGCAGTGGGACAGCGTGATGCACGCCATGCTCAAGGTCTATCGGCCGTGGTTCGGCCTGCGCGACGCGATGAAGCCGGTGCTGATCAACGGCGTGCAGAAGCTCTATGGCGTTACCCCCGAACGCGTCGCCAAATCCCAGGCCGAGGTGCTCGAAGGCCTCGCGCTGATCGAGTCACGCATCCAGGGCGATCCCTCGCGCTACCTGGTCGGCGACCGGTTGACCCTCGCTGACATCAGCGCCGCCGCACTGTTTGCGCCGTTGTTCACCCCTGCCGGAACGCCCTGGGAAGGGGTCGCCGGGCATGACGCGAAAACCCAGCAGTTTCTCGACGAACTGCACGCCCATCCGGCTGGCCAATGGGTGTTGCGACGCTACGCCGAAGACCGCCAGCGGCGCAGCTGAAACCAGACGCGCGGCGGGTGGAACCCAGCCTCAGATCATTTCCAGCGCGCGCTTGCGCGTTGGCGCAGGCAGGGCCGCGTCGATGGTCGCCAGGTCCTCGGCACTCAGGTGCAACACAGCCGCTTCGGCATTCAGGCGCAGGTGGTGGCTGTCGACCGCTTTGGGAATCGCGATCACGCCCGGCTGACGCAGCACCCACGCCAGGGCGACCTGGGCCGGGGTGCAGCCATGACGCTGCGCCACGTCAAGCAGCGCCGGGTTACGCAACAGCTGACCCGCCTGGCCGATCGGGCAGTACGCCATCAGCGGCATGCCCTGGCGCTGCTGCCAGGGCAACAGATCGAATTCGATGCCGCGCGCCTCGGCGTTGTACAGCACCTGGTTGGTTGCGCACCCGGGCTGGTTCAGTTCTTCCAGGTCATCCACATCGAAATTGGACACACCCCAGCGCCTGATCTTGCCTTGCTCACGCAGTCGCTCGAAGGCCTCGACGGTTTCTGCCAGCGGGTACTGGCCGCGCCAATGCAGCAGATAAAGGTCGATCACCTCGCTACCCAGGCGCGCCAGGCTGCGCTCGCAGGCAGCGATCACCCCCGCCCGGCTGGCGTTGTGCGGGTAAACCTTGCTGACCAGAAACGCCTGATCGCGCAGCCCGGCAATCGCCTCGCCAACCACCGTTTCGGCGCCGCCTTCGCCGTACATTTCCGCGGTATCGATCAAGCGCAGACCCAGCTCGATGCCCTCGCGCAACGCCGCGACTTCCTCGCGGCGACGGCTTGGGTCTTCGCCCATGCGCCAGGTGCCCTGACCGATCACCGCGACGCTGGCACCTGCCAATTCGATGGTGCGCATTGTTCTACCTCGTCAGTTTTTTGTGGATTAAGGGGCGGGTCAGCAGCACGGCCCTGCGTCGCCGGATTCGCCTGGCTCTGCTACCTCGGCGTAGCCGCGCCCTTGCCACTGCAACAGACACCAGCCATGGCCGAACGGGTCACTCAAACTGACCAGACGGCCCCACACCTCGTTGCGAGCCGGCCCCTGCTGCAGGGCGCCGGCTTCCAGCGCGCGAGCCAGGGCAACGTCGAGATCGTCCACCAGCAGGTCCAAGTGGACCGGCGTCCAGTGGCGCTGGTAGCAACGGGGTTCGCCGGCCTCTGGAAACGGTGCGCTGCCCTCCGCGTGCTGCAGCAGGTAGATCGGTACCGCCGCACCAAGCAGCTCGAGCACCTTGCCGCCGAACAGCCGCCGGCCTTCGTGCAGGCCGAATGCGCGGACGTAGAAATCCACGGCGGTCGGTATGTCGGGCACGTCGATATTCAGCAGCAGGTGCATAACGGCCTCCGCTCGTTTGGGATACCTATTGTCAGCCGCGGGCGGAGCTGAGCAACAGCAGCAACGAGACGGGCTGCTCGCTCTCCGGATGCAGCGGCTCCTGCAGCCACTGCAGACGCCAGTCGGTTTCATTGAGCAGGTTCAGCCAGGATTCCAGGGTGCGGAAAAACCACGGCATCGGCTGGACGAAGCCCGCGCCGAAGCCGGCGAAGGTTTCCACCCGCCAGCCATCGCGATAGGTCGCATCGTTGCAGGCGCGCCAGGGGTGCAGGGTCTGGATCAGCAAGCGCCCACCTGGCGCCAGCAGGCCGTGCAAGGCATCGAGGGTCGGCGCCAGCGGTTCTTCGAGCAGGGCGAAATTGCACACCAGCACGTCGAACAGACCGAGCTGAGCCGCCTGGCTGTGCAGCTCTGCGTAGCCGCAGACCCGATATTGGGCACGGGCATGCCCGGCCGACTGGGCGATGTCGATCAAGGGCACCGAAGCATCCACCCCGACCGACTCCACCCCGCGCGCAGCCAGGCCGCGGCACAACCATCCCTCGCCGCAACCGACATCCAGCACACGCTTGGGCGCCAGGGCCATCACGGCCTGCAGAATGGCCGCATCGGTCACCAGCCGGCGACTTTCGATCCGCTGCTCGCGCACGGCTGCCGTCCAGGCATCGGCGTTGGCCTGCCAGCTGAGATTGAGCTGTTCACGGTGGTCGCGTTGCATCGCCATTCGCCGTCGGTTACCCGTCTGGGTGTCGATTCTAGGCGCTGGAAAAATTTTATGTCGGCCAAATGTCGAGCCGACGGGTCACAACTAAACTTGTCTGGCAGGCGGTATGCTGGGGCCGTCTTGTGGTCAACGCAGCTAAATCGGTTGAGCGCATCGGACGAGAATCGAATATGGGGGCGTTTTTGCAATCGGATTCACACCGCACATCTGACGCAGCGCAGCAGTTCGCCGCGCCTGCAGGTAAACGACGAAGCAAGCTGCGCCTGACATTCTGGCTGATCGTGCTGGCCGTGCTGATAGCCGGCGGCCTGTTGCTCGCCCACGAGCTGCGCACCTCGCACTTTCAGGCCAAGGAGCTCAGCCGCTACGCGAAAACCCTCGACTACCGCGTGCAGCCGGGCCCCAGCAGCGCCATCGTCTATCCGATGGAAGGTCCTTTCGACAAACGCCTCGGCTACACCTACCTGCCCTTGATGCTCGAACGCCTGCAGCAGCGCGGGTTCAACGTCCAGCGCCAGGCACAGTTCTCCCCCGCCCTGCTCGACTACAGCCAGCGCGGCTTCTTCCCGCCCTATCCGGAAAAGATCCAGACGGGCCTGAGCATCAGCGATTGCCGCGGCACGCCGTTCTACGAATTCCAGTACCCACAGCAGCGCTACCCGAGCTTCAACTCGATTCCACCGCTGGTGGCCGGTAGCCTGCTGTTCATCGAGAACCGTCATCTGCTCGATCCCAACCTGCCGCAGGCCAACCCGGCCGTCGACTGGCCGCGCTTCGTCATGGCAGCGGTGTCCCAGGTCGGCAAGATGATGGACATGCAGGATCAGTCCGCCGGTGGCAGCACCCTCGCCACCCAGCTGGAAAAATACCGCCACTCACCGGACGGCCTGACCCTTTCAGCCGCAGAAAAACTGCGGCAGATGGTCTCCGCCAGCGTGCGCACCTACCGCAGCGGCCCGCTGACCCTGCCCGCGCGGGAAAATATCGTGCGCGACTACCTCAACAGCGTTCCGCTTTCCGCCGCACCGGGCCACGGCGAAGTGCACGGCATCGCGGATGGCCTGCGGATCTGGTTCGGCGCCGACTTCGCGCAGGTCAACCGCCTGCTCGACCCCGCCCGTTCGCCCGATGCCAGCCTTGAGCAGCGAGGCCTGGCGCTGCGTCAGGTGCTCGCGTTGATGATCGCCCAGCGCCGCCCGTCCTATTACCTGGCCCAGGGTCGCGAGGACCTGGCGGAGCTGACCGACAGTCATATTCGCCTGCTTGCGCAGGGTGGCCTGATCGATACCGCGCTGCGCGATGCGGCGCTCGGCGCAACGCTCAGCTACCGCGACTGGCAATTGCAGCCCAACCTGCAGCCGGTGGACGGCAACAAGGGCATCAGCGTGGCCCGCTCTCGCCTTTCATCGCTGCTGAATATGCCGCTGTACGACCTCGACCGTCTCGATCTGAGCGCCCGCAGCACCCTGCACAACGAGTTGCAGCAGGCCGCCAGCGTCTACCTGCAGCAACTGGCTGACCCGACCTTCGCCGGCGAAGTCGGTCTGTTCGGCGAGCGGCTGCTGTCGCCGGAGAAAACCGCCGACGTGCGTTACAGCTTCACCCTGTTCGAACGCACCGCCAACGGCAGCCGGGTGCGGGTGCAGACCGACAGCACCGATCAGCCATTCGACATCAACGAAGGCAGCAAGCTGGAACTGGGTTCGACGGCGAAACTGCGGGTGCTGGCCACCTACCTGGAAATCATCGCCGAGCTGCACCAGCGTCATGCTGGCCAGAGCCCCGAGCAACTGCGCGCGGTGGACGCCCAGGACAACCTGACCCGCTGGGCCATCGGCTACCTGCTGGGCAACCCCGATGCCACTCTGCCGGCCATGCTCGACGCCGCGCTGGAGCGCAAATACTCGGCCAGCCCGAACGAACGCTTCTTCACTGGCGGCGGCATCCACACCTTCTCCAACTTCCGCCGTGAGGACGATCACCGCATCGCCAGCATGCGCGAGGCCCTGCGCGAGTCGCTCAATCTGCCGTTTATCCGCCTGATGCGCGATGTGGTGCGCTACACCATCTACCAGGCGCCGGGTAACAGCGCAGAACTGCTCAAGGACGACAAGGACCCCCGGCGCCTCGCCTACCTCAGCGACTTCGCCGACCGCGAGGGCACTACTTTTCTTCTGCGCTTCTGGCGCAAATACCAGGACCAGCCTGCCAAGCTGCGCCTGGAAACCTTCCTTAATGGCCTGCGCCACACTCCGGTACGCCTCGCAGCGGTGCATCGCTACCTGCTGCCGGCGGCGGACGAGGCCACCTTCGCCGCGTTCCTGCGGGCGCACCTGCCGCAGGACAAGCTCAGCGACAAACGCATCACCGAGCTGTATGCAAAGTACGGCCCTGGCGCCTACAACCTGCCGGACCAGGGCTATATCGCCCGCGTCCACCCACTGGAACTGTGGCTGCTCGGCTATCTCAACGAAAACCCGGACGCCCGCTTCAGCGACGCCGTCGCCGCCAGCCGCGACGAGCGCCAGGAAGTCTATGGCTGGCTGTTTCGCAGCCGGCACAAGAGCGCCCGCGACAGCCGCATCCGCATCATGCTCGAGGTGGAAGCCTTCCTCGACATTCATCGTCGCTGGCAACGGCTAGGTTACCCATTCGCCCACCTGGTACCGTCCCTCGCCACCGCCATCGGCAGCTCGGGCGACCGTCCGGCAGCCCTGGCCGAATTGATGGGCATCATCCAGAACGACGGCCTGCGCCAGTCCACCCTGCGCATCGACAGCCTGCATTTTGCCGCCGACACGCCTTACGAAACCCTGGTCGCCCGCGATCAGCTGCAACCCCAGCGGGTCATGGAATCGGAGGTGGCCGCTGCACTGCGCAGCGCCCTTGCCGATGTGGTCGAGAACGGCACCGCGCGGCGCTTGCTCGGCAGCTTCACGATGGCCAACGGGGAACTGCTCAAGGTCGGCGGCAAGACCGGCACCGGCGACAACCGCATCGAGACCGTCGGCCCCGGCGGCCGGGTGCTCAGTTCACGGGCGATGAACCGCACCGCGACCTTCGTGTTCTACCTCGGCGCCAAGCACTACGGCACCCTCACCGCTTTCGTGCCGGGCCGCGCGGCGGAAAACTTCCGCTTCACCTCGGCGCTGCCGGTGCAGGTGCTCAAGGGCATGGCGCCGATCCTGATGCCCTACCTCGAACCCGGCAGCAATACCCTGTGCCAGGCACCCTTGTCGGCGACCCAGGCCGGCCGGCGCTAGCCTTCTAGAGCCGTAGGGAGGACATGCTGCAGGCTTGTCCGCCGTCTGCGCCATCATTGGTGGGCAACGCTTCGCGATGTCCACCCTACGCGCGCTTCGTGGCTTGGATGCATTGGCGGTTGTGACATAGCGCGCGGCCACGGCGAGCGCTCTCCCGCTCAGCCTTTGCGCTGCTGGATATACAACGCCTCGACCTTTTGCCGCGCCCAGGGCGTCTTGCGCAGGAAGGTCAGGCTCGACTTGATGCTCGGGTCACTCTTGAAGCAGCGGATGTCGATGCGCTCTGCCAGCCCGTCCCACCCCAGTTTGGCCACGAGGTCGTTGAGGATGGCTTCCAGGGTGACTCCGTGCAGGGGATCGTTCGGCGGGTTCATGGCGGGCTCGTCTGGCTCGAAAAAGAGCCGGCAGCTTAGAGCAGCACGCCCCGTCGGGAAAGCGCCACGCCGCCTGGGCGTGGCATCATCTGTGGCGGACCTGCGAGCGAAGCGGCTGACGCGGGTTCACGCGTCGCCGAACAGTGCCGGCTCGCGGTAATGCCGTGGGCAGGCGTAGCCGTCGGCACGGAACAAATGGCATTTGTTGGCCATCAGCCCGGCACCGTAGGTCTGGCCGACCGCGACCTTGCGGTTGCCGTCGCTGCGCAGGGTGACCATCGGCTCAACCCCTTCGAGCATCAGGTGCAGCAGGTTGTGATCGCCGAGCCGCTCGGCCACCGCGATTTCGCCGTAGAAGGCGAAGTCGGCCTGCTCGACGTCGACGAAGTGTTCCGGACGCACGCCCAGGGTCAGGGTTTCGCCCGGACTGACCTGGCTGCCGTCAACCGCCACGCTCATGCGCGAGCCGCCTGGCATCTCGATCTCTACCGCCGAAGCGCTGGCCTGCAGCGCCCGCACCGGCAGGAAATTCATCTGCGGCGAGCCGATGAAGCCGGCGACGAACTGATTCTTCGGGTAGTGATACAGCTCCAGCGGCGGCCCGACCTGAGCAATCTCGCCGGCGTTGAGCACGACGATCTTGTCGGCCATGGTCATGGCTTCGACCTGGTCATGGGTGACGTAGATCATGGTCGCCTGCAGGCGCTGGTGCAGGCGGGAAATCTCGATGCGCATCTGCACCCGGAGGAAGGCGTCGAGGTTCGACAGGGGCTCGTCGAACAAAAACACTTTTGGCTCGCGCACCATGGTGCGGCCGATGGCGACGCGCTGGCGCTGGCCGCCGGAAAGGTCCTTGGGCTTGCGTTCGAGCAGCTGGTCGAGCTGCAGGATCTTCGCGACCTCGCCCACCTTGCGGCTGATTTCGCGCTTGTCGACCTTGGCCAGTTTGAGGCCGAAGGCCATGTTCTCCGCCACATCCATATGCGGATAGAGCGCGTAAGACTGAAACACCATGCCAACCGAACGGTCCATCGGTGGCAGCTCGTTGACCCGCTCGCCGCCAATCTGCAGCTCGCCTTCGGTGATGTCCTCGAGCCCGGCGATCAGCCGCAGCAGGGTCGACTTGCCGCAGCCGGATGGACCGACGAACACCACGAATTCGCCATCGGCGATATCCAGATTGATGCCCCGGGTGATCTTGATGTCGCCATAGCTCTTGCAGATGTTGCGTAGCGTGACGCTGGCCATTGTTATTGTTCTCCTCTAGCAGGGCTGAGCCTGCATTACCGTCTGGATACCGCCAAGGGGCTGTCGACGGGTGCCAGGCCGGCGGCCCGACACCCGCGTCTGCACGGCTAACCGAGCAAGCGGGCGAAGCCGAAACCATGGGCCGGCAAGTGTACGCCGGCCCCGGCGAACACCGCAGTACTGGCCGGCGCCGGCAGCGCTTCGACCGGCACCGACAAGCCAAAGTGCCGGGCATCATTGCCCAGGTTGAACACGCACAGCCAGGCTTCGTCACCCAAGCGGCGTTCGTACACCAACAGGTCATCGTCGTGGTGCAGCACACGCAGGCCGCCTTCGATCAGCAGTGGCTGCTGCTGACGCCAGGCGATGAAGCGGCGGTAGGTATTGAGCATGGAGTTCTCATCCGGTTCCTGGGCAGCCACGGACAACGGCAAGTGGCGGCTGGACAACGGCAGCCACGGCTGCTCCCGGCTGAAACCGCCATGCAGATCCTGGTCATGCCACGGCATCGGCGTGCGGCAACCGTCGCGGCCCTTGAATTCCGGCCAGAAGCGGATGCCGTAGGGATCGACCAGTTGCTCGAATTGCAGCTCGGCCTCATCCAGCCCCAGCTCCTCGCCCTGGTACAGACACACGCTGCCGCGCAGCGACAACAGCAACGCCATGAACAACCGGCCGCGGGAGAAATCCGTCTGACCATCCAGCGCCCAGCGGCTCATCACTCGCACCACATCGTGGTTGCCGATCGACCAGCACGGCCAGCCGTCGACCAGCTCGCGCTCGACGCTCTCGATGGTGTGGCGCAGAAACGCCGGGCTGCACTGTTCGGTCAGCAGGTCGAATGAATAGGCCATGTGTAGCGTGTCGCCACCGCCGGTGTAGGCGGCCATGGTGCGCAATGAATGATCGCAGCCGATCTCGGCGACGGTCGCGCTGCCCGGATAGCGCTCCAGCAGCTGGCGAATGCGCTTGAGAAACAGCAGGTTCTCCGGCTGGGTCTTGTCGTAGACATGCTGCTGGAAGGCGTAGGGGTTGTCGGCGCGCACGCCGATGCTGCCTTCGCGGATTTCATGGTTCGGCGGGTTGTTGCGCAGCTCGCGGTCATGGAAATAGAAGTTCGCCGCGTCCAGACGGAAACCGTCCACGCCCAGCTGCAGCCAGAACTCCATGTCGTCGAGCAGTTGCTGCTGCACCGCTTCGCAGTGGAAGTTCAGGTCCGGCTGGCTGGACAGAAAATTGTGCAGGTAATACTGCTTGCGCCGGCTGTCCCAGGTCCACGCCGGGCCGCCGAACACCGACAGCCAGTTGTTCGGCACGGTGCCGTCGTCCTTGGGGTCGGCCCACACGTACCAGTCGGCCTTGGGGTTGTCGCGGCTGGAGCGGCTTTCCTTGAACCAGGCGTGCTGGTCGGAGGAATGGTTGAGCACCTGATCGATCAGCACGCGAATGCCGCGACCGTGCGCCGCCTGCACCAGTTGGCTGAAATCCTCGAGGGTGCCGAACAGCGGATCGACGCCACGGTAATCGGAGACGTCGTAGCCGAAATCCTTCATCGGCGAGGTGAAGAACGGCGACAGCCAGATGGCATCGACATTCAGGCTGGCGATGTAGTCGATCTTCTCCAGCACACCGATCAGGTCACCCACGCCATCGCCATTGCTATCGAAAAAACTGCGCGGATACACCTGATAGATGACGCCGCCGCGCCACCAGTTGTCATGAGTCATACAGCCACCCTTCAAGGTGATGGAAAGATGGTTGCACTCTAGGGTTGGCCCTGCCAGCGCACATCCTCCCGCCCGCTTATTTCGCGGGAGGATGGCGCAGGCGTAGGCAAAAGGCGTAGAGGGGGATGAGACGCGCAGCGGGGGCTGGCTATGGGTTGGATAACCTGAATTCCCCGAGGTGTATTCGTAGGGTGCGTGGGGCCGCCTAGGCTATGCGCACCAATGCCAATGCCAATACTGGTCCTGGCCCTGGTTCAGGGTGCGCATGGCGCACCCTACACGTCAGCTCAGATTTCGTAGGATGCGTTGGGCCACCTAGGGTGTGCGCAGCAAAACCAACGCCAATACCGGTGGCGCATGGTGCGCACGGCGCACCCTACGTCAGCACGGCGCACCCTACCGCTGCTACTCGCCCTGGATCTTGCTCAGCAGGCTGCGCGCCAGCTGCACCGCTTCGCTGCGGTGGGTGATGTTGAGCTTCTGGTAGAGGCTGCGGATATGGGTCTTGATCGTCGTTGGCGCCACGTTCAGGTGCTCGGCGATCTGTTCGTTGGACTGGCCGGCGTGAATCAGGCTGAGCACCTGCCACTCGCGCCGGGTCAGCGGTGAATGGCGCAGCAGTTCGGGCACGTCGGGGCGGTTGATGATGTCCTGGATCACCGCCTCGTCGAGGGTGATGCGGATCGCCCGGCTGAAGTCGCGCTGCTGCTGGGCCAGTTGAATCACCCGGTCGGCGCGCTGGGCCTCCATCTCGCCGAGACGGCGTTCGTGCTGCAGCGACTTGAGCATGACGATGATCAGCTTGCCGATGCGCAGAAAGCTGCCGATGGCGCCGGTGCTGGTCGCCAGCGTCAGCGCCTGGTGCAGGTGGTCCAGCGCCAGTTGGCGCTCCTCGCGCAGCCAGTGCAGCTGCGCCTGCAGGATGTGGTTGCGGTTCTGGTCCATCACCAGGCCGTGGTGCTCGGCGTCGTGTTGCAGCTGGCGGATGATCGGCAGCGCCTTGTCCGGCTGTTTCAGCGACAGGTAGGCACGCACGTGGTTGCGCCCGTTGAACTGGGCGAAATGGTTGGCGCCGGGCTTGAGCGGCGGCGCGGTGCCTAGCCACTGCTGGATGGCTTCGCGGTCCTGGGTCGAATCCCAGTAGCCGAGCATCACCGCGTGGGCGTTGGCCAGCCAGTCGATATGGTAATTGTCGTCGGCCAGCATGCTCTGGATCTTGCCGATGTAATCGGCGCAAACGCTCTGCTGGCCGCGCGCATGGGCGATGCTCGCGAGCAGCGCGTAGCACTGCAGGAACCAGCGGTCGCCGACCTCGTCGAGAATCTGGATCCCCTGCAGCGCGCACTGCTCCGCCGCATCCAGATGGTGCCATTCCCACAGCACCTGGCCGCGTACCCGGTAGACGAACTCCATGATCGGCGTGGCGTGCAGGCGTTCCTGCTCGACGTAATGAATGGCTTTTTCCTGCAGCGAATAGGCCTTCTGCAGGTGGCCCTGGGCGATGGCGATTTCCGACAGCTGACCGAGGCTCCAGACCACCAGATGGGAGGCGTGAATCTCCCGGGCGCGGCGCTCGGCTTCCTCGTACTGCTTCTGCGCCTGGGGCAGCAGGCCCTGGACGAAGTGCGCCTCGGCCAGGCCGGACAATGCCGCGACCCGGGAGGTGCGCATGATCAGCGGCTCACACGCCAGCGCCTCATGAGCCAGGGCGATGGCGGCCTGCTCGTCGCCCAGATTCATCGCCACCTGGGCGCGCACGGCGTTGAACTCGCCGACGATACGCGCCCACTCCTGCTCCGAGCAGCGCTCCTGCAGCGCCTGCTCGCCAGCCTTGAACCAGCGCTCGACCTGATCGAACTGATAGGAGTTCTGCGACACCCAGGCCTGCAGCAAGGTGAACAGCGGCGAGTTGGCGATGCTGCTGATCGGCAGCGTCTCCAGGCACTGCTGCAGCAGGCTCAGACGGCCCTGGCGATAGAACTGCCGACCATGGCGCTCCAGCACTTCGCCGACCCGCGCCGGGTTACGCGCCTGCACTGCATGGCGCGCGGCTTCCTCGGGCATGTTTTCGGCGAACAGCGCCTCGGCGGCGCGCAGGTGCAGGTCCGACACCCGCTGTGGCTGATGGGTGCGCAGCTCGCCCTGAAGAAACACCGCAAACAACGGGTGATAGGCGTACCACTGGCGCAGGCTGTCGAGCGGCTGCAGGAACAGCCCGGCGCGCTCGAGTTGTTCGAGCATGTCGCGGGCGTTGCAGCCCTGGGTCAGGTGATCCGCCAGCGGCGCGCTGAAGCGCTCCAGCAGGCAGGTCGATTGAAGGAACTCCAGGGTAGTCGAGGGCAGTTGCTCGATCACCTGCTCACGCATGTAGTCGCGGATGTAGGGGTGGCCGAGCTGCAGGTTTTCCAGAAACAGGTCCATGCCGCGGCCGGTCTGCACTTCCTGCAAGGCCAACTGCAAGGCGCAGGGCCAGCCGCCGATGCGGCGGTTGAGGCGCTCGATCTGCTCACGGTTGACCGCCACCGGCAGGCCCAGTTGCAGCAGCGCCTGCACCTCGTCGGTCTCGAAGGCCAGTTGCTGGGCATCGAGGATCAGCAGTTGATGTTTGACCCGCAGATCGGCGACGCCCAGTTCCGGCAGCCCGCGGCTGCACACCAGCAAGGTCATCCAGCTGGGCATGTTGCGCAGAAAGAAGCGCAGCGCGCCGATCACTTCACGGTTGTTCAGCACCTCGAACTCATCCAGCACCAGCAGTAATGGCGCGTGTTCGGCCGGCAGCTCGGCTAACAGATGGGTCAGCAGGGTATCGAAGGTTTCGCCGCCCTGCTCCGCCAGCAACAGGCTCAGCGGGCAACCATGCTCGAGCTGCCGATCAAGGGCGTGCAGCAGGTAGCGGCCGAGCTGGCGCGGCTGGTTGTCGCCACTGTGCAGCTGCAGCCAGGCAACGCGGCCGCCGAAGCTTTGCGCCCACTGGCAGGCCAGGGTGGTTTTGCCGAAGCCGCTGGGCGCCTGCAACAGCGCCAGGCGGATCTCGGGCAGGCGCTGCAGCCACTCGTCGAGGCGCGGGCGCTGCAACAGCCCGGCCGGCAGAGGCGGCATGGTCAGCTTGGCGGGTATCAGCGGCAGCGGTGCTGGCATTGCGGCATTCATGGTCGTTTCCCGTTTCTTATTGGTTATTCGGGTAAGCGCTGAATTCTACGACAATCGCGGGCAAAGGCCCGCGCTGCAAATCACATGATGTGGCAAACGTAGGGTGCGCCGTGCGCACCGGCATCGGCACAAATTCCTGGTGCGCATGGCCTAGGCGGCCCCGCGCACCCTACCCCTTCACCCCACCCGCGGTCAGGCCGCCAACGATCCACTTCTGGCAATACAGGAACACCAGGGTGATCGGCAGGCCGGAAAGTACCGCCGCCGCGGCGAAGTCGCCCCACAGGTAGTTCTGGTCGTAGAGATACTGCTGGGCACCGACCGACAGCGTCAGCTTGTCCACGTCCATCAGCAGCACCGAGGCAATCGGGTACTCGGTGATGCTGGTGATGAACGCGAGAATGAACACCACCGCCAGGATCGGCACGCTCATCGGCAGCAGGATGTGCACAAACGCCTGCCAGGTGGTGGCGCCATCGACGATGGCGGCTTCCTCCAGGGAGGCATCGATGCTTTCGAAATAGCCCTTGATCGTCCAGATATGCAGCGCCATACCGCCCAGCGAAGCGATGATCACCGCGCCATGGGTGTTCACCCCGAGCCAGCTGACATGCTCGCCGAGCTGGTCGAACAAGGCATAGATGGCCACCAGGGTCAGCACCGGCGGAAACATCTGGAAAATCAGCATGCCCTTGAGGATCGGCCCCTTGCCGGCGAAGCGCAGCCGGGCGAACGCGTAGGCGCTGGTGGTGGAGAGCAGGAGGATCAGCAGCGAGCTGATCACCGCGATCTTCATCGAGTTCCACAGCCAGGTCAGCACCGGAAACGGCGGGTTGCTGACCTCGCCGTTGGCGTCGGTATAGGGAATCCCCAGGGCCAGCGACCAGTGTTCCAGGGTCGGGTTATCCGGGAACAGGCTACCGGTGGCGAAGTTGCCTTCGCGAAAGGAGATCGACACCACCATCAGCAGCGGAAAGACGATCAGCGCGATAAAGCCGAGCAGGCCGGCGTGAGTCAGCCAGAGGCGGTATTTGACGGATTTCGGTTGGACCATGGCCATGTGCAGTTCCTCAAACCTTCACTTTGCTTAGCTTCAGATTCAGCCAGGCCATGGCACCGACGACGATAAAGATCATGGTGGCGATGGCGGCGGCCAGGGCGAAGTTCTGCCCCGAATCCTGGAAGGCGATGCGGTAGGTGTAACTGACCAGCAGATCGGTGGTGCCCGCTGGCGTGGTGGTGCCGAGGATGTCCGGGCCGCCACGGGTGAGCAGGGTGATCAGCACAAAGTTGTTGAAGTTGAAGGCGAAGCTGGCGATCAGCAACGGCGCCAGTGGCTTGATCAACAGCGGCAGGGTGATCTTCAACAGATTGTCCAACGGGCTGGCGCCGTCGATCGCCGAGGCTTCATAGAGGTCGCGCGGAATCGCCTGCAACAGGCCCATGCACAGCAGCAGCATGTACGGGTAACCGAGCCAGGTGTTGACGATCAGGATCATGCTGCGCGCCAGGGTCGGGTCGCTGAACCAGTCCGGGCGAACGCCGAACAGCGAATCGAGCATCAGGTTCAGCTCGCCGAAGTTCTGGTTGAACAGGCCCTTGAACACCAGGATGGAAATGAACGCCGGCACCGCGTACGGCAGGATCAGCATCATCCGGTAGAACGGCTTGCCTGCAACCAGGTCCCACTGCAGCAGGCTCGCCAGCACCAGGCCGACGGCCAGAGTAAACACCACGGTCAGCGCGGCGAAGCACAGCGTCCAGACGAATATCTGCATGAACGGGCCGCGGATCTTCGGGTCGGTCAGCACCTTGGCGAAGTTGCTCCAGCCGGCATACACGGTGAAACCTGGGGTTACCCGCTGGCCTTGGCCATCGACGTAGAAGCCGATGTCATGGTCGGCGGTCAGGCGTGCACCGGTCTGGGTGTTGAGCAGCGCGCCATCGTCCTGCAGGCGGTACAGCGGCTTGACCGCTGCCACTTCGCGCAGGCCATACAGACGCAACAGTTCGCCCTGGGCGCCGCGCAATACCCATTGTTCCAGCTCGCCACGACGTTGAATCACCTCGCGCAGCGCCAGCGCTTCGCCGATCTCGCCAGCTGCGGTTTGCGGGCTGAGGCTCAGGGGTTCGGCATCAGCCGGGTCGCCGGCCAGCGGCGCGGACACGAACACGCCCTGCTCGCCTTTGTCGACGCGCATGCGCAGTTGGCCCTGGGCGTCCTGGTGCAGGCTGAAGGCATAGCGCTCGCCGGAAACATGGGTCTGACGCAGGTGGTAGCGCTGCACCTGATCGAAGCTCAGGAGGTTATTGCCGCTGTAGTTGGTGAAGCCGATGCCCACCGTGTACAGCAGCGGAAAGATCACGAACACCAGCATGCCCGCCACCGCCGGAAAGATGTAGCGGTGGGCATAGGCGCGCTTGTTGATGAAGATGAAACTGGCCAGCCCGCACACCACCAGCCCGAGCAGGGCGAACACCGTTTGCCCCTGGGCGTACAGCGCCACCACCAGGTACAGGGCAAAGCCATTGCACAGCAGCCAGAGCGTCCAGCGCAGGGCGGCGGGCAAGGTGGGGAAACTCAGGGTTTTCGACATGGCAGGGGCAGGCAGCTCGGCAGACAGATTGACGGCAGACATCGGAATCTTAGCCTCATGGCGCGCAGCCGGTGGCGACAGGTGTCACCGGCTGCGGGTTTTCACTTGACGATGCGCTTGGCGGCGTCGTCGAGGGCGGCGTCCACGGGCTGACGGCCCGAGGTGATGTTGGTCAGCGCTGGCTCCATGGCCGACCAGAACACGCCCATTTCCGGCACGTTCGGCATTGGCCGACCCTGCTGGGCACTCTCGAAGGTGGCCTTGATCAGCGGGTCCTGGGACAGCTCGTCCATGTAGGCCTTGTTCGCCACCGCGCCGAGCGGCACGTCGGCGTTGACGGTTTTCAGGCCCTCGACCTGCAGCAGGTAGTTCTCGAGGAACTCCACCGCCAGCGCCTGGTTCGGGCTGGCCGCGTTGAGGGTGGCCGCCATCACGCCGGAGAACGGCTTGCTGGTGCCCTCGCCGACTGCAGGGATCGGCGCCACGCCGAAGTCGATGCCGCTTTTGCGCGCGTTCGCCCAGGCCCAGGGGCCGCTGATGAACATCGCCGACTCGCCCTTATTGAAGGCGGCCTCAGCGGCGCTGTAATCGGCGCCCTTGGGCATCACACCTTCGTCGATCAGGCGCTTGAGCACCGCCGCACCCTGCTTGGCACCTGCGGTATTCACCCCGGTGGTGGTGACGTCGTAGCCGGAACCGTCGTTGCCGAATGCATAACCGCCATTGGCGGCCAGCAGCGGCCAGCTGAAATACGGTGTGTTATAGGCCCAGAGGATGGCGCGCTTGCCGTCTTTGGCCAGCTCCTCATGAAGGGCGAAGACTTCATCGAAATTGGCAGGCGGGGTTTTTACCAGCGCTTTGTTGTAGATCAGCGCGGGCGCTTCGATCGCGATGGGATAACCCCACAGCTTGCCCTGGTAACCAACGGCGTCCCACGCCAGGTCGGCGATGGCGTCCTTGCTCTTGGCGCTCGGGTTGACCGGGGCGAGCAATCCGCTCTTGGCCCATTCGCCGATGCGGTCATGGGCCCAGATGAAAATATCCGGGCCGTTGCCGGTGGCGGCGGCCTGCTGAAACTTGTCGGTGGCGCTGTCGGGGTGAGCGACTTCGACCTGGATGCCGGTGTCGGCGGTGAATTTCTCGCCGACCTTGGCCAGCCCTTTATAGCCCTTGTCACCGTTGATCCAGATGACCAGCTTGCCTTCTTCGATGGCAGCCATGGCCGCATGCGGCAGGCTCAAGGTTGCGGACAGACCGATGACGGCTGCAGCAAACAGCTTTTTGTTCATGTGTAGTTTCCTCGTGGCTTCTTATTTTTGATCCACAACAGTGTGTCTGCGCACTGCGGCAACCGCGCCAAGCGCTGCATGCCGATCCGCTCAAGAACGCACCCTTCAAGGCAGCTCGAGATGATGCATGCACTGCAACGCCGAGCGCGCTGGTTGCTCAACGGCCTGACAACCCCATACTCGGCCAGCCACTGGGCCGACACATCCTCCCCGTCGAAAAACCGGGGGGGCGTAGAAGCGGGGCGTAGTCTGCCAGCCAGCGCGCGCAACGGGGCGAACTTCGCCCCTCGCTACGCCTGCACACGGGCTGCGGATACCGGCTAAATAACCGCCGATGCCCATTCTGCGGAGTTCGAGATGCGTCCCCTTAGTCAACGCCTGCTGGCCCTTTGTTTCAGCCTCTGCCTGCCAATCGCGCTGGCCGAACCCGCGCTTGAAGCGCAACTCGACAACGCCCCGCTGGCGCTGCGCTGGCAGGCGCTGGACGACCAACGATTTGCTGCCGAACTGCAGCTCACCCCTGGCCGCCTGCGTCTGGGCAAGCCGAGCGGTAGCGGTGAATCGCTCAAGCCGTTCCAGCGCCAGGTGCTGCAGCCTGACAGTCGCTACGACTTTGCCGTGCCCAAGGCAGGCCGCTACCGCCTGCTGGTGCAAACCGGCGCCGAGGCCCATCTGCGCCTGTTGCCCATGCCGGCCCAGGCGAAGCCAGCCGAAACCGCCTGCCGCAGCTGGAACGGCGAGGCCCTGGAGGTCAACGTGTCCGGTGTATTCGCCGACGGCCAGCAGCTGCGTGATGCCTACAGCGGTCAGAGCGCGCAGGTAGCAAACGGCCGAGTCAGCCTGACGCCGGCCGCTGACAGCGGCGGTTTATTGCTGCTCGAAGCCGCCAGTGCGACAGCCAACGCCGCCCATAATTGGCGCAACGCCACTGTCTACTTCGCCCTGACCGACCGATTCGCCAATGGCGACCCGAGCAACGACCGCAGCTACGGCCGCACCCCCGACGGCGAGCAGGAGATCGGCACCTTTCACGGCGGCGACCTGAAGGGCCTGACCGGCAAGCTCGATTACCTCGCCAAGCTGGGCATCAGCGCGCTGTGGATCAGCGCACCCTACGAACAGATTCACGGCTGGGTGGGCGGCGGCGATCAGGGCGACTTCCGCCACTATGCCTATCATGGCTATTACGCCCTCGATTACACCCAGCTGGACGCCAACATGGGCAGCGAGGACGACCTGCGCGAGCTGATTCGCCAGGCCCACACCCGCGGCATCCGCGTGCTGTTCGATGTGGTGCTCAACCACCCCGGCTATTCAACCCTGGCTGATATGCAGCGCTTCCAGTTCGGCGCGCCGCGTGACGGCATGGCTCAGTACCTGCCCGCGCAGTGGACGCAGTGGCAACCGGAAAGCTTCGAAAACCTGCACGCCTACCACAACCTGCTCGACTACCAGCACCCGAGTTGGGCCAATTGGTGGGGCAAGGACTGGGTGCGCGCCGGTATCCACGATTACCCAACGCCGCCCAGCGTGCTGGTCGACCCTCATCAGGGCTCCTTGGCGTTTCTGCCAGATTTTCGTACGGAGAGCCACGCGCCGGTCGCCCTGCCCGCCTTTCTCAAGCACAAGCAGCCGACCCGTGCGGTCGAGCGCGACGGCCACCGGGTGCGTGACTACCTGAATGAATGGCTGACATTCTGGGTGCGCGAGTTCGGCGTCGATGGCTTTCGCGCCGACACGGTCAAGCATGTCGAGCCGGCGGCCTGGGCCGAACTGCGCGCGGCGGCCGACAAGGCGCGGGCGGACTGGGCCAGGGTCAACCCGAACGACCCCTTCGCGGGCGAACCGTTCTGGATGGTCGGTGAGGTGTTCGGCCACGGCCCGGAAGTCAGCGACTACCAGCGCAAAGGCTTCGACGCGCTGATCAACTTCGCCTTTCAGCAGGAGACCGCCGCCAAGGCCAGCGATTGCCTGCGCCAGGCCGAGGGCAGTTATCGCCACTATGCCGAGCTGCTGGCGCAGAACCCCGGGCATAACTTTATGAGCTACGCCTCGTCCCACGACACCGCACTGTTTTTCGCTGAACAGAAAAACGACTTGGCGCGCCAACAGGGCCTGGCCAGCGCGCTGCTGCTGAGCCCCGGCGCAGTGCAGATCTACTACGGCGACGAAAGCGCACGGCCGCTGGGCCCGAGCGGCTCCGATCCCTACCAGGGCACCCGTTCGGACATGAATTGGGCTGACCATGACGCACCGCCAATCGCCAGCCTGCTTAGCCACTGGCAACGCCTCGGCCAGTTCCGCGCGCGCCATCCGGCGGTCGGCGCCGGCAGTCATCGGCAGTTGTCGGAGACGCCCTATGCTTTCGTCCGCGAACTGGGCGAAGACAAGGTAGTGATAGTCCAAGGGCCCTAGCCCGGTGCGCACGGCGCACCCTACGCCAAACCCACTGCGCCCCGTAGGGTGCGCCACGCGCACCATCCCACACCACCCGCCTACTCACCATTCCCAAAGAAGAGCCGCGATGACCGCCGAACAAGAACGCCGACAAAGCCAACTGGCCTTTATCGCTAGCGGCGCCGAACTGGAAATCGGTCGGCCCACCGATTGCCCGCTGCCGCTCGAACAACTCGCCGCCACCCAGGGCGACGAGGCCTATGTGCGCGAACGTTTTTCCGGCGGCCTGACCGCCCACGTTTATCGGATCGAGGCAGACGGCCGCGACTGGACGCTCAAGCGCGCCCGCGAGCGCTGCCTGGTGCAGAACCCCGATGGCCAGACCAGCTTCCTCAACGAGCTGCAACGGCGCGCCGACCTGCGCCAACTGAAGCGCGATGCGCGGCTCGGCAAGCGCCTTGGCGCCATCGTCGACACCCAGTACGCCAGCCTCAATCGCGGCATCCTGCTGTCGCCTTGGATCGCCGGCGACGCGGTAAGCGAGTGGAACGAGCGGCAACTCCTCGACCTGTTCGACGTGCTCGGCGCTCTGCTGCTTGGCGGCCTGTTCGAATGGGACCTGTGCCCCGGCAACACCCTCGACGACGGCAGAATCCGTCTGTTCGATTTCGGCTATATGTACCGCTTCGATCCGCTGCGCCAGTTCAACAGCAACGGCACCGCCACGCCGCAATTCCACGCTGCCGAACGCTTCGAGACGCGCCAGTATTTCGCCCACCTGCTGCGCCTGGAACAGCACGGCGACAGCCTGGCGCTCGCCGCCTTTCGCCTGGAAAAACAGATCGCCCTGCTGGCCTACCAGCGTCTGCACCACGAGCTGAATAGCCAGGGCGCGAGCAGCGGCGTGCTCGATTGGCTAAGCGCAATCATGAAAGACTGGTGCGGTGCGCTGAGCGGCGACCTGGAGGGCCTGTACCTGCGCGAAGCCTGGCGCTCGCATAACCTCGACCTGCACGACGACCTCAGCGGCCAGACCTGCACGCCGCTGACCCTGCAACGCATCGACTGGCTCGAGCGTACCGCCCAGCGGCGCTACGCCGACCTGCAGCGCCTGGCGGTATTTGGCGATACGTCACTGAGTGCGGCAACGCTGGTGAATGAGTTTGCCGAGGCCAGACAGTTGGCCCAGCAGTGGCAAATCCAAAACAGCCCGTAACCCGGCACACGTAGGGTGCGCCCTGCGCACCAAAAGCCACCGCCCAGCCAACCGCAAAACGGTGTGCGTGGCGCGCCCTACTCGAACGAACGCTGCTGCGCCGCGCGCACCATCGATCACTCGCCAAACGCCCCTTGCGTATCACCGCTTCCTCCCCAATCCGCCGGATACACGCCCTCGCGCACCAGGCGGTGATAGCTGGACCAGGGCCAGTCGGCAACCCGATCGACCAGGGCATGCCGCACCGGATTCCAATGCAGGTAATCCAGGTGCTGGCGATAGTCCTGCTCGTCGCGGATGCGATGCTCCCAGAAGCGTCGCTGCCACAGGCCGGACTCGCGGCGTAGCCTGCGGCTCAAGCTGATGCTGCCGGATACCTGGGGCATTGCCTGGCTGGTCAGGCGCTTGATCATCGACCAGCGCTGGGCAAAATCGGCGTCACCTTCGGGCAGTTGCCAGAGACAGTGCAGATGGTCGGGCAGCAGCACCCAACCATGAATGCTGAAGGGATGGTTCTGGCGCACCTGCTCAATGGCCAGACGCAGGGCTTCACGCAACCTGGGCTGGGTGAGCACAGGCTGGCGGCAATGGGTCACCACGGTGAAGAAATAACAGGCACCGGCATCCCGGGCACGGCGGTAGTTGGACATTCCTTGTCTCCTGACGCGAATCCTTTGCTTAGGGTAGACCCTGGTGCGCATGGCGCACCCTACAGAGTCCACCGCCATCCCGTAGGGTGCGCCGTGCGCACCAATGGCAAAATCGATAAACCGCGCGATGGTGCGCGCGGCGCACCCTACAGGGCCAATATCCACCGCCAACCCGTAGGGTGCGCCATGCGCACCAAAGCCATCAGCCAGTGAACCGCGCGACGGTGCGCGCGGCGCACCCTACTGTCAGAAGCTGCCGGTGGTGCTCGCTCCGGCGGCGCTGACGACCTGGTTGTTGCCGCCCGGCTGCCAGGTTTTCACCTGGTTCGGGTTGCTTTCGCTGCGCACGATGCACTTCCACTGCACGCTCTGCTGGGCCGGCAGGCTGATGCTGCCCTTCCAGGTCGGGTAGGCGCTGACGTCGGTGAGGCGCACCGCACTGGCCGCGCTCCAGTTACCCAGCTGGGCCAAGTTGCCGACCGCATACACGCTGTCGCCCGGCTGGGTCACGCCGTTATTACAGCGGAAGTTGACGCTGACCAGATCGCCGCCCTGGTCGGAGCCCGTGGTCCAGATGCGCAGCTTGCCGCCATCCTGATTCAGTGCCGCATTGAAACTGCCGCTGGCAACTTGGCCTGGATTGCCCAGATTGGAATCCAGGGCGATAACCAGGGTTTGCGCGGTGCCGGTCACGGTTGCCACCAGGCCGGAATAGCCGTTGTGGAACTGGATCGCCGAGTCGGCGCGCACCCCAGCGGCGCGACGGATCTGGATCAGCTGGCGGATCAACGGGCCCTGCCCCCAGTCGTACATGTGCGACCAGTACACCACCGGCGTACCGGGGCTGGAGAGGATGTAGGCATAGGCCTGCCTGACCAGGTCATCGCGCAGCGCCCAATGGTGCTGGCCGCCGTTCTGCCCCGGCGAATAGCCGGTGTCGTGGTTGTCGACGAAGGTCACCGCCACTTCGCGCCAGCGCGCATTGGGGTTGCCGTTGAGGCCGTTCTTCCAGTCGGCGATGGCGCCGTTCTGCATGCGCTCCTTGAGGGCGAAGTCGAAGATCGGGCACTTCGCCCGGTCCGACCAGTCCTTGAGGATCTGCTGCCAGCTTGCACTGTGGCGCCAATCCCAGGTCGGGTACTCGCTTGGCGACTTCCACAACTCGCCGACGCAGAAGGCGTTGTCGTGGGCCGCGCCCATCCAGCTATCGACCCGCTCGCCGGCGTAGCCGCGCACGAAGTCGAAGCGGAAGCCGCCGGCACCGTAGTTGTTGCGCAGGTTGGCGAATTCGTCACGGAACATGCCGTACACCTGCGGCGCGCCGGTATTGAGGTCGGCGTCGCCACCGATGAAGCGGTCGCCATCGTCGCAGTCATTGGCGTAGTTGCCGGGGTCGGCGCAGTCGTTGCGCCACAGGCCCTGACCGGCCGGCAGGTTGATTTCCTTGTTCGGATAGCCGCGGTTCATGTGGTTGGGCACGGCGTCGTACAGCACCTTGACCTGGGCGTTGTTCAGCGCGCTGGCGGCTTGCTTGAGCTGGGCATCGCTGCCGTAGCGGCCGTTCTTGTTGAAGTCGTGCCAGAAGTAGCCTTCGCCACCGCCGGAGGTGGCGCCGTCGCTCCAACTGGAGAAATCGCGCCAGGGCACCGGCATCCAGATAGCGCTGAAACCATCGGCAGCGATGGTCGGGGCCATGTCGCGCAGCACGTTGTACCAGTTGTTCGGCGATTCACGGACGACGTTCCAGTGAAAGCCTTGCAGGATGATTTCGTCACCCCCGTGATAACGCACGCCAGCCGGCGTCTTGCCAGCAAGGTCGGCCGCCTGGGCGGCGCCGAGGGTCAACAGCAGGGATGAAACCGCCAGCGCCAAGCGGGCGGGAGACAGGCAATGGTTCATGTGTAGCTCCACTCTTGTAGTTGTTATTGAGCATCCGACTGCGGGTTCGTCAGGTCGTCGAAAACTACCGTTGCCGCGTTCCACCACCTATCCCCGGACGATGACGCCACTGCGGCGCATAGCGCCACCCTTGCAGGCTGCCCCCAGGCACGGCTGCCGCACTACCTCCCCAACGGTTTTTTTTATGGCGTAGTAGCCAGGCGTAATTCCCCGGCAAATGCCACGCCTTCCCCGCCCCCAGCTACGCCCCAGCGCTCCGCCTGCAAAAAACTTTGCAAGGAGGATGTCGCGAAATTCGCCGATCTCCACTCTTCCCGCACCGCCTAAGCCGGGATCGGTCACCACCGCGCGCTGCGGCGGTCAGCAGGCAACGCTGCCTAAGAGCCTGACTAACACGCCTTACTAACAACAAGAAAAAGGACCCTGAGATGAATACGCAAACAACTGCTCGCTTTCTGCAACCCACCTTGCTGGTCGCCGCCATGCTTGCCACAGCGCCCGCCCTGGCGGTGGATTTCCATGGCTACCTGCGTTCGGGTATCGGCGCCACCGCGGGCGGCGGCGACCAGGCCTGCTTCCAGGCGGCTGGCGCGCCGGCCAAATACCGCCTCGGCAACGAATGCGAAACCTACGCCGAAGTCGGCCTGGGCGCCGAAGTGTGGAAGGAAGGCGAGCAGAGCTTCTACGTCGACAGCATGATCGCCTACAAGTCCGACCAGGCGAACGACTGGGAAGCCACAGACAGCGACGGCGGCAGCGCCTTCAACAACGGCGTCAGCTCGATCCGCCAGTTCCACGTGCTGGGCAAGAACCTGCTGGAAAGCCTGCCGGGCTCGACCATCTGGGCCGGCAAGCGCTACTACAAGCGCCATGACGTGCACATCAACGATTACTACTACTGGGACGTGTCCGGCCCCGGCGCCGGCATCGAGGACATCGACCTGGGCTTCGCCAAGGCCCACGTGGCCTGGATGCGTAACAACGATGGCGATTACGTGTACGAAGGCACCGGTACCGGCACCAACGTGGCCAACGACACGCTCGACTTCCGCCTCACCGACATCGACACCAACACCGACGGCAAGCTGATCGTCGGCTACGACTACGGCAAGGCCAACCTCACCGACGAGCAGGAAAGCGACCCGGGCTACACCGACCAGAAAGGTCACCTGGTCACCCTCGAACACACCCAGGGCAACTGGTTCGGCGGTTACAACCGGCTGGCCGTGCAATACGGCACCGACGGCATCATCGGCAGCAGCGGGCGCAACAGCACCGGCAACAGCGACGGCAGCATGCTGCGCCTGGTCAACCACGGCGTGATCAGCATGACCGACGACATCGAGATGATGTACGTGCAGATCTACGAAGACCGCGACCTGGACAACGAAACCGGGCAGACCTGGGCCTCGTTCGGCGTGCGGCCGATCTACAAGTGGAACGACGTGATGAGCACCGCCCTCGAGGTCGGCTACGACCGTATCAAGCCTCAGGCCGACGGCGAAGAGTCGCGCGACCTGACCAAGGTCACCCTCGCCCAGCAATGGTCGGCCGGCCGCAGCTTCTGGGCTCGTCCGCAGATCCGCGTGTTCGCCACCTACGCCATGTGGGACGGCGGCCGCTACCAGGCTGCCAGCGAGTCCATCGAGGTCGGCGACGACGACGGCCTGACCTTCGGCGTGCAGGCTGAAGCCTGGTGGTAACCGAGTTACGGCGCGCCCCAGCGCGCGCCGGCAGGCAGTAACGCTATATCCACGCTGCTCCAGTGGTCTTACCCCGGTCCGCTCCGGCCGGGGCCTTTTTTACCAGCGCGCCTAACGAGGCCTCCATGAAGCCACTCAAATTCACCCTGTGCATGCTCGGCCTGTTGCTGGCCGGTTGTGCCAACGAATCCCTGCGCCGGGTCGATGTTCTGCATCCCAGCCCCGCGCCCCTGAAAACCTCAGAAGCGGACGCCAGACGCTTTCTCGATGCGGCCCAGCCGTGCTGCGCCAGCCTGCGCGAGCTGCCGTACACGCGCATCCCGGCCAACTTCAGCGGCGACGTATTGATCGACCAGAGCGCACCGGTGTTTGCGTTCGACAGTGGCAAGAGTTTCCTGCGCGCCTTCCAGTTGCCGGCCGACAGCAAATCGTTCGAGATTCGCCTGTACAGCCAGGCCGGCGACACGGTGCTGGCGCCCAACGCCATGCTGCTCGACAGCCAGTTCCGCGTGACCCGCCTGCTCGGCCCGGACGATTTCGTCTACGGCGCAGCCGCCGGGATGAAAAGCGACAGCCTCGATGCCCGCCTGCGCGTCGACCGCCTGTACCCGGACAACCCCGGCAACGAGCATTACCTGGTGCTGTACAGCTCCGCCGAGCAGATGAGCGGCCAGACCGTTATCGAGCACCCGGCCAAGGCCTACGCCAGGGCGCTGGGCAACCAGCCGCCGAACATTCCTGATCTGGTGGCCAAGCATGCGCCGGTGGGCGTGATCAAAATGGTTCTGATCGAAGACAAGGTCGCCGGGCAGACGGCCAACACCTATGTGCCGCCCTACAGCATCGGTCAGCCGATGGGCAACAACGTGCCCTCGGTGCCGGCACCGGCGGTGTTGCCGGAAACCCAGGCCTACTACCGCCAGGGCATCGACGCCGCATTGGCGAGCAAGGACCTGCAACGCGCCCTGCGCCTGGCCGACGAAGCCGAGCGGGTCGGTGACGCCAGCGCCAAGGCCTACCTGCTGGAACGCGTGCAGATCAAATGACCCAGCGCGCGGCGCTATCGCCGCGCCTCGCTCAGCCCTGCACCTCTTCACGCCCGCTGCCGACTCGTCGCCCGCGGGCGTGCTCCGTCATACCCTTGCGAGAACTCACATGAACGCTTCGCTGAAGGCAGGCGCCCTGGCGCTTTTGCTCTGCGTGACCGGCTCCGCCCTGGCATTCGAACGTAATACGCTGCTGGTCTGGGTCAGCCAGGACAAAGGCTTCAACGGCGTCGCCGATGTCGGCCGCCGCTTCCACGCCGACACCGGCATCGAGGTGAAAGTCGATACCCCGGAAGACCTGGCCGCGCGCTACGACCGTCAGGCCGCTACGGCCAAGGGGCCGGATATCGTGATATTCGCCCATGACCGCTTCGGCTCCTGGATCGACGCTGGCCTGCTCGCCAGCCTGACGCCCAGCCAAACCGCGCTGCAACGCGCGCCGGCGTTTGCCTGGGAAGCGGTCAGCGTAGCCAAGCGCACTTACGGCTATCCGCTGTCGACCGAGGTGGTCAGCCTGATCTACAACAAGGCGCTGCTGCCCAGCCCGCCGCGCACCTGGGCCGAGGTGGTCGAGCTGGACCGCGAACTGCGCAGCCGCGGCAAACGCGCCATCGAATGGGACTACCAAAATCTGTACTTTTCCTGGCCGGTGATCGCTGGCAATGGCGGTTACAGCCTGCACAAACGCGATGGCCTGTACGACCTCAACGATACCGGCATCGCCAACCCCGGCGCGACGGCGGGCTTTCAGCAGATCAAAACGCTGCTCAGCGCCGGCGTACTGCCGGCCGCAGCCAGCTACGACAGCATGATGAACGGCTTCAAGGCGGGCGAGGTGGCCATGATCATCAACGGCCCCTGGGTGTGGAACGAGCTGCGCGCCGCCGGCATCCGCTTCGGCGTCGGTTATGTGCCCGGCATCGAGGCCGAGCGGCCCGGCAAGCCCTTCGTCGGCATCGTCGCCGCGGCGATAAACGCCCACAGCCCCAACAAGGCCGAAGCGCAGCGTTTTCTTGAGGACTATCTGACCACTGCCGAGGGCCTGCGCAGCATCGACGCAGACAAGCCGCTGGGCGCGGTGGCCAACCTGGAGCTGCTGGCGAGCCTGGGCGACGACCCGCTGATCGCCCACACCTACGCCTCCGCCGCCAGCGGCGAAATCATGCCCGATGTGCCGGAAATGAAACGCTTCTGGGCGCTGTTCCAGAGCCGCCTGGGGCCGATGCTGCACGGCGAGCGACCACTTGAGGCGACGCTGCAGGAGATCACCGCGCGCCTGAGCAAGCAGGCGCAGATGCAGGCCACCCGCCGCCGTCATTACCCGCTTTCGCCCGTACCTTGAAGCGGCAACGCGGTCATTCGGCAGAATGATGGAATAAATCCGGCAGCGCGCAGGTCAGCCCTAAAGAACCGTTATTCAACGAACGAGGAGAACTGCACATGACGATGCAATCGCTGCACGGCGCGCTGGTGGTCATCACCGGCGCATCCAGCGGGATTGGCCGGGCGACCGCCCATGCCTATGCAAGGCATGGCGTGAAACTGGTATTGGCAGCGCGCGACGCTCAGGCACTTGAGGCGGTGGTGGGCGAATGCCAGCAACACGGCGCCAGCGCTCTGGCCGTACCCACGGACATGACCGACAACCAGGCCGTCGGCCGTTTGCTCGACGCCGCCGCCGAGTTCGGCGACGGCCATATCGCTGTCTGGATCAATAATGCCGGCGTCGGTGCGGTGGGCGCCTTCGACAAGACGCCATTATCGGCTCACGAGCAGGTCATCCAGACTGACCTGCTCGGCTATATCCGCGGCGCCCATGGGGTGCTGCCGTACTTCAAGGCCCAGGGCTGCGGCGTATTGATCAATACGCTGTCCGTCGGCAGCTGGGTAGCGCAGCCCTTCGCCAGTGCCTACTCCGCCGCCAAATACGGGCTGCGCGGCTTTACCGAGACGCTGCGCGGCGAGCTGACCGAATGGCCGAATATCCACGTGTGCGATGTCTACCCGGCCGTCATCGATACCCCAGGCTTTCGCGATGGCGGCAATTACACCGGTCGCGCGCTGACGCCACCGCCGCCGTTGTATGACCCACGCAAGGTCGCCGATGCCATGGTGCGCCTGGCACTACAGCCGAAGCCGACCACTACGGTGGGTGCCAGCGCATCCGTGATGCGGGTTTCGCATTTCTTGCTACCACGTTTCGATTGGTTGTCTGGCAAGTTGACCAGCGCAGCCCTACGTCGCGCCGATCCCAGCGCAAGCTCCTCCGGCAACCTGTTCGCGCCCGCCTCTGGCGAAAGGCGAATCGATGGTGGCTGGCGCAAGCCACAACGCGCGGGAGCGCTGGTCGCTGCTGGGGTCGCGGCAGCCGTGCTGATCGGCGTGGGCGTGGCTTATGCGCGGCATAGCACAGCGCGCATCAGCGCTACGCACTGAGCCCTGCTTCGCTATGGCGCCTCGTGACCGCGGGCGGCCTGGGCCAGGTAGAACCAGGTCGGCGCATCCAGTTGCAGATGTGCCCCGGCCAGGGCTTCTTCGATACGCGACCAGCGCAGGCTGCCCAGAATAGGCACCGGCGTACCGGGCAAGCGCCGCAGCCAGGCCAGGGCGACCTGACTGGGCGTGGCGTCCAGGCTGGCGGCCACTTCGCCGAGCGCCTGCTGCAAGGCCAGTGAAAACGCTCCACCAGCCAGCGGTGACCAGGCCAGTGGTTGCAGGTCTGCGGTCTGCATGGCGTGCAGCTGGCCATCCCAGGCGGCGCCTTGGGCCTGCAACGACAACTCGATCTGGTTACAGCGCAGCGGCAGTTCGCGGGCCAGGCTCTGCCAGTGCAACGGCAAGAAATTGGACACGCCGAGCCAGCCAACCTTGCCGCTGGCAAGCATGTCCTCTAACGCGCGAATCACCTCGTCGGCGTGCATCAGCGGATCGGGGCGATGCAGCAGAAAGCCGTCCAGACGTTCAACGCCCATGCGCTGCAACGAGGCGTCGAGCGACGCGCGCAGGTAGCCGGCACCGCTGTTGTAATGCTTGACCTGCCAGCGTGAGCGGTCCTGTGGCGTCAATACGATATCGGCCTTGCTGATCAACTGCAGAGCGTGCCGCAGTTGCGGACGCAGGCGCAAGGCTTCGCCAAAGCGCGTTTCGCATTGGCCCAGGCCGTAGATGTCGGCGTGATCGAAGGCGTGCAGGCCCTGCTCCACACAGCGCTCGATAAACCCGAGCAGCGCCTGCGGCTCGGCCAGTTCGGGGTAATCCTGCAAACGCATCATGCCTAACAGCAATGGCACCTGAACCGGACCTGGATTGCCACTCATACCACTCACCTTTTCTGTTGATTGACGGCAGTTCATTGGTAACTGCGCCGTCGACTCTACCCCGTGTAGCGATCGAGCAACTCCTCCCTGAGGGCGAAAAGCTGAACTCGCCTGGTGGGTGGCCCCTCTACCTAACAGCAAATCCCTGTACCCAAAAAATCATAAAAGAGGCATCTGCAATGAGGGTGAATACCGGTGTTACCTGGCTGGCCCGTAGCGGCTACGCCGCGCGTGGCGCGGTCTACCTGATCGTTGGCTTCCTGGCGATAACCGCGGCGACTGGTTCGGGCGAGGCGGTCGGTACCGAGGGCGCACTGCGGGCAATCCTCGACGAGAGTTTCGGCACACTGCTGCTGTGGATCGTCCTGATCGGCCTGTTCTCGTTCAGCGCCTGGCGCCTGACTCAGGCAATCGGCGATACCGACTGCCACGGCACCGATGGCAAAGGCCTGCTGGTGCGCGCCGGCCTGCTCGGCAGCGCCCTCGCCCACGTTCTGCTGGCGCTGTTTACCCTAGGCTTGCTGATTGGCAGCAGCTCAGGCGGATCGGGCTCAGGCGGCAAGGATCTGCTACAACGCCTACTCGCCTGGGACCATGCAAACCTGCTGATCTACGCCGTGGCGCTGACACCGCTGGGCGTCGGCATTGCTCACCTAATCAAGGCCTGGACGGCGAATTTCGAACGCTACTTCCAGGCGGATGAGCAGGTCATGCGCTGGGTTCGGCCGATTTCGCGAATTGGCCTGCTGGCCCGTGGTTGCGCCTTCCTGATCATCGCCGCGCTGCTGTTTACCGGCGGCCGCCACTACAGCCCAACTAACCCGCCGGGTCTGCAGGATGCACTCAAGGCGCTGCAAGGTATGCCATCGGGCACGTGGCTGCTGATGGCAATCGGTTTGGGTCTGCTGGGTTTTGCGATCTACAGCCTGGCCGAAGCGCGCTGGCGGCGCATCGATGTCGCCTCGGTGCTGCCTGGCCATTAAATAGCCGTATGTGTGAGTGAAGAACAACAGTCGGCGGCGCCACTGACGCCGCCGACTTCGAGCTAGCTAGCCATTGCTAAAGCAGACAACACTGGCTCAGGTAGACGCTTCATCCTGGTCACCAGCCTTGCTGAGGTCCTTGCTGTCAGAGGTCTTGTTGCTCGTACCCTTATCGCCGGAAAGCGTGGTGACCGCATCCGCCTTCAGTTCGCGGTCAGCAAAGAAGCTCGGCTCCATGACCCCCACCGCACTGATCCGGTCGCCCACCTCGATCTGCTGATACCCCTGTTTATCCAGCGGGTTGTACGGCATGGTCGCGGTGTCGACGCTCAGCGTGCTGCCGCCCGCGGAGACGTTGATATCACGTCCGTCGATGGAGACCACGGTGCCCTGCACCACGGTGGTGGCCGCAACCGGATTGACGCTGAACACCAGGTCTTCCTCGTCGGCGTCGTTGGCCCGGAAATAACTGTTGAGGCCTTTCACATAGACGCTCTGGGCTTCGATCTTGGCGACTTCGAAGATGTCGTCGTCGATCCGCCCATAGACCACCACATCGTCGCCGCTGAGCATCTTGTAGCCTTCGCGGTACCAATCCCAGTCATCCATTTCCACGGTGATCACGCCGTTGCCGTAGTCCAGCACGAAGGTGTCGGCAGCCGCCGAGGTGACCTTGCCGCTGATGCTAATCCAGCTGTTATTGGCCTTCTCGTAAGGCTTCTGCACCGCCTGTTGATCTTGCGCCAGTGCACTGGTCGCAACCAGCGAACCCAGACTAAGTGCCAGCAGATTTTTCTTGAAAGTGTTCATGCTGTGTCCTCCTGCATCGAGCTGATTCGGCAGCGTGATAACACCGCTGCCACGATTCGAAGACCAAGCGGGGCCAACCTGAATGCGTCTATAACGAGCCATGACCTTCTTCGCCTTCGTAAACAGTCCGAAGTCGATAGGCCGGCAGAGTTCAACCGAAGTGACCGCCAGCACCTGGTCCAGCAAGACCTGAGCGGCCTGACGAGCCGGGCGACTTGGCCACCGGCGCCTCTGGCATGGGCGATAGCGCGCGATCAAACGGCGTAAAAATATGGATACAAAAAAAACCGGCTCACACCCTGGGGGTGGAGCCGGCGAAGCACCTATCGGTCATGCAACCTTGCAGGTCGAGCCTGCGCGGCAACCGGCCGACCACGCCCGTTGCCGCTGTTCATGGCAGGCGATCAGACCGCCTGGTATTCCTTCTCGGCCGCTTCGAAGCGCTTGATCATCGAGGCACTCGGCGCATTGCCGATGCGGCTGAAGATCAGGATGCCGAGGGTGGCGAGGATGAAGCCCGGGATGATTTCGTACAGACCGGTCCAGCCGAAGAAGTTCTTCCACAGGATCACGGTGAACGCGCCGATCAGCATGCCGGCCAACGCGCCGTTGCGGGTCATGCCCTTCCACACCAGCGACAGGATCACCACCGGACCAAAGGCAGCACCGAAGCCGGCCCAAGCGTAGGACACCAGGCCCAGCACGCGGTTTTCCGGGTTGGACGCCAGCAGGATGGCGACGACAGCGATCAGCAGCACCATGCCACGACCGACCCAGACCAGTTCGTTCTGCGAGGCATCCTTACGCAGGAAGGCCTTGTAGAAGTCCTCGGTCAGGGCGCTGGAGCACACCAGCAGCTGGCAGCTCAGGGTGCTCATCACCGCGGCGAGAATGGCGGACAGCAGGATGCCGGCGATCCATGGGTTGAACAGCAGCTTGGCCAGTTCGATGAACACCCGCTCCGGGTTTTCGGTCACCGGGCCGGCGAGGTCCGGGTTGGCGGAGAAGTACGCGATACCGAAGAAGCCTACAGCCACGGCACCGGCCAGGGTCAGGATCATCCAGGTCATGGAGATGCGACGGGCTGCCGGAATCGACTTCACCGAGTCAGCCGCCATGAAGCGCGCGAGGATGTGCGGCTGGCCGAAGTAGCCCAGGCCCCAGGCCATCAGCGAGATCACGCCGACAAAGGTCGCACCCTTGAGCATGTCGAAGTTGGTGGCGTCGTTCAGTTCGATCGCGGCGAAAGTCGCGTCGGCACCGCCGGTGGCGATCAGCACCACGATCGGGGTGAGGATCAGGGCGAAGATCATCAGCGTGGCCTGCACGGTGTCAGTCCAGCTCACCGCGAGGAAACCGCCGATAAAGGTGTAAGCGATGGTTGCCGCAGCACCGGCCCACAGCGCGGTCTCGTAGGACATGCCGAAGGTGCTTTCGAACAGACGCGCACCGGCCACTACGCCCGAGGCGCAGTAGATGGTGAAGAACACCAGAATCACCAGCGCGGAGAAGATGCGCAGCACGCGGCTGCTGTCCTCGAAGCGGTGGGTGAAGTAGTCAGGCAGGGTCAGGGCGTTGCCGTTGTGCTCGGTCTGCACGCGCAGACGGCCAGCGACGAACAGCCAGTTCAGGTAGGCACCGACGATCAGGCCGATGGCGATCCAGCCTTCCGACAGGCCGGACATGTACACGGCGCCGGGCAAGCCCATCAGCAGCCAGCCGCTCATGTCGGAGGCGCCAGCGGACAGCGCGGTAACAAAACTGCCGAGGCTACGGCCGCCGAGGATGTAATCGGAAAGGTTTTTGGTACGCATGTAGGCGAACAGGCCTATCAGCACCATCGCCGCGATGTACACCACGAAGGTGACCAGCATTGGAGTACTAGCATTCATTGGGGAGTGCCCCTCTCGTTTGTTGTTATTCAGGCTACGGGCATTCACCCGCAACCTCGGTTGGCAAAGCACGTCCGCCTGGCGAACGCTGCAGCTCGGTACTGCGGTGGTCCGGGAAAAACCGTGCGTTGCGAGACCCCGCCCAACGCTCGCCCGGAAAAACCGCTTTACCCATTCGGGGCATCCAGCACCCCATACAACAACGGGCAGTGGCCATGATGACCGCTGCCCGCCTGTAACCCGTTTAGTCGTCGCCCAGCGACAGCAGCGACGCGTTGCCGCCCACCGCCGTGGTGTTCACCGAGGTGGTGCGCTCGTTGGCGAAGCGCAGCAGGTAGCTCGGCCCACCGGCTTTCGGCCCGGTGCCGGACAGGCCGCAGCCGCCGAACGGTTGCACGCCGACCACCGCGCCGATCTGGTTGCGGTTGACGTAAAGATTGCCGACCCGCGCCAGCTCTTCGATGTGCCGTGCGGTTTCCTCGTTGCGGCTGTGCACGCCGAGCGTCAGGCCATAGCCGGTGGCATTGATCGCGGCCACCACGTTTTCCAGCTCGCTGGCCTGGAAGCGCACGATGTGCAGGATCGGCCCGAAGTTTTCCTTCTTGAGTTCACTGATGCCACCGATCTCGAACGCCACCGGGGCGACGAAGTGGCCATCCAGGCCCGCCGGCAACACGGCTTCGGCAATCAGCTTGCCCTCGCCTTTGAGCTTGGCGATATGCGCCTCGAGGCCGGCCTTGGCTTCGGCGTCGATCACCGGGCCCACGTCGCTTTCGCGCAGGTGAGTCGGGCCGACTTTCAATTCGGCCATCGCGCCCTTGAGCAGGTCGAGCACGCGCTCGGCGATATCGGCTTGTACGTAGAGCACGCGCAATGCCGAGCAACGCTGGCCGGCGCTGGTGAAGGCCGACTGTACGGCGTCCTTGACCACTTGCTCGGGCAGCGCGGTGGAGTCGACGATCATCGCGTTCTGCCCGCCGGTTTCGGCGATCAGCGCAGCAATCGGGCCGTCTTTCTCGGCCAGCTGGCGGTTGATGATCCGCGCAGTGTCGGTGGAGCCGGTGAAGCACACGCCGGCAACGCGGGCGTCACGGCAGAACACGCCGCCCAAGGTGGCGCCGTCGCCTGGCAGGAAGGCGATCACGTCGGTCGGCAAACCGGCCTCGAACATCAGTTCCAGGGTGCGCGCGGCGATCAGGCTGGTCTGCTCGGCCGGCTTGGCCAGCACGCAGTTGCCAGCAACCAGCGCGGCGGCGATCTGGCCCAGGTAGATGGCCAGCGGGAAGTTCCACGGGCTGACGCAGGCGAAGATGCCGCGGCCTTCATGGAACAACTCGTTGCGCTCGCCAGTCGGGCCCTGCAGCTCTTCACGGCCAAGGCGCAGGCGCGCCTGCTGGGCGTAGTAACGGCAGAAGTCCACCGCCTCGCGCACTTCGTCGATGCCGTCCTGCATCGATTTTCCGGCTTCCAGGGTGCACAGCGCCATCAGCTCGGCACGGTGTTGTTCCAGCAGGTCGGCGATGCGTTCGAGAATCGCCGCGCGGGCCTCGACCGGCGTGGCATTCCAGCGCGGCCATGCCGCGTGCAGGCCGTCCAGTGCCTCGGCCGCGTGGGCAGCGCTGGCGAATTGCACGGCGCCGACCACCTGGCCCAGCGCGTACGGGCAATGCACGTTCTGCGCGGTGCCGGTCTGACGCTGGCCGTTGATAACCGGTGCGGCGTGCCATTGACGGGAGAGGAACGGCTGGTAGGCGAGTTCGAGCTCGGCCCAGGAATTCTGGATATTCATGTTGAGGCCTTGGGAATTTTTCCGCGCACTGCCGAACAGCGCAGGCGGGAGGGGGATTTTGTCATTGGCGAGGCTTTTGAACTTGCGCAGTTGCGTCACCGGATGATCGAGAAGGGACTCGACCGGCGTGCTCGGGTCGACCAACTGGTGGACGAACGAGGAATTCGCGCCGTTTTCCAGCAGACGACGCACCAGGTAAGGCAGCAGATCCTTGTGAGCGCCGACCGGGGCGTAGATGCGCACGTTCTTGCCATGTTTCTCCAGCACCGTGTCGTACAGCGCATCGCCCATGCCGTGCAGGCGCTGGAATTCGAAGTCGCGCGGCTGCTTCTGCTCGGCGGCAATCGCCAGGATGCAGCTGACGGTGTGGGCGTTGTGGCTGGCGAACTGCGGGTAGATCACCCCGCGGGTGAACTCGGACAGCAGGTAGCGCGCGCAGGCCAGGTAAGAGGTGTCGGTACCTTCCTTGCGGGTAAACACCGGGTAGCCGTCCAGGCCCTGGACCTGGCACTGCTTGATTTCGGTATCCCAGTAGGCGCCCTTGACCAGGCGCAGCGGCATCTTCTCGCCGAGTTCCTTGCCCAGCAGCGTCAGCCACACCAGCACCGGCAGACAGCGCTTGGAATACGCCTGCACGACCAGACCGAACTCGCCCCAGCCTTTCAGCGCGGGATCGCGCATCAGTTTTTCGTACAGTTCCAGCGACAGTTCCAGGCGGTCGGCTTCTTCGGCGTCCACCGAGATGCCGACGTTCAGGTTGCGTGCCCGCACGGCCAGTTCCAGCACGTTGGCGAACAGCTCGGTGAGCACGCGCTCGCGCTGGGCCACTTCATAACGCGGGTGCAGCGCCGACAGCTTGATCGAGATCGACGGCTTCGGCCCTGGGCCGACCTGGGGTTCGGCACCGACGGTGTCGATGGCCTTGCGGTAGTCGGCCATGTACTTCTCGGCGTCTTCTGCGGTCAGTGCCGCCTCGCCGAGCATGTCGAAGGAATAGGTGTAGCCCTTTTCGCGCTCAGGGCGACCGTTCTTCAGTGCTTCGCCGATGTTGCGGCCGAGCACGAACTGCTTGCCCATCAGCTTCATGGCCTGGTTCATCGCCGCGCGAATCACCGGCTCGCCGGAACGCTGGATCAGCCGTCCCAGCACGTTCTTCGGTCGACCGTCGGCGGTTTCCGGGTCGACCACCTTGCCGGTCATCACCAGGCCCCAGGCGGCGAAATTGACCAGCACGCTGTCGCTCTTGCCGAGGTGGCGTTCCCACTCGGCGGCGTTCAGCTTGTCGCGAATCAGCGCGTCGGCCGTGGCAGCGTCCGGCACGCGCAGCAAAGCCTCGGCCAGGCACATGAGCATCAGCCCTTCCTGGGTATCGAGGCTGTACTGACGAAGCAGTGCGTCGAGGGTATCGACGGCATTGTCCCGGCTGCGCACGTCTTCGATCAACGTGCGGGCACCGCGGCGGATAGCCTCGATGCCGGTTTCACCGGGGTCGGCGAGCTCAAGGAGCTCAGTCAGATAGGCTGCCTCGTCAACGCTGTAGTTGGCGCTGATGACAGGGAAAAAATCGGCGGCCTTGGCGGCAGAGATCCGGTTTAGGAACTCGTCCTGCAAGACGTGACTGGCTTTAAACATCACGCCCATCCTCTTTTGGAGACTGTTTGATATAGGTCTAGCCCATGTGCAGGGGTTGCCCCGGAACAAATGGGCCAAAAGCTGCGCACTGTGCGAGTGGATGATTGAATTTAGTTGCAGAGTGATGACCGCTTCTTGCTGAAAGCTCTGGAGTTTTTATAAAAACCTCCGCGCCGCGGAACTAATCGCGAACGTTTGTTTGAATAGCTGGTAAATGCGCCCGCAGCGGTGACACCGCATCAGTGGCTCGCGTCACTGCTGCACCTTCGCCTCGCGAGCCTCGCCATGCACCCGCAACGCAGCCTGCTGCACAACGAACTTCACGCGCGCCCTTCGCTGTACTTTCAGGCGCCCGCCCATGTCTTCCATATCGCCCTGCTGGATCAGGGCGCGGTCAGCGATGCCGTTATCGGCGCGCTGGCCGATGAGCCCCTGTCACCTCCCCGCGCGGCCCAGGGCCTGGTGCAGCTGGACGGCCATACGCTGAAGTGGGAGCGCCACGCCGAATTCTTCACCCTAACTCTGGTGCTGCCGAAGCAGGCGGACAGCGCGCTGTGGCCGGACCTGCCAGACGCACTGGCTGAGCTGATCGCGCCGCATCAGGCGTTGGTCATCAACGCCGTGCAGATCCTGGTGGAATCCGAGGCAGACGGAGAGTTCCAGCGCGAACACTACGGCTTCAAGGACCCGGCCGGCTCGCTCATTGGTGGCGGCGATGCCACCGTGTGGAGCGACTTTCGCTTGACCGACGACGGCCGCAACCGTCTGCTGCTGGTCAACCGCGAACTCAACGCCTACCGCCTGGGGCGAATGATCCGCCGCCTGCTGGAAATCGAGACCTACCGCATGATGGCGTCGCTGACCCTGCCAGTGGCCCAGCAGGTCGACCAGCAACTCAAGCGCTACGAGCAGCAGCTGGCCAGCCTGTCGGACCGCAACAGCGACCCGGCCACCGGCAACGCCAAGGCGCTGCTCAACGACATTGCCGCACTGTCCGCCAGCCTGGTGCGCAGCACCGCCATCCACCGCCAGCGTTTCAGCGCGGCCGAGGCCTATGCGCAGCTGGTGTTCGAGCGCATCAGCGAGCTGCGTGAACGCCATGTCGGCGACTGCCAGCGCCTGGGCGTCTTTATCGAGCGGCGCTTCAAACCCAGCGTGCGCTACTGCGCCGTGACCGAGCAGCGGCTGCTGCGGCTCGGCCAGAGCGTGGCCAACCTGGGCGAGCTGCTGCAAACCCGGGTGCAGGTGGAGGTCGAGGAACAGAACTCGGAGATCCTGCGCAGCCTCAACAGCCGCGCCAGCACCCAGATCAAGATTCAGAAGGCGGTCGAAGGCCTGTCGATCATCGCCATCAGCTATTACCTGCTGAGCCTGTTCAAACTCGGCGTTGAGGGTTTGCACAGCCTGGGCATCGGCTTTTCCGCCCAGCTGGCCGCCGCAGTGCTGGGGCCGTTGGCGCTGTTGCTGATCGGCGCGATCGCGCTACGCATCCGCAAGGCCAGGCGTCATTAGGCGCGGCCAGCCAGGCAGCGGAAAATTTACGTAATCGATGCGCGCCGCCCGCGACATTTCAGGCGGCGCATCTACACTCGGAGGAACCTCGCAGGAGCACCCATGGTGGTCACCGAAACATCGGATTACTCGATTTACCGCCGCGTGGTGTCGCAGCTGATGCACGGCGAAGAACAGTTGCCTAGCCTGCCCGCATTGACCCTGGATATCCGCCGCGCCCTGGGCGATCCGAACGTCTCGCTGAACGGCCTGGTGCGGCTGATCAGCCGCGACCCGGCGCTCAGCGCACTGCTGATGAAGCACGCCTCCTGCGCGCTGTATCGCCACAGCATGACGCCGAAAACCCTGCCCGAGGTGATCACCCTGCTCGGCCTGGCCGAGGTCGACCGCATCACCATGGTGCACAGCGTCAAGAGCCTGTTCATTCTGCACAGCGCGGCGCACAAGCGCCTGTTCATCGAGACCTGGGAACGGCTGATTCTCAAGGCCAGCACCTGCGCCCTGCTCGCGCGCCTGCTCGGCCATGTGGCTGCGGAGCACGCGCTGCTGGCCAGCCTGCTCAGCGAAGTCGGCACCCTCGCGGTGCTATCGGCGTTCAAGGACGCCGCGGCGATGCCCTCCCTCGAGCTGTACAACAAGCTGTGCCGCGAATACAGCGCGCCGCTGGGCGTCATCGTGCTGAAGAAGTGGGCGGTGAACAGCGAATACATCGAGGTCACCCGTGATGCCGGCAACTGGCAGCGCAGCCTCGGCTGGCACCTGGACCTGCTCGACATGGTCAACCTGGCGCTCTATCACGCCACCCGGATGCGCACCCCAAGCGCGACCCTGCCACCATTGCGCGAACTGGCCGCGTACCAGAAGCTGCTGCCACCGCAGGACCTGATCGACGAAACCGGCGAGCTCAGCCTGGTGGTCCACCACCGCGCCGACATCCACGCCATCGCCGACACCTTGCGCTGACGCAGGCGCACCAGGCTATCCCGCCATTCTGTAAAACAGGCCGCATCGGCTGTATCCGGTTGAGCGGGCACAGGGCTCACTCAACGGTCGATGATCTGCTCGCGCATCGGTGCCAGGCGCGCGAGCAGGCGGTTCTGCGCGGTGATCGGCACGCCTTCGGCGGTCATCGCCGCCTGCAGGTTTTCCACCAACGCGTTGAAGTCGCTAGGGGTCAGGTTCTGGCCCTTGTGGCTTTCCTCCATGCTGTCGCCGGTGTAGACGCAGGGGCCGCCCGCTTCGGCGCAGATCTGTTCGACCAGCTTGTCACGCAGCCGCACGATGTCGATGTCCTCGAAGTGACGGACGATGCGCGGGTCGGCAGCGATGCTCAGCAACATGCCTTCAACGATGCGGGTAATTCCCGCCTCCTCTCCCAATGCGCGATAGAGGCGGTCGTCCTTGGCTGGCTGCTGCGCGCAGCCGCCGAGCAGCACGACCAGCATCAGCACGCCGATCTTCATACGCACGTCAGAAACTCCCTTGCACGGACAGGTAGACGCCATCCTGATGATCCAGCGTGGCGATCTCGCCCAGGCGGGCATAGGCCAGCACCACCGCCAGCTGCTTGTTGGGGAAATAGCCGAGGAACAGGTCGGCCCAGTCGCTTTCGCCGGCGAAGCCAAGGTTATCGGGCTTTTCCCGGTACTCCACGCCCAGCGCCCAGCGCGGGTTGAACAGCACGGCCACGGAGCCCTCCTTCAGCACCGAGTGACGGTCGCGCCGATCGCCACCGAAGCCCAGCAAACCCAGCTCGTTGGCTCGGCTGTAACGCACCCCGCCGTTGAGCAACAGGTTGTAGCCGAACGCGCCGCCAAGAATCAGTCGGCTGGCGCTGATATAGCCTTCGCTGTCTTCACTGCGCTGGGCGCCGACCAGGCTGGGCACCCGAAAATCCATCTGCCGCTTGTGCTGCAGGCCGAGGGAGACCTGGGGCAGACGGCCATAGATCAGGTCGCCGAACAGGCGCACCTTCAGTCCGAAGATATCCTGGCTCAGGCTGTTGTCCGGCAGGTTGAGGTCGCGCGCCAGGGTGCCCAGATCGAAGCGCTGGCGAGCGTAGGACAGCTCCACACGGTTATCGAACGAGGCGGCGATACCGGCCACGTCCAGGCGGTAATCGCCGGTTTCCACGCGGGTGGCAAACACATCGGCGCCCCACTCGCCGCGCTCGCCATAACCGGCCAATACCGCCCAGGGCGTGATGCCACCACCGGCGGCGCCTTCCAGACTGCTGGCGCCGCCGGTGGCAAGTAGGCGACCCTGGTCAGCAACCGCCTGGCTGGCCAGAACGCTGATCAAGGCGACGCCGCACCACTGCACACACCTCATGGCAATGCACCTTCCACTAATGCGCCGAGCGGCTGCGCGACCCAGGCCTCGAATGCCTGGGCGGGCAATGGTCGACTGATCAGATAGCCCTGCACGGTATCGCATTGCCAGCGCTGCAACAGGCGCAGGCTGCGCTCGTACTCGACCCCTTCGGCGACCACCTTGAGGCCGAGGCTGTGGCTCATTTCGATGGTCGATCGCACGATCACCGCGTCCTCGCTGGTTTCGTCGAGGTCGCGGATGAAGGATTGATCGATCTTCAATTCCTGCACCGGCATGCGTTTGAGCTGTGCGAGCGACGAATAACCCGTGCCGAAGTCATCCACCGACAGGCTGATGCCGATATCGCGCAGGCCGTGCAGCACCTGCAGGGCCTGGGTCGGGTTGAGCATCACGCCACTCTCGGTTATCTCGAACACCAGCTGCTCGGCGCCGATCTGGTGCTGCGCGAGCAGTTGGCCGACCCGCGCCGGCAGTTGGGTGTCGATCAGGTCCTCGGTGGAAATATTCAGCGATACCTGCAGGCGCAGCCCCTGATCGTTCCAGGCGCGCAGCTGGCGCACCACTTCTTCGATGACCCAGGTCGTCAGCGCCTGGATGCTGCCCGTGCGCTCGGCCAGAGGAATGAACTCGCCCGGCGAAACCAGCCCGAACTGCGGGTGCTGCCAGCGCAGCAGCGCTTCGGCCTGACGCACCTGGCCGCTGCCCAGGTCGAGCTTGGGCTGGTAATGCAGCAGCAGCTCGCCACGCTGCGGCGCGCGGCGCAGATCACGGACCAGTTGGATCTGCCGCTGGTGGGCGTCGTCACGGCCGCTCTGGTACACCTGCAATCGGCCAGGTAACTGGGTGGCGTCCTGCATGGCGATACTGGCGCGGCGCAGCAGATCGTCGGCGGTGTCGCCATCTGCGGGATAGGCGGCAATGCCGATGCTGCATTCCAGCGTGACCTCGACGGGGCCGATGCTCAGCGGTTTGCTGAGCAGCTGCTGCAGGTTGTCGCCAATCACCACCGCGCTGTCGCTGTCGGTATTTTCCAGCAATAGCAGCAGTTCGTCGGCCATCAACAGCGCTAGGCTGTCGCCCGGCCGCAGCGTCGCCTGCAACCGCCGGCTGAGCAGCTGCACGGCCTGCTCGCTGCCGGACGCCCCACAGCTTTCGTTGACCGAGCGCAGGTTGGCGATGCCCAGGTACAACAAGGCGACCGGCCGCTCGGCGGTGATCGCGCTTCCAAGGCGTTCCAGCGCCAGCGTACGGTTGGGCAGGCCGGTCAGGCCGTCATGCAGGGCATTGTGGGCGAGTTGTCGCTCTCGTTCGGCGATGCCCTCCTGCATGCTCTGGAAGGCGCGCGCCAGACGCCCAAGCTCGTCACCGCGGTCGAGCTTCAGCGGCACCTGATAGTCGCCCTGACCCACGCGCTCCGCCGCAGCCGCCAGTTGCCGCACCGGCTGCGACAGGTTGCGCGCCAGCAGCAGTGCGCCCGCCAGCGATGCCATCAGCGCAGCGAGGGCAATCAGCAGAATGTTTCGGTCCAAAGGTGCAAACGCCCGCTGAGCCTGGCTGAGAGACTGATGCAGGAGCGCCTGAACCTGGAAATCGGCGCCACTGGCAAGCATAAGATTCTGCTCCAAGTAGCGCTCCTCGCCGACCTCTCGCACATCGCCCTGCAGGGGCGCCATGTCGCCGCCGATGCCTTGCAGCTGTTGGTGAATTGCAGCAGGCAACGAGCTGATCCAGATCGCCGGCAACCCTTCCTGGCGGGCCACCAGGGTCAGTTCCAGGTGAGTCAGCTCGCGCAGTTCACGGGCGAATCCGTCATCTACCTGAAAGCCCATCATCACCCGGGCGATCGGCAGGGGCGCGTTGACCGTGGCCTGCACCAGCAGGTAGAGCTTGTCGGCGATCGGCATCAGCGAAATCTGCGTACCCTGCTGCTCGAGAGCCATCACCTGCGCACTCAGCCGGGCGGCGGTCATCCCGCTGATCTGCCGATCAGTGCTCACCTCGAGGCTGCCTTCAAGGTCGAGCATCATCACCGCTGCGGCATTGATCCGCGCGCCATGGTTGGCCAGGGCTGAGCGAATGGTTTCGCTGTCACCACTGGCCACCGCATCCTTGAAGCCGAAGTCGGCAGCCAGCACCTGCACCGCATCGCTCAACTGGCGGCTGCGCACATCGAGCAACTGCTCGAATACCCGGCTACCGATTTCCAGCTGTTCGCCGGCCTGGCTGCGCACCGCCGCGTTGGTAGCCGTGAGCACGGCGAGGTACAAGGCGCTGACCACCACCAGCAACAGCAGGATCAGCACACCGGCGATACGGGCCTGGAAACTACTGCGCAGCATCGCGGGTCGCTTTCTTGAAGGCCTCGCCGAATGCGCTCGGCGCAGGCGCGGCCGGTGGCGTGCGGGCTGTCGTCGGTAACTCCAGGGTTAGCCGCTGGCGGGTCGCGGGCTCGCCCACCTGCAGCTCACCGGCCGCCTGCGGCAGCATATCCGCCGCCTGCGGGTGCCACAGGCTCGCCGTATAGCGACCGGCTGGCAACTGCTGCATCTGCACCTGGCCCTGGGCATCGCTGACGGCGAACCAGGGGTCCTCGGTGACGTAGATGTAGCCGACCATCCAGTCGTGGATGTTGCAACCGAGCACCACAACGCCGGGATTATCGAACACCACGGGCTCGCTGGGCGTACCCTGGTAAAGGCGCAGCTCGAAGCGTTTGGCGGGGGAAAACGAATAGACGTGGTGGCGGATATTGTCGCTATTGGGAAAGGTCACCGCCGTGCCGGTGCGCACCACCAGCACGCTGGGTGCGAACTGCTTGAGCTTCTGGTCCATTTCCGCCCGCAGCGGCGCGGCGGGCGCACCCAGCGGGCCGGTCAGGGTCAGCACCGCATTTTCCAGCGGCTGCCCGGTGCCATCAACCACCTGAACCTGCAACTCGGCCGCCACCACGCCTGCGCTGAACAACAGGCCTAGCAAAGCACCGTTTAACCGGGGAATAAGATATCGAGTCATGCGTAAGCTCGTACTGCGTCGCGGGTGGGCATCGCCTGCCTGGCGAATTCGGTCGATCACGACTTGAGGTTAGCTGGCAGTGTGAAGAAGTTCACTTTTTAGCACGTCGGCGACGCGCGGCGCCTTGGTAATTACCTATCGCACCAATTGAGGAAATGCTGCGCTCGCTGACAGGGGCGCTACTGAGCACCACGCAGACGCTTTGGCGTAAGCCCCATGTACCGACGCATCGCGGTGGTCAGCGCGCTCTGGCTGGAAAAACCGCACTCCTCGGCAATGCGAATCAACGGCAGGCCGCTTTCGCGCAGCAGGCGGGCTGCGCGATCAAGGCGGGACTTGAGCAGGTACTGATGCGGCGTCAGGCCGACGCTGTCCTTGAACTGCGCGTGAAAGTGGCTGGGGCTGAGACAGGCCACCTGCGCCAACTCCGCCACGCTGATGCGCCGGGCCAGGTTCTGCACGATGAACGCATCCAGCCGCTCGATATCCAGCGGGCCGGTTACCCGTTGCGCCTGCTCGCCGAACAGGCGCAGGTGCAGTGCCCGCAACAGCACGCCACCCAGCGAGCGCGCCAGCATCGGGTCGCTGCCATAGCGCTCGAGTTCGGCACCGGCATAGGTGAGCAGGTGCTGAAAATCCACATCCAACTGCGGGTAGCGTGGGGTCTCGAACAGGTGGGTAAGCAGCTCCAGGTCTTCGCTGGACGTGTCCTGCTCGTTCAGGTCGATGATCAGCATGCGGTTATCGCCCATGCCGGCGAACTGGTGATCGGCGTCGCCGGGCACCAGACAGGCGCGCATGCGACATACCTCGCCGCCGCGCCCGTTGACTTCGAATTCCGCACGCCCGGACAACGACAGCACCAGTTGATGGTGGTCGTGGGTGTGTTCGTGGGCCTTATCGTCAAGGCGCAGGAGGCGGGCGTTGAGCATGGGGGCAACCTGGTTAGTCGTGGGCGAACTTTACCCCTTTGCCGCACAAAACAGCAGCCTTGACGACAAGCGGCCTGGCGTTTGGCCAGCAGCGTGGATGACGGCACCGATGCCCGTTCAACCTGGCCGTTCATCGACAAGGCGCGGGGGCAGGTTGAATCGTTGTGCCCTCGTTCGACTCCAGATTGATTGAAAAACCGCGCGGGCCGCCCCATCTAGCACTCAACGCGCAATCAAAGGTGCCGCATGAACGAGCCTCAAGACATCGAAATAATCACCGACGCCACGGCCCATGGCAGCCACAGCCTGATGCTGCCAGGCCAGCAGTTGCCAGACAAACTCTATGTAATCCCGATCCACAACCGGCCGTTCTTTCCGGCCCAGGTACTGCCAGTCATCGTCAACGAAGAGCCCTGGGCCGAAACCCTGGAGCTCGTGAGCAAGACCGATCACCGCTGCCTGGCGTTGTTCTACGTCGACGAGCCGGTCACCGACCCGCGCCATTTCGATACCTCCAGCCTGCCGGAGCACGGCACCCTGGTGCGCATCCATCACATCAGCCGCGACGACGGCAAACTGCAGTTCGTCGCCCAGGGCTTGAACCGGGTACGCATCCGCGGCTGGCTCAAGCACCACCGCCCGCCCTATCTGGCGGAGGTCGATTACCCGCAGAACCCGAACGACACGCGTGATGAGGTTAAGGCCTATGGCATGGCGCTGATCAACGTGATCAAGGAGCTGCTGCCACTCAACCCGCTGTACAGCGAAGAGTTGAAGAACTACCTCAACCGCTTCAGCCCGAATCAGCCCTCGCCGCTGACCGACTTTGCCGCCGCGCTGACCACCGCCACCGGCAAGGTGCTGCAGGAAGTGCTTGATTGCGTGCCGATCCTCAAGCGCATGGAAAAGGTCCTGCCGCTGCTGCGCAAGGAGGTGGAAGTCGCTCGCCTGCAGAACGAGCTATCCGCCGAGGTCAATCGCAAGATCGGCGAGCATCAGCGCGAGTTCTTCCTCAAGGAACAGCTGAAGATCATCCAGCACGAGCTGGGCATCACCAAGGATGATCGCAGCGCCGACGTCGAACAGTTTCGCCAACGCCTGGAGAGCAAGACCCTGCCCGAACAGGCGCGCAAACGCATCGACGAGGAAATGCACAAGCTGTCTATCCTCGAAACCGGCTCGCCGGAATACGCGGTGACGCGCAATTACCTGGACTGGGCAACCGCACTGCCCTGGGGCGTCTATGGCAAGGACAAGCTTGACCTCAAGCACGCGCGCCAGGTGCTGGACGAGCACCACGCAGGCATGGACGACATCAAGGCGCGCATCACCGAATTTCTCGCGGTCGGCGCGTTCAAGGGCGAGATCGCCGGATCGATCGTGCTGCTGGTGGGCCCACCTGGTGTGGGCAAGACCAGCATCGGCAAATCCATCGCCGAATCGCTCGGCCGCCCGTTCTACCGCTTCAGCGTGGGCGGCATGCGCGACGAAGCCGAGATCAAGGGCCACCGCCGCACCTACATCGGCGCCCTGCCCGGCAAGCTGGTGCAGGCGCTGAAGGAAGTGGAGGTGATGAACCCGGTGATCATGCTCGACGAGATCGACAAGCTCAGCAGCAGCTATCAGGGCGACCCCGCATCGGCGCTGCTGGAAACCCTCGACCCGGAGCAGAACGCCGAGTTTCTCGACCATTACCTGGACCTGCGCCTGGACCTCTCCAAGGTGCTGTTCGTCTGCACCGCCAACACCCTGGATTCGATTCCCGGCCCGCTGCTCGACCGCATGGAGGTGATTCGCCTGTCCGGCTACATCACCGAGGAAAAACTGGCGATTGCCAAACGCCACCTGTGGCCCAAGCAGTTGAAGAAGGCTGGGGTACCCAAGGATCGCCTCGCCATCAGCGACAGCGCATTGCGCGGCGTGATCGAAGGCTATGCCCGCGAAGCCGGTGTGCGCCAGCTGGAAAAACAGCTCGGCAAGCTGGTCCGCAAAGCGGTGGTCAAGCTGCTGGATGCTCCCGAGAGCCCGGTCAAGATCGGCCCGAAGGACCTGGACGGCTACCTCGGCATGCCGGTATTTCGTCAGGAGCAGGTGCTGAATGGCGTCGGCGTGATCACCGGCCTGGCGTGGACCAGCATGGGCGGCGCGACCCTGCCGATCGAGGCGGCGCACACCCATTCGCTTAGCCGCGGCTTCAAACTCACCGGCCAGCTCGGCGACGTGATGAAGGAGTCGGCCGAGATTGCCCACAGTTACATCAGCTCCAACCTGAAGAAATACGGCGGCGACCCGCGCTTCTTCGACCAGGCGTTCGTGCACCTGCACGTCCCCGAGGGGGCGACGCCGAAAGACGGGCCCAGCGCCGGCATCACCATGGCCAGCGCCCTGCTGTCCCTGGCGCGAAAGCAGGCGCCGAAGAAAGGCATCGCGATGACGGGCGAGCTGACGCTTACCGGCAAGGTCCTGCCGATTGGCGGTGTGCGGGAAAAGGTGATCGCGGCCAGGCGGCAGAAGCTCTACGAGCTGATCCTGCCGGACGCGAATCGCGGCTCCTACTCAGAACTGCCGGACTATCTGAAAGAAGGTCTGACGGTGCATTTCGCCAAGGACTACAGCGACGTGGCCAAGGTGTTGTTCACCTGATATGACCGCCGCCGGTACTCCGGCGGCAACAACAGGCTAGGCTGACCTCCGCTGCGGTCCCAACGGCCACAGGCAGCAGAAACAGGAACCAAGAATTAGGAACCAGGAACCCTTATGAACACGCTCTTTCGCTTCGCGCTGCCCCTTGGTCTTGCCCTGCTCAGCGCCTGCGCGCACCGGCCTGACAGCGTCACCGTGCAACGACAGAACCAGTGCCCGCTGGCGATGCATGTCGGTCAGAGTTTGATCCTGACCTTGCCGAGCAACCCCACCACGGGGTTCCGCTGGGTCCTGCGTGGCGATGCGCCGACGCTATTGCAGAGCCTCGGGCCAGAGGTCTACAGCAACCCGGAGGACGCCGGCCTGGTCGGCAGTGCCGGGCAATCCACCTGGCGTTTTCAGGCACAGACGCCCGGTACCGGCCAGTTATTGCTGACCTACCAGCGCCCTTGGGAGACCGACGTAGCGCCTGCGCAGACGTTCGACTGCGCGATCGAAGTGCACTGAGTAGCCTTACTGCAGCGAAGCGTTGGGCTTGTCCAAGGCCAACAGGCAGGCGGGAGGGTCGTGTACGCCGCCGGCAGCAGTGAAATACGCTCGATTTGACCTGAACCGGTTTGGTTGTGCGGCCTACTTGGCTAAAATGCCGGCCTTCTCGACCCTGTGCGGAATAACCGTGAGCAAACAACCTGATCGCCTCTTCGCCCAACCTCTGGCCCAGGTACCGGACTTCGCCTTCAACGAAGACGTGGTGCGGGTGTTCCCGGACATGATCAAGCGCTCGGTGCCGGGCTATCCGACCATCGTCGAAAACATCGGCGTGCTGGCCGGGCAATTCGCCCAGCCCCATAGCGTGCTCTATGACCTTGGCAGCTCGTTGGGCGCCGTGACCCAGGCGTTGCGCCGCCACGTGCAGGTGGAGGACTGCCGGGTGATCGCGGTGGACAACTCCAGCGCCATGGTCGAGCGCTGCCGCGAATACCTGCATGCGCAGGATTCGATGTTCCAGGAGTTGTTGCCGGTCGAGGTGATGGAGGCCGACATTCTCAGCCTGACGTTTCAACCCGCGTCCGTGGTCGCCCTGAACTTCACCCTGCAGTTCATTCAGCCACAGCAGCGCCTCGCCTTACTCACGCGCATCCGGCAGGCGCTCATCCCAGGCGGCGCACTGATTCTTTCGGAAAAGCTGCGGTTCGAGGACGACGCGCATCATCAGCTACTCGGCGACCTGCACATTGCCTTCAAGCGCGCCAATGGCTACAGCGAACTGGAAATCGCCCAGAAACGTAGCGCCATCGAGAAAGTCATGCTGCCAGACAGCCTCGAGCAGCATCGCGAGCGTCTGTTGGCCGCCGGCTTCAGCAACGTCGTGCCCTGGTTCCAGTGCCTCAATTTCGCGTCCCTGATCGCCCTGCCATGATCAATCGTCTCGACCTCGACGCCCTGCAGGCCCAATTGGCGGGCACACCACTGCAGGACTGGTCGGCTGACCTACCAGGCCAGATCGATGCCAAGCTGGCCATTGGTCATGGCGACCTGCAACGCTGGTATAGCGCCGTGCAGGCATTGCCGCCGCTCAGCGTGGAGCGGCTGGAGCTGCTGAACGACTTCAGTTTTGACGGTGCCTGTGACGAAACGACCCGCGCGCACCTGAAAACCGCCCTACAGGGCTTGATTCCCTGGCGTAAAGGGCCCTTCCATCTGTTCGGCGTACACGTCGATACGGAGTGGCGTTCGGACTGGAAATGGCAGCGCGTCGCGCCCCATCTCGACCTGCGCGGCAAGCGCGTGCTGGATGTCGGCTGCGGCAACGGTTACTACATGTGGCGCATGCTCGGCGCGGGCGCGAACAGCGTCGTGGGCATCGACCCGAATTGGCTGTTCCTGTGCCAGTTCCTGGCCATGAAGAACTACCTGCCCGATCTGCCCGCCTGGCACCTGCCGCTGGCATTCGAAGAACTGCCGGCCAAGCTGCAGGGCTTCGATACGGTGTTTTCCATGGGCGTGCTCTACCACCGGCGCTCGCCGATCGATCACCTGCTGGACCTGAAGGATTGCCTGGTGAAAGACGGCGAACTGGTCCTTGAAACCCTGGTGGTGGAAGGCGATGCGCAACAGGTGCTGCTGCCCGAGGACCGCTACGCGCAGATGCGCAATGTCTGGTTTCTGCCATCGGTGCCGGCGCTGGAGCTGTGGCTGCGCCGCGCAGGCTTCGTCGACGTGCGCTGCGTGGACGTCAGCACCACTTCGGTTGAAGAGCAGCGCGCCACCGAGTGGATGCGCTTCCAGTCGCTGCCGGAGTTTCTCGATCCAGCCGACCACAGCCGCACGGTCGAAGGCCTGCCTGCGCCCTGCCGCGCCGTGCTGATCGCCCGCAAACCCTGAGGCGTCACACGCCTCAGTCCTGACATTGGCGACGCCGCTCGGCAAACCGTGCAGCGATCACCGGCAAACGCTCCTGTGCACCCTGCTGCACCGCTGCCCGGGCTTCACCCAGCCGGGCCTCCCCACGCGCTTCCTGCTGCAACAGCCGACGCAAGCGTTGCCGCCAGCGCCAGGCAGCCCAGGTATCAGCAATCAGGTTTTGCAAACTCAGCGGCCACATGGCCGGTAGATAGACCGCAGGCCGCTCGATGGGTGGATCCCGCCGGGTCTTGCACGAATTTAAAAGGGACATGACGCACCTCCTCATAGCCAGACTGCATCTCGCAGCGAGATGACTTGCCATCAGGATGGAGGGCACCTATCGTTCAATCAAACGACTAATACCAAACACAGCGTTCAATTGAGCTGAACACAAATCATGAACGAAATCGCTCGATCACTTCCGCCCCAAGCCCTGCCGTTGCTGGAAAGCGACGTCCTCAAGACCTTTGTCGGCATTGCCGAAAGCGGCAGCTTCACCCGCACGGCGGCCCAGGTCTACCGCAGCACCGGGGCGGTCAGCATGCAGATCAAACGCCTTGAGGAAACCCTGGGACGCAGCCTGTTCAGCCGAGAGGCCAGGCGTGTCCAGTTGACTCCGGACGGCGAAATCCTGCTGGGGTACGCCCGACGTCTGCTCAAGCTCAACGAGGAGGCGGTTTCCCATTTCCTCACCCCTGCGCTGTCCGGCAAGGTCCGTTTCGGCATCCCGCATGACCTCGGCACGCCAGTTCTGCCCAGCGTACTAACACTGTTCGCGCGCAGTCATCCTGCGGTGCAGGTGGAAGTGTCGGCAGGACGCAGCGTGGACCTGATAGAGCGCCTCGACGCGGGCGAACTGGATCTCACGCTGATCAACGCAGGCAATGATGGGCTGGACGACTCGCGGGGCCAAGTCATCTATTCCGAAGCCCTGGTCTGGGCTGGCCGCGACGGCGGCCTGGCGATACACGCCACGCCCCTGCCGCTGGCCCTGGCAAGCACCGGGTGTGCCTGGCGGCGGGTTGCGCTGGACGCGCTGGACCGCATCAACCGGACCTACCGCATCGCCTACTCTTGCGAGCAGTGCGCCGGGCAGAAAGCGGCCATGATCGCCGACCTGGCCATAGCGCCGTTCCCGCAGAGCCTGGTCAAGGCGCCACTGAAGCGCCTGGGCGAGGAGCATGGTTTACCGCCCCTGGGGGATTACCACATCAAATTGCTGCGCGGCAGCAATCGCGAAGGCGCCGCCGACGCCCTGGCCGCACAGTTGATCCAGGCATTTGGTGCGCAGCGCTGAAAGCCGGCCCAGCCAATGAGCTAAGCCGCAGACAGCGCATCGCCCTGCCCCAGGCTGCCAGTTAACCGCGTTGCGCGGCCGCCACGATCAGCGCCTTCATCTCCGCCACCGCCTGCTTGAAGCCGACGAACAGCGCATGGGCCACCAGGGCATGGCCAATGTTCAACTCATTGATCCCGGGAATTGCCGCCACCGGCTCGACGTTGTGGTAATGCAGACCATGCCCGGCGTTGACGATCAAGCCATGGTCCAGACCGCAGGCAACCCCGTCGCGAATACGCGCCAGCTCGAGCGCGGCCTCCTGCGGCGTGTGCGCATCGGCATAGCGACCGGTGTGCAGCTCGATGGCTGGCGCCCCCACGCGCTTCGAGGCTTCGATCTGACGCGGGTCCGGGTCGATAAACAGCGAGACTTCGCAGCCGATCTTGCTCAGCCGCTCGACTGCCGCGCGAATCCGCGCTTCCTGGCCGGCTACGTCAAGACCGCCTTCGGTGGTGAGTTCCTGCCGGGTCTCCGGGACCAGGCACACGTGCTCAGGGCGGATGCTCTCGGCGAACCCGAGCATTTCCTCGGTGACGCCCATCTCGAAATTCATTCGGGTCTGCAGCACCTCCTTGAGCAGACGCACATCGCGCTCCTGGATATGCCGACGGTCCTCGCGCAGGTGCACGGTAATGCCATCGGCACCGGCCTCTTCGGCATCGAGCGCGGCTTTCACCGGATCGGGATAGCGGGTGCCACGGGCTTGGCGTAGCGTCGCCACATGGTCGATGTTCACCCCGAGCAGAATACGATTGGCATCAGTCACGGCTTGGCTCCTTGAGCGTCATGAAGAGTTCGCGGCTGACCAGCGGTCGGCCGCCTAAATGCGGGGCAAGCGCCTGACGCATCAGGCGCTTGGCTGCTACCAGGGCACCAGGGGCAGTCCAATCGGCCTCGGCCATGGCAAGAATTTCACCGCCTTGAAACACACCGGGCTGCAACTGGCCGACGGGCTCGAAACCGGCATCGGTTTGCAGGCGGTACATTCCGCCCCCGGCGATCGGCTGGCCGTGGCGATCCTGGTCCAGGGCGAAACCATAGCCCAGCTCATCCAGCAAACGCCATTCGAACGAGCGCAGCAGCGGCTCGATCGCCCGACCCTGAGCCAGCGCCAGCACGGTCATCGCGTAGTGGTCGAACATCGCCGGGTGAGCGTCCTGCTCGGGCAGTAGACGAATCAGCAGTTCATTGAGGTAAAGGCCGCTGAACAGCGCGTCGCCGTTGAGCAGGTTGGGAATTCCCGCGGCTTCCAGGCGGCTGACGCTTTTCAGCTCGCTGCGCCCGCGAAACGCCACGTCCAACGGAATGAAAGGCCGCGCCAGGGTGCCAGCCTTGCCGCGTGCGCCGCGCATCACAGCGCGCATCCGCCCTTGCGGGGTAAGGAAATCCACCAGCGCGCTGCTCTCGCGATAAGCGCGGCTGTGCAGAACATAGGCTGGCTGGCTGTCCGCAAGCATGGCTGGCGATTACTCGATGACGGCACGGGCTCTTGTGCGCCCGGCGGACTCAGATGTTGTCGTAACCCAGGGATCGCAACGCGCGCTCGTCGTCCGACCAGCCGCCTTTGACCTTGACCCACAGGTTGAGCATGACTTTGGAGTCGAACATCACCTCCATGTCCTTGCGCGCATCCTGACCGATGCGCTTGATGCGCTCGCCCTTGTCACCAATGATGATTTTCTTCTGCCCATCGCGCTCGACCAGGATCAGCGCATGGATATGCAGAATGCGCCCATCGCGCTTGAATTCTTCGATCTCCACGGTGATCTGGTACGGCAGCTCCGCGCCAAGCTGGCGCATGATCTTCTCGCGTACGAGCTCGGCGGCGAAGAAGCGGCTCGAGCGGTCGGTGACCTGGTCTTCCGGGAAGAAATGCACACCTTCCGGCAAACGCTCGCCCACCAGTTTCTCCAGGGTGTCGAGGTTGTGCCCCTGCTGCGCCGACACCGGTACGATTTCCGCGTTTGGCAGTTGCGTCGCCAGCCACTCGAGGTGCGACATCAGCTCGGTTTTGTCTTCAATACGGTCGGTCTTGTTAATGGCCAGAATCACCGGCCCCTGCACGTACTGAATGCGCTCCAGCACCATCTGGTCCTCGTCGGTCCAGCGGGTACGGTCGACCACAAAGATCACCACATCGACGTCTTTCAGCGCCGACGAGGCATTCTTGTTCATGTAGCGGTTGAGGGCTTTTTCGTTGTTCTTGTGCAGACCGGGGGTATCCACGTAGATCGCCTGGACCTCGCCCTCGGTCTTGATGCCGAGCATGTTGTGCCGTGTGGTCTGCGGCTTGCGCGAGGTGATCGCCAGCTTTTGCCCGAGGATGTGGTTGAGCAGCGTCGACTTGCCCACGTTGGGCCGGCCAACGATGGCGACATAGCCACAGCGTGTTGCAGGTGAATCAGTCATGGCCATTCTCCACACCCAGGGCAATCAAGGCAGCGGCCGCCGCAACCTGTTCGGCGATGCGGCGACTGGCCCCTTGGCCCAGGGTCTTCTCATTCAATAAAGTCACCTGACACTCGACAATGAATGTCCGGCAATGCGGATCGCCCTGGATGTCCACCACCTCGTAGCGCGGCAGGTCGCAGGCACGCGATTGCAGAAACTCCTGCAAGCGGGTTTTCGGGTCCTTGTTGGTATCGACCAGGGTCAGGCTGTCCAGTTCGTTGGTCAACCAGGCCAGAACCCGCTCGCGAGCTGCGTCCATGCCGGTATCCAGATAGATCGCACCGATCAGCGCTTCCAGCGCGTCGGCGAGAATCGACTCGCGGCGAAAGCCGCCACTCTTCAACTCGCCGGAGCCCAGCCGCAGGTACTCGCCCAGATCAAAGCCACGCGCCAATATGGCCAGGGTCTCGCCTTTAACGAGCCTGGCGCGCAGCCGGGAAAGCTGCCCTTCACGCGCCTGGGGGAAACGCTCGAACAAGGCTTCGCCAGCGACGAAGTTGAGGATGGCATCACCGAGGAACTCCAGACGCTCGTTGTTGCGTCCAGCGAAACTGCGGTGTGTAAGCGCCAGGATCATCAGATCCTGGTCCTTGAAGTTGTAGCCGAGCTGACGCTCGAGGCGGGCTAACGAAGAACTCACGGCATACGCACGCGGTATTCTTTGTCGAAATGCACCACTAGATCGATGTTCTGGATCAACGGATCACGCTTCTCGTATTTCAGGTGCACGAGAAACTCGTTGTTCTCGATCGTGACTTTGAGGGCATCGTCCAGCTTGAGGTCGCGGATGCTGTTGACCTGCATGCCTTTGCTCATATGGCTGTAGAAATCGCCGACAGTGGTGATCTGCGCCGCTTTGTCGGTTTCAACCGAGAGAATCATTTTTTCCAAGGCCATTTGATCGAGGTAATGCGGAATCACCTTGAACGCGGCACTGGCGAAAAACGCCACCAGAGACAGCACCATCAACCAGCCAAGAATCGACATACCTTTTTGCGAGCGCGCAAATTTCATATGAAGCCCCAAAGTTCTCAGTGAGATAAAAGCCTGATTAGGCAAAAGACACGATTATTTATAGCTCGCGGCACCGGATTGAACAGTGCCGCGTTGAATCCGGAAATCAGTGAATCAAACCGACGCGGGAGAAGTTCGGCAGATTACGCATTTTCGGGTCAGGCCAGCTCATCCATATGGCGAACGCCTTGCCGACGATGTTCTTGTCCGGGACCATCCCCAGCAGATCCTTAGGAATGGAGGAATCATTCCAGTAGCGACTGTCGTTGGAGTTATCGCGGTTATCACCAACCATGAAATAGTGGCCCTGCGGCACGACCCATTCACTTTCAGGCTCTACCCGGTAGCGGCTCATCTCCTTGCGGATCAGGTGCTCGGCGTCACCAAGCTGCTCCTTGTACAGCATCGCGTTGCCAAGACTGCCCGGCTCTTCGCCGATCAGTGTCTGAGCAACAGGCTGGTCATTGATGAACAGGCGCTTGTCGCTGCTGTAACGAATGCGGTCACCCGCCAAGCCGACTACACGTTTGATGTAGTTGATGTTGGGATCGCTTGGGTAACGAAACACCATGACGTCGCCGCGCTGCGGATCACCGACTTCGATCACTTTGGTATCCAGCACGGGCAAGCGAATGCCATAGGCAAACTTGTTCACCAGGATGAAGTCACCCACTTCCAGCGTCGGCTTCATCGAGCCAGAAGGTATCTGGAACGGCTCGACCAGAAAGGAGCGCAGCACCAGCACGATGGCCAGTACCGGGAAGAACGACTTGCCGTACTCCACCAGCAGCGGCTCCTTGTTCAACTGCTCAATCACCGCCGCGTCCGGCTCACCGACCTGGTCGTGGTAATTGCTGATCGCCACACGGCGCCGCGGCGCCAGGAAAATCAGATCAAACAGCGCCAGCGCACCACAGACGGCGACGGCGATTACCAGCAACAGCGGGAAATTTAGTGACATAGGACCTAACTATCCAACCTGAGCACGGCAAGGAAGGCTTCCTGTGGAATTTCCACGTTACCAACCTGCTTCATGCGTTTCTTACCGGCTTTCTGCTTTTCCAGCAGCTTGCGCTTTCGGCTCACGTCGCCACCGTAACATTTGGCCAGTACGTTTTTCCTGAGTGCCTTGACGGTGGTTCGCGCCACAATCTGCCCGCCTATCGCGGCCTGAATGGCGACATCGAACATCTGCCGCGGAATCAGCTCTTTCATCTTTTCAGTCAACGCGCGGCCTTTGTAGTGCGCGTTGTCGCGGTGCACGATCAACGCGAGCGCGTCGACCTTCTCGCCATTGATCAGTACATCGAGCTTGACCAAGTTGGCCGACTGATAGCGATCGAAATGGTAATCGAGGGACGCGTAGCCGCGGCTGGTTGACTTCAGGCGATCGAAGAAGTCCAACACCACTTCATTCATCGGCAAATCGTAGGTCACCTGCACCTGGGAGCCGAGGAACAGCATATCGTGCTGCACGCCACGCTTCTCGATGCACAGGGTGATGACGTTACCCAAATGCTCCTGCGGCACCAGAATATTGGCCCGAACGATCGGCTCGCGCATGTCTTCGATGCTCGATAGATCCGGCAGCTTGGACGGGTTATCGACGTAAATCGTTTCGCCAGTCTTGAGCAGCAACTCGAAGATAACTGTAGGAGCGGTGGTGATCAGATCCAGGTCATATTCGCGCTCGAGGCGCTCCTGAATGATCTCCATGTGCAACATGCCAAGGAACCCACAGCGAAAGCCGAAACCGAGGGCGTCGGAACTTTCCGGGGTGTATTGCAGCGAAGAATCGTTCAGCGTGAGTTTCTGCAAGGCTTCCCGGAAGTCTTCGAAGTCGTCGGAGCTGACCGGGAAGAGGCCCGCATAGACCTGCGGCTGGATGCGCTTGAAGCCCGGTAATACGTCGACGTCCGGAGTCGAACTCAAGGTCAGGGTGTCGCCCACCGGCGCACCGTGAATGTCCTTGATGCCGGCGATGATGAAGCCTACCTCACCGGCCTTCAGGTCGGCCGTGGCGGTGTGCTTAGGGTTGAAAACGCCTACGCTGTCGACCAAGTGCACCTTGCCGGTGGACTTCACCAGCACCTTGTCGCCCTTTTTGATCCGTCCGTGGCGCACCCGCACCAGGGAAACCACGCCCAGGTAGTTGTCGAACCAAGAGTCGATAATCAGGGCTTGCAAAGGGTCTTCGATGTTGCCGGTCGGCGGCGGAATCAGCTGAACCAGCCGCTCGAGCACGTCATCCACACCCATGCCGCTTTTCGCGCTGCAAGCCACGGCGTCGGTCGCATCGATACCGATGATTTTTTCAATTTCTTCTTTGACGCGGTCTGGATCAGCTTGCGGCAGATCCATCTTGTTCAATACCGGCATGACCTCGAGGCCCTGCTCGATGGCCGTGTAGCAGTTGGCTACGGACTGGGCTTCTACGCCCTGACCGGCATCAACCACAAGCAGCGCGCCCTCACACGCGGCCAGCGAACGGCTGACTTCATAAGTGAAGTCGACATGACCAGGGGTATCGATGAAATTCAGCTGATAGGTTTTGCCGTCACGTGCTTTGTAATACAAGGTCACGCTATGGGCTTTGATGGTAATTCCGCGCTCACGCTCAAGGTCCATGGAGTCCAGCACCTGGGCTTCCATTTCGCGGTCGGCCAAGCCACCACACATCTGGATAAACCGGTCGGCCAGAGTGGACTTGCCATGATCGATGTGGGCAATGATGGAGAAATTGCGGATATGACTCAAATCACTCACGGATCAACACTCTCAAGGCGCGGGCAGATTGCCTGCCGAAAAATAGCCGCGAATTGTACCTGATCCGCATCCGGCACGTCATCCAAGCTGCAAAGCAGGCCCGATGAAAAAGGGCGACCGAAGTCGCCCTTTCAACTCTACCGAAGGTTATTCAGCCAATTTGAAGGTAATAAAGCTGGCTCTTCCCTGACGCAATACACGCATGGACACCGAACGGTTCTTCGGCAACCCCTGAGCAACCTGGGTAAAGGTCTTAGCAGAATCAATCGCCTGATTGTTCAGGTGGGTGATCACATCACCTGCGCGCAAGCCGATAAGCGATGCCGGACCCTCCTGAACTTCGGAGATAACCACGCCGCCCTTAAGATCGAGGCCTTTCTTTTGCTCTTCGGTCAACTCGACGACCTTCACGCCCAACCGATTACTGCTACGTTCGACGCCAGGGCTGGCGATACCGGTTATTGCCTGACCATCTTCTGGAAGCACTCCAATGGCAATTTCCAGCTTTTTGCGCGAACCATCACGAACCACATCCAGGACGGCCTCGCTGCCTGGCTTCAGACTGCCCACCAGATGCGGCAGATCTGCAGACATGATGATCGGCTTGCCATCCAGGCTGAGAATCACGTCGCCAACCTGCAAACCGCCTTTGGCGGCCGGCCCACCTTCCATTACTTGCGCAACAAGGGCGCCAGCAGGCCTCTCCAGACCAAACGACTCCGCCAGATCTTTATTAACTTCCTGAATCACAACGCCCAGCCAACCGCGACTGACCTTGCCATCGACTTTGAGCTGATTGGCCACATCCATCGCCACACTCATCGGTATGGCAAAGGACAGCCCCATGAAGCCGCCGGATCGCGTAAAGATTTGCGAATTGATCCCCACCACTTCGCCGGCCAGGTTGAAAAGCGGCCCGCCTGAATTGCCCGGATTGATCGCCACATCGGTCTGAATAAAAGGGACGTAGCTCTCATTAGGCAAATTTCGCCCCTTGGCACTGACGATGCCGGCGGTAACCGAATGGTCGAAACCAAATGGCGAACCTATCGCCAGCACCCATTCCCCTACCTTCAGATCTTCTGACTTACCCAGCTTCACGGTCGGCAAATCTTTACCTTCCACCTTGAGCAGGGCGACATCGCTTCGCGGGTCGGCGCCAATAAGCTTTGCTTCCAATTCACTACGGTCCGGCAAACGTACAATAATTTCATCGGCATCTGCGACGACGTGGTTGTTGGTCAATACATAGCCGTCTTCGGAAATGATGAATCCGGAACCAAGCGATTGAGCTTCGCGCTGGCGGCCCTCGCCGGGCCCTTGCGGCACCTGCGGAACATTGCGCTCGAAGAACTCGCGAAACATCGGCGGCAGCCCCTCCATATCTGGAAGGCCCTGCGCACCCGCAACCGAGCGCGCCGGCATTTTTTGGCGGGTGCTGATGTTCACTACCGCTGGCGAAGCCTGCTCTACCAGTTCGGTAAAGTCTGGTAGCTGGGCATGAGCGCCAAATGTCAGACCCAACAGCAGCATCGCAAGGACAGAAGACATAAATCGTTTTGGATAGAACATAGAGGTACAGCTCCCCATCGTTGAATCAAGCTAAAACTTGGGACGTCGCCGTAGGACCGACCAGTAACGCGCGCAAAACCACTGGCTGTAGAGCGGGATTGTCGGCGGTACGGATGCTACGCCAACGCACAAGGAACCAGGCCGCAATAAACCCGGTAAAAGCAAAGAAAACGATTAGAGGCTCGCTTAGCAGCAGGAATTGTGCAAACAGCGCTGCAGCAAAAAGCCCTGCAAGAGGGACTAAATAGACCAGCAACGAGCCGCGTACGATAAGGTCTTCACCAACACCGATAATCACGGCATCCCCGATATTAAGGTGTAAATCACTGATTGCCCGGACCAAACCGCGGCGCTGCCCAGCACCCAGTTTCTCCAGCAGGCCTTGCCCGCAACCTGCGCTGGCCGAGCATGAAGAACACGTGCTTTTGCGCACCGTTTCAACCCAGACTGCACCTGGCTCAAGTGCGATGACACGGCCCTGCTCTTCGATCATCGAGAAGCCTGAACCTCGGCAGAGCGCATTGACAGCGCGACACGCTCGGCCGTACCCAACGGAATTTCACCCACCACCGTAACCATCATGTCGCCATCGGTAGTCGATAAACGCCTGGAAACTGCAACCGTGGGGCCAAGTTGACTGCGGGCATCCTCAACGGCAGCACCACGCAAGGGTTCGAGAAAGACAGAAAATTTCGCCAAACCATCGTCGAACACCATGCACGTTACCGACTCATCGGAAGCAGGGCTACGTCGATTGGTTACAGCACTCAACGAGAAACCTGGCGGCAGCCAATCGGACTGCCATTCGGTTTCTGCAACTTTCTGCGCTTCGGTAATACGTGCAGGCTCGCAGTCTGAGCCCCGGGTAACTTCTTGGAGGGTCGGCGCTACCTCTGTTTCCAGCTGAGTAAACTGAAAACGTTCGAGCAATTGCCCCTTATCATTTAGCAACAGCGATTTGAGCGGAAGGCTAGTTGCTTGATCAAGATGCAGTTCAATTCCGTAACGGTGCTGATCACGCGGCAGAAGCGCAAGCACCACAGCCTCACGCCCCGCAACCCGAGACTCGCCAACAACTCGAAGGTCGTACCATTCCGTCAGTTGCTTAACGTCCAACTGCCGCGCCGGCCACACCTGACTATTAACCAACTGATCAGTGAGCGCGTCGCTCACGCACTCGACCTGGCCATCGACTCGTACGACCTCTTGAGCAGGCCCGTCCAACTGCAGAAGACGCTCGCGTAAGACGCCGCCCTCTTCAACCCTGCGCGCTACGCTATGGGTTGAAAAGCTGCCGTTTCGTTCGTAGACAAACGTACCGTGAAAACTCTGACGTCGCTCCGCCTCAGCAAGGCGTTGCAACCAATCTTGCGCGCTGGCAGCTGAAGCTGGCATTGCCAACCAGCTGCACAGCAGAAGGGAAGTTACCGGGACAAAACGCATGCGCCTCCTTAACGGCTTTCCATACTGGCAGCGCGTGCGTAAGGCAGCGCGCTTTTACCATTCATTGCGGCTTGTTGCGCATGCTGGCGTAAATAAGCTGGCAACCGCTGCTCATGCCAAGATGGCTGAATCTGATTACCCGACGCCGGGGCTTGCTCAAGCTCAGCTCCCGAGCTGAAACCCGCCAACATTGCCGGCCCCTGAACCTGAGGCGCGACCAAACTAGGCTGCGCAGCTTGCTGCGCCATTTGCGCACCCGCAACATCATCCTGATTATATAAGCGCACGCCTGCCAACACTGCAACCGTCACTGAAGCCGCAACTGCAAGACGACTGAAGGTTCGCCATGGGCCTTGAGTCGCTTTCTCAACCGCAGGCGCGGCCTCCTCAGCCAACGCGACAGAAACAGCCGACGCGATGTCGAGACGCGGCTCAAGCAGCTCTTTGTGCATAACTGCCCGGGCAATCTGATAGCGCGACCAAGTCGCACGTACCTCCGCCGAGTCGCTCGCGCCGAGCACTCGCCGAAGCTCCAGTTCGTCCGCTTCGTTATCCATCACCGCGGACAGCGATTCCTGTAGGGTTTCACGACTCATGGTGGATCCTCTTTCGGCTTTCACCGCTGTCTTAGGCTTCCTGCAATAAAGGCTGCAGGGATTTATCAATGGCTTCGCGCGCTCTGAAAATACGTGACCGCACGGTACCTACGGGACACTGCATTACACTCGCAATATCCTCGTAACTCAGACCATCAAATTCACGCAATGTTAGCGCTGTGCGTAAATCTTCTGGCAATTGCTCGATGGTGCGATGCACGGTGGCTTCGATTTCATCGCGTAACAATGTCCGCTCGGGCGACTCGATATCCTTGAGGGCGTGATTGCCATCGTAGAACTCTGCGTCGTCAGTGCTGACATCACTATCCGGAGGCCGCCGTCCACGCGACACCAGATGATTCTTCGCCGTGTTGATGGCGATGCGATACAGCCAGGTATAAAAAGCACTGTCACCGCGAAAATTGCCAAGCGCCCGATAAGCTTTTACGAACGCCTCTTGAGCCACGTCCTGTGCCTCGTGGGTGTCGTGCACGAAACGCACGATCAACCCGAGAATCTTGTGCTGGTATTTCAGCACTAACAGATCAAATGCGCGCTTATCGCCACGCTGCACGCGCTCGACCAGCTGCTGATCTTCTTCCTGAGTTAGCATGAACACTCCTTATAGGATGCAGAGGAGTGCTGCGCAAGCCAGTTAATCCGCTTGCCAAAATAGACTCGAACATTGCGCAAAAGTTCTCCCTCCCCCAAACAGTTTCCTGCAGAATTGATTCAGTTCTGCTCGGAGTAACGTAAACAGTGGCCTGCCGCTGATACGCGAGAGGTTATCGGCTGCTTGCCAACCGACACGAGCCCGCGCCAGCACTCGTCTCAACGCATAGCGAGCAAGCATAAAACCTCTTTAGGCGAACGCCTATAGAACCTGTAATGCTAAGTAAGTTCCCGACTTATGCAGTTGGTCATTAGCCCGCTATTGTGCCGCTCGCATCCTCCATATACTACAAAAAGCTTTCTGCGGATTCGGACATGAGCCAACAGTATCAACACGACGTTTTGGTAATCGGCAGCGGCGCTGCCGGGCTCACGCTGGCATTGAATCTACCCGAGAGCCTGCGGGTGGCAATCTTGAGCAAAGGCAACCTGTCCAATGGCTCGACCTATTGGGCTCAGGGCGGCGTTGCGGCAGTATTGGACGGCGCCGATACCGTCCAATCGCATGTCGAGGACACCCTCAACGCAGGCGGCGGCCTCTGCCAGGAACAGGCGGTGCGCTTCACTGTCGAGCACAGCCGCGAAGCCATTCAATGGCTAATCGACCAAGGCGTGCCCTTTACTCGTGACGATCAAACCGCTCGCGAAGACGGCGGTTTCGAGTTTCATCTCACCCGCGAAGGCGGCCATAGCCACCGACGCATCATCCACGCCGCAGACGCGACAGGAGCGGCTATTTTCAACACGCTGCTCGAACACGCGAAGCAGCGCAGCAATATCGAGTTGCTTGAGCAACGTGTCGCCGTGGACCTCATCACCGAACGCAAGCTTGGCCAGGAGGGCGCTCGCTGCCTGGGAGCCTACGTACTGAATCGAAACAGTGGAGAGGTAGATACCTTCCGAGCGCGATTCGTGATTCTCGCCACAGGAGGAGCCGCGAAGGTCTACCTGTACACCAGCAACCCGGATGGAGCGTGCGGCGACGGCATTGCAATGGCCTGGCGAGCGGGCTGCCGCGTGGGTAACCTGGAGTTCAACCAGTTCCACCCCACCTGTCTATACCACCCACTGGCCAAAAGCTTTCTGATTACCGAGGCACTGCGCGGTGAAGGCGCGCTGCTCAAGCTGCCGAATGGTGAACGCTTCATGCCGCGCTTCGACGCGCGCGCTGAACTTGCACCGCGGGATATCGTCGCCCGGGCAATCGACCATGAGATGAAACGCCTCGGCGTGGATTGCGTATTTCTCGATATCAGCCACAAGCCGGCCGACTTCATCAAATCGCACTTCCCCACGGTATATGAGCGCTGCCTGGATTTCGGCATTGACATAACCCGCGAACCGATTCCGGTCGTACCTGCCGCCCATTACACCTGCGGCGGCGTAGTGGTCGACCAGAACGGCAGTACCGACGTACCCGGTCTCTATGCAATTGGTGAAACCAGCTTTACCGGCCTCCACGGCGCGAATCGCATGGCCAGCAACTCGTTGCTGGAGTGCTTCGTCTATGCCCGCTCTGCCGCTGCAGACATAGTGGCGCAGCTGGACGCGGTAGAAATGCCCAACCCGCTGCCTGGTTGGGATGCCAGCCAGGTCACCGATTCGGACGAGGACGTCATCATTGCGCACAACTGGGACGAACTGCGGCGGTTCATGTGGGACTATGTCGGCATAGTACGCACCAACAAGCGCCTGCAACGGGCCGAACATCGGGTTCGCCTGCTACTTGATGAGATTCATGAGTTTTACAGCAATTACAAAGTCAGCCGCGACCTGATCGAACTGCGCAATCTTGCCCAGGTTGCCGAACTGATGATCCGCTCGGCCATGCTGCGCCACGAAAGCCGAGGACTGCACTACACACTCGATTATCCCGGCCTGCAGAGCGAAGCGCGCGACACTATTCTGCTTCCGCCCACCTACGGCGACTGAACTTCAACCGAACGCGCAGACGCCGATGCGAGTCATGTGCCATAGCGTCATGCGCGATACACAAACTACTTACCTGACGCCTTCCCGCAACACGAAATCTCAGCACCACCATAAGCGGCAACGCCAGGCTGTCGGGGCGCAGTTGAATACGCTGCCAGCCGACGCTCTCGCTCCAGACCTGCCAGCCTTCGCCACTGCAACGCAAGCCGGTAAATGCACTGGGCGCGCGGAGCAAGATGTGCCGCGGCAGCACCCAGACGGCATGCCCAAGACAGAACACAACGCCTGGCACCGATACCCACAAGGGAGCGTCGATCAAGGACAGAGCCAACAGCGCCAGTATTTGCAGCGCGCTGTAAATCAGCAGCAGACGCCTCGAAGGCCGCCAACTGCATTCAAATCCGTCACTTGGGCTGGACACGATCCAGAATCATCCGAACCATGCGCTTGAGATCTTCGTCCTCAGGCTCTGCCCGCTGCATGAACCAGCCGAACATGTCCTGATCCTCGCACTCAAGCAGCTTGCGATAACGCTCGCGGTCCTCAGCATCCAGGTTCGGATAAACCTCTTTGACGAAAGGCACCAGCAACACGTCCAACTCCAGCATGCCGCGCCGGCTGTGCCAAAAAAGACGATTGAGTTCAACCGAGTCGACCATGGGCTGCTCCTTGAATGGGCTGAGCAGTATACCGGCGAAAGCGTGCATTGTTGACCCGCGCCAACAATCGGCTGCCTGTGTGAGCACAACCGCTGACAAGCCTCAGGACGCGCTCTATGATGGCGGTCCTACTCTCAGCGCAGCGATACTTGACCCCAATGGCCGATACCGCTTTTTTCTGTCCGCTCAGCCACGAAGGCGTTCTGGCCGCTCATGGGTCAGACGCCAGCAAGTTTCTTCAAGGCCAACTGACCTGCAACCTCAATTACTTGAACGAAAATACCGCCAGCCTGGGCGCACGCTGCACGCCGAAAGGCCGCATGCTTTCGAGCTTTCGCATTGTCAGTGTTGCCGATGGTTACCTGCTGGCGATGACCAGAGAGCTGGTCATCTCGCAACTCGCTGACTTGCACAAATACGCGGTGTTCAGCAAAACAACGCTCAGCGATGCCAGCGGCGAATGGGTGCGCTTCGGCTTGAGCAACGGCGATGGTGCGCTGGTCAGCCTTGGCCTTGATCTGCCGCAGACACTCGACAGTGTTGCTCGCGCCAACGACTTAATGGCTATCCGACTGAGCAATGGGCGCGCTGAACTCTGGGCGCCTGCAGGCAAAGCTGAGACGCTGCAGACGCGCCTCAGTGCGCAATTACCGCAAGCCCCGCTCAATGCTTGGCTGCTAGGCCAAATTCGCGCGGGACTTGGCCAAGTCTTCGAGCAAACCCGCGAGCTGTTTATTCCACAGATGCTAAACCTGCAGGCGTTGGGCGCCGTCAGCTTCAAGAAAGGCTGTTACACCGGCCAGGAAATCGTCGCCCGTATGCAGTACCTAGGCAAACTCAAGCGCCGACTGTATCGCCTGTCTGCCCACTGCGAGGAGCTACCCGCCCCATCCACCGAGCTATTCTCTCCGCTAAGCAGCAGCGCGGTCGGTGAGGTGGTGGTGGCCGCAAGCAGCGAAGCGGGCATCGAACTGCTGGCAGTGCTGCAAGAAGATGCTGCCAGCAATGGCCAGATTCACCTCGGCACCCTTCAAGGCCCGCCGCTTGACCTGCTCGACCTTCCGTACACGCTGAATCGTGACTTAGAGATTCAGCGTTAACTACACTCCTACTTCATTGCCTGACCGCTAAAGAGAACCGCGCATGAGCCAACTTGCCGAGAAAGTCCAGCAGGAACTGATCAAGGCCATCGACAACGATGAACTGGTGTTACCGACCCTGCCGGAAGTTGCATTGAAGGTCCGTGAAGCGGCGGAAAATCCGGACATCAGCATTCCGGCACTGAGCAAAGTGATAGGCAACGACGCGGCCCTGACCGCTCGAATCATCAAGGTGGTAAACAGCCCGCTGCTGCGCACCAGCCGCGAAATAACCGACTTGCAAATGGCTGTCGGCCGCCTCGGCATCAACTACACCTGCAACCTCGCGACAGGGCTGGCGATGGAGCAGATGTTCCAGGCGACCTCGGATGTGGTCGACCGCAAGATGCGCGAAGTGTGGAACAAAAGCACCGAGATCGCCGGCATCTGCCACGTCCTGTGCAAGCATTACACCCGGCTGCTGCCGGACCAGGCTACGCTGGCAGGTCTGGTGCATCAGATCGGCGTCCTGCCAATCCTGACCTACGCGGAAGAGCACAGCGAATTGCTGCGCGACTCGATCAGCCTCAACCACGTGATCGAGAAGATTCACCCGATCATCGGCGACAAGATTCTGCGCACCTGGGACTTTCCCGAACTGATCGCCATGGTTCCTAACCAGTATTTGGACTTCACCCGCGACTCCGCCAAGGTCGACTACGTCGACATCGTCCAGGTTGCCACCTTGCAAAGCTATCTGGGCAGCGAACACCCTTATACCCAACTCGACTGGAGCCAGATCCCCGCCTTCGCCAAGCTGGGCCTTGACCCGAGCCAGGACATTCACGACGACGAAGACCTCTCGGCCGCCATGGAAGCAGCGATGAGCATGCTGCAATAAAGGGTGCGCTGTATTGCTACCGGCCCGCCCATGAGCGGTGTGGAGAGTGCATATGCGCAGTTTCGCTCTGCTTCTATGGTTATTAGCCAGCAATATCATTGCCGCAGAGTCGATAAAGCTGACCAATGGCGAATGGCCGCCTTATTTAGGTGAGAAGCTTGCGCACTATGGGGTTGCATCACGAATCGTCGGCGAAGCATTTGCCCTCGAAGGCATCGAGGTTGCCTGGGAGTTTCATCCTTGGGCACGCTCTCTCCAGTTAGCCGAAAGCGGTAAGCGGGACGGCAGCGCTGTCTGGCTGTATAGCGCCGAGCGTGAGCAGCAGTTCTTTATCAGCGATCCGGTAATTGAAAGCGGTTACTACCTGTTTCACCGTAAAAACCACAATTTTGATTGGCAAAGCATCGACGACTTACGTCAGCAGCGCATCGGCGGTACCCGCAGTTACGATTATGGCGACGCCTTTCAACATGCCGAAGCCTCCGGCCACTTGCGGGTAAAGCGTTTCACCAGCGACGAGCTGAATTTCCGGCAGCTACTGGCAGGTCGCATTGATTTGTTTCCGATGGATAAAGTCGTTGGCTTCGATTTGCTGCACCAGCATTTCAGTCCTGCAGAACGGGCACTGTTGAGCTTTCACCCTAAACCGTTACGTACCGATAACCTGCACCTACTGCTATCACGACAAACCCCCGGTAACGCGGACCTGATGAAGCGTTTCAACCGTGGCCTAGCTCAACTGCGCGCCAGCGGCAGAGTTAGCCAATACTTGCTGGAAATCCAGCAACCCCTAAGCCAACGGCGTTGATCAGCCAGGGTCCAGGGCAAACTGTACGCACACTCGAAGCCCCTGAGGGGTTGCTTCGTCCAGTTCGACAGTGGCCTGGTGGGCGCGGCAGATTTCGCTGACGATGGCCAGACCGAGCCCGGCCCCCAGCCCCTCGGCGCTACGGCGGTAGAACCGCTGGAACACCTTGTTGCGCTCTTCGGCGGGAATGCCCGGGCCGTCGTCCTGCACCTCGAGCAAACCGCTCGGCTGCACCCGCAGGATCACGTTGCCACCCGGCGGCGTGTGCGCCAGAGCGTTGTCTAACAGGTTGCACAGCAGCTCGTTGAGCAGCGTCGGCTCGCCGCGGATCCATACCGGCTGCTCCGCCTCCAGAGCCAGGGCGACGCCGCGTTTATGGGCCAGCGGCGCCAGGGCCAGGCCCAGTTCGCGGGCCAATCGGCTGAGGTCGAGGCGCTGCGCGCCGCCTTCGGCAATCGCCCGCGCGCCACTTTCGATACGCGCCAGCGAAAGCAGCTGGTTGGCCAGGTGAGTCAGGCTGTCGGCGTTCTGCGCGGCTTCTTCCAGAGTGGTGCGCCAGACGTCCGCCTGCTGCGAGCGCAACCCCAGCTCGACACGGGCCTTGAGCGCCGCCAAGGGCGTACGCAACTCATGGGAAGCATCGGCGATAAATTGCGACTGGCGCTCGAACAACCCACGCAGGCGGTCATTGAACTGGTTGAGGGCATTCACCAGCGGGCGCAGTTCGCGCGGCAACTGCACATCGGGCAAGGGTCGCAAGTCATCGCTGGCACGCGCCGCAACGCTGCGACGTAGTGCTTCCAGAGGTCGCAGCGCAACCGTCACCGCCAGCCACACCAGCAGCAACGCGCTGATCGACAGCAAACCCATGCGCCACAAGGTGCCGAACAGCAGCTCGCGGGCCAAGCGCTCGCGTGCGCCCAAGGTTTCCGCCACGCGGATCTCGGCGATACCGTTCAGCTGCGGCTCGCTGACCGGCTGTAACAGGCTGACCACCCGCACACCCTGGCCGCGGTAATCGGCATCGTAAAAATGCGCCAGCGCGGGGTAGTCATCGGTTCGTCGAGTTCCTTTCGGAGTCGATGGCAGGTCTTCGTAACCGGACACCAGCGCACCGCGCAGATCCAGAACCTGGTAGTAGATGCGTCCGGCGCTGTCGTAGGCGAACGTATCCAGGGCGACGTAGGGTACGTTTGCCTTGAGCGTACCCTCGTCGGTGTACAGCCCTTCGGCGATCGCCCGCGCCGACGCCAGCAGCGTGCGGTCGTAGGCGGTGTCGGCGGCGCGCCGTGCGCTCCAGTAGGCGCTCAGGCTGCTGAGCAGCAGAATCAGCGCCAGCAACGATGCCAGACGCCTGAGCAGCCGCCCGCGCAGGCTGCCGACTTCAGCCTGGCGAGGCGTTCGCCGCTCAGTCACCCACAGCCTCCAGCAGATAACCCAGGCCACGGAACGTGACGATGCGCACGCCACTGCCTTCGAGCTTTTTGCGCAGGCGGTGAATATAGATCTCGATCGAGTCGGCGCTGGCGTCCTCGTCCAGCCCGAATACCTGGGCGGCCAGTTGCTCCTTGCTCATTACCCGCCCCGGTCGTGAAATCATCGCTTCCAGCACCGCCTGCTCGCGCGAGGTCAGGCTGAGGCTTTCGCCGCGCACGCTGAAACGCCGCGTGCCCAGGTCGTAGAGCAGCTCGCCGCAACGCTGTAGCTGCTCGCCGCCGAGCAGGCTGCGGCGCAGCAAGGCCTTGACCCGCGCTTCCAGCTCACTCAGTTCGAACGGTTTGGCCAGGTAATCGTCGGCACCGAGGTTGAGGCCGTGGACCCGGTCCTTGACCTCGCCGCGTGCGGTCAGCATCAGCACCGGCAGGGTTTTGCCGCGCTCGCGCAGGCGCGCCAGGACCTGAAAGCCATCCAGCCGCGGCAAGCCGATATCGAGAATCGCCAGGGCGTATTCCTCGCTCGCCAGGGCCAGGTCGGCGGCCACCCCATCGTGCAGCACGTCCACTGTCCAGCCGCCGCTTCGCAGCGCCTGCGCCACGCTCGCCGCCAGTTGCGGGTGATCTTCGACCAGCAGAATGCGCATCGCCACCTCCACCAACCGCTGCCAGAAATCGCGCTCGAACACGCGCGTGGAGGCGGAGTTTACAGGCGCCGGGCGTGCCGTACAGCGAGTAGATAGCCTAACTCGCGCCCCTCGCAAAAACTTTCAGCCCTGAAAGCTTGGCGAAAGGTTGACCTCCTAGCATCGGTTTCAGGTGGCTCGATCCACCTGCCAGAACGGTTCGCGCAGTGGTGCGCGGCCGTGACAAAAACAACAATGGAGACCACACGATGCCGACCGCATCTCACCCGGCACTACCGCCCGTTGCATTGCTTAGCCTGGCCATTGGCGCCACCCTGCTCTCATCCGCTGCCCACGCAGACTTTATCGAAGACAGCAGCGCCAGCCTGACCACCACCAATATCTACCTGAACCGCGATTTCCGCGAAGGCGATGGCCAGAACAAGCGCGAGGAATGGGGCCAGGGTTTCCTCCTGGATATCCAGTCCGGTTATACCGAAGGCACAGCGGGTTTCGGCCTGGACGCCCTCGGCATGCTCGGCCTCAAGCTCGATTCCGGTGGCGGCCGTACCGGCACCGACCTGCTGCCGGTGCAGGACGATGGCGGCACCCCGGATCAGTTCGGCCGCCTGGGCCTGACCGCCAAGGTCAAGGTCTCCAACACCGAGCTGCGCTACGGCTTGCATATCCCTGAGTTACCGGTGGTCAAGGCCAGTGACAGCCGCCTGCTGCCCCAGGTATTCGAGGGTGGCCTGCTGACCTCATCGGAACTGCAAGGCCTGACCTTTACCGGCGGGCGCCTGGACAAAGTGATTGACCGCGCTTCGACCAATTCCGAAGACCTGGTGCTCAACAGCAAGAATGGCCGTTTTGCAGGAGGCATCCAGGCCGATCACCTGGACCTGGCCGGGCTCGACTACCAGCTCGCCGAGGGTCTGACCGGACGCTACTACTTCGCCGACCTGGACGACGTCTATCGCCAGCATTTCTTCGGCCTGCTTGGCAGCCATCCCCTGGGCCGCGGCACCCTCAGCGCCGATCTACGGGTGATGCTGAGCAAGGAAAGCGGCGCGGCGAATGCCGGCGAGATCGACAACCGCGCCTTCAACGCCATGCTCAGCTACGCCCTCAACGGCCACAAGCTGGGCGTGGGTTTTCAGGACATGAGCGGCGACACCGGTTATGCCTACATCGATGGCAGCGACCCGTTCCTGGTCAATTTCGTACAGATCAACGACTTCGCCAATGCCGACGAACGCTCCTGGCAAGCCCGTTACGACTATGACTTCGGCAGGCTCGGGGTGCCCGGCCTGAGTTTTATGACCCGCTACATCAAAGGCAGCGACGCGCAGATCAGCGGCAGCGATGCCACTGGCGGTGAGTGGGAACGCGATATCGAGGTCAAGTACGTGGTGCAGAGCGGCCCACTGAAAGACGTTTACCTGCGCCTGCGCAATGCCAGTTTCCGCTCCGACTTCGCCCGCGACGCGGACGAGAATCGCGTCATCGTCGGCTACACCTTGCCGATCTGGTAACCCACAATAAACGGGTGTTAACAAACTGCTGCGCTCGGCCATGCTGCGTTGAAATCAGCCTCAAAATGCTCATGTACTACCCGTACACTCCGCTTTTTCGGCTGATTTCGCCTTGCCTGACCTTCGCTCGCTACGTTTGTAAACACCCTCTAGCGCAAAGAGGAACACACCATGAAAACTGTCCTTACCCGCATCGCTTTGGCCACCGCCTGCTTGGCCTTCGCCGGCCAGCTGCTGGCCGCAGAACCGAAGCGCCCTGAATGCATTGCCCCGGCCAAACCCGGCGGCGGCTTCGACCTGACCTGCAAACTGGCCCAGAGCGGCCTGAAGGATGAAGGCCTGCTTGAAGCGCCGATGCGCGTGACCTACATGCCCGGCGGTGTCGGCGCCGTTGCCTACAACGCGGTGGTCGCCCAGCGGGCCGATGACCCGGGCACCATAGTCGCGTTCTCGTCTGGCTCGCTGCTCAACCTCGCCCAAGGCAAATTCGGCCGCTACGACGAAAACGCCGTACGCTGGCTCGCCGGGATTGGTACTGATTACGGCGCGATCACCGTACGTGCCGACTCGCCTTATCAGAGTCTCGAAGAGCTGGTGCAGGCACTGAAGAAAGACCCTTCGAGCATCGTCTTTGGCGCCGGTGCCACCATCGGCGGGCAAGACTGGATGCAGACCGCCCTGATCGCCCGCCTGGCGGGCATTCAGCCGAAAAACCTGCGCTATGTCGCTTTTGAAGGCGGTGGTGAAACCCTAACCGCGATGCTCGGCGGCCACGTACAGGTCACCAGCAGTGGCCTGGGTGAAGTCACCCCGCAGCTGGAGGCGAAGAAGGTGCGCATCCTCGCCGTGCTCTCCGATGAACGTCTGCCAGGCAAGCTCGCCGATATCCCCACTGCCAAGGAACAGGGCTATGACATCGTCTGGCCGGTAATTCGCGGCTTCTACATGGGCCCGGAAGTCAGCGACGAGCAGTTCAACTGGTGGAAGCAGCAATTCGACACGCTGCTCGCCAGCGAGGATTTCGCCACCCTGCGCGAACAGCGCGACCTGCTGCCGCTGGCAATGACTGGCGACGAGCTGAAAACCTTCGTCTTCAAGCAAGTTGAAGACTACAAGGCGCTGGCCGGCGAATTCGGCCTGATGCAGTAACGCCCACAGATGAGCGGGTCGGTCGCCTTTTGAAGCGCGACCCGCTCCTTTTGGTACCCCGGTCCCTGCGACCCCTGAAATAGGTAATCCGCCATGTACGTTCGCCTGTTCGCTGCGAGCTGGTTGCTTTTCTGCGCCTGTCTTGCGGTGCTCGCCTGGGGTTTCCAGGCTCCCTTCGCCTATGACCCGGTTGGGCCACGGGCCTACCCGTTGCTGCTGCTCGCCCTGATGGCCGTCGGCAGTGCCTGGCTGCTGTACAGGCCCGGCCTGCTCGAGCAGCGTCTCAACACCCGGGCCGCGGTGCGCGCTGCCCTCTGTATCGCGGCGCTGCTGGCCTATGCGCTGCTGTTCGAGGTGCTGGGCTTCATCATCAGCACCGCCCTCGCCACCTTCGCCCTCGGCCTGCTGTTTATCGGCCGGCCTGTTCCCTGCGCCATCAGCGCCGTGCTGATGGGCGTGCTGCTGTATGGCCTGTTCGATTACCTGCTGGATGTGCCGCTGCCCCTCGGCCTGTTCGAAGCCTTTGTGGAGAGCTGAAATGGAAACCCTGAATTTCTTGATGCAAGGCTTTGACGTCGCCACCCGGCCGACCAACCTGCTGGTGGCGCTGTTCGGCGCCTTCGTCGGCACCATCGTCGGCCTGCTGCCGGGGCTGGGGCCGATCAACGGCGTGGCCCTGCTGCTACCACTGGCCTTCGCCCTTGGCCTGCCGCCGGAAACCGCCCTGATTCTGCTCGCCGCCGTGTACCTGGGCTGCGAATACGGCGGGCGCATCTCGGCGATCCTGCTCAACGTGCCGGGCGATGCCGCCGCGGTGATGACCACCCTCGACGGCTACCCGCTGGCGCGCCAGGGCAAGGCCGGCATCGCCCTGTCGCTGTCCGCGGTCAGCTCGTTTATCGGCAGCATGATCGCCACCTGCGGCGTGGTGCTGTTCGCCCCGCTGCTGGCGAAATGGGCGGTGGCCTTTGGCCCGGCGGAATATTTCGTGCTGATGATCTTCGCCATTGCCTGCCTCGGCGGCATGGTCGGTGACAAACCGGTGAAGACCCTGATGGCCGCGCTGATTGGCCTGGCCCTGGCCACCGTTGGCGTGGACTCGACCACTGGGGTGTATCGCTTCACCTTCGGCAGCGTCAGCCTGTCGGACGGTATCCAGTTCGTTATCGTGGTGATCGGCTTCTTCAGCGTCAGTGAAGTGCTGTTGATGCTGGAAAAAACCCACAACGGCCAGAAAGCCGTGAAGGCCAGCGGCCGCCTGCTGTTCAACTTCAAGGAGTTCTGCTTCACCTTCTGGACCATGGTGCGCAGCTCCCTGGCCGGCTTCGTCATCGGCGTATTGCCGGGTGCCGGCGCGACCATCGCCAGCGCCATGACCTATATGACTGAAAAGCGTATGGCCGGCCCGAACGGCAAGTTCGGCGACGGTGACTTGCGCGGCCTGGCGGCACCGGAAGCTGCCAACAACGCCTCAGCCTGCGGCTCGCTGATCCCCATGCTGACCCTCGGCGTACCGGGTTCCGGCACCACGGCGGTGATGATCGGCGCACTGACGCTGTACAACATCACCCCGGGCCCGCTGCTGTTCGAACAGCAACCGGACGTGGTCTGGGGCCTGATCGCCTCGCTGTTTATCGGCAACGTGATTCTGCTGGTGATGAACATTCCCCTGGTTGGCCTGTTCGCCCGCATGCTCAGCGTACCCAACTGGGTACTGGTGCCGGCGATCACCGTGATCAGCATGGTCGGCGTCTACGCGGTGCACAGCACCACCTTCGACCTGGTGCTGATGATCGGCCTCGGCGTATTCGGCTATATCCTGCGCAAGCTGGACTTCCCGCTGTCGGCACTGATCCTCGGCTTCGTCCTCGGCGAACTGATGGAAGACAACCTGCGCCGCGCGCTGTCGATCTCTGCCGGCGACCTGAGCATCCTCTGGAGCAGCCCGATCAGCCTGTGCCTGTGGGCACTCACCGCGCTGATGCTCGGCCTGCCGGGCCTGCGCTGGTGGCGTTCGCGCCGTGCGGCGCAACTGGCCAATGCCTAAGACCGGCTGGCAAGGCTGGTGGGCCACCCCGGTGGTGGGGCTGGCCGGCGGCGCACTGGCCAGCCTTATCGGCTGGCCTTTGCCGTGGATCATCGGCTCGCTGCTGGCGGTGATTGCTGCCCGCTGCAGCGGCTGGTTGATTACCGAGCTGCCCGGCGGACGCAAGACCGGCCAGTGGCTGGTGTCCAGCGCCATCGGCCTGCACTTTACCGGTGAGGTGTTGAGCCAACTCCTTAGCCACTTCGGCGTAATTCTGCTCGGCGCCCTGCTCACCCTGCTGCTGAGCCTGATCGGCATCATCGTGCTGCGCCGCGCCGGCCTGGACCGCGCCACCGCGTTCTTCGCCAGCATGCCTGGTGGCGCCAGCGAGATGGTCAACCTGGCCCAGCGGCACAACGCCGAAACCGCCAAGGTGGCGGCCGCCCATAGCCTGCGCCTGCTGCTGGTGGTGCTGCTGATTCCGGCGATCTTCACCTGGAGCCTGCCACCCATCGCACCGCCCGCACCCGCGCCGGTGAGTTGGCCCTGGCTGGCGGTGCTGCTACCCGCCGGCGCACTACTGGCCTGGTTGTGGGGGCGTCTGGGCCAACCCAACCCCTGGATGCTTGGCCCGCTGACCGTCTGCGCCGTGGCCAGTGTCAGCTTCAATCTGCACCTGGGTTTGCCTGATGGGCTGGGCCAAGTCGGCCAGTGGCTAATCGGTTGCGCCCTGGGTTGTCACTTCGACCGACACTTCTTTCGCAGCGCCCCTGGGTTTCTCGCGCGCATCCTGCTGTTCTGCCTGCTCGCCATGCTCGCCGCCGCCGCGCTGGGTCAGGGCCTGGGCTGGCTGGCCGGGGAAAACCAGAATGCGCTGATGCTCGGCATGATGCCCGGCGGCATCACCGAACTGTGCCTGACAGCCGAAGCCCTGCAACTCTCGGTGGCGCTGGTCACCGCCCTGCAGGTGCTGCGCCTGTTTCTGGTGATGTTTCTCGCCGAGCCGCTGTTCAGAATGTGGCAACGCGCCTGACGGCACCTTAGCCCGCCTCGCGCGGGCTCTTTTTTGCCGCATTCTTTAGCAGATATGTCTGTAACACCGCCGCCGCGCCAATTGTCATACCCTCGAGACTCAACCACGGCGAGGTTTTCCCCATGACGTTGTTGCGCAGCTCCCATTGCAAAAGCCTGTTATTGCTCATCGCCTTCAGCCTGCTGCTCAGCGCCTGCAATCGTGCGGGCCTGGCGTACCGTAACCTCGACTGGCTGGTGCCCTGGCGTCTCAACGATTACCTGCATCTAACCAAAGAGCAGCAAGCCTGGCTCAAGCCGCGCCTGCAGGCCCATCTGCAGTGGCATTGCAGCGTCGAACTGCCGCTGTATCTCGACTGGCTGCAAGACACCCAGGGCTTGCTGCTGCAGGCGCAACCCGACAGCGCCGCACTGCTCGGCCAACTGGCCGAGTTCGACGCCGCAGTGAAACGGGTTGGCCGCGAAGTCACCCCGACTGCAATCGAACTGCTGCGCGGCCTGGACGAGCGGCAGATCGGCGAGCTGGTCGCGGCGATGGAGGAGGACAACCAGGAGGACCGTCAGGATTTTCTCGACCCACCCCTGGCCGACCAGATCGCCGAACGCAGCGAGCGTATGGAAGAACGCCTGCGTCCTTGGCTGGGCCGTTTGGATGCACAGCAAAAAGCGCACGTTGCCGACTGGGCCACCTACCTGGGTGAGCAGAACAGGCTCTGGCTGGAAAACCGCTGGCGCTGGCAGGCCGAACTGCGCGACGCACTCGCCCAGCGTTCCAGCGCCGAGTTTCCGGCCCAGGTAACCCGGCTGCTACAGGCGCGCGACAGCTTCCACGACGCCGAGTACCAGCGTGCCTATCCGCGGGCGCAGCAGGCGCTGGCCGAACTCTTCGCCAAACTGCTACGCAGTGCCGATGCGACCCAGCGTGAGCGCCTGGCGCATCGCCTGCGCGACCTGCGCCGCGACCTCGGTGAGCAGGTCTGTTCGGCCAATTCATCCGCGTCTGGTGCGAACGGATAAGACCCCGGCGAGTAGCGCGCCAATCGACAACATCGCCGTCGTAGCGCAAGCTCGGAGCGCCTCGCCGGCACCAAGCTGACCGGCAGGCTTTCTTCCCGACATGGAGCAATTGCAATGATTGGTTATGTGACGATCGGCACCCAGGATATGACCAAAGCCAAGGCGTTTTACGGCGAGTTATTGGCCCTGCTGGGCGGCAAACTGGTGATCGACATGGGTCGCCTGGCCTTGTTCGGCGTGGGTCGCGACAAACCCATGTTCGGTGTGTGCCTGCCCTACGATGGCCAGGTGGCACAATCGGGCAACGGCAACATGGTCGCGCTGGCGGCGGCAAGCAACGAGGACGTCGACAAGCTGTATGCCAAGGCCCTGGAACTGGGTGCTAGCGATGAAGGCGCGCCGGGCTTGCGCATGCCGACGTTCTACGGCGCCTACGTGCGCGATCCTGACGGCAATAAACTCGCCTTCTTCAAGATGGGCTGAGCCCACTCAACCTGGCAACTCCGGCAGGCGCCAGTCGATCGGCGCCATGCCGTGCTGTTCGAGAAACTTGTTGGTACGGCTGAAGTGGCCGTTGCCGATAAAGCCGCGGTGCGCTGACAACGGCGAGGGATGAGGCGAACGCAGCGCCAGGTGCTTGCTGGTGTCGATCAACCGCTCCTTGCCCTGCGCATGGGCGCCCCACAGGAGAAACACCAGGTGCGGCTGATGGGCGCTGACCACCTCGATCACCCGGTCAGTAAACACCTGCCAGCCCTTCCCCGCATGGGAGCCGGCTTTGCCCCGCTCCACTGTCAGTGAGGTGTTGAGCAGCAACACGCCCTGCTCGGCCCAGTGCTGCAGATACCCGTGCGTGGCGATGTCGATATTCAGGTCGCGCTTGAGCTCCTTGTAGATATTCACCAGCGACGGCGGCGTGGCGACCCCAGGCTGCACCGAGAAACACAGGCCGTGGGCCTGACCCGGACCGTGGTAAGGGTCCTGGCCGATGATTACCACTTTGGCCTGGTCGAGCGGCGTGGAATTCAGCGCATTGAAGATCAGCGAACCCGGCGGGTAGATCTCCTTACCGGCGGCTTTCTCGCGCCGCAGGAAATCGCCCAGCTCGCGCATGTAGGGCTTTTCGAACTCTTCGCGCAGGGCTGCTTTCCAGCCGGCTTCGAGCTTGATGTTTTCCGCGGCGGTCATGGCTGATTCCTGGGTCAGCGAATTGAACGGGGCACGCTAGAGAAGCCGCCCAGGCAAGTCAAGGCATCGAGTGATACGGCGCTATCACGCCTCTGGATGCAGATTGCCGGGCGAGCCCGGTCGGCCAAGACTGAGTGCTCACCCCGCCGGAGAGCCGCCATGGACACGCCTACCGTACTGACTCGCGAACGCCTGGAACAAGCCCTGGAGCATTCGCCGTTTGCCCAGATGATTGGCTTTACCCTGAGCGATTTCGCCCCGGGTCGAATCGAGATGCAGGTAGTTCCGCGCAAGGAACTGACCCAGCACCATGGCTTCGTGCATGGCGCGGTGGTGGGCTTCATGATCGATAGCGCCTGCGCCTGGGCTGCCGCCAGCATGGTCGGCGATGTGGTAACCAGCGAGTACAAGATCAACCTGCTGGCGCCGGCCGTCGGCGACCGGCTGATCTGCCGCAGTTCGGTGATCAAGGCCGGGCAACGCCAGGTGGTTGCCCGCGCCGATGTATTCGCGCTACGTAACGGCGACGCTGAGGAAAAGATTATCGCCACTGGCCTTGCGACCATTGCCCGCGTGTAACACGAGCGGCGATGTTGTCGGCGTCGCGGCCTTACACCGCTCACCCCTGGTGCAGCGCCCGGTAATGACTGGGCGCCATGCCCACAACTTTGCGAAACAGCCGCGAAAAATAGTAAACGTCCTAGAGAGAACACAGGGGGACAGACCACCATTAATTCTCCCGAAAGCCGTGGTCTGCCCCCTATTGTTTTAGTAAACGGACATGTATCAGCGGCATAGAGTAAGAGCTTTGGCTGGCGGCTAACGGCCAAGAGCCGTCATCCGGCATCTATAAAAGTTGGTGTTTCGCTTTCAGAATGGTATCTACAACCTTTGACGTTTACGTTGTCGACTCATGCCACCAAGCAAGTTGTTAGCTTTCAGGAAACTCTGCCAGTCACCGCTGCTGAACTGACTACCCTGGTCTGAGTGAGACATCACTTCCTGCTTGGGCTTGAGCAGCCAAACAGCCATCAGCAATGCATCAATAGCCAGATCGCTGGCCATCTGCGGCTTCACAGACCAGCCAATGACCTGCAGAGAAAACAGATCGAGCACAATCGCCAAAAATAACCAACCCTCATAGGTGTGGATGTAGGTTATGTCCTTGTCCCAGACTTTGTTGGGTTCGATGACATTGGATAGGTGCGTCAGATGATTCGGTGAAGCCACTTGAGACTTACAACCGTAGCGTCCAGATAGGCGACGGTACCTTTTCTGCGAGCGAAGCCCTTCAAAGCGCATCAATCGATGCAACACTACGCCTTGCTCAGCGTCCTCATTACCTTTGCGGGCGATCTCTACTGCGTTTACTGCGCTATTGCGCAAGGTGCTAATGATCTTCTGAATCGACTCAGTGGACTCTCTTGTTTTTTGCGCCAATGAGCGTACTTCGTCAGCAACAACAGCAAAACCACGGCCTTGCTCGCCGGCCCGCGCTGCCTCAATCGCAGCGTTTAGTGCGAGTAGATTTGTTTGATCAGCGATTGATTGGATCAAACTCGCTGCGGTATTGATGTAGTCCGTTTCGGTTGCAAGACTTTCGACTGCGCAAGTGACCTGATCCACTGTTACGGATAAGGCTTCTATAACTTTTAACGTTGTGTCCGCGACTTCACTCCCTTGTGCCACCAGACTAGAGGCGCTCTGTGCTTCCTCAGCTGTGAGCTGGATATTGGCGGCTACCTCGTTAATCGAGGCGGTCATTTCTGTCATGGCTGTTGCTGCCATATCGGCTTCAGCACGTTGTTCTGCCAACGCATGCCTGGTCTTGCTGGCAAGCGTTTGAGCATCCGCTGCACCCTGACTAGTCTGCTCGGCATAATCACCCAAGCGTGTAAGAACGGTTCGAATTCGTGCTGCTTCACTGATTAAAACCATACGCAGCTTGGCTGTAACGCCCTTATCTGTAGTGAATACCTTGGCGGCCAGTTCACTGTCGAAAGCATCCGGCACTTCACCCAGAGCAGCGTTGACACGATTCTGCAAACGCCTTACTGCCATAAGGCCCGCAGCTGGAGCACTAAAAAGCGGAACGATGGCCATCCAAAAGCTTGCTCCCATAGAGCTTATTAGAGCCGCACCGGCAAGGCCTATGGCAATAGGGGCAAAAAGTTGCCCAAGCAATGACCTAAAATGGTCTGCGGATGCTGAGCTGAGCTTGCCTTCGTTGATGCTGTCGTACAGCGCGCTTGCTCTGTTGACGCGCTCAGGGCTCGGTTTCGTTCGAACGGATTCGTACCCGATCAACTTACCGCTTTCAGTGATCGGCGTAACGTAGGCTTCAACCCAGTAGTGATCACCATTTTTACAGCGGTTCTTCACTATACCCATCCAGCACTTTCCGGCCTTGAGGCATTGCCACATGTGCTCATAGACAGAGGGTGGCATGTCGGGGTGCCTGACGATGTTGTGCGGGCTGCCAATCAGTTCTGCCCGAGTAAAGCCACTTATCGCCTCAAACTCATCATTGCAGTAGAGGATTTTTCCCGACGAGTCTGTTGCTGAAATCAGTCGTTGCGACTGATCAAAGCTTCGCTCGCGGCCTGTTAGGGGGAGGTTTTTACGCATTTTTCATAAGCCTTCTTGGTAGTGGCATAATGATATTATTTTCCAGCGAAGCCACTGGCTAGTGCCGGAAGGCGCTGCTGTTCTTCTTTCGGTAATCGGCCGCGTATTGTAAAAAATTAGGCCGTATCCAAGCATTAGCGCGAGCAAAGACGTCGACCCAGAAGTCACAAGGCACACATTCTTAGTGCCAAACTGACCCTGCTACGTAGCGGAATGGCTTTCGCGTTCTTCACCTATTGCGGAACCTGGCTTGTAGAAAAGCTGAACCAGGTCGATACAGATTGCTACGTGCTGTTGCAGGGAGTAAGCGAAATGCTTCAAGAGATGGCCTGGAAAAGCTTTATGTGAGCTACTTTTACCTACTATTACCAGTCTGCGCGCGCGGTCAAATTAATACCGTTGCGCTTGCTAACCTTCGGCTGACATCGTTCTACACAGTGGAAGATTGAATGTTTATAGACCTTATCGAGAACATAACCCTACTGATCTCTGAATAGCCCCTGTTTCTGTAGACACCTGATGACCGCTATTGGCCGAAAGCAGCCGCCTGCCCCTACAAACTCTGACTAGCCCTGATGCAACGCACGATAGTGACTGGGCGCCATGCCCACCACTTTGCGGAAAAGCCGCGAGAAGTAATACACGTCCTCATAGCCCAACTGTTCGGCGACTTGGCGGATGCCCTGTTCGCCCTCGTCGAGCAGGCGGCAGGCGTGGGCCATCTTCAGCTGAATGAAATCCTGAATCGGCGCATGCCCGGTCAGGGCGCGGTAGGTTTTGGCGAAGTGAAAGCGCGACAATTTGAACTGCGCGGCCAGCTCGTCGAGGTTCAGCGTGTCGTGCAGGTGGGCGCGCATCACCGCCTGCACCGCGTCCACATCCAGCACCCGGCCGGACTTCAAGGTGGCGCGCGCCGGCAGCACTGCCAGCGAGGTGAGCAGCGCCTGCAGCTGGTGGGCAGCGTGAATGAAGTGCGGCAGATTCAAGCCCTGTTTGCGCAGGTTGAGCAGTGCATCGAACTCGGCCAACAGCCGCGGCTGCACGCCTACCCGCCAGAGCGGACCCTTGCCCAGCGGCCTGAGGAAATCCGCCACCAGCTCGCCATCGAAATGCACCCAATAGAGTGTCCAGGGCTTGTCAGGGTCCGCGCCATAGGCGTGGGCTGTACCTTTTGGCAGCAACAACAGATCACCACCGCTGACAGCTAATCGTCCATCCGCTGTCTCCAGCCAGCCCTGCCCCGCGCGGCAATAGATCAACAGGTGATCGTCCGGCTGCGGGCGATTCATCTGGTGACCCAACGCCTGCGGATAAAAGCCCAGCGCTAGCGGATAGCAGCTCTGACCCAGCGGATGCCTTGCCAGCAAGCGGCGCAGCCTGGGCGGAGTGATGAAACGTACGCCGTTGGCCGGCAACGGCCAGTTGGATGTTTCGACCTGTAAGGACATGCGTAACCCGTAGCAGAACGCGTTAGATAGCCGTCTGCACCTGATGCGCAGCCTCAGCTCAATCCCAAGATAGTCCATCTCGCAACCAAGATCGTCAATCCACAACAGGCGCGCGGCCAGCTATAACACTGCAAAACAACAACGGACCCAGGGTCCCCGTGGAGAACGCAATGGCCAAGGCAATTCCGCAGTTGATCGACGGTGAATGGCGCGAGAGCCGTACGCGCGAATTTATCGAAGTCACCGACCCGGCAACCCAGGAAGTGCTGGCCCTTGCGCCCAAGGCCACGGCCGAGGAAATCGAAGCGGCGATTGCCAGTGCCAAGGCGGCATTTCTCACCTGGCGCGACGTGCCGGTTTCCGAACGAGCGCGGGTCATGCTGCGCTACCAGCACCTGTTGAAAGAGCACCATGACGAGCTGGCGGAAATTCTCGCCGGCGAAACCGGCAAGACCCTGGCCGACGCCAAGGGCGACGTCTGGCGCGGTATCGAGGTGGTCGAGCAGGCCTGCAACATCGCCAGCCTGATGATGGGCGAGACCATGGAGAACGTGGCTCGCGATATCGATACCGCCAGCTGGATTCAGCCACTGGGCGTATGCGTCGGCGTCACCCCGTTCAACTTCCCGGCGATGATTCCGCTGTGGATGTTTCCCCTGGCCATCGCCGCCGGCAACACCTTTATTCTCAAACCGTCGGAACAGGACCCGCTGACGCCGAACCGCCTGGCCGAGCTGTTTATCGAGGCCGGCGCGCCCAAGGGCGTGTTGCAGGTGCTGCACGGCGCGCGCGAGGTGGTCGACAGCCTGCTGACCCACCCGGATATCCGCGCGATCTCCTTCGTCGGCTCGGTGCCGGTCGGCCAGCACATCTACCGCACCGGCACCGCCCACTTGAAACGTGTACAGGCCTTCGCCGGGGCGAAGAACCACATGGTGATCATGCCCGACGCTAACAAGCAGCAGGTGCTGAGCAACCTGATCGGCGCCAGTTGCGGCGCGGCCGGGCAGCGCTGCATGGCGATCAGCGTGGCGGTGTTTGTCGGCGAATCGAAGCAGTGGATCGACGAGCTGCAGGCGCAGATGGCCGACCTGCAACCCGGTTACTGGACCGATGGCCACGCCGCCTTCGGCCCGCTGATCAGCCAGCAGGCCAAACAGCGCGTGCTGCGCCTGATCGCCGAGGGCAAGGCGGAAGGCGCCGAATGCCTGCTGGACGGCTCGCAGTGCGCGGTCGAGGGCTACCCCAACGGTAACTGGCTGGGCGCCACGCTGTTTCGCGGCGTGACGACCAAGATGAGCCTGTACCGCGAAGAGATCTTCGGCCCGGTGCTGGTGTGCATGGAGGTCGATACGCTGGAAGAAGCCATCGGACTGGTCAACGCCAGCCCCTACGGCAACGGCACCTCGATCTTCACCCGCTCCGGCGGCGCGGCGCGCCATTACCAGCACGCGGTGGAGGTTGGCCAGGTCGGCATCAACGTGCCGGTGCCGGTACCGCTGCCGTTCTTCTCCTTCACCGGCTGGAAAGGCTCGTTCTACGGTGACCTGCACGCCTATGGCAAACAGGGTGTGCGCTTCTTCACCGAGACCAAAACGGTCACCAGCCGTTGGTTCGATGAGGACTCAGTGGCCGGCGCGAATATGACCATTCAGCTGAAATGAGAACCCGGTAACAAGCGTTAGACCAATTGACGATCTCACCCATTGGTCTAATGGCGTAAAAAGCTTCTTGGTTTTCCACAAAAACAACAAGGAAGCTGCCATGCAACGTTTGAGCGCCATTCTGGCCCTATGGGCCTTGATTACAGCCTGTGCCCAGGCCGCTGAGCCGATCACCCTCGGACTCAACTACCCGCGCACCGGCCCCTATAAAGAAGAAGGACTCGCACAGATGCGTGGAGCCTTGCTGGCCATCGACGAGCTGAACGCCAGGGGCGGCGTACTGGGCCGCTCGCTGCGTCTGTCGAGCAAGGACACCGCATCGCGGCCGAAAAAGGCCGTGCGCAATGTCGACAAGCTGGCCAGCGAAGGCGCCGCGATGCTGTTCGGCGGCTCTTCCAGCGCCGTGGCGATCGCCTCGGGCAAGCGCGCGGCCGAACACGGCTTGCTGTATTTCGGCACCCTGACCTACTCCAACGACACCACCGGCAAGGACGGCCACCGCTACATGTTCCGCGAGTGCAACAACGCCTGGATGAGCGCGCGGGTGCTGGGCCAGTACCTGAGCAAGAACCTGCCGGACAAGCGCTACTTCTACGTGACCTCCGACTACACCTGGGGCCACACCACCGAGAGCTCGCTGCGGCAGACGACCGACAGTCAGGATGCTGCCAAGCACCCTGGGGTCAAGGTCTCGTTTCCGGGCGCACGCCTGGCCGAATACCAGGATGCCCTGACCCAGGCGGCGGCAAGCAATGCGGAAGTGCTGGCCCTGGTGCTGTTCGGCGAAGACCTGGTACGCGCCATGCGCATCGCCAAGGACCTCGGCCTCACCGAGCGTATGCAGATCGTCGCGCCCAACCTGACCCAGAGCATGGTCGAACAGGCCGGCCCCGGCCTGATGGAAGGCGTGCTCGGCACCGAACCCTGGACCTGGCGCGTACCGGCGCTGGAGAAATCGGCGCGGGGCGAAGCCTTCGTCAAGACGTTCGCCGAGCGCTACCAGATGTATCCGTCCAGCTCCGCGGCATCGGCATACAGCATCGTCTATCAGTGGGCGGATGCGGTGCAGCGGGCCAACAGCCTGGACAGCGAAGCGCTGATCAAGGCCCTCGAGGGCCATCGTTATCAGCTTCTGAAAGATCAGCAGGAGTGGCGCGCGTTCGATCACCAGAATGCGCAGACGGTGTATGTCGTCAAGGTCAAAAGCCGCACCGAGGTGCTGAAGGACCCGCTCAAGCAAGACTACTTTGAGATCGTCGATCGCCTCGACGCCAACCAAGCGGCCCCCAGCCTTGCCGAGTGGCAAAGCGAACGAAAGGCCGCCGGGCAACCCCTGACCCTGCAATGAGGACTTATGGATTTCGAACTCAGCGATGAACAACGCCTGCTGGTAGACAGCGCCCGCCAGTTCGCCAGCCGCGAACTGGCGCCCCACGCCGCCGACTGGGACCGCGACCATCACTTCCCGGTCGACGTGATCAAGCGCGCCGCCGAACAGGGCTATCTGGCCCTGTACATCCAGGAAGAGGATGGCGGCCTCGGCCTGTCGCGCTTGTCCGCCTCGCTGATCTTCGAACAACTGTCGGCCGGCTGTATTGCCACCACGGCGTTTCTGACCATCCACAATATGGCTTCGTGGATGCTCGCCTCCTTCGCCGATCAGGCACTGAAGGACACCTGGCTGCCGCGCCTGGTCAGCGGCGAGCTGCTGGCCTCCTATTGCCTGACCGAGCCGGACGCCGGCTCCGACGCCGCCCACCTGCGCACCCGCGCCAAGCGCGATGGCGACGACTATGTACTCGATGGCAGCAAATGCTTTATCTCCGGCGCCGGCAGCACCGATGTATTGATCGTGATGGCGCGCACCGGCGAGGAAAGTGGCGCCAAGGGCGTCTCCTGCTTCCTGGTGCCGGCCGATGCCGAGGGCGTGAAGTACGGGCGCAACGAATTGAAGATGGGCTGGCGAGCCCAGCCGACCCGCACCATCACCTTCGAGGGCGTACGCATCCCGGCGGGCAACCGCATCGGCCCGGAAGGCCAGGGTTTCGTCTACGCCATGAAGGGCCTGGATGGCGGGCGCATCAATATCGCCAGCTGCTCGCTCGGTGCGGCCCAGGCGGCGCTGGAGCAATCGCTGCGCTACGTCGAGGAGCGCAAGCAGTTCGGCAAGCCGCTCAGCGATTTCCAGGCGCTGCAATTCAAGCTCGCCGACATGCTCACCGATTTGACGGCGAGCCGACAGATGGTGCGCCTGGCTGCGCACAAGCTGGACCAGGGTCACGGCGAGGCCAGCCTGTATTGCGCCATGGCCAAGCGCTTCGCCACCGATCACTGCTTCACGCTGTGCAACGAAGCGCTGCAACTCCACGGCGGTTACGGCTATCTGAATGATTACCCGCTGGAACGCTGGGTACGCGACAGCCGCGTGCACCAGATTCTCGAAGGCACCAACGAAATCATGCGGGTGATCATCGCGCGCCGCCTGCTGGATCAGGGTGGCATGCTCGATCGATTGCTATAAATGCCCTAGCTGTAGGGTTCGCCATGCGCACCATTCGCCGCGGTGCACACGGCCTAGGCGGCCCCGCATACCCTACGCGACCCAGCCAACGACACGAGGACACCTATGAGCCACGCCATCGAAGCCTACCACCCCGGTGTATTCGACCTGACTCACAAACTGACCGTGGAAAAACATGGTCACACCGCGCTGATCAGCATCAACCAGCCGCCGGCCAATACCTGGGACCGCGATTCGTTGATCGGCCTCAAGCAGGTGGTTGAGCACCTCAATCATGACGACGATATCTATGCCCTGGTCATCACCGGCCAAGGCACCAAGTTTTTCAGCGCTGGCGCCGACCTGAAGCTGTTCGCCGACGGTGACAAGGCCCGCGCCCGGGAAATGGCCCGGCGCTTTGGCGAGGCCTTCGAAGCGCTGCGCGATTTTCGCGGCGTGTCGATTGCCGCGATCAACGGCTACGCCATGGGCGGCGGCCTGGAGTGTGCACTGGCCTGCGACATCCGCATTGCCGAGCGCCAGGCGCAGATGGCTCTGCCGGAAGCCACGGTCGGCGTGCTGCCATGTGCCGGCGGCACCCAGACACTGCCCTGGTTGATTGGCGAAGGCTGGGCCAAGCGCATGATTCTGTGTGGCGAGCGCGTCGATGCAGAAACCGCGCTGCGCATCGGCCTGGTCGAGCAGGTGGTGGATACCGGCGAAGCCCGCGGCCATGCCCTGCTGCTGGCCGCCAAGGTCGCGCGGCAGAGCCCGGTGGCAGTGCGCACCATCAAGCCGCTGTTGCAGGGTGCCCGCGAGCGCGCCCCGAACACCTGGCTGAGCGAGGAACGCGAGCGTTTCGTCGACCTGTTCGATGCCGACGACACCCGCGAAGGCGTTAATGCCTTCCTGGAAAAGCGCGACCCGCAGTGGCGCAACAAATAACCCCATTCCCGCAGGGTGCGCCGTGCGCACCAGGAACTTTGCCGATGAACGTACTTTTTGAAACACACCACAGCCTGCATGGCATGCACATCGGCATCGCCAGCCTGGATGCGGAAAAGAGCCTGAACGCCCTGTCCCTGCCGATGATCGAGGCCTTGGATGCCCAGCTCGAAGCCTGGGCGCAGGACCCGAGCGTCGCCTGCGTGATCCTGCGCGGCAACGGCGCCAAGGCGTTTTGCGCAGGCGGCGACGTGGTCCAGCTGGCCCAGCAGTGCCTCGAACACCCCGGTGAAATACCGCCCCTGGCGCGGCGCTTTTTCGCCGACGAATACCGCCTCGACCACCGCATCCACACCTATCCCAAGCCATTTATCTGTTGGGCCCATGGCCACGTGCTGGGCGGTGGCATGGGGCTGATGCAGGGCGCCGGCGTGCGCATCGTCACCCCGTCGAGCCGCCTGGGCATGCCGGAAATCAATATCGGTCTGTACCCCGATGTCGGCGGCAGCCGATTCCTCGCCCGCCTGCCTGGCAAGCTCGGCCTGTTTCTCGGCCTTACCGCCAGCGGCATCAATGCCCGCGATGCGCTGGACCTGGACCTGGCCGACCGCTTCCTGCTCGACACCCAGCAGGACGCCCTGATTGAAGGCCTGGTTCAGCTCAACTGGCTGGAACAACCGGCGCTGCAGCTGCACAGCCTGCTCAAGGCGCTGGAACGCGAAGCCCGCGACCAATTGCCCGAGGCGCAGTGGGCGCCGCGGCGTGCACGCATCGATGAACTGCTCGACCACGCCGACCTGCCCAACGCCTGGCGCGCCCTCACGGCGCTGCTGGACGACAGCGATCCGCTGATGGCCCGCGCGGCGAAGACCCTGGCCGGCGGTTGCCCACTGACCGCGCACCTGGTCTGGCAGCAGATCCAGCGCGCCAAGCCGCTGTCGTTGGCCGAGGTGTTCCGCATGGAATACGCCATGAGCCTTAACTGCTGCCGTCATCCCGAATTCCCGGAGGGCGTGCGCGCCCGGCTGATCGACAAGGACCACAAGCCGCAGTGGCACTGGCCGGACGTGGCAAGCATCAGCGATGAAGTCATCGAGGCGCACTTCGCCCCGGCATGGGACGGTGCGCACCCGTTGGCGGATCTCTGAGGTGTCCGTTCAGCTGCAGCACGCCCTGACCTTCCAGGCCCTGCACCAGCGCGAGGGCTGTTTCGTCCTGCCCAACCCCTGGGATGCAGGGTCAGCCAAGGCCCTGGCCAATTTGGGTTTCGAGGCGCTGGCCACCACCAGCGCCGGGCTGGCGTTCAGCCTCGGCCGTGCCGATGGCGCCAACCGCGTCAGCCGCGCAGAAACCCTGGCCAACGCGCGGGCGATCATCGAAGCCAGCGGCCTGCCAGTGGCGGCCGACCTGGAAAACGGCTTCGGCGACAGCCCCGCCGATTGTGCCGAAACCATCCTTCAGGCGGCTGCCGCCGGTATGGTCGGGGGCTCGATCGAAGATGCCAGCGGCCGGCCAGAAGCGCCCATCTACCCCTTCGAGCTGGCGCTCGAGCGCATCCAGGCCGCCGTGGCCGCGGCGCGCAGCCTGCCCTTCCCGTTTATGCTCTGCGCGCGGGCGGAAAACTTTCTTCACGGCTGCCCCGATCTGGATGACACCATCCGCCGCCTGCAGGCCTACGCCGAAGCCGGCGCCGATGTGCTGTTCGCGCCAGGCCTGACCAGCGCCGAGCAGATCGAAGCGGTGGTGCGCGCCGTCGCGCCCAAGCCGGTCAATGTGGTGATGGGGTTGGCAGCGGCACGCTTCTCCGTCGCCGACCTGAGCGCGCTGGGGGTGAAGCGCGTCAGCCTCGGTTCGTCGCTGGCACGCGCGGCCTTCGCTGGCTTCCTGCGCGCCGCCGAGGAAGTCCGCGAGCACGGCACCTTCGATTTCGCCGAACAGGCCGAGCCCTTCGCTCGTCTCAACGCCCTGTTCAAGACCTGAACTTCCCCACGCGCGAGCGCCCATCCACCCGGCAAGGAGAACAACAATGACCACGATTGCCTTTATCGGCCTTGGACACATGGGCCTGCCCATGGCCCGCAACCTGCTCAAGGCGGGCTTCAGCTTGCGGGTCTTCGACCTGCTGCAGGCAGCCGTTGAAGACCTGGCCAAGGATGGCGCGCACGCCGCCAGCAGCGCGCTGGATGCGGTGCAAGGCGCCGATGTGCTGGTAAGCATGCTGCCCGCCAGTCGTCACGTCGAAGGCCTGTACCTCGGCGAAAACGGCCTGCTTGCCGCGCTCAGACCCGGCAGCCTGGTGCTGGAATGCTCGACCATCGCCCCGGAATCCGCGCGCAAGGTGCATCAAGCTGCTGCCGCGCGTGGTATCGAATTGCTCGACGCGCCGGTATCCGGCGGCACCGCTGGCGCGGCGGCGGGCACCCTGACCTTCATGATCGGCGGCGCGGCGACCACCCTGGAAAAAGCCCGTTCGATCTTCGAGGCCATGGGCAAGAACATTTTCCACGCCGGCCCTGACGGCGCCGGCCAGGTGGCCAAGGTGTGCAACAACCAGGTGCTGGCGGTGCAGATGATCGCCACTGCCGAGGCCATGGCCATGGGCGTGGCCAATGGGCTGGAGCCAGCGGTGCTGGCCGAGATCATGCGGCAGAGCTCGGGGGGCAACTGGACGCTGGAGAAGTACAACCCCTGGCCTGGGGTAATGGAAAACGCCCCCGCATCCAAAGGCTACAGCGGCGGGTTCATGGCCGAGCTGATGACCAAGGACCTGGGCCTGGCCCAGGAAGCCGCCCAGCACAGCGGCAGCAGCACGCCCATGGGCGCCCTCGCCCTGCAGCTGTACCGGCTGCTGCTCAAGCAGGGCAAAGGCAAGCAGGACTTCTCGGTGGTGCAACAATTATTCGTCGAATAGTCCGACGTAGGGTACGCCATGCGAGAAATTCACCAGCATCGGTGCGCACGGCGCACCCTACCGCTCGCGCAGGGCTTCTGAGCGGGCGCGGATGATCGGTTTGAGCAGGTAGCTGAGGATGCTTTTCTTGCCGGTGATGATGTCCACCGAGGCGACCATGCCTGGGATGATCAGCAGCGGATTCGCCTCGCTGCCCAGGTGGCTCTTGTTGGTGCGCAGCTTGATCACGTAGAAGCTGTTGCCTTCGTCGTCGGTGACGGTGTCCGCGCCGATCTGCTCGAGCTCCGCCTTGAGCCCACCGTAGATGGTGTAGTCATAGGCGGTGAACTTGACCATGGCCTCCTGCCCCGGATGCAGGAAGGCGATGTCCTGCGGGCGGATGCGCGCCTCGACCAGCAGGTTCTCGTCCAGCGGCACGATCTCCACCAGATCGCTGCCTGGCTGGATCACCCCACCGATGGTGTTGACCAGCAATTGCTTGACGATGCCGCGCACGGGCGATGTCACCAGGGTGCGATTGACCCGGTCCTCCAGTGCCTTGCCGGTCGACTGGGTCTTACTCAGCTCGGTGCGTGCCTCGTTCAGCTCGGTGAGGGCTTCGCTGCGAAAACGCCCGCGGGTTTCATCGATCTTGCGCTCGACCTCCTTGATCGCCGCTTCGGCCCTAGGCAATGCCAGGGTGGTCGCATCCAGCTGACCGCGCGCTTCCACCTCGGCGCGTTTCAGCCGCAGCACTTCCACCGGCGAGATCGCGCCCTCGGCCACCAGCGGTTCGGACATCTGGATTTCCTGGCGCAGCAAGTTGAGGCTGCTGCGGTATTGCGCCTGCTTCGAAGCGAATTCGCGCAACTCCTGGCGGCGCTGGGTCAGTTGCTCCTGCAGGCCGGCGATCTCGTTGTTCAACTGCTGCCGGCGGCTGTTGAACAGCTGAAGCTCGTTTTCCGCCTGCCGCGGAGCCTTCTCGCGCACTTCGTCCGCGATCAGCAGTTCGCGCTCCTGGACCTCGGCGCTCAGGCGCTCGACCCGCAGCGACAAGGCCACGCGATCCGCTTCGGTTTCGCCGACGTTGGAGGCGAAGCGCGTGTCATCCAGCCTAAGCAGCGGATCGCCGGCCTCGACGATCTGCCCTTCACGAACGAACAGCTCGGCAACAATACCGCCTTCCAGGTTCTGGATTTTCTGCAGGCGCGAGGACGGAATGGCCTTGCCCTCGCCGCGGGTCACTTCGTCGACCACCGCGAAATTCGCCCACAGCAGGCAGAACGCGACGAACCCGAGCATGCCCCAGATGGTCAGGCGCACGATCCGCGGCGCATCTTCTATCAGCGCCTTGTTGACCTCGGGGAGCGGCTCGTCGCCCATTCCGCCCTGGCTGCCGAAATAGGCGGCGACGGCGTCACGCAGCCGTTTGCGCGGTGGCTTAGCTGACACTGATCTGCCCCTTCTTCAGCGCTTCCATCACACTGTTTTTCGGCCCGTCGGCGATGATTTGGCCGCGATCGATGATCACCAGCCGGTCGACCAAGCTGAGCATCGAGGCGCGGTGGGTGACCAGCAACAGGGTCTTGTTGCCGATTACCGACTGCAGGCGCTGCTTGAGCCGCTCTTCGCCGGTGTTGTCCATGGCACTGGTTGGCTCGTCGAGCAGCAGGATCGGCGGATCGAGCAGCAGCGCACGCGCCAGGGCAACGTTCTGCCGCTGTCCGCCGGACAGGTTCTGGCCGCGCTCACCCACCTGCAGCTCATAGCCCTTGGGGTGCAGCCGGGCGAACTCATGCACCCCGGCCAGCTCTGCCGCCTGCAGAACCAGTTCGTCTTCGACATAGCGGGCGCCGGCCACCAGGTTGTCGCGCAAGCTGCCGGAGAACAGCTGAATGTCCTGGGGCACGTAGCCGATGTTGTAACGCAGGTCGCTGACATCCAGCTGGCGCACATCGATGCCGTCGACCAGCAGGCTGCCGGCGTCGGCCTGGTACAGGCCGACGATCAGCTTCGCCAGCGAACTCTTGCCCGAACCGCTACGGCCGATGATGCCGATCTTCTCGCCGGGGCGAACCGCCAGGTTGATGCCGTGCAATGCGGCCTGCTGCTGGTCGGGGTAATGGAATTCCAGCTGACGGAACTCGACCGCGCCCTGCAGCGCCTGGCGCTTGAGCGGGCGCTCGTCTTCGTGGCGCTCCTGCGGCAGCTCCATCATCTGGTTGACGGACTCGAGCGTCACCTTGGCCTGCTGATAGCGGGTCAACAGCCCGGCCACCTGAGTCAGGGGCCCGAGCGCGCGGCCACTGAGCATGTAGCAGGCGATCAGCCCGCCCATGCTCAGGTTGCCGTCGATGATCTGGTACACGCCCATCACGATCACCGCCACGCCCGCCAGTTGCTGCACCAGCAGCGTGCCGTTCATTGCTAGGCTGGACAGCGTGCGCGCGCGCAGTTCCAGACGACTGAGGGTGCCGATGGTCTGCTCCCACAGGTACTGGCGTTCGCTTTCGGCGTTGTTGACCTTGACCGCATCGAGCCCGGCCAGGCTTTCGATCAGGCTCGACTGGCGCTCGGCCGCCAGTGCCATGGTGCGCTGCATGGTGTCGCCCAGCGGCCGCTGCACGGCCCAGCCAATCAGCGCCACCAGCGGAAACGCAAGAATCGGGATCCACACCAGGTGCCCGCCGATGAAGGCAATCACCGCGAGAATCAGCAGGGTGAACGGCAGGTCGATCACGCTCGCCAGGGTCAGCGACGCGAGGAAGTCGCGCAGGCTCTGAAACTCGTGAATGTTCTGGGCGAAGCTGCCGACCCGCGCCGGCCGAAACTTCATGGCCATGCCGACGATGCGTTCGAACAGCGTGGCGGAGATGATCAGATCGGTCTTTTTCCCTGCCAGGTCGAGGCACAGGCCGCGCAGGGTTTTCAGCAACAGGTCGAAGAAGAACACCCCAACGATGCCGATCGCCAGCACCCAGAGCGTGGCTTCGGCCTGGTTGGGCACCACCCGGTCGTACACGTTCATCACGAACAGCGGCGTCGCCAGACCGATCAGATTGATCAGCAGGCTCGCGGCAATCGCGTCGATGTAAAGCCAGCGGGAGCGCTTGAGGGTGTCGCGAAACCAGGATTTGGCGCGCGGGATCAGCTCGCCGCGGTTGAAGTCGAACTTGTGCAGGGGCTGGGCGAAAAACACCTGACCGCTGTAATCCTCGGCCAGCAGCTCGGCGCTTACCCTCACCTCGCCGCCCTCGCTCTCGCTGGGCATGACCCGAGCGCGACCCTGCTCGTCCCAGCCGAGCAGCAGCGCGCTGCGGCTCTCCCTCAGCAACAACAATGCTGGCATTGCCAGCGCGGGAATCTTGTCCAGACTGCGGCGCAACCAGCGCCCCTGCAAACCGGCGCGAGCCGCTGCGCGCGGCAGCAACTCGACACTCAGGCGTTGCTCGGGGAGCGGCAAACCAGCGGTCAACATGGCGCGGCTGGCGGCCTTCTGATGCAGGCTGCACAGCGACAGCAGGCTATCCAGCAACGGGTCGTCGTAGCGATCGCGCGGATCGCTGCGGGTCGGGGATTGGGTTGGCTCTACTGCCACAAAGGCTCACTCATCGCACGTGGTTCAATTCAGGCTGGGCAGGCTCACCTGTGGCGTGACCACATCCAGCGGTGCGGCGGCCAGTGGCGCGACCACGCCCTGGCTCTTGAGCAGGGAGCCCATGGTGGCCTTGATCCGGTACTGAGTAAACAGCTCGGTGAAACGCACTTCTTCGAGACGACGGGATGCCGTGAACAGCTCATTCTCGCTGTCGAGCAGGTCCAGCAAGGTACGGTCGCCAAGGCTGAACTGCTGCTGGTAGGACTCGCGCACCCGGCTGCTGTAATCGACGTACTGCTGAGCGATCGGCAATTGCTGGCGGGCATTTTCCAGGGCATTCCAGGCCAGCCCCAGATCCTCGTTCAACACCCGCAGGGCGTTGTTGCGAATGTCCATGGCCTGGTTGACCTGATGGGACTTGGAGCGCAGGTCGGCCTTGTTGCTGCCGCCGGCAAACAGGTTGTAGCGCATGCGCAGCATGGCCTGCCATTCATTGCTATGGCCGGCGACACCATCGATGTTGTTATCCGCACCGCGGGCCAGTTCCGCATCGAAGCGCGGGTAGAACGCGGCCTTGGCCGCCTCGTACTGCTGCTCCGAGGCCTGCACATCGGCCTGCGCCGAGCCAAGCAGCGGATTGTTCGCGAGCATTTCTTCGCGCGCCGCCTGCAGGTTCGCCGGCAGCTGCCCCAGCAACCCCTGGGGCTTGCTCAGCTCGGTGACCTCGTGCCCGACGATACTCAGGTAGTTGATCCGCGCATCGGCCAGGTTGGTCTGTTCGGTGATCAGGTTGTTGCGCGCCTGGGCCAGCCGCGCCTCGGCCTGATCAAGATCGGCCATGCGCCCCACGCCCCGCTCGCTGCGCAGGCTGATCTGGTCATAGATTCGCTCGTGGCTGCGCAGGTTGTCTTCGGCCAGCCGCACCAGCTCCTGGCGGGTCAGCACGTCGAGGTAGACCTGGGCGACGGTCAGCGCGGTGCGCTCGGAGGTGTCCAACAATTCGTAGGCACGCGCATTGACGGTTGCGCGCTGACGGCCCACCTCGCTGCGCGTGGCGAAGCCATCGAACAGCATCTGCTGCATGCGCAATGTCGCTTCGCCGCGGTTCAGGGTGGTGTCGTCATGCTCGTCGATCCCGCGCGTCGCCGGGCTGTCCGTGCCTTCGCGGCCATAACCGGCGATCAGGTCAACCTGCGGCAGATACCCGCCCCTGGCAGCGTTCATCTGCTCCTCGACGGACAGACGTGCATTGATTGCCGCGCGCACTTCCGGATGAACTTCCAGGGCACTTTGCATCGCTTCGTTGAGCGTTTGTCCATGGGCGGCCAAGGAAACAGCCAGAGCAAGCGGAAGGGCCACGAGAAAGCGCATTGGGTGAAATTCCTTTCGGACAAGGGGGCGGGCTCAGGCAGCTAGACCAAAGCGGTCAGGAAACAATTTAGGTTTAACGGTGGTTGCCACATAGCAAGGCAATATCAAAGTGACATTACGACAGGCATTCTTTATTATCGCGAGCAGTCGGTCAATAGTTTGGCATCTTCGTAGGCGCGCAAAATGACAAGCCAGCAAATTGACGACATTATCCAGTCATCAGCTCAATGTTTGTTATCTCTAAATTACTGATTTAATCGAGCCGCGAAATTAGCGTTTACCTTACCGGAGCAGTCCCATGAGCATTTTTTTCGCTGTTGTTAAAAGCCTTGCGGGCCAGGTATTCGCGGTATCCGTTGACGGGTTGAAACGACAAATTTTCGAGGGCGATCGACTCCTTCGGGGTGAACAAGTTCTGACTGGACTGGGCGAAGTAACGCTGCAACTGGCCAATGGCGAGTTGGTGGGCATTGCACAAAATAGTCGCTGGCAAGCGGGCCGTGCAACCCCCGGCGCTGACTCAGGCGATCAAGCGCCCACAACTGATTTGGAACAAGCGCTGACCGCCGGCTTCGACCCTACCCAAGACCTTGACGCCCCTGCCGCAGGCCCAGGAGGCATAGGTGGTACTGGCGGTACTGCAGGCGGCGGACATAGCTTTGTGCTGCTCGACGAAACGGGCCAGCAACTTGACGCAACGGTTGGGTTTGCAACTACCGGAGGCAGTGGTGCGGCGACTCCAGACAGCGAGCAAGACACCGGAGTGCAAGAGGTTACAGCGCAGCAGCAATTGCCTGATATCACCACACCCAGCATCACCCTCGATTCCCGGCTGTTAACTACAGACAGTACGCCGACCATTAGCGGTATAAGCAACGAGATCGGAGCCACTATTACATTGGTGATTACCGACTCCAATGGAGTCGGTCAAACGTTTACTACGGTTGTACAACCGGACGGCACCTTCCAGGCGGATGTCCCATCAGCCCTAGCAGATGGGCCTTATACAATTTCCGCCAGCGTCACCGACGCCGCTGGCAATACCGCAACCGCCAACAACACCGGTGCCATCGATACCAGCGCCACCATCACCGTTAGCCTGGCCGATGTGAATACCGCCACCGCAGCAGCCGCCACTATTACTGGTACCTCCGATGTTGGCACAGGCCGTACCGTGACTTTGGTCATCAGCGATGGCACCAACTCGGTTAGCGTCGATGCCGTTACCGATGCTGCTGGCAACTACAGCACCACCGCTGACCTCAGCGGTTTGGCGGATGGCAACCTGAGCGTCACCGCCAGCGTCACCGATGCAGCAGGTAACCCGGCCAGCGCAACGGACACCGCGGTGCTCGACAACACGGCGCCTACCGTCACCAGCATTGCCCTCGCCGACACGGGCCTGAGCCTCGGTGAGACCACCAGCGTCACCATTACCTTCAGCGAAGCCGTCAGTGCCTTCAGCAATGCCGATGTGAATGCACAGAACGGCACACTCGGCACCCTGGCCAGCAGCGATGGCGGCATTACCTGGGTCGGCACCTTTACCCCGACCGCCAACATCACCGACACCAGTAACCTGATTACGGTAGCTAACACCTACACCGATGTGGCCAGCAATGCCGGCGCCGCGGCCAGCAGTGACAACTACAGCATCGACACCCAGGCTCCGACCCTGGCCATCACCGACAACGTCGCCGGGGTCGCCGCTGGTAATGTCACCCTTACCTTCACCTTCAGTGAGGCGGTCAGCGGCTTCAGTGCCGCCGACATCGGGGTCAGCAACGGCACTCCGGGCACCTTCACCAGTGTCGATGCCTCGACCTACACCCTGGTCGTCACCCCAACCGGCGGCGAGATCGCGATCAGCGTACCGACATGGGCTGCCCAAGACCTGGCCGGCAATGCCAGCACCGCCGCCAGCACCACCCAGGCCGTAGATATCAGCGCGCCCACCGTCGTGATCAGCGCCTCCGATAGCAATCTTTCAGTAGGCGAAATCAGTACGCTTACCTTCACCTTCAGCGAAGCCGTCAGCGGGTTTACTGCAAGCGATATCAGTACGGCAGGCGGAACCCTTAGCAATCTGGTTCAGTCAGCCAGCAATCCAGCAGTCTGGACTGCCAGCTTTACCCAGACAGGAACTGCATCACCCGCAGTGAGCATTGCTGCCGGCAGCTATACCGATTTGGCGGGCAACCCCGGCACTGCAGGTAACCTGGAGCTGAACAGCACGCCAATCGCGACCAATGACAACTTCCAGCTCAGTGGTTTGGCCGGTCAATATTTCGCCTATAACGAAGGTACGGACGGCAGCAACTTAACAAGCCTTAGCCAAGCCGTGAATTTCGTTAATAGCCATAGCCCTTCCGCTACGTTTACCGCAACCACGCTGAACTATGGAGTCAACAACAACGGACTCGGCGCGAACAACAGCCTACAGACGTTCCTCGGCAGCGATGCAACCAGCTTGTCCACCGACCCGGCCAATAGCAGCGATGCGATCATCAGGCTGGCCGGCTTGGTCAATCTGGCCCAAGGGAATTATCAACTTCGCGTGACGGCGGATGATGGCTACAGCATCCGTATCGATGGCGTAGTCGTTGCGGAATACAACGGCAACCAGAGTCCCACCGCACGCGAGGGTGCGGTTTTCAATATCGCGACGGCAGGCCAGCACCAGATCGAGATCATTTACTGGGATCAAGCGGGCCAGGCCGAATTGAAGGTTGAGCTGAGGCCCGACGGCGGAGCTTACTCGGTGCTGTCCGGTAACAGTTTGAGCCGAGAAATAGGCGCGCTGGTAGGTACCGAGGACCAGCCGCTGACTATCAACGCGACGTCGTTACTTGGCAATGACAGCGACCGCGACGGCGATAGCTTGACCATCACAGCAGTGCAAAGCCTGACCAATGGCACCGCAGCGATGGTAAACGGCGACGTCGTGTTTACCCCCACCAATAATCATAACGGCCCGGCGACATTCACCTACACCGTCAGCGACGGTAGAGGCGGCACCGCCACCGCTACTGCCACAATCAACTTCGCCGCCGTCAATGATGCACCTGTCGCACTGACCAACAGCGTTACGGCAAATGAAGATTCAGCAGTGATCATCAATGTTTTAGGCAATGACAGCGATGTGGATGGCGACAGCCTGACGGTAACGAGCGCCACCGCAACGCAGGGTACGGTGGTCATTAATGCCAATGGCACGCTGACCTATACGCCAAACGCCAACTACAGCGGCAGTGACAGCATTACTTACAGCATCAGCGACGGCAAGGGTGGTACAGCCGCGAGCACGGTCAGCGTGAGCGTCACAGCGGTGGCGGATGCGCCTGTTCTGCTCAACAGCGGCAACATCTTCTCGCTGTCCGCTGGTGGTACTCAAATCACTACGGGGGTAAACGCAACGTTTGATGGCGTGGGTCTATCCCAGAGCAATCTGGAAGTCGAAACAGGGCTTGCCACCGGGGCACTGGATGGCTTCAACCCACCGAGTGGGGCATTGACCAACAACGCCAATGTCAACGTTATCGATGGCAAGCTGACCAGCACCGATTACAACCTGAAAGCCGGAACAACCGTGAACTTCGGCTGGCAATTCGCCAACGGGGAAAACGTCTCAAGTGAAATACGAAATGGCTTCAACGATCAGGTCATTCTGGTTGTCACCGACCCAACTGGTGCCCGCCAGAGCATCATGATCACCTCTTCCGAGCAGGCCGGAGCATCGACCAACAGTAGCGGTGTGCGCAGTTTTACCGCCACGGCCAGCGGTGCCTATCACTTCGACTGGTTGATTTTGAATGGCGAGGACTCCGGAAAGGACTCACGTCTGACGCTTTCCAGTACGACCTTCAGCTTCGGCTCAACGACCTATGGCGCGCCAATCGAGATGGGTAACCTGGTGGCGTTGCAAGACCGGGACGGTTCAGAAAGCTTGAGCCTATCCATAGCGGGTGTGCCTGCCGATGCGGCCTTTACTGCCGGTACCCGACAGAACGATGGTGTTTGGACGTTCACAGCTGCACAGCTCGACGGACTGCAATTGCTGCCGCCTAGTATATTCACCGGCACGCTCAATCTTGTCGTCACCGCAACGGCGACCGAAAGCAATGCGAGCACGGCAAGCAGCACTCAGACCATCGCAGTAACGATCGATAAAGCAAGCAATACCATTGCAAGCGGAACCGATGCAGGGGATTCCATCACCGGCACCGCGAACAATGACCTGATTCACGGTTACGCAGGCAATGACACGCTTAACGGCGCCGCCGGTCACGACATCCTCTATGGCGGCGCCGGGGACGATACGTTGAACGGCGGGGATGGTAATGACAACCTCTATGGCGGCGTTGGAGCAGACACCCTAAACGGCGGCAATAACAATGACCTGCTATTCGGCGGCGCCGCCGCTGACAGCTTAATTGGCGCTGCAGGCAATGACTTATTGTTCGGCGGCCAAGGCAACGACACACTCACTGGCGGCACCGGCGCAGACCGCTTCGTCTGGCGCACGGGCGATACCGGCACCGATTTGGTCAAGGACCTCAACTTCGCTCAGGGCGACCGCATCGACCTGAGCGATCTCCTGCAAGGCGAAAATGCGGGCAATATCCTCAACTACCTGCGCGTGGATACCGCCACCTCGACTCTTCAGGTCAGTACAACAGGTACATTGAACGCCACGGGAAGCAATGTCGATGTTTCCATCAAGCTGGAAGGCAGCGATGGAGTGGCTGCCAACCTGTCCAGCCTTGGCTCCACCTCATCGGCGATCGTCAACGCCCTGATCGCAGGTGCCGATCCGCTGGTCAAAGTCGACCACGCCTGAACGCCATAAGCCCGCTACCATCAGGTGGCGAGTTATCAGGCAGATCGAGCGAAAGTCGAGGGGTGAAAGCGATGTGGTATGTGAAGCGCGACAGCGGCGGCAACCTGCTGCAGGTCGAACCCGGTCCGTTCGCCGAAATGGACGGCCAGCTTGCCGCCGACAGCCAGGAGGCGCAGGCATGGTTTGCCAACCAGAGCGCCGAAACCAGCCTGCTGCAACTCAAGCAGAGCGACCTGGATATGATCCGGGTACTCGATGACCTGATCACCCTGCTGATCAGCAAGGGGGTGGTGCGCATCACCGACCTGCCGGAACCCGCGCAGCTGAAGCTGGTGGGCCGCAGCAAGGCGCGGGATGCGCTGGGCGGCCTCAACCAGTTGATCAACGAGGACGAGTCCGGGCTGATCTGAATTCCCCAGCCCGCTAGCTCTTGGCCTTCCACTGCGCAGGCTCGCTGAACAGCCGGCCTTGCACCCCGCTGATGCCCATCGCCTGCAACACCTGCCACTCGCCTTCGGTTTCGACGCGCTCGGCAATCACCGGGATGTCGATGCTGTTGGCCGCCCGCTGGATCGCCTCGATAAACAGACGCTTGTCGTTCTCCTGATCGATCGCGCGGATATAACTGCCATCGATCTTCAGGTAGCTGAGGCCCAGCTTCGCCAGATTGCCGATCATGCTGAAGCGCCCGCCGAAGTGCTGCAGGCCCAAGCCGAAGCCAAGGGCGCGCAAGCGCTGCGTCAGGTCTTCCAGGGCCGCCTGATCCGGCAGTTGATGCTCGTCCAGTTCCAGGGTGAGACGCGAGCCCAGCTGCGGGTTTCGCTGCAGCAAGGCATACAGCTGCGCCAGCGTCTGGGGCTCGCGCACCGAGCTGGCGGACAAGCTCAGGGCAACCGCTTCCTCATGGGTTGCCATCTGCGATAACAGTTGCTCAAGCATCGCCATGTCCAGCCGGCTAGACCAGCCAAACCGCTCCAGCCACGGCAGGAAGCGCCCTGCCGGAACCAGGTCGCCGTGCTCGTCGAGCACCCGCGCCAGCACCTTGTGGTGCAGCACGTCGGCAGGTCTGACGGCATTGACCACCGGCTGGAAGAACAGCTGGATACGGCCGCCTTCGAGCGCGCGATCAAGCCGGCTGTACCAGCTCTGCCGCTCATCGCTGACAAGGTTCTGCTCAGCCCGCTCGCTGAACGCCCAGGTGGGCTGCGCCTGACTGGCCGCCTGGGTCAAGGCGTTGTCCAGCGCGCGGTACAACTCTTCCGATACGGCGCCGGGCTTGAACGCGGTCAAGCCAATGTGGGCGACCGGCGTACAGTCGCTGGCGCCGGTCTGGCCAAGGCTTTGCAGGCCCTGGTCGAGGCGTTCGGCGAGATGCTGTGCTTCGCCGTGCTCGAACCCCGGCGCCAGAATGGCAAATTCACCGCCGCGGTTGCGCGCCAGCACCAGGCGATTTTCGCCCAGCTGACGCAGCTGTTCGGCCACGGCAACCAGCAGTTGATCGGTGCGCTGGCCGCCAAGGCGCTGGTTCAGCCCGGACAGGTCGTTGAGCCGCAGCAGCATGAGAAAGCCACTGTTCGTCTGCTCTTCTTCGTTCAGGCGCGCATGCAGTTGCAGATCGAAATAACGGCGGTTGGCCAACCCGGTGAGCGGATCCTGGTAAGCCTGGGCCCGCAGTTTTTCGCTGCGCGCCGCCTCCTCGGCGAACAGCGCCTTGAGTTTGCCGACCATCTGATTCATCGCATTGACCACCCGGCGAAATTCAGGTGTGGTCGGCAACTGAGCAATGCTGAGAAATTCGCGTCGGGAAATCGCGTTGGACTGTTCCACCATGTAGTCCAGGGGCCGCAGTTGCCGCTTGAGCAGCAGCAGCCCCAGGCAGATGCACAGCACCCCGCTGAGCGTCAGCCACAGCAGGCTGGCCAGCGCGCTGCTCCACAAGCGACCTACCGCGAACAGCGGATGGCTGATCACTTCCACTTGCGCGGCCTGGCGCCAGCCGTCGCTGACAATCGCATCGCCACGGGCCGGCTTCAGGTCGACCAGGTCGGCAAACCACTGTGGCGCTTCGGCCGTTACCGGTATGCCGGTGCGCTCAACGATCACCGCGCCGGTGCCTGGCTCCAGCACCCGGATGCTCTCGAAATAACCGCTGTCGAAGATCGAGCTGACCATCAGTTCGACCATCGCCACATCGTCCACGTGCGGGCTCAACGACAACCCCAGGGCGGTGGCCGCATCCTGGGCATGGGCGCGCAATTGATTGGCCTGCTGCTCGCGCGAACTCTCCACGCTGACGAAAAAACTGCCGGCGAAGTTGACCAGCATCAGCACGCAGATCGCGATAAACAGTTGCTTGAATAACGACATCAACCGCTCCTATAAGTCGACTTCAAGGGAAGCCTTCTGCCCGCATTTTCTTCAATACATCCTGCCACCGTGACAGCCGCTTGCTGTCGCTGACCTGCTTGCCACCGGCCTTGCCGGGCAACCAGAGCCCTTCGGCATTGAAGGAGTACACCGGCAACAGATCACTGCGCTGGCTGGCTGGCTTGATGGCATCGATCAGGTTGTCGAGCACCAGCGGCATCGCCTGCGGGTCGGCGTAATAGGTCAGCACCATGTGCGCCTGGTTGAGGCGCAGCGCCTTGACGTAGGTAATCCGCAACTTCTCGCTGGCAACGCCCAGCTGGCGCAGGCTGAAATACTTGGCGAGGGCGAAGTCCTCGCAATCACCGGCCCCGCGCATCAGCGCCTCGACCGGGGAAGCCCAATAATCCTCGACCTGCCAGAGCTGGCTGTCGTCACGAAAACGCATGCGCAGGTTGAAGTAACGATTCACCGCTTCCAGCTGATCCCGTTCGCTGGCCTGGGCCTGCTCCTGCAACAGCCGTTGCCAGTCATCAATGCGACCACGGCCTTCGCCAAGCGGTCCATATAACTGTTCGGCGCGGCTGCTGATCAGGTTGAAATCCCAGTTCGCCTGGAGCGCCCCGGCGAGCAGAGCCAGCGGCAATATGGCGATCAGCCAGAGCTTGCCGAGGCGCACACGCAGAACAGAATCGGGGCATATCCGCACACTAAGACTTCCAGCCAAACGTCTGCTGTCATGGTGCTGGCCACCTGGCTAAAACACAATGGCTAATGCGCGCCGCGTCTGGTGTCCAGACGAAGCGCGATACCTGGAGATAGGGAGGTAAAACGGGTGGCGCCAGGTCGGCACAGCACCTGGCGCTCAGCATATGGATTCAGCGCCTGCAGGCGCTCGGCAATCGAGCAATCAGTTGCGCCGCTCCCAGCCGCGATGGCCATCGCGCCTTGAGTCCCGGGAATGCTGCCGGTGACCATGCTCACGCCAGCCGTGGCGACGGTCATCCCAACCCGCACGGGGTTGCACCCGGTAATAATGGTGCGGGGCCGGCGCGTAATGCCGCTGGGCATGGCGATGGTAGTCATCGTAGCGACGGCGGTCATGGCGATAATCGTGGTGGCGCTTGTGGCCGGGCACGACATACACCGGATAGCGCTGCACGTGATAGTAGGTGGTGGAGTGGTTGCGGTCGTAGCCACGATGGCCATAGCCGCCTTCGCCGCCATAGACCGCACAACCGGTTAGAGACAGACCCAACAACGCGACAAGCATGGATTTGTATGACATGGCGGCCTCCTTCGACCGCGGGTGCGGTATCGACTGCTGTCGATACCAGGGATCGCTCCCACCAGATCAGACCACTGCCGCCTGGACAGTGCAGATCACAGCAATGTCATATTCGATGACAAATTGTTTCATCCACCCGTAATGCCGCGCCTGGCCTGCCACTCATCAATCAGCAGCGGCCCTTCTTGGCTTGGCCCGGTGGACAATGGGGCGGACCGCCGCCGTCGCCGCCATTGCCGATATCTACACCGATACCTGGCAACCGCAGGCTGCACGCGGGCAGCGAAACCAACAGAAAACCTGCCATCAGCAAACCGATTAACGCTTTCATCGTGAACACCTTCTGTGTTGCCACGGCGAACGAGATTGCCCGCCGTTACTGCTACTGCCGCTCAGGCCTGTGATGCGCCCAAGCTGAGTGATTTGAATATGAGCGCAATCGACAGTTCCAGCCAGCGGAATCGTCGCCAAAAGATAATCCGTCGCGGATGGCATGGTCCTCGCTTATGCATCGCCGACGAAAGGAATGCGTGTCGCAGCCGGCCCACGGGTCGCGGCGCAACAACTTGCAATGGCCAGCTAGGGTTCCGGCGCGCGATCACCGATCGCGAGCGACTGGTCCGAGAGCGGGCGACCTCACGCAGCCATGCGGATCAGGGGTTACACGGCGGGATAAAAGCCCGGGAGAACGCGCAGCGCGCCTGCACGCCTTCCTGCCCTGTTTCCTGACCCCGAGGTTTCATATGCACCTTTCCGTTCTGTCCGTCCGCCGTATTTGTACGTGCCTGCTCGCCCTCGTGCTGATAGCCCCCGTCAGCGCACACGCCGAGCCGAAAACATTCAAGCTGTGCTGGTCGATTTTCGCCGGCTGGATGCCCTGGGGCTACGCCGCCAGCGAAGGCATTGTGCAGAAGTGGGCGGACAAATACGGCATTCGCATCGAGGTGGCCGAAGTCCCTGACTACGTGCGCTCCATCGAGCAATACAGCGCCGGCGACTATGACGCCTGCAGCATGACCAACATGGATGCGCTGACCATTCCAGCCGCCGCGGGCGTGGACTCCACCGCGCTGATCATCGGCGATTTCTCCAACGGAGCCGATGCCATCCTGCTGCGCGGCAACAACCTCACGCTCAAGGACCTCAAAGGCAAGACCGTGCTGCTGGTGGAAAATTCGGTGTCCCACTACCTGCTCAGCCGGGCGCTGGAATGGGCGCTGCTCAAGCCGGACGACGTGAAGATCCAGCACGTCTCCGACCTGGAAATCGCCCAGGCCTTTCTCGAAGGCCAAGGCGATGCGGTAATCACCTGGAACCCGATTCTGTCCAGCATCAAACGCCAGGCCGAGGTCAGCCAGGTGTTCAGCTCCAACCTGATTCCCGGCGAGATCGTTGACTTGACCGTGGTCAACAGCAAAACCCTGGCGGCGCACCCCGAGCTGGGCAAAGCGCTGACCGCTGCCTGGTTCGAAACCCAGCGCCTGATGGGCCTGCCCACTGCTGCCGGGCGCGCCGCGCGGGCACAGATGGCCAGTGCGGCGGGCACCACCCCAGAGGATTTCAGCCAGCAACTCGACACCCTGCGCTCGTTCTACTCACCGCGTTACGCCCTGGCGTTTGCCCGCGCCAACAAGATGCCCGAGCTGATGCAGCGGGTCGCCCAGTTCGCCGACCGCCAGGGTCTGCTCGGCGCCTCCGGCAGCGGCCTGAGCACCCTGGGCATCGAATTCAGCGGCGAGCGCACCTTGGGTAATCCCGATAACGTCTTGCTGCGTTTCAACGGCAGCTACATGCAGATGGCCGCCGATCGCGAGCTATAACAACGCCGCGCCGCAACAAGATGCGCCAACGCCCCGTAAAGCGGCACGGCCCGCCCGCCGCGCACCACCCTGAAGCACGCCGCCGCAACGGCCATGCGCAAAACGCCCAGGCCGGCGCGCTGCGGTTACCTGGCACGATGTTCGCAAAGCTCAGCACGTGCAGGAACTCCCGCCATGGCGGGAACGCGGCACCACAATTTGCAATGGCCGACTAGGGTTCCGGCGTGTCGATCACCCATCGAGGCGTGACTGGTCCGAGAGTTGGCGACCTCCATCGAGGTTACACGGCGGGATAAAAGCCCGGGAGAACGCGACCCACCTGTGGGATATCGCCGCGCACTCCTGCCCGCCCTTTCTCGAACTGGAGGTTCCAATGCGTACACCCCGTCTGTTCTGCGCGCTCACCGCCGGCCTGCTCGCCGCCATCAGCTGCAACAGCCACGCCGCCGAAAAAACCGACTTTAGCGTGTGCTGGACTATCTACGCCGGCTGGATGCCATGGGAATACGGCGCCGCAGAGGGCATCGTCGACAAATGGGCGAAGAAATACGACATCTCCATCGACGTCGTGCAGATCAATGACTACGTCGAGTCGATCAACCAGTACAGTGCCGGCGGCTTCGACGGCTGCACCATGACCAACATGGACGCCCTGACCATTCCCGCGGCTGGTGGCATCGACTCCACCGCGCTGATCATCGGCGACTTCTCCAACGGCAACGACGGCGTGGTGATCAAGGGCGACGGCAAGACCCTGGCCGACCTCAAGGGCGAGCCAGTCAATCTGGTCGAGCTCTCGGTGTCCCACTATCTGCTCGCCCGCGGCCTGGAAACGGTCGGCCTCAGCGAGAAGGACCTGAAGGTCGTCAATACCTCCGACGCCGACCTGGTGGCCGCTTTCGCCACCAGCGATGTACAAGCCGTGACCACCTGGAACCCGCTGCTGGCCGAGATCGAAACCACGCCCAATGTGACCAAGGTGTTCGACTCCAGCCAGATTCCCGGCGAGATCATCGACCTGATGGTGGTCAACAGCGAAACCCTGCAAGACAACCCGGCCTTCGGCAAAGCACTTACAGGCGCCTGGTACGAAATCATGGCGACCATGAGCGCCGACACCCCTGCCGGCAAGGCGGCCCGTGAGCATATGGCCAAGGCATCGGGTACGGATCTGGCTGGCTACGACGCGCAGCTTGCCGCCACCAAGATGTTCTATTCCGCCAAGGACGCCGTGGCGTTTGCCAACAGCCCGAAGTTGCCGGAAACCATGAGCAAGGTCGCCGCGTTCTCCTTCAGCCACGGCCTGCTCGGCGAAGGCGCGCAAAGCAGCGACGCCATCGGCATGAGTTTCGCCAACGGGGTGGTCACCGGCGATGCCGACAACCTCAAGCTGCGCTTCGATCCGTCGTTTATGCAGATGGCGGCCGACGGCACGCTGTAACCAAACACTTTCGCGTAAACGGCACCTCGTAGGGTGGATGACGCTTCACCCATCCACCACCTCGCGCCTCCATGGTGGATGAAAAAAGCGTCATCCACCCTACGACGAGATACTTATGCGCCTGATCAACCGACATCCAGACCGCAGCGGCCGCCTGGTGCTGGTGTTGCTGCCATTCGCCCTGCTGCTGTTTGCCTACTTCATGGGCTCAGCCGCGCGGCTGGCGGACAACCCTAACGACAAGCTGCTGCCGAGCGCCACGCAGATGAGCGCGGCGGTCGAGCGCCTGGCCTTTACCGAGGACAAGCGCAGCGGCAAGTACCTGTTCTGGCAGGACAGCGCCGCCAGCCTGTCGCGCCTCGGCATGGGTATCGGCATCGCCGCCCTGGTCGGCCTGTGCCTAGGTACCGCGGCCGGCATTCTGCCGCTGTTTCGTGCGCCGCTGTCGCCGCTGCTGACGGTGCTGTCGATGGTGCCGCCGCTGGCGATCCTGCCGATCCTGTTTATCGTTTTCGGCCTCGGCGAGCTCTCCAAGGTAATGCTGATCGTCATCGGCATTACTCCGGTGCTGGCTCGTGATCTGGAACAGCGTGCCCGCGAAATCCCCCAGGAAATTCTGATCAAGGCGCAGACCCTCGGCGCCAGCACCTGGACCCTGATTCTGCGTGTAGTGCTGCCGCAACTGCTGCCGCGCCTGCTGATCGCCCTGCGCCTGGTTCTCGGTTCGGCCTGGCTGTTCCTGATCGCCGCCGAGGCTATCGCTGCCACCGACGGCCTCGGCTACCGCATCTTCCTCGTGCGGCGCTATATGGCGATGGACGTGATCCTGCCGTACGTGGTGTGGATCACCCTGCTCGCCTGGCTGATGGACCTGGGCCTGCGCCAGACCACCCGCCTGTGCTTCCCCTGGTATGAAGGCGCGAAAGCATGAGCGCCTTTATCGAAGTGAAGAACGTCTGGCAGGAGTACGGCGATCAGGTCGTATTGGAAAGGCTCAACCTGAGCATCAACGAAGGCGAGTTCTGCACCCTGGTCGGCGCCTCCGGCTGCGGCAAGTCGACCTTCCTGCGTCTGCTGCTGGGCCAGGAGCGCGCCAGCCGTGGCGAGATCCTGCTCGCTGGCCAACCGCTGGTCGGCGAGCCCGATAGCAGCCGTGGCGTGGTGTTCCAGCGCTACTCGGTATTCCCGCACCTGAGCGTGCTGGACAACGTCGCCATCGGCCTGGAACTGCCGCGCTCGCCCCTGCTCGGTCGCCTGTTTGGCGCCGCCAAGCGCGAAGCCCGTGCCCAGGCCGAGGTCATTCTCAGGAAAGTTGGCCTCGGCCACGCCCTGGGCAAATACCCCAGCCAGCTCTCCGGCGGCATGCAACAGCGCCTGGCCATCGCCCAGGCGCTGATCATGAGGCCACGCGTGCTGCTGCTGGATGAACCGTTTGGCGCACTCGACCCCGGCATCCGCAAGGACATGCATGCCCTGCTGCTGGAGCTGTGGAACGAGACCAAGCTGACCGTATTTATGGTCACCCATGACCTGAGCGAGGGCTTCAGCCTCGGCACCCGCCTGCTGGTGTTCGACAAGACCCGCATTGACCCGCACGCACCGAACGCTTTCGGCGCGCGCATCACCTACGACATCCCCCTGAACAGCGACCGCCGCGCCACCCGTGCCGCCGTCGAAGCGCTGCCGGCGCATATCACCGAGCCCTATTAGGAGCAAGCATGAGCGCATCCCTGACCCTGCTTCCGGCCCTGTACGAAGAGTTCGTACCCGGCGGCGGCCACACCTCTTTCGTCCTCAAGCGCGGCCAGTTGCTACGCCTCACCGACCTCGAAGGCGGCGCCAACGTCAGCCTGCTGCTGCTCAACGCAACCGAGAAAAGCGAGCGACTCAACCTGCCGGACACCCTCAAGTGCCAGCACACCGCCAAGCTCACCGCCGGCCACTGCCTGTATTCGGACATGGGTCGCGTGCTCGCCGCCATCACCGCCGACACCTGCGGCTGGCATGACAGCTTCGGCGGCGTATTGAATGCCGCCGAAGTCGCTGAAAAGTACGGCGCCGGCCGCTATCAGGAACTGCGCAACGGCTTCTTCCGCAACGGCGTGGACAACCTGCTGGTGGAAATGGGCAAGTGGAACCTGAACATTCAGGACCTGCTGATGGCCCTCAATCTATTCAGCAAGGTCAGCGTCGATGGCGACGGCCGCTTCCACTTCGAGCCCGGCAACTCCAAGGCAGGCGACTACATCGAGCTGTACGCACCGATGGACTGCCTGGTGGTGCTCACCGCCCTGCAGCACCCGCTGGACCCCAACCCGCAGTACGCACCCAAGCCGGTGCAGCTGAGCTGGCGCAAGGTCGAGAGCGACGGCATCAGCGTGCTCTGCCGCACCTCGCGCCCGGAAAACGGCCGCGGCTTCCACAACACCGAACGTCTGTATATCTGAGGGCTGCCCACATGACTCTGACTGCCAGCACCCTGCAAGCCGAAGCCGCAGTTTTCCGCCAGGTGATCCCGGCCGGTGAGCCGTTTCTCTGCGAAGTCAAAGCCGGACAGACCGTGCGCCTGCTCGACCTCGAAGGCAACCAGGCGGTCGACACACTGTTCTTCAGCGCGAAGAACCCGCGCGAGCGCTACGACCCGCAACGCACCCTGCGCAAACAGAACAGCGTGTACCTGACCACCGGCACCGTCCTCTACTCCAACCTGGGCAATCCGCTGCTGACCATCAGCGCCGACACCTGTGGCCGCCACGACACCCTCGGCGGCGCCTGCGCCCAGGAAAGCAACACCGTCAGATATGCCTTGGATAAGCGCTATATGCACAGCTGCCGCGACAACTTCCTGCGCGCCAGCCTGCACGACGGCCGCCTGGAGAAGCGAGACATCGGCGCCAACATCAACTTCTTTATGAACGTGCCAGTCACCCCGGATGGCGGCCTGACCTTCGCGGACGGCATCTCCGCGCCGGGCAAGTACGTCGAGCTGGTCGCGCACATGGACGTGATCGTGCTGATCTCCAACTGCCCGCAGCTGAACAACCCCTGCAACGGCTGGAACCCGACCCCGGCCGAGGTGCTGGTATGGGACTGAAGCAGCTTCGATCCCATGGCCCGGATGCAATCCGGGAGCCCAGCGCCGCCAATCCCCGGATTGCATCTGGGCTACGCCGCTGGCTGTTTCAACTGTGCCAGAGCCGATCGGGTCAGTGCCTTGAGCAAAAGCATGAGCAACAGCCGTAGGGTGGATCGGGGCGCGTAGCTGTCGCTTTTTACATCCACCGGCCTTTGGTGGAAAACGCTTCGCGGTTTTCCACAGGGTGGCCATCCACCCTACAGACAACTACCAACATGAATTTCAGCCACGGACGACCGTGGTGCAGACGACTAAGACGGGACGGCCCGTCATCCCTTTCGAGGGTTCTGCAATGTTCGACAAACTCCTGATCGCCAACCGCGGCGCCATCGCCTGCCGTATCCTGCGCACCCTGCGTCAGCTCGACGTCAAAGGCGTGGCCGTGTATTCCGAGGCCGACGCCGCCAGCCTGCATATTCAGCAGGCGGACGAAGCGCACAGCCTGGGCGAAGGCCCGGCCGCCAACACCTACCTGGTGGTCGAGAAGATTCTCGCTGTGGCCAAACAGAGCGGCGCCACCGCCATCCACCCCGGTTACGGTTTTCTCTCGGAAAACGCCGCCTTTGCCGAAGCCTGTGAGGCCGCCGGCATTGCCTTTGTCGGCCCGACGCCCGAGCAGCTGCGCGTATTCGGCCTCAAGCACACCGCCCGCGCGTTGGCCAAACAGCACGGCGTACCGATGCTCGAAGGTACCGAGTTGCTGGAAAACCTCGACGCCGCGCTGATTGCCGGCGGACAGGTCGGCTACCCGGTGATGCTGAAAAGTACTGCCGGTGGCGGCGGTATCGGCATGCGCGTGTGCAACAGCGCCAGTGAGCTGAGCGAGGCGTTCGACACGGTCAAGCGCCTGGGGCAGAACAACTTCAGCGACAGCGGCGTATTTATCGAGAAGTACATCCAGCGCGCCCGCCATCTGGAAGTACAGGTATTCGGCGACGGTCGCGGCGAGGTCATCGCCCTTGGCGTGCGCGACTGCTCGGTGCAGCGGCGCAACCAAAAGGTGCTGGAAGAAACCCCGGCGCCCAACCTGCCGGCCGGTATGAGTGATGCGCTGTGCGCAGCGGCGATCAAGCTGGCCAAGGCGGTGAATTATCGCAGCGCCGGCACCGTGGAATTTGTCTACGACAGCGAGGCGGCGCGCTTCTATTTCCTCGAAGTGAACACCCGTTTGCAGGTCGAGCATGGCGTTACCGAACAGGTGTGGGGCGTCGACCTGGTGCGCTGGATGATCGAACTGGCGTCCGGCGATCTGGCTCCGCTAAGCGAACTGGCAAAGACGCTGAAACCCAGCGGCCACGCCATTCAAGCGCGCCTGTATGCCGAAGACCCGGGCCGCGACTTCCAGCCGAGCCCCGGCCTGCTCACCGCCGTGGATTTCCCCAAGGCCGATGGCAAGAGCCTGCGTATCGACACCTGGGTCGAAGCCGGCTGCGAGATTCCGCCCTACTTCGACCCGATGATCGCCAAGGTCATCACCTGGGCAGCGACCCGCGATGCGGCTAGCGCCGCCCTCAGCCAAGCCCTGGCCGACTCGGTGCTGTACGGCGTGGAATCCAACCGCGACTACCTGCGGCAGATCCTGGTCGACGCGCCCTTCGCCAGCGGCAACCCCTGGACCCGTTGCCTGGAAGGCCTGACTTACACCGCTAATACCTTCGAGGTGCTGTCTGCCGGCACCCAGACCACCGTGCAGGACTTCCCCGGCCGCCTCGGCTACTGGGCCGTCGGCGTGCCGCCGTCCGGGCCGATGGACGACCGCGCGCTGCGCCTGGGCAACCGCCTGCTGGGTAATGAAGAAGGCGCCGCCGGCCTGGAAATCACCATGAGCGGCCCGCTACTGCGCTTCAACACCGACGCGGTGGTGGCGGTGACCGGCGCGGCAATTCCGCTGAGCGTCGATGGCAGCGAACAGCCGATGAATACCGCATTGCTGATCAAGGCCGGCAGCACGCTGAGCCTCGGCACCATCGCCGGCAGCGGCGCACGCTCGTATCTGTGCCTGCGCGGCGGCCTGCAGGTGCCGGAATACCTGGGCAGCAAAAGCACCTTCACCCTCGGCCAGTTCGGCGGCCACGGCGGCCGTGCCCTGCGCGCCGGCGATGTGCTGCACATTCCAGCTCTTGCGCAAAAGAACAGCGGCGCGCAACTGCCTGCCGCGCTGTGCACCGCTCTGCCGGCCGTCCGCGAAATCCGCGTGATCTACGGCCCCCACGGCGCGCCGGAGTACTTCACCCCGGCCTATATCGACACCTTCCTCGCCACCGACTGGGAAGTGCACTTCAACTCCAGCCGCACCGGCGTACGCCTGATCGGCCCGAAACCGGAATGGGTGCGCGACAGCGGCGGCGAAGCCGGCCTGCACCCGTCGAATATCCACGACAACCCCTACGCCATCGGCGCGGTGGACTTTACCGGCGATATGCCGGTGATCCTCGGCCCGGACGGCCCGAGCCTGGGTGGCTTCGTCTGCCCGGTAACCATCATCGAGGCGGACCTGTGGCAGCTCGGCCAGCTCAAGGCTGGCGACAAGCTGCGCTTCGTGCCGGTCAACATCGACACCGCGCGCCAGCTGGCCAAGGCGCGCAAGGCCGAAGTCGCCGGGCTGGAAGCCGTTGCCGTCAACTGGCAGCCGATCCCGCTGGAGCCGCCGGTGATCCTCGACATCGGCAGCCAGGACAAGCGCCTGGTCGCCCGCCTCTCCGGCGACACCCACCTGCTGCTGGAAATCGGCCAGGCCGAGCTGGATCTGGTGCTGCGTTTCCGTGGCCATGCGCTGATGCAGGCGCTGGAGGCGAAGAACCTCGACGGCGTGATCGACCTCACGCCCGGCATCCGCTCCCTGCAGGTGCACTACCAACCTGAAACCCTGTCGCTGGCCAATCTGCTGGCCGTGGTGATCGGCGAGTGGGACGCGGTGTGCAACGCCCAGGACCTCAAGGTGCCGTCGCGCATCGTCCATCTGCCGCTGTCCTGGGACGACCCGGCCTGCCAGCTGGCCATCGACAAGTACATGACCACGGTGCGCAAGGACGCGCCCTGGTGCCCGAGCAACCTGGAATTTATCCGCCGCATCAACGACCTGCCCAACCTCGACGAGGTCTACAAGACCGTATTCGACGCCAGCTACCTGGTGATGGGCCTGGGCGATGTCTACCTCGGCGCGCCGGTGGCCACCCCGCTGGATCCGCGCCACCGCCTGGTCACCACCAAGTACAACCCGGCGCGCACCTGGACCGCCGAGAACTCGGTGGGCATCGGTGGCGCCTACATGTGCGTGTACGGCATGGAAGGCCCCGGCGGCTACCAGTTCGTCGGCCGTACCCTGCAGATGTGGAACCGCTACCGCGAAGTCGCTGCCTTCCAGGGCAAGCCCTGGCTGCTGCGCTTCTTCGACCAGATCCGCTTCTACCCGGTGGGGGCCGAGGAGTTGCTACAGATCCGTCGCGACTTCCCGCTCAGCCGCTATGAACTGCGCATCGAGGACAGCGAACTGGCCCTGGCCGACTACCAGGACTTCCTCACCGAGGAAGCTGAAGGCATCGACGCCTTCCGCATCCAGCAACGCGCCGCCTTCGACGCCGAGCGCCAGCGCTGGATCGCCTCCGGCCAAGCCCACTACGAGAGCGAGGAAGTAGTCGCCGAACTGGGTGACGACGCGCCGCTCGCAGCAGGCCAACACAGCATCGACAGCCATATCGCCGGCAACCTCTGGCAGGTGCAGGTCGAGGCTGGCAACACGGTGAAAGCCGGCGATGTGCTGGTGATTCTCGAGTCGATGAAGATGGAAATCCCTCTGCTCGCCTCCCGCGACGGCGTGGTCCGCGAAGTCCGCGTGCAACCCGGTTCGCCCGTGCGCGCCGGGCAGCGGGTGGTGGTACTCGAGGAAATCTGAAGCCGATCTGAGCGGTGGATGGATAAGACGCCATCCGCCCTATGCACTCTCACCGTAGGGTGGGTCACGCTCCATCGACCCACCAAGCGGACTCGCAGCAAACGAGGAAGCCTGACATGACCCACGAATTCGACCTGCGCCTCGGCGCCCTGAAAACCGCCTACGCCGACGGCAGCCTGACCCCGCGCCAGCTGATCGCCGCCCTGCACGAGCGGGCCGCCGCGCTGAACCCCGAGTTCAACCTGTTCATCCACCTGCTCAGCCTGGCAGAACTGGAACCCTACCTGGCCGCCCTCGACGGCAAGTCGCCGGCCGAGCTGCCGCTGTTCGGCGTGCCCTTCGCCATCAAGGACAATATCGACCTCGCTGGTATCCCCACGACTGCCGCCTGCCCGGCCTTCGCCTATGTGCCGCAGACCAGCGCCACCCTGGTCGAGCAACTGATCGCGCTCGGCGCCGTGCCCATCGGCAAGACCAACCTCGACCAGTTCGCCACCGGCCTCAACGGCACGCGCTCGCCCTATGGTGAGTGCTGCAACAGTGTGCACCCGGACTACCCGTCCGGCGGTTCCAGCGCCGGCTCGTCCCTGGCCGTGGCGCTGGGCGTGGCCAGCTTCGCCCTGGGCACCGACACCGCAGGCAGCGGCCGCGTACCCGCAGCACTGAACAACCTGATTGGCCTCAAGCCGACTAAGGGCCTGCTCTCCACCGCCGGCGTGGTGCCCGCCTGCCGCACGCTGGATTGCGTCACCTACTTCACCGCCAGCGCAGCCGAGGCCAGCCAACTGCTGGCGCTGACTGCCAAGCTCGACCCGCGTGACGAATACAGCCGTGGCAACCCGCTGTGGAACGACGCCAGTGCCTTCGGCAAGCCCCGCGCGGGCTTTCGCTTTGGCGTGCCCATGCAGCTGGAATTTCTCGGCTGTACAGAAAGCCCGGCGCTGTTCGCGCAAACCATCGAGCAGCTGAAAGCGCTCGGCGGCGAAGCGGTGGAAATCGACTTTGCGCCCTTCCTCGAAGCCGCACGCCTGCTCTATGAAGGCCCCTGGGTCGCCGAGCGCTATAGCGTCGCCGGCGCGTTGATTGAGCAGCAGCCGGACGCCGTGCTGCCCGTGATCAAAGCCGTGCTGGAAAAGGCGCCGGGCGTCAGCGGCGTCGACACCTTCCGCGCGCAATACCGCCTACAGGGGCTCAAAGCGATCTGCGACCGCATCCTCGCCGACGTCGATTGCGTATTGACCCCCGCCTACCCGCGCCCGGTAACCCTGGACGAGCTGCACACCGAGCCGGTCAAGCGCAACTCGGACCTGGGCTACTACACCAACTTCATGAACATGCTCGACTACGCGGCCGTCGCGGTGCCGGCCGGGTTCATGGCCAACGGCTTGCCGTGGGGCGTGACCCTGTTCGGTCGCGCTTTCACCGACCAGTACCTGCTCGGCCTCGCCGACAGCTTGCAGCGCCAGCATGGCCTGCCACTGGCCGGTGAGCGCAGCCTGGGCCAGGGCGCGCCGACCAATGCCGCGCGCAACGACCGCACCCGCGTGGTCGTGTGTGGCGCGCACCTCGACGGCCTGCCGCTGAACTGGCAACTCAGGCAACGCGGCGGTCGCCTGCTGCAGACTACCCAGAGTTCACCGGACTATCAGCTGTACGCCCTGGCTGGCGGCCCGCCGTTCCGTCCGGGCATGCTGCGGGTTGCCGAGGGCGGCGTGGCCATCGCCGTGGAGGTCTGGGAATTGCCGAGCGCCGAACTGGGTTCGTTCCTCACCGGCATCCCCGCGCCACTGGGCCTGGGCAAGGTGCAGCTGGCCGACGGTAGCTGGGAAACCGGTTTTATCTGCGAGCCCTACGGCCTGGCCGGCGCGGTCGATATCAGCCACTTCGGCGGCTGGCGCGCGTACCTGCAAAGCAAGGGTTAACCGACTATCCGGGTTCAGATGGATCAGCCGACGAGCTGGCCGAGGCCAGCCGTTCGCGGTGACGGCGTAACGGCGGCGCGCTAGCATGGCGCCCCGCTACCTCATACCGCAGGCGCGTAGATGAACGACAGCAATACCTGCCCATTGTGCGGCCACGCGAATCAGTGCGCGCAAGCGCGCTCAACCGAACCTGTCAGCGACTGCTGGTGCTTCGCGGCGACGATAGCGCCTGAGGCACTCGACCGCCTGCCTACCGAGCAACGCAACCAGGCGTGCCTGTGCCCAGGCTGCGCGCAAGGTCTGCCACCTACAGCACCGGCCCGCAGCCGCTGACATGCGCCTGGACCGCTTTCTCAGCAACCTGCCGCAGTTCAACCGTCAGGACGTCCGCCACCTGCTGGCTGGCGGACGGGTTCGCCTGGATGGCTGCGTGCACCGCGACGGGCGCGGCGAGGTGCGTATCTTCAGCCGGGTCGAGGTGGACGATCAGGTTCTACAGGCTGGTAAACCGGCGCGCTACTTCATGCTGCACAAGCCACCCGGCGTGGTCAGCGCGACCGAACACCCCGCGCACCGCACGGTGCTGGACCTGCTCAGCGAGCCGGACAAGCAGGAGCTGCACCTGGCCGGTCGTCTCGACCTCAATACCAGCGGCCTGCTGCTGATAACCAACGATGGCCAATGGTCGCGGCAGGTCACGGCGCCCGCGCGCAAACAGCCCAAGGTCTATCTGGTCGATACCGAACAGCCAATCGAGGCAGCCTATATCGAGGTGTTTGCCCAGGGGCTGTACTTCGCCTTCGAGGACCTCACCACCCTGCCGGCGCAGCTGGAAATCCTCGCCAGCCACCGGGCGCGCTTGACCCTGTATGAAGGCCGCTACCACCAGGTCAAGCGGATGTTCGGTCACTTCCAGAATAAGGTGATCGGCTTGCACCGGGTCAGCATGGGAGCGATTAGGCTGGATGCCGACCTGCTGCCTGGGCAGTACCGCGCATTGACCGCCGACGAAATCGCCAGCGTCCTCGGCTAGGCGATCAACGGCGCCGCGAAAGCCGAGCCAGCGCTTGCCAGGCAAGGTGCCACGCTGCTTAAATCAAGCCAGGTGACTATCAAGTCACGTCCATTACTAAAACACGCCGTTGGTCGCTTGCGCGCTGCGCAAAAAGGGTTCCTGCCTGGTAGACGATGCCTCCTGCATGCCTAGCGCTGCGCGGGGGGACACGCTCTACGGCCCTGACAGACGGAAAATAAATACCGATAAAACCCTTCAGCCTGACATTAGCGTGTCATGTCCAGGCGCTTCCCTGACTGTCCTATTCGCTTGGCTAGCGACCTCGTTCGCTGGTCGGAGTCTTTTCGCGCCAGGAGCAACGTCATGAAGCCAGCCATTGCTGTCGTCGACATCCACGGAACCTACAAGGTGCACACCGAGTTCTACCGCAACCCCAGCGCGCGCAAGACCATCATCCTGGTCAACGGCTCACTGGCGACCACCGCCGCTTTCGCCCATACCCTCAAATACCTGCGCAACCAGTTCAATGTCGTCCTCTACGATCAGCCCTACGCCGGCCAGTCCAAACCCCATAACGATCACCTGCAGCCGATCAGCAAGGAAAACGAAGCCACGATCCTGCTGGCGCTGATCGAGCACTTTCGCGTGCATTACCTGATGTCGTTCTCCTGGGGCGGAGTTGCCGCCATGCTGGCCCTGGCGCAGTGCCCGACGCGGATCGAGAAGGCCGTGATCACCTCGTTTTCGCCACTGCTCAACGAACCGATGATCGACTACTTGGAGCGCGGGCTGATCTACCTGCACGCGGGTGCCGGGGACGAGCTTGGCCACCTGGTCAACAGCACCATCGGCAAACACCTGCCGTCGCTGTTCAAGCGCTATAACCACCGTCATATCAGCAGCCTGGCACGCCACGAATACCGACAGATGCACGCGCATGTGCACCAGGTGCTGCACATGGACGCCCACTGTCAGATGAAATGCCTGAGTGCAATCGAGACGCCCCTGCTGTTCGTCAACGGCGAACATGACGAATACACCTCGCCTACCGACGTGCGCCTGTTCGCCCACCATCTCAATGACTGCCAGTTCAGCATCATCCGTAATGCCGGGCACTTTCTCGACATGGAACACAAGAACGCCTGGCTGCAAGGGCAGACCGCCGCGCTAAGCTTCCTGCAAGGCCCTGCGGTTTCCTCACGCCGCTATCACCGTGCAGCCGAATTTCAACATGCCCCAGCCCTGTGAATGCCCCAACGCCACCGAAACACACCGAGCGGCTGCCATAGCGCTCGGCGCAGGCTTCATTTCAGTGGCGACTTCTGGTACAAAGGCACCCCTCAAAGCGGGCGTCGTATAATGGCATTACCTGAGCTTCCCAAGCTCATGACGAGGGTTCGATTCCCTTCGCCCGCTCCAGGTCTCCACGGGTCTTTATGGCAACCCAGCGCTCAGCGTGAATACCTAGCTGTTTGATACTGTCACCGCTAAACGCAGGGGCCTGCCGGACTGACGCTAAATCAGTTTTCCACTGCTGCTCCCCGCCAAAGTTCAACTTATAAAGACATCTCATAACGCTCCAAACGCGGCATTCCAACTTAGGTGCTGTGCGTTCCGACGCCTCATTCCCCTCGTTCCGGACAGACATCGCCTGCATAGGCGCGTAAAACGCAGGTGGACTACCCTTGCTCCAACAATCGGTGTGAAAAATACCAGGGGACAGGGATGCCAAACGTGATCGTTACTGTGTGCAAGTTTGATACGGTTCAAATGCCATTGAATGCACAGAATACCGACGTAAACATTCAAGACAGGTTGCGATGCATCGTCGAAGCCAGTGACAGGGCTAAAGCGCAATGGGAGAGCTATAGGGGGCGTATTCTCAATCTTGAAGAAATACACCATCAAATGGTAGTCGCGCCTGAATACGCTTTTATAAAGGCAGGTGTCAGGCCATTCTTAACAGAAGATGAAAAAGAGCGTTTAAGGGCGACAATTGTCGGCATAACGCAAGACAAGAACGACTTGATATTGATACCAGGCACAGCACTCTGGGGTAAATCTATGGTCCGCCCCGAGAGCAGGCAACTTAAACGCGGTACCAATCAGTTAAAGCAAGAACCTCGGGTTATTAACAAGGCTGGATATCGCGAGGATATTGAACAGGGTGTCAATAACATCAGAGATAGGTTTTACAACCGTCTTTATAAAGGCACGGGGCAAAGCCTTTTGGACATTGTCGATAGTTGGTCAAAGGAAGAACTCGACCCTGAAAAAATAATCGTTCGAAACAGTGCATTTATTGGATGGAACGGCGGCCTCTTCACCCAGCACAAACGATACGCAAATTTTCAACAACAAATTGCCGAACCCACGCCAAATGTTGACTGGCAAAAAGCAGTATTTATGCCTGGCGGCTATAGACCCTGCCCACCGATTTTTGGCATGCAAATCGGCGTGGAAATCTGCGCCGAACATGAGATCGCCCCCTTATGCAATATTCAAAATAATTTGAATTTTCACGTTATTTTGTCAGCGAGTATCGAGTTCAATATAAATAAAGCGGCGGTACGGGAGCGCGGTTACATCGTTCATGCAGACACGAGAGACAGCGAGGTGTACGCCATCACTGATGGCCGGGTGGTGACACAAACGCCTTTCACCTCGTTTGATCTTGCCGAAGCGGGACGAGCACTCGGAACAGTGAAAAGTTATATATGCAAGGTCTGAGTTACCAGGCGTTATGTCATTGATTACGTACCAACTTGCGCAGTGGCGAAGCCCCTATGATTCGATGCAAACGCGCCTACAGCCAGCCATCTCCAGACGATGGCGAGCGGGTATTGGTCGACCGCTTGTGGCCACGCAATTGCCCCAAGAAAAGTCTGTTATTGGCTGACTGGCTACCCGCGGCGGCGCCTTCCAGCGAGCTGCGTCGACGGTTCAAGCGCCACGAGCTGGACTTCGCCGCGTTTCGCCTGCGATACCGCAACGAGCTGGCCGCTCAGCCGGGGCATTGGTGGAGGTTGCTGGAGCTTGCGCAAAAAGGGCCTTTGACCCTGATCTATTCCGCGCGCGATCCGCTGCACAACAACGCCGTTGTACTGGCCGAATGGCTTGAAGACGAGCTCGACCGAACCGCCGAACACAGTTCGCCGACGTGCTACCTGAACGAGTTTCCGGAGCTGTAGCGGCTCGTTTCGCCCGGCGCTGCCAAGCCCGACGGCGCTTTTACTGCAACCGTGATCGTCCAGAGGGGTCTAGATCCGCACAGTCCTTGTCAGGCATCAGCAATGCGGATTACCGGCGCCGAACCTGCTCCACCTGCAGCACACACGCTCACCACTGCCGAACTGCCGCCCGTTTATACGATCGGCCATTCCACCAGAACCATTGCCGAGTTCGTTGAACTGCTGCAGGCCGGTGACGTGCAGCTGGTGGTCGATATCCGCAGCGTGCCGCGCTCGCGCACCAACCCCCAGTACAACCTGGACGCCCTGCCCGAGGCGCTGGCGGCGCACGGCATCGGCCATGCGCAGATTCTCGAACTGGGTGGGCTGCGCAAGAAGTCCAAGTCGATTGCGCCGCAGACCAATGCGTTCTGGACCAACCAGAGTTTCCACAATTACGCCGATCATGCCCTCACCGACGAGTTCGAGGCCGGCCTGGCCCGGCTGATGGCGCTCAGCCAGCGTCAACGCTGCGCACTGATGTGCTCGGAAGCGGTCTGGTGGCGCTGTCATCGGCGCATCGTCGCCGATTACCTGCTCCATCGCGGCAGGGCGGTTTTCCACCTGATGGGGCCGGCGAAGGCGCAAGCCGCCAGCATGACCAAAGCGGCGACGCCTGCTGGCAATTCGCTCACCTACCCCGCTGAGTAAACCGCTCTAGGTCAATGGTCAGGTTGTGCGGCAGTACCACGTTTTTTCTCAAACTATTTCCACTGGCATGTATCTATAAGTCCCTCTCAAACCATCGATGCAAGCAGGGCAGACCCTTGACCGAAATCACCCTCTCCGAATCAGAGATGCGCAGCGCGCTGGGCCTCGATCCAGAACCGCCGAAACATCCCAAACCCAGTGTTCCTCTTACCTACACCCTGGTTGAACTAAGCGTACGGACGAACGGCGGCAAGCCACATCGCTTCGAATACCGTTCCGGCTCCATCAGTACCCTGACCGCCCAGCTAGAAGCCGAAAAGGCCGCACGCGATGAGGGCCATGAAGTGCTGGAAGTACTGGATATCAATCAGATTTCCGAATAACCGAAGGCAATACCTCCGCGCTCGGCGTCGCTCGATCACGCCCGTAAACTGCCACTGATCCACCACTGCGCAGACTGCCGGTGAATGGTTGTCAGTGAACGCCGTTGGCCGCAGCAGGAGCAACGCAGGACGACTCACTGCTGATGCGGGTGAGCGACCGCTGGCTGTCTAGCGATGCCTTCCCGCTCGGTTGAGCGGTTGCAAGTGCTGCTATTATCCGCTCGAGGCTGCGGTTGCTCGGCAAGCGCCCGTTGTTTTGGTACACCTCTTCGGCCCGGAACATCCCTGATGAACCCAGACGCACAGTCCGCGAAACTCCAGTTCCAGCGCTCCTTCCTCCTGGGCGGTGGCGAACTGGGCGAGCGTATACGCGCATTCGACTGGTCAAATACCGAACTGGGCGCCCTGGAGGACTGGCCACAGAGCCTCAGGTCCATCACCAGCATGCTCCTGCTCTCCCCCGTGCCCATGGTTCTGCTCTGGGGCGAAAGGGGCATCATGATCTACAACGACGCCTACTCCGAGTTTGCCGGCGCCCGCCACCCGCAGCTGCTCGGCTCGGAGGTGCGCCTGGGCTGGCCCGAAGTCGCCGACTTCAACGACCATGTCATGAAGGTCTGCCTCGGCGGCGGCACGCTGGCCTACAAGGACCAAGAGCTGACTCTGTACCGCAACGGCCAGCCCGAGCGGGTCTGGATGAACTTGGACTACTCGCCGGTCCCGGACGAAAGCGGGCAACCGGCCGGTGTGATTGCCATTGTGGTGGAAACCACCGAGCGGGTAATCGCCGAGCAGCAGTTGCGCCTCGAGCAGACCCAACTGGCACGCCTGTTCGCCCAGGCGCCGGGATTGATGGCGATGCTCAACGGCCCCGAGCATGTATTCGAACTCGCCAACCCGGCCTTTATGCAACTGGTCGGTGATCGCAGCCTGATAGGTCGCCCGGTGCTTGAGGCATTGCCGGAAGTCACCCGCCAGGGCTTCGTCGAACTGCTCGACCGCGTCTACAGTGCCGGCAAGGCATTCGTCGGCAACGCGATCAAGGTTCGCCTGCAGCGCAGCCTGGGCGATGCGGAGGAAGAGCGCATCCTCGACTTCGTTTGCCAGCCGGTGACGGACAGCGAAGGCGCCGTCAGCGGGATCTTTATCGAAGGTTACGACGTCACCGAACGGGCCGAGGCTGAAGACCGCGTGCGCAGCAGCGAAGAGCGCTTTCGCGCGCTGGTCAACGCCGCCACCGACGTCGTCTACAGCATGGACCCCGATTGGACGCTGATGCGCCACCTGGATGGCGAAGGCTTTATCTCCGACACCCAGATCGCCGTGTCGCACTGGTTGAACGAGCGGGTACACCCCGAAGATCGGGCACGGGTCGCCGAGGTGATCCACAAGGCGCTCGCGAGCAGAAGCGCTTTTGACATGGAATACCGGCTGCGCCATGCCGATGGCGCGTTTGGCTGGATGTTGCTGCGCGTGGTGCCGTTGCTGGGCACTAACGGCGAGATCGTCGAATGGTTCGGTGCGGCCAGCGATATCGCCATGCGCAAACGAGCGGAAGAAGCGCTGCGGGAAAACGAGGGGCGCCTGCGCTTTCTCGACGCACTGGGCAAGGACACGGCGAAGAGCATGGACGCCGACGCCATTCTGCTCACCACCACGCGCATGCTCGGCCAGCACCTGGGCGTTGCGGTCTGCGCCTATGCCGACATGGACCCTGACCAGGATGGCTTCACCATCCGCGGCGACTGGGCCGCACCGGGCTCTTCCAGCATCGTCGGGCATTACAGCCTGGCGGCATTCGGCAAACTAGCCGTGAAGAATCTGCAGGCCGGCCTGCCGCTCGTGCTTGATGACAACCGCACGCAACTGCCCCCCGAGGAAGCCGCCACCTTCCTTGGCATTGGCCTGGCCGCAACCATCTGCTTGCCGCTGGTCAAGGAGGGCCGCCTGACCGCGCTGATGGCGATCCACGACAAGGTGCCGCGGGTCTGGAAACCGCAGGAACTGGCACTGCTCACCGAGGTGACTGAGCGCTCCTGGGCGCATATCGAACGGGTGCGCTCGGAGGCTGAAGCGCGCCTTGCCGAGCAGCGCTTCCGCCAGGACCTCGAAGCCAAGGTGGCCGAACGCACCGCCGCGCTGGAGCAGAGCGAAGCCAGCATCCGCACCATTTTCGAAACGTCCCACCTGTATCAGGGGCTGCTGACCACCGACGGCCGGATTCTTTACGCCAACGCCACCTCGCTCAAGGATATCGGCGCGAAACTGGAAGACGTGGCTGGCCTGCCGCTCTGGGAAGCGCCTTGGTATGGCGCCACGCCGGGCGTGCCGGAAGCCATCAAGCAGGCGATCGAACGGGTGGCCGCCGGGGCCATTGAAAACATCAGCCTGAATCTGGACCTGCCGTCGGGCGTGCGTTCCTTCGATTTCTCGCTGCGCCCGGTGTTGAACGAGAGCGGCGCCGTCGTCGCGATAGTGCCTGAAGCCGTCGAAAAGACCGCGCGCGTCAAGGCCGAGCAAGCGTTGCAGCAGGTGCAGAAAATGGAAGCCCTCGGCAACCTGACCGGCGGCATCGCCCACGACTTCAATAACCTGTTGATGGCGGTGCTCGGCAGCCTGGAATTGCTGCGTAAGCGCATGCCCGCCGAACCCGCCCTGCTGCGCCTGCTGGACAACGCCAAGGCCGGCGCCGAACGCGGCGCCTCGCTCACCGCAAGGCTGCTGGCCTTTGCCCGCAAGCAGGAGCTGCGCTTCCAACGCATCAACCTGCAGCAACTGGTGATCGGCATGACCGAGTTGCTGGAAAGCTCCCTCGGCCCGACCATTCGCATCTATACCTATTTTTCCGCGCAGCTGAGTGCGGTCGAAACCGACCCCAACCAGCTTGAGTCCGCACTGCTCAATTTGGCAGTCAACGCCCGCGACGCCATGCACGGCGAAGGCACCATCACCATTACTGCCCGTGAAGAAAAACTTGCCGCAGGCGAGCACGGCTTGCCCGCAGGTCGCTACATCTGCCTGTCGGTAAGCGATACCGGTGAAGGCATGGACGAAGCGACGCTCAAGCGCGCCAGCGAACCCTTCTTCACCACCAAGGGCATCGGCAAGGGAACCGGCCTGGGCCTGTCGATGGTGCACGGCCTCGCCGAGCAATCCGGCGGCGCCCTGGTATTGCGCAGTGCGCTGGGGATCGGCACCAACGCGACTATTTGGCTGCCCGCCGCGCAGGCCGCTGAAACCGTGCCGGTACTCGACGCTGCGCCCCATCTGCTTTCCAGTACGGGGCCGACCTTGACCATCCTCGCCGTGGATGACGACGACCTGGTGCTGCTGAACACCGCCGACATGCTGAGAGAACACGGGCATCAGGTGCTGACCGCGCGTTCCGGCAAGGAGGCGCTGGAGCTCATCGGGGCCAACCGGCTCGACTTGCTTATCACGGACCATGCGATGCCGCAGATGACCGGCACCCAGCTGGCGACTCAAGTGCGCCTGCAACAGCCAGACCTGCCGATTCTGCTTGTGTCCGGCTACGCCGATTTGCCGCCCAACCAGGTGGAGTTGCCGCGTCTGGCCAAGCCGTTTTCCCAGGCGGGCCTGATGGCAGCCGTGATCAAGGTGACCGCCGCCAGAGCGTAACCAGCTCTGACTATCGGCGGCAGCACTGCCGCCCGATGTAAGGCAACGCAATCAGCGCGTCAGATCGTCGACGCAATCGTACAAGTTGCGTTGTCGAACCCAGCCATACGGGCCGCAACCCGCCAGAAGGCTTTCCCTCACGCGCGCCCCAGGGACCCAATGTGTTTGATTCGATAACTGGCTTGATCGAGCAGGGAGGCTATCTCGGCATCCTGGCGCTGATGTTTCTGGAAAACCTGTTCCCACCGCTGCCCTCTGAAGTGATCATGCCCCTGGCCGGATTTCTCGCCGCGCGGGGCGAGCTGAATGTCGTGCTGGTGATCGCGGCCGGCACCCTCGGCTCCTTCGTCGGCGCGCTGCCCTGGTACTTCGCCGGCGCATGGCTTGGCGAGGCACGCTCACGTAGGCTGGCGGAGCGCTTCGGACGCTGGCTGACCCTGTCGGCAGACGACGTGACCCAGGCCTCGCACTGGTTCAGAAAGCATGGCGGTAAGGCGGTGTTCTTCGGCCGCCTGGTGCCGGCCATACGCACGCTGATCTCGCTGCCCGCCGGAATCGTCAAGATGCCGTTCACCGCTTTTGCGCTGTTCACCCTGGCTGGCTCGTTGCTCTGGACCACGGCACTCACGCTTGCCGGCTATGTGCTGCATGCCCAGTACGATCGGGTGGCGGAATACCTCGACCCGGTCTCGACCCTGGTGGTGGTAAGCCTGGCGCTTATCTACCTGTATCGGCTGGTCACCCTTAGCTCGGGTTCGCGGCCCCGCAAAGCTGAGTAAATCCTCCGGCCAAAGCAGGTGGACGTGATCCCGAAACTGCATGCCCGGCGCGCTCAGCCCTACGAACACTCCATCGACAGCGTTAATAGAACCTGCGATAGGCCACGCCTGCCCTGACCGCAACGCCTGGTGTACGCAGATTACCCAGGCACCCCTATCATCGCGCCATAACCCCACATATCGCGCGTCATGGGCCGCTCAGGCCCGATTGGCACAGCCCGCCTGCTGGTCGGCCAGCGCCGCAGATAAGCGGATGTGAGCGTGCCCCCCGGCGATGGTATCGATATCAGTGATGGTTGCTATTAGCCGGTTGCGTTTCTCAAGAGCACGGCCGCGGCGCAACATTTGCCCCGTAGCCACTTACCCACTTCTCTTCGAGGACACCATCATGAACAAATTAGCTATCGCTTCCCTGCTTGTAGCCACCCTCAGCAGCACTGCTTTCGCCGCCGACGGTTCTGCCCGTACCGGCCTCAATCGCGTTGCCGCAGATGGTTTTGATCGCACCAGCAGCAACCGCATCGCCGCAGACGGTTTTGATCGCACCAGCATCAACCGCGTAGCTGAAGACGGTTCCGACCGCACTGGCGCCAATCGCCTGGCCGAAGGTGGCGCTGAGCGCACCGGTAGCAACCGCGTGGCTGAAGACGGCTTTGATCGCACGGGCATCAACCGCATAGCTGAAGACGGCTCCGACCGCACTGGCGCCAACCGCCTCGCCGAAGGTGGCGCTGAGCGCACCGGTGGCAACCGCGTGGCTGAAGACGGCTTTGATCGCACGGGCATCAACCGCTTAGCTGAAGACGGTTCCGACCGCGCTGGCGCCAATCGCCTGGTCGAGGGCGGCGCTGAGCGCACCGGTAGCAACCGCGTGGCTGAAGATGGCTTTGATCGCACGGGCATCAACCGCGTAGCTGAAGACGGTTCCGATCGCACTGGCGTCAACCGCGTCGTTTAACGGAACTTCAGTTCGCAAATCAAAGGGCGCCTACGGGCGCCCTTGCTGTATCCGCGTTTTTTCCTGAGTCTTGCCGCTTTCCCCATCGCCCTAATCGGATCGGCTTTTATCCAGCGCCTGGCATTTCCCCGCTCGTTATTTGAAGTCACGGCTGCGCACATACAAGCCGGACAGCAAGGGCGTAAGGTCGCGCAGGCGGCCCGCGATCACGTGGCGCACGCCGCTTTCATGCTCGAGACGGCCGTTGACTTGCAGCAACTGCGCGCCATGCAGCACCTGCCGCTGGCTATCGGCCAGATCGCGCCAGACCACCACGTTGATCATGCCGAACTCGTCTTCGAGGGTGACGAACACCACCCCGCTGGCCGTTTGTGGCCGCTGACGGCCGGTTACCAGGCCAGCGATCACCACGTGCCGACCATGCTCGAGGCTGGCCAACTCAAACGAGCTGCGGCAACGCGCGTCCTTGAGCTTATCGCGCAGCAACGCCATGGGATGGGGACCCAGAGTGGTCCCGAGGGTCGCGTAGTCGTTCTGCAGGTCTTCGCCGACCGAGGGTTGTGGTAGCGCGACGCGGGGTTCCGCGGGCTGCGACACACCGGCAAACAGCGGTAGCTGGGTTTCCACGCCCGCCACTTCCCAGCGGGCGTGATAACGATGCCCTGCCAATCCTTGCAGCGCTCCACCGTCTGCCAGCAATGCCCGCGCGCGGCCATCCAGCCCTGCTCGCATGCAGAGGTCGGCGACATCGGCGAATGGCTGCGTCTGTCGCGCCAGCTCGATGCGTCGGGCGTTCTCTTCACTGAAACCGCGCACCATGCGCAAGCCCAGGCGAATGGCCGGCTGCTCGCCGTCGTCGGGCTCCAGGGTGCAATCCCAGACGCTGTAGCGAACATCGACCGGCCGCGTGCTTATCTGGTGGCGCCGCGCATCCTGCAGCAACTGGTCAGGGCTGTAGAACCCCATGGGCCAGCTGTTGATCAGCGCGCAGGTGAAGGCCGCCGGCTCATGGCATTTCAGCCAGCAACTGGCATAGGTCAGCAAGGCGAAGCTGGCGGCATGGGACTCCGGGAAGCCATAGCTGCCGAACCCCTTGATCTGCTCGAAGATGCGCGCCGCGAACTCCACTTCATAGCCATTGGCGACCATGCGCGTCATCAGTCGCTCTTGGTGTGGTTCCAGGCCGCCATGGCGCTTCCAGGCGGCCATCGAGCGGCGTAACTGATCGGCTTCGCCAGGCGTGTAGTCGGCGGCGATGATCGCCAGCTCCATCACCTGCTCCTGAAACAGCGGAACGCCGAGGGTTCGCTTGAAAACCTTTTCCAGGCGCGGTGGATAGGACACCGGCTCTTCTTTATTACGCCGCCGCAGGTAAGGGTGAACCATGTCGCCCTGGATCGGCCCCGGCCGGACGATGGCGACCTCGATCACCAGGTCATAGAAGGTTTGCGGCCGCAGGCGCGGCAGCATGGCCATCTGCGCGCGCGACTCAATCTGAAACACCCCGATCGTATCGGCGCGGCTGATCATCGCGTAGGTGGCGGCGTCTTCCGCAGGGATGGTGGCGATGCTCAGGTCGCGGCCCCGGTAGCCGCGCAGCAGATCGAACGTACGCCGCAGCGCGCTGAGCATGCCCAGGGCAAGCACGTCCACTTTCATCAAGCCGACGATATCCAGGTCGTCCTTGTCCCACTGGATGATGGTGCGCTCGGCCATGGCCGCGTTCTCCACCGGCACCAGCGTCTCCAGCGGCTGTTCGGAAATCACGAAGCCGCCCGGATGCTGGGACAGATGACGGGGAAAGCCGACCAGCTCACCGGTCAGGGCGAGCACCCGGCGCATGATCGGGGTATCCGGGTCGAAGCCGGCTTCACGCAGGCGTTCGGCCGGTGGCAGCTGGCTGGTCCAGCGTCCACAGGCAGCAGCCAGGCTGTTGATCTGGTCCGCCGGCAAACCCAGTACCTTGGCCACATCGCGTATCGCGCCCGCGGCGTGATAGGTGCTGGCCACGGCAGTTAACGCCGCTCGGTTGCGGCCGTATCGCCGGAACACGTACTGAATGACTTCCTCGCGGCGATCATGCTCGAAGTCCACATCGATATCCGGCGGCTCATTGCGCTCCCGGGAAAGAAAGCGCGCGAACACCATGTTGATTTTGCAGGGGTCCAGCTCGGTGATCCCAAGCACGAAACACACCACCGAGTTGGCCGCCGAGCCACGCCCCTGGCAGAGAATGTGCTGGCTGCGGGCAAAATGGACGATGTCGTGAACGGTGAGGAAATAGCTCTCGTAGCGCAGCTCGGCAATGGTCGTCAGTTCTTCCTCGACCAATTCCCTGGCTTTCTCAGGCACTCCTTGCGGCCAGCGCCACGGCAACTTCTGCTCGACCAGCGCACGCAACCACGAACTGGGCGTATGCCCGTCCGGCACCAGCTCGCGGGGGTATTGGTAGCGCAATTGGCCGAGATCGAAATGGCAGCGCTCGGCAATTCGCAGGGTTTCACTCAACAGGTGCGCCGGATAGATGGCAGCCAGCGCGGTACGCGAACGCAGGTGGCGCTCGCCATTGGCAAACAGCCGCTGCCCAGCCTCGGCCACGCTGCAGTGATGACGAATCGCGGTTATCGCATCCTGCAGTGCCCGTCGCCCGCGAGCATGCATGTGCACATCGCCCGTTGCGACCGGCGGGATCTGCAAGGTGTCGGCCATGGCCAGCAACTGCCTGAGGCGCAGCGCATCGTCCGGCCCGCGGTGCAGTTCGACCGCCAGCCACAGCCGCCCGGGGAACAGGCTGCGCAACCACAGCCCCTCCTCGCGCTGGCCCGGCTCGTTCGCCACCCACAGGGCCAGCAAACCGTCCAGGGGCTCGACATAGTCTTCACGCAGTGAGCGGTAGGTACCTTTGGCCGCGCGTCGGCGGGCGCAGGTGATGAGTGTGCACAGGCGTTGATAACCGCTGAGGTTTTCCGCCAGCAGAATAACCGTGGGGCCATTCTCGATGCGTATTTCGCTACCGACGATCAGCGCCAAGCCGGTTTCCTTGGCGGCTTGCCAGGCACGCACGATGCCCGCCAGGCTGCACTCGTCGGTAATCGCCAGGGCCCGGTAACCGTGCTTCTTGGCGCGCGCGAACAGCTCGGCGGCACTGGATGCGCCGCGCTGGAAACTGAAATTGGACAGGCAATGCAGCTCCGCATAGCCAACCTCCGCCGCGCCCTCGGCACTCATGCGAACCAGCCGTGCAGCAGCAGCGGACCTTGCCCACCCGCCGGGCGATACGCCCAGCCCCGCTGACCGGCGCGGGTTTCGATGCGGTAATAATCGCGCCGTACATCCTCGCCATCCCACCAGCCGGACTCGATGCGCTCGGGCCCGGCCAGAATGCTTATGTCCTCCTCGCGCAGAGGAAGTGGCTGGCTCAACAGCCAGCCAGGGCGCAGCAGCGTGGTCGGTGCAAGCTGGTCGTGGCCCTGGGCTTCGGCCTTCCAGGCGTACTCGGGACGATGATCCGGCGTACTGCACAGGCCATGCACGGCATCGTCGCCCAGGCGTGCGCGCAGTCGCTCGCGCAACTGCTCCCAGGGCAGCGATTGCTGCGGGCGCTCATCGAAGAGCTCGCGATGAGCGGGCGTGAACGTCGGTAAGTCACGCGCCAGCAAACGAACCGCCTGCACCGGCGCGCCGAGCTGCAATTGCTCAAGGCGTCCGCGCGCCACTTCGAACAACATCGCCGGCTCGCGTTCGGCACTCAGCAGGCCCACCGGCACCCGTGTGGGCTCGCCCTCGGCGTGCTGCAAATGCAGGGTAAAACGCTGCACGCCACAATCGCGACCGGCGAGAAATGCGCCCAGGTCGGCCGTAAGTCGGCGCAGCGGAAACAGCAGCGCTTGGTGCGACTCGACATCAAAATTGAGCTCGATGCGCTGATCGAATTGATCCGGTGGCGAATAGCAATTCAGCGCCACTCCCCGCTCCCCCAGCAACCTTTCCAGGTGCTGCCACACCTGCGCGGAAAAGCGCCGCGCCACGCCATCGCGCGGCAAGGCCATGACGTGCGCGAGGGTACGCAGGCCCATTCGGGTAAACGCCGTGACGATGTCCGGCGGCAAACCGCTGCGCGCAATCGGCAGGCGGGCCACGGCCTCGCGCAAACCGGCCGGGGTCACCAGCAAACCATCCGTAACGTTGGCCAGCACACGCGCCGCCAGAGGGTTGGGCGCGCAGACGATGCGGTGACGAAACCCCAGCGCCGTCAGCTCGCCGCGCAAGCGCGCCTCGAACTGCGCCCAGGGGCCGAACAGACCAAGGCTGGACTCGACCTCCATCATCAACACCCGTGGATAATCCAGGCTGACGTGAGAGCTGAAGCGATAAGCCCAGGCCGCGAGAAAGTGATGCCAGCGTTCTATCTGTACCGGCTCGTGCTCCACCATCGCGAAGTCGTTGCTTATCGCCTGTGCCGCACTCAACGCCTGGCCGGGGCGCAACCCCAGCGCACGCGCGGCCGGGTTCAGCGCTTTCAGCACGCGCCGTTGCCGCGTACCTGTCAGCATGACCAGAGGCTTGGAAGGGTCGGCGCAGCCGCGCAACACCCCATCCAGTGCCAATTGCGGCAGCAATATACAAGCCCAGCGCATGGTCGCCTCACTGCCACTCGGCGATGGAAATGGGCACGGCCGAGGCCACGCCGCCCCGGCATTTGAGGACCCGCAACTGGGCAGGCCGTGCATCCAGCGCGAGCCGCAATGCCGCAGGCGATGGGTTGATCGCCTCGCGCAATGGCCGGTAGGCGAAAGCCAGGGTCTGCCCCGTTTCCGCCGCGACCTGCAACCGGCGCAGGCCTCGATCATCGGCCTGTTGCGGCCAGCACAGCACGGCCCCGCAACTGCCCGAGCGCAGGCACTGTTCGGCAGCCCACAAGGCATTGCGTGCGGAGGTTTCGACGATGCTCAGCCACTGCAAATCCACCCCGGCCGCGCGCCAGGCGGGCGCATAGGGCACATGGGGCGGCGCCACCAGCACGATCCGCTCCCCCGCCTGGCTCAAGCGCCTCAAGGTCGGCCACACCACCTGCAGCTCCCCGAGGCCCTCGGCGTCGGTGAGGATTTCGCTCAAGGCAGCCTCTGGCCAGCCTTGCGCGGGCAATACGGCATCCAGACCGGCAAGCCCAGTCGGATGCGCGCCCGCGGGCAGCTTCAGCGCCTGCCCTTTCCACACCCGGCGCTCTTGCAACAGCCTATCAAGCGCCACCACAGCGCCGATCATGCCGCAACCCCCCGACTCAGCATCGGCATGGCAGACCTACCGGAAAACACCCACAGCCACTAACCCACCCACTCCATGGGAATGGTCGAGCAGGCTGAAACGAGCACACGCAGGGAAAGGGAGGCATAGCAGTGACTTCGGCTTAACTGTATGGATGTACAGTAATTTAAAACCAGAACTTCCTGCAAGGCTCATCCAGGAATCTGGACAGGCGGAGAACAAGAACTTGATGAAGGATAGTCACGGTGGATATGTGCTCATCCCCTATCAATTGCACATAGAAAAAGACCCCGCTAGCGCGAGGTCTTGTTTACCCACCTATCACGGGTGATGGGGCACAGCCATCAGCGCTTCGCTTCGACATCCGGTGCCGCGGAGCGGGCGAGAAAGGCTTCGGTCAGTTCGGGCAGGTGGTCACGCAGCCAGTCGGCCATGGCGATTTCCTGTGCCAGGATCTGCTCGCAGACAGCCTGAGTCTTGCTGTCGCCGGCGCTTTTCGCTGCGGCAATCAACACGGTATACGCGGCGATTTCGACGTTCTCGAACACATAGCCACTCATGGCACCCTTCACCACTTCGTCGCTCATCATGCTGCCGCCCACTGCCTGACCGAAGGCCATCAGCTTGGCGGACATGTCCTTGATCGTCGACGGGCTGCTGCCCAGGCGCGCGATGCATTCATCGAGCAGCTTCTGCTGACCATAGGTTTCTTCGATGTGCTGCTCGATACGTGTTTTCAGCGCCGGATAGTGCTCGATTCGCTCGGCCTGGGCTTTCAGCATCTTTTCTGCCTGCTGCTCCATCGCATGGGCGTCGCGCAGCCAGTCGAGCAGGTTTTCCGTTGGGGTTGCCATGATGATTTCTCCTAATAAGGTGTTGGCTTTAGGAAGAGGTGTACGGCTTTCAGTTCAGGCTGACCGATAAGCGGTGGGTGTTGCTCTACGGCACTTATTGAGAACGTGTACCGGCCGCCGTTTGCGCTCATTCAGCTTGCTTGAGACCAGCGCCAGTCTGAATCCCGATACCACTTGCGGCCCCTTAACCTGCAAAAACTCACCGGACGAAAATGGTTTCCGCCATGGGCCGGCTTAGTCCCATCCGCGGACCAATCTGGCACAGGCACTGAACACGTTGCTGGGTGCAGAGTTGACACAATGTTCATCGAACCGGCCCATACCAGCGGCCAGAGGAGCATCGCCGGAGGCTTCGAAAGGCGCGCGCGCTGTGCAATCGGCACAATGCCATACGTCTTTTAGGTGGAATTATTTGCGGCGCTGGGTCATCACACGCACATCACCCCAACGACGTGCCTGAACCATGACGACATTGACCCGGATCTCTATTGAACGGCCCACCGCTTCCTCGATGCACGCCACTGGCGGGCAAGCGAAGGAGGTGTATGCCGCGCTTATGGACGTGACCGATCAGAGCCTGGAACTCGCTCGCGACTTTCTTCACGCCCAGTTGCAACAGGCTAGCAAGATCACCTGTGACCTGCCGAGCGACCCCGCGCAACTGAGCGAGTGGGTCACCGAAGGCGCACGCAAAACCACTGACACCTACAGTCGCTACCTGGAAGGGCGCAAACAGGGCAAACCGCGGCGTTATTTCAGCACCCGTGCCCACGCGCTGTATTTCCTGCGCGAAGTGGCGCCGACCAAGCTGGTGGACGGCGCCTGGTTGTATGGCCTGCTGCCGCGCTGGAACGACGTGCGCTTCCACGGCTTGATCCGCACCTATCTGGAAGAACTCGGCGATGGCGTGCCGGCGCAGAACCACGTGCTGATCTACAAGAAGCTGCTGGCGACCTACGGTTGCGATGACCTCAGCACGCTGTCCGATGAACATTACCTGCAGGGCGCACAGCAACTGGCACTGGGTTATCTGGCGGACGAGTTCCTGCCCGAGCTGATCGGCTACAACCTGGGTTACGAGCAGCTGCCACTGCACCTGCTGATCAGCACCTTCGAGCTGAACGAGCTGGATATCGACCCCTACTATTTCCAGTTGCACATCACCATCGACAACGCCAGCACCGGCCATGCGCACAAGGCCGCTCAGGCGGTGCTGGACAACCTGCCGGTGGTCGGCGACGCCAAGGATTTCTATCGCCGTGTGGCACTGGGCTATCGACTGAACGACATTGGCCTCAATTCAACCGGCGCGATTGCCGCATTCGACCTGGAGCAGGAGTTGCTGGCGATGTTCGACCGCAAACGCGCGGTGGCCGGCATGGTGCATTCGGACTTCTGTCGCATCGAAGGGCGCACCGTCAATCAGTGGTTGAGCCAACCGGGGCAGATCGGTGATTTCCTTGACGCGCTGCAGACCCGTGGCTGGATTCGTCGCCACGAAGACCCGCAGCAAAGCCGCTTCTGGCATCTGGTTCAGGGTGAGCAAGCGGCAATGTTCGGCGTATTCAGCGCCTATGAACTGCAGCTGCTGCACGACTGGATTGCCGGCGACTGGCTGGAGCAGCAGGCATCCCCAACACGCCCTATCCGCTTCCGGGCAATGCGACGCCCGGCGACTGGGCAAGCGCCCGCGCGCGAAGGCTATGTACCCAGCAGTGATTTCGACAACGAACTGGCGACTCTGGACAAGCAACTGCGTGTGCTCAACGAACCGGCGCAGATGGCGCGGCTGATCGACTTGATGTCACCTGCACATCATTCGACGCCAGCCGGGCTGATGGCGACGCGCATGTTTGTGGGGTTGATGCGATGAGCGAATTGCGCCATGCAGATCCGCACCACGCGCGACTCTTAAATCCACAAAACCTGAGCACCCATGAGCTAAGCCCGCAGAATCAGGCCTTGCTGCAACTTGGCCAGTTATTGCGCGAGGAAAACTACCGTTTCATCACAGTCACGCCGCTGACCCATAAGCGGGTCAACACCCGCCCGGAAAACGCCAAGGCGCGGAGCCTGACCGATATTTTTGGCTGGAGTCGTCCCTTCGACCGCACGCTGGTCGATGCGCGAATGTTTGCCCTGATGGAGCAGGCCGGCGTACTTGAAGCGCAGGGCGATTCCTGGCTCAGTCGGGTGCGCTGGTCGAGCTTCGGTGATCAGTTGCTGGTGCACTCGCGTTACCCGACCGAGGCCGCCGACGCGGTCTTTTTTGGCCCCGACACCTACCGCTTCGCCCAGGCCATCGACGCGCACCTGGCCCAAACCCACGCGGCCGGCATTCGCCGCGCGGTCGATATCGGCTGCGGCGCCGGTCCGGGTGCGCTGCGTATCGCGACGGCCTGCCCGCAGGCGCAGGTGGTGGCTGTGGATATCAATCCGCACGCGCTTGGCTTCACCCGAGTCAATGCGTTACTTGCAGGTGCCTCCAACCTGGAGGCCTGCGCGAGCAACCTGCTGAGCGACGTGGAGGGCGAATTCGATCTGATCGTTTCCAACCCGCCTTATCTGCTCGATCCCGACGAGCGCGCCTATCGGCACGGTGGCGGCGAATTAGGCGCAGGCCTGTCCCTGGCAATCGTCGATGCAGCGCTGTCACGTCTGGCGCCCGGCGGTAGCCTGGTGCTCTACACCGGCGTGGCGATGCGTGACGGCGCCGACCCGTTTCTCGCGCGTCTCGGCGCGGCCCTCAACGGGCGAGACCTGCAGTGGAGCTACCGGGAAATGGACCCCGATGTGTTCGGCGAGGAGCTGCTCGAACCCGCCTACGCTTCGGTCGAGCGCATCGCTGCGGTGGTACTGGTCGCGACGCGCAACAAGGCCAGCTGAAGAAGCACTTATCGCTCGCCACCGGGCAAACGGCGGCGAGCGCGGCGATCAATTCTTCAGTCGGTAGCCGGTCTTGAATATCCAGCCAACAATGGCGATGCACAACAGCAGAAAGCCGCAGATCATCCCCAGGCTGAGCACCACGTTGACGTCCGATACGCCGTAGAAACTCCAGCGAAACGCACTGATCAGGTACACCACCGGGTTGAACAGGGTGACGGTCTGCCACACCGGCGGCAGCATGCTGATGGAATAGAAGCTGCCACCGAGGAACGTCAGCGGGGTGACGATCAGTGCCGGCACGATCTGCAGCTTTTCCCAGCCATCCGCCCAGACGCCAATGATGAAGCCGAACAGGCTGAAGGTCAGCGCGGTCAGCACCAGCAACGCCAGCATCCAGACGGGATGGAGTATCTCGAAATCGACGAACAGCCGGGCGGTGATCAGGATGATCAAGCCGAGGATGATCGACTTGGTCGCCGCCGCACCGACGTATCCAATCAGGATTTCCAGGTAGGACACCGGCGCCGACAGCACTTCGTAAATCGTCCCCGAGTACTTGGGCATGTAGATGCCGAACGAGGCATTGGAAATGCTCTCGGTGAGCAGCGCCAGCATGATCAGCCCCGGCACGATAAAGGCGCCGTAACTGACCCCCTGCACCTGGGTCATGCTCGACCCGATGGCCGAACCGAACACCACGAAATACAGCGACGTGCTGATCACCGGCGTGGCGATGCTCTGCAGTAGCGTGCGCCAGGTACGCGCCAGTTCGAACAGGTAGATGGCGCGGATCGCGTAGACATTCATGCCCGTGACTCCTGCACGAGCGTGACGAAAATATCTTCTAGGGAACTCTGGCTGGACTGCAGATCCTTGAAGTCGATGCCCTTTTGCGCCAGATCCTTGAGCAGTTCAGCGATACCGGTGTGCTCACCCTGAGTGTCGAAGGTGAACACCAGCGCGTGGCCGGCATCGACCAGCTCCAGCGGATAGCGCGCCAGTTCGGCGGGGATGCTCTCCAGCGGCTGCTGCAGTTGCAGGGTCAGTTGCTTCTTGCCGAGCTGGTGCATCAGCACCTGCTTGTCTTCCACCAGGATGATCTCGCCCTTGCTGATCACCCCGATTCGGTCGGCCATCTCTTCGGCTTCCTCGATGTAATGGGTGGTGAGGATGATGGTCACACCGCGCTCGCGCAGGCCGCGCACCATGTTCCACATGTCGCGGCGCAGCTCGACGTCGACACCGGCGGTGGGCTCGTCGAGAAACAGGATCTGCGGCTCGTGGGACAATGCCTTGGCGATCATCACCCGGCGCTTCATGCCGCCGGACAGCTCGAACAGCCGCGCGTCCTTCTTGTCCCACAGCGAGAGATCGCGTAGCAGCTGCTCGAGGTACGCGGCATCGGGTTTCTTGCCGAACAGCCCGCGGCTGAATTTCACCGTCGACCAGACGCTTTCGAACGCATCGTTGAACAGCTCCTGGGGCACCAGGCCGATTTTCGAGCGCGCTGCCCGGTAGTCGCCAATGATGTCGTGACCATCAACCAGCACGGTGCCCGTGCCTGGATTGACGATGCCGCAGACAATGCTGATCAGGGTGGTTTTGCCCGCGCCATTGGGCCCCAGCAGGGCGAAGATTTCACCCTTGCGGATATCCAGATTGATGGTTTTAAGCGCGGAGTGGCCGGAGGCGTAGGTCTTGCTCAGCTGTTGAATCGAGATCACCGGTTGCACGGGACCTCCTCGTCAGGGGGAAAGGCCTGATTGTAGGGAAAACCCAGGGCAACAGGCGATGCTGTTATCAGGATTTTTGCGTGGTCGGGCTCGACGGGATTCGCGGCGTATGACCCTCGTTGTCGTTGCGTCCGCCCGTCAGCTCGGCATCCTTGCGAATTTCCTCGGTCCGCGCGCGGTGGTCGGCTTCGTCGGCGGGTGAGGCGCTCGGATCGTTGAGGTTGTCGCTGCGTTCACGTGGCTCGTTCATGGCTGTCTCTGCAAAACCGCGCCCCGGCGAGGCGCCCATGAAAAATAGGCAAGCGCCAAGCCCAGGAGTTCAGGCGATGTGAACGGTGGTGAGCAGGCGTTGCCAACAAAGTGCTCGCTGCCAGCGCCATATGCGTGGAAAATTCCCGGCGACGGATATGTATTCAACGAGAAGAGGACCTCAGCATGTGGCCAAGACTGATTCCCTGCAGCCTGGTGTTGCTGGTTGCGCTGAGCGGCTGCAGCAGCCGTGAGCCGGCCGGCGACGCGGCATCCGAAAGTGAAACGAACTGCAATGCAGACGCCGTGCAGGGCATGCTCGGCCAGTTCGCCAGCGCCGAGCTGATCGAGCAGACCCGCAGCCAGACCGGCGCCAAACAGGCGCGCGTACTGGCCCCCGGCGACGCGGCGACCATGGATTTCAATCCGCAGCGGGTGAATATCCATATCGACGAAGCGGAAGTCATCCAGCTCATCAGCTGCGGCTGAGCCCGGTTAACGAAGCTGTGCGGACCGGGCATACTGGCGCACCCGACATCACGCCAGTGCAGTAGCCTTCTTCATGCGCATTCACGTCACCTTCATCGACCGCGTTGGCATCACCCAGGAGGTGCTCGCCCTGCTTGGCGGGCGCAATCTCAACCTGGATGCCGTGGAGATGGTGCCGCCGAACGTCTACATCGACGCGCCAACGCTGAGCGCCGAGGTGCTCGATGAGTTGCGCGAGGCGCTGTTCAAGGTACGCGGCGTGCAGGCCGTGACCATCGTCGACATCCTTCCTGGCCAACGCCGACGGCTGCAGCTCGACGCCCTGCTGGCGGCGATGACCGATCCGGTGCTGGCGGTGGACGGCGAAGGCCGCGTGCTGCTGGCCAACCCGGCCCTGATCGCGCTGTGCGAATGCGAGCCGGAAGGCCTCTCCCTCGATGAACTGTTCAGCGGCTCGGGGTTGCTCGACGCGCTGCTCGAGCAGCAGTTTCGCCTGCCCCTGCGTGAGGTCACGCTCAATGGCCAGGCCTTGCTGCTCGATGCCATGCCGATCAGCGAAAGGGGTGATACCGGCAGCCGCCAGCTCGCCGGCGGCTTGCTGACCCTGTATGCACCGAGCCGCATCGGCGAACGCCTGGCGGCGCTGCATCATGACCACGCCGAAGGTTTCGATTCGCTGCTGGGCGACTCGGCGCCGATCCGCACGTTGAAAGCCCGCGCGTTGCGCGTGGCGGCACTGGATGCGCCTCTGCTGATTCATGGCGAGACCGGCACCGGCAAGGAACTGGTCGCACGCGGCTGCCATGCCATCAGCGCACGCCGTGCCGCGCCCTTTCTCGCGCTGAACTGCGCCGCGCTGCCGGAGAACCTGGCGGAAAGCGAGCTGTTCGGTTACGCCCCCGGCGCATTTACCGGCGCCCAGCGTGGCGGCAAACCCGGGCTACTGGAATTGGCCAACCAGGGCACGGTGTTTCTCGACGAGATCGGCGAAATGTCGCCTTACCTGCAGGCCAAGCTGCTGCGCTTTCTGAGCGACGGCACCTTCCGCCGGGTCGGCGGCGAGCGCGAGGTCAAGGTCAATGTGCGCATCCTCAGCGCCACCCACCGCGACCTGGAGCGCATGGTCAACGAGGGCGGTTTTCGCGAAGACCTGTTCTATCGCCTCAACGTCCTGAAGCTCGAAGTGCCGCCACTGCGCGAACGCGGCCAGGACATCCTGCTGCTGGCCCGCCATTTCATGAAGCAGGCCTGCGCGCAGATCCAGCGTCTGCCGTGCCGGCTGACGCCCGAGACCTACCCCGCGCTGCTCGGCAATCGCTGGCCGGGCAACGTCAGGCAACTGCAGAACGTGATCTTTCGTGCCGCCGCCATCTGCGAAAGCAACCTGGTGCAGATCGACGACCTGGACATTGCCAGCACCGCAGTGGCGCACCAGAGCACGGGAGAAGTCGGCAGCTTGGAGGCCGCGGTATCAGGGTTTGAAAAGGCGTTGCTGGAAAAACTTTACGCCAGCCACCCCTCCAGTCGCCAGCTGGCCGCCCGCCTGCACACCTCGCACAGTGCCATCGCCATGCGCCTGCGCAAATACGGCATTCCCAGCAAGAACTAAAACGGGCCTGTCATGAGTCGTCAGATGGGTGCAACGACCAGCTCCCCGTAGGGTGCGCCATGCGCAACAAATCGCACAATCTGGTGCGCGCAGCGCAGCCTACATATGCAAAAGGCCGGCATTCAGCCGGCCTTCATCTCAACCGCTAAGAATCAGCGGGCGAATTTCTGCAGGTTGGCCATCATCTCTTTCAAGGCTTCGAGGTTGTCAGCCGGGTGGCTGGCGCCTTCGAAATCGCAGATCTGCTGCCAGCTTGCCGCCACGTCCTCGGGGCTGAAGCCGGCGCGCGGGTCGAAACCGGCGCCCAGGCTGCGCTCCCAACGCACCTTGCCAATCCAGCCGCCACCCACTTCGAACAGGCCGGAAGTGTCTTCGCAGGCATCGCTGGCCAGGTAAACCACCAGCGGGCTGACCAGCTCAGGCTTGAGCTGTTCGAACACCTGCGGCGGAATCAGCCCTTCGGTCATGCGGGTGCCGCCGGTTGGGGCGATGGCGTTGACCAGAATATTGCTCTTGCGCCCTTCGATGGCCAGGGTGCGGGTCAGGCCATACAGGCCAAGCTTGGCCATGCCGTAGTTGGACTGGCCGAAGTTGCCATAGATGCCGGAAGTGGACGCGGTGAAGATCACCCGACCGTAGCCCTGCTCGCGCATGTGCGGCCAGGCGGCACGCGTCACCTTGTAGGCGCCCTCGACGTGAACCTTGTAGACCAGGTCCCAGTCGGCGTCTTCCATCTTGTGGAAGGTCTTGTCGCGCAGGATGCCGGCATTGTTAACCACCACGTCGATCCGGCCGAAGGCGTCCAGCGCGTGCTGGACGATCTTCTCGCCATCGGTGACAGAATCATGGTTGGCCACCGCAGTACCGCCGGCTGCGCGAATTTCCTCGACCACCTTATCGGCTGCCGATGCGTTGGCGCCTTCACCATGGGTGCTACCACCGAGATCGTTCACCACCACCTTGGCGCCATGCTTGGCAAACAGCAGCGCATGGGCGCGACCCAAGCCGCCACCAGCACCGGTGACGATCACGACCTGGTCTTGAAAACGGATGGTCTCACTCATGCAATGCGCTCCTCGGCAGATTCAACAAGCCGCGAGTGTCACGCACCCCGACGCCGGTCACAATCAAGACAGACAGCGCTGATAGTGCCCGATAAGGCGCCAGGATAATCGCCGCCAGTGCTACTGACCGCCGCCGGAACCACCGCCAGCGCCTGCACCGCCCGCGCCACCGGCGCCGCTACCCATGCCGCCTCCCGAACCACCAGCGCCACTGCTGGAACCGCTACCGGTACCGCCGCCTGGTGAAGTGTCGGTGCCGGTGCCCGCGCCATCATCTGTACCACTGCCATAACCGGTGCCGCTGCCCGTTGTATCGACCGGCGGGATGCTGGGCGGTGTCGGATTCGGCACGCTCGGGCCGCTAGGGTCAGTCGGCCCGGTGGGACCGGTGGGCGTGCCGCTGCCGGCGAGCGCGGGCAGCGAGCCCACCGCGAGCAGGCCAATGAATACGACGGCAGAACAGGCGCTGAAGACTTTCATGGTGTCACCTCAAGGAATGAGTGCATTCAGTGCAGATGACCGGGCAAGGGTTTTCCCAGTTCGACAAACTGGATCGGCGGTCGCGGGGCAATCGCCTGTCACCCATCTAGTGGTTGGCTCGAGCGAGGCCCTCGCGGAACACCAGGTAATGCGCCAGCACCTGCTCCGGTGCCTCGGTTTGCGGATAGTGGCCGATACCCTCGAGCAGCACGGTGTCAGCGTCGGCGATCAGTTCCCGATAGCGCGCCACCATATGTGCCCCTGAAATCGGATCGACCGCGCCATCGATCACCCGCAGTGGCACCCCACCCCGCTGCATCGCCGCCACCCACCGATCGCGCTGAATACGCCGCTCCGGCATGTAGCGGATCAGCCGATGCATCACTGCAGGGCCGTCGTTGCGGGCAATCAACGACCAGAAATCGTCGAGCTCCGCAGGGCTGGGTTGAGTGTTCGGACCAAACACCTTGGCGAAACTAGTCGCCAGCTTTTGCCGACTGAACAACCGACCAATCAGGGGACCAACCGGGCTGAGCAACAGTTTCTGCAGCAGCACCGGGTGATGGGTTTCCGGGAACAGCCCACCATTGAGAAATACGCAGCTGGCCATCTGCATGCGTCCTTCATGGTGGCGCGCCAACAGCTCCTGAGCGACGCTGTCGCCATAATCATGGGCCAGCACATGCACCTCAGCCGTGATACCAAGATGCGTCAGCAATGCCTGCTGCAGATCGGCCTGCTCCAGCAGGCTGTAGGCGTGGCCGCGCGGCTTGGCCGAATCGCCAAATCCGAGCATGTCGCAGGCGATCACCCGGTAGCGTTCGCTGAGCGGCTGCCACAGGTAGTGCCAGTCCCAGCTGGCAGTCGGAAAGCCGTGGATCAGCAACAACGGTTCGCCGACACCGGCCTGCCAATAACGCATCGCATGCCCGTGAAACTCGAACGACTTCCCTTGGCCGCGCCACTGGTCTAAAGCGATACCGGGCAAACGGCTCACTCGGCGTAACCCGGCATCTGATGATCGAGCTTGCGCATCAGCGCCGGCCAAGGCAGTGCGCCGCCCATGCCCTGCGGACTTTTCATCACCCCGGCGACCATGGCCTTGGCACCGTCAAGCACCTGCTGAGGAATGTGGATGAGTTCGGCACCGCCACCTTGCGCCATCACCTGGATTTCGCAGGCGCGCTGCAAGATGAACATCATCAGGAAGGCATCGGCGATGCTGCCCGCAGCGGTAAGCAGACCGTGATTCGGCAGAATCATGAAGTTCTTGTCGCCCAGGTCCTGCTGCAGCCGACTCTTCTCGTCGTGATTGAGCGCAACGCCTTCGTATCCGTGGTAGGCCAGGCTGGCGAGCACGAACAGCGACTGTTGCGAGAGCGGCAGCAAGCCCTGCTTCTGCGCAGAGACCGCGATGCCGGCCGCGGTGTGAATGTGCAGCACACAGGCGACGTCGTGGCGTACTTCGTGAACGGCGCTGTGGATGGTGTAGCCGGCCGGGTTGATGTCGAAAGGACTGTCCATCAGCTTGTTGCCGGCGAGATCGATCTTCACCAGGCTGGAGGCGCTGATCTCGTGAAACATCAGGCCGTAAGGGTTGATCAGGAAGTGCTCGGTGCCGGGAATCTTCGCCGAAATGTGGGTAAAGATCAGATCGTCCCAGCCGTACAGCGCGATCAGCCGGTAACAGGCAGCCAGATCGACGCGTGTCTGCCACTCGACGGCGGACACCTGATCCTTGAGTTTCAACGTGGGCAACGCTTGAGCAACGGTCATGGCAACACCTCGGCATTTGTTGTTATGTGCCGATGAGTCTAGCGAGGGATGCCGCGAAGGTAAGTTGCCGTGGCAGCCAGCTTAGTGACCGAGCGAGTCAAGGTGGACGATGGATGCGCATCGGCATCCGCCAAGCGCACGGCCAGGTCACCGCGCGCGGCGTCGTTTCAAGCGTGCAAGGCCGCCATGAATTCAGCCAGCCAGGGCTCGGCATCGGTCTCTGGGGTCACGCTTTCGCTGCTGTCCAGACGCAGCATTGCCACCGCTTCACGAATGCCCAGTTCGGCATAAAGCTCACGGACCAGTTCGCCGCCGGCGCAGAACGTATCGCCATAACTGGAGTCGCCCAGCGCGATCACCCCGCCCGGCAAGCCGCTCCAGGCGGGCATATGGTCGCGAATGGCGTAATACAGCGGCTGCAGGTTATCCGGCAACTCGCCCATGCCGGTGGTCGAGGTCACCACCAGAAAAGCCTGCGGTGCGAAACCCTGCACATCGGCAAGAACGGCCCGCGGGTTATGCCAGGCCTGAAAGCCGGCGTCGTTGAGCAGGCTTTCGGCGTGGCGAGCTACTTCTTCCGCGGTGCCGTAAACCGAGCCGGAAAGGATGGCGACTTTCATAAAAACTCCGAAACAAACAGAACCAAGTCGGGATCGCGGCGCATTATGCCGTAAGTGGACAGACCGGCCGGATGTTTTAGAATGCAGCCGACATTGCCTGGGAAAACGCCTCATGATCAACGCCAAATTGCTGCAACTGGTGATCAACGCTTCGAATGACGGCATCGTGGTGGCCGAACAAGAAGGCGATGACAACATTCTCATCTATGCCAACCCTGCCTTTGAACGGCTCACCGGCTACGCCTCGGACGACATCCTGTATCAGGATTGCCGCTTTCTTCAGGCCGGCGACCGCGACCAGCCTGGGCTGCAGGCCATCCGCGAGGCGGTAAAGGCCAACCAGCCGTGCCGGCAGATCATCCGCAATTACCGCAAGGATGGCAGTCCGTTCTGGAACGAGCTGTCGATCACCCCGGTGTTCAACGAAGGGGACCAGCTGACGTATTACATCGGCATTCAGAAAAACGTGACCGAGCAGGTGATGGCTCAGGAGCGGGTCAAGGAACTGGAAATCGAGGTCGCGGCGCTACGCACCGAGTTAGCCAGCCTGAAGGCAGACAAAGCGGTGTAACTAAACGCATTTGCCGTTGTCACATAAGTTCTAAAACCCTGTAGACCCGACGATGATCCACGATCAGCCGCTTCTCACCTCCTCCGAACTGGAATTCATCCGCAAGCTGAATCAGCAGCAGATGCCCGCGCCGACGCCTGCCACCCGTTTGCAGATGCAGGCCGGCCCGCAGCTGGAAGCCTTGCTCACTGATTGTGCGTCCAAGGAAAAGCTCACCATTGAGGCGCACTTCGCCAATCAGCGACTGACCTTCACGCCTGAACTCGTCGAAAACGAAGAACACGAGCACCATCTGCGCCTCGGCACACCGATGATTTTTGATGAGGGCGACACCCTGCGTGCCTGGCGTTCGCCATTGCAGCAACCCCTATCGCTCAAGCAGCCAAGCACCGAACTCGAGCCAAGCGACTTCTGGTTGCACGAGTTGTCGATGACCGGCTTGCTGGTTGAACAGCGCACCGATCAGCCTGCCCCTGAGCGCTTAAGCCTGAGCCTGCCGCTGACCGGCCAGGCGCCTATCTCGGTCCACGGCAGTTTCGTGCGCAAGACTGAGCACGGTTTGCTTGCCTATCGCCTGGATTCGCTCGACGACCCCAGCCAGGCACGCCTGCGTCAGTTCATCTATCAGCAGCACCGCGCCCATTATCCGCAGGCGCACCACGCCTGATCGGGTCACGTTGATCAGGCCACACTGAGCGCATCAAGCCAGGCAGTAGCCACTAGAAACCCTGCCCCCGCTCAGCTTCGCTGATCCATAAAAAAACCCGCCAGATGGCGGGTTGACAAACCAGGGGCTATCCCTGGCACGCGGTATAAAAAAATCCGATAGCCAAAAAGTTGTAATCCGGGCTATCGGATTGCGCAGTCGTTAAGCGGCAAACTCCTCATCGGTGAATGCCATCAGCGTGGATTTTCCGGCCTTGAGCTCAGCCAGCAGGCTGTCGGTCTCGGTCAGGACCCGCGCCATGAAGAAATCGGCCGATTTCAATTTCGCTCCGTAAAACGCACTTTCACTGCTGCCTGCTGCGAGCTGTGCTGTCGCGACAGCCGCCATGCGCGCCCACAGCCAGGCAAGGCTGGTCAGCGCGAACAGGCGCAGGTAAGGCGTGGCCGCAGCGCCGGCCTGCTCGGGATCTTTCATGCCTTCACTGGCAATCCACAAGGTGGCCTGCTGCAGTTGCTTGAGTACACGCCCCACTGCAGCACCATGCGCAGCCTGCGGGTTGGCGCCCAGCCAGCCCTCGATCAGGGTGAAGTAGCTGCGCACCGCGCGACCGCCGCCCAGACTGAGCTTGCGACCCACCAGATCAAGAGCCTGAATGCCGTTGGTGCCTTCGTAGATGCGGGTAATCCGCGCATCGCGAACCAGTTGCTCGATTCCCCAGTCTTCGGTGAAGCCGGAGCCGCCCAGCACCTGTAGGCCGTCATTGGCGCAGCTGAAACCTTCGTCGGTGAGGAACGCCTTGACCACCGGCGTAAGCAGCTGCACCAGATCATCGGCCCGCTCGCGCACTGCTGGGTCTTCATGACCATGGGCGACGTCTTCATGCAACCCGGTGAAATAGGCCAGGGCACGGCAGCCCTCGATCATGACCTTCTGCCGCAACAGGTTACGGCGCACGTCAGGGTGCACGGTAATCGGGTCGGCTGGTTGGCCTGGCGCCTTGGGTCCGGCCAGCGACCGGCCTTGCAGGCGCTCGCGGGCGAAGCCCAAGCTGATCTGGTAAGCACGTTCGGCAATACCGAGGCCCTGCATGCCAACCATCAGGCGCGCCGAGTTCATCATGGTGAACATGCAGCGCAGGCCCTGATTGGCTTCGCCGATCAGCCAGCCCTGGGCACCTTCGAAGTTCATCACACAGGTGGCTGAGCCCTTGATGCCCATCTTGTGCTCAAGACCGCCACAGAAAACTGGGTTGCGACTGCCGTCCTGCAGAACCTTGGGCACCAGGAACAGCGAGATGCCTTTCACGCTGTCTGGCGCGTCGGGCAGCTTGGCCAATACCAGGTGCATGATATTGTCGGCCAGATCGTGTTCGCCCCCCGTGATCCAGATCTTGGTGCCGGTCAGCGCGTAGCTGCCATCAGCCTGTGGCACTGCGCGCGTGCGGATGAGGCCCAGATCGGTGCCGCACTGCGGTTCGGTCAGACACATGGTGCCGGTCCATTCACCGCTGATCAGCTTGGGCAGGTAACGGGTTTGCAGCTCGGGGGCACCATGCGCGGTCAACGCGTTGATGGCACCGTGAGTCAGCCCTGGGTACATGCCGAGCGAAAGGTTGGCCGAGCAGACCATCTCCTCGACCATCATGTTCAGCACATGGGGCAAGCCCTGACCGCCAAACTCGGGCGAGCATGCCAGGGCGGTCCAGCCCCCTTCAGCGAAACGCTGATAGGCATCGCGAAAACCATCGGGGGTTTTCACCGATTTGCTCAGCGGGTCGTAGTGACAGCCCTGCTTGTCGCCGGAGCTGTTCAGCGGCGCCAGCACGTTCTCGGCGAGCTTGGCCGCTTCTTCCAAAATGGCGCCACCGAGATCGTTGCCGAACTCGCGCTGCCCAGGCAGCGACTGCAGGGTGGCATAAGCATCGAGCACCTCGTCGAACACGAAATGCATATCGCGCAGCGGGGCACGGTAATCAGTCATGCTGCTAATCCTCAAGCGACTCAAGCTGTACATGAATTAACTATGTACAGCTTTTGTACAATCAAAATCACTCGAAAACAAGATTTATCTGTACAGTTTGTACAAATAAAATCGACAGCAAGTCTCGGCACGCAGCAGCGCGACGTGCCAATCAGCTAAAGCAAGAATGTGAAGAGAGGCCGAACTCAGGTATCGAGATGGCCGGAGAGAAACTGTTGCAAGCGCCGCTGCATGAGACGCCCTTCATTGCCCAGGCAGGCAATCGGCGACCCATCGAAGCCCTCTTCCGCAAGCTCGGCACCATCGCCGGCCAGCAGCAGAGGACAATCCAGCGCCAGGGCGAGGCGAGCCAGAACCTTGGGCAGGTCATCACTGGGCGGTTGATTGGTGAAAACCACCAGGGCCTGGGGACGCATTCTTTCGCAGACCAGGGACAGCTCTTCCAGCGGCTGGCCCAGGCCCAGAATCGTGACCGCGTGACTGGAGTTGCTCAGCAGCAACGCCGCGACCAGCAACTCCAGCTCTCGGCAATGTCCGGGCAACGCGGCGAGCAGGACCCGCTCTTCCACCTGCGCACGCAGCACCTGCAGGCGTTGCAGGGCGCGAGCACGCAAGAAGGTGTCGAGGAACAGCCATTCACTGGTCTGGCCGAACTGTTCCTGGCGCAACAGCAGCTCTTGCCAGAGCGGCATCAGAATGTCCTGAAACACCACCGCTAACGGATAGCTCGAGAAAATCTGGCCATACAGCCGATCCAGCCGAACCTCGTCGAACGAGCCCACCGCGCGGCGCAGCTGCGCCTGCCACTCGGCCCATTCGCTTGAAGTGACCTCTTCGTAGACGGGCGCACTGGCAGCCTTGATCGAATCGCTTTTGGCAAGAATCTTGCCAACCTTGCTCACCGCGACGCCACGCTCAATCCACGCCAGGATGCTGCGCACCGATTCGATATCCGCCTGCGAATAAAGGCGATGGCCGCTGTCGGTGCGAGTCGGCTGGATCAACCCGTAGCGCCGCTCCCAGGCCCGCAGGGTCACGGGATTGACCCCAGTCAGCCGCGACACCTCGCGAATGGGAAACAGCTCTTCCTGCTTGAGGGCACTCGAAACGAGAGACGAAGCACCAACGAGATTGGACATGGGCGAGGAGTTCACGGGGCGGAAGTTGCCGGCATTGTAACCCAGCCGCCAGCCGCTTACATTGTACGAAAGCTGTACAGCGACTTGGACAACACCCACTGAAACGTCCAGACAAGCATTTCCCGGCTTGATGCTCGCCAGAGTGAGCTAGAGGGGCAGCCAGAGGCCGGGATCCGGCTCCTCTATCATTGGCCGGGAAATGATCTCGTCATAGGCCTGAGGCTGAAGCAATAACACCTGCCTGACGCCACACCGACGCAATCGCGATTTCAGCCCCTCTAGCGACAGCCAGAGTCGTGCATGGCCCGCGACGAACTCACTGCTGCTTTCATCCATATGGATTACCCGAGCGCGGTACCCGCTACTGCGTAACGAGAGGACTTCAACCCGCGCTGGTCGACGGAACAGAAGCGCCAGGCGTAACTGGAACGGAGTCATAAATTACCTCACAGCTGTACAATCAATTAAAATCTGTACATGATTAATCACGCTTGGACAACCGTCCTCTCGACCAGAAACACCATAAAACTCAACTAAATAGCCAATTTCCTCGCCAAATTAAAAATATCCGCCCAGCAAATGGTTGTACAAATAAAGCTACTGGTATAAGTTTGCATCAGGTTCGGGCGGTGCTGCGTCTTACTGGTCAGGTATCCAACGCAGCACCAACTGAACCTCACTTCTTTCGACTTCGAGCGCGCCATGAACATGAGTGCAGCCCCCATCCTGATTACCGGCGCGGGTCAACGCGTTGGCCTGTACTGCGCCGAGCGACTGCTCGATGAGGGTCACTCGCTGATCGTGACTTATAGGCATGAACGGCCTGCGCTGGAACGCTTGCGCGAGCGCGGTGCGTTGACGTTGCATGCCGACTTTTCGGACGAGGCAAGCATCCTGGCGTTCATTGAAACCCTGAAAAACCACACCAATAGCCTGCGCGCCATCGTGCACAACGCTTCGGCCTGGCTGGGCGAAACGACGGGCGATGAGGCGGCCGTGTTTCGGCAGATGGTCAACGTACACATGCTCGCGCCCTACCTGATCAACCTGCGCTGCGAGGCGCTGTTACGCGGCTCGACACCGGCCGATATCGTTCACATCAGCGATGACGTCGCCCGCACCGGCAGCGCCAAGCGTCTGGCCTATTGCGCCAGCAAGGCCGGGCTGGACAACCTGACCCTGTCATTCGCCGCCCGTTTTGCCCCGGATATAAAGGTCAACGGCATCGCGCCCGCATTGGTCATGTTCAATGCCGAAGACGATGCCGCCTACCGGAAGAAAACCCTCGAAAAATCCGCGCTGGGCATAGAACCCGGCCCCGAGGTGATTTACCAAAGCCTGCGCTACCTGCTGGATAACCCTTACGTAACCGGGACCACCCTTACCGTGAACGGCGGCCGCCACCTTAAATAAGGCCCGCCTCGAGGATCGAACGATGAACGAACAGCTGCCCAACCACTACCGGGAGATTCTCCTGGGCGTCGGGGAAAACCCTCAGCGCGAAGGCCTGCTGGACACGCCAAAGCGCGCGGCCAAGGCAATGCAGTACCTGTGCAATGGCTACCACAAGAGCCTGGAAGAAGTGGTCAACGGTGCGCTGTTCGAGTCGGATAACGACGAGATGGTGATCGTCCGCGATATCGAGCTGTACTCGCTGTGCGAACACCACATGCTGCCCTTTATCGGCAAGGCCCATGTCGCGTACATCCCTACCGGCAAGGTGCTCGGCCTGTCGAAGGTCGCGCGCATTGTCGATATGTACGCGCGTCGCCTGCAGATCCAAGAAAACCTCACCCGGCAGATCGCCGATGCCATCCAGCAGGTCACCAGCGCCGCCGGCGTGGCCGTGGTGATCGAAGCCAAGCACATGTGCATGATGATGCGCGGGGTGGAGAAGCAGAACTCGGTGATGACGTCCTCGGTGATGCTTGGAGCCTTCCGCGAATCCTGCAACACTCGCCATGAATTCCTGCAACTGATCGGACGGAGCAAGTAATGCCGCGACTGGAACCTGGGATGGCGCGCATCCGCGTCAAGGACCTGCGCCTGCGTACCTTTATCGGGATCAAGGAAGAGGAGATCAACAACAAGCAGGACGTGTTGATCAACCTGACCATTCTCTATCCGGCGGTTGAGGCTGTGCGCGACAACGATATAGACCACGCCCTCAATTACCGCACCATCACTAAAGCGGTGATCCGTCACGTCGAGGAAAACCGCTTCGCCCTGCTCGAGCGCATGACCCAGGAGATTCTCGACCTGGTGATGGCCAACCCGGACGTACGCTACGCCGAAGTGGAGGTGGACAAGCTGCATGCCCTGCGTTTTGCCGAATCGGTGTCGATCACCCTGGCCGGCCACCGCGACTGATCAGTCCACCGGCTTGTAGGAATGCCGCTCCGGCTCGCCGCCGCGATGCACCCGCTCGCAGGCTTCGATCAGGTAGGCGCTCTTGATCAGCGCCAGATGGGAAAATGCCTGGGGAAAATTACCCAGCAAACCATGCCTGGGGTCGTACTCCTCGGCGAGCAGACCGACATCGTTGCGCAGCGCCAGCAAGCGTTCGAACAGAGCCTCGGCGTCACGGTCGCGGCCGCCCATCACCCAGTTGTCTACCAGCCAGAACGAACAGGGCAGAAAAGCGCCCTCCTCGCCGGCAAAGGCGTCTTCCTGAAGAAACCGGTAGACCAGACCGTCGCGATAGAGCTCCTGCTCCACCCAGGCGATGGTTGCCTGTACCCGCTTATCCTCGATAGGCAGAAAGCCCAGCAGCGGAATCATCAGCAGGCTGGCGTCGGGCACCGCTTCCTCGTAACTCTGCTTGAAGGCGCCACGCTCGGCATCGAGGCCGTTACGGCAGATGTCCGCATGCAGCTCGTCACGCGCCCGCCGCCAGCGTGTCAGCGGCGCGTCCCAAGCAAATGTCTCGGCGTCGCGTATCGAGCGGTCGAACGCGACCCAGGCGTAGATCTTGGAATGGGTAAAGTGCTTGCGCTCACCGCGCAGCTCCCAGATGCCATCATCCGGATCACGCCAGCGCTCGACCAGGTCATTGATCATCGCGCACTGGCGCTGCCAGGTTTCTGCACCCATCTCCACACCGCTGCGGCGCGCTACATGTAACAGGTCAATCAGTTGGCCCTGCAGGTCGAGCTGATGCTGTTTGCTTGCGGCATTGCCAATGCGCACTGGACGCGAATCCCGGTAGCCCGGCAACCAGCTCAGCTGCTCTTCCTCCATCGGTGTTTCGCCGCTGACGCTGTAGAGCACCGCCAGCTCGCCTTTTTTGCCCTTCAGCACGCGCAGTAACCAGTCGCGCCAGGCGCGCGCCTCGTCGAAATAATTGGAGTCGATGAGGATATCCAGCGCCAGCACTGCATCGCGAATCCAGCAGAAGCGGTAATCCCAGTTCGCCTCGCCGCCAATGGCTTCCGGCAGTGACGTGGTTGGCGCGGCGACCATGCCGCCACTGGGGGCATAGGTCAGCGCCTTGAGGGTGATCAACGAACGCACCACCGCTTCACGCCAGCGGCCGTGGTAACTGCATTGGCTGACCCAGGCCCGCCATGCCTTGGCGCAGTCATCCACCTGCCGCGCACTGTCGATCAGCGCAACGGGCATTTGCCCCTGGGTGAGATAGCACAGCTGAAAGCTGCGGCTCTCGCCAACGCCCAAGCTGAACAGCGCACGGATCTGGCCATCACCAAGCTCGGCGGGCTGGTCGCTGCGCAGCAGCAAGCGCTCCTCGCCGTTCCAGGCGCTCAAGCCGGCTTCGGTGTGTTCGCAATAGGCTCCGTGGGCTCCGTAGCCGAAACGCGGCAGCAGGCTCATGCGCATGGCGACCTGGCCGGACACCACCTCGACGCGTCTTACGATGGTGATTTCACCCTCCAGCGGCATGCAGTCGGTGATCCTCACGCGCCCGCCTGCAGTGATCATTTCGGTACAGAGCACCAGCGTATCGGGCTGGTAATAGCGGCGGACCTCCAGCACTTCGTTGACCGGTGCCAGCTGCCAGTGACCCTGCTCCGCATGCCCCAGCAATGCGGCAAAACAGGCAGGTGCATCGAAACGCGGCGGGCAGAACCAGTCGATACTGCCATTGCGCCCGACCAGCGCGGCGCAGCGCAGGTCGCCAATCAGAGCGTAATCGTCGATTGATTGCGGCATAGCGACCTCTTCGGTGAACGGGTCAGGCGGCCAGGCCGATAACGATTAACAGCACGATGGCCGCCAGCAGCCCGAGCAGCGCGCCGCGATGCATGGTGCACCACAGCTGCAGGCTGGAATCGCGAGCCTGCTGGTCGAAACGGCCATGGCTGCCCATGTCCCTTTCCACCGCATGGAACAGGTTATCCGGCCGGTTCGCAGGCAACGGCTGATTGCTCTGCTGGCTGTCGTAACCCTGACGGCTGAGTACCCAGTCGGCGAAGGCGGGCACCAGCTTGTTGCCATAGATGGCTTTGACCGCGGGAAAACCGACGCACAGTTCGCGACGCCGGTGATAGGCCGCCCATACGATGCCGCGCGCGGCGACTTCGGGCTGGAAGATAGGCGGCACCGGCTGCGGCTGACGTGGCATGCGGGTGCGTGCCCATTCGAATTGCGGGGTGTTGAACGCAGACAGATGCACCGTGGTCAGGTGCACGCGGCTTTTTTCGTGCATCAGCTCGACCCGCAGCGAATCGGTAAAACCCCGGCAGGCGAACTTCGCGGCGCAATAGGCGGACTGCAGCGGAATGGCGCGATACGCCAGCGCCGAGCCGACCTGCACGATGGTGCCGCGGTTGCGCGCACGCATATACCTGAGCGCCGCGCAGGTGCCATGCACCATGCCCAGGTAAGTGACTTCGGTGACCCGGCGATACTCGTCGGCGGTCATCTGCGCGACCGGCGAAAGTACGGTGAGCATCGCGTTATTGACCCACACATCGATTTCGCCCAGCTCCGCCTCGATCCGCGCTGCAGCGGCCTCGACCTGCTCGGCATCGGCTACATCCAGGGCTTGCACCCAGGCTTGCCCCCCTGCAGCCTCGACCTCCGCCTGCGCCGCCGCCAGACCAACAGTGCCGCGCGCCAGCAATGCGACCTTGGCACCCCGCCGGGCGAATGCCACGGCGGTGGCACGCCCGATACCGGCCGAGGCGCCGCAGATCACCACCACCTCGTTGCGGGTAAGGCTCATCGCGGCACGCGCCCGACAGGTGCGCTTGTGCAAAAGCGGGCTGAATATTCTGCGGGCATTAGGGGAGCTTCCAGGCTGGTGAACAGGCAAGGCGGCGAGTGGCCGCTCTCTGGAAATGACCCTCTGCGCTTCGCCTAAGTTCAGCCTATCCGCGGCCCCTGATAGGCCTGCAGCCCTGTGCCTGTCACATCGAGCGGGGTATTATCGGCCCCGCGGCGCTACCGCCTGCGCCGTTGTCACTATCCCTATCGCAGAGCATCGCCATGACCGAGCAAGAACGCCTTGAACTGGAAGCCGCTGCCTTCCGCAGCCTGCTGCAACACCTGCGCAGTCGCCCTGATGTGCAGAACATCGACATGATGAACCTGGCCGGTTTCTGCCGGAACTGCCTGTCCAAGTGGTTCAAGGCGGCGGCCGATGATATCGGCGTAGATGTCAGCCCCGAGCAGGCCCGCGAAGAGATCTATGGCATGCCCTATGGCGAATGGAAAGCCAAGTACCAGAAAGAGGCCAGCACCGAGCAGCAGGCGGCCTTCAACAAGCAAAACAGCAAGGCCGGCAAGGCATGAAGGCACTCGAGGAATTCCGCACGCGCCTGCTCGACGGGCAGTTCACCTTCGCTGAAACCCTGGCTTTTATCGACGAGCACTACCTTTACCAGCCAAGCGCATTCCGCAACGGCCCGGTTGCCAATGCCGCCGGGCAGAACGAAGGTTCGTGCAAGACCCTCGGCCTCGCGAAGCTGGAAGGCTTGAGCCTGGAGGAAAGCCTGCGCTGCTTTGGCGAACATTACCGCAGCGTACTGGCCACCCCGCAAGGCTCGGACCACGGCAATATCCGCGCCTTGATGGCGAGTGGATTGGACGCCGTGCACTTCGAGCAGCCCTCGCTCGCCCGCAAGGCCTGAGGCATTTCGCCGCGCAAGAACTTGCGCAACTGTCGGCAAAGGCTGACATACATCACAAAAAACTGCGTTTATGCTGCACACCAGTAACCGAATGGACGCCAGGGAAGGTGCCACGCTGTAACTCTCCCGCTGCCCGTCGGCCCTTACCTGGCTTGGAGTCGCGCAGATGCAGCAGACCTTGGTATGGAAACCATGGCAAAACCCCGGAATGGAAAACCTGCAACTGAACCGGGACGACACGGGCATACACGCCACCAGTCACCTGATGCAGAGTTTGCAGGGCACCAGCATCGCCGCATCCTATGTACTGAACTGCGATCCGCGTTGGCGCTTTCGGCGGCTGTGGATGAAGGTCGATAATCACGGCCAGCGCAGCATCGACTTGCGGCGCGATATTCGTGGCATCTGGTACAACAACGGCGAACCGCGCCCCGACCTGCTCGACTGTCAGCACGTCATGCTGTCTGCCTCGCCGTTCACCCACACGCCACTGTTACAGCGTTGCGCCCTGGAAATCGGCCAGAGCCATGCACTGCGGGTGGCCTACATCGACGTGCTCACGCTCACCGTCGAAGCCCGCAGCCAGCGCTATCACTGCGTACGCCAACAGCGTGGGGAAACGCTCTACCGCAGCGAGCCAGAGGGTGCCGCAAGCAGCGACCTGACGGTCGACGAGCATGCCCTGCTGATGCATTCGAGCGATCACTTCGTGCGCCTGAGTTCGCGCGACCTGAAGCTGAACACCTGGGTCTGACCACGACGCCTGCACAGTTTCCACACAGCAAGACGCCGCTTGCCGTAACCGGCAAACGGCGTTCTCCTGTGGCGGCGATGAAGCGCTTGCGTTACAGGTCGTCGAGATAGCGCTCGACGTCCAATGCCGCCATGCAACCCGCGCCCGCCGAGGTGATCGCCTGACGGTAGACGTGATCGGCCACGTCGCCTGCAGCAAACACACCGGGCACACTGGTAGCCGTAGCGTTGCCGTCGCGCCCGCCGTTCACCACCAGATAACCATCCTTCAAGGCCAACTGGCCCTCGAACAGCGAGGTATTGGGGGTGTGGCCGATGGCGACGAACAGGCCATCGACTTTCAACTCCTCATGACCCCCTTCGATCTTCCTCAGCCGCACTCCGGTCACGCCCATGGCATCACCCAGCACCTCGTCGATCTCGGCGTTCAGCTTGAGCACGATCTTGCCCTCCGCTACCCGCGCCTGCAGCTTGTTCTGCAGGATCTTCTCGGCACGGAAGCCGTTGCGCCGGTGCACCAGAGTGACCTTGCTGGCGATGTTGGCAAGATAGAGCGCCTCTTCCACCGCCGTGTTGCCGCCACCGACCACCGCGACTTCACGGTTGCGATAGAAGAAGCCATCGCAAGTGGCGCAGGCCGATACGCCCTTGCCCATCAACGCCTCCTCGCTCGGCAGGCCGAGGTAACGCGCGCTCGCACCGGTGGCGATGATCAGCGCGTCGCAACTGTAGGTGGCACTGTCGCCGAGCAGCGTGAACGGCTTGCCGGCCAGGTCGACCGCATTGATATGGTCATAGACGATCTCGGTCTCGAAACGCTCGGCGTGTTCCTGCATGCGCTGCATCAGTGCGGGCCCGGTCAGGCCATGGACATCGCCAGGCCAGTTGTCGACTTCCGTGGTGGTGGTCAACTGGCCGCCCGCCTGCATACCTGTGATCAGCAGAGGCTTGAGGTTGGCGCGCGCAGCGTAAACGGCCGCGCTGTACCCGGCGGGGCCGGAGCCCAGGATGATCACGCGGGCATGACGGGTGGTCGACATAATTGACTCCAGATAAAAAGGGGCAGCCAAAACGCCTGGGGAAAGGCTTGAAGATCGGCGGCCCCGCAAAGGCAGGATCGTTGAATGAAGCGAAGGCTACCCAGCGGCGCGCCGGCAAGGAAGTTTCGTTTGCCAATACGCGGTATAGATATTTGCTATCGAAATAGTGCGGCGAGCCAAACGAGAACCGGCACGCGGCAATCTGAAGGTCCTACAAGCACTCGCACAGGTGCGGCTGGTCGCTGGATCGGCCAGGCTTTTCCCCGCCCCACAAAGCCGGTAAGGTCGGCGCGACTTTGTCCTGCGGAGATACCCATGCCTGCCCCTGTTCTGTCTGGCCCGCAATACCTCAAGGAAGGCCTGAAATTGGTCCTGAGCCCTGGGTTGCGCTTGTTCGTGCTGTTACCGCTGACGATCAACCTGATTCTTTTCGTCGCCCTGGTCGGGTTCGCCATGCAGCAGTTCGGCGGCTGGGTCGACACCTTCATGCCGAGCCTGCCGGACTGGCTGAGCTTTCTCGAATACATCCTCTGGCCGTTGTTCGTGGTGCTGGTGCTGCTGATGGTGTTCTTCAGCTTCACCATGCTGGCCAATATCATCGCGGCGCCCTTCAACGGCTTTCTCGCCGAGAAAGTCGAAGTGGTGGTGCGCGGCGAAGATACCTTTCCACCCTTCAGCTGGGCGGAGCTGTTCGCCATGGTGCCGCGCACCCTGGGCCGCGAACTGCGCAAGCTGGGCTACTTCCTGCCACGCGCCATCGGCCTGCTGATTCTCAGCTTCATCCCGGTGGTCAACCTGGTCGCCGCACCGCTGTGGTTGCTGTTCGGCGTGTGGATGATGGCCGTTCAGTACATCGACTACCCGGCGGACAACAACAAAATGAGCTGGCAGGACATGCTTGCCTGGCTGCGCGAGAAGCGCTGGCAGAGCCTGGGTTTTGGCGGGATTACCTATGCGGTGCTGCTGATTCCCTTCGTCAATATCCTGATGATGCCGGCGGCGGTCGCGGGCGCCACGGTGTTCTGGGTCCGCGAGCGTGACAGCCTTCAATAGCCGCACCCGCCTTTACGCGGACGAAAAAAAGCCCCGATGTGCCGGGGCTTGAGGAGTGTGCGCCGTTTTGCGGCGCACCCAAAAGCGTAGCGTCAGACCAGGGTGCTCAGGGCATCGCGGCTGAACGGCAGAATGTCCTGCTCGCGGCCTTCGCGGACCTTGACGGCCCAGTCCGGGTCGACCAGCAGCGCGCGGCCAACGGCAACCAGGTCGAATTCCTGCTTGTTCAAGCGCTCCAGCAAGTTTTCCAGGCTGGCCGGCTCGGCAACCTTGTCGGTCTTGACCATGAACTGCAGGAATTCGCCGTCCAGGCCGACGCTGCCGACGGTGATGGTGGGCTTGCCGGTGAGCTTGCGCGTCCAGCCAGCCAGGTTGAGGTCCGAACCGTCGAACTCCGGCTCCCAGAAGCGGCGAGTCGAGCAGTGGAAGATATCCACGCCGGCATCGCTGAGCGGCTTGAGGAAAGCTTCCAGAGCCTCCGGGGTTTCCACCAGACGGGCGCTGTAATCCTGCTGCTTCCACTGCGAGAAACGGAAGATGATCGGAAACGCCGGACCAACCGCAGCACGTACGGCCTCGACCAGCTCGATGGCAAAACGCGAACGCTGCGCCAGATCACCGCCGTATTCGTCGGTGCGCTGGTTGCTGCTGGCCCAGAAGAACTGATCGATCAGGTAGCCGTGAGCGCCGTGAATTTCCACGCCGTCCATGCCGATGCGCTGGGCATCCTTGGCGGCCTGGGCGAAGGCGCCGATCACCTCGTCGATGTCGGCCTTGGTCATGCCATGCACGACCACATTGCCATCCTTCACTTTCTCGCTCGGGCCGTAACCCGGCACGCCGGCATCCGGCTCGGTGCCGAGACGACGCACGTTACCCACATGCCACAGCTGCGGAACGATCTTGCCGCCTTCGGCATGCACCGCCTCGACCACTTTCTGCCAGCCGGCCAGGGCGTCTTCGCCATAGAAACGCGGCACATGCGGGTAACCGTTGGCAGCCTTGTGGCCGACCGTGGTGCCTTCGGTGACGATCAGGCCGACACCGCCAGCGGCGCGGCGACGGTAATATTCGATCACCTTGCTGTTGGGCACACCACCCGGCGAAAACGAACGGGTCATGGGCGCCATCACCACGCGGCTCGGTAACTCGAGCGAACCCAGATTGAACGGTTGAAACAGCGCTTTTACCGAATCGGTCATCATTTTTCCCCTGTCGGTCAGCCGACCGCACATTTATCGAATCAGGCCTGCAACAGCAGCTGCAGGCGGTGAATAAAATCGTCCAGCGCGCGGGTGTTGCTCGACACCTTCAAGCGCGTCAAGGCGCCCTGCCAGGCGTTGGCGACAAAGCTCGCCAGGTTGCGGCAATCCTCGTTGGCGGGCAGCTCGCCGGCCGCCTGGGCCTGTTCCAGGCAGGCCTGCAGGATGTCCGCAGAGCGCTGCAGAATCGCATCGACCTCCGCACCCAGTTGCGGCGAGAGCTCGGCCATCTCGAAACTCAGGCTGCCAATAAAGCAGTGGTATTCGAGACGCTCCTGGCTGGAAAAGTGGGCAACCAGTTCGCCGTAGTAACCAAGGATGCGGTCGCGCGGACTGAGCGTCGGGTTGGCGAGGGCATCGGCATAGCGCTGCAGGCGCGGCTGGTAGACCTGCTGCAGGGCTTGCAAGGCGAAGTCTTCCTTGCTGGCGAAGTAGTGGTAGAACGACCCTTTGGGCACACCCGCTGCCTGCACGATCTCCTGCACACCAGCGCCGTGGTAGCCACGGCGGGTCATCACCTCGGCGCCTTTGGCCAGGATCAGGTCACGCTTGTCGAGTCGGATGCTTGTATTCATGCCGACAGGATATGACCGGTCGTCTCGCCCCGCCCAGCACTATTGATCTGCGTGATTAAGGATCAGAACTCTGCGTGGGATCAGTGTGCCGTTGCAGAGCAACGCTGGGGCACCATGCCTATAACCAAGTCACGTGCTGTTCCAGTGGGAAGCGCAAGCGCGGGTTATAGACGCCCTTCTCGGTCTGCCGGCCGACGGCCAGCAGCATGATCGGAATCGCCTGCCGCGGAATCGCCAGCGTCTTGCGCAGGCGGACTTCGTCGAAGCCTTCCATGGGGCAGGTTGCGTAGCCGTGGCTCTGAAACGCCAGCATCAGGTTCTGCGCGGCCAGCGCGGTGGATTTCACCGCCCAGATCGCCATCTGTGCGTGGCTGTTGGGGCTGCGCATCAGCGGTTTGCGCAGGGCGGCGACACGCAGCAGCTGGCGTTTGAAAAACCCGAGCACACCAAAAGGCCCCTGGTTGTACTGGAACGGCGCCGTCTTGCGGTAGAAGCTGCGGATACGCGCCGGCACTTCGGGTTCGGGCCAGTAGGTGATGATGTCCTGGCAAGCTTGCCGCCAGGTATCGGGGCGAGCCAGTACGGCGATGATCAAGGGCGCCTTGGCTGCATTCTGGCTCATGCACACCGGGTGCAAACGGGCCAGCAGCGCCGGGTCGCGAATCACCTGAAAGCTCCAGGGCTGCAGGTTGCAGGAGTTGGGTGCAAGCACCGCCAGCTCCAGGCAATCGCGGATCACGGCGTCTGGTATGGCCTCGGCGCTGAAACGGCGCACCGCGCGGCGGCTTTCGATCAGGCCGCGCAACGCGGCGGGGGATGCCTGGGCAGGCATGTCATCAGGGCGAAAACTGGTCATTCAGGCGTCCTCGGCAATCAGCCGATTAAGCCGCTACCAGGCGCCGGGGACAAGCTGCACCTCTGCGCAGCCCAGGCATTGGCGTAAATGGCCTGTCAGCCGAGGGCCTTTTCGATGGCCTGGATCAACGCCGGATCATCCGGTGCGGTACGCGGTGAAAAACGCGCCAGCACCCGACCGTCATGCCCCACTAGAAACTTCTCGAAGTTCCAGGTGATTTCACCGGGAAACTCCGCGCCTTCACCGGCCAGCAACCGGTACAGCGGGTGGCGCTCGGGGCCATTGACTTCAAGCTTGCTGCCCAGCGGAAAGGTCACGCCGTAGTTCAGGCTGCAAAATGCGCGAATCGCCTCCTCGCCGTCCGGTTCCTGCCCGGCGAACTGGTTGCAAGGCAACCCGAGCACCGTGAAGCCCTGATCCTTGTAGCGCTGATACAGCGCCTCCAGCCCTGCGTATTGCGGGGTCAGACCGCATTTGGAGGCAACATTGACCACCAACACCACGTGCCCCTTGAAAGGCGCTAACGGCAGATCCTGACCATCCAGTGCGCGCAGATTGAGGTCGTGAAAGGCACTCATGACTAGCTCCTTGAAGACGCTAAGGAATCCGTAGAGGACAAAAAAGGCGCCTTGAAAAGGCGCCTTTCTTTTAGCTCAGCTTAGCAGTCGGCGGCGCAGTTGATACGACCATAAGTCGACTCGCGCCTGCGACATACAAGCGATGGATCAATGGTGGTGACCACCTTCGCCGTGTACGTGGCCATGGGCGACTTCTTCGTCGCTGGCATCACGCACGTTGACGATCTTGACCTTGAAGTTCAGGCGCTGGCCGGCCAACGGGTGGTTGCCGTCAACGATCACGTCGTCGCCGTCCAGCTCGCGCACGGTGACGATCTGCATGCCGCCATCCGGGCCGGAGGCGTGGAATTGCATGCCAACTTCCAGTTCGTCGACGCCTTCGAACATCGAGCGGTTGAGGGTCGCCACCAGCTCGGCGCTGTATTCGCCGTAGGCATCTTCCGGCTCGACGGCTACGTCCAGCTCGTCGCCGACCTGCTTGCCGAGCAGGGCTTTTTCGAGGCCGCCGATGATGTTGCCGGCACCGTGGAGGTAAACCAGCGGCGCGCCGCCAGCGGAACTATCGATCACCTCACCGGCATCGTTGGTCAGGGTATAGTCGATGGAGACAGCCTTATTGGCGGCGATCAGCATGGGGCAAGACCTTTTGCATAGAAATAAAGAGCGGACAAGTCTAACCAAGGGTGCGCCTGAAAGCGACCCGAGCCCTGACAAACGGAGTGCGGCGGCAATCGTGCGGATCCGCGGTTTCCATCAGGATGAGGACGGCCACTGGGTCGCGGAGTTGTCCTGCGGTCATACCCAGCACCTGCGCCACCAGCCGCCCTGGCAGAACCGTGCCTGGGTGCTGAACCAGCAAGTGCGCAACGCGCAGATCGGCCAGGCCTTTCCCTGCGGCTGGTGCGCGGGCGAGGCGTCGGGCGCTGAAGCCGCCACTGCCACCAGCGCTGAAGACAAGGAGCACTAACCAATGCCGGCACGCAATATTCTGGTCATCAACTGCGGCAGCTCGTCGATCAAGTTTGCCCTGGTCAACGAAGCCCATTCGCAATTCACCCTGAGCGGCCTGGCGGAACGTCTGGGCAGCCACGATGCGGTGCTGCACTGGCAGCGCGGCGGCGAGAAGGACAGCCTGATGATTCCCAATGGCGATCACCGCGCCGCTCTGTCGCAATTGCTGCCGCTGATGCATGGCGCCGCAGGTGGCAAACTGCATGGCATAGGCCATCGCGTGGTGCATGGCGGCGAACACTTCACCGCGGCCTGCCGCCTGGATGACGCCAGCCTGCAGGCCATTCGCGCCACCGCCCCGCTGGCGCCGCTGCACAACCCGGCCAACCTACTCGGCATCGAAGCGGCGATGAAGCTGTTCCCCAACCTGATTCAGGTCGCGGTGTTCGACACCGCGTTCCATCAGACCCTGCCTGATTACGCGTACCGGTACGCCGTGCCGCACACGCTGTACCACGATCACGGCGTGCGCCGATATGGTTTCCATGGCACCAGCCACCGCTTCGTCAGCCACCGCGCCGCCGAGCTGGCCGGCTTGTCGATTGGCGACAGCAGCTGGCTGGTCGCTCACCTCGGCAACGGTTGCTCCACCTGCGCCATCGTCAATGGCCAGAGCCGCGACACCAGCATGGGTCTAACGCCGTTGGAAGGACTGGTCATGGGTACCCGCAGCGGCGATGTCGACCCCAACCTGCACGGCCACCTGGCACGCGAACTGGGCTGGAGCCTGGAGCAGATCGACGAAATGCTCAACAAACAAAGCGGCCTGCTTGGCCTGTCTGGACTGTCCAACGACATGCGCAGCCTTGAGCAAGCCCGCGATCAGGGTCACGCCGGCGCCACCCTGGCGATCGAAGTGTTCTGCTATCGCCTGGCAAAATCCCTGGCGGCCATGAGCTGTGCCCTGCCGCAACTGGACGGGCTGATATTCACCGGCGGCATCGGCGAGAACTCGCCGCTGATCCGCAGCAAGACCGTCGCGCACCTCAAACTGCTGAACCTGGCGCTGGACAAGGAAGCCAACGCGCGCAACATCCGCGGCGTCAGCGGGCCGATCCACGCTTACGGCCACCCGCGCGTTCTCGTCGTGCCGACCAACGAAGAACGGCAAATTGCCCTGGACACACTGGCCTTGCTTAACTGACCCGCATACGCCGGCCCTTCGCCCCGTAGGAGATTGCATGCACACCTTCTTTATCGCCCCCACCGGCTTCGGTGTCGGCCTTACCTCCATCAGCCTCGGCCTGGTCGGCGCACTGGAGCGCGCCGGCCTCAAGGTCGGCTTTTTCAAGCCTATCGCTCAACCGCACCAGGGCGACGACGGCCCGGAGCGCTCCAGCGAGCTGATCGCCCGCACCCACGGCCTGCACTCACCCAAGCCGCTGGCCCTGAGCCACGTCGAGCACTTGCTGGGCGATGGTCAGCTGGATGAACTGCTTGAAGAAATCATCAGCCTGTACCATGAGGCGGCCGCCGATAAGGATGTGATAATCGTCGAGGGCATGGTGCCGACTCGCCAGGCCAGCTACGCCGCACGGGTCAACCTGCACCTGGCCAAGAGCCTGGACGCCGAGGTGATTCTGGTCTCGGCGCCGGAGCAGGAAAGCCTCAGCGAGCTGTCCGACCGGGTGGAAATCCAGGCCCAGCTGTTTGGCGGGCCAAAGGACCCAAAAGTGCTCGGCCTGATTCTCAACAAGATCCGCAGCGAAGACGGTATCGCCGCTTTCAGCGAGCGCCTGAAAGAACTTTCGCCGCTGCTCAGGAGCGGCGATTTCCGCCTGCTCGGCTGCATTCCCTGGCAGGAGGAATTGAATGCACCGCGCACCCGCGACATCGCCGACCTGCTCGGCGCGCGGGTGCTCAATGCCGGGGACTACGAACAGCGCCGCATGCTGAAGATCGTGCTGTGCGCCCGCGCTGTCGCCAACACCGTGCAGCTGCTCAAGCCCGGCACGCTGGTGGTCACGCCCGGCGATCGCGACGACATCATCCTCGCCGCCAGCCTGGCCGCCATGAACGGCATGCCACTCGCGGGCCTGCTGCTGTGCAGCGACTTCGCCCCGGACCCGCGCATCCTTGAGCTGTGCCGCGGCGCACTGCAGACCGGTTTGCCGGTGATGACCGTCACCACCGGCTCCTACGACACGGCCACCAACCTCAATCGGCTGAACAAGGAAATTCCGGTCGATGACAAAGAGCGCGCAGAAAAAGTCGCCGACTTCATCGCCAGCCATATCGACCATGACTGGCTGCGTACCCGCTGCGGCACCCCGCGCGAACTGCGCATGTCGCCCTCGGCGTTTCGCTACCAACTGGTGCAACGCGCCCAGGCGGCAAACAAGCGCATCGTCCTGCCGGAAGGCAGCGAGCCGCGCACGGTGAAAGCCGCCGCAATCTGCCAGGCCCGCGGCATCGCGCGCTGCGTGTTGCTGGCCAAGCCCGAGGATGTGCACGCCGTGGCGCGGGCCCAGGGGATCGAGCTGCCGGACGGGCTGGAGATTCTCGACCCGGACCTGATTCGCGAGCGCTATGTGGCGCCGATGGTCGAGCTGCGCAAGGGCAAAGGTCTGAACGCGCCCATGGCCACCGCGCAACTGGACGACACCGTGGTGCTCGGCACCATGATGCTCGCTCTGGACGAGGTCGACGGCCTGGTTTCCGGTGCCATCCACACCACCGCCAACACTATTCGCCCGGCGCTGCAGCTGATCAAGACCGCGCCCGGTTACAAGCTGGTGTCGTCGGTGTTCTTCATGCTGCTGCCTGATCAGGTGGTGGTGTACGGCGATTGCGCGGTCAACCCCGACCCAACCGCCACCGAGCTGGCGGAAATCGCCCTGCAGAGCGCGGCGTCCGCCACGGCGTTCGGCATTGCGCCGCGGGTGGCGATGCTCAGCTACTCGACCGGCGACTCAGGCACCGGCGAGGAAGTGGAAAAGGTCCGTGAGGCCACGCGTCTGGCCAAACAGGCAGACCCACAGCTGCTGCTCGACGGTCCGCTGCAATACGATGCCGCGGCCATCGACAGCGTCGGCAAGCAGAAGGCCCCAAACAGCCCGGTGGCCGGGCGCGCCACAGTGTTCATCTTTCCCGACCTGAATACCGGCAATACGACTTACAAGGCGGTCCAGCGCAGCGCCGACTGCGTCAGTGTCGGGCCGATGCTGCAAGGTTTGCGCAAACCGGTGAACGACCTGTCGCGCGGTGCCTTGGTCGACGACATCGTCTATACCATCGCACTGACCGCGATCCAGGCAGCGAACCTGACCGATTAGCGGCGTGCAACCGACCGGCGCCTGTGCACGAGTGCGGTGCAGAGCAGGTGCAAGCAGCGGCTATCGTCGCCGATTGGTCGGGATAAACCGAAAGTTGCAGGGACTTGCAGTTCGGTGAACAGGCGTTAACCTGTGCGCCGACCGATCCGGGGTAGAAACCTCGGGCTTGAACGATCCGGGGCCGCGCCCCTTTTCTGGAGGCACCTGCCCCCATGCTGCATTTTCTGCCCGCGCCACTTCGTGGCTTGATCGGTGCCAGCCTGTTGGCGCTGAATACGCTTGTCTGCTGCGTTCCGCTGTTTATCGTGACCTTTTTCAAGGTCTGCCTGCCGTTTGCCGCCGCGCAGAGACTCTGCACCTGGCTGATGAACTTCATCCACGAAGCCTGGATAAGCTGCAACAAGGTGTGGATGAACATGGTCTGCAAGACCCGCTGGCACGTCGACGGCCTGCAAGGGCTGGACTATCAGCACTCCTACCTGGTCACCAGCAACCACCAGAGCTGGGTCGATATTCTAGTGCTGCAATATCTGCTCAACCGGCGCATCCGGCCGCTGAAGTTCTTCCTCAAGCAGGAGCTGATCTGGGTCCCGGTGATAGGCCTGTGTTGGTGGGCACTGGGCTTCCCGTTCATGAAGCGCTACTCCAAGGCGTACCTCGCCAAGCACCCGGAGAAAAAGGGCGAGGACCTGAAAACCACCCGAAAAACCTGCGCCAAGTTTCGCAACACCTCGGTGGGCATCTTTAACTTTCTCGAGGGCACCCGCCTCAACCCGGCCAAGCATGCGCAACAGCAGTCGCCCTTCAAGCACCTGCTCAAACCGAAAGCGGGCGGGATTGCCTTCGTCCTCGACGCAATGGGCGAGCAACTGCACAGCATCGTCAACGTGACCATTCACTACCCCCAGGGCCACCCGGGGTTCTGGTCGCTGCTCAGCGGTGAAGTCGAGGATGTGGTGGTCAACTTCCAGGAGCTGCCGATTCCGGCGGAATTTCTCGGCAAGAATTACGACCAGGACGAGACCTACCGCCTGCAGTTTCAGCAGTGGGTCAATCAGCTGTGGGAAGCCAAGGATGCCGAGCTGGCCAGTCTGCATCAGCACTACGGACCACGAAGTTAAACCGACCGAATAAAAAAGGCCTCCAATCGGAGGCCTTTTTGTTACCGCTGGCGGTTACTGCAGGGGGCGCAGATTGATTTCAACCCGACGGTTCTGCGCGCGCCCCGCCTCGTTGGCGTTGCTGGCAATCGGCTGATTAGGGCCGGCGCCGTAAGAGGAGATTCGCTGAGCCGGCACACCGTTGGCGCTGAGGTAGGAGGCGACGCTCTGCGCGCGACGGTTGGAGAGGTTCTGGTTCAGCTCCAGAGAGCCGGTGCTGTCGGTATGACCGACGATGTCGATGCCGTTCTTGTCGAACTCCTTGAACACCGTGACCAGTGAGTTGAGGGTCGGATAAAAGCTGCTGGAGATATCCGCCGAGTTGCTGGCGAAGGTGATATTGCCCGGCATGATCAGCTTGAGGTCATCGCCATTGCGCTGAACCTGCACCCCGGTGCCTTGCAGCGTCTGGCGCAGCTTGGCTTCCTGCGTGTCGACGTAGTAGCCATAGCCGCCACCGGCGGCGCCGCCCACTGCTGCGCCGATTAAGGCACCCTTGGCCCGGTCTTTCTTGCTCGATGTTGCCGCACCAATAACGGCGCCTGTCACTGCTCCGACACCACCATAGATGCCCGCTTTACCCGCTTCGCGCTCACCGGTGTAGGGGTTGGTGGTACAGCCTGCCAGGAGGGACACGCCAACCATTGCAAATGCCAGATTTCGCCACATTTTCATCAGTACTTCCTTTGCTTTTTTCGTGTTGGGAGCTGTTTCGCCTGGGTTTTTCGACGCACAGGCAGCACCCTAAGTTCCGCTGCTGTCAGATTGGCATCAGGCCCTACACCTTATGCGCGTATGAACGGGTTGTCGCGCATTTCATCGCCCAATCGCGTATCGCTGCCGTGCCCGGTTACCACGGTGGCGTCTTCGTCGAGGGTATAGAGACGCTGCCTGATCGACCGCTCGATGGTGGCATAATCGCCGCCCCACAGGTCGGTACGGCCAATTCCCCGCTTGAAGAGCGTGTCGCCGGCGATCAGCAGCTTGTCCTGCGGGAACCAGAAACTCATCGAACCAGGGGTGTGCCCCGGAGTATGCAGTGCCACCCCGCAACCGCAGGGCAGCTCCTCATCATCGGCCAGCCACTGATCCGGCGCCGGCACCGGGGTATAAGGCACGCCGAACATGCGGCACTGCATTTCCAGGTTATCCCAGAGGAACTGATCTTCCTTGTGCAGGTGCAGGGTCGCCCCGGTTTGCTCTTTCATCTGCCCGGACGCGAGGAAGTGATCGAGATGGGCATGGGTGTGAATGATGCTGACCACCTTGAGTCCATGGACCTCAAGCCGCGCCATGATCAGATCGGGATTGCCACCTGGGTCGACCACGATGGCCTTCTTGGTAATCGGGTCACCAATGATGGTGCAGTTGCACTGCAAAGGCCCGACGGGGAATGTTTCGCGTATCAATGCGGGCGAAGCGACGGTCATGAAGGCTCCTCAGGGCGAAAATCCGTGGGTAGTTTACCTGTCCACTTCTTGAATGCCCGTCGGAAGTTGGACGGGTCGTTAAAGCCCAGCAAATAGGCGATTTCATACAGCGGCAGGTGGGTCGCGGTGAGGTATTGCACGGCCAGGCTTCTGCGGACTTCGTCGAGGACCTGCTGATAGCTGGTACCCATGTTGGCCAGTTGCCGACGCAGGCTCCTGCCACTGGTGTGCAGCGCGTCGGCGGCGTCCTGCAGGCTTGGGAATTCGCCAGGATTGGCCATCAGCAAACGCCGCAGCCGCGTGAGCAGGCCATCCTGCAGATCCAGACCGCTTAGCAGTGCTTCGCATTGCTGCTGACACATGTGCATGGTCGCTGGATTCGCCAGCGCCATTGGCCGGGCCAGGTAGGCTTTCGGCAGGCTCAGGCAGTGATAGGGCTGCTCGAAGCGCGCCGCCACGCCAAAGACCTGCTGGTACTGTGCGGCATACGCCGGTGCGACGTGGGTGAAACCGACTTGAACGTGCTGCAAGGGCTCGCCCAGCAAAAATCGCGCGATGGTGTACAGGCTGCTCAGCAGACTCTCCGCAGCGAAGCGGCTTAGTGCCCCCAGCGGCATCGACTCGGTGGCGCGCAGCTCCACGCGGTCGTCCTGTTCGACCATCTCCAGTTCGAATGTCAGCCCCAGCACAGGGTAGTACTTCAGGGCGAACTGAATCGCCATGCCTAGATTGCTGCTGGACAGCACCGCGTAACCGAGGATGCCATGGGCAGAGACGTTCAAGCGCTGGCCGAACAGCAGCCCCAGTGCCGGCTGGCCACATTGCAGCAATGCGCAATTGGCCAGCGAGTAGAAGTCGAGAAACGACAACCTGCCCCGAGGAGCCTCGGTCACGTCGGCGTATACATGGGCGTCGGCGAAAAGCCGAGCACGGGGCAAGCCCAGCTCTTCGGCAAGTTCGATCAGGGCAACGGCGTGAGCCACCGGGATGAGATCGGCAGCGGAGTTGAACGCAGGCATCGCGATGGCCATATATGACCTGTTTAATGGCAGAAGATAACCTTGTCCGACAAAGCGCGGCAAGCCCATAGTCCTTCCATGCCTGAAGCACGCGCACGCAAACCCGGAGGACCCGATGCAAAACCCCACGCCGAAAGACCTGACGATTCGCCCACGCCAGCTGGACTTCGCCCTGCCGGCCCCTCTGCCCCGCCACTGGCATGGCGGCGACGCATTCAAGAGCCACTTCTTCAATGCGATGTCGGTGCAGTTCCCCGACGGCGAGCGCTTTTTCATCGAGTCGGTGCGCTTGTTCCGCGAGCAGATTGAAGATCCCTTATTGAAAGAACAGATTCGCGGCTTTATCGGCCAGGAAGGCCACCACAGCCGCGAGCATCAACATTACAGCGAGCACTTGCGCGAGCTGGGCTACGACGTCGATTACCTTGAACGCGGTCTGAAACGACGCATCGGCTGGGTGCAGAAGCACTTTCGTCCCGAACTGCAGCTGGCTGCCACCTGCGCGGTGGAACATCTGACCGCGATCATGGCCGACGCCGTGCTGAAGGACCCGCAATGGCTGAACGGTGCGGACCTGCTCATGGCCAAGTTGTGGCGCTGGCACGCCCTCGAGGAAACCGAGCACAAGGCGGTGGCGTTCGACGTGTTCAATCAGGTCAGCGGCCAAGCCTGGTACCGCCGTCGGGCGATGCTGCAGAGCACGTTCTTCTTCACCATCGACACCTTCAAGGGGTTGGCGCATATGCTCAAGCGCGATGGCCTGCTCTGGAAGTGGCGGGTCTGGCGCGATGGACTGGTCTGGCTATGGGGCCGGAACGGCATTCTCCGCAAACTGGTCGGCGTTTATCGTGACTTCTACCGCGCCGACTTTCACCCGTGGCACCACGACAATCTCTATCTGGTCGAGCGCTACCGCGCCGAATTCGATGAGCCCGCTGCAGCGGCGTCCTAGCGGACTGTTCTGCCAGCTCGCGCGGAGGCGCTGACCATAAGGTCAGCGCAACAACCCCAGCGCCTTGGCGCAGGCCACTGCCTGGGTACGCCGTTCAACACCGAGCTTACTGTTGATATGCCGGGCGTGGGTCTTCACGGTGTGCAGCGAAATGAACAATCGCTCGCTGATTTGCTGGTTCGAGCAGCCCTGGGCAATCAGTTGCAACACCGCCAACTCTCGAGAACTCAGGGTTTCAGCGGCAGCGCCATTCCCCGGCGCGCCGACCTGGATCCGGGCTGGCGGCAACTCACTCTTCAGCGCGCGGCTGATTACGCAGTCGGAACGGCCCTGCAACTGCTCCCGCAGCCATTCGGGTTGATGCGCCAGCACTTCGTAAAACGGTAACAGCGCGCCACCCGCTGAAGTTTGCAAAGCCGTGGCGAGCTGTTGCTGCGCCTCTCGCTCGCGGTCCGTGGCGAGCAGCAACAGCGTCAGCTGGGCCTGGGCAAAAAACCCGATAAGTTGCCCGCCAACGATGGGGGCTCGCTGTATCAACGCCCGCAGCCGTCGCTCCGCCTCGCCGAGCTGCCCCTGCAGACGCGCCAAGGCCGCTCGATGCAACTCGATATGCAGTGGCAGCTGCGGATGAAATTCCGGCGCGGTGGCCGGCTGCTCTCCTCCGTAGGTTTCGACCAGGCGATCCAGCCAGAGGCCAGCCAGCTCGATCTGCCCCTGCACCAACCAGAGTTCGCATTTGACGACGGTGATCATCGCCAGGTAATAAACCGGCGGCACATCCCAGATGTGCATCAACCGCTCGGCCTCGCCCAGCTGAGCGAACGCCTCTGCTGTATTGCCGTCCCGCCCTTCCATGCTGGCCAGGACGCAATGGCCAATCAGCACGCTGATATCGCGACAGGCGCGCGCCTCGGCGATACCAGCCCGCAGGCGTTGGCGGGCTTCTTTGGTCCTTAGCCGCAGGCACAGCAGATGACCGTCATACAGGGTCAGCCGCGCCCGCGCTGCATACACACGCTGTTGTGGCAGTCCGCGCAGACGCTCCAGGCCGTGCTGCACCTCATCGCAGGCCCGAAGGATTTCGCCACGGCATTGCAGCGCGCGCGCCCGGTCATAATGGGCCAGGGCTTCGAATAGCGGATTACCGATCCGCTGCGCCAGCTCCAACGCCTCGCGGTTCAGTCCACGCGCACGCCACAGATCGCCCTGCACGATGGCGAGGTTGCTCAGGGTCGACAGGCACATCAGCCGCTGGCCGTACCGGTCTTGGGGCAAGCCCGCAAGTGCCTGCGCACAGGCACTTGCGGCCAGTTCGCTTTCACCGCGTCCGCGCGCAATCACACCGCTCACGGCCAGCCACTGAGCCAACAGGATGTGCTGCTCGGAGGCCGAGGGAGCAGGCAGGAAACGGCTCAGTCGATTGGCCAGGTCCTCGGCGGCATCCAGTTGGCAGGCCAGGGTCAGCGCCCAGCTGTACAGAAGCACCAACCGCGGTGTGCTGGCCAACAGGCTGTCCGGCAACCCCATCTTCCAGCGCAGCAGCATCGCCACATTCTGTTCGGCAAGCAGGTGCTCTTCGGACAGATTCTGCACCAGGCTGGCGGCAACATCGGGCTGACCCGCCAGCAGGGCTTGTTCTATCGCTTCATCGAGCAAGCCCTGCGCACTGAACCAGCGGCATGCACGCAAATGGGTGGTGGAGGCAGAAACACTTGGCGAGGGGCGCGCCCGCAATAAATCGGAAAATAGATGGTGGTAGCGAAACCACTTGCCCAGATCGTCGAGGGGGACCAGGAAAACCTGGTGCGCCTGCAGGTGGCGCAGGATGGCAGCGCTGTCATGGGCATCGCGTACGGCGTCGCACAGTTCGGCACAGAAGCGATCCTGCGAAGCGGTTTCATAAAGAAACGCCTGCACATCTGCCGGTTGGCGCTCGATCACCTCTTCCAGCAGATACTCCCGAATAAGGCCCTCAGCGCCATGGGGCGACTGGGCCAAGCCTTCGTGGTCGCCGGACTCGGCACACGCCAACAACCACAAACGCAAACCTGCTACCCAGCCTTCGCCCCGTTGCAACAGGCTGGCCATGACGTCCGCTGGCAGCTGAGCGTTCTGCACCTTCAAGACCTGCGCAGTTTCACTAGCCGTCAAGCGTAGGTCCTGCTCGGTCATTTCCAAGAGATGCCGAGACAGGCGTAGACGAGCCAGATGCCAATCCGGCCGTTGCCGGCTGGTCACCAGCAGCAGCAAGCCTGCGGGCAGGTGGTTGAGGAAAAATTGCAGGCAGCGATCCAGAACCGCGCCTTGGGCCAGATGGTAGTCGTCCAGCACCAACAGAATGGGAGCAGCGGGATCCAGCGCCGACGTCAATTCGTCTATCAGACCGTCCAGCCACTCCTCGAAGGCAAATGGCTGGTGGCGTTGACGCAGTTTCAGCATACCCAGGGCATCGTCGCCAAGCCCCGGCAATATGTGTCGTAAACCACCGAGCAGGCGCTCGAGAAAGCGTCCCGGATCAGCGTCGCGGGCGCTCAAGCCCAACCAGAGGCTTTGCCACTCCTTTGGCAAACATTCGCAGAACTCGATTGCCAGCGAGCTTTTACCAAAGCCCGCAGGTGCGCTGATCAGTAACAGTCGCCCGCCCAGACCTGCAGCCAGGCTCTCGCATAGGCGGGGGCGCGATACATAACCGGCAGGCAATGGGGGACGATAGAAGTGTCCATCTACGGCAGGCGCAGAGGGAAAAGCGGAGGTAGGCGGAAGGGGCAGCTCAGTCATTACCCTGTTCTTTAGTCGAAGCAAATCGCGAGGTTGCGAACTGCTTTGCAGACTAGCCCTTTGATCCACGGATTTGAAGCATCAGGAATGGGCCAGCGAGTGGCTCGCGCCTTGAGAAAGCCCATGGCCTCACCCTTGAGGCCAAGTTTCTGGCCACTGCCATCACGCAAGACACAAAAGTGGCACCCATAAAAAAGCCGGCCCTGAGGCCGGCTTTTCAACTGCTATGCCACGCTATTAACGAACACCTGACTGGCGCAATGCAGCCGGGGTGTAGTCGCTTTCCTTGGCCGGATAGCCAAACTCGTAAGCACTCTTCTCTTCGTTCTTCATGCCCAGCGCCAGGTAACGACCGGACAGCAGGTCATACAAGGTCTCTACGCTGTACCAAGGCACTTTCTTGTCGTAGTAGTACTGAGCATGGGCTTCAGCTACACGCCACAGGGTACCGCGACCGTCGTAGTGATCGATTGCAGCGGCCTGCCAGGTGTCTTCGTCGATGTAGAAGTCACGCTTGGCATAGATGTGACGCTCGCCCGACTTCAGGGTTGCGGTCACATGCCATACGCGGTGCAGCTCGTAACGGGTCAGATCCTGGTTGATGTGGCCGGCCTTGATAATTTCGCTGTACTTCAACTTCGGCGAATCAAGACGGTAGCTGTTGTAAGGAATGTAGATTTCCTTCTTGCCGTTCAACTTCCACTCGTAACGGTCAGGTGCGCCGTTGTACATGTCGAAGTTGTCGGAAGTACGCAGGCCATCGGCTGCAGTGCCTGGGCCGTCATAGGAAACCTGCGGAGCACGGCGAACACGACGCTGGCCAGCATTGTACAGCCAGGCCAAGCGCGGCTCTTTCACCTGGTTCAGTGTTTCGTGAACCAACAGTACGTTACCTGCCAAGCGCGATGGAGCCGTTACACGCTGCTTGAAGTAGAACAGCACGTTGCTCGGCTCGCTGTTGTCGGCGTCCTGCAGCGCACCACGGAAGGTGAACTCATCCTGGAAGTACACCAGGCTGTAAGAGCCGTTCGCCTGCGGAGTCGCCTGGGTTACCAGACGCTTCACGCTGCCGCCACGGTAGCGCGTGATGTGGTTCCAGATCGCTTCAAGACCGTCTTTCGGAATAGGGAACGGGTTAGCTTCGTTGAAATTTTCCAGCCCGTTACCGCCTTCCACCAGCTTAGTATTGACTGCGTTGCTCTTTGCGGCCGCCAGGATGTGATCCGGCATGGTTGCAGTGCGGTGGGTGGTGAACACCGGCATCCGGTAACTTTCCGGGTAACGCTTGAACATCGCCAACTGACCAGGGGTCAGCTTGTCCTTGTACTGATCAACGTTCTGCGCAGTGATGGTGAACAACGGCTGCTCACTGGCGAATGGGTCGGACAGGAAACCCGCGCTGTCGGCTGTTCCTGCACTGGCCGGCAAACCGCCAGTCCATGCAGGGATGGAACCGTCGGCATTACCCGCCATTTCCGCACCGACCGGGGTCAGCGTGGTACCCAACTTGGCGGCTTCATCCGGGGATACTGCGGCCATTACACTGCAAGCGAGCATCGACAGAGCCAGCGCACCGGTTTGCAGCAGGTTTTTTGTTATTTTCATCTGCATATTCTTCCTCAAATTCCCGTCTGCTTAGAAGTTCACGCCGAAGCTGAGTGCGACAAAGTCGCGGTCAATGGAAGTGTTGTAATCACCGCCAAAGAAGTCGGTGTAAGCCAAACTTGCGGTATAGGTGTTTTGATAATCGGCATCTAACCCGAGGCTTATAGCTTTGCTGCCTTCAATGAAGTTAGGACCATAACCGTCGACATCATGTGACCAAGAGACGCCTGGCTTTAAATTGACCCCAGCAATAGCACTAGGATATTCGAGTATCGCTCGTGCACGATAACCCCAAGAAGTGGTTGTGAAGAACCCTCTGTCATTACACTCTTCGGGGTTTACAGGGTTAGCTAAACCCTCACAAGTAGCATTGACAGGTAATACTCCATTTCCAAACTCAGCGGCACGGCCGAACCTAAGCTCATTAACACCCAAATCACTTACATGGTTGTAACCGACCTCTCCAACCAGAGTAAGACGAGAAGCGCCCATCACCTGCTCTACAAACTGCGTAGCGGTGATCTGCATTTGAGTAACAGGTTTACGAACGTAACCTTTAATTTCGTCGCCCGGATTGGCTGTCGCATGGCCAGAAGAAAAAATGGGGCTACCAAAAGCCGGCACCGGTACGACAGCGGCAAGGGTCAAATCGGTGGAGTTCAAACTGATCGGCATATTCGGCCGATAACTGATTTCACCGTTTACCGATGTAGCCCCCACGTTGGTGGCGAAGCTCAGTCCGTAAAGACGAATATCCTCTGGATATTCAAGATAGTATGAAGATGTATCACGTCCAGTAACAGGATTGGCGCTGCTGCCCTGGATACCACTAGCAACAATAAAGCCGGGGGATGGTGTGCGGCTGTGATAGTTCATGGCATACAGGCCGAACTCTGTATTATTCAGTTCCTCAGAGAACCAGCGCAAAGCTACACCAAACTGCCCACTGTCTCTTGCGTCACGATCACCGATACGCCCAACGTAGCGATAACCTGCAGCGCCAGTAGGAGTGAAATCGGAACCAGCGAAAGCTAGCCGGTCATTACAACCGTCGGCACCTACATCGGATGCAAAGAAAGTACCGCAGTTGTCCAGAACTGTCTGATCCCATTCCAGCTGATAAAATGCCTCAGCGGAAACTGTATCCGTCAGACTTTGCGAGACATAAAGCATGTTGACCGGAATCAGACCTTCTTTGATCTCGGCGCCGGGACGACGAAAAGCTGATACATCAACAGGGTTTATAGAGTTGATAGAGTTTTGAATGAAAGTACTTTCACCCCAACTCACAACTTGCTTACCTACACGGACGCTGCCTGGCAGATCACCGATGCTGTAGTTGTGATAAACAAACGCATCGAGCAATTGCACACCGGCTGATTGAGCGCCGGTCTTACGATGGCTATCGTCGATGTCATAAAGAAGACGATTTTCATCTTTCAATTCGAAGTCGTACCAATATTTACCGCGAACGAAAACACCGGTATCTCCATATTTCAGTTCGAGGTCATGGATACCTTTGAAGATTTTAGAAAATGTTTCGCCCTTCTTGAAATTAAGACGACCGTCGTCACCCGTTTGGGACGACGCGTCGCCACCGTTACGGCGGCCGACCAAGTCTGGATCAGCGCCACGCACCGACCAGCTAGCACCTATAGACAGAGAAGAGTCGAGTTGGCCTTCGATTTCACCGATATTGAAAGTAACGCCGAACGCGGGTGCGGCGAGGGTGGATGCGAGGCTGACGGCCAGCGGCAGTTTTGCCAGGCGCCAGGTTTGCTTGGTTTTTGTCATCGACGCTACTCCATGTGCTTTTTTGTTATGGATGGTGCGGACTATAGCCACCGAGGGTGACAGCTTGATCCCTCGAAAGTGTGATTTGCAGCTCCAACTACTCTGGCTTGCCGCTTTCAACGGTACATCCGTTCCGCCGCAAGCCAAGAATGGCCATAAAACAGCAATTAGCAAGCCAAACGCTTGTTTGACTGAGTAGTCACTTCAGGCGATCAGGAGTGACGGGCCTTACAGGGTAGACAGAAACGCACTACCGGCTGCCTGCCACTGGGCGATATCCAGGCGAATGCGCTTCTTGTCCAGCTTACCGACGCTCGTCTTGGGAATTTCGGTAACAAGAGCGATCTGAGTGGGTATCGCCCACTTGTTTATATGTCCTTGCTCGACAAAGGGTTTCAGGTGTTCCTTCAACGTTTTGGCGTCGAGTGTCTGCCCTTCCCGCGGCACCAGCAACGCGAAGGGGCGCTCACCCCACTGAGGGTCAGCAACGCCGACTACGGCGACTTCACGCACCGCCGGGTGGCGACTGATCAGGTCTTCCAGTTCCAGCGAGGAAATCCACTCGCCGCCCGTTTTGATCACGTCCTTGATTCGGTCGCGAATATCGATAAAGCCCATGCCATCAATGGTCGCGACATCGCCTGTGTGCAACCAGCCGTTTTCCCATAGCTCAGCGCTTTTCTCCGGCTCGCGGAAGTAGCCCTGAGTCAGCCAAGGCGCGCGCAACACCAACTCGCCCTGGGATTCGCCGTCAGCCGGCAACATCTTGCCGTCGGCGTCCATGATCGCCGCTTCGGCCAGCGGCACCGGCACACCAGCCTTGATGCGGTAGGTAATCCGCTCGTCTTCGCTGCCGTCGATCATCTCGTCGTTGATGTGCGCGCAGGAAATCAGCGGGCAGGTTTCGGACATCCCGTACGCTGCGGTCAATTGAATGCCGCGTGTTTTGGCGGCCTCGTACAGCGCACGATTGAGCGCGCTGCCTCCGATGATCATCTTCATGTCGCTGAAATCGTGGCCCTGTGCAGCAGGGGCGTTCATCAGCATCTGCAGGATGGTCGGCACGCAATGGGAGAACGTGACCTTTTCCTTCTTGATCAGGTTGACCAGCAGGTCCGGCTCGTAACGTCCCGGATAGACCTGCTTTATCCCCATCATGGTGGCGACATAGGGAATGCCCCACGCATGCACATGGAACATCGGGGTGATCGGCATGTAGACGTCGCTCGTGCCGAGCAGGCGGACGCTGTCCAGACTGCCTAGCACGCTGGCCGCCGCGATGGTGTGCAGCACCAACTGACGGTGGGTGAAGTAGACGCCCTTGGGATTGCCGGTGGTGCCGGTGGTATAGAAAGTGGTCGCCACCGAATTTTCGTCGAAATCGGCAAACTCATAGTGCGGGCTGGCCGCGGCCAGCAATTGCTCGTACTCGCCAACTAGGCCCGGCAGATCGGCGGTTTTGTCGTCACCATCGGTCAACAGCAGGGTCTTCTCGACGGTGGTCAGCTGGTTGGCGATGCCGTTGTACAGCGGCACGAACTCACTGTTCACCAGCACGAACTTGTCGTCCGCATGGTTCATCGTGTACAGAATCTGCTCGGGCGAAAGGCGAATGTTGATGGTGTGTAACACCGCGCCCAGCATCGGAATGGCGAACATGCACTCAAGGTAACGGTGACTGTCCCAATCCATGACCGCCACGGTATCGCCCGCCTTCACGCCGGCATTGCTGAGCACATTGGCCAGACGGGCAACGCGCTGGTTGAAGGTTTCATAGCTGTAACGCACGCTGTCGCGGTAAACGATCTCGCGGGTTTTCTCGTAGCGCACCCCGGAGAGCAGCAGGCGCTTGATCAACAATGGGTATTGATGGGCATTGGCCGCGGGCGGGATGATGCGGGTCTGCAGCATGAGAAGTACCTTTGTGCATTGGAATTGTTTTTTGGTGGTGGGACTCTAGAGCGCGCGAGCAGGCCACAAATCAGTCAAAAGGATGATTTGCCGCGTGACTGATCGAGCGCATTAGTCACGCTTTCACATCCTTCAATTAAGGGCGGTGACAGTCGTCCGGGTTGAAACGAACATTTATCGAGGTTTTCACAATGACCGATATCGTAGTTGTCAGCGGCGCCAGAACGCCGATGGGCGGATTTCAGGGCGAGCTATCCAGCGTTCCCGCGGTGGATCTGGGCGCTGCAGCGATTCGCGCCGCCGTCAGCCGCGCCGGCCTGCAGCCGAGCGACATCGAAGAAGTGATCATGGGCTGCGTGCTGCCTGCCGGGTTGAAACAAGGCCCAGCGCGACAGGCCTCGCTGAATGCCGGACTGCCCAGCGCGACCGGCTGTACCACCATCAACAAGCTATGCGGCTCCGGGATGAAAGCAGTCATGCTGGCCCATGACCTGCTCAAGGCGGGCACCAATGCAGTGATGGTCGCAGGCGGCATGGAGAGCATGTCCAACGCGCCTTATATCGTTGCCAAAGCGCGCGCCGGCCTACGCATGGGGCATGGCGAGATCAAGGACCACATGTTCCTTGATGGCCTGGAAGATGCGCGCACCGGTCGCCTGATGGGCTCGTTCGCCCAGGAAACAGCCGACCAGTACGGCATTACCCGGGAGCAGATGGACGCTTATGCGATCGAGTCGCTGAAACGCGCCCAGGCCGCGATATCCAGCGGCGCCCTGGACGCCGAGATCGTTCCCGTGACAGTCACCAGCCGTAAAGGCGAGGTGGTTGTTAAAGATGATGAACAGCCGCTGACCGCCAAGCCGGACAAGATCCCGGGCCTGAAGCCTGCATTTCGCAAGGACGGCAGCATCACCGCCGCCAACGCCAGCTCCATTTCGGACGGTGCCAGCGCACTGGTGCTGATGACCGCTGACGAAGCCGCCAGGCGCGGGCTCCAACCTTTAGCCAGGATCGTCGGCCACGCAACCCAAAGCCAGGACCCCAGCGAATTCACCATTGCGCCCATAGGTGCGATGAGCAACCTGCTGAAAAAGACCGGCTGGAGCAAGGACGAGGTCGATCTGTTCGAAATCAACGAGGCCTTTGCCATGGTGACCATGCTGGCCATGCGCGAACACGGCCTGGACCATGCCAAGGTCAACATCTACGGTGGCGCCTGCGCTCAAGGCCATCCCATAGGCTCGACCGGTTCGCGGATCATCCTGACCCTGATTCATGCGCTGAAGAACACCGGCGGCAAGCGTGGCATCGCCTCGCTGTGCATTGGCGGCGGCGAAGCCACTGCCGTAGCTGTCGAGCTGCTGTAACCCGATGCCAAGGGTGGGCTGCGCAGCCCACCCTTGTTAACGCTGCAGCGAGTCAACTGTGCAGCTAGGAGACGCGACATCCGCGCCCCCGATCAGCCGACTCAGCGCAGTTCGCTGAACGCCAGCTTCACCCCCAGCGCCACCAGCACGCCCCCCATCAGCCTGTCGAACCAGTGGCCCATACGGGCAAAGCCGGCGCGTACCCGATCCTGGCTGAATAGCCGTGCCACCAGGCAGAACCACAGCGCGGTCGCCAATGCCAGGTAAACGCCGTAAGCAGCCTGCACCGACAGCGGCGTGCTCGGGCTGATGACCACGGTGAACAGGGAAAGAAAGAACAACGTGGCCTTGGGGTTCAAGCCATTGGTGACGAAGCCGGTGGTGAACGCGGCCCGTGCGGAGCGCGCGACATGCCCCTCATGCAGCGGCGAACGGGTCGGATCTGCCGGCTTCGAGCGCAATGCCTTGATGCCGATGTAGAGCAGGTACGCCGCTGCCAGCCACTTCAAGGCGTTGAACAGGACGATCGACTGCGACACGATCAAGCCGATGCCGAGCAGCGAATAGGTGACGTGGACGAATATCCCGGCGCCAACCCCCAACGCACAAAAGATGCCGGAGCGTCGGCCAAAAGCCACGCTTTCGCGCACCACTATGGCAAAGTCAGGCCCAGGGCTCGCGACGGCGAGCAGATGGATCAAAGCCACGGTAAAAAATTCTGTCCAGTACATAGAGGCGCTGCCACGTCAGGTTTTGGCTGATGACTGTACGCCTCGGCCGCGGATCAAATAAAGGTACAGCTCATGAGTAATTCCAACCGAGCGGTCTTTCTCGACCACCATTCACTCGACCTGGGTGATCTCGACATGGCGGCTTTGCGTCCCTGCTTCGACGCGCTGGTGCTGCACGAGAAAACCGCTGGCGACCAGGTTATAGAGCGTTTGCAAGGTACCCAGGTGGCAATCGTCAACAAGGTCGTCCTGGATGCCGACACCTTCGCCGCCTGCCCCGAGCTGCAGCTGGTGCTGGTCGCCGCCACCGGCACCAATAACATCGACCTGACGGCCGCGCGTCAGCATGGTGTGACCGTATGCAACTGCCAGGGCTACGGCACGCCTTCGGTGGCGCAGCACACCCTGATGCTGTTGCTCGCACTGGCGACCCGTTTGCCCGACTACCAGCATGACGTGCGCGCGGGAAAGTGGCAGCAGGCCCAGCAGTTCTGCCTGCTCGACTACCCCATTGTCGAGCTGGAGGGCAAAACCCTCGGCCTGCTCGGCCATGGCGAATTGGGCGGCGCAGTGGCCAAGCTGGCAGAGGCGTTCGGCATGCGCGTGCTGTTCGGCCAACTGCCTGGACGGCCCGCGCGCCGGGACCGGTTGCCGCTCGACGAGCTGTTGCCGCAGGTGGATGCATTGACCCTGCATTGCCCGCTGACTGCAGGCACCCGCGACCTGATCGGCGCGCGGCAACTGAGCCTGATGAAGCCTGGCGCGTTTCTGCTCAATACCGCACGCGGCGGCCTGATCAACGAACAGGCACTGGCCGATGCGTTACGCGCGGGGCACCTGGGCGGCGCCGCCACCGATGTGCTCAGCCAGGAGCCACCCAGGGAGGGCAATCCCTTGCTCGCCAACGACATCCCACGGCTCATCGTCACGCCCCACAGCGCCTGGGGTAGCCGCGAAGCCAGGCAGCGCATCGTTGGTCAGTTGGCCGAAAATGCCCGAGCCTTTTTCAGCGGTGCGCCGCGTCGCGTAGTCGGCTAAGCTGCGCGCCTTTTTTGAGGAGCGAGAATGGATCCGCGAAGCGAAGTGCTATTGCGCCAAGCCGAACTCTTCGGCGGTCCGCTGCTGCTGGCCGGCCTGCCAGCGGATGACCTGCTTGGCCAGTTGCCACAGGCCCATGGCTGGAGCTGGCACGCCGGCGACCACACGCTGCTCGACGGGCGCTTTGCCGGGCGCTGTCACTTTGGCGTCAGCGCTGACGACCGCCCGTTCGATTCGGCCGTACTCTTTCTGCCAAAATCCCGCGAGCTGACCGATTACCAGCTGGCCGTGCTGGCGGCTCGCTTGCAAGGTCGCAGCCTGTTCCTGGTCGGCGAAAAGCGCGCCGGTATCGAGCGGGCGGCCAAGCAGCTAGACACCTTCGGCAAGGCCCGCAAGATCGACAGTGCGCGGCATTGTCAGCTTTGGCAGGTCCATGTCGAACACGCCCCGGCTGCGCCGGATATCGAGACCCTCGCCCAGCACTATGAGCTGCAATTGGCGGACGGCCCATTGAAAGTCGTCAGCCTACCCGGCGTGTTCAGCCACGGCCGGCTGGATGTCGGCAGCGCACTGTTGCTGCAGCATCTGGAGCAATTGCCCGGCGGCCACCTGCTTGATTTCGGCTGCGGCGCGGGCGTGCTCGGCGCTGCCCTGAAACGACGTTACCCGGACAGCCAGGTGAGCCTGCTCGACGTCGATGCGTTCGCCGTTGCCAGCAGCCGTCTGACCCTGGCTGCCAATGGTCTCGATGCCGAGGTGATCGCCGGCGACGGCATTATTGCAGCACCAAAAGCGCTGAGCGCGATCCTGAGCAACCCGCCTTTCCACCAGGGTGTACACACCCACTATCAGGCGACGGAGAACCTCCTGCGCCATGCAGCCGAGCACCTCAAGCAAGGCGGTGAGCTGCGCCTGGTGGCCAACAGCTTTCTCAAGTATCCGCCGCTGATCGAGCAGCACCTCGGACCCTGCCATACCCTCGCCGGCGCCAATGGCTTTCGCATCTACCGGGCGAACAAGCGTTGAGTCGAGGCTTGCTCTATCGAGACGTCTTGGGCAGAATTCGCCCCGTCCTAGGGGAGTAGTCTCCCGCGAGCAAACGCTCGCCCGGCACGCGTCAACATACTTGGTCAACCGACCATGGCGCGCGCGACCCCTGGCCCACCGAGGCCAGGAGGTTTGACAAGACCTATGACACGCACACCTTACCCGGGGCGGGAAGGCGGTACGTGTCATAGCCATGTCAACCCGCCCCTTAGGAAGTCTGATGCTGGAATCCCTGTTCATCCCCACCCTGATCGTCGCGCTGGCGGAAATCGGCGACAAGACGCAGCTGCTGGCCTTATTGCTCGCCGCGCGGTTTCGCCGTCCCTGGCCGATCATCTGGGGCATCCTCGTTGCGACCCTGGCCAACCACTTCGCTGCAGGCGCCATCGGCAATTGGGTTGCCGGGCTGCTCTCGGCGGCGACCCTCAGCTGGATTCTCGCAGGGTCTTTCGTGGCGGTGGCGCTGTGGTCACTGATCCCCGACAAGCTGGACGATGACGAAAGCTCGCGACTCAAGCGCTACGGCCCCTTCCTCACCACCCTGATCGCATTTTTCATCGCCGAAATGGGCGACAAGACCCAGGTCGCCACCGTGATGCTGGCAGCCCAGTACCCGCACTTCCTCTTGGTGGTGATCGGCACCACGCTTGGCATGCTGATCGCAAACGTGCCGGTAGTGCTGGCAGGCAATTTCGCCGCCGATCGCCTGCCCCTGACCTTGATTCGCCGCGTGGCGGCCTGCGCGTTTCTGGCGCTGGCGCTGTACGCGGGCTACCAGGCGCTGAAGCTCAGCGCCGCGCTCTGAGGCGCCAGCGACAAACGAGGTTATATGGCGGCACAAGCGCTGCTAGAGTGTGGGCAGTGTCTGTCAACCTGCTAGCAGTCGGGATGCATATATGGCTCTGGAAAATAACAAGAAACTGGTCCGCCACCACATCGATCTGTCCTGGAATAAAGGCCGCCTGGCGCTGGCCGAGCAGCTGCACAGCAAGGACTTTCTCTACAAGAGTTCGTTCGTCGGCCATCCGCTAGGTAGCCAGGCGTTTATTCAGATGGTGCAGCAGATTCGCGACTCGATGCCCGACCTGGAAGTGGTGCTTGAGGAATGCATCGCCGAAGGCAACAAGGTCGTCACCTGGAGCACGCTGATCGGCACCATCCAGAAACCCGCCCTCGGCTATCCGCCCAGCGACAAGGTACTCAGCATCTCGGCGATGGCGTTCTGGACGCTGACGCCACGCGGCGAGATCCAGGAAATCTGCACGATGTTCGACATGGAAAGCTTCCGCGCCCAGTTGGGCCTGACGACGCGTCCGCTCGCGCAAACGGCCCTGCCCTGACGGCAAGATGCCGCAGAATCTGCGGCATCTGAAGGGTACTGCGTCGCGCAATTGCCGGGCTTATTTAGCCTGCTGGTAGAGCGGCATGACCTTGGGGATTGCCGCCTGCAGCGAGGCGATACGCGAACTCGACGAGGGATGGGTGCTCATGAACTCCGGTGGCGCGCCCTCGCTGGCGGCGGCCATCTTCTGCCACAGGCTCACCGCAGCATTCGGGTTGTAGCCGGCCCGCGCAGCCAATTCCAGGCCCAGCAGATCCGCTTCGTTTTCATTACCGCGGCTGTTTGGCAATGTCAGGCTGTACTCCACGACGGTATCAGCCAGCGCCATACCCCCTTCCCCCAAGCCGAGCAACGCACCCGCGCCTTGCTTGGCCAGCCCCACGCCATAGGCCTTGGACATTGCTTCGCGGCTGTGCTCGCGCAACGCGTGGGCGATTTCATGGCCCATGATCGCGGCGATTTCATCATCGGTCAGCTTGAGCTTCTCGATGATCCCGCTGTAGAAGATGATCTTGCCGCCGGGCCCGCAGTTGGCGTTCAGCTCCGGACTCTTGATCAGGTTGACTTCCCAGTCCCACTGCGCCGCATCGGGACGAAAGCGCGGTGCTTGCTTGATCAGTCGATTGGCGATCGTCTGCAGGCGCTTGGCATTGCTGCTGCTCTTGTCCAATACGCCCTTGCTCGAGGCTTCCCCCAGTGTCTGCTGGTAGGACTGGGCGTACATCTGATTGACCTCCTGGGTCGAGAGCATGCTGAACATGTACTGCTTGCGCTCGACGCCGACCGCGCCTCCGCTGGTAGTGTTCACGGCTTGGCACCCTGCCAGCAGCAAGGCCGCAGCCAGCGCGGATAATGACAATGACGTGTTCATGCTAAGTCTCCATTCGATAACGGCGGCCTATCCTAGGCCCCAGCCCATCGCGGGGCAACGACGGACTTGCATGTTTGCCGGTTGCGAACTTTATTCAGTTCTTAGGCGTTAAGGAATTCGTGACCGCCTGCCGATAGCCTGAAATTGGCGCACATCACCTGCGGGGTCCCCATGAAGTTCAAGTCCATTCAGTCTTCTATAGCGGCCTGGGCAGGCGTCAGCGTCCTCGCCGTGGTGGTGGCACTGGTGCTCTATGCATTGTTTGCCAGTAACAGAAGCCAGGTCATGATGCAGGAGCGGACCCGCAGCCTGCTCGAGCATTTCGTCGAGCAACGCCTGGCCGCGCTGGCCCAGGCGCAGGTCCTGCACATTCAGCGCGAGCTTGATGTGCCCCTGCAGGTTACTGCGGACCTGGCTCGGGTCAATGCCATGCTCGGCATGCAAGACGCCACCGGCAGCCCGCTGCTTTCAACCAGCCGTGAAGAGTTGTCCAACCTGGTTCGCGAAACCACGGCGCAGAACCCTAAATTGCTGGGCAGCTATATCGGTTGGGAACCCAACGCCTTCGATGGCAACGACGACATCTACGCCGGCCCCAAGGAAAATGGCTACGACGGCAGCGGCCGGTTTATTCCCTGGTGGTTTCGCAACGCCGACGGCAGCCTCGGTATTGATTCGCTGGGCACCCTAGAGAGTGAGACCCTGCTGCCTACCGGCGTCCGCGAAGGCGAGTACTACCTGTGTCCGAAGGAGCGCAAACGCGCCTGCGTGATCGACCCGGCGCCCTATGATGTCGGCGGCAAGATGATCATGCTCGCCTCGTTCACCACGCCGATTCTGGTGAATGGCGAATTTCGCGGCATCGCTGGCGCCGACCTTGCAGTCAACTTCATCCAGGACCTGCTCGTCGCCGCCGATCGCCAGCTGTACGACGGCGCAGGCGAACTGGCCCTGATCGCCAGCAATGGCAGCCTGGTCGCTTCCACCCAGGCGCCGGACAAACTCGGCAGCCAGGCCACCGAATTGCTCGACGCCAACGAGCTGAGCAACCTGAAAAATCTGCAGCCCGGGCAGATCCAGTACGACATCGATGCGGCTGACAGCCCTGACAAGAGTCATATCGAGCTGTTTCTCAACTTCACCCTCGGCAATACCGATAGCCGCTGGACGTTGATGCTGGTGCTGCCACTGAAAACCGTCATGGCGGACCTTCAGGCGTTGCAGGACGAGCTGGCGGCTCAACGCGATGCCGACACGCTGGGCATGACCCTGGTCGGTCTGCTGGTCGCCGTGCTGGGTTTGCTGGTGGTCTGGTTCGTCGGCTATGGGCTCGCGCGGCCGCTCAAGCAGATGGTGGCGATGCTTGACGACATTGCTCAGGGTGAAGGCGACCTTACCCGCCGCCTGGAGGTAAACCGCAACGATGAGCTCGGCGCGATCGCCAAGGGCTTCAACACCTTCCTCGCCAAGCTGCAGACCATGATCGGCCAGGTGGTCACGTCCGTGCAGAAGGTCAGCGACTCTTCGGAGCACACTGCCGACATCGCCATCCGCACTAACCTCGGTGTGCAGAAGCAGCTCTCCGAAATCGAACTGGTTGCCACCGCCGTCCACGAGATGACCGCCACCGCCCAGGACGTGGCACGCAATGCCACCCATGCAGCCGAGGCGGCCAATCACGCCGACCAGGCCGCCAATCAGGGCAAGCAGACCGTGCAGCACACCGCAGATGCAATTGCGGCGCTGGCCGAGGAAATCGGCCGGGCAGTGACCGTGGTACAGACCCTGGCCAAGGACAGCGAGAACATCAACGCCATTCTGGTCGCGATTCGTGGGATCGCCGAGCAAACCAACCTGCTGGCCTTGAACGCCGCCATCGAGGCCGCACGGGCGGGCGAACAGGGCCGCGGGTTCGCAGTAGTGGCTGACGAGGTGCGCAACCTGGCGCAGAAAACCCAGCAAGCCACGGGCGAGATCCAGAACATGATCCAGCAACTGCAGCACGGTACCCGTGAAGTGGTGCGGGTCATGGAGGACAGCCAGGCCAAGACCGAGGTCAGCGTGCAGCAGGCCGATGTCGCAGCCCAGGCCCTGGAATCGATCACTCAGGCAGTGTCGGTGATCAACGACATGAACACCCAGATCGCCAGCGCGGCCGAAGAACAAAGTGCGGTGGCCGAGGACATCAACCGTAACGTGACCAACATCGGCCAGGTCGCCAACGAAGTCGCAGGCGGTGCCGACGAGGCCAGCCAGGCCAGCGCGGAACTGACCAAACTGGCCGAGCAGCAACGGCGCCTGATCAATCAGTTCAAGGTGTAATCCCCGGGCGACCCAAGGTCGCCCTTCTCACCTCACTGCGCGAACTGCCGAGGCGCAATACTCAGGCCGGAGTCAGGCACTCGGGCGCATCCAGCGCGGGATCATTGACCAAATTGGCCAATACCCGCTCGCGCAACGGCGGTTGCGGGCTGGCCAATAACCGGTGCAACTCGTTCATCGGCGTATCAGCCGCCAGCCACGCCGCCTGTCCTTCCGCGTCGAGAATCAGCGGCCGGCGCAAGCTGGCGGCCGCCTGGGTCACCACGGCAGCGCTGAGGTAGACGCAGCCGTCGACCGGATACGCCTCCCAGATCGCCGCGAAGTACAACGGTGTGGCGTCGCTCGTCAGCCAGTACGGTCGCTTGCGCGCGGCGCCGCGCCACTCGTAAAAGCCATTGGCGGGCAGCAACCCACGGCGCAGCCGCAAGGCTTCGCGGAACATCGGCTGCTCGGCGAGGGTTTCCGCGCGCGCCTGGGCCGGTGTTTTGCTCAGGTCTTTCAACCAGGCTGGAGTCAAACCCCAACGCACGCGCGCAAGCTGGCGCTCGCCGTCGATGGCGCGCAACAGCAGCACCTGGGAATGAGGCGCAATGTTCCAGTGCGGTTGCTGGTCAGCAGGAAAGCCCGGCAAGGCGGCAAAGGCAGGCGACCAACGAAACAGGGCAAAACGTCCGCACATGGAAACTCGATAACACTTGAAAGGTGGGCAATACGCGGGGAAGCGTCAGCGCTGGCTAGCAGAGCAACACGCCCTGAAAATTTTCCGGCTCATCGCCCGCCAGCGGTTGCGCGCCATTGTACGCGGCGATCAAATGCCGTGCGCGCTCGGCTTGCTGATTGTCGACCATCAAGCCAAGCAGCCCGCACGCCGGCAACTCGCCCACGGCGCCGACCAGATGGCGGCCGGTCAGGTGCGCCTCGATACCCTCGCTGGCCAGCATGCCGACCAGCAGCTCGCCTTCCATCAGGTCCTGGGGCTCGTAGACGCGCAGCATCAGTCGTTTTCCCCACGGGTATCCAGGGTCCATTCGACGCCATCGGTCTGCAGGTCGAACAAGATCGGCCGGCAACAGACCGGGCAGTCTTCGATGTATTGCTGATCGCCCGCGGACAGATCCAGCACCGCCTCGACCGGCTCGCCGCAGTAGGGGCAATCATAGGACTCGGTTTCCAGCATCTAAGTCTCCTTGTGACTTGTAGGTATAATCGCTGGTCTATGCTGGGCCCGCGTGGCGTGGCAATCACCTTCAATGCAGCCGACCACAACAAGAGAACATGATGGGCGAATTCGATGCCATCCGACCTTACGCCGATGCTGAAGTATCCACCGTTCTAGCGCGCTTGCTGGCTGACGAGGCGTTTCTCGACATCCTCACCCATTTTCGCTTTCCACGCCTGGCCCGCCCACTGGGCTGGTTGCTTAAACCACTTATAGCCTATCGGCTGCGTCTTGAGTTCAGCGGCGTCAACTCGGTCAAAGCGCTTCAGGACAAAGTCGAAACCTATGTCGACCGCACCATCGAACGTGCTACCGACGGGGTGACCTATTCCGGTATCGAGCAACTAAAGGCCGGCAGCGCCTACCTGTTCCTCGCCAACCACCGTGACATCGTCATGGACCCGGCATTCGTCAACTACGCGGTCTATCACGCGGGGCTGACGACACCGCGCATCGCGATCGGCGACAACCTCCTGCAAAAGCCGTTCGTCAGCGACCTGATGCGCCTGAACAAGAGCTTTATCGTGCACCGTTCGATCAGCGGTCGGCGCGAAAAGCTGGCCGCTTACCAGCTGCTCTCGGCCTATATCAATCATTCGATCCGCAGCGATGACGAATCGATCTGGATCGCCCAGGCCGAAGGGCGCGCCAAGGACGGCGACGATCGCACCGATTCGGCGATCCTCAAGATGTTCCACATGAGCCGCAAGACCGAGCCGTTCGACGAGGTCATTCGCTCGCTGCAACTGACGCCGGTATCGATCAGCTACGAGTACGACCCCTGCGACCAGGCCAAGGCCCGCGAGCTGTTTATCCGCGCCAGTACCGGCAGCTACGCCAAGGCGCCTGGCGAGGATGACCAGAGCATTGCACTCGGCATCACCGGTTACAAAGGCCGCGTGCATGTGCATTTCAGCGCGCCGGTCAGCGTAGGTTTGGAAGACAGCAAGCAACTGGCTGCGGAAATGGATCGACAGATCCTCACCGGCTACCGCCTGTTCCCGGTGCACTACCTCGCCTACGCGATGTGGGCCGAGCGCGATCCCTCGCTGCAGGTGCCCGAGGTCGATCAGCTGTTCGCGGCCGACGAACTGGCCGCAGCGCGCACGGAATGGGAAAAACGCCTGGCGGGCTGCCCAGCCGAGCAGCAACCCTATCTGGTGCTGCAGTACGCCAACCCGGTACGCAACCAGTACCGAATCAAGGCCGGCTTGCCGCTGTAAACCTTGCTGCAATAAAAAAACGGCAGCCCTGGCTGCCGTTTTTTTGCACACGATCAAAGCTGGGTGCTGAACCCGGAAAGTGTCAGCGCGCCGAGCAGGCAGGCGAAACCGAAGTGATAGAAAAACCGGTTCAGACGCAGGGTCGCCTCATCAAGCTCGCCCCCGTCAATTGTCAGCGGCTGCGAGTCACTGTTGCCCAGCAGTCGAACCGCCGCCCGCTGCTCGCGAACGCGTGTAGCCAGCAACAACCAGGCTCCTGCGGCGGCCAGGAACAAGGCCAGCCCGTTGACCCAGGAAGCCGGGTCGATCAGATACAACGTCCACATGGCTTGCAGCGACATCGATAACTTCCCTCACGCGGCAATGCGCCTGGCGCCCTGCCCTGTTCGAATAACGGTCAACGCGGACGACCCGCTCAATACGACGGCCGCGGATTCTACCCAAGCCGGCTGATTGCGCGACTGGTTTTCCGATGAATGCCGCGCAGCAGGTTTTGACGTGCAATAAAAAGCCCGGCTGCATGGCCGGGCTTTGCCATGACGGTTGCGCTACTGGCTGAGCATCTGGCCGATGGCCGGATCCTTGAACGCACGGGTCAGCGCATCGCTCATCACGTCGCTGACCAGCTTGGTGTTGGTTTCCTGGTTCGGCGCCATACCGGAACGCTGATTCAGCGAAGCCCCATAACGGCCACTGTAGCGACGCGAGCTGTTCTGCACGTCAACCCGGAAGTTCGCGGTGATGTTGGCTTCGGTCACATACAGCTTGTCCTTGGGCGACTGGTATTTCAGCTCGGCCAGGGTCAGGGTCAGCTGCGGAGCGTTGTAGGCATTGGGTGTTGGGGTGAAACCCAGCAGGCGCACAGCTGCCTCGGCCTGGGCCTGCAGCTTGGGCAGGACGTCCTGGCCAGTAACGCTGACTGCGCTGGTTTCCGGGTACAGACCACCGCGAGTACCCAGTACTGGCGAAGGACGACCATCGGCAACCCGTACGACCACTGGCTGACCTTGGCCGACGGCCACCAGCGGGCTGTTGATTTTCGGTTGTGGGCTGAGTTGTTGCGGGCTGTGGGCGCAACCGACCAACGTCAGGCTGACGGCGGTGACCAGGCCGAGTAACAGGCGATGCAGCATGCTCATCTCTCCAGGGGTGCAAAGTGGCCGGCAGTATAACCAGCGTAATGCGCTGCTAACAGTCTCGTGACTGAGACCGGTGGTGGCAAAACTGGTTCCTGTCACGAGACTGTAACACCAGATAGGCATAAGACTTTAGTCGTCCGCCTGTCCTGGCCCAGCCTATGTTTTTCTTCTCTGTGTGGCGCACCTCGCGTCAGCCCATGCGCACCTTTGCACTCCTCGACGAAGCCGGAATATGCCGTGCCTTGCGCCAGTCAGCCCATGTGCCACAAGGCTTTGCCTGGGTCGAGGTGGATCGCCTGAACCCCACGTGGCTGCATCGCCCGCTACCCGCCGATGCGCAAATCCCACCGGTCGTCACTCGCGCGCCCTCGCGGGAAGCGTCGGCAGCCTGACCGACGGAGGAAGAAAAGTCACAACGGGCGATCAATTTCTTGCCTTTCGCCTTATAATCGCGCCCCGATTATAAGGACGCCTCCTGATCGGGCCCGCCGCCTTGCTGATGCACGAGCCATCGGCCACGCCCCAGAGAGTCGCCCACTTCGTGCTGCCCCATGCGGCTGCCGCACTCACCCAATCCGAGAAGCCTTGCGTTTCCTGCAATGGCGGCTCCGCGCGGGTGAACAGACGCGCCGCGCAGACGAGCTTTTGAGGTTCACCACTCCAAAAGAGGGTGAAAAAATGGTTTTAACAACTTCACAAGAGTGTGGCGAAAATGAACGATTCTGCGGCTGGCACCACCGGCTTCTCCAACTCCACGGGATTGCATCGCAACTGCTGACAAGGGTTGTTTGCTCGGCCTCAGGCCACTTGGACTGTATTTCGGAGAAGCAGTAATGACGCAAAACGAGAACCAAACAGTGGATGCGGTGCTGGTAGGCGCCGGCATCATGAGTGCGACCCTGGCCGTGCTGCTTAAAGAGCTCGACCCCAGTATCACGCTCGAAGTAGTGGAACTGATGGAATCTGGGGCGATTGAAAGCTCCAACCCTTGGAACAACGCCGGTACCGGCCATGCCGGCCTGTGCGAGCTGAACTACACGCCTGAAGCGGCGGATGGTTCGATCGACATCAAGAAGTCGGTCACCATCAACACCCAGTTCGAGGAGTCCAAGCAGTTCTGGGCGTATCTGGTGGAAAAAGGCACGTTCGGCACACCGAAAAGCTTTATCAACCCGGTGCCGCACCTCAGCTTCGTCCGCGGTCAGGAAGGTATCGATTACCTCAAGAAGCGCTTCAAGGCGTTGACCGCGCATCATGCGTTCGCCGAGATGGAATACACCGAAGACCGCGCCACCATGGCACAGTGGATGCCGCTGATGATGCCGGGCCGCGACCCGAACGAACCGATCGCCGCCACCCGCGTAATGGCGGGCACCGACGTCAACTTCGGCACCCTGACCAAACACCTGCTTGGCCACCTCAGCGCCCTGCCCGGCGCGGCAGTCAAATGCAGCCAGAAGGTCACCGGCCTCAAGCGCAACGGCCAGGGCTGGCGCGTCACCATCAAGGACCAGCAGAACGGCAGCAGCCGCGAGATCCAGGCCAAGTTCGTCTTCCTCGGCGCTGGCGGCGCGGCACTGCCGCTGCTGCAGATGTCCGGCATCCCGGAAGGCAACGGCTTTGGCGGCTTCCCGGTCAGCGGCCAGTGGCTGCGTTGCGACAACCCGGAAGTGGTCAAGCAGCACCAGGCCAAGGTCTACAGCCAGGCCGCAGTCGGTTCGCCGCCAATGTCGGTACCACACCTGGATACCCGCGTGGTGGATGGCAAGACCTCGCTGCTGTTCGGCCCTTACGCCGGCTTCTCGACCAAGTTCCTGCGTCACGGCTCCTTCCTTGACCTTCCGCTGTCGGTACGGCCGAACAACATCGGCCCGATGCTGGCGGTGGCGCGCGACAACTTCGACCTGACCCGCTACCTGGTCAAGGAAGTGTTGCAATCCGAAGAGCAGCGCCTGGAAACCCTGCGCGGCTTCTACCCGGAAGCCAAAGCCGAGGATTGGCGTTTGGAAATGGCCGGCCAGCGCGTACAGATCATCAAGAAAGACCCCAAGCGTGGCGGCATTCTGCAGTTCGGCACCGAGCTGGTTGCGGCCGGCGACGGCTCCATCGCTGCATTGCTGGGTGCCTCCCCAGGTGCATCGGTGACCGTGTCGATCATGCTCGACCTGATCAACCGCTGCTTCCCGGAGCAGGCGAAGTCCGAGCAGTGGTCCAGCAAACTGAACGAGATCTTCCCGGCGCTGTGCAGCGTACTGGCCAGCGATGCCGAGCGTTACCGTGAGGTGCAGTCTCGCTCGGACAGCTTGCTGCAGCTGAACTAGTTCGACGTCTGCTGAGCAGGAAAACAAAAACCGCCCTCTTGGGCGGTTTTTTTTGGCCTTGATCAGGCGGAGGTCTGGACCGGGTGGAAACTGAAGTAATAGCGCAGCGCTTCGACCATCTCGACGTAGTCGGCAGGCGGCGCGACCAGCGCAAAACCCGAGTCGTAGCTACCGGGCGTGACATCTTCGCGGCACCACTGACAGGTCGCGGAGAAATCGATGAAGTGCTGGGTTTCCGGGCCGGGAATTTTCAGACGCATGTCGAAGCGCGCATTGATCAGCAGCGGCAATTGACTGATCAACAACATGCCATCGAGCGAGACGTTGCCGATGTAACCCATCGGCCGGTCCGTGATGCGGTTGAACACATTCAGGTAGGACGGCAGTAGATGACGCTGGATGCGGCGCTGGGTCTGCATAGTGGCAAATCGCTATAAATGACGACTGAGTATGGCTCCGGCGAGCCACTTTAACCAGTTCAGCTGCAGCGAGCTGATATGCGGTCACGCAGCGAGCGACGAACGGCGTCCAATTGCTCATCGCTGTAATAGCTGCGCTCGCCGCTGGCTTCGGTGGCGAAATAACGGCGGCCTTCGGGAATCTGCGCCAGCTGGTTGCGCAACTCCGCGCACTCGTTCGCCTGTTTCGCGCGCCGCTCCCCAGCTGCCTTGCTCGCCTGCGCTTGCTCCTCGCGGCGAGCTTCGTAGAACCGCGCGCTGCGCTCCTGGCGCTCCAGAGTCGCGCTGTCACGCTCCACCACCTGCGGTTTGACCTCGATCTGTTCGGCACCCGCCGCGGCCGGACGTTGACCGAAATGCACCTGGCCGCTGGCATCGACCCAGCGATAGATTTCCGCCAGCGCCAGCCCTGGCAGCAACATCAGGCAGAGCAATAGGCGCATGAACCGATCTCCATGATTTGGGCCTGTCAGCTTACCCGTAGTTGTCCCTGTTACGCAGCTCAGCGCGGTGCCGCGCTCGGTTTTGCCGGCTCCAGCGGGTCGTAATGCCCCAACTGGCGCAGGGTTTCCAGGCGCGCGCGAGCGCGATAGGCATACTCGCTGGTGGGGTAACGACCGATGATGTACTGGTAGGTCTGCGCGGCATCCGGGAACAGGCTCTGGCGCTCCAGGCACTGGCCGCGCAACAGCGAGATCTCCGGCTGCACGTAGTTTCTCGAACGGCTGGCACGCTCCGCCTTCGACAGATCAAGCATGGCCGTGTCGCAATCGCCCAACTCGTAGGCGCGGTAGGCGCTATCGAGATGATGATCGAGCGAAACACGGTTACAACCCGCGACGCTAAGCGCCACGACAATCAACAGCAAGGCTCGCATGGGGGACCTCCTTCAGTGAGCAGTGTATCGACCGGCTGCCGCAATTCTGCAGCATGTGCCTTGATGGCAAGCGCGAAAAGTAGTGGCGCGTAAAAATGACTACAGCGTGGCAGCGTAGTAGCCTCGCGTTCTGCTTGAACTCAGGAGCCTGCGCATGACCTTCCGCCGCACTAAAATCGTCGCCACCCTCGGCCCATCCAGCAATGCCCCCGACGTCCTCGAACAGCTGATCCTGGCTGGCATCGACGTGGCGCGTCTGAATTTCTCCCACGGCACCCCAGACGAGCACAAGGCCCGCGCCAAGCTGGTCCGCGAGCTGGCCGCCAAGCATGGCCGTCACGTTGCCCTGCTGGGCGATCTGCAAGGTCCGAAGATCCGCATCGCCAAGTTCGCAGACAAGCGTATCGAGTTGAAGATCGGTGACCGCTTCACTTTTTCCACCCGCCATCCGCTGACCGCAGGCACCCAGCAGATCGTCGGCATTGATTACCCCGACCTGGTCAAGGATTGCGGCGTCGGCGACGAGCTGCTGCTCGACGATGGCCGCGTGGTGATGCGCGTGGACTCCGCCACCGCCGATGCGCTGCATTGCGTGGTGCTGATTGGCGGTCCGCTGTCCGACCACAAGGGCATCAACCGTCGTGGCGGCGGCCTGACCGCTCCGGCGCTGACCGAAAAGGACAAGGCCGACATCAAGCTCGCCGCCGAGATGGAGCTGGATTACCTGGCCGTCTCCTTCCCGCGAGACGCATCGGACATGGAATACGCGCGCAAGCTGCGCGACGAAGCCGGCGGCACCGCCTGGCTGGTGGCCAAGATCGAACGCGCCGAAGCTGTGGCCGATGATGAAACCCTCGACGGCCTGATCCGCGCCAGCGACGCGGTGATGGTTGCCCGTGGCGACCTGGGTGTGGAGATCGGCGACGCCGAGCTGTGCGGCATCCAGAAGAAAATCATCCTGCACGCCCGCCGTCACAACAAGGCGGTGATCACGGCGACGCAGATGATGGAGTCGATGATCCAGAACCCGATGCCGACCCGCGCGGAAGTCTCCGACGTGGCCAACGCCGTGCTCGACTACACCGACGCGGTAATGCTCTCGGCGGAAAGCGCCGCCGGCGCTCACCCCCTGGAAGCGGTGCAGGCTATGGCGCGCATCTGCCTGGGCGCGGAAAAGCACCCGACCAGCAAGAAATCCAGCCACCGCATGGGCACCGAGTTCGAGCGCTGCGACGAAAGCATCGCCCTGGCGGCCATGTACACGGCCAACCACTTCCCCGGCGTGAAAGCGATCATCGCGCTGACCGAAAGTGGCTATACCCCGCTGATCATGTCGCGCATCCGTTCTTCGGTGCCGATCTTCGCCTTCTCCCCGCACCGTGAAACCCAGGCCCGCGCGGCCATGTTCCGCGGCGTCTACACCGTGCCGTTCGACCCGGCAGCCCTGCAACCGGGCGAAGTCAGCCAGGCGGCGGTGGACGAGCTGCTCAAACGCGGCCTGGTCGAAGCCGGCGACTGGGTGATCCTGACCAAGGGCGACAGCTATCACGCAATCGGTGGTACCAACACCATGAAGCTGCTGCATGTAGGCGAAGCGCTCGTATAACCGTCGTCCTGCAACGCAAAGGCCGCTCAATCGAGCGGCCTTTTTGCGATCAGTAGGGTGCGCCATGCGCACCGGCATTCTCAGGAAAACCCAATGCGCACAGCGCACCCTACGTGAACGTGCTGAAATCCGGTGTACGTCGCTGCATAAAGGCAGTCAGCGCCTCGATGGCTTCCGGCGAGCGCAGACGCTGGCCGAACAACGCGCCCTCCTCTTCGATCACCCGACGCAGTTGCTCGCGATCCGGCGCGCGCATCAGGCGCTTGCTGTCGGCCACCGCGGCGGGCGCCAGCTGCTGGAAGCGCAGGGCCATTTCGCGGGCCTTGGCCAGGGTTGCCGGGCCATCGTCCATCGCCTGATTGGCGATGCCCCAGGCAGCAGCCTGCTCACCGGTAAAACTCTGCCCCAACAGCAGCAATTCGGCAGCGCGGGCGTGGCCCAGCAGGCGCGGCAGGATCAGGCTGGAACCGTATTCAGGGCACAGCCCCAGGTTGACGAAGGGCATCTTGAGCGTGGCATCACAGCTGACGTACACCAGGTCGCAGTGCAGCAGCATGGTCGTGCCGATGCCCACCGCGGGGCCGGCAACCGCCGCCACCACCGGTTTGCTGAAGTCGAACAGGGCCTGCATGAACTGGAACACTTCGCTGTTCAGCCCGCTCGGCGGCGCCTTGATAAAGTCGGCGACATCATTGCCGCTGGTAAAACAGCTCTCCCCACCAGTGATCAGCACGGCGCGCACGCTTTTATCCTGATCGGCCTGCACCAGCACTTCGGCCATGCCGCTGTACATGGCGCGGGTCAGGGCATTCTTCTTGTCCGGGCGGTGCATGCGCAGGGTCAACAGCCCGTGTTCGCGCTCAACCAGCAGATGCTCACTCATCAATACGACCTCGCAAGGGGCGCGCGCCAGCAGCCTGAGCGGCTAGCGGGCGTGCGGCAGAAACACGTCGGCGAACACCTGGCTGCGCGGCAAGCCCGCTAGGTACAGGCGGCGCGCAAAGGTTTCGACATTGTCGGGATGGCCGCAGAGTAAGGCGATGGTTTGTCGGGAAACAAGCCGCAGTTCAGCCAAAGCAGCCGTCAACTCGGCCGCGCAGAGCAGCTCGACCTGCACCTGCGGATGGCAGGAAGCCAAGGCCTGCAGGGGTTCGGCGAAGTAATGCGCAGAGGCATCATGGGCCAGGTGAATGACCCGAATGGCACCTTGATGATTCTCTCGCAGCGCCTCGCGCAGTACGCCATACAACGGCGCCAGGCCGGTGCCCGCGGCCATCAGCCACAACGGCCGCGCCTGCCAATCCGGGTCGTAATGCAGGGCGCCGCCGCGCAGGTCACCCAGGCGCAGCTCATCGCCCGGCTGGAACGACCGCGCAACATCGCTGAAAGCACCTGGCTGACGGCAATCCAGATGAAATTCCAGCCAGGGGTCTTCACCCGGCAGGCTGGCCAGCGAATAGGGCCTGGCAACTCCGCTCGAAGTCCACAACACCAAATGCTGACCGACCCGGTAACGCAGCGGTTGCTCGGGCCGCACGCGCAACCGCAGCACTGTCGGGCTCAGCCAGTCGCAGCCTTCGATGTGCGCAGGACGGCCGTCCTTCAGCGGATCGAACACTTCGATCTGCAGGTCGCCGCTGACCCGGCACTGGCACGCCAGCCGCCATCCCTGCTCACGGCGCGCCAGGTCCAGCGCTTCTGGCTTGGCATCTTCCGGTTCGCCGCGCACGCAACGCACCATGCAGGCGTGGCAACTGCCCGCCCGACAGCTGTAGGGCACAGCGATGCCGGCGCGGTGCAAGGCATCCAGCAGGTTACTGGCAGGGGCGACGTTCAGGCGTTGCTCGCCGACCAGCAACTCAGGCATCGGCAGCGTCTTCCCAGGCGGCGGCACAGCGGTTACGGCCGCTATCCTTGGCCTGATAGAGCGCCTGGTCGGCGCGGTGCAGCGCCTCGTCCAGGTCGTCCCGTTCGCGCAGCAACGTCATGCCGACAGACAAGCTGAGTGCGCCGAGCTTCAGGCCCACCGGCTCCGACTGGCTGTAGGCCTCGCGCAACCGCTCGCAGCAGGCGACCACCTGATCCGCTTCGGTATTGGGCAAGAGCAGGACGAATTCCTCGCCGCCATAGCGGGCAATGATGTCGCCCTCACGCAGGCAGGTTTGCGCCACGCTGGCGAACGTCTGCAGCACGCGGTCCCCGGCGGCGTGACCGTGGGCGTCGTTGATACGCTTGAAATGGTCCAGATCGATCAGCGCCAGGCCATGCTGCCGGTCGCCACGCAGTGCGGCGAGCTGGCGACCGGCCAGGCGCAGGAAATGGCGGCGGTTGTACAGGCCGGTCAACTCGTCCGTGGCAGCCAGGTCTTCGAGTTGACGCATCATCCCGCGCAGGGTGTCCTGGTGCGCCTGCAAGGCGAATCGGCGCTGGCGCATGCGCTTGCGCATGGCCTGGGTGTAGCTGGCGAACAGCGTGATCCACACCAGCACAGCGGCGAGCACACTGGTCTGCATGATCGCCAGGGCCGGGTCGCTCAGTTGATAGGTGTAGGCTTCGTACAGATTCAGCCCGGCAAAACCGAAGAACGCGAACAACGCGCAGCGGGCGAAGGTACGCGGCGGCAGCTGGAATATGCCGAACAGCAGAATCAACAGGTAGACCACCAGCAGGCTGCCGCGGCCATCGGCGCACAGCGCCATCAAACCGGTGAGCCAGCCCAGCGCCATCAGCACTTGGGCCTCGGTCAGGCTCGGGTCGCGAAAACGCAGGTTGGTCTTGGAAACGAACAGCGCGAGCAGCGTCAGTTGGCTCAACACCACCAGCCCGGTAAACGCCAGCATGGCCTGCGGCGAGCCGCGCATCAGGTCATTGAACACTGCCACCCAGCAGAGCAGCGCGGTTAACGCATAGGTGCCCGCTGCCATGCCGAATCGCTTCAGCAGCAGGCTTTGCAACCTACGCTCATCATTCCATTGGCCACTCATACTGATGGGCTCCGCCCCGTACTGGCATCTTGCCGCCACTCTACCCCCGCGCCGGCAAAAAGCCTAGGCGATTACCGACACGGGGCCCGGCGCTGCCACAGGGAAACTGTGCCCCTGGGGACAGCCGCGATATACTGCGCCGCCTTTTTGTAGCTGCGTCGGGCATGGTCCGGCGCTTCCTTGGATGTTCCCGAAAATAGAGGTGCGCTTAGCATGACCGTGATCAAGCAAGACGACCTGATTCAGAGCGTCGCCGACGCCCTACAGTTCATTTCCTATTACCACCCCGTGGATTTCATCCAGGCCATGCATGAGGCCTACCTGCGCGAAGAATCGCCCGCCGCGCGCGATTCCATGGCGCAGATCCTGATCAACTCGCGCATGTGCGCCACCGGCCACCGGCCGATCTGCCAGGATACCGGCATCGTCACCGTCTTCATCAAGGTCGGTATGAATGTGCGCTGGACCGGCGCCACCATGAGCGTCGACGACATGATCAACGAAGGCGTACGCCGCGCCTACAACCTACCGGAAAACGTCCTGCGTGCCTCGATCCTCGCCGACCCGGCAGGTGCCCGCAAAAACACCAAGGACAACACCCCGGCCGTGATCCACTACTCCATCGTCCCCGGCGACAAGGTGGAGGTGGACGTCGCAGCCAAAGGCGGCGGCTCCGAGAATAAATCGAAGATGGCCATGCTCAACCCGTCCGACTCCATCGTCGACTGGGTGCTGAAAACCGTACCGACCATGGGTGCTGGCTGGTGCCCGCCGGGCATGCTCGGCATCGGCATCGGCGGCACCGCCGAGAAGGCCGCGGTGATGGCCAAGGAAGTGCTGATGGAGCACATCGACATCCACGAGCTGAAGGCCCGTGGCCCGCAGAACAAGATCGAGGAAATGCGCCTCGAGCTGTTCGACAAGGTCAACCAGCTGGGCATCGGCGCCCAGGGCCTGGGCGGCCTGACCACCGTGCTCGACGTTAAGATCATGGATTACCCGACCCACGCCGCCAGCCTGCCGGTGTGCATGATCCCCAACTGCGCCGCCACCCGTCACGCCCACTTCGTGCTTGATGGCAGCGGCCCGGCCGAGCTGGAAGCGCCGGACCTGTCCGCCTACCCGGAAATCGTCTGGGAAGCCGGCCCGAGCGCGCGCCGGGTGAATCTGGACACCATCACCCCGGAAGAGGTGCAGAGCTGGAAACCGGGCGAGACCGTGCTGCTCAACGGCAAGATGCTCACCGGCCGGGATGCTGCGCACAAGCGCATGGTCGACATGCTGAATAAGGGCGAAGAGCTGCCGGTAGACCTCAAAGGCCGCTTTATCTATTACGTCGGCCCGGTCGATCCGGTACGCGAAGAAGTGGTCGGCCCGGCTGGCCCGACCACCGCTACGCGGATGGACAAGTTCACCCGGCAGATCCTCGAAAGCACTGGCCTGCTCGGCATGATCGGCAAATCCGAGCGCGGCCCGATCGCCATCGAAGCGATCAAGGACAACAAGGCCGTGTACCTGATGGCCGTTGGCGGCGCTGCCTACCTGGTCGCCCAGGCGATCAAGAAGTCCAAGGTGCTGGCCTTCGCCGAGCTGGGCATGGAAGCGATCTACGAGTTCGAGGTGAAAGACATGCCGGTCACGGTGGCGGTCGACACCAATGGTGAGTCGGTGCACATTACCGGCCCGGCGATCTGGAACAAGAAGATTGCCGACAGCCTGGCGGTCGAAATCCAGTAGGCGCAGCCGCGTCACGCTGACAAAAAAGCCCGGCCGAGTGCCGGGCTTTTCATTGCGCGAGCATCGCGCCTGCGGCTTGATCGAAAGCGGCTAACGCTGCAACTTTCGCTCGGCTTCGGCGGCCTTCTGGTTGATCTTCTGCGCCTCCTGCTCCTTGGTCTTCACCGATGTCGGCGTAATCGCCTTGTCGACCTGTTCGGTGGCCGGGTTGGGCCGTTCGATATCCTTGCGCACGACATCCACCGGTTCGCCGGTTTGGTCGCGGGCCGGCGCGTCGGAATTCTGCTGTTTGGTCATGGTCGTCTCCTCCACTCGGTTCGTTCAGTTTCGAGTGATCGCCCAGCGCAGGAGTTCAGCCTGCGTGCGCGCCATGCCGGCAAGCGGAACGAAGCGGTGTTGCCACAGCCAAACAAAGACCCATCGCTATCGGAAAACGACATGACCTTTTCAATCGTGGCACGGTGCCCGCGCACCGGGCAGTTCGGTGTGGCTGCGGCAACCGCGATGCCCGCCGTCGGCAAACTCCTGTCGCATGCAGCCGCCGGCTTTGGCGCCGTGGCAACCCAGGCCCAGGTCAATCCCTATCTGGGTCTCGACGGGCTCGCCTTCCTGCGTGAAGGCGACTCGGCGGTGCGGGTGCTTGAACGCCTGGCCGCCACCGACCCGTGCATGCCGCTGCGTCAATGCGCGGTTATCGATGCCAAGGGCCAGACCCGCTGCTGGACCGGCGATCAATGCCTGCCGTGGGCCGGTTCCCTGGCCGGCGAGCAGTTCTCGGTCCAGGGCAATCGCCTGACCGGCCCGGAAGTTCTGCAAGCAGTCGCCAACGCGTTCAACCGCGACCCGCAGCTGCCGCTGATCGAGCGTCTGATCGAGGCCATAGCCGCGGCGGATGTGCACGGCGGCGACCGCCAGGGAGAAGCCTCTGCCACCGTCTACGTCGTGGATAAGGAGGAATATCCGCTCTGGGATATTCGCGTCGACCACCACCCGACGCCGGAGCAGGAGCTGCGTCGCCTGCACAAGGTATTCGAGCAGCAGGTGCTGCCTGAAATCCTCGCCATGCCGACCCGCGAAAACCCGGCCGGAACGGTTCAGGAAGACACCATCTGAGCACGCTTCGGCGTTTTTTTTCGCAGCGGCCAAGCCCGGCTAGACTTGCGTTCCAGGGCCATTGGGGCGCCGCACGAGCAGCTGGAGACTGAACAACCGAAGCGGCCGCGAGTCGAAAACCCTAGCGCGGACAGGTCGATGTTGTGTCCTCACAACATCTCAGCCGCAGTTATTTCGCGCACATCGCGCGTCAGTTTGGATGCCGCTAATCGCGTATCCACCGTACAGGAGCATCACCGTATCAGCGCGATCTTTGAGCCCGCGATTGGGCACTTTCCAGCACCCCTCAGCAGAAGAGGACTGTGAAAAATGGACGCTATAGAACGGATTCCTTCGGGAAGCCAGGGACTCGACACCATCCTCAATGGCGGCCTGCCGCCTAACCGGTTGTATTTGGTAGAAGGCTCGCCAGGCGCCGGGAAAACCACCCTGGCCTTGCAGTTCCTGCAACAAGGCGTGGCCCTCAACGAACGCTGCCTGTACATTACCCTGTCCGAAACCAGCGAAGAGCTGGAAGCCGTTGCTATTTCCCACGGCTGGTCACTCAATGGCATCGACCTGTTTGAGCTGGCCTCGGCGGAAGAGGTGCTTGGCGATGGTCGTCAGCAATCGATCCTGCACCCCTGGGAGATGGAACTCGGCGGCACCATCCGCCTGATTCAGGATCAGGTGGAACGGATACGCCCCACACGGGTGGTGTTCGACAGCCTCTCGGAGCTGCGCTTGCTGGCCCAGGACCCGCTGCGCTACCGCCGCCAGGTGTTGGCCCTCAAGCAATTTTTCGCACCACGCAAGGCTACGGTGTTGCTGGTCGACGACCTCACCGGCAACCGCGGCGAACGCGATGCGCACCTGCACAGCCTGTGTCATGGCGTCGTGACGCTGCAGCGCCTGACCTTGGAATTCGGTGCCTCGCGCCGTCGGCTGCAGGTGCAGAAACTGCGCGGGGTCGACTTCGTCGCCGGCATGCATGATTTCATCATTCGCAAAGGCGGTATTCGCGTCTTCCCGCGCCTGATCGCCGCGCAACACCATGTCGCGTTCGAGGGCGAGCCGGTGCTAAGCGGCGTTGCCGGCCTGGATGCGCTGCTCGGCGGCGGCCCGCTGCGGGGCACCAGCACCCTGGTCACCGGCCCCGCCGGTTCAGGCAAGACCACCCTGGCGTTGCAGTACGTCGATGCGGCCTGCCTGCGTGGTGAACGCTGCACCATCTATGAGTTCGACGAGCGCATCGCCACCATGCTGGTGCGCTCCGGCTCCATGGGCATGCACCTGCAGCAGCATATCGACAATGGCCTGCTGGACATCCGCCAGATCGACCCGGCCGAGGTATCCCCCGGGGAATTCGCCTGGCTGGTACGCGATGCAGTCGAGCAGGACAACTGCCGCCTGATCGTGATTGACAGCCTGAGCGGCTACCTCGCTGCCATGCCGGAAGAACAGCAACTGATCCTGCAGATGCATGAGCTGTTGTCCTACCTTAGCCAGCGTGGCGTCAGCACCTTCCTGCTTAACCCCCAGCATGGCCTGGTTGGCACCATGTCGACCAACCTGAACGTTTCCTACGTTGCCGATGCCATAGTGCTGTTGCGCTTTTTCGAAGCGGAAGGGCGCATCCGTAAAGCCATTTCGGTGATCAAGAACCGCAGCGGCAACCATGAAGACACGATTCGCGAGCTGCGCATCGACAAGCACGGCGTCCGTGTCGGCGAATGCCTGGTGAACTTCAAGGGTGTACTGACCGGCACGCCCGAATACGATGGCAACACATCGCCGCTGATGGAAAACCGAGCCAGTGACATCATCTAGAACCTTAGCGCAGGGACGCCGCGTACTGATCAGTGCGCCCTTTGGTCGCGATGCCGAGAGCATTGCTGCGCTATTGGCGGGCGACGGGTACGAGGTTGTCATCTGCGAAAACCTGCAGGATATCGCCCAGCAACTCGACGAAACGGTCGGTGCCGTACTGGTGACGGAAGAAGCCCTGGGCGGCGACATGGCCCCCCTGCAGTGGGCGCTTGAGGCGCAGCCATCCTGGTCCGACGTGCCCTTTATCCTGCTTTCCGCACGGCAGGTCGGTCGCATCCAGCCCCACGAAGCGGCGCGCTTGCGGCTGCCGGATGTCGCCACCAACGTCATCGTCATCGAACGGCCGCTGGGCTCGGTATCACTGCTGAGCGCCGTGGCATCGGCAATGCGCGCGCGACAGAAGCAGTTTCTCATTCGTGACCAGTTGACTGAGCTGGCCGAAAGCCGCCGGGCGCTGCAGGCCAGCGAAAGCGAGCTGCGCTTGGTCGCGGACTCCCTGCCGGTGCTGATCGCGTTTATCGATGCAGACCTGCGCTACCGCTTCGCCAACCGAGCCTATGAGGACTGGTTCTACCGGCATCCGCGGGAAATCATCGGTCGCAAGGTTCAGGAGCTGTTCAGCGAGTCCGACCTTGAACGGCGCTTGCCCTATATGCAGAGCGCCCTCGCCGGTATTCCTTCGCGCATCGAGCTGGCGTGGCCGCACCGCGACGGCAGGCGCCGCGACGCCGATATCCGCTACCTGCCCAGGCGCAATTCGCGCGGTGAGGTGGATGGCTTTCACGTCTTCGTGCTGGATATCACCGACAGCAAGAAGGTCGAGGAAGTGTTGCGCGACACCGCGGGCACGCTGGAACTGAAGGTCGCCGAGCGCACCGCCGAGCTGCACAACGAGATGCACAGCCGCGCGCAGGCCGAGGCGGCGCTACGGCAAAGCCAGAAGATGGAAGCCGTCGGGCAACTGACCGGCGGCATCGCCCATGATTTCAACAACATGCTGACCGGCATTCTCGGCGCCATGGACATCATGAAGCGGCGGATCGCCAGTGGCCGCTTCGACGACCTGGACCGTTTCATGGACGCCGCTAGCTCCTCGGCCAACCGTGCAGCCGGGCTGACCCAGCGCCTGCTGGCGTTTTCCCGACGCCAGTCGCTGGATGCCAAGCCGGTGGAATTGCACGGGCTGCTGCGCTCCCTGGAAGAGCTGATCAGCCACACCATCAACGAACGCATCAGCTTGCATATCGATTACTGCGCCGACGAACAGCCGGTCATCGCCGACGCCAATCAGCTGGAAAGCGCCATTCTCAACCTGGCAATCAACGCCCGTGACGCGATGCCCTACGGCGGCCAGTTGCGTCTGTCCACCCGCAAGGTCGAACTCAGCAGCGCCGACGTCGCCAGCATGCCGCACCTGGAGGCCGGCCATTACGTGGTAATCAGCCTCGCCGATACCGGTGTTGGCATGGCAGCGGAAGTGCTGGAAAAGGTCTTCGATCCGTTTTTCACCACCAAACCCATGGGCCAGGGCACCGGCCTGGGACTGTCGATGGTCTACGGCTTCGCCCGGCAGAGCCGCGGCCAGGTGCTGATCGACAGCACGCCAGGGGTCGGCACCACGGTCAGCCTGTATCTGCCCGCCGCGACCAGCATGGCGCTGCAGGAGGCTGCGGTGGAGGCGCCCTCGCCGCCAGGTCGCGGCCAGCACGTACTGGTGGTGGAAGACGACGATGCCGTACGCCTGCTGGTACGCGAGCTGCTCGAAGAGCTGGGCTATGCCACCGTCGACGCGGCGGAGCCTGAGGCGGCGACGCTGGTGCTGGCATCCGCCAAGCCGATCGACCTGATGATCTCGGACGTTGGCCTGCCCGGCATGAACGGCCGCCAACTGGCGGAGGTCGCGCGTCAGTACCGGCCGCAGTTGCCGGTGCTGTTCATCACCGGCTATGCGGAGAACGCCGCCATTCGCTCCAGCTTCCTCGGCACCAATATGGACATGATCAGCAAGCCGTTCTCCATGACCGACCTGGCCAGCAAGGTCAGCGAGATGCTGCCCGCACCGCCACCGGTAACGCACCTCTCGTCGCAATCCGTCTAGGTATCGGCAGTGCTGGAGAACATGCGTCAGATACAGCTCGGTTGTGCCGGCTGGAGTCTGCCGCGCGAACAGTGGCCTGCCTTCACAGCCGAGGGTACGCACCTGCAGCGCTACGCCTCGCGGTTCTGCGCCGTTGAAATAAACAGTTCGTTCTACCGCCCCCATCGCCCTGCCACCTATGCGAAGTGGGCCGCCAGCGTACCGGCGGCGTTCCGCTTCGCCGTGAAAGTGCCAAAACAGATCACCCACGAGCGGCGCCTCGTTGATTGCGCGGGCCTGCTTGATGATTTTCTCGGGGAATGCGGCGAGCTTGGCGAGAAGCTCGGCTGCCTGCTGATTCAGCTGCCACCGTCGCTGCGCTATGACGCCGCGACCGCCGAGGCCTTTCTCGCCACGTTGCGCACGCGTTACTCCGGCCTGGCCGTGATCGAACCGCGGCACGCCAGTTGGCTCGCCGCCCATGACCTGCTGGTGGCGCAGCAGATCGGCCAGGTCGCCGCTGACCCTTCACCGCTGCCGCACGGCGACGAACCGGGTGGCTGGCCGGGCATCCGCTATTTCCGTCTGCACGGTTCGCCGCGCATCTACCACTCCGCTTACGCCGCGGCGCAGCTGCAAGCGATGGCCAGCCAACTGCACAGCGAACGTGCGCAAGGCCGGGCCTGCTGGTGCATTTTCGACAACACCGCCAGCGGCGCAGCGACTGCCGATGCCCTGCATCTGCAAACGCTGCTGAACGGGTACGTCGGCTAAGCATATCGAGCGGTTTATTGAGGCAATCTCCCGCTGGCATGCCGTGCGCCTAGATTCATCTCAAACGATGCCAGCCCGGCAGGGTCCAACAAGAGCCAGTACCGGCATTCTTCATGTAGCTATCGCAATGCCATCCAGCTCCGACATCGATACTCATCCATCCTTTCTCACCGGCGGCGGTGAGCTCGGCAGGCGCATCCGCGAGTTCGACTGGAGCGATTCGACACTGGGTCGGCCGGAATCCTGGCCGCCGGCGCTGCAAACGGTGATCGGCATTCTGCTTGGTTCCCAGCAACCCATGTTCGTTGCCTGGGGCGACCAGCACACGCTGCTGTACAACACCGCCTACGCGCGGATTCTCGGCGACAAGCATCCAGCTGCGCTGGGCGCGCCCTTTCTCGAGACATTTGCCGAAATCCGCGACGACCTGGTGCCCATCGTCGAGCAGGCCTATGCCGGCCACGCGGTGCACATGGACGACATCACCCTGGTGATCGACCGCCATGGCTACCCTGAGGAGACCCACTTCGCCTTTTCCTACACCCCCATACGTAGCGAAAACGGTGAAGTGGCCGGGTTCTTCTGCCCGTGCGTGGAGACCACCGCCCATGTGCTTGCCGAACGCCACCGGGCCGCCGAAAGCGCGCGGCAGCGCCGGCTGTTCGACCAGGCTCCCGGTTTCATCGCCATCCTGCGCAGCCCGGAACACCTCTTCGAATTCACCAATGCCGCCTATCTGCGCTTGTCTGGCGGGCGCGACCTCAGAGGCAAGTCAGTACGCGAGGCCTTCCCCGAGCTCGAGGGCCAGGGCTTTCACGAATTGCTCGATCAGGTCTACCGCAGCGGTGAACGCTTCCTGACCTTTAGCATGCCGATTCTTCTCAACTATTCGCCGGGCAACCCACCCGAAGAGCGCTTTCTCGATTTCATCTACGAGCCGGTCATCAACGAGGCCAACCAGGTCACCGGGATCTTCGTCCAGGGTCACGATGTCACCGACAAGCTCCGCGCCCAGCAAGCACTCTGCGACCTGAACGAGACCCTGGAGCGCCGCATCGCCGCGCGCACCATCGAGCGCGATCGGGTCTGGCGCAACTCCCGCGACATCCTGGTGATCATCGACAGTGAGGGCATATTTCGTGCGGTGAACCCGGCCTGGAGCGAGGTCCTGGGCCACGCGCAGGATGAGGTGGAAGGCCAGCCCGTTGACGCATTCATCTGGCCCGACGACCTGGCATTGACCCAGGCCGGGCTGGCGCGCGCGATCTCCAACGACCTGATCAATTTCGAGAACCGCTTTAGGCACAAGGACGGCACGCCACGCTGGGTGTCGTGGCATACCTCCTTCGAGGGCGATCTGCTGTATGCCTACGGCCGCCACATCACCGCCGAAAAGCGCCAGGCCCAGGCACTGCGTGAAGCCGAGGAACAGCTGCGCCAGGCCCAGAAGATGGAAGCGGTAGGCCAGCTCACAGGCGGCATCGCCCATGATTTCAACAACCTGCTCACCGGCATCATCGGCTCGCTGGAAATCATGCAGAACCGCGTCGCCAAGGGTCAGCTGCAGGGTATCGAACGCTATATGCAGGGCGCGATGAATTCCGCACAACGCGCCGCGGCGCTGACTCATCGTCTGCTCGCGTTCGCCAGGCGCCAGCCCCTCGACCCGAAGCTGGTGGACGCCAATCGCCTGATCGCCGACATGGCCGAGCTGATCGAGCGCACGCTTGGTCCGCTGTACCAGCTCGAACTGCGCACCGAGGAGGCGCTGTGGATCACCCAGTGCGACCCCTATCAGTTGGAAAGCTCGATCCTCAATATCGCGATCAATGCCCGCGACGCCATGCCTGAAGGCGGCACGCTCACCATCGAGACTGCCAACGTCCAGCAGCTCGACAACCGCATCAGCACCCAGAGCGGCATCATGCCCGGCGACTACGTGATGATCCGGATCGCCGACACAGGCCGCGGCATGTCGCCTGGGGTGATGGAGCACGCCGTCGAGCCGTTCTTCACCACCAAGCCCCAAGGCCAGGGCACCGGTCTGGGGCTGTCGATGGTCTATGGGTTCGCCAAGCAGAGCGAAGGCCACCTGAAGATCGACTCCATGCTCGGCGAAGGCTCGACGGTCGCGATCTACCTGCCTCGCCATACCGGTAACGCCGATGTGGTACAGGCCGAGCCCGAGGCAAACGTGCCCAGTTCGACCGCCAGGGAAACCGTGCTGGTCGTCGAGGACGAGGCGCTGATTCGCGAGCTGATCGTCGACCTGCTGACCGACCTCGAATTTGACGTCCTGCAGGCCGCCGATGGCCTGAGCGGGCTGGCATTGCTCAAGGCCCAGAAGCCTATCGACCTGCTGATTACCGACATCGGCCTGCCAGGGCTGAACGGGCGGCAGCTTGCTGAGCAGGCGCTGGTCGAGCACCCCGCGCTGAAGGTGCTGTTCATCACCGGCTATGCGGAAAACGCAACGCTGGCCCGGGGGTTCATGAGGCCGGGGATGGAGATGATGACCAAACCGTTCACCATCACCGCGCTGGAACAGAAGATTCAGGGCATGTTGCAGCCGAGCTGAGCCGTACATCGACTGGCCGCCGATCACAGCAATCGCCGCTCGCTGCGCAAACCCGGCCGCGGCCACGTAGAATCGCCGGTCAATCAGGCCTCGAGGTGGCAACGGTGGAGTTACAGCAGGGTTTCGTCCTGACCCGGCATTGGCGCGACACCCCCGCCGGCACGCTCGTCGAATTCTGGCTGGCGACCGACCAGGGGCCGCGGCATATCCGCCTGCCGTACCAACCCTCAGTCGCATTCATTCCGGCGGCGCAGCGCAGCATGGCCGAGGCAATGCTGCAGGGCGAGCGCGATGTCGAGCTGCGGCCGCTGGGCTTGCGCGACTTCCAGCAGCGCCCGGTGCTCGGGCTCTACTGCCGCCAGCACCGCCAGCTGATGAATATCGACAAGCTGCTGCGCAGCGTCGGCGTTGATGTCTACGAAGCCGATATCCGTCCGCCGGAGCGCTACCTGATGGAGCGCTTCATCACCGCGCCGGTCTGCTTCGGCGGCACGCAGGACGCCAGCGGCACGCTGATCGAGGCGCAGATCAAGCCGGCACCGGACTACCGCCCGCACTTGAAACTGGTGTCACTGGACATCGAAACCAATGCCCGTGGCGATCTCTACTGCATCGGCCTGGAGGGCTGCGGCCAGCGTCAGGTGTACATGCTTGGCCCGGCCAATGGCGACGACGCGGCGCTCGACTTCCAGCTCGAATACTGCGAAAGCCGCGCGCAGCTGCTGAAAAAGCTCAACGAATGGCTCGCCCGGCACGACCCGGACGCGATCATCGGCTGGAACCTGGTGCAGTTCGACCTGCGCGTGCTGCATGAACACGCCCAGCGGCTGCAGGTGCCGTTGCGCCTCGGCCGTGGCGGCGATGCCATGGGCTGGCGCGAACACGGCAGCCGCAGCAACCACTATTTCGCCGAGGCCGCCGGCAGGCTGATCATCGACGGCATCGAGGCGCTGCGCTCGGCGACCTGGAGCTTTGCCTCGTTCAGCCTGGAAAACGTCGCACAAACCCTGCTCGGCGAAGGCAAGTCGATCGACACGCCGTACGAGCGCATGGACGAAATCGACCGCATGTTCGCCGAGGACAAGCCGGCCCTGGCCCGTTACAACCTCAAGGACTGCGAACTGGTGACACGGATATTCGCCAAGACCGAGGTGCTGACCTTCCTCCTCGAACGCGCCACCGTCACCGGCTTGCCCGCCGACCGCAGCGGCGGCTCGGTGGCTGCCTTCTGCCACCTGTACATACCGCGCATGCACCGCCGCGGTTTCGTCGCGCCGAACCTCGGCGAGCGGGCGCCCGAAGCCAGCCCTGGCGGCTTCGTCATGGATTCGCGACCCGGCCTGTACGAGTCGGTGCTGGTGCTCGATTACAAGAGCCTGTACCCCTCGATCATCCGCACCTTTCTGATCGACCCAGTCGGGCTGGTCGAGGGCCTGCGCCTCGCCGAAGACGAGACGGTGCCCGGCTTTCGCGGTGCGCGCTTCTCGCGCAGCAGCCACTGCCTGCCTGAAATCGTCGAGAACGTCTGGCAGGGCCGCGAATCGGCCAAGCGCGAAGGCAATGCGCCGTTGTCCCAGGCGCTGAAGATCATCATGAATGCCTTCTACGGCGTGCTCGGCTCCAGCGGCTGCCGTTTCTTCGACCCGCGCCTGGCGTCCTCGATCACCTTGCGCGGCCACGAAATCATGCGCAGGACCCGCGAGCTGATCGAAGCCGAAGGCCATGCGGTGATCTACGGCGATACCGACTCGACGTTCGTCTGGCTCGGCCGCGCCCACGACGAGGCGCAGGCCACGCAGATCGGCCAGGCCCTGGTGCAGCGGGTCAACCACTGGTGGCGCGAGCACCTGCGCCGTGAGTTCGCCCTGGAAAGCGCGCTGGAACTGCAGTTCGAAACCCACTTCACGCGCTTCCTGATGCCGACCATCCGCGGCGCCGAGGAAGGCAGCAAGAAGCGCTACGCCGGCCTGGTCAGGCGCAGCGACGGCAGTGAGGAAATGGTGTTCAAGGGCCTGGAAACGGTGCGCACCGACTGGTCGCCACTGGCCCGACAGTTCCAGCGCGAGCTGTACCTGCGGATCTTCAATCGCCAGCCCTACCAAGACTATGTGCGCGAGTACGTACGCCGCACGCTGGCCGGCGAGCTGGACGAGCTGCTGATTTACCGCAAACGCCTGCGCCGTCGGCTCGACGACTACCAGCGCAACGTGCCGCCGCATGTTCGCGCGGCGCGCATCGCCGACCTGTACAACGACCAGCAGGGCCGCCCGCGGCAATACCAGAGCGGAGGCTGGATCAGCTACGTGATCACCGTTGCCGGCCCGGAGCCGCTGGAAAACCGTCGCGCGCCAATCGACTACGACCATTACCTGACCCGCCAGCTGCAACCGGTGGCAGATGCCATCCTGCCGTTCGTAGCGGACGACTTTGCCACCCTGGTCGGCGGCCAGCTCGGCCTGTTCTAGGGCTGCTCGGCTTTAAACCGCCAATCAGTCATCGCGGGTCAGGACTTCCAGCAGCTCGACCTCGAAAATCAGGTTCGAATTAGGCTTGATATGGGCGCCGAACTGGCGCTCGCCATAGCCCAGGTGCGCGGGCACGAACAACCGCCGCTTGCCGCCTACCCTCATGCCCATCAGGCCCAGGTCCCAGCCCTTGATCACCCGGCCGGTGCCGATCACGCACTGGAACGGCTTGCCGCGATCATAGGAGGAATCGAATTTGCTGCCGTTTTCCAGAAAGCCGTCGTACTGAGTGGTAATCAGAGCGCCCTTGACCACCGCCTTGCCGTCGCCCAGCTGAATGTCCTCGATTCGTAGCTCGTCGCTTACCGATGTAATGCTCATGCCACCCTCCTTTGTCGGCAACGCTGCCAGGCAGGGGTTGTCGCAGGATTTGGCCGCGCTGGCAACCGCCATCGACACCAGCACGGCTACGTTGCCTGGGCAGGCAAAAACGAACCGATAAAAAAGGCTCTGCCCCATCCGGGGTAGCGTTCAGATATCGGCACCAAAGGCTGACTTGTAGGGTGCGCCGTGCGCACCAGCACCAGCATCGGCATCGGCATCGGCATCGGCATCAGCATCAGCATCGGCGCAGCGTGTTGGTGCGCACGGCGCACCCTACATTTCTCGTCACGCCTCTCCAACGTGCTCCATGCGCCACGCAATGGTAAATAGCCATAAAAAAGGGGCGCTTTATGCGCCCCTTTCGATTGCAGCCAAGTCTCTACAGCAGAATGGCCAACAGGATGATCAACGGGATCGGTACCCCGAGAAAGAACAACAGGATCGAGCGCATGGGATTCTCCAGAAGCTGATTGGCAGACACTGACGGACCTTGCTCAGGTCCGTGTCAGCGCCACGTGATCACGCTGTTTGCCACCGAAGGTAGCGGCAAGGCTGGCAACGAACGCTCCGCACAGCAGCGCGACGAACATCCACAGGGCACTCCATGCCGCTACTTCGCGGGCGCTCTCGGCAGCGGCCTGAACCGCGGCCTTGGCGTCTTCCAGCGCCTGTATGGCACGGGCATACGCCTGCTCGACCCGCTGCTCCGCTTCCTGCGGGCTCAGGCCGGTACGCTGGGATACGACCTGGGCGAGGTACTGCTGATCCTCATCGCTCAGTTGACCCTGCGCCGACAGGCTGCTGGTCATGAAAATGCGCAACGCCTCGGCACGCATGGCCTCCTCGTCGCCAGCCTGTGGCGCGGGCTGCATCGCCAGCGAGGACGCTGCAACGCCGTTGCCTTGTCCGCCACCCCCTTGTTCGCGCCCTTCTTCGCGAAACAGGGTGTCGATGTAGTAATCCAGCGAACCTTCATCCGTTTGCTGCATGCCTTCGCTAACCATACCGGCAGCGCCGCTGGCGGCACTGAATGCTACTGCCGCACCGGCCTTCAACCCGCCGCTGAGTACGCTGCCGACCGAGCCCATTACCAGGGCGGCGGTCAGCAAGGTTGCCAGCGACCAGGCGAGAAAGCCGTGGGCGGTGTCGCGAAAGAACACTTCATCACTGTGCACATAGGCCCAGCGCACCCGCAACCGACCGGCTAGGTACCCACCCAGACCAGACGCCGCGACTTGGGTCAGCGTCAGCCAGAGAATCGCGGAGATGCCCAGGGTTTCCGCGCTGACGCCGCTGTCGAACCAGGGCGAAACCGCGGTAAAGCCGAAGCCCACGCCGAGCAGGATGAGGATAAGCGACAACGCCGCCGCCCCCACCGCACCCGCGACAATCGCGCGCCAGGAAACCCCTGGGTTATTGGTGTGCCCGTGCAGATCGTCTGCGTAGGCGCTGCTGGTTTCGATCATGTGCAATTCCCTTTCTGAAGTGCGGCTGCAGGATGCGACTTACAGGCAGCGTTAGGCAGCTTGATTGGCCGATTCCAGCTTCATGGCAGCGGTGATTTCTTTCTTCAGTTCAGCCTTGCGCGCTTCCATCTGTGCGCCCATTTCCTCGAGTGCGGCTTTACCAAGCACCTTCTGCGCCTGCGGGAACAGCTCTTCTTCTTCCTCTTCGATATGGTGCTCAAGCAGCTCCTTGACCACCTTGACCCGGCCGGTAAACTCGGGCGCGGAAGGATCGGTCACTTTCAAGTCCGGCAGCACCAGGGCATCGACGGTGCGGTGCTCTTCCTTGGCCTCGTAATACATTTCGGCTTCTTCCTTGCCGCCCGCTTCCTTGAAGGCTGGATAGAGGATTTCTTCCTCAAGCTTGGTATGGATGGTCACTTCCATTTCCAGCTTCTGCAGCAATTGGGTGCGGCCTTTGACGGCGCGATCCGTGGATTCCTGCAGCTGGCTGAGGATGTCCTTGACGGTTTCGTGGTCGGCTTTCAACAGGTCGATGGCATTCATGGTCATTGGCTCTCTCAACGGAAAATAGGTCGGGTCTAAAGCCCTTCGGCAAGACAGGAGCACCGACCATGCCAACCATTACACTCAGTAAAAATCCTTATAAATCAATTTCTTGATTTTGATGACCAGAGCTGTTTCCGTGCAAGCTGCATGATAGCGCCCTCCCCCCAAGGCGATTTGCATGAAGGCGCTGATGGCATTTCGATGGTGTAGGCGAGCAACCGAAGAACTCAGGGCTTGCGGTCTAGCACATTGATCACCAGGCGGTCGAGCCAGCCCCACAGACGTTGCTGTGCGCGCCGCCACAGCGGCCTGGCGCGCCATTGCTCGAGGGTGACTTCCTCGCTGGCGGCGAAGTCGTCGAGGAACACCTGGCGCGCTGCCGACGCCAGCGAGTGGTCCAGCGCCTCGAGGTTGGCGTCGAGGTTGAACCGCAGGTTCCAGTGGTCGAAATTGCACGAGCCGATGCTCACCCAATCGTCGACCAGGACCATTTTCAGGTGCAGAAAACGCGGCTGATATTCGAAGATCCGCACCCCGGCCCTGAGCAGCTTGGGGTAATAGCGGTGGCCCGCATAGCGCACCGAAGGGTGATCGGTGCGGCTGCCGCTCAGCAGAAGGCGCACGTCGACGCCGCGCGCCGCAGCCTTGCGCAGCGCGCGGCGGACTTTCCAGGTTGGCAGGAAGTACGGCGTTGCCAGCCAGATCTGTTGTTTGCTCAGGGTCAGCGCGCGGATCAGCGACTGGAGGATGTCGCGGTGCTGCTGGGAGTCGGCATAGGCAACCCGACCCAGCCCGTTGCCGGCAGGCGGCCGGGGAAGATGCTTGAAGCCCGAACGCGCCTGGACGCCCCAGACGAAACGCGCATTGCAGGCCAGCCATTGGCGGTCGAACAACTGCTGCCAGTCGCCGACCAGCGGGCCTTCAATTTCCACCATCAGTTCATGCCAGGCGCTCTGTGCCTCGCCAGGTAGCCAGAAATTGTCGGTGGCGCCGGTGCCGCCGACGAAGGCGAACTGCTCGTCGATGAGCAGCAGCTTGCGGTGATCGCGGTAGAAGTTGCGCAGCCCGCGGCGCCAGCGCAGCGGGTTATACCAGCGCACCTGCACGCCCGCATCGCTGAGGCGCTGGCGATCCCTGGGCAGCAGCGCCTGGCAGCCGAAGTCGTCGAATAGGCAGCGCACCCTGACGCCGCGTTGCGCCGCCGCGCAGAGCGCATCCAGCAGGGCGTCAGTGCAGGCGCTGGTTTCCACCAGGTATTGCTCGAGTTCGACCTGCTGCAACGCCGCGTCGATGGCGTGGATCATTCGCGGGAAAAACGCCGGGCCGTCGCTGAGCAGGGTGAACCTGTTGCCCTGGCGCCAGGGGAAAACCGTGTCGATCATGGGCATGCGGCGAGCGACCAGGCGAGGGATTGGCAGTTATGCATGGGCGTCCATCTGCGGTGCAGGAGGCCGCCACGATAGTCGCCCGGCGTGGCGTTGCAAAGCCTCGGCATTGACCGGACCGCAAGGGCGCCGGCGCAGCCAGAGCATTTCAATCGACTGCTGCAAATGTCGCCTGGGCCTTTTCCAGGCGCTTGCGCCGGGCGCTGTTGGCGATCGACAGCAGGCCCTTGTCGCGTGCCCACAGGCCTGCCCAGTGCGGAAGACCGCTGGCGAAGGCAGCGTCCAGTTCGGCATTGAGGCTGGCGAACTGGGCAAACAGCCCGGCCAGCAGCAGGTGGCTGCTCGCCGCGCGCGGACACAGCCGGGCCAGTTCGGCGCAGCCGGCGAGCAGCCCAAGCAGGCGCAACTGCAGGGGCTGAGGCCAGCCTGATTCCTCGCCGACGCCGTACAGCCAGGCTGTGACAGCGGCGAGTACGTGCAGGTCTTCGAGGCTGCGAAAGGGTTTCACGTAGGCGTCCCAACCGTCGCCGGCCAGGCGCTCGCAGGGCGCCTGATGCAGGTGCAGACGGCCGTGGTCGATGTCCGGCATCAACGGCAAGGCGGGCAACGCCTCGACTCGCACCCCCGGTGCGCCGTTATGCACCACGCCCAGCGCCAGGCGCGCGGGATCGCCGGGCGTCTCTTCCCGGGCCGCTACCAGCAGCCAGTCGGCCGCACCGGCCGCCGTGACGAAATCCTTGCGGCCTTCGAGCGTCAGGCCGGTCAGTCGGGTGTGCATGTCCGCCGGCCGAGTGCTCTTGTTTTCGGTCACGCACAGCGCTCCGAGCGACCAGGGCGCCGACGGCCACAACGCCCGCAGCGCGCCCTGGTAACCCGCCAGGAACGCCAACCCCGGCGTGGCCGCAAGGCGTCCGCCGAGGAGCGCCAACTCGAATGGCGTCGGCCTGCCAAGCCGGGCCAGCACGCTGGCGTACCAGTCCTCCAGCGGCGCGGCTGGCAGGCGTAGCTGAGGGTTCAACAGTTGTTGCCAGGGCATGGAAACTCCTTGTCGCACTTAATAAAAGCCGCTGTCACGCAAGCGTCACCAAAGCTTCACGGGGGTGACACCGCGGCTACCTAGCCTGAGCTTGCCCAACACACTTGATCGGCTGCAAGACTAAAAAAACCGGCTGACGGAGACTCAGGCATGACCCAGATGGCAATTACCCGCGACCGCACCACTCCAGCACGTCGCTTGCAGGCCGAACGCCTGCAGGGTCCACAGGCCTTGCGGGAGGCGCAGGCACTGCGCTTTCGCGTATTCAGCGCCGAGTTCGACGCCAAGCTCAAGGGCGCCGAACTCGGACTGGACATGGATGACTACGATATTCACTGCGAGCACATTGGCGTACGCGACCTCAACAGCGGCGAGCTGGTTGCCACCACCCGCCTGCTCGATCATCGCGCTGCGGCCAGCCTGGGCCGTTTCTACAGCGAAGAAGAATTCAGCCTGCACGGCCTGCCCCACCTCGAAGGCCCAGTGCTGGAAATCGGCCGCACCTGCGTCGACGCCGCCTACCGCAACGGCGCGACCATCGCCGTGCTCTGGGGCGAACTGGCCGAAGTGCTCAATGAAGGCGGCTACCGCTACCTGATGGGCTGCGCGAGCATCCCCATGCAGGACGGCGGTATCCAGGCACAGGCGATCATGCAGCGCTTGCGCGAGCGTTATTTGTGCAACGAGCACCTGCGCGCCGAGCCGAAGAATCCGTTGCCGGCGCTGGACGTCCCGGGCAACGTGATCGCGGAAATGCCGCCGCTGCTCAAGGCCTACATGCGCCTGGGCGCGAAGATCTGCGGCGAGCCGTGCTGGGACGAAGACTTCCAGGTCGCCGACGTGTTCATCCTGCTCAAGCGCGATGAGTTGTGCCCCCGCTACGCACGCCACTTCAAAGCGGCGGTCTGATTGCAGTTGCGCAAGGCTGGCGCGGCCCGTAGGGTTCGCCCTGCGCACCGTCACCTGGGCGGGCGCGGTAATCCCTGTGGTGCGCATGGCGCGCCCTACCTGTGTCGCGTTTTGCCTGCGAGAGGCCGATGAAGAAACTGCGTCTGTACTTGCGCCTGCTGCGCCTTGCCGCGGTGATCGGCCTCGGCACGCTGCTGGCGGCTGGCATCTCTCTGGTCGAGCGCCTGGCGCGGCATGATCTTATGCCGACCCGCCAGCGCCTGACCTGCTGGTTTCTCGCGCGCCTGGCGAGGGCATTGCCGTTTCGCATCGCCGTGCAGGGCGAGCTGCCACACCAGCCGATGCTGTGGGTCAGTAACCATGTGTCCTGGACCGACATCCCGCTGCTCGGCATGCTTGCACCGCTGTCGTTCCTGTCGAAGGCCGAGGTGCGCGCCTGGCCGGTAGCCGGCTGGTTGGCGCACAAGGCCGGCACCCAGTTCATCCGCCGCGGCTCGGGCGACAGCAGCCAGCTCAACCAGCAACTGGGCCAGCACTTGCAGCAGGGCCGGCCCTTGCTGATCTTCCCGGAAGGCACCACCACGGACGGCCTGGGCGTGCGCACCTTTCACGGGCGTTTGCTGAGCAGCGCGATCGACAGCGGCGTACCGGTGCAACCGGTCGCCATCCGCTACCTGCGCGCGGGCAAGCCTTGCAGCGTGGCGCCCTTCATCGGCGATGACGACATGCTCTCGCACCTGTTGCGCCTGCTCGGCAGCGAGTGCACCGACGTGCAGATCCAGCTGCTGCCACCGATCGCCAGCAGCGCGCTGCACCGCAACGCCCTGGCCCGTCAGGCCCAGCAGGCGATTCACCTCGCCTTGTTCGGCGCCCCGGCCCAGGCAGCGGAGCCGCAAAGCCAGGCAGCCTGACCGGGTTATCTGCCCTCAGCACGGTTGCGCGCGAGCTCGTCAGCCACAAAGGCCTGCAACTGCGGGTAGAACGCGTGGAAGTCTTCTAGCAGCGGCTGATACAGCCGCTCCAGCTCATGCATCGCCCCCTGCAGACCTTCAGGGCGGGACAGCCGCCGCTGCATGCCGAGCAGCACCTGTTCCAGCACGGCGAAGTCACGGTAACTGCCCAGCCAGTCCTGCGCCGCCATACGCGGTGCAATCAGCGCCAGGCGCTCGGGCAATGCCGGCTCGGCCGCCAGTACTTGGTACACCCGCGCGGTAAATGCCGGTAACGGCTCGCGGCTATAGCTCGGCCAGTGCAGCGCCAGGCAATGGTCGAAAAAGATATCCAGCAGCATTCCGGCATAGCGCCGCCGCTCGACGGGAAAACGGGCGCGCGCCTGGCTCTGCAGCGGATGGCTGTCGGTGAATGCATCGATGCGTCGATGCAAGCGAATCGCCGCTTCGATATCGGCTGGCCATTTTCCAGCCAGCGGCCCTTTGACGAAATCGCCATACAGGCTGCCGAGCAGCTGCGCCGGTGCGTCGCCGCCCAGGTGTAGGTGTGCGAGGTAGTTCATGCGCGGAGCTTACCAGGCCGGCGAGCGCCCCTGACAACCGCCGCGGCAGCACATCAGCGTGGCTAATGATCACTATCGGGACAAACGATCTGCATATCGTCTGGCAGCGATATAAGGTTCGTCGCATTGCGATATAGCGCGCCAACCCGGACTACCAGCATGCCCATCGATGTCGACGAAGTGATCAAGGCCCTCGCCCATCCGGTGCGACGCGACATCCTCAATTGGCTGAAGGACCCGCAGGCGCACTTCGCCAGTCAGGAGCTGCCGCTGGAGCACGGCGTCTGTGCCGGCAAGATCGATCAACGGGTCGGGCTTTCCCAATCCACCGTCTCGGCGCACCTGGCGACCTTGCAACGAGCCGGCCTGATCAGCAGCAAGAAGGTTGGCCAGTGGAACTTCTTCAAACGCAATGAAGAGACCATTCAAGCGTTCCTCAACCACATCAGCCAAGCGCTCTAGAACCCATTTTCATTCACTCTTTTTCAGGAGCTGACAACATGCCTGCAGGGCTTCTCGTCCTCGCTTTGTCCGCGTTTGCCATCGGCACCACGGAATTCGTCATCATGGGTCTGCTGCCAGAAGTGGCGGGCGACCTCGGTGTGTCAATTCCCGGCGCCGGTTGGCTGGTCACAGGTTACGCCTTGGGCGTCGCCATCGGCGCCCCCTTTATGGCCCTGGCCACCGCCAGTTGGCCGCGCAAGGCCTCATTGCTGACGTTGATGAGTATCTTTATCGCCGGCAACCTGTTCTGCGCCCTGGCCAGCGACTACCAGATGCTGATGCTCGCCTGGGTGATCACCGCCCTCTGCCATGGTGCATTTTTCGGCATCGGCTCGGTGGTTGCCGCCAGCCTGATGCCGGCCAATCGCCGCGCCTCGGCCGTAGCATTGATGTTTACCGGCCTGACCCTGGCCAACGTACTCGGCGTGCCACTGGGCACCGCCCTCGGTCAGTACGCTGGCTGGCGCTCGACCTTCTGGGCGGTGACCCTCATCGGGGTGATTGCGCTGATCGGCCTGTGGCGCGTGTTGCCCAGCAAGACCGATGAAGCCAAGGCTGACTTCGCCAGCGAAGTGCGCGCCCTGCGCGGTGCCGGCCTGTGGTTGGCGCTGAGCACCACGGTGCTGTTCTCCGCGGCGATGTTTGCCCTGTTCACCTATATCGCCCCGCTGCTCGGCGAAGTCACCGGGGTGTCGCCGACCGGTGTGACCTGGACCCTGCTGCTGATCGGTCTCGGCCTGACCCTAGGCAATGTGATCGGCGGCCGTCTGGCTGACCGCAACCTGAAAGCCACACTGCTCGGCGTGTTTGTCGCCATGGCGGTGATTTCCACCCTGTTCAGCTGGACCAGCCAGGCGCTGATCCCCGCCGAAATCACCCTGTTCCTCTGGGCCACCGCCGCCTTCGCCGCCGTGCCGGCCTTGCAGGTCAATGTGGTGGCCTTTGGCAGCGGCGCACCGAACCTGGTATCGACCCTGAATATTGGCGCCTTCAACCTCGGCAACGCCCTTGGCGCCTGGGTGGGTGGCCTGGTGATTGCCGAAGGTTTCGGCCTGACCCGCGTGCCGCTGGCCGCTGCTGCCCTGGCCGTACTGGCGCTGCTTGCCACCCTGCTGACTTTTAGTACCCGTAGCCCTGAACCCGAACTTGCACTCAACGAATAACCTGAGAGGACCGTCCCATGACTACGCTTTTCGACCCGATCCAGATCGGCGACCTGCACCTCAACAACCGCATCATCATGGCGCCGCTGACCCGCTGCCGCGCCGATGAAGGCCGCGTGCCCAACGCGCTGATGGCCGAGTATTACGTTCAGCGCGCCTCCGCCGGGCTGATCATCAGCGAAGCGACCTCGGTAACGCCGATGGGCGTCGGCTACCCCAACACCCCTGGTATCTGGTCGGCCGAGCAGGTGCGCGGCTGGAGCAACATCACCAAAGCCGTGCACGCCGCCGGCGGCAAGATCGTTCTGCAGTTGTGGCATGTCGGGCGTATCTCCGACCCCAGCTTCCTCAACGGCGCCGCGCCGGAAGCACCCAGTGCCATCGCCGCCAAGGGCCATGTCAGCCTGCTGCGTCCGCTGCGCGATTACCCGGTGCCGCGCGCGCTGGAAACCGAAGAAGTCGCCGACATCGTCGAGGCCTATCGCCAGGGCGCGGAAAACGCCAAGGCCGCCGGGTTCGATGGCGTGGAAATTCACGGCGCCAACGGCTATCTGCTCGACCAGTTTCTCCAGGACAGCACCAACAAGCGCACCGACCGCTACGGCGGCTCCCTGGAAAACCGCGCACGCCTGATGCTGGAAGTCACCGATGCCGTGGTCTCGGTCTGGGGCGCGGGCCGGGTCGGCATGCACCTGGCGCCACGCGCCGATGCCCACGACATGGGCGACTCCAACCGGGCGGAAACCTTCACCTACGTCGCCAGCGAGCTAGGCAAGCGTGGTATCGCGTTTATCTGCGCCCGTGAACACGAAGCCGATGACAGCCTGACGCCTGGCCTGAAGCAGGCATTCGGCGGTGTATTTATCGCCAACGAAGGCTTCACGAAAGACCAGGCCAACGCCTGGCTGGCCAGCGGCAAGGTGGACGCAGTGGCATTCGGCGTGCCCTTTATCGCCAACCCGGACCTGCCTGCGCGCTTCGCCGCAGATGCCGAGCTGAATCAGCCGCATCCGGAAACCTTCTATGGCTCGGGCCCGGTCGGCTACATCGACTACCCACGGATGTAAGCTGTCTTTAAAAAAAAGCCGCAAAAAAAGCCCCGCTTAGCGGGGCTTTTTGCAATGGCGCGGGTCGCTTAGCGATTGTCGATCTGCTGCTGCAGGTTCTGTACCTGCGCCTGCAGGGTGCTGATGTTGCGGGTCATCTGCGCGCGGAAGGCGTCGAACTCGGCGGTGCTGCTGCTCGCAGCCGGACGGGTCTCCAGGTCGCTTTTCAGCACCAGGATGTCCTGCTCAAGCCGAGAGATGGCCTGATTGGGATTGCCAAGTTTCTTCAGCGCGTCGACTTCGCCGCTCAGGCTTTTCAGTTGCGCGCCGAATTTGCCGGTGTCAGCCTGCGCGGTTTTCAGCGCCGCCTGTTCGGTTTTCAGGGCCGCCTGGGCCGTGGTCAGGCTCTTCAGCGCACTGTCAAACTTGCCGGTAACGCCTTGCTGGGTTTTCACCTCGCTCGTCAGCTGTTCGATCCGGCTGTCCTGACCGCCTTGCTGGGTGATCAGCGCCTGCTGCTTTTTGCTCAGCTCCGCCAGCTTGCTTTCCAGCTGCTTGACCTGCAGCTTGAGCGCTTCGCTGCCGCTGGTGACGGTGGATTCGGTAGCCACCACCTTGCCGGAAATATCCTGGATGCGGCCGGCGGCCTCTTCGCTGATACGGGCAAAACTTTCCTGGGTGGCAACCAGCTGCTGCTCCATCAGGGTGATCTGCTGGAAGCTCCACCAGCCGAGCCCGCCGAGGGCAATCATCAGGGCGCCGACCAGGGCCCACAACGGGCCGGTGCTGGCACTCTTGACCGGCACCGCAGCCGCGCGCGCATAGGCCGGCTGGGCGGCGGGCTCGTGGTGATCCGTGGAGAAATCATCGTGATCCCGTGTGCCGGCCCTGAGGCTGGGCACATGGTCGAGTTCGTCGTGGGCATCGTTACGCATGGGTAGACCTTCAAGAAAATGCTAAGGGCGCGAAATGCCGCGCAGTATAACGGTTCGGGCGAACCGCATCAGCGTTGCGCAACCGCGGTCCGACGCGCACCGGCGAAGGGCGCGCAACAACCGCTGCACAGCCTGCAAGCGGCACCAGGACGGCGTTTGGTGAACTGGTACACGCTTTGCAACCCCCTCTTACGCCCTCCGCAGCCTCTGACGGTGAGCTGCGCGGCACCTGCATCAACTCCAGGGGAAGGCATATGGAACTGAACAAAGCGATGTTGGATTGCATGCAAACGCTGCGTCGTCGCCTGCGTAACGAGCTGGCCGTCGATATCCGCCTCAGTCAACCTGATGCGATCACGGCCATGCTCAGCGCCTGCCTGACCTCCAGCGACGAGCAGACCCGCGAGCTTGGCCAGCGCCTGGCGCAGCTCAGCGACAGCCCCTATCAGACCGAGGTTCGACCCAGCGCGCCGTTGCCGCTGCTTGAGGCCGCCCACGCTCGCCAGCCGTCGGTGCGCATCTACCGGGGCCAGCGGGTGTATGCCTGAAGCCTGTCAGGCCGGGCGTTGCCCTTGCCACCACTGGCAGAACTCATCCAGGGCGGTCCAGATGCTGACCTGGGGGTCGTAGTCCAGGTAGCGACGGGCACGCTCGATATTCAAGGAAAAATCCTTGGCCATCACCGCCACACCCAGCCGAAACAGCGCCGGTTCCGGGCGACCGGGCAACAGCATGCAGACACCCTCGTTGAGGGCCGCCGCCGCGTAGGCCAGGCCGTAGGGCATGTGCCGGGTAACCGGCGGCAGCTCCAGCCGGCGCAGCACGTAATTGACCACGTCCCACAGCGGCACGGGCGCACCGTTGCTGATGTTGTAGACCTTGCCCAGCGCCTCGTCAGACGCCAGCAGTGAGCTGAACAGCGCGTCGTTGAGGTTCTGCATGCTGGTGAAGTCGACCTTGTTCAGGCCATTGCCGATGATCGACAGACGCCTCTTGCGCTGCATGTTGATCAGCCGCGGAAAAATGCTGGTATCGCCCGCGCCGGTGACGAACCGCGGGCGCAGCGCCAGCACTTCCAGGCCGAATTCCTGGGCGCCGAAGACCTTCTGTTCAGCCAGATACTTGGTTGCGCCGTAGTGATCGGAAAAGCGCGTGGGCACCTGCTCTTCGCGCAGGTCGACATGGGCATGACCGTCGAAATAGACCGACGGCGACGACAGGTGGACCAACCGGCGCACGCGCTGTTTCAAGCATGCTTCGACGACGTTTTCAGTCACACCGACATTGGCCTGATAGAAGTGCGGATAGCGCCCCCAGACACCCACCGCGCCGGCGCAGTGCACCACCGCTTCGACGTCCTGGCAGAGCCGCTGCACCAGCTCGGGATCGGTCAGGTCGCCCTGCACAAACTCTGCGCCGCGCTTGACCAAGTGCTCGACGCCCTCGGCGCGGCGGCCATTCACCCGCACCTGCAGCCCTTGCTCCAGGGCGAAGCGGGCAAACCGCCCACCGATGAATCCGCTCGCCCCTGTCACCAGAATCTTCATTGCAGTTCTCCGCCGCATACGACCTAGGCCGCACTCTAGCAGCGCCCACTGCGCGCCGCGCTGTCCCGCCACGCCAGAATAGCGACCTTGGCATCCGGCAGCGGTCCGGGGTTGCCGATTTAACCAGCTACCCTGTTAGCCACTGTCTCAACCAAGCAAGGAGTTCGGCATGATCAAAAACCACTGGATGATCTACGGCGCCAATGGCTACACCGGTCGTTTACTCGCCACCGAAGCGCAGCGCCAGGGCTTGCGGCCGATTCTGGCCGGACGCAATCCGGCCGCCGTGCACGCGCTGGGCAGTGCGTTGGGGCTGGAATGCCGGATATTCGATATTGAGCAGCCGCAACGGACGGCCGAAGCGCTGGCCGACGTTGCGGTGGTCATGCATTGCGCCGGGCCGTTCGCCGTGACCAGCGCGCCGATGATCGACGCCTGCCTGGCCAGCGCGACCCATTACCTCGACATCACTGGTGAAATCGGCGTCTTCGAAGCGGCACATGCGCGCCATGATCTGGCGCGCGAATGCGGCGTGGTGGTGTGTCCGGGGGTCGGTTTCGACGTTATTCCCAGCGACTGCCTGGCCGCGTGCCTGCATCAGGCATTGCCCGATGCAACGCACTTGGCTCTGGGCTTCGATACCGGCAGCGGTTTGTCGCCCGGCACGGCAAAAACGTCGGTGCAAGGCCTCGGGCTCGGCGGCAAGGTGCGCCGCGCGGGGGTCATCACTGACGTGCCGTTGGGCTACAAGCGCCGCACGATCAACTTCGGCCGCGGCGAAAAGACCGCCGTGACCATTCCCTGGGGCGATGTGTCGACGGCCTATCACTCTACCGGCATCGGCAATATCGAGGTGTACCTGCCCACCCCTCCGGCCGCCGCCTTCGCCATGCGCCTGCTGGATCCGCTGCGCCCGCTGTTCGGCCTGTCGGCCGTGCAGGGCGGCCTCATGCGCCTGATCGAGCGGCGTGTGCAAGGGCCTGATCAGGCGACCCGCCAGCGGCAGCACACCTGGTTGTGGGGCGAGGTGCGCAATGCCGAGGGTGTGGTCAAAGTTGCGCGTTTGGAAACGGCCAACGGTTACGACGTTACCGTGCACGGTGGGCTGCTGGCTGTGCAGCACCTGCTCAATTATCGGGGGCCGGGCGGCTACTTCACGCCGTCCCGGCTGCTGGGCGAGCGTTGCGTGGAGCAGCTGCCAGGGTCTGGCAGAATTCTGATCAGCTAACGCCCCGCCGCGTCGCCCAGCGCCACCAGCGAATGGCTGGTGGCCTGGCCCAGGTGACGCGTCAGACGGTCGAGCAAGTCGCCGCCATTACGCCAGTGGTGCCAGTACAGCGGCACGTCGATGGGCCGCTGAGCGACCAGCTCGACCAGCTCACCGCGCTCCAGTTCGCCGCGCACCTGTCGTTCCGGCACCAGCCCCCAACCCATCCCGGCCAGCGCCATGCGCAGAAAGCCTTCGGAGGACGGGCACAGATGATGGATAAAGCCGCCGTCGATCCCTAACGCCGCGAGATAGCGATGCTGCAGCAGGTCATCCGGGCCGAAGACGATGGCGGGCGCCTGGGCCAATGACCTCGCGTTTACCCCCTGGGAAAAATGCCGGGCGATAAACGCCGGGCTGGCCAGCGCCCGGTAGCGCATCGCCCCCAGCGCCAGCGAGCGGGCGCCGGCCACCGGCCGGTCGGTGGCACACACGCAGGCCGCTACATCGCCGGCGCGCATGCGTTTGAGGCCGACGTCCTGGTCTTCCACCACCAGTTCCAGCAGCAGCCGGTACCTGGCGCAGAACTCGCCGACCGCGTCCGCCCACCAGGTCGCCAGGCTGTCGGCATTCAGGGCGATTCGCAGCCGCTCGGGCAGCGCCCCATCATCCAGCGCCGGCACCTGGCTCTGCAGGTCGCGCTCAAGCAAGCGCACCTGCTGCACGTGGTTGAGCAAACGCCGACCGATATCGGTTGGCGTGGGTGGCGTGGCGCGCACCAGCACCGGCTGGCCGACGCGCGCCTCCAACAGCTTGATCCGCTGCGACACCGCCGACTGCGACAATCCCAGCACCTGAGCGGCCCGTTCGAATCCCGCCTGCTCTACCACCGCCGCCAAAGCCGCAAGCAGCTTGTAGTCGAACATAAATTCTCCTAATGGCCGATCAGCAAGATTGCTTTTTCTTATACCGCCAGACAGACCAGACTGCCACTTCAACCCGCTTCATTCAGGAACTCCCATGGCTGGCGAAAGCTGTCTGACCACGCTGTTGCACAGCATGAATCCCACTCTCAACGAGGGCGATTACGTGTTCTGCAGCCTCAACGACGAGTACCAGCTCGGCGATGTGAAACCACTGGGACGCTTTCATGAGCGCGAGGGCCTCAGCGTAATCATTCAGCGCCAGCAGGCAGAGCATCTGGGTCTGGCCTGCTCGCCATCGTTCGCCTGGATAACGCTGCAGGTGCACTCGGCGCTCGACGCGGTCGGCCTGACCGCAGCGGTTGCCACCGCGCTGAGTGGCGCGGGCATCAGCTGCAACGTGGTCGCTGGTTACTACCACAACCATATTTTCGTCGCCAAGGCCGACGCCGATGCGGCCATCGAAGCGCTGCGTCTGCTCGCCAGCACTGCGGGGGAGTCGCCATGTGGCACAGCTACCTGAACGGTCTGGTGATCGCCGCTGGCCTGATCATCGCCCTCGGCGCGCAAAATGCGTTCGTGCTGGCGCAAAGCCTGCGCCGCGAACATCACCTGCCGGTCGCCGTTCTCTGCGTGGTGTGCGATGCGCTGCTGGTCTGCGCCGGGGTATTTGGCCTGGCTGCGCTGCTCGCGCAAAACCCACTTTTGCTCGGCATTGCCCGTTGGGGCGGCGCCGCCTTTCTGCTCTGGTACGGCAGCCAGGCCCTGCGCCGCGCCGTCAAGCCGCAAGGCTTGGAAGCCGCGCAGCGTGCCCCGCGCTCGCGGCGGGCGGTATTGCTGGCCGCGCTGGCGGTCACCCTGCTCAACCCCCACGTGTACCTGGATACCGTGCTGCTGATCGGCTCGCTTGGCGCGCAGCAGAGCGACCCCGGCGCTTACACCCTGGGCGCGGCCAGCGCTTCGCTGATCTGGTTCTTTACCCTGGCGTTGGGTGCCGCCTGGTTGGCACCGTGGCTGGCTCGCCCTGCGACCTGGCGGCTGATCGACCTGGCAGTCGCGTTGATGATGTTCGGCATCGCTGCACAACTGATCATCAACGCGCCTGGCTGAGCGTAAAACCGCGGCCGAGGCCCTGGCCTGGCTATTCCACACAGTTGCTGCGTGGTTATGCCTCTGGGCCGGTGCTATGATCGGCGGTCTGCGGCACAAGGAGGAGCAACCTCCTGCCGCTTGCAAGTCGACGAAAACTCGCCGCAGTAACTGCATGGGTTTTTGCATGGCTTGCGTGTCTGGCCGCCCGTGATCGGCCTCGCGCCCACCGCACCTGACCTGATAGGAGATTCACCATGGCTTTCGAATTACCGCCGCTGCCGTACGAAAAAACCGCACTTGAGCCGCACATCTCTGCCGAAACCCTGGAATTCCACCACGACAAGCACCACAACACCTACGTCGTGAACCTGAACAACCTGATTCCGGGCACCGAGTTCGAAGGCAAAAGCCTGGAAGAGATCGTCAAATCCTCTTCGGGTGGCATCTTCAACAACGCCGCCCAAGTCTGGAACCACACCTTTTACTGGAACTGCCTGAGCCCGAACGGCGGCGGTCAACCGACCGGCGCGCTGGCTGACGCGATCAATGCCGCGTTCGGTTCCTTCGACAAGTTCAAGGAAGAGTTCAGCAAAACCTCCATCGGTACCTTCGGCTCCGGCTGGGGCTGGCTGGTGAAGAAAGCTGACGGTTCCCTGGCCCTGGCCAGCACCATCGGTGCCGGCTGCCCGCTGACCAGCGGTGATACTCCGCTGCTGACCTGCGACGTCTGGGAACACGCCTACTACATCGATTACCGCAACCTGCGTCCGAAATATGTCGAGGCGTTCTGGAACTTGGTCAACTGGGACTTCGTGGCGAAGAACTACGCTGCGTAATCGTCCTGCTGATACAAAAAACCCGGCCGTCATGCCGGGTTTTTTGCTTCAACCGGCGAACCGACGTGTGCCTCGCGTCGACATATCTCCCTTTTGCTGCATAGAAGCTAGAGTACTTGTGCGACCCCAGCGGTCATGGCGTTCCGTGGATAGGGGTGCTCGCCAATTTGGCTAAAAGGTTGCAAGGGAAAAGCGCCGAACGGTGCTCAAGTCATGGCTGGTACTTACCGACACAGTGCGAGCTACAGCTGATGGCGGTATAAGCGTGTGGGCATACAGCAAGCCGGATTCAGGGCTACCGTAATGGCCCTTTGACGCCAACCAGAAGATTGCCAATACTCTGAACAGATCGACGCCTCCGGCACGCACAAGGAATCACCACTTGAAGCTGGAACTCAAAAACAGCTTGTCTCTGAAGTTGCTGCGCGTGGTACTGCTATCGGCGCTGGTGGTGGGCGTGGTGCTGAGCTGCGCGCAAATCGTGTTCGATGTGTACAAAACGCGTCAGGCGGTGGCTAACGATGCCCAGCGCATTCTCGGCATGTTCCGCGACCCCTCGACCCAGGCGGTGTACAGCCTGGACCGGGAAATGGGCATGCAGGTAATCGAAGGCCTGTTCCAGCACGAATCCGTGCGCGTCGCCGCCATTGGCCACCCTAACGAACCCATGCTCGCGGAAAAATCCCGCGAACCGGTCGAGCTCTCCACTCGCTGGCTGACCGACCCGATCCTGGGCAAGGAACAGAACTTCACCACGCAACTGGTCGGCCGCGGCCCCTACAGCGAGTATTACGGCGACCTCAGCATCACCCTCGACACCGCACGTTACGGCGAAAGCTTCGTCACCAACTCGGTGGTGATTTTCATCTCGGGCGTATTGCGCGCCCTGGCGATGGGACTGGTGCTGTACCTGGTGTATCACTGGCTGCTGACCAAGCCGCTGTCGAAAATCATCGAGCACCTGAGCAACATCAACCCCGACAGGCCCAGTGAACACAAGCTGCCAATGCTCAAGGGCAACGAGAAGAATGAACTGGGCCTGTGGATCAATACCGCCAACCAGTTACTTGCCTCCATCGAGCGCAACACCCATTTGCGCCGCGAGGCGGAGAAGAGCCTGATGCGCATGGCTCAGTACGACTTCCTCACCGGCCTGCCAAACCGGCAGCAGCTGCAGCAACAGCTCGACCAGATTCTTGAAGACGCCAGCCGCCTGCAACGCCGGGTCGCGGTGCTGTGTGTCGGCCTGGACGATTTCAAAGGCATCAACGAACAGTTCAGCTACCAGACCGGTGACCAACTGCTGCTCGCGCTTTCCGACCGACTGCGCAGCCACAGCGGTCGCCTGGGCGCGCTGGCACGCCTGGGTGGCGATCAGTTCGCGCTGATCCAGGCGGATATCGAGCAGCCGTACGAGGCCGCCGAACTCGCGCAAAGCGTGCTCGATGGTCTGGACACGCCGTTCATTCTCGACCAGCAGGAGGTCTACCTGCGGGCGACCATCGGCATCACCCTGTTCCCCGAAGACGGCGACAGCACGGAAAAACTGCTGCAAAAATCCGAACAGACCATGACCCTGGCCAAGAGCCGCTCGCGCAACCGTTATCAGTTCTACATCGCCAGCGTCGACAGCGAAATGCGTCGCCGCCGCGAGCTGGAAAAAGACCTGCGCGAAGCCCTGGCGCTGAACCAGCTGTACCTGGTGTACCAACCTCAGGTGGATTACCGCGATCACAGCGTGGTGGGCGTCGAGGCGCTGCTACGCTGGCAACACCCGCAGCACGGCCTGGTACCGCCTGACCTATTCATTCCACTGGCCGAGCAGAACGGCACCATCATCGCCATCGGCGAATGGATTCTCGACCAGGCCTGTCAGCAGCTGCGCGAATGGCTGGACATGGGCTTCAGCGATTTGCGCATGGCGATCAACCTGTCGACCGTGCAACTGCACCACGCCGAATTGCCGCGGGTGGTTAACAACCTGATGCAGGTCTATCGCCTTCCGCCGCGCAGCATCGAGCTGGAAGTCACCGAAACCGGCCTGATGGAAGACATCACCACCGCGGCACAACATCTGCTCAGCCTGCGCCGTTCCGGTGCACTGATCGCGATCGACGATTTCGGCACCGGCTACTCGTCGCTGAGCTACCTGAAGAGCCTGCCGCTCGACAAGATCAAGATCGACAAGAGCTTCGTCCAGGACCTGCTGGAAGACGAAGACGACGCCACCATCGTGCGCGCCATCATCCAGCTGGGTAAGAGTCTGGGCATGCAGGTCATCGCCGAGGGCGTGGAAACCGCCGAGCAGGAGGCCTACATCATTGCCCAGGGCTGTAACGAGGGGCAGGGCTACTTCTACAGCAAACCGCTGAGCGCTCGGGAGCTGGCGCTGTACCTCAAGCAGGCGCAACGCATCACCTCGACGCCCAACCCGGCGACGCTCTGACTCGGCAAGCCGCCCGGTAGCTAGGGCGCGGTGACGCCCAGCAACCAGGCCGTAGCGAGTGCCCCGGCCAAGCACAGCGCAATGCCGCCCGCCGCCTGCCAATAGAACGCACGCGCCAGTTCATCTTCGCCCGCATTCGACAGAATGAACGGCCGCGACTCCAGCGGATTGACCAGGCGGTTTTGCACCGGTTGCAGGCTGGTCTGACGCAAGCGGTCCTCGCCTTCCAGCTGCGCAGCCAGGCGCACCCGGCTCCATTCCTGCTCATCGAGCTGGCCGTTGTTGTCGCCGTCGAAGCGCTGCAGCAGACCGGCAAAGTCGCCTTTCCACTGCCGAATCACCTCGGCCTGCGCCGCGCGCCCATCGAGCACCTGACCGGCGCCGCCCGCGCTGCGAAAGTCACCGATGGCATACAGCGGCTGACCGGCATGCAGACGCTCTTCGGTGTAGCGGTAGCGCTTGCCGCCGCTCAGCCAGCCGAGCAAACCGCCCTTGGCTACGCCGAGCGGATGACGCAGGTTGCCCTGCCAGACGTCGCGGACCGCCGCTCTAACCTCGGCGCCGCGTGGATCGATCAGGCAATCGCCCGTGCCGTCGGCCAGCAGCAGGAGCGCTTCGCTGGTGCCGCTTTCGACCACCCGCCAGCTGCCACTCTTGCCGCTGGAACGGTGCTCCTCGATCTTGAAGCGCCACCACAGACAGGGTTTGCCGGTCAGGGCGCCGCGTTCCTCGGCTGCGGGCAGCGCTTGGAGAACCCCATACAGCTCGGTGTAGCCCTGGGCCGCCGAGCGGATCTTTGAAGTCGGGGTGTCGAGCATGTGCCTGGCGCGCGACCAACCACGCAGCGTCCATCCCGCGCCGGCAAGAGAGGTCGCGGCACTGGCCAGCACGCTGAGAAGATGCCCATCGACGTTCATCTCAGCTGAACAGCGTCTTCAGGTCGACGTCGCGTTTCTCCCCTTCACTGAACTGCAGCAGTTCCGCCGAAGTGAAGCCAAACGCCTTGGCGACCAGCACGTCGGGAAACTGCTCGATGCGCACGTTGTTCAGGTTGACCGCCTCGTTGTACAGCTCGCGGCGATCGGCGATGGCATTTTCCAGGCCGCTGATGCGCTGCTGCAGATGCTGGAAGCTGTCGTTGGCTTTGAGTTCCGGGTAGTTCTCCGCCAACGCGAACAGTTGCCCCAAGCCCTTGCGCAAGCCGCTCTCCGCCTTACCCAGCGCGCCGACATTGTGCTGCTCGCGCGCACTGGCCACGGCATTGCGGGCGATGATCACCTGCTCCAGGGTCGTGCGCTCGTGCTGCATGTATTGCTTGCAGGTCTCTACCAGCTTGGGCAACTCGTCATGCCGCTGCTTGAGCAGTACATCGATGTTCGACCATGCCTTGCTCACCCCATGCTTGAGGCGCACCAGGCCGTTGTAGAGAGCCACTGCATAAGCCGCGAACAGCAACACGACCACAATGACGGCGACGCTGGTAAGGCTCATAACAGACTCTCCACGAAAGAATATGGGGCAGCGTGACGGCACGCTGATAGTGGCATTCTAGCGGCATCCACCCGGCTGGATGGAGACGTTGCGCACGGCTTTCAGCCATCCAGCGACACGGACCCTTTGCACAAAATGCAAATCTTTCGCATTATGTTTCGGTTCTAGTGCACTGCCTGCACACTTCATAACATCCACGCAAAGGACTTCGTCATGCTTCGTATGCCATTGGCTTCCGCCAGCCTGCTCGCCCTCGCCATCAGCCTCGCCGGTTGTGGCGAAGACCAGACGCCCGCCGCCACCAGCCAAACTGCCGCCCCGGCCGCCAGCAGCACCAGCGCGCCTGCAGCCGCGACCGGTCAGGTCGACCAGGCTGCCGCTAAAGCCGTGGTCAGCCACTACGCCGACCTGGCGCTGGCGGTATTCAGCGATGCCGCCACCACCGGCAAGGCACTGCAGGCAGCCATCGATGCGTTGCTGGCCAACCCGAGCGAAGCAACCCTCAATGCAGCGCGCGAAGCCTGGCTGGCGGCGCGGGTTCCCTACATGCAGTCGGAAGTGTTTCGCTTCGGCAACGCCGTGGTTGACGACTGGGAAGGCCAGCTCAACGCCTGGCCGCTGGACGAAGGCCTGATCGACTACGTCGCCACCGACTATCAGCACGCGCTGGGCAACCCGGGCGCGACCGCTAACATCATCGCCAACAGCGAGATCCAGGTCGGCGAAGACAAGCTTGATGTCAGCGAAATCACCGCCGAGAAACTCGCCAGCCTGAACGAACTGGGCGGTTCCGAGGCCAACGTCGCCACCGGTTACCACGCCATCGAGTTCCTGCTCTGGGGCCAGGACCTGAACGGCAGCAACCCTGGCGCGGGCGAGCGTCCGTACACTGACTTCGTCGTCGGCGAAGGTGCCACCGGTGAACACAACGAACGCCGTCGCGCGTTCATCAAGGCGGCTGCAGAGCTGCTGGTTAGCGACCTGGAAGAGATGGTCGGCCAGTGGCAGCCGAACGTCGCCGGCAACTACCGCGCCAGCCTGGAGGCCGATTCGGCCGAGAATGGCCTGCGCAAGATGCTGTTCGGCATGGGTAGCCTGTCGCTTGGCGAACTGGCCGGCGAGCGTATGAAGGTCGCGCTGGAGGCCAACTCCACCGAAGACGAGCACGACTGCTTCAGCGACAACACCCACAACTCGCACTTCTACAACGGCAAGGGTATTCGCAACGTCTACCTCGGCGAATACAAGAAGGTCGACGGCACCACCCTGAGCGGCCCAAGCCTGTCCGAGCTGGTTGCCAAAGCCGACGCTCAGGCTGACAGCGCGCTCAAGGCCGATCTGCAAACCACCGAAGAGAAGCTGCAGGCCCTGGTCACCAGCGCTGACAACGGCAAGCACTTCGACCAACTGATCGCCGCCGACAACAGCGAAGGTCAGCAGATCGTGCGTGACGCCATCGCCGCTCTGGTCAAACAAACCGCAGCGATCGAACAGGCCGCCAGCAAGCTGGGCATCAGCGACCTGAACCCGGACACCGCCGATCACGCGTTCTGATCTATAGCTGTGTACAAAAGCCGATGAGGCTCAGGTCTCATCGGCTTTTTTGTGGCTGCGACTTTTTGCCATTGGCGCAAATGCTAATCCATCTTATTTAAATTAACTTAGCCTGCTAAGATTACTCCCCCTCCATAATTGCCTTGCTGCGGATTCTCGCGATGCCTGCTCTGCTCCGTCACGCCCTGCTGATCGGCCTCGTGTCTGGCCTGATAGCGTGCGACCAGACGCCTCGCTTCACCCAGGCTGAACCCGGCGAAGCGCTGTCTGCTGGCAACGCCACCGTGTTCAAAACCGATCACAATGCGTTCTCCCTGCCCTCGGCCAATCTCTCGCCGCTGCGCCGTCTGGATTTCGCCGTGGGTAACAGCTTTTTCCGTAACCCCTGGGTCATGGCCCCAGCGACCACCACGGCGCGCGATGGCCTAGGCCCGCTAAGCAATACCAACGCCTGCCAGAACTGCCATATCAAGGACGGCCGCGGCCACCCACCCGGAGCGGATGCCGTCAGCGCTGCCTCGATGCTGGTGCGTCTATCGCTGCCTGCGGGTTCGGAGCATGCCCAGACGCTCGAACGGCTCGGCGTGCTGGCCGAGCCCACTTACGGCGGTCAGCTGCAGGACATGGCCAACCCCGGCGTCGCGCCCGAAGGCCGGGTACGGATCAGCTACCAGGAAAGCGCCGTGCGCTTCGCCGATGGCAGTCAGGTCAAACTGCGCCAGCCGTCGCTGGAAATCGACAGGCTCGGCTACGGTCCCCTGCACCCCGATACGCAGTTTTCCGCCCGGATTGCCCCGCCGATGATCGGCCTCGGCCTGCTGGAGGCGATTGCCGACTCGGCGATTCTGGCCAATGCCGACCCCGACGACCGCAATGGCGATGGCATCTCAGGCCGTCCCAACCGCGTGTGGGACAGCGCCGCGCAACGTACCGTACTCGGTCGTTTTGGCTGGAAAGCCGGCCAGCCCAATCTGAACCAGCAGAATGCCGAGGCGTTTGCCAACGACATGGGGCTGACCAGCTCACTGGTCGCCCGGGACAACTGCAGCGACCTGCAGCCTGACTGCCGCACTGCCGGCCATGGCGGCGTGCCGGAGGTCAGCGACCAGATTCTCGCCACCGTGCTGTTCTACACCCGCAACCTGGCAGTGCCGGCCCGGCGCAAGGTGGACGACCCTCAAGTGCTGGCGGGCAAGGGCCTGTTCCACCAGGCTGGCTGCCAGGGTTGCCATACGCCGACATTTACCACTGCTGACAATGCGGCCGAAGCCGAGCTGGCTGGCCAGCTGATTCGCCCTTATAGCGACTTGCTGCTGCACGACATGGGCGATGGCCTGGCTGACGGCCGCAGCGAATTTCTCGCCAGCGGCCGCGAATGGCGAACCCCGCCGCTGTGGGGCATCGGCCTGACCGAAGCGGTCAACGGCCACAGCCAGTTCCTGCACGACGGCCGCGCGCGTGACCTGCTCGAAGCCATCGTCTGGCACGGTGGCGAAGCCGAAGCCGCGAAACAACGAGTCCTGACCTATTCCGCCGAAGAGCGCGCCGCGCTTCTGGCTTTCCTGAATTCCCTGTAGGAGACGCTTCCATGATTCGCTCGCCATTTGCTCTCGTCATGCTGTCCCTGGCACTTGGCGCCTGCACCCCCAGCGATCCCTATCAGCAGGTCAGCGATACGCTCACCACGGGCGTTCTGCTGCCTGCATACAACGCCTGGCACGAGGCGGACCGGCAGCTGGCGGCCAGCGGCCAGGCCTTCTGTGCCGGGGAGCAGGGGTTGGCGGAGGCACGCCAGGCGTTCCTCGGCGCGATGAGCGCCTGGGCCAGCCTGCAGCCGGTGCTGATCGGCCCGCTTGCCGAAGGCAACCGCGCCTGGCAGGTGCAATTCTGGCCGGACAAGAAAAATCTGGTGGCCCGCCAGGTCACTGCCCTGCTGAAGAACAAACAGGCACTGACCCCGGCGGATCTGGACCAGGCCAGTGTGGTGGTGCAGGGCCTGACCGCCTACGAATACGTGCTGTACGACCCGGCCATCGACCTCAGCGACGCCGCAACCAAGGCGCGCTACTGCCCGCTGCTGGTCGCCATCGGCCAGCACCAGCAAACCCTGGCCGCGGACGTGCTCGCCCAGTGGCAAGCCGAAAATGGCATGGCGTGGCAACTCAGCCACTTCCCCAACGACCGCTATGCCGATGCCCCCGAGGCCGTGGCGGAACTGCTGCGGACCCAGGTCAGCGCCATCGATGGTTTGAAAAAGAAGCTCGGCACCCCGCTCGGCCGTCAGAGCAAGGGCCTGCCGCAGCCCTACCAGGCCGAAGCCTGGCGCAGCAAGGCCAGCCTGGCCAACCTGGCCGCCAGCCTGGCGACCGCAGAGCGTGTCTGGCACGGCGCGGAACAGGACGGCATCCAGACCTTGCTGAGCGATGACCAGAGCGCGTTGCAGCAGCGAATCAATGCGGCCTATACCGACACCCGTCAACGGCTCGCTGCGCTGCAACGACCCCTCGGCGAACTGCTGAGCGACGAGGCCGGACGCACCCAGCTCAACGCGCTGTATGACAGCCTCAACGCCCTGCATCGTCTGCATGAAGCCGAACTGGCGAAGACCCTGGGCGTCCAGCTCGGCTTCAACGCTCACGACGGAGACTGAGCCATGGCGGCGATGACGCGCAGGTCCTTTCTCGGCGCAACCGCCGCTGTGCTGGCGGCCAGCGCCTATGGCAGCTGGACGCTGATCGGGCATGCCCAGCAACCGCTGCTGCTGTCGGCACGGGACAATGCGGCCGGTGAGCATTTCGCAGTCGGTTACCGGCTCGATGGCAGCCAGGCATTCGCCACCCGTGTCAGTGAGCGCTGCCACGATGTGATGGCGCACCCCAGCCTGCCCTTGGCCTTGTTCGTCGGCCGGCGGCCGAGCACCGAAAGTTACCTGATCGATACCCGCGACGGGCGCCTGCTGCAAACACTGAGCACTCCCGCGCAGCGGCATTTCTATGGCCACGCGGTATTCCACAAGGATGGCAACTGGCTGTACGCCACCGAAAACGACATCCGTGACCCGGGCCGCGGCGTGATTGGCGTCTACCGCCTGCATGGCAACCAGCTGCAGCGCACTGCCGAGCTGTCGAGCCATGGCATCGGCCCCCATCAGTTGCTGTGGCTGCCGGATGGCGAAACCCTGGTGATCGCCAACGGCGGCATTCGCACCGAGGCCGACAGCCGCGTCGACATGAACCTCGACGCCATGGCCTCCAGCCTGGTGCTGCTGCGCCGCGACGGCACGCTGGTGAGCAAGGAGCAACTGCCCGAGCAGATGAACAGCATCCGCCACCTGGCAGTTGCCAGCGACGGCACCGTCGTCAGCGGCCAGCAATACATGGGCGATGCCGGCGATGCGGTGCCTCTGCTCGCGATAAAACGCCCGGGGGCGCCACTGCAGCATTTCCCCCTGGCCGAGGCGCAGCGCCAGGTCATGCACCAGTACACCGCCAGCGTGGCGATCCACAGCGAGTTGCGCCTGCTGGCCTTGACCGCGCCGCGTGGCAACCGGGTGTTTATCTGGGACCTGGACAGTGCTGCCCTGCGCCTGGATGCGGCGCTCGCCGATTGCGCCGGCGTTGGCGCGGTGGCCGAAGGTTTCGTTGTCAGTTCCGGTCAAGGACGCTGCCGCCTGTTCGATTGCCGCAACAGCCAAATTGCCACCCACCACCTGCAACTGCCGCCCGGCCTATGGGATAACCACCTCCGCCTGGCTTAGTAGCTCAACGCGCCAGGCCAAGCCGCACGGCTAAAGAACAGCTGCGCACGGCCGACCTCTACTGACCTGAGCCCGTTGCCAACCGAGAACGCGGCAGGTCGATACCAGCCGCTGGAGATTTTGCAATTTGGACGCGCTTGGCGTCGCTGGCACTTCGGTTTCACCGTCATTCAGGGGTAACCACCATGTTCTTGCAAAACTCCTTGCATGCAAAAATCCTCAGCCTACTCGGCGGCAGCCTAATCCTTATTCTGCTTACCGCACTCGCCTGTTTCAGCTTTCTGTCCAATGGCATCCAGGGCTACCGAGGCCTGTTAAGCGGACCTCTGGAAGCATCGCGACTGATCGACCAGGCCAACCTGGAGTTCAAGATTCAGGTACAGGAATGGAAGAATGTGTTGCTTCGGGGCGGCGACAGCGAGCAGTTGACCCGCTATTGGGGCCAGTTCGAAAGTCAGGAGCGCAAGGTTCAGGACATCCTCAGCCAGTTGGCCACTGTTTCCCGTGACGACGCGCAGCTTAAAGCCCAGGTCGAACAGCTACGCGCCGAGCATCTGGGGCTTGGCAACAACTACCGCAAAGGCCGCGACGCATTCGTCGCCGCGGCGGGCGATGCCAAGGCCGGCGACGCCGCGGTCAAGGGCATTGACCGCGCCACCAGCGAGCAGATGAATGAACTGATCGAGCAATTGCGTCAGCAAAGCCTGCAACAGGCCAACCTGATCAGTGCCAATGCCGACCGAACCATCCTCTGGGGCACCCTGATCATGCTGGGTGCCAGCATCTTGATCGGCCTGTTCAGCCTGTGGCTGGTGAACAAGAGCCTGATCAATCCGATCCGCGATCTGATCGAGCACATCACCAAACTCAGCCGGGGCAACCTGCTGGAAAGGGTCGACAGCAGCCGCAGCGACGAGCTCGGCCGCCTGGCCGAAGCGGCCAACACGCTGCGCGATTTTCTTGCCGAGACCTTTACCCGTCTGCAGCTCAGCGCCGCCGAGCTGGACCAGGCCAGCGGCGAGCTGAGCACGATTTCCGCGCTCATGGCCCAAGGCAGCCGCGAGCAGTTCTCACGCACCGATCAGGTCGCCACCGCCATGCACCAGATGTCGGCCACAGCCCAGGAGGTGGCGCGACACGCCGCACAGGCTGCCCACGCAGCGGATGATGCCGACAGCTCCGCCCGCCAAGGCGATACGGTGATGAATTCGACCATCCACACCATCACCGGCATGCGCGGGGAAATTACCCACACCGCCGAGGTCATTCGCCGCCTGGAAAGCGACAGCGAGCGTATCGGCAAGGTGCTGGAAGTGATCCGCGGGATTGCCGAACAGACCAACTTGCTGGCATTGAACGCGGCCATCGAGGCCGCCCGCGCGGGGGACCAGGGCCGCGGGTTCGCAGTCGTTGCAGATGAAGTACGTACGCTGGCCAAGCGGACGGCGGAGTCCACCGCGGAAATCCACCAGATCATCGACAACGTGCAAACCGGTGCCATCAACGCGGTCAAGGCCATCGAGAGTGGGCAAAGCCGCAGCGAGGAAGGCGTCACCCAGGTGACCGAAGCAGGCGCCATGCTGCAACGCATCAATGCGGCCGTCGAAGCGATTCGCGACATGAACCGGCAGATCGCAACCGCGGCAGAGGAACAGACTTCGGTCGCCGAAGACATCTCGCGCAACCTGACGGAAATTACCTCGATTGCCGTAAGCAACCAGGAAAACGTCGAACGCACCGAGCAGGCCGGCAGGAACCTGCATACCCTGTCCGGTCAGCTCAACGACCTGACCAAAAAGCTTCACGCCTAAAAACCACCGACTGCCCCGGCGCCTCGACAACGAGAGCGCCAGGGCGGCTGCCGCCACCGGTCATGGCCGATCTGAAGCCCGGCGTGCCGTCATTCACCTCGGGGCCCTGCGGAGCAAAAGCTGATTTATCGGTCAGGTCATTTGCCGGTAACTTTCTGCAAATGCGACGCTTTGACATTGCCTGACCAGCAGGTCTAATGTGCCCCTCTTGCCTATTCCAGGCTTCACATTCTTCTCGCCAAGGAAACGGAATATGTTGCTCCGCCGCATGTTGATCATGCTGGGCGTCGTAGCCCTCGTGGTACTCGCTCTTGCTGCCTATAAAGGCTTCTCGATCTACCAGCAGGTGCAGAAGTTCTCGGTGCCGCCACCCGCTATCAGCGTGGATGCCGAGCGCGCCGTCGAGCAGCCGTGGCAAAGCCGGTTGCCGGCCATCGGTTCGCTCAAGGCCTTCCAGGGAGTCGACCTGACCGTCGAGGTGGGCGGCACCGTGCGTGACGTGCTGTTCCGTTCCGGTGAGCAGGTCACCCAGAATCAGCCGCTAATCCAGATGGACAACGACGTCGAGCGCGCCAACCTGGCAACGGCCGAAGCGGCGCTGGGCCTGGCGCGGGTCGAGTTCGAGCGCGGCCGCAGCCTGGTCAACCGGCAGAGCATCTCCAAAAGCGAATTCGATCGCCTCTCGGCAGAGCTGCAACAGGCCAACGCCAGCGTCGCCCAGCTCAATGCGCTGCTGGCCAAAAAGCGCATCCTTGCGCCCTTCGCCGGCACTATCGGGATTCGCCAGGTGGATGTCGGCGACTACCTGTCATCGGGCACCATCATCGCCACCCTGCAGGACGTTTCGAAGCTCTATGTGGACTTCTTCCTGCCGGAACAGGCGGTGCCAAAACTGGCGGTCGACGAACGCATACGTCTGAGCGTGGCAGCCTATCCGGGCGAGCAGTTCGAAGGCGCCATCGTCGCGATCAACCCCAAGGTGGAAGACGCCACGCGCAACGTGCAGGTCCGCGCGATTCTGGAAAACCAGGACGCCAGGCTGCTGCCCGGCATGTTCGCCAACCTGGAGGTTCTGCTACCCGGCGAAACCCAGCACGTGGTCGTCCCCGAAACCGCCATCACCTACACGCTGTATGGCAACTCGGTGTACGTGATCGAGGAAAAGCAGGGCGAAGACCAGCAGCCGATCAAAGACGACAAGGGCCAACCCCAGCTTGTGGTCGAGCGCCGCTTCGTCGAAACCGGCGAGCGCCGCGACGGCCTGGTTGTCGTGCTCAAGGGCCTGAAAGCGGGTGAGCAGGTCGTCACCGCCGGGCAATTGAAACTGGATAACGGCGCCCACGTCGCCATCGCCGAGGACTCGGCCAGCGCGAACAGTCAGCCCGACGTCGAGTAACCGACGCTGGCGTAAAGGAACCTATCCATGGCTTTTACCGATCCCTTTATCCGTCGCCCGGTGTTGGCGACCGTGGTCAGTTTGCTGATCATCCTGCTGGGCTTGCAGGCGTTCAGCAAACTGACGATCCGCCAGTATCCACAGCTGGAGAATGCGCTGATCACGGTGACCACCGCCTACCCCGGGGCGAACGCCGAAACCATCCAGGGTTACATCACCCAGCCGTTGCAGCAAAGCCTGGCAAGCGCCGAAGGCATCGATTACATGACCTCGGTCAGTCGGCAGAACGCCTCGGTCATCTCCATCTACGCGCGGATTGGCGCCGACAGCGATCGCCTTTTCACCGAGTTGCTGGCCAAGGCCAACGAGGTGAAGAACCAGCTGCCCCAGGAAGCCCAGGACCCGGTGCTGTCCAAGGAAGCCGCCGATGCCTCGGCGCTGATGTACGTCAGTTTCTACAGCGAAGAGTTGAGCAACCCGCAGATCACCGATTACCTCTCCCGGGTGATTCAACCCAAGCTCGCGACCCTGCCGGGCATGGCCGAAGCGGAGATCCTCGGCAACCAGGTATTCGCCATGCGCCTGTGGCTCGACCCGGTGAAAATGGCGGCGTACGGCATCACCGCCAGCGACGTCAACGATGCGGTGCGCCAGTACAACTTCCTCGCCGCGGCAGGGGAGTTCAAGGGCGAATACGTGGTGACCAGCATCAATGCCGAAACCGACCTCAAGTCGGCCGAAGCATTCGCCGCCATTCCACTCAAGACCGTGGGCGATAGCCGGGTGCTGATCCGCGACGTGGCACGGGTAGAGATGGGCGCGGAAAACTACGACTCGATCAGCTCGTTCGACGGCATCCCGTCGGTGTATATCGGCATCAAGGGCACGCCGAGCGCCAACCCACTGGACGTGATCAAGGAGGTGCGCAAGATCCTTCCCGAGCTGGAAGCGCAACTGCCGCCCAACCTGAAAGTGTCCATCGCCTATGACGCCACCCTGTTCATCCAGGCCTCCATCGACGAGGTGGTGAAGACCCTCGGCGAAGCGGTGCTGATCGTCATCGTCGTGGTATTCCTGTTCCTCGGCGCGTTCCGTTCGGTGCTGATCCCGGTGATCACCATTCCGCTGTCGATGATCGGCGTGCTGTTCTTCATGCAACTGATGGGCTATTCGATCAACCTGCTGACGCTGCTAGCGATGGTCCTGGCCATCGGCCTGGTGGTGGACGATGCGATCGTGGTGGTGGAGAACATCCACCGGCATATCGAGGAAGGCAAAACGCCGTTCGATGCCGCCATCGAAGGCGCCCGCGAAATCGCCGTGCCGGTGGTTTCGATGACCATTACCCTGGCCGCGGTTTATGCACCGATTGGTTTTCTCGAAGGCCTCACCGGCGCCTTGTTCAAGGAGTTCGCCCTGACCCTGGCGGGCGCCGTGATCATCTCCGGAATCGTCGCCCTGACCCTGTCGCCGATGATGTGCGCCAAGCTATTGCGCCATGAGGAAAATCCATCCGGCCTGGCGCACAAGCTCGACCAGATCTTTGATGCGCTCAAACGGCGCTATCAGCGCGCGCTGCACGGCACGCTGCAAACCCGCCCGGTGGTGGTGGTGTTCGCGGTCATCGTGATGTGCCTGATCCCGGTACTGCTCAGCTTCACCAAAAGCGAACTGGCCCCGGAAGAGGACCAGGGCATCATCTTCATGCTCGCCAGCGCCCCGCAGCCCACCAACCTGAATTACCTGAACCGCTACACCGAGGAGTTCGTGCAGATCTTCAAGGAGTTTCCCGAGTACTACTCCTCGTTCCAGATCAACGGCTCGGACGGCGTTCAATCGGGTATCGGCGGTTTCCTGCTGAAACCGTGGGACGAGCGCGAACGTACCCAGATGGAAATCCTGCCTGAAGTTCAGGGCAGGCTCGCGCAGATTCCCGGCTTGCAGATATTCGGCTTCAACCTGCCGTCGCTACCGGGCACCGGCAGTGGCCTGCCGTTCCAGTTCGTGGTCAACACACCCTCGGATTACCAGTCGCTGTTGCAGGTTGCGGAGAAGATCAGAGCGCGGGCGGCCGAGTCGGGCAAGTTCGCCTTCCTCGATATCGACTTGGCATTCGACAAACCTGAAGTGGTGATCGAGATCGACCGCGAGAAAGCCGCGCAGATGGACGTCTCGATGCAGGACCTGGGTCTGACGCTGGCCAGCCTGCTCGGCGAAGGCGAAATCAACCGCTTCACCATCGATGGGCGCAGCTACAAGGTGATCGCCCAGGTGGAACGCGCCTACCGCGACAATCCGGGCTGGCTCGCCAGCTATTACGTGCGCAGCGAAAGCGGGGCGATGCTGCCGCTGTCGACGCTGGTCAAGGTCAGCGACCGGGCCCGCCCGACTAAGCTCAACCAGTTTCAGCAACTGAACTCGGCAATCATCCAGGGGGTGCCCATCGTCAGCATGGGCGAGGCGATCGACACCGTGCGCCAGATCGCCGAGGAAGAAGCGCCCGAGGGTTTCGCCTTCGACTACGCCGGCGCCGCACGGCAGTTCGTGCAGGAGGGCAGCGCGCTCTACCTGACCTTCGGCCTCGCCCTTGCGCTGATTTTCCTGGTGCTGGCAGCGCAGTTCGAAAGCTTCCGCGACCCCCTGGTGATCCTGGTGACGGTGCCACTGTCAATCTGCGGGGCGCTGATTCCGTTGTTCCTTGGCTTCTCCAGCATGAACATCTATACCCAGGTCGGCCTGGTGACGTTGATCGGCCTGATCACCAAGCACGGTATCCTGATCGTCGAGTTTGCCAATCAGCTGCGCCGGGAGAAAGGCCTGTCGCGGCGAGACGCCGTGGAAGAAGCCGCCTCGATTCGCCTGCGCCCGGTATTGATGACGACCGCGGCCATGGTCTTCGGCATGGTTCCGCTGATTCTCGCCAGCGGTGCAGGGGCAGTAAGCCGCTTCGACATCGGTCTGGTGATCGCCACCGGAATGTCGGTGGGCACCCTGTTCACCCTGTTCGTGCTGCCTTGCGTCTACAGCCTGCTGGCACAACCGGACGGACCTGGGAAAGCCCCGCCCTCCCCGGCTTAAGCCCACAAAAAAGCCCTGCAATCGCAGGGCTTTTTTCATGACCGTTTACGTCGCCGCCAGGCTTAACCCTGAGGGCCCATCCCTTGGGACAGGCTGAACATAAACAACAACAAATCCTTGTCAGGCCTTACTACCTCAGCCGTCTGCGCCTTCAACGGAAGCACTTCGGGGCTGAAATCACTGTGCGTGATTACCTGGGTGCCTGGCTCGTGCCAGGCGGCGGCTGCCATCGACGCCACGCTAAGCGCAGCGACAACGAACAAACCTCGTGCGATTTCTAGCTTCATCAATGCAACCTCTTGATAGCGCTGCCAACGCTGCTTTGTGCTCGCTAACCCTAGACCAACACTTAACCCGCCGTTGACCTTCACGACAGACGGTATAACCGCCTAATAAGCCCAACCATTTGGCATGAGCAGCGTCGCTGGGCTTAGCCTAAATAGGAACTGCATGCGGCCACTATGGTTCAGCTTGGCGACGGTGTTTGCGCTGAACGGTCGAGCCGTTCAGCAGGTAACACCCGGCGTCACCATAATGCCCAGCGGTATCAGCCTCTTTTCAGCAACCTGACTGCTCATCCCGAAGCCGCCAACCTCCCGAAAAAGACCAATAGCGTACCGAGGCACGGGTAAAAGCCCGCGCCAGACCACATCCAGGTGAGAGAGACCGAAAGAACCAAGCGGTAAAACTGCAGAGCCGCCAGCCGGGACACGCGACAAACCGCCGGCGCGAGGAATACCAGAGCAATTGCCATACCAGGATCTGTGGCGTAGCCATCACGGAGTCGCAGCCATAAAAAAACCCCGCGACGGGCGCGGGGTTCTTTGTACAGCAGGTTCGCTACAACGAGCGAGCCGGGCTGGCTTACATCATGCCGCCCATGCCACCCATACCGCCCATGCCGCCCATATCAGGCATGCCGCCAGCGCCCTTCTCTTCAGCCACTTCGGCAATCATCGCCTCGGTGGTGATCATCAGGCTGCCGATGGAAGCCGCGGCCTGCAGCGCCGAACGGGTGACCTTGGCTGGATCGAGAATACCCATCTCGATCATGTCGCCGTAGGTGTCGTTGGCAGCGTTGAAGCCGTAGTTGCCCGAACCCTGCTTGACCTTGTCAACCACTACGCTCGGCTCGCCGCCGGCGTTGGCAACGATCTGACGCAGCGGCGCTTCAACAGCGCGGCGCAGCAGAGCGATACCCACGTCCTGATCGGCGTTGTCGCCTTTAAGCTCGTCGATGGCCTGCAGAGCGCGTACCAGCGCTACACCACCGCCAGGTACCACGCCTTCTTCAACGGCCGCACGGGTCGCGTGCAGGGCGTCTTCAACGCGGTGCTTCTTCTCTTTCATTTCCACTTCGGTACCGGCGCCGACCTTGATCACCGCAACACCGCCAGCCAGCTTGGCCAGACGCTCTTGCAGCTTCTCTTTGTCGTAGTCGGACGAGGTGTCTTCGACCTGCTTGCGGATCTGCGCAACGCGGGCTTCGATATCCGCCTGCTGGCCGGAACCGTCGATGATGGTGGTGTTTTCCTTGCTCAGGATCACGCGCTTGGCGTTACCCAGGTGCTCCAGGGTGGCGCTTTCCAGGCTCAGACCGATCTCTTCGGAGATAACGGTACCGCCAGTCAGCACAGCGATGTCCTGCAGCATCGCCTTGCGACGGTCGCCGAAGCCCGGTGCCTTGACGGCCGCGACTTTGACGATGCCACGCATGTTGTTCACCACCAGAGTCGCCAGGGCTTCGCCTTCAACGTCTTCGGCCACGATCAGCAGCGGACGGCCAGCTTTGGCAACGGCTTCCAGCACCGGCAGCATTTCGCGGATGTTGGAGATCTTCTTGTCGACCAGCAGGATCAGCGGGCCGTCGAGTTCCGCGACCATGGCGTCCGGCTTGTTGATGAAGTACGGCGACAGGTAGCCACGGTCGAACTGCATGCCTTCAACAACCGACAGTTCGTTTTCCAGGCCCGAGCCTTCTTCAACGGTGATCACGCCTTCTTTACCGACTTTTTCCATGGCTTCGGCAATGATGTCGCCGATGGAGTTGTCGGAGTTGGCGGAGATGGTGCCGACCTGAGCGATGGCTTTGAAATCGGCGCATGGCTTGGACTGGGCTTTCAGCTGGGCAACGATGGCGATGGTCGCCTTGTCAATGCCGCGCTTCAGGTCCATCGGGTTCATGCCGGCAGCGACGGCTTTCAGGCCTTCGTTGACGATGGCCTGAGCCAGTACGGTGGCGGTGGTGGTGCCGTCGCCAGCGTCATCGTTGGCGCGGGAAGCGACGTCCTTGACCAGCTGGGCGCCCATGTTCTCGAAGCGGTCTTTCAGCTCGATTTCTTTGGCAACGGAAACGCCATCCTTGGTGATGGTCGGAGCGCCGAAGCTCTTCTCGATGATCACGTTACGGCCTTTCGGGCCCAGGGTGGCTTTGACGGCGTCAGCCAGAACGTTTACGCCAGTGAGCATTTTCTTACGGGCGGAGTCGCCGAACTTAACTTCTTTAGCAGCCATGATGGATATTCCTCAAAATTCGTTTTGGTGGAACGCGATGCGCTGTAGCGGAGGCTGAATCAGGCTTCGATAACGGCCAGGATTTCGCTCTCGCCCATGACCAGCAGGTCTTCGCCGTCGACTTTGACGGTGTTGCTGCCGGAGTAAGGGCCAAACACCACCTTGTCACCGACCTTTACCGCCAGCGCACGTACTTCGCCGTTGTCCAGCACGCGACCGGTGCCTACAGCGACGATTTCGCCCTGGTTTGGCTTTTCGGCAGCGGAACCCGGCAGCACGATGCCGCCTGCGGTTTTGGTTTCTTCTTCGCTGCGACGAATCACGACGCGGTCATGCAGAGGACGAAGCTTCATTGTCGATCTCTCCCAATAGGTTGTTTTCAGCGGCCGGTGTTTTCACCGGCGGGTTAGCAAAGTCCGGCGATGCCGGTTGCGTTGCACCAGGTGCAACGCGAAAGTCTGTTCTGCCGAGATCGGCAGAAAACCTTGCGGTGACCGCTACATAAGGGCGTACAAGGGGATTTCAAGGGCAACGGGTGAATTTTTTTGCGATTCACCCATGCCCGCAGACCGTGCCGAAGCAGGTAACGGAGGCGTTTCTAGCTAACTGCGCGGTAATCGAAGCCCGCACTAGTCGCGGCGTTCGTATTCGCCTTCCAGGACGTTCGGACGACTCGCACCCGGGCGCGCCTGACTGGCCGCAGTCAGGTCATCGCGAAAGGCGCGCTGGCGCAACGCCTGCTCCTGAGCCCGCTGGCGCAGCTTGGCAACCAGCATGCGACGGGTGAACGGAATCAAGCAGAGTGCACCAACAATGTCACTGATAAAGCCCGGCAGCAGCAGCAAGCCGCCGCCCACCGCGATCAGCAGACCTTCCAGCATTTCCTGTTCGGGCAGTTCGCCGCGACTCAGACGCTCGCGCGCGCGCCATGCAGTGGCAACGCCGGCCACTCGCAGCAAGATGCTGCCGAGCACCGCCGTGCCTATGACCAGCAACAGCGTCGGCAACACACCAATCGCACTGCCGACCTGAATCAGAACCGCCAGCTCGACAACCGGGAACAGCAGCAGTAACAACAGAAAAACACGCATCAAAAGTTTCCTTAGCGGAAGAACGGCTTCCAGTAAGCAGGAAGTATGGGATGTTGCGCTTAATTCAAGCTGAAGCCTCACCGCCGGTCGGCCAGCTTGCGGCGCGAGCCAGCTGTACCAAGGCCTGGCGCACTTCCGCCGGAGTGTTACAGGATGTAGGAAAGGCCAGCCAGTGCACACCCTGGCCGATGCGCAGATGAAAGCCCTCGGGGTCGATCCCGACCATTTCCGCAGGCGCATGACGGGGCAGCCCGGCGAGTTCTACGTAATGCGCCAGGGCCTCGGCATGGTCGCTGTTCATGTGCGCGAGCATCCCCGCCTCGAGGTCGCCGGCGAAGGGGTTGGCCAGGGCAACTTCATCCAGCCAGTGGATGGCGCCAAATCCGCCGATAAAGCGCCAGCGCACCGGCTGCAGCACCCAGAAGTCGAAGTCATGGACGCGATGGTAGCCCTGGGAGTCGGCGAAATAACGGTAGTACCGGGCAGCGGCGGCCTCGATCTGCTGTGCGTCGCGCAGCGGCTGCGCTTCTGCCAGCAGCGTGAGGCGGCCCACCGCCTGCACGTCGTCGCCGCCGCGCTCGGTTATCAGCAGCGAGCACTTGGCATTCTTCTGCAGGTTATGGGTGTGCTGAGCGATACGGCTGATCAGCATCAGCGGGCGCCCCAGCGCGTCCAGGCAGTAGGGCACCACTGATCCGAAAGGAAAGCCCGGCATGGCCTGGGAGTGCGTAGAAAGCGCTGCACGGTATTCCTTGAGCAGCAATTCTCGGGCATGCTTGCCGGCTTTTACGCTCACCTCATGACTCCTCGCAAAAGACCCGTCAGAAACGGGCAGGCGCCTAGAATAGCGGTTCCAGGCTGCCAGCGGGAGCTTACTCGAACCGTTCGAAGGGGATACACATGCAGCTCAACGATCAAGTCATCATCATCACAGGCGGCGGTCAGGGCCTGGGTCGCGCGATGGCTGAATACCTCGCGGGCAAAGGCAGCAAGCTGGCCCTCGTTGACCTCAATCAGGAAAAACTCGACGAAGCCGTGGCTGCCTGCCAGGCCATCGGCGTCGAGGCTCGCTCCTACCTGTGCAACGTGGCGAACGAAGAGCAAGTGACCCATATGGTCGCCCAGGTAGCCGCCGACTTTGGCGCGATCAATGGCCTAGTCAACAATGCCGGCATCCTGCGCGACGGCCTGACCATCAAGGTCAAGGACGGCGAGCTCACCAAGCTGAGCCTGGCCCAGTGGCAGTCGGTGATCGACGTCAACCTGACCGGCGTGTTCCTCTGCACCCGTGAAGTGGCGGCGAAGATGATCGAGCTGAAGAACGAAGGCGCGATCATCAACATCTCCTCGATCTCCCGTGCCGGCAACATCGGTCAGGCCAACTATTCCGCGGCCAAGGCCGGCGTGGCTGCCGACACCGTGGTCTGGGCCAAGGAGCTGGCGCGTTACGGCATCCGCGTTGCGGGTGTGGCACCGGGCTTTATCGAAACCGAGATGGTGGCCAGCATGAAGCCGGAAGCGCTGGAGCGCATGACCTCGGTCATTCCGCTGCGTCGCATGGGCAAACCCGCCGAGATCGCTCACTCGGTGGCGTACATCCTGGAAAACGACTACTACACCGGCCGTATCTTGGAGCTGGACGGCGGTCTGCGCCTCTAACCGCATCGATCTACTGCGCGTCGCCGGCCATCCGGCGTTAAAAGCACTCGCGGGCTTGCTCATTTACAGCTGTAAACTCCGCGCTCGCGAGAGCTAAAGCGCTTAAAGCAAAAAGCCCCGCAAACGCGGGGCTTTTTTATAGAACAGCTAACTTACCAGCCGACACCGAAACCAATGCTGTAGTGGGTTTCGTCCAGATCGCCGTCCGAGCCGCTGACGATGTCCTTCTCGGCCTTCATGTTCAGCGACGCCCAGTCGGTCACCTTGTAACGCAGGCCCAGTGCCGCATCCAGGGTGTAATCCGCGGCATTCGCCAGAGGCTTGCTGGCTTCACCGGTGCTGAACAGCTCGAAGCTCTTGCCGATCAGGTAACGGTTGTAGTCCCACTTCATGCTCACCGCATAGAAGTTGTCGCTTTCGCCATTGGCGTACTCGTAGTCGCTGCGGTTGAGCAGACCGGCCACCGAGAAAGCGCCCAGCTCGTTATCCCAGAACTGGTAACCGGGACCGGTACCTATGGTGCGCTGACGAGCGACCTCTTCGACCTGGTCGCGCTTGTATTCGATGCGTCCCTGCCAGAACCAGTGTTCGGTCAGGAAGCGGTCGAGGGCGTATTCGGCGTCCCAGTTGTCGGTCGTGACCAGATCGTCTTGGAACTCGCGGTTGTAGCCCGCCGTGGCGTTGTGTCGCCACAGGCCATGGCGCGCCTGGGTTTCGAGGTTGACGTCGTAGTCATCGGTGTCGCTTTCGGCGCGCTTGTAATCGAGGGCGGCGTCGATGTTGCCGCTCCACACCAGGTCTTCCACCAGCGGCTTGGGCTTGAGCATCTGCTTGATGCTGGCCAGCTCGACCGTCTTCGGTGCGGAGCCGTTGACCAGCGTCACCTTGCCCGGGTCGGCAGGTTGCAGGCCCTTGGCGCGCTCACCGACCACGGCGTTCTCCTTGACCAGCAACTCCTGATCGCTTTCCAGCGTGGCGACCTTGTCCCAGTCCACAGCGATGGCGCCGCCGTAATCGGTCTGCAGCAGGAGCTTCTTGCCTTCATAGAATTTGATCTTGCCGGTCAGGCGATCGCCATTCTTCAACCACACGGTATCTGCCAGCAGCGGCGTGGCGGGTACGGCAAGGGCCAGGCCCAGCAGGGTTCTCGTAAAGGTTTTGCTAAACATAGGGGGCAATTTCGACTGCTCAGGTTTGCGTAAAGCCGGGCATTATGCGCAAGACCGACCGCTAGGCAAGAAATGACCGACGGAATCGCCTGTAGTTCAGTTCCGGCTCGGCTCCGCGATGCCGCGCGGCAAGGCTTGTTTTCAGCAATGCTCGGCCTGGGGCTGCAGGCTGTATCCTGCAGCGCCGCCGTCAAGTGGCGTCGAATAAGCGCCTGACTGGCTGCGCTAAATCCGTGATTGCGCCGCACAACTGACCAACAAGGGACGCCAATCAAGTGGCAAAAACCAGACTCACGAACAGCGATACCCATCAGCCGCCCAGCGAGCAGGACCGTCGCCGCGAAGCGCTGTTCGGCGTACTGGCGATGGTGCCCGCCGGCAAGGTGACCAGTTACGGCCAACTCGCCGAGTTCGCCGGGTTAGGCCGCGCCGCACGCTGGGTTGGCCGCACGCTGAGTCAGTTGCCGCAAGGCAGCACCCTGCCCTGGCACCGGGTCATTGCCGCCAGCGGCCGCCTCAGCCTGCCGGCCGGTTCGCCTTCCGGCGATGAGCAACGCATGCGGTTGCGCGAAGAAGGTATTCAAATCCAGCATGATCGTGTGGATATCCGACAGCACGGCTGGCGCCCGACGGAGCACAGCGGTTAGAGTGCGCGCTTTAATCAGGTCACTGTCAGGCAGATACCCGCTCAATGCCTCATAAAAGCTGGCGCGACGCCATTGCCGCCTACTCCACCCCCTCGACACTGGTGCTACTGCTGCTCGGATTCGCCGCCGGCCTGCCCTATATGCTGGTGTTTTCGACCCTGTCGGTGTGGCTGCGGGAAGCGGGCGTGGCGCGCGAGACCATCGGTTTCGCCAGCCTGATCGGCCTGGCCTATGCGTTCAAATGGGTGTGGTCGCCGCTGCTCGACCAATGGCGCCTGCCGCTGCTCAGCCGGCTGGGCAGACGTCGCTCCTGGCTGGTGCTCTCGCAGGTATTGATCGCCATCGGCCTGGCCGGCATGGCGCTGTGCGATCCGCAAACCCATCTGACCTGGCTGATTTCCCTGGCGGTACTGGTCGCGTTCGCCTCGGCTACCCAGGACATCGCCGTCGACGCCTACCGCCTGGAAATCGTCGATGACACTCACCAGGCGGCCCTTGCGGCCAGTTATATGGCCGGCTACCGAGTCGCCGCCCTGCTCGCCACCGCCGGCGCCCTGTATTTCGCCGAAGGCTTCGGTTCCACCGTGCAGCTGTACCAGCATGCCGCATGGGCCGGGACCTACCTGCTGTTCGCCTTGCTGATGCTGCCTGGGTTGCTCACCAGCCTGTGGATGCGCGAACCGGCCGTGCCGCTGAAAACCCAGCTGGCCGCTGCCCGTTATGGCTTCAGCCACCAGATCGCGTCGGTGCTGGTGCTGGTGGTGTTGCTGGTTTCAGTACCGGCGATGTTCACCCAGTTCTTTCATACCGACTTCGCCAGCGTGATCAGCGGCGAAGCGAGCATGCTCGACCTGTTGCTGGAGGACCGCGCCTTCCTGCGGGCGTTGCTCTACACCATCCTGACCACGCTGTGCCTGTCGTCCATGGGTCGCCGCGGCCTGGCCCCAGTGCTGACTCCGGTCAACGATTTCATTCTGCGCTATCGCTGGCAGGCGCTGCTGCTGCTCGGCCTGATTGCCACTTACCGCATGTCCGATACGGTGATGGGCGTGATGGCCAACGTGTTCTACATCGACCAGGGGTTCACCAAGGACCAGATCGCCAGCGTCAGCAAGCTGTTCGGCCTGGTGATGACACTGTTCGGTGCTGGTATCGGCGGCTTGCTGATCGTGCGCTTCGGTATCCTGCCGATTCTGTTCATCGGCGGCGCAGCCTCGGCGGCGACCAATCTGCTGTTCCTGATGCTGGCGGGCATGGGCGCCGACCTGCAGATGCTGATCGTCACCATTTCGGCTGACAACTTCAGTGCCGGCCTGGCCACAGCAGCGTTTGTCGCCTACCTGTCGAGCCTGACCAACCTCAAGTTTTCCGCCACCCAGTACGCCCTGCTCAGCTCGATCATGCTGTTGCTGCCGCGCCTGATCGGTGGCTACTCTGGGGTGATGGTGGAGAAGCTGGGCTACGCGCAATTCTTCTTCGCCACCGCGCTGCTGGGCATTCCCACCCTGATCCTGATTGTCCTGCAATGGCGCCGCGAGCGTCCCCAGGCCAACCAGCCCGCCCCCCTGGCACCGCCCGAGCAGGCGTAAAAAACCCCGCATTGCGCGGGGTTCTTCATGCTTCAGCTCTGCTGCATCAGGTGCACAACCCGTTGTGGGAACGGTATGTCGATGCCTTCGGCCTTGAGCCGGTCGCGCGCATGCTCGTTGAGCATGAACATCACATCCCAATAATCCCCGGTGTTGACCCAGATCCGCAGCGAGATGGTGATCGCGTTATCACCCAGCGTCGACACCACTGCCGCGGGCGCGGGATCGCTCAGCACGCGAGGATCCTTGGCCAGGTCCAGCAGGATCTGCCGAGCCTTTTGCAGGTCCGCCTCGTAGTTGACGCCCACATCGAAAATAACCTTGCGGGTTGGCTGGCGGTTGTAGTTGACGATGGTGTCGTTGGACAGATTGCCGTTCGGCACGATCACCGTCTTGTTGTCGCCGGTGAGCAGCACCGTGTGGAAGATCTGGATGCTGTGCACGGTACCCATCACGCCCTGGGCTTCGATCCAGTCACCGATGCGAAACGGGCGAAACAGCAGGATCAGCACGCCCCCGGCGAAGTTGGCCAGGCTGCCCTGCAGCGCCAGGCCGATGGCCAGGCCGGCGGCACCGATCGCGGCGATAAACGAGGTGGTTTCCACGCCGATCATCGAGGCGACGCTGACCACCAGGAGGATTTTCAGGGCTATCCCGGCCAGGCTGCTGATAAAGCCTTGCAGCGCCAGGTCGGCCTTGCGCAGCGCCATCAGCGCGCCAACCTTGTTGGTCAGTTTGTTGATCAGCCACCAGCCGATCAGCAACGTCAGAATGGCCAGCAGCACCCGGCTGCCGTATTCCATGATCATCGGCACCCAGGCCTGGGACGCCTCGACCAGATGGTTCAGTTCAGCTTCGAGATCCATACCTTCTCCTCTGCCGGATGACGGTCACGCCACATTCATGCCTTAGCGCGACTGTCCCCGGTTGGTTCGGCAATGCCTGGCCAAGGGCCAAGGGACATCGCCATGACGCCCCGCGTATCAATCGCGGAAGTTGTTGTACTGCAAGGGCATGCCGAAATCCTTGGCACGCAGCGCGGCGATGGCTTCCTGCAGGTCATCGCGTTTTTTCCCGGTGATGCGCACCTGCTCGCCCTGAATGGCGGCCTGCACCTTGAGCTTGCTGTCCTTGATGTGGGCGACGATCTTCTTCGCCAGCTCTTTCTCGATGCCTTCGCGCAGAATGACTTCCTGTTTGACGCTTTTTCCCGAGGGGTAAGCGTCCTTGAATTCCAAACATTGCACGTCGATCTTGCGCTTAACCAGGCTGAGCTTGAGAATCTCGACCATCTGCTCGAGTTGAAAGTCGGCATCCGCGGTCAGATTGACTGTCAGCTCTTTCAGCTCGAAGCTGCCTTTGCCGCGCAGGTCATAACGACGCTCCAGCTCTTTGACGGCGTTGTCGATGGCGTTGGTGACTTCGTGTTTGTCCAATTCGGACACCACATCGAACGAGGGCATGGGTTTCCTCCAGATAGACGGCGCGCCAGGTCACGAACGAGACACGCCTGGCTTGACGGTAAAAAAACGCGGCCATTATATATCCGCAGAGACGAACGCTGTCTGGCCCCGTACCAGACCCTTGTGACTTATCCAGCGAGCCTGCCCCATGCCCAACCCCCATCTCAGCATCCTGGTGGTGGACGACGCCAAGTTCTCCAGCGCCATGATCGGCCGTGCCTTGAGCCAGGCCGGTTATCAGGATGTGCGCTTCGCCAACAGCGCTGCCGAAGCCATCAAGCAGCTCGAACAACGCCCCGCCAGCGTGCTTCTTGCGGATTGGCTCATGCCCGAGATGGACGGCCTGGAGCTGACCGGACGGGTGCGCCAGCTCGACGAAACCGCAGACCATTACACCTACGTGATTCTGCTGACCGGCAAGGAAGGCGAAAACGTGCTGGCGGAAGCCTTCGACCGTGGCGTCGACGACTTCATCAGCAAAGCGGCAATGAACGAGCAACTGGTGCCGCGCGTCTATGCGGCCGATCGGCTGTGCAACAACCTGCAACGCTTGTTGCAGGAGAATCGCCTGTTGACCACCAACGTCGCCAACCTGGAACAACGCAACCTGGTCGACCCGCTCACCGGGCTGGGCAATGCCCGTTATCTCAAGCAGAAGCTGGTCGATTGTCTGCGCCAGATCGAATCCCGCGGCGGCGCCCTATGCTACCTGCTGATCGGCTTGCAGGAAGCGGAAAAACCTACACCGCAGGCCCACAACGAATTGCTCCACGGGGTCGCGCGGCGCTTGCAGCAGCTGGTGCGGCCGATGGATGTGCTGGTGTCCCTGGACGACACCCACTTCGCCCTGATCACCCTGCTGGAAAACCTGCAGGAATGCTCGCCGAGCAGCTTCAAGCGCCTGCACGAAGGGCTGAACCTCAAGGCATTCAAAACCAGCGAAGGGTTTATCAGCCTCAAGGCCGGCATCTGCCTGGTCGGTCTCGATGCACGGGCGCTGCCCATCGAGCCGCAGCACATCATTGAGCATGCCGAGAAACTGCTGCCCGAGTCCTACTCCAGTGGCCGGGTCGCTGCCATGCGCCTGCCGCTGCCGCACTAGACGGCCATGTGGCATATCCTCGGTGCGGGCAGCCTGGGCATGCTCTGGGCCGCGCGCCTGGCCCGCATCGGTCTGCCGGTGCAGCTGATGCTGCGCAACGAGGAGCGCCTGGCGGCTTACCGTCAGGTCGGCGGTGTGACGCTGGTGGAAAACGGCCAGACGAGCCGCTATCCGCTGCCTGCGCAAACCCTGGATAACCCGGCGCCGATCCAGCGCCTGCTGCTTGCCTGCAAAGCCTATGACGCCGAAGCCGCGGTGGCGCAGATTGCCCCGCGACTGATGGCCGGTGCCGAGCTGATCCTGCTGCAGAACGGCCTGGGCAGCCAGGCGGCCGTAGCGGCGCAGGTGCCAGGGGTACGTTGCATCCTCGCCTCGAGTACCGAAGGTGCCTACCGCGACGGCGACTGGCGCGTGGTGTTCGCCGGTCACGGCCACACCTGGCTCGGCGACCCACTGGCGCTCGAACCGCCCCCTTGGCTGGGCGAACTTTCACGCAGCGGCATCACCCACGACTGGAGCCTGGATATCGTCGGCCGGCTGTGGCGCAAACTGGCGTTGAACTGCGCGATCAACCCGCTGACCGTGTTGTACGACTGCCGCAATGGCGGGCTCGACGAGCATCCCGCCGAGGTCGCCACCCTGTGCCTGGAACTACGTGAGCTGCTGCACACCTGCGGGCAGGCGGCCGCTGCCGAAGGGCTGCACGACGAAGTGCTGCGGGTGATTCACGCCACCGCGGCGAACTATTCGTCGATGCACCAGGACGTCGCCCACGGCCGTCGCACCGAGGTCGCCTACCTGCTCGGCTACGCCTGCGCCGCCGCCCAGCGTCACCGATGCACGCTGCCCCATCTCGAGGCGCTGCACCGCCGCCTGCTCGACCACCTGCACGCACGCGGATTGCCCAGCCAATAAAGCGCGCGTTACCCTGCCGGCTCATTTCAAACAGCGATCACGCCTGCCATGCACCTGCGCCAACGCCTCGAAAACCTGCCAGTCGGCCGCAAGCTGCTCGCCGCGCTGCTGGTGCTGTTGGCCACCGTGCTGCTGGTGGCCAACCTAGCGTTTATCAGCGCGGCCTACTGGATTTCCCAGGAGAGCGTGGCGCCACAGGCGCTGCATACCTTGGGCCGGCTGATCGCCAGCCCCGAATTGAGCGAGCCGGCATTGCGCTCGGCGCAGGCCGCGCAGACCCTGCTCAAGCGACTGGATGATTACGCGCCACTGCGCGCGGCGGTGATCTACGACAGCAATGGCCTCAGCCTGGCGCAGTTACAACGCGGCGGTAAGCTGCGTCTGCCGCCACGAGTCGATCTGGTCGAGAATTGGCGTCACAGCGAGTTTCGTACCAACCAACTGATCGAACTGCCCCAGCGCAAGGGCCCGCCCGGCCACCTGCTGCTGGTTGCCTCCAGCGAACTGCCCGGTGTGTTCTACACCGGCACCTTGAGCGCCAGCCTGGCGATTCTGGCGATCAGCGTGGTGCTCTGGCTGATCGTCCAGCGCCAGGTCCGACGCCTGATCACCCGGCCCATTCGCCGCCTCGAAGAGCTGTCGCGCCAGGTCACCCGCGAGGAGAACTATGCCCTGCGCGCGCGGCGCGGCAACCGCGACGAAATCGGCAGCCTGGCCGATGCGTTCAACACCATGCTGGTGCGTATCGAAGCCCGCGAGCAGCAGCTCAAGCGCGCCCGCGACGATGCCCAGGATGCGTTTGACCAGGCCCAGACCCTGGCCGAGGAAACCCGCCATTCCAACCGCAAGCTCGAGCTGGAAGTGCAGGTGCGCAGCAAGATCGAGAAAAAGCTCACGGGTTTCCAGAAGTACCTCAACAGCATCATCGACTCCATGCCTTCGGCGCTGATCGCCCTGGATGAGCAGCTCTACGTGGCGCAGTGGAATCAGGAGGCCAGCGCCCTGTCCGGCACCCCGCTCGAGTCCGCGCTGAACCAGCCGGTGTTTCTCGCCTTCGCCCCGCTCAAACCCTTTCACGCCCACATAAAGCGCAGCATCGAGCAGCACAAGGTGGAAAAGATCGAACGGGTAACCTGGCAGAAAGGCGAGGAGCAGCGTCACTACGCCCTGACCTTCTACCCGCTGGTGGGCGGCAGCGGGCGCGGCGCGGTGATCCGCATCGACGACATCACCCAGCGCCTGAACCTCGAGGAAATGATGGTGCAGTCGGAGAAGATGCTTTCCGTCGGCGGGCTGGCCGCCGGCATGGCCCATGAAATCAACAACCCGCTCGGCGCCATCCTGCATAACGTACAGAACATCCGCCGGCGTTTGTCGCCGGAGCTGGAAAAGAATCGCCAGCAAGCCGAGCAGATCGGCGTCTGTCTGCAGGCAATCGACAGTTACCTGCAGGCGCGCGAAGTGCCGCAACTGCTCGACGGTATCCAGCAGGCCGGTACCCGCGCGGCGAAGATCGTCAGCCACATGCTCAATTTCAGCCGCATGAGCGACCGCCAGCTGGCGCCCTGCCAACTGACGACGCTGATCGATCAGGCGCTGGAAATCGCCAGCAACGACTTCGACCTGACCGACAGCTTCGACTTCAAGAGCCTGCGCGTGGTCCGCGAGTTCGACACCGAACTGGCGCCCGTGCCGGGCACCGCCAACGAACTCGAACAGGTCCTGCTCAACCTGCTGAAGAATGCCGCCCAGGCGATTCACCAGCGCGAAGACGACGCCCCCGGGCAGATCACGCTGCGCACCCGGCGCCAGGGCCACTGGGCGGAAATTCAGGTCGAGGACAACGGCGTTGGCATGCCCGAGTCGGTGCGCAAGCGAATTTTCGAGCCGTTCTTCACCACCAAGGAAGTCGGCCAGGGCACGGGGCTCGGCCTGTCGGTGTCCTACTTCATCATCACCAACAACCACAAAGGGCAGATGGAAGTGCAGTCCAAACCCGGCCAGGGCACCTGCTTCACCGTGCGCCTGCCGCTGACGGCCTCCGTCGCCGACACAGGTCAATGAACATGGGCTATCGCCTTTCGAAGATTTATACCCGTACCGGCGATGCCGGTGAAACAGGCCTCGCCGATGGTCGTCGGGTAGCCAAGGACCACCCGCGCGTAGAGGCTATGGGCGAGCTGGATACGTTGAACAGTCACCTTGGCCTGCTGCTGGCCGAGCTGGCCGAACACGAATCAACGTGGCCGGGCCTGGGCGAACTGATCGAGGTGCTCGGGCCGTGCCAGCATCGCCTGTTCGACCTCGGCGGCGAACTGGCGATGCCGGAGTACCAGGCATTGCAGCCCCAGGAAATCGAGCGCCTGGAAGCAGCCATCGACCGCTGGAACGACGAGGTCGGCCCGCTGGAAAACTTCATCATGCCCGGCGGTTCGCGCCTGATCGCCCAGGCCCATGTCTGCCGCAGCCTGGCGCGCAGCGCGGAACGGCGCTGCCAGCACCTGAATGCCCAGGAACCGATCCGGGCGACCAGCCTGGCCTACGTCAACCGGCTGTCCGACCTGCTGTTCGTCGCCGCGCGGCTGATCGCCAAGCGTCAGGGCGTCGATGAAGTGCTCTGGCAGGCAGCTGCTAAAGAACAACAAAGCTAACCCTGTAGCCGCGTAGGGTGGATGACGTTGTTTTCATCCACCATTACGGGTTGGTGGATGGATAAAGCGCCATCCACCCTACGGCTGTGGCAACCCGCCGCGAAAGATTCACAACGCTAAGCATGTATCCGCGTAGGGTGGATGAGGCTGTTTTCATCCACCATTACGGGTTGGTGGATGAAAGCTCCATCCACCCTACGACTTCAGAGCAGACTAAGCTGGCTTTCGAATACGCGCCGCTCACCGGTTAGCGGGTCGATAAAGCTCAGCCCCTTGGCTAACAGCTTGAGCGGTTTGCTGTAGTCATCCGGCGCATCGGGAGCATCGGTGACCTCGGGATAGAAAGGATCATTGAGGATCGGCGCGCCCAGCGCGGCCAGGTGCACGCGCAGCTGGTGCTTCTTGCCCGTGACCGGATACAGCCGATACAGCCAGTGCTCGCCGAGGCGCTGGGCGACCTCAATGCGGGTTTCGGTATTGGCCTCACCGGTCACTTCCTGCATGCGGAAGAACGGCTCAGCGGCCTCCAGCCGCGTCGCCCGTTGCAGCGGAAAATCCAGCTGGGGCAAAGCCGCCGCCAGCGCTTCGTAGCGCTTGTGCATCTTCCGCTCGCGAAACAGCGCCTGGTACTGGCCACGACTACGCGGGTTGGTGGAAAACAACACCAGGCCTGCGGTATGTCGATCGATCCGGTGCAGCGGCACCAGGTCGGCACTGCCCAGGCGCTTGCTCAGGCGCGCCTGCAAGGTCTGCTCGACGTATTCGCCCGCAGGCATCACCGGCAGAAAGTGCGGCTTGTCGGCCACCAGCAGGTGCTCGTCGATGTGCAGCAGGTTTTCCTCGAACGGTATCGGCGTCTCAGCCGCGACCTCGCGGAAATAATGGATTTTCAGGCCCACCCGGTAGGCGTGGTCGACGCCGATGGGAGCGCCCTCGGCGTCCAGCACCCGGCCACGGGCGATGCGCGCCAGCCAGACCTCACGCGCGATGGCCGGAAAATGCGCGCACAGGCAATCGAGCACGGTGGCCCAATCGCCCTGGGGCAGGTGCAGGGTGCTGGGGCGCATGTTGGAAGGGGAACGGGCATCAGCGCTCATGGGCGGCCTCGATAACAGCAGACGGCTATTAGGCCGCAGCCGTGGCGCCGGGTCGAGCACCGGGTATCAGGCGCGACGCACCGACCAGCTCGACGGGTAGCTTTCCAGCGACATGCGAAACAGCGCTGCGACCAGATCCGACTGAGTAACGATACCGAGCACCTGGTTGTGTTCATCCACAACCGGCACCTTGTGCACATTGCTGTCGGACAGCACCTGGATCAGGTAGGTGATCGGCCAGTCCGGCCGGCAGGTCGGGGGCTGGCGACGCATCAGCTGGCTGACCGGCTCGGTGCTGACCTGCTGTTCGCGGAGCAGGTCGTGCAGATGCAACATGCCGAGCAGCTCACGCCGGGCGTTGATCACCGGCAGCGCGCTCAACTTGTGCTCGCGCAGCTGGCGCAACGCTTCGCCAGGCAGAGTCTCCGGCGGCACGCCGCGCACGTCCACGGACATGATGTCGGCGCAGCGGGTCTCGCCGAACCGGCGCTGGTAGGCCCTGGCTTCGGTCTGCAGGAGGATTTCCTCCAGGTCGTCACGGGCGATATCGAGTAGCTCGCCGCGCGCTTCGAGCACCGCGTCGAGGTCGGCCGGGGTAAAGCCCAGGCGATCGCGCGGAATCGGGTCGGCGGTTTTATGGACGTTGCCGTGATCGATCGGACGATGCGGGTAGCGCCGGCGGAAGGCGTTGTTGAATACCAGTGCGATCAGCAGCAGGCCCAGCGAGTTGAGTGCCACCGGGTAGAGCGCGAAGTGAAAACCCAGCTGGGCGATATCGTCGCCAGCCAAAACCGCGGTGAGCGCCACCGCGCCGCCCGGCGGATGCAGGCAACGCAGGGCGAACATCGCACCTATCGCCAATGCCCCGGCCATGGCCGCAACGGCGGCGCCGTGGCCCAGCCAGGTCGCACAGGCCACCCCGACCAGCGCAGCGACCAGGTTGCCGCCCATCACCGACCAGGGTTGCGCCAAGGGACTGGCCGGCACCGCGAACAGCAGCACCGCAGAAGCGCCCATGGGCGCGATCAGCCAGGGACTGGCATCGCCCAGCGCCTGGTGACACAACCAGCCGGTGAACAGCAGGCCAAAAAAGGCGCCGACACAGCTGAGCGCCTGCTCGTTGAAGTTGACCGCCACGGGCGCGGGCCAGAAGGCCCTTACCCAGTCTTTGAAAACATCCACCGCCGAATCCGCCATCACGCACCATTTAGGGGCGCGAACTATACCGTCAGCAGGCGCAATGCCGTCAAGCCAACGTCGCCGATGACGGCCAGAACGCGCGGATGCCGGCGACGCCCTGGGCCCCGACCTGGCGAGCGCGTGACAGGTCGTCCGGGCCGACGCCGCCAAGCAGGTAGACCGGCCGGTTGACGTTCTGCAGCAACTCGCGGGTCAGATCCCAGCCCAAAGCCTGCGCATCGGGATGGGTCTGGGTTGCCTGCACTGGCGACAACGTAACGAAGTCGACATCCATCTGTGCCGCCAGCGCCAGCTCCTCGGCGTCATGGCAGGACGCCGCCAACCAGCGCTGCGCCGGCAACGGCCGACCCATGGCGGCGTACTTGCGCAATTGGGTGGCGGTCAGGTGCCACCCGGCTGCCGGAAAGTCGCCCAGCCACTCCAGCGGCCCTTTCAGCATCAGTTGCGCCTTGCCCGCGCACAGCCCCTGGATGTCCACGGCCAGGTCGCGATACTGCGCATCGAACATCGAGGGCGCGCGCAACTGGATCAGGCAAATGCCGCTGGCCAGCGCCGCCCTGACGCCCCGCAGCAGCTCCGGCCCGTCGAGGTCTTCAGGGGTGATCAGGTAGTGCTCGGGCAAACGTGCCGCCGCCACCAGCGGTCGGTTGGCCGCCGGAAACTCGTAATCGCTCAGCTGCCTGGGGCTTACCCAGGCGAGGGGCTGGCCCTCGGCGCCATAGGGCTCACCGCTGAATGCGCTGACTTCCCACACGTCCAGCAGCACGCGCTTGTCCGGGTAGTCGTGGCGCACTTGAATCAGTGGTCGCGCACGCGTTGGCTGGATGCCCAGCTCCTCGTTCAGCTCACGGGCCAGAGCGGTCTCGACCGTCTCCCCCGCTTCCACCTTGCCGCCGGGAAACTCCCACAGCCCACCCTGGTGCTGATCGTCCGCTCGCTTGGCGATCAACACACGGCCGTCTGCCCCCCGAATGACCGCTGCGGCAACATGCACGACTTTCATCCGAGCTGCTCCGCCAGGGCCGCCTGGTACCAGCGCTGAAAGGCCGGCCACTGGTAGATGGCCTCCACATAGGCGGCGGCATTGTCAGGCAACTCCACCTGGTAGCTGCGCAGCCGCGCGGCCACGGGTGCGAAGAATGCGTCGGCCAGGCTGAGCTGACCGAAGAGGAACGGGCCGCCCTGACCGAACTGGCTGCGGCACTGGTTCCACAGGGCGCAGATGCGCTGGATATCGGCTTGCACGTCCTCCGGCACCTCGGCCAGCGCCTGGTTGCGCTTGAGGTCCATCGGCATATGGCTGCGCAGCGCGACGAAGCCGCTGTGCATCTCCGCGCATGCGCTACGCGCCAGTGCCCGGGCATAACGCTCGCGTGGCCAGAGGTGGGCTTCTGGGAACTGCTCGGCCAGGTACTCGCTGATCGCCAGGGAATCCCATATCGGGCCTTCAGCGGTTTTCAGCACCGGCACCTTGGCGGTGGGCGAATGCGCTTGCAGGCGCGCACGGCTGTCGGCCTGGTAAAGCGGAACCAGGGTTTCCTGGTACGCCGTGCCCGTCAGCTCGATGGCCAACCAGCCGCGCAACGACCAGGACGAGTAGTTCTTGTTGCCGATGATCAGGGTCAGAGACATGCGCTGGGCTCCAGGTAAGTTGAGTCGCGGGGTGTCCGCCAGACCTTAAGAGGCACCCGCAGCAATAGCAAATTCCCATTGCTCATAGCCCCATGAACAACGGGAATGGACGCTTGTAGACCGCGGATCAGGTGCGGTATTCGGCGTTGATCTTCACGTACTCGTGGGACAGGTCGGTGGTCCAGATGGTCTCGCTGCAGGTGCCGCGGCCCAGCTCGATGCGGATGGTGATTTCAGCTTCGGCCATTACTGCGGCGCCCTGCTCCTCGGTGTAGCTGGCGGCTCGGCAACCCTTGCTGGCAATGCACACCTCACCGAGGAACACGTCGATCAGGCTGACATCCAGTTGCGCCACGCCGGCACGACCGACCGCGGCCAGGATGCGCCCCCAGTTCGGGTCGGAGGCGAACAGCGCGGTCTTGATCAGCGGCGAATGCGCGACCGCGTAGCCGACGTCCAGGCATTCCTGGTGCGTCGCCCCCCCATTGACCTGCACGGTGACGAACTTGGTCGCGCCCTCGCCGTCGCGCACGATGGCCTGGGCAACCTCCATGCACACCTCGAACACCGCCTGGCGCAAGGCAGCAAACAGCGCGCCGCTGGCCTGGGTGATCTCCGGCAATGCAGCCTGGCCGGTAGCGACCAGCATGCAGCAATCGTTGGTCGAGGTATCGCCATCGATGGTGATGCGGTTGAACGACTTGTTGGCGGCATCGCGCAGCAGGTCCTGCAACACACCCTGGGCGACTTTGGCATCGGTGGCGATATAACCGAGCATGGTCGCCATGTTCGGCTTGATCATCCCGGCACCTTTGGAAATGCCGGTTACGGTGACCGTCACACCTTCGTGCTGGAACTGCCGGCTGGCGCCCTTGGGCAGCGTGTCGGTGGTCATGATGCCGGTGGCGGCCTCGGCCCAATGGTCTTCCGCCAGATCGTCCAGAGCAGCCTGCAGGGCGCCCTCGATCTTTTCCACGGGCAATGGCTCACCAATCACCCCGGTGGAAAATGGCAGTACCGCACTGTCGTCGACACCCGTCAACCGGGCCAGCGCGGCGCAGGTGCGCGCGGCATTCTGCAGGCCAAGCTCGCCAGTGCCTGCGTTGGCGTTGCCGGTGTTGGTCAGCAGGTAGCGTACGCTGCCCAGCACGCGCTTCTTGGCCAGGATCACCGGCGCGGCGCAGAACGCATTGAGGGTGAACACCCCCGCCACGCTCGAGCCTTCGGCGCAGCGCATCACGACGATATCCTTGCGCCCTGGACGCTTGATACCGGCCGAAGCGATGCCCAGCTCGAAACCTGGAACCGGATGCAGGGTAGACAGCGGGCCAAGACCAACAGCCATAGAGATCGCTCCTCGTTGGATGACAGGAGTACCCACCTGGGTACGCTCGAATTCGATGCTAAAACGCCGCGAGCGGCTAAGCCGTTCGCGGCGCTGGGTGGGCAGAGCCAAGCATAGCCAGACTCATGCCCCAGTTCGCAGTGCTAGGTCACTGGCTCAGGTCAACTGGCCATGGCAATGCTTGTACTTCTTGCCCGAGCCACAAGGGCAAGGCTCGTTACGACCGATCTTCTGTTCGGTGCGCACCGGAATGGCGGCAACCGCGACATCCCCTTCCTCGGCCTCGGCATCCGGCTGGGACAAGGCCGACGCTTCAGCGTGCTGGAACTGCATGCGCTCGGCCATGGCTTCGGCCTCGCGACGCAGACGCGCTTCTTCCTCGACCGGGTCTTCGCGGCGCACCTGCACATGCGACAGCACACGGATGGTGTCGCGCTTGATCGAATCGAGCAATTCCTGGAACAGGGTGAAGGACTCGCGCTTGTATTCCTGCTTGGGGTTTTTCTGGGCGTAACCGCGCAGGTGGATACCGTGGCGCAGGTGGTCCATGGTTGACAGGTGGTCTTTCCACAGGTCGTCGAGCACGCGCAGCAGAATCTGCTTCTCGAAGGTGCGCAGCGCATCCGCGCTGGCCATGTCTTCCTTCTCGTTGTAAGCCGCGATAAGCGCTTCGAGAATGCGCTCGCGCAGGGTTTCTTCGTACAGCTTGTGGTCGTCGTCGAGCCACTGCTGAACCGGCAGCTTGATGCTGAAGCTGCTGAACAGCGCGTCTTCCAGACCGGCGATGTCCCATTGCTCCGGCAGCGATTGTGGCGCGATGTACTGGTTAATGGTGCCGTCCAGGACTTCCTTGCGGAACTCGCTGATGGTCTCGCCGATGTTGTCCGCCGCGAGCAGGGTGTTGCGCATGTGATAGATCACCTTGCGCTGCTCGTTGGCCACGTCGTCGAATTCCAGCAACTGCTTGCGCATGTCGAAGTTGCGACCCTCGACCTTGCGCTGCGCCTTTTCGATGGCGTTGGTGACCATGCGATGCTCGATGGCTTCGCCGGCTTCCATGCCCAGGGCCTTCATGAAATTCTTCACCCGATCGGAGGCGAAGATGCGCATCAGGCTGTCTTCCAGCGACAGGTAGAACCGGCTGGAACCCGGGTCGCCCTGACGACCGGAACGGCCGCGCAGCTGGTTGTCGATACGCCGCGATTCGTGGCGCTCGGACGCGATCACATGCAGACCGCCCGACTCGATGACCTGCTGGTGACGTTTCTGCCAATCGGCCTTGATCTGCGCGATCTGCTCGTCGGTAGGGTTCTCGAGGTTGGCAACTTCGACTTCCCAGTTGCCGCCGAGCAGGATGTCGGTACCGCGACCGGCCATGTTGGTGGCGATGGTCAAGGCGCCAGGGCGACCGGCCTGGGCGATGATCTCGGCTTCCTTTTCGTGGAACTTGGCGTTGAGCACCTTGTGCTCGATGCCTTCTTTTTCCAGCAGGCGGGACACGTATTCGGAGCTTTCGATCGACGCGGTACCCACCAGAATTGGCCGGCCCTGGGCCATGCAATCCTTGATATCGGTAACGATGGCGGCGAACTTCTCTTCCTGGGTGAGGTACACCAGGTCGTTGTAGTCCTTGCGCGCCAGGGCTCGGTTGGTCGGGATCACGATCACGGCCAGGCCGTAGATCTGATGGAATTCAAAGGCTTCGGTGTCAGCGGTACCGGTCATGCCGGACAGCTTGTTGTACAGGCGGAAATAGTTCTGGAAGGTGGTCGACGCCAGCGTCTGGCTTTCGGCCTGGATCGGCAGCCCTTCCTTGGCTTCGATGGCCTGGTGCAGGCCTTCGGACAGCCTGCGGCCCGGCATGGTGCGGCCGGTGTGCTCGTCGATCAGCAGCACCTGATTGTTCTGCACGATGTATTCGACGTTGCGGTTGAACAGCTTGTGCGCGCGCAGCCCCGCATACACGTGGGTCAGCAGGCCGAGGTTGTGCGCCGAGTAGAGGCTCTCGCCTTCGCCCAGCAACCCAGCCTGGCTAAGCAGCTCTTCGACGAACTGATGCCCCGCCTCGTTCAATTCGACCTGGCGGGATTTCTCGTCGACCTTGTAATGGCCTTCCTGCGTCACCACGCCTTCTTCTTCCTCGACGTGCAGCTTGAGGCGCGGGATCAGTTTGTTGATTTCGATGTAGAGTTTGGAGCTGTCCTCGGCCTGGCCGGAGATGATCAGCGGGGTACGGGCCTCGTCGATAAGGATCGAGTCGACTTCGTCGATCACGGCGAAATTCAGCTCGCGCTGGAATTTCTCGTCCAGGCTGAACGCCATGTTGTCGCGCAGGTAATCGAAACCGAATTCGTTGTTGGTGCCGTAGGTGATATCGGCGGCGTAGGCGGCGCGCTTCTCGTCCGGCGGCATGAATGGGGTGACGATACCCACTGACATGCCCAGGAATTCATACAGCGGGCGCATCCAGTTGGCGTCGCGGCGCGCCAGGTAGTCGTTCACCGTGACCACATGCACGCCTTTGCCAGACAGTGCGTTGAGGTACACCGCCAGGGTCGCCACCAGGGTCTTGCCTTCACCGGTGCGCATCTCGGCGATATTGCCTTCATGCAGAGTCATGCCGCCGATCAGCTGTACGTCGAAGTGACGCATGCCCATCACGCGTTTGCCGGCTTCACGGGCTACCGCGAAGGCTTCCGGCAGGAGCTGGTCGAGGGTTTCGCCTTTCGCCAAGCGAGCTTTGAATTCATCGGTCTTGCTGCGCAGTTGCTCATCCGAGAGGGCAAGCATCTGCTCCTCGAAGGCATTGACGGACTGAACCGTCTTGAGCATGCGCTTGACCTCACGCTCGTTCTTGCTTCCAAAGAGTTTTTTCAACAAAGGCGCAAACATATCGACAGGCTCTTCCACGCGTGATGGATGGAGGACAACTTGAACAGTTGCCCATGCAGCCTGATGGCTGCGTGCAAAGGCGGCATTCTACCCGGAAACGCAGATGAGGAAAGCGGCGTTATTCGACGTCGCTGACTCGGGCGATGAAGCTGGCCGGGTTGACCAGACGGCCTCCCTTGCTGACTTCGAAATGCACGTGGTAGCCACTGGAGCGTCCAGTGCTACCGACTTTGGCGATGGTCTGGCCGCGCTGCACCAGATCGCCGACCTGCACCAGATTGCTCTGGTTGTGGGCATATAACGTGACATAGCCATCGGCATGACTGATTTCAACGGTGTTGCCATAACCGCTGCGGCGCTCCGATGCAGTGACCACACCGGCGGCAACCGCCACCACGTCGCTACCGGCCTTGGCGGCGAAATCCACACCCTTGTGCACGCTAGCGCGCCCGGTGAACGGGTCGGTACGCCGGCCGAATGGCGAGGACATGTACCCCTGACGGACAGGCCGCCCGGCCAGGTATTCGGCTTCGTCGAGCTGCCGACTGGCGAGCAGCTGTTCGAGCACTTCGAGCTGCTGCTCGCGGCTATCGAGCCTGACCGCAAGTTCGTCCAGGGTGCTGATAAAAGAAGGGGGCTCGTACGCTGCGCTGTCGAACAACTCTTCAGGGCCGCCCTGACCCACATCGAGGGAAAAGTCGAACTCGCTTGAATCCAGTTCCGCCAGCTCGGTCAGGCGCTCGCCGAGCGCATCCAGGCGGGTCAGACGCGCCTGCAGTTCGGCAACGTGCGCAGCAAACGCATCCAGCTGGCGTTGCGCATCGAGCCGCACCGCGCCCACTTCGGCCCGTTGCTGATCGAGCGCCTGGGTGACTTGATCGCTGTTTTGCAACTGGGGGGTCTGTGGCGCCCACCAGGCGCCAAAGGCCACCCCGCCGCCCAGCGCCAACGCAACCAGCACCAGCATCGCCGCCAATAGCCAACGTAGATCGAGACTAAGCGAGCGAGCGGCACCGTGACGGCGACTGAGTAGAATGATGTGCATGGATTCCCCTTTGGGTGGAAGCCAGGTCAGTAGCAGGGATTCTGCTACCATGGCGGCTCCACTTTGTCAGGCGTCCTGCCATGTCGTTTCGTCCGTTGCCGGCCAAGGCATCCGCCGCGCTGCTGCGCGAAGCGAAGCCCTTGAAAGCGCTGTTCAATCAGGCTCAACGCCTGGATCAACTGCAACGCCTACTGGAAAGCCAACTGCAACCCGCTGCCCGTGAACACTGTCATGTAGCGTCCTGGCGTGAAGGCTGTTTGCTGTTAATCGTCACCGATGGCCACTGGGCCACACGCTTGCGCTACCAACAAAAACGCTTGCTCAGGCAACTTCAGTTGCTCGAAGAGTTCGCGACCTTAGCGAAAATACACTTCAAGGTGCAACCGCCGACTGTCGAAATACGTGCAACCAATCGCACTATCAGCCTGTCGAATAGCGCCGCCGAGAACATCCAGGCAACTGCAGATGGCGTGCGCGACCCCAAATTACGCGCTGCGCTGGAACGTCTGGCCAAACATGGCAAACCCAGCGAATAGAGCACCACCGCAAAAAAAGAAGCCACCCGAAGGTGGCCTCGAAAAACAAAAGGAAGGGAGTTTGACCTACACCGCCGCGACCGGGCGCATGTAAGAAATGGGAGCCGTATTGGGATCGTCGAAGGTCACCACTTCCCAAGCGTCGGTTTGCTCGATCAACGCGCGCAACAGACGATTGTTCAGGGCATGCCCCGATTTGAACCCACGGAACTCACCGATAAGACTGTTGCCAAGCAGGTAGAGATCACCGATGGCGTCGAGAATCTTGTGCTTAACGAACTCGTCCTCATAGCGCAGGCCGTCTTCGTTCAGCACCCGGTACTCGTCCACAACGATGGCATTGTCCACGCTGCCGCCGAGTGCCAGGTTCTGCGAACGCAGGAACTCGATGTCACGCATAAAGCCGAATGTACGGGCGCGGCTGACTTCTTTCACAAACGAGGTGCTGGAGAAGTCAACGCTGGCCGACTGGGTGCGATTGCGGAAGACCGGGTGATCGAAATCGATCTCGAAGGTCACCTTGAACCCCTCGAAAGGCACGAAGGTGGCGCGCTTGTCGCCCTCCTCGACCGTCACTTCGCGGATGATGCGGATGAACTTCTTGTGGGCTTCCTGCTCTTGCAGACCCGCGGATTGAATCAGGAATACGAAAGGACCAGCGCTGCCATCCATGATCGGCACTTCGGACGCGGAGAGCTCGACGTAGGCGTTATCGATGCCCAGGCCAGCCATGGCCGAAAGCAGATGCTCTACCGTATCCACCTTGACATCACCATTGACCAGCGTGGTCGACATGGTGGTTTCACCGACATTGCCTGCTCGTGCGGGGATTTCCACGATAGGGTCGAGGTCGGTACGACGGAACACGATACCGGTGTCCACCGGTGCCGGCTTCAGGGTCAGGTAAACCTTTTCCCCGGAATGCAGGCCGACGCCGGTGGCGCGGATGATGTTCTTCAGGGTGCGTTGTCTGATCATGGCTTTGGCCGCTATAGCACTAGTTGCGAATAGTTTTCAACAATGGCCGGCGATGATAGCAGAACCGACCTTTGCTGAACACCAATCACCCCAATACTCCTGATACATTCCATCAATCGGCCTGACGACGCAGGAATGCCGGGATGTCCAGGTAATCCAGGTCGTCCTGCGGATTCAGCTTCGCCGCGGTGGCGCCGCCCGCATGGCTTTGACGCTGAACGGTCGGGCGCTCGTAGTCCTTGTAGTTGACGCTTTGCTCGTTGCGCGACGGGACGGTCGGCGCAGCCGAAATGGCGGAGTTGCCAGCAACCTGAACGGTGTTGTCGATAACTTTGACCGGCTTCTCGATTTTCGCGCCCAGGCCGGTAGCGACCACGGTGACGTGCAATTCGTCGCGCATGTCCGGATCGATCACGGTGCCAACCTTGACGGTGGCGTGCTCGGAAGCGAACTGCTCGATGATGTTGCCGACGTCCGAGTACTCACCCAGGGACAGGTCGGGACCTGCGGTGATATTCACCAGAATGCCGCGCGCGCCCTGCAGGTTTACGTCTTCCAGCAGCGGGTTGCGGATGGCTGCTTCGGTCGCTTCACGGGCGCGGTTCGGACCGCTGGCGCAGCCAGTGCCCATCATCGCCATGCCCATTTCGCTCATCACGGTTTTCACGTCGGCGAAGTCGACGTTGATCATGCCCGGACGCTTGATGATGTCGGAGATACCGCGCACGGCACCGGACAGCACGTCATCCGCCTTGGCGAACGCCGACAGCAGGCTGGCATCCTTGCCGAGGATGGTCAGCAGTTTTTCGTTGGGGATGGTGATCAGCGAGTCGACGCTTTCTGCCAGAGCACGGATGCCCTCTTCGGCGATCAGCATGCGTTTGCGGCCTTCGAACGGGAACGGTCGGGTCACCACGGCAACGGTGAGAATGCCCATTTCCTTGGCCACTTGAGCGATTACGGGGGCTGCACCGGTACCGGTACCGCCACCCATGCCGGTGGTGATGAAGACCATGTCGGTGCCTTGCAGCACTTCGGCGATGCGCTCGCGATCTTCCATCGCGGCCTGACGGCCGACGTCAGGATTCGCGCCTGCGCCCAGGCCCTTGGTCACGGCGGTGCCGAGCTGCAGGATGGTACGCGCGCCGATGTTTTTCAGCGCCTGCGCATCGGTGTTGGCGCAGATGAATTCGACGCCTTCGATATTGTTTTTCGCCATGTGATTGACGGCATTGCCACCGCCACCACCGACGCCGATTACTTTAATTACAGCACTCTGCGGTGCGCTATCTACGAGTTCGAACATTTCCCCTCTCCTTTTACTTTTTGGTTGTAACGCCTACTGCAAACACTGTTGTGAATCAGAAATTGCCTTGCACCCAGCGCTTCAGGCGCTCGATCACCGGCATTTTCGGTTCGTCGTTGTAACTGCTGATCGCAGACATGGAGATGCCGTCGGTCTGCTTCTGCAGCCCATACAGCAACAGGCCCACGCCTGTTGAATAAATCGGATTGCGCACCACATCGGCCAGGCCCTTGACGCTGTGGGGCACGCCCAGACGCACCGGCATATGGAAAATCTCCTCGGCCAGTTCGACCGCGCCTTCCATTTTTGCGGTGCCGCCGGTGAGCACGATGCCGGCCGGGATCAGGTCTTCGTAGCCGCTGCGGCGCAGTTCGGCCTGGATCAGGGTGAACAGCTCGTCGTAACGCGGCTCGACCACTTCGGCCAGGGACTGACGCGACAGGTCGCGCGGTGGACGATCACCAACGCTCGGCACCTTGATGGTTTCGCCGGCACCCGCCAGCTTGGCCAGGGCGCAGGCGTAGCGGATCTTGATTTCTTCGGCGTACTGGGTTGGCGTACGCAGGGCCATGGCGATGTCGTTGGTCACCTGGTCGCCAGCAATCGGGATCACCGCGGTGTGGCGAATCGCCCCTTCGGTGAAGATGCAGATGTCGGTAGTACCGCCGCCGATGTCGACCAGGCAAACGCCCAGTTCTTTCTCGTCATCGGTCAGCACCGCATACGCGGACGCCAGTTGCTCAAGAATGATGTCATCGACTTCCAGGCCGCAGCGACGTACGCATTTCTCGATGTTCTGCGCCGCGTTCACCGCACAGGTGACCACGTGCACCTTGGCCTCCAGACGCACGCCGGACATGCCCAACGGCTCGCGCACGCCTTCCTGGTTGTCGATCACGTAATCCTGCGGCAGCGTGTGCAGCACCCGCTGATCCGCCGGAATGGCCACTGCCTGAGCGGCGTCGAGCACCCGCTCGAGGTCGGCCGGGCTGACTTCGCGATCACGAATCGCGACGATGCCGTGGCTGTTCAGGCTGCGAATGTGGTTGCCGGCGACACCGACGAAGGCCGAATGGATGCGGCAGCCAGCCATCAACTGCGCTTCTTCCACGGCGCGCTGGATCGACTGCACCGTGGATTCGATATTCACCACCACACCTTTCTTCAAGCCGCGCGAAGGGTGGGTGCCAATACCGACGATTTCCAGTTGGCCATCGGCCGTTACCTCACCCACCAGCGCCACCACCTTGGAGGTGCCGATGTCGAGGCCGACGATCATCTTGCCGCTCTGCACGTTTGCCATGGATCCTGTCTTCTCCTGATTCACTGCACGACAGCGGTTTCAGCCGCCGTGGGCGCCACCGGCTCACGCCACGCCACGGCGAGGCCGCTGGCATAGCGCAGATCGATCCGCGCGATATTCGCTTGCTGCTCTTTCAGCGTCTTGGCGTAAATGACCGTCAGACGCCGTATTTTTTCCACCAGATGATCGCGGCCCAGCAACAGCTCGATGCCCTGCCCGGTGGACAGGAACCAGCTGCCGCGCTCACGCAGCTCCAGACGTGCCACCGAAAACCCCAGGGGCCGCAGCATCTGGCTGAGCACCTGGTACTGCTGCATCACCTGCTGTTGCGCGCGCTGGGGGCCATACAGCTGCGGCAGGTGCTGATAATTCGCCAGCTCACGGGGTTCGAAAGCCTGGCCCTGGTTATTCAGCAGCGCCTCGTCACCCCAGCGGGCGATTGGCAATTGCTCTTCCAGCTTCACCACCAACTGATCCGGCCACACCCGGCGAACCTGCGCGCTGGCAATCCACGGCATCTGTTCCAGCTCATGGCGCATGCCGACCAGATCGACGCTGAAGAAACTCGCTGCAGCGAACGGTTCGATACGCTGCTGCACCGCCTGCTGGCTGATGTAGCTCAAGTCGCCCTCGACGCTGATCTTGGCGATCGGCAGATCGGCATAGGGCAGCAGACGCTGAGCCAGCTCGTATGCGCCGAAACCCAGCAGCACCAGCAGTACCGGCCAGGTAATCCGCTTGAGCAGACCCACATTGGCCTTGGGCATGCGCACCCGCATGCTGATCGGCTCCTTGGCCACCAGACGGCTAGCGCCGCGCTGCGCAGGCTTGCCGCGCACGGGTGCGCGAACAGAACCTGGCTGGTGACGAAGGGAGGCGTTCATCACTTAACCCCGCGTCTCAAGGCTGTCGGCCAAAATCGCCAACACCAGCTGCTGAAAATCCAGCCCAGCGGCGCGAGCGGCCATCGGCACCAGGCTGTGATCGGTCATGCCTGGCACGGTATTGACCTCCAGCAGCCAGAACTTGCCGTCGGCGTCCTGCATCACGTCGGCACGGGCCCAGCCCTGGGTGCCGACCGCTTCACAGGCGCGTGCGGTGAGCGCTTTCAGCTCGTCTTCCTTTGCAGCATCGAGGCCGCAGGGAATGCGGTACTGGGTGTCATTGGCCAGGTACTTGGCGTCGTAGTCGTAGAAGCTGTGCGGGGTGCCCAGGCCAATCGGCGGCAGCACCTGGCCGCGCAAGGTGGCGATGGTGTATTCCGGGCCCTGGATCCACTGCTCGACCAGCACCTGCGAGTCGTAACGGCTGGCCTCCTGCCACGCCGCTATCAGCTCGTCCAGGGTGGTCACCTTGGCCATGCCGATGCTCGAGCCTTCGTGGGCCGGCTTGACGATCAACGGGAAATCCAGCTCGCTGGCAGCCGCTTCGCAGTCGGCCTGCGAAGCCAGCGCGGCATGCCGCGGCGTCGACAGGCCGAGGCTCTGCCAGACCTGCTTGGTGCGCAGCTTGTCCATCGCCAGAGCCGAAGCAAGAATGCCGCTGCCGGTGTAAGGAATCCCGGCGCACTCGAGCAGGCCCTGCATGCTGCCGTCTTCGCCACCGCGACCGTGCAACACGATAAAGGCGCGGTCGATCTTTTCTGCGAGCAGGCGCTGCAGGACGTCATCGCCGACATCGATGCCAAACGCATCGACACCGGCGCCTTGCAATGCCTGCAGCACCGCATTGCCGGATTTCAGCGACACCTCGCGCTCGGCGCTCTTGCCGCCGAACAGCACGGCGACGCGTCCGAAGGCGGATACCGGCAACTGGGATTTCAAACGTTCGCCATTCATATCAACTTACCTTTGCCCGCAAACAGCGGGCTCTGCAGCAATTGCGGCGCCAAGCCGCCGATGTCGCCGGCGCCCTGACACAGCAGGATGTCGCCAGCGCGCAGCAGCGGCTTGATCAGCGGCGCCAACTCCACGCCGCGCTCGATGTAGATGGGGTCCAGCTGGCCGCGCTGACGGATGCTGTGGCACAGCTGACGGCTGTCGGCACCGGGAATCGGCTCTTCGCCGGCCGGATAAACCTCCATCAGCAGCAGTACATTGGCGTCGGCCAGCACCTGAACGAAATCGTCGTAAAGATCGCGGGTACGGCTGAAACGATGCGGCTGGTACACCATCACCAGGCGGCGCTCGGGCCAGCCACCGCGCACGGCCTTGATCACCGCCGCCACTTCACGGGGATGGTGGCCGTAATCGTCGACCAGCATCACGCTGCCGCCGTCAACAGGCAGCTCGCCATACACCTGGAAGCGCCGGCCCACACCCTGAAAACCTGAAAGACCCTGGACGATGGCCTCATCGCTGATGCCTTCGTCGCTGGCAATCGCAATGGTCGCCAGGGAGTTCAGGACGTTGTGGTTGCCTGGCATGTTGACCGACACATCCAGCGGCTCGCGGTCGCGGCGCAGCACCGTGAAGAAGGTCTGCATGCCCTGCTGACGCACGTTGATCGCACGCACGTCGGCGTCTTCGCCAAAGCCGTAGGTGACAGTCGGGCGCGCCACCTGCGGCAGGATCTCGCGCACTACCGGGTCATCCACACACGCCACCGCCAGCCCGTAGAACGGCAGGTTGTGAAGGAACTCGATGAAGGTCTTCTTCAGCTTGCTGAAGTCACCGCCATAGGTGCTCATGTGGTCCATGTCGATATTGGTGACCACTGCGACCATCGGCTGCAGGTGCAGGAAGCTGGCGTCGCTCTCGTCGGCCTCGGCGATCAGGTAGCGGCTGGTACCCAGCTGGGCATTGGTGCCGGCCGCATTCAGGCGGCCGCCAATCACGAAAGTCGGGTCCAGGCCACCTGCGGCAAATACTGAGGCCAGCAGGCTGGTGGTGGTGGTTTTGCCATGGGTACCGGCAACCGCGACGCCGTGGCGATAACGCATCAGCTCGGCGAGCATCTCGGCACGTGGCACCACCGGAATGCGCCGCTCAAGCGCGGTCGCGACCTCCGGGTTGCTGGTGTTGACGGCGCTGGATACCACCAGTACGTCAGCCTGCTCGGCGTTCTCGGCACGGTGGCCGATGAAAATCTGCGCACCGAAGGTTTCCAGACGCTCGGTCACCGCCGAGGCCTTGAGGTCGGAACCGGACACTTCATAACCGAGGTTGAGCAGCACTTCAGCGATGCCGCACATGCCAGCACCACCGATGCCAACGAAGTGGATCCGGCGGATGCGGCGCATGCGGCGAATTTCCGAACGCGCGGCGGCGGGAGACTTAGCCACGGGCCACCTCCAGGCAGATATCGACAACGGTGCGAGTGGCGTCGGGCTTGGCCAGACGACGGGCAGTTTGCGCCATGTGGTTGAGTCGTTCGGGGTGCATCAAAACCTCGGTCAGCTGCGCGGCCAGTGCGGCGGCGTCAGTGGATCGTTGTGGCAGAAGGACGGCGGCGCCCTCCTTGGCGAGATAATCGGCGTTGCGCGTCTGGTGGTCGTCGATCGCGTGGGGCAATGGCACCAGGAACGACGGCAAACCGGCGGCGGCCAGCTCACTGATGGTCAACGCCCCTGCGCGGCACACCACCAGGTCGGCCCAGGCGTAGGCGCGCGCCATGTCCTTGATAAAGGGAGCGACCTGCGCTTCGACGCCCACGGCGCGATAGCGTTCAGCGGTAATTGCGTCGTGCTGCTTGCCGGCCTGGTGGAACACCTCAAGGCGTTGCTCGGCATCGACCAGGGCCAGCGCATCGGGCAGCAGCTTGTTGAGCGGCTCGGCGCCCAGGCTGCCGCCCAGCACCAGCAGGCGTGGCCGACGGCTGGTCAGGGTATCGCGCGGGGTTTCCAGGAACAGCTCTTCGCGCACCGGGTTGCCGGTGGTGCGGCGCTTGGCGCTGTTGCTGAAGGTATTCGGGAAGGCCTCGCACACCCGACTGGCAAACGGCACCAGGCTGCGATTGGCGGTGCCGGCCACGGCATTCTGCTCGTGGATGATCAGCGGCGCGCCAGCCAGCTTGGCCGCCAGCCCGCCAGGCCCGGTGACATAGCCGCCCATGCCGAGCACGCAAACCGGCTGCAGCTCGCGGACGATCTTGCGCGCCTGGAACAGGGCGCCGAGCAGCTGCAGCGGCGCTTTCAGCAAGGACAGCTTGCCTTTGCCGCGCAAGCCGCTGACGTTGATCAGGTGCAAGGGCAACCCGGCGGCAGGCACCAGTTCGTTTTCGATGCCGCGCGGTGTACCCAGCCAATGCACGCTGTAGCCACGCGCCTGAAATTCACGGGCACAAGCCAGCGCCGGGAACACGTGGCCGCCGGTACCGCCCGCCATGATCAGCACATTACCGCGCATGCTGCACCTCCCTGACTGGCGCCACGGGCGAGCCGGCGTCGGGGAAATCGGCTTCTTCGAAATCCACATCTTCGCTGCCGAGCGTCGTCCGCCGCTCCCATTCGATGCGCAGCAGCAGCGCCAGGCTGACGCAGCAGATCACCAGCGAGCTGCCGCCGTAACTGAGGAACGGCAGCGTCAGACCCTTGGTTGGCAACAGGCCGACGTTCACCCCGATGTTGATCAGGAACTGGCCGATCCACAGAAACGCCAGACCGTAGGCGACGTAGGCCGAGAAGAACTGCTTGGCCTTTTCCGCCCAGAGGCCGATGTAGAGCGCGCGCACGCTGACGAATACGAACAGGCCGACGGTGACCAGTGCGCCGATCATGCCTAGCTCTTCGGCCAACACAGCGAAGACGAAGTCGGTGTGGGCTTCCGGCAGGTAGAACTGCTTTTGCACACTGTTACCCAGACCAACGCCGAACCACTCGCCGCGACCGAATGCGATCAGGGCCTGGGTCAACTGGTAGCCCGAACCGAACTGGTCAGCCCAGGGATCGGTAAAGGTAATCAGACGCTGCAGGCGGTACTCCTGGGTTTGCACGAGCACGAACACCGCGCCCACCGCGAGCGCCACCATCAGGCTGAAACGGAACAGGCCGACCCCGCCGAGGAACAGCATGGCAGCGGCCGCACCCATCATCACCACGGTGGCGCCGAAGTCCGGCTCCAGCAGCAGCAAACCTGCCATCGGCAACAGCACCACGAACGGCTTGAAGAAACCCGCCCAGCTCTCGCGCACTTCTTCCTGACGGCGCACCAGGTAGCCGGCCAGGTAGACGACGACGAAAACCTTGGCGATCTCCGAGGGCTGTACGTTGAAGGCGCCGAAACCGATCCAGCGCGAGGAGCCATTCACTTCGCGACCGATGCCAGGGATCAGCACCATCACCAGCAGGGCAAACGCGGCGAGCAGCAGCAGCCAGCCGAAGCGCTGCCAGGTGGCCATCGGAATCTTCAGCGTCACACCGGCGGCGCCGAGGCCGATCACCAGATAAATCAGGTGGCGGATCATGTGGTACAGCGGGTTGCCGGAATTGACTGCGGCGACTTCCGACGACGCCGAAGCAATCATCACCAGGCCCAGGCCGAGCAAGGCCAGGCAACCGGCGAGCAGCGGAAAATCCACATCCATGCCACGACGGCTGAACAGCGGTGACGGATAAGGGCGCAGTAAGGCGAGCATCAGGCGAGCGCCTCCACCGCTTGAGCGAACAGACGACCGCGCTCTTCGAAGTTCTTGAACATGTCCAGGCTGGCGCAGGCTGGCGACAGCAGTACGGCGTCGCCGGCCTCGGCCCGCCCTGCGGCTTGCTGCACGGCTTGTTCCAGGCTGTTCACGCGGATCAGCGGCACCTCATCACCGAGGGCGGCGGCCAGCCGCTCGGCATCACGACCGAGCAACACTACCGCGCGACAGAATTTCGCCACCGGGCCACGCAGTGCAGAGAAGTCCGCGCCTTTGCCGTCGCCGCCGGCGATGAGTACCAGCTTGCCGGCGATGTCGGCGCCCAGGCCTTCGATAGCGGCCAGCGCAGCGCCGACATTGGTGGCCTTGGAATCATCGTAGAAGCTCACACCGGCACGCTCGCCGACCCACTGGCAGCGATGGGGCAAGCCAGCGAAGTGTTTCAGGGTTTCCAGCATCGGCTCGAATGGCAGGCCGACCGCATGCCCGAGTGCGAGCGCGGCCAGCGCATTGGACTGGTTGTGCGCGCCGCGAATCTTCAATTCACGCACTGGCAGCAGTGCGGCGAACTGGTAACCCAGGTATTTCTCGCCGTTTTCTTCTATCAGGCCGAAACGCTTGAAATCCGGCTTGCCGAGGCCGAAAAACCAGCACGGCAGGTTGTCTGCCACCAGCGGCCGCGACAGTGCGTCGTCGCGATTCACCACAACCTGGCGGGCGCCGCGGAAGATCCGGTGCTTGGCCAGGTGATAAGCCGGCAGATCGGCGTAGCGATCCATGTGGTCTTCGCTGATGTTCAGGCAGGTCGCCACTTCGGCGTAGAGCTGGTCGGTGGTTTCCAGCTGGAAGCTCGACAGCTCCATGACATACAGCTCGATGTCGTCGCTAAGCAGATCCAGCGCCGGGGTACCGAGGTTGCCGCCGACCGCGACCTTCTTGCCCGCTGCCGCGGCCATTTCGCCAACCAGGGTGGTGACGGTGCTCTTGGCGTTGGAGCCGGTGATCGCAACAATCGGTGCCTTGGCATAACGGGCGAACAGGTCGATATCGCCGGACAGTTTGACCCCGCGTGCAGCGGCGACCTGCAACGCCGGGGTGGCGATGGCCAGCCCCGGGCTGACCAGCAGTTCGCTGGCCCGGCAAAGGAACTCCACATCCAGCTCGCCGCAGCGCACTTCCACCTGCGGAAACTGTTCGCGCAAGGTGGCGAGCTCCGGCGGGTTGGCACGGGTGTCGACCACGGCAAACGGCAGGCCCTGGCGCGCGAGGAAGCGCACCAGGGACATGCCGCTCTTGCCGAGGCCGACAACGATGCGGAAGTGATCGGAAGCGATCAGGCTCATGCGGTTATAAATCCTCAGTCCTCAACGCAGTTTCAGGGTGGCTAGGCCGATCAACACCAGAATCACGGTGATGATCCAGAAGCGCACGATTACGCGCGGTTCAGGCCAGCCTTTGAGTTCGAAATGGTGATGAATCGGCGCCATGCGGAACACCCGCTTGCCGGTCAACTTGAAGGACGCCACCTGGATGATTACCGACAGGGTTTCCATCACGAACACCCCGCCCATGATGAACAGCACCACTTCCTGGCGAACGATGACGGCGATGGTGCCCAGTGCAGCACCCAGCGCCAGCGCGCCGACGTCGCCCATGAACACTTGCGCCGGGTAGGTGTTGAACCACAGGAAGCCGAGCCCGGCGCCGACCAGCGCGGCGCAGAACACGATCAGCTCGCCCGCGCCCGGCAGGTAGGGGATGAACAGGTACTCGGCGAACTTCACGTTGCCCGATAGGTAGCAGAAGATCCCCAGCGCGCCGCCGACCATCACCGTTGGCAGAATGGCGAGACCGTCGAGGCCGTCAGTCAGGTTGACCGCATTGCTCGAGCCGACGATGACAAAGTAGGTCAGTACCACGAAGCCGATGCCCAACGGAATGCTCACGTCTTTCAGCAGCGGCAGGATCAGCGTGGTTTCGACCGGGCTTTGCGCGGTCATATAAAGGAAGACCGCTGCACCCAGACCGAACACCGACTGCCAGAAATACTTCCAGCGACTCGGCAGCCCCTTGGAATTCTTTTCGATCACCTTGCGGTAATCGTCGACCCAGCCGATGGCACCGAACAGCAGGGTCACGGCCAGCACCACCCACACGTAGCGGTTGCTCAAGTCGGCCCAGAGCAAGGTGCTGATGGCGATGGCAGAAAGAATCAGCGCGCCACCCATGGTAGGTGTGCCCTTTTTCGACAGGTGTGACTGCGGGCCGTCGTTGCGCACCGACTGGCCGATCTGGCGAATCTGCAGGGTGCGGATCATCCACGGCCCCAGCCACAGCGACAGCGCCAGTGCGGTGAGCACACCGAGAATGCCGCGCAGGGTCAGGTACTGAAAGACCGCGAAGCCCTTGTGGAACTGTTGCAGGTACTCCGCCAGCAGCAGCAGCATTTAGTGACTCTCCCCGGAAGTGCCACACAGCGCCGCCACGACTTTATCCATCGCGGCGCTGCGTGAGCCTTTTATTAGAATGGTGGTATCGCCCTGCTCGGCGCGGAGCGCTTCGATCAGGCTGGCTTGATCGGCAAAATGACGTGCTTCGCTGCCGAATGCGGCCACCGCATGTGCCATCAGCGGGCCGACGGCATAGAGCGCGGAAACCCTGCCACGTGCATGCTCACCGACATCGCGGTGGCCCTGCGCGGCCCACTCGCCAAGCTCGCCCATATCGCCGAGCACCAGCACGGTGCGGCCAGCAAAGCCGGCAAGAATATCGACGGCGGCGCACATCGAGGCCGGGTTGGCGTTGTAACTGTCATCGATCACCCGCACACCGTTGCTCGCCAACTGAGCGACGGCTCGGCCTTTGACCGGCTGCAGGAGCTCCAGCCCACGCTTGATATCCACCAGCGGCACGCTCAGTGCACGCGCAGCGGCTGCGGCTGCCAGCGCATTGGCAACATTGTGCTCGCCGAGCAGGTTGAGCTGGATGCGCGCCTGGCCTTCTGCGCAATGCAGGGTGAAGGCCGAGCAGCCGCGCGAGTCGCGGGCCAGATCACTGGCGTGGAAGTCCGCCTGCGGATTAATCAGGGCAAAGCTGATCACCTGATTCTGTCCGGCGCGCTGATGCCATTGGGCGAAAGCCGAATCGTCCAGGTTGAGCACCGCCACGCCGTTGCCTGTAAGCCCTTCGAGGATTTCGCCCTTGGCCTCGACGATTTTCTCCGGCCCGCCGAACTCGCCGACATGGGCATTGCCCGCGTTGGTGATGATGGCGACATGGGGGCGCGTCAGGCTGACGGTATAGGCAATTTCGCCAATGCGCGAAGCGCCCAGTTCGATCACCGCGCCTTTGTGCTGCGGTGCGAGCTCGAGCAGTGTCAGCGGTGCGCCGAGGTCGTTGTTCAGGTTACCCCGCGTGGCCAGCACGGCCGCGCCTTGTTCAGCAAACGCGGTGCGTAGAATGCTCGCGAGCATCTCTTTCACCGTGGTCTTGCCGCTGGAGCCTGTTACCGCGGCCAGTGGGCCGCCGTAAGCCTGACGATTCAATGCACCGAGCTGACCGAGGGCCATGCGCGTGTCGCTGACCAGCACCTGCGGCAGCGGTGCATTGGCTACTTCGCGCTCGACCAAGGCCGCCACGGCGCCGCGCGCGGCGACATCGGCCAGGTAATCATGGCCGTCAAAGCGCGGGCCGGTCAGGGCGATAAACAGCTGGCCCGGCTGAATCGCCCGGCTGTCGGTGCTGACGGCGCTGAATTCGCGGTCCTCGCCCAGCAAACGGGCATTCAAGGACAGGGCGATGTCGCTCAGACGCAGGGCCTTAAGCATTGCGAGCCTCCCATGCGGCCAATGCCTTGTCGGCTTCGATCAGGTCGGAGAACGGCTGACGCACACCGTTGATCTCCTGGTAGTCCTCGTGGCCCTTGCCGGCGAGCACCAGCACGTCGTCGACGCTGGCGCCAGCGATCAGCTGGGCAATCGCCTGGCCGCGGCCATGGACGAACTGCACCTGCTCGGGTGCTTTGAAACCGCCACGGATGTCGCTGAAAATCTGCTGGGGCAATTCGCTACGCGGGTTGTCATCGGTGACCAGCACGCCATCGGCGAGACGCTCGACCACGTCAGCCATCAATGGCCGCTTGCCGCTGTCACGATCGCCGCCGCAGCCGAACAGGCACAGCAGACGGCCTTTGACGTGGGGGCGGAGTGCTTCGAGAACCTTTTCCAGGGCATCCGGGGTGTGCGCGTAATCGACCACCACCAGCGGCCGGTTGACACCACCGAGTCGCTGCATCCGGCCAACCGGCCCCTGCAACTGCGGCAGCACCTTGAGAATCTCGTCGAGCGGATAGTCCATACCGAGCAGCGCACCGACCACGGCGAGCAGGTTGCTCAGGTTGAATCGGCCCAGCAATGAGCTGCGCAGGCTGCCTTCACCACGCGGAGTGACCAGTGTCGCCCGTACGCCTTGCTCATCGAAATGCGCATCACGGCAATACAGATACGCCTCGGCGTTCTCCAGGCTGTAGCTGATCAGGCGCGACTCATGCTCAGCCGCCGCAAGCTCGCGGCCGAAGGCATCGTCCAGATTGAGTACCCGGCAACGCAGGCCTGACCAATTGAACAGGGCGGCCTTGGCTTCGCCATAAGCCTGCATCGAGCCGTGATAATCGAGGTGGTCACGCGACAGGTTGGTAAACACCGCAACATCGAATGCCAATGCGGCGACGCGGCCCTGGTGCAGGCCGTGGGACGACACTTCCATCGCGACGGCGCGGGCGCCGGCGTTTTTCATGTCAGCCAGGGTCGCCTGCACCCCGATCGGGTCCGGGGTGGTGTGGCGGCCGAGCGCCAGCGCGTTGTAGAAGCCATTACCCAGCGTGCCGACGATGCCGCAGCGCTCGCCAAGCAGATCCAGCGCCTGCGCCAGCAACTGGCTGACACTGGTCTTGCCATTGGTGCCGGTGATGCCGATCAGGTGCAGCCCGCGGCTCGGCTCGCCGTAGAAGCGGCCGGCAATCGCCGACAACTGCCCGGCCAGCCCTTTGATCGCCACCAGCTCGGCGCTGTGCGCGGTCATCGCCTGCGCGCCCTGCGCTTCATAGGCCACGGCAGCAGCACCGCGAGCGATGGCGTCGGCGATATGCACGCGCCCGTCCTGCTCGGTACCGGGCACGGCCAGGAACAGATCGCCCGGACGCACCTTGCGGCTGTCCAGGGTCAGTTCACGAATCAGCACCGAGCTGGCGGCGCCTGAGAGTAATTGGTTGAGGGGCATTGGCATCAGATACGCCCTCCTTTTTCAGCGGCCACGGTGGCGGTTTGCGGTTCGGGCAGGTTGTCGGGTGCGACGTTCATCAGGCGCAGCGCGCCCGCCATGACCTTGCCGAACACCGGTGCCGAAACCAGGCCGCCGTAATAACCGCCTTCACTCGGCTCGTCGATCATGATCACTGCGGCGATGCGCGGGTTGTCGATAGGCGCGACACCGGCGAAAAACGAACGGTAAGCGTTGTCGACATAGCCCTTGCTGCCGACGGCGGCCTTGCGCGCGGTGCCGCTCTTGCCGCCGACGTGATAGCCCGGCACCTTGGCGCGTGCACCGCCGCCGCCCGGCTCTTCGACCACGGCCTGGAGCATGCCGAGCACGGTATTGGCGATTTGCTGGTCGATCACCTGCGTGGAAACCGGCTTGCCATCCGTGCGCACCAAAGACAGTGGGACGTTCTGCCCGTCGTTGCCCAGCACTGCATAGGCATGGGCGAGCTGCACCGCGGTCACCGACAGGCCGTAGCCATAGGCCAGAGTCGCGGTTTCAGCCTGTTTCCAGACTCTATAATTAGGCAGATTGCCGACGCGCTCACCAGGGAAGCTCAAGCCGGTATCCTGGCCGAGCCCCACTTGCTGCATCAGCGCGTAAATCGGCTCGGCGCCGATGTCGAAGGCAATCTTGCTCATGCCGACGTTGCTGGACTTCATCAGGATGCCGGTAAGGTCCAGAACCCCAGCGCGCGATACGTCGCGGATGGTGTAGCGGCCAATGCGCAGGGTGCCGGGAGCGGTGTCCACGGTCATTTCCGGCGTCCAGCGACCTGTACTCAAGGCGGCAGCAATAGAAAAGGGTTTGACCGTCGAACCCGGCTCGAACACGTCGATCATTGCTCGGTTGCGCATGGCTGCCGGCTGCAGGTTGCGCCGGTTGTTGGGGTTGTAGGTGGGCTGGTTGACCATCGCCAGCACTTCGCCGGTCTGCACGTCGAGCAGCACCAGGCTGCCGGCCTTGGCGCCGAACTCGGTGATTGCATTGCGCAGTTCGCGGTGCGCCAGGTACTGCAGGCGCAAGTCGATCGACAGCGCCAGAGCCTTGCCCGCCTTGGCGTTCTGAGAAACCTGAACGTCCTTGATCAAGCGGCCACGGCGATCTTTGAGCACCTGGCGCTTGCCGGGTACGCCAGCCAGCCACTCTTCGAAGGCCAGCTCCATGCCTTCGCGACCCCGGTCGTCGATATCGGTGAAACCCACCACGTGGGCCGCGACCTCACCGGCGGGGTAGAACCGGCGGAATTCTTCGATGGCGTATACGCCTGGCACGTCCAAATCAAGCACTCGCTGGCCCTGCTGCGGGGTCAAGCCGCGGACGAGGTACATAAACTCGCGCTCGGCGTTGGCCTGCAGGCGCTCGGCAAAGGCTTTGGGTTCCTGTCCCAACGATTCGGCCAAAGCGGCCCACTGGCCTTTTGCGGCTTGCAATTCCTTGCCGTTGGCCCACAGCGTGGTCACCGGCGTGCTGACGGCCAGGGGCTCGCCGTTACGGTCGGTGATCAGCCCGCGGTGCGCAGGGATCGGAATGTGGCGAACGCTGCGCGCATCGCCATGGGCCTTGAGGAAGTCATGGTCGACCACGTGCAGGTCGACAATGCGCCAGGCGATCGCACCCACCATCAGCGCCAGAAGCAGCAGCACGAGGCGGAACCGCCACGGGTAAAGCGCGCCTTCAAGCTTGATCATGGCGCCACCATCTGGACTTCGGCGGCTTCCGGAATACGCATTTTCAGCTGCTCGCTGGCCAGCGCCTCGATACGGTTGTGGGCGGTCCACGTGCTTTGTTCGAGCACCAGACGCCCCCACTCCGCCTGCGTCTTGTCACGGGTGTTCAGTTCGGAATACAGCTCGTTGAGCAACTGCCGGTTCCAGTGCGCGCAGTAGGACACCGCAAGCGCCGAACCGAGCACGGCGAGAAACAACACCAGCATCAGCAGGCTGCCGCGCGGCAGCGGTTTGGCGAATACGGCGCTCATCGCACTTTCTCCGCTATACGCATCACGGCGCTACGCGATCGTGGGTTGGCCTGCAGTTCGGCCTCGCTGGCGAAAACCGGCTTGCCGATAAGCTTCAAGCGCGGCTCGAAGGCCTTGGGAATGATTGGCAAATCACGCGGCAAGGTGTCCTGCTCGCCCTTGGCGTGCTTGCGCATGAACTGTTTGACGATGCGGTCTTCCAGCGAATGGAAACTGATGACCACCAGACGCCCGCCTACCCTGAGCGTTTCCAGCGCAGCGTCAAGGCCACGCTCGAGGTCGCCCAACTCGTTGTTGATCTGAATGCGCAGCCCCTGAAAGGCGCGAGTCGCCGGATTCTTGCCTTTTTCCCAGGCCGGATTGGCAACGGTCAGCACCTGGGCCAGATCCGCAGTGCGCTCGAAGGGCTGCTCGCTACGACGCAACACCACGGCGCGGGCCATGCGCTTGGCGAAACGCTCCTCGCCATACTCCTTGAACGCACGGGCAATATCTTCTTCGCTGGCCGTGGCGATCCACTGGGCGGCACTGACGCCACGACTCGGGTCCATGCGCATATCCAGCGGACCGTCATTCATAAAGCTGAAGCCACGCTCGGCATCGTCCAGCTGCGGCGAGGAGACGCCAAGGTCAAGCAGCACGCCGTCGACCGCTCCCGCCAGGCCGCGGACAAGCGCTTCTTCGCCAAGTTCCGCAAAACTGCGTTGCACAACGACAAAGCGGCCGTCTTCGGCCGCCAGCGCATTCCCCGTCGCAATCGCCAGGGGATCTTTATCGAACCCCAGTAGCCGTCCATCCGGCCCAAGCTTTTCCAGAATCAGCCGGCTATGTCCGCCACGCCCAAAGGTGCCGTCCAGATAGCAGCCATCGGTGCGCACGGCGAGGCCTTCGACGGCTTCGTCTAGCAACACGGTTATATGACGCAGGCCGTTGGCAGTAGTCACAGGATCAAGTCGCGCAGGTCGTCAGACAATGCACCCGGCTGCTTGATGGCCGCCAGATCGGCGTCCGCCACAGCATTCCAGGCATCTTCGTCCCACAACTGAAATTTATTGAGTTGGCCGACCAGCATCGCGCGCTTGTCCAGCTTGGCGTATTCGCGCAAACGTGGTGGCACCAGGAAGCGGCCACTGGCATCCAGCTCCAGATCTACCGCATTGCCGATCAGCAAACGCTGCAGACGGCGGTTTTCTTCGCGAAACGAAGCCAGCTCCCGCAGCTTGGCTTCTATTAATTCCCACTCGGCCAGTGGGTAGACGCACAGGCAAGGGTCGATGGCGTCAATCGTGACGATAAGCTGGCCGGCACAACGCGAGACGAGCTCATCCCGATACCGACTTGGCATCGCGAGGCGCCCTTTGGCGTCGAGACTTATAGCGTTAGCTCCGCGAAACACGACTGCGCTTCCCCTTTTATTAGCTATCCATGCCCAAAAAAACCCACTTCATGCCACTTCTTACCACTGGCGCACACTATAGGAACGCCGGCACCGCACCGTCAAGGCGCGCTCAGCGGGAAAAATCCTTATAGAACGGGAATTTAGGAACTAAACAGGAAGGAGAAAGCACAAATAACGCAGATATCGACAGCGAGTTTTAAGGCAACACAAAGAGCTGCACTTCAAACTTAAAGTGATTTATTAAGAGTAAGATTTTTTTGGTATTACGAAGGGGAAGAGTACAGCGATTGAAACAATGAAAGGTGGAGAGTCGATCTGTAAGCCGGGTTCTGTCGAGGACAGTCATTCCTCTACGGCGTACATCACTGCACGCCTTTAGCAACCTACCCGGTTCCAGCGCGGGCCACGCCAATGGAACCCTATTTGGTCTTGCTCCGAGTGGGGTTTGCCTAGCCACGAACTGTTACCAGTCGCGCGGTGCGCTCTTACCGCACCTTTTCACCCTTACCGGCACCGAAGCGCTTAGGCGGTTATTTTCTGTGGCACTTTCCGTAGGCTCACGCCCCCCAGGCGTTACCTGGCACTCCGCCCTATGGAGCCCGGACTTTCCTCCCCCGCATCCCGCAGAACGAAACACGGCAGCGACTGTCCGATCGACTCTCCGCGGGCAAGGGTAACGGCACACGCCCTGCAGGACAAGCTCAAGCGTCTTTCTGCCGCTCCAACGCCACTTGATACAACAGGTTTTTGCGCACCCCGGTAATCTCTGCCGCCAGCGCTGCCGCGCGCTTGAGCGGCAATTCCTGCAGGAGCAAATCAAGGACTCGCAATGCTTCGGCACTGACCGCCGAATCGTCCGCCGGCGCCTGCCAGCCTGCCACCACCACTACGCATTCGCCACGCTGCTGGTTGCTGTCCGATGCGACCCAGGCGCTCAGTTCGCCCAGCGGCAGACCTTTGAGCGTTTCGAAGGTCTTGCTGATTTCCCGCGCCAGGAGTGCCGGACGCTCAGCACCGAATACCGCACTCATATCCTCTAAGCATTCAAGAATGCGATGCGGCGCTTCGTAGAAAATCAGCGTGCGTGACTCCTCCTTGACCTGCTCAAGCCGAGCACGACGACCAGCGGTCTTGGCCGGGAGAAAGCCCTCGAAGATAAAGCGGTCGGACGGCAACCCCGCCGCTGATAACGCCGCGATCAGCGCGCAGGCCCCTGGAATGGGCACCACGGTGATATTGACCGCTCGCGCCTGGCGCACCAGGTGATAGCCCGGATCGGAAATCAACGGGGTACCGGCATCGGAGATCAATGCAATGTCATCACCGGTTTGTAACCGAGCAATGAACCGACTGCCGTGGTCGCGCTCGTTGTGTTCATGACAAGCAGCCAACGGCGTCCCGATGCCGAAATGCTGCATCAGGCGCGCAGAGTGCCGGGTATCTTCCGCAGCAATAAGGGCAACGCTACGCAGAACGCTGAGCGCCCGTGCACTGATGTCATCCAGATTACCAATGGGAGTGGCCACCACATAAAGGGTGCCAGGTACGGGATTCGGAGCACCGGGAGTGGTCACGAAACAAGCCTCTGAAGAGTGCAAAGCGCGCATTGTAGCCCGTTTCAGCCCTTCGAGATCGCGCCGGGGCCAGTGCGCAGGTACAATCCAACGCTCATTAGAGCAAGTACCAGGAACGCTTACATGATCGTCTGCCTGCGCCTTTTTTATGCCCTCTGCCTCGCCGGGCTGCTTACAGCCTGCGCCGGATCGCCGTCATCCAACCTGGGCGAATTGCCGCGAATTCCGCAAGGCAGCATCGAACAGATGCTCCAGCAAGCGGCCGAAAGCGAACCGGAACAAGCGGCGCTGCTGCGACTGTCGGCCGCCGACACGGCTTTCCAGCAGAAGGATTATGGCCGTGCCAGCAGCATTCTCGAGCAGGTGCAGCTTGAGGGCCTGAAACCGGCCCAGCAGGTTTTCGCCAGTACGCTGATGGCAGAATTGGCGCTGGCCCGCAACCAACCCAAAGCCGCACTCGGCGCTCTGGACCACCCAAGCCTGCTGCGCCTGGGCGAGCTGCCCGTCGAGCAGCAGGTGCGTACCCAATCGGTTCGCGCGAGCGCCTTGCAAAAGGACGGGCGAATTCTTGATGCAGCGCGCGAGCGCGTCTTCATAGCGCCGCTGCTGAGCGGAACCACCGCCGATCAAAACCGCGAAAGCATCTGGGAGCTGGTATCCAGCTTACCCGTCGAGCAACTGCAAGGCGGTGCGGACGCTGACCTGAGTGGCTGGATGGCGCTGGCACGCGCAACCAAACTGGCCGGCACCCTGGAGCTGCAGCAGGCGGCCATCAAGGACTGGCAAGCGCAGAACCCCAATCACCCTGCCGCCATTCAATTGCCGGAAGCCTTGAGCAAGCTGCAGCAACTGTCGACTCAGCCCCTGACTGAAATAGCCCTGCTGTTACCCCAGGAGGGCCAACTGGCCTCGGTCGCTCGCGCATTGCGCGACGGTTTCCTCGCGGCCCATTACCAGGCCCAGCAAAGCGGCCAGAATCCACCGAACATTCAGCTCTATGACAGCTCGCGCATGGGCTCGCTCGACGAGTTCTACCGCCAGGCGCAGGCGGCTGGCGTACAGCTGGTCATCGGCCCTCTGGAAAAGCCTTTGGTCAAGCAGTTGAGCGACCGCGAACAACTGCCCATTCCGACACTGGCCCTGAACTACAGCGAACCCGGCCAGGAAGGTCCGGCCCAGTTGTTCCAATTCGGCCTCGCCGCCGAAGATGAAGCGCGCGAGGTAGCCAGTCGCGCCTGGGCTGACGGCATGCGCCGCGCCGTGGCCCTGGTGCCGCGTGGTGAGTGGGGTGATCGAGTGCTGGACGCATTCAGGCAGAGCTGGCAGGCACAGGGCGGCACTCTGATTGCAGCCGAGCACGTTGACCAACCCGTCGAGCTGGCCAAGCAGATCGCCAACCTGTTCCAGCTGCGTGAAAGCGAAGCACGCAGCGAACGCCTGAACGACGCGCTGGGCACCGACGTGGCAAGCCAACCGTCCCGCCGCCAGGACATCGACTTCATTTTCCTCGCCGCCACACCGCAGCAAGCGCAGCAAATCAAGCCGACGCTGGCCTTCCAGTACGCCGGCGATGTTCCGGTGTACGCCACGTCGCACCTGTACACCGGCGCCCTCAGCCAAGCCCAGTATCAGGACATGGACGGCATCATGTTCTGCGAAACCCCGTGGCTGCTGGATGCTAACGATCCGCTGCGCCAGCAGGTCAGCAGCCAATGGCCGCAGGCCAACGGCAGCATGGGTCGTCTCTATGCGATGGGCGTCGACGCCTATCGCCTGACGTCGCGTCTGAATCAGCTGAAGGCCCTGCCGGATACCCGAATCGAGGGTCTGTCCGGCACGCTTGGCCTGAACCCAGCGCAACGAATCGAGCGTCAGCTGCCCTGGGCGCAGATTCGTGACGGCCAATTACAACGCCTGCCAGCTACGCTCAATTGACCGAGCGCGTCAGCACGCAAAGCAGCGGCGAGGCGGCCGAAGCGCTCGCGCGCCGGCACCTCGAGCAGCAGGGGCTGCGCTTGCTGGCGCAGAACTGGAGCTGCCGGCGCGGCGAGCTCGATCTGGTCATGCTTGACGCCGATACAGTAGTATTCGTCGAGGTTCGCTACCGGCGGCACACGGCCTGGGGCGGCGCAGTGGAAAGCGTGGATGCGCGCAAGCGTGAGAAATTGACGCTGGCTGCCCTGCACTTTCTGCAGAAGGAATCGCGCTGGGCCAAACACCCGTGCCGCTTCGACGTGATCGCCATCAGCGCTGATGGCAAATCACCCCCGCAACTGAACTGGATTCAAAACGCCTTCGATACCTGAACGGCACCACACTGAAGGTTATTCCCCGATGGACATGCAAGCCCGCATTCGTCAGCTGTTCCTAGCCAGTATTGAAACCAAGCAACAGGCCATGGAAGTGCTTATTCCGTTCATCGAACACGGCAGCAAGGCCATGGTTCACGCGCTGCTCAACGAGGGCAAGATACTGTCCTGCGGCAACGGCGGGTCGGCGGGAGATGCTCAGCATTTCTCTTCTGAGCTGCTCAACCGTTTCGAGCGCGAGCGCCCTAGCCTGCCGGCCATTGCGCTGACCACCGACAGTTCGACGATTACCTCGATCGCCAATGACTACAGCTACAACGAGGTGTTCTCCAAGCAAATTCGCGCGCTGGGTCAACCCGGCGATGTGCTGCTGGCGATTTCCACCAGCGGCAATTCGGCGAACGTCATCCAGGCCATCCAGGCGGCCCACGATCGTGAAATGACCGTTGTCGCACTGACCGGCCGCGACGGCGGCGGCATGGCGTCGCTGCTGCTACCCGAGGACGTGGAGATCCGCGTCCCCTCGAAAGTCACCGCACGCATTCAGGAAGTCCACCTGCTGGCAATTCACTGTCTGTGCGACCTGATCGACCGTCAACTGTTTGGGAGTGAAGAATGACCCGCCTTTCGCTGATCCTCGTTACCCTGGCATTCAGCCTCAGCCTCAGCCTGGCCGGCTGCGGCAGTCGCAGCATCGGCAACAAGATCGACGACCAGTTCATCGCACCGCAAGTCAGCGCCAACGTCGAACGCGCGCATACCGACCTGGCGAGCCCAACGTCGCGGATCATCGTTACCAGCTATAACGGCGTGGTCCTGCTGGCGGGCCAGACCCCGCGCGCCGAGCTGAAAACGGCTGCCGAACAGGCTGCGCGCAAGGTGCAGAACGTCACCAAGGTCCATAACGAGCTGCAGGTGGCGCGCCCTACCTCGCTGCTGGTGCGCAGCAACGATTCACTGCTGACCTCGAAGATCAAGACCCAGATGCTGGCTGACAGCACTGTGCCTGGCACCCGCATCAAGGTGGTTACCGAGAACGGGATCGTGTATCTGCTCGGCCTGGTTTCCCGTCAGGAAGCCAACAGCGCGACCAACCTCGTGCAGAGCGTTGGCGGCGTGCAAAAGATCGTCAAGCTGTTCCAGTACACCAACTGATCCCGACCCAATAAAAAAGGCGATCCTCGGATCGCCTTTTTTATCACTTCACCACTTTCAGGCTGGGTCGCCCGCTCGGACGTGGCGGCTCATCGTCCGGCCCCTGGTCGTCCTCATCGCCTTCAGCGGTATCACCTACTGGTGGCTCCAGCTCAAACACCATGCCTTGGCCATTTTCCCGCGCATAAATCGCCAGCACTGCAGCAGTCGGCACGTACAGGCTATGTGCGATGCCACCGAAACGACCTTCAAAACTCACTGCCTCATTATCCATATGCAAATGGCGGACTGCGCTAGGCGAGACGTTTAGGACAATCTGCCCGTCGCTCGCAAAGCCCGGCGGCACCTGCACGCCAGGAAGCTCGGAGTTGACCAGCAGGTGGGGGGTGCAATCGTTATCGACAATCCATTCATAAAGCGCGCGGATCAGATAGGGGCGACTGGAGTCCATCGATATCTCCTCAGCTTTACTGCCATGCACAGATGGCGAGCGAAGGTTAGTAAGGCAGAATCTGAAAGAAGAGAGACCAGCCGACTTCTTAGGGTCGCCCTCTTTCAACAAATATGACGCGGCGTTTGCGCGCCGGCTTGTCCATCTACCTGGCCACAGGCACCGCCTGTGAGCCAGGAAGCATTCAACGCATATCGCGTTCAATCGGGGACAGGCTGACCTGAAAGGCTTCGCGTGCGAACTGCCGGTCCATGTAGTCGAGCAGCGGCTTGGCAGGCTTCGGCAACTCGATACCCAATAGCGGCAAGCGCCACAGGATTGGCAGTAGGCAACAATCCACCAGGCTGATCTCATCACTGAGAAAGTAGGCCTTGTCGGCAAACAGCGGCGACACTCCCGTCAGACTTTCGCGCAGCTCTTTGCGTGCTTGCACGCGAGCAGGCTCCTTGCTGCGCGGATCCAGTATCTGATCGACCAGATTGCACCAGTCGCGCTGGATCCGGTGAATCAGAAGCCGGCTATTGGCCCTTGCAACAGGATAAACCGGTAGCAATGGCGGATGCGGATAACGCTCATCCAGGTATTCCATCACCACCGTCGACTCGTAAAGCGCCAGGTCGCGGTCCACCAGGGTCGGCAAGCTGGCATACGGATTGACCTCCAGCAGCTTCGGCGGACACTGGCCCGGCTTGACACTGATGATCTCGGCGCTGACACCCTTCTCGGCGAGCACGATTCGTACGCGGTGGGAATAGTGGTCGGCGGGGTCGGAATAGCAGGCCAACCTATTGGTTACGCCCATGGCGATCCTCCTCGCTTATTTAGGTTATTTGCAGGCAGAAAAATCTGCGCGCCCAGAAGGGCGCGCAGATCAACAACGGGGGGAAACAGCAGATTAATGCACGTCCTTCCAGAATTCGCGCTTGAGCAGGTAGGCGAACACGAAGAAGAAGGCAAGATAGAGCAACACGTAAGTGCCGATGCGACGACTTTCCAGCTTCACCGGGTTAGCGGAGTAGGCCATGAAGGTGACCAGGTTCTTGATCTTCTCGTCGAACTCTTCTTCGCTAAGCGCGCCGGTCTTAGGCTCGATAGTCAGCTGGTCGCAAGCTTCGTGGGTGATCGGCGTACCGGTGAGTGGATCGAATTGCTTCTTTCCCTCTTCAACCACTTGCACCTGCTTGCAACCGATATACTGACGACCTTGCAGGCCAACCAGTACGTTCGGCATCCCAACGTTCGGGAATACCTTGTTGTTGGAGCCAAGCGGACGAGTCGGATCGTCATAGAACGTACGCAGGTAGGTGTACAACCAGTCCGTGCCCCTTACCCGGGCAACCAGGGTCAGGTCAGGCGGCGCAGCACCGAACCAAGCCTTGGCGTCATCGGCGCTCATACCAATTTTCATGTGATCGCCGATCTTGGCATCACTGAATACCAAGTTGTCCATCATGACTTCATGGGGAATACCCAGGTCGTCAGCGACACGCTCATAGCGCTGGTATTGAGCGGAGTGACAGCCCATGCAGTAGTTGGCGAACGTCCGCGCGCCATCCTGCATCGCAGCCTTGTCAGTCAGATCGATATCAACGTGATCCAGCGGATAACCGCTGCCCGCTCCCAAAGCCAGTGCCGGCATTGCAACGAGTACTAGTGCAGCAAATAGCTTTTTCATCAGCCAGTCACCCTTTCCGGAACCGGTTTGGTCTTCTCGAGTTTGGTGTAGAACGGCATCAGGATGAAGTACGCGAAGTACAGGAACGTACAAACCTGCGACAGCAGCGTACGGCCCGGGGTTGGCGATAGCACACCCAGAACGCCGAGAATCACGAAGGAGACGCAGAAGATCAGCAACCACACCTTGCTCATCCAACCCTTGTAGCGCATCGACTTCACAGGGCTCCGGTCCAGCCAAGGCAGCACGAACAGCACGGCAATGGCAGCCCCCATGGCAATTACGCCTAGCAGCTTGTCCGGCACCGCGCGAAGAATCGCGTAGAACGGAGTGAAGTACCACACCGGCGCGATGTGCTCAGGCGTCTTGAATGGATTGGCCGCTTCGAAGTTCGGCTTCTCAAGGAAATAACCACCCATTTCCGGGAAGAAGAACACCACGAAGCAGAAGATGAACAGGAAGACCACGACGCCAACGATGTCCTTCACCGTGTAGTACGGATGGAAGGCGATGCTGTCGAGCGGCTTGCCGTTCTCGTCCTTGAACTTCTTGATGTCGACACCATCCGGGTTGTTCGAACCTACCTCGTGCAGTGCCAGAATATGCAGCACCACCAGGCCTAGAATCACGATCGGCAACGCGACAACGTGCAACGCGAAGAAGCGGTTCAGGGTGATTCCGGAGATCAGGTAGTCGCCGCGAATCCACTGGGTCAGTGCATCACCGACTACGGGAATGGCACCGAACAGCGAGATGATGACCTGCGCACCCCAATAGGACATCTGTCCCCATGGCAGCAGATAGCCCATGAATGCTTCAGCCATCAACATCAGGTAGATCAGCATGCCGAAGATCCACACCAACTCGCGTGGCTTCTGGTAAGAGCCATAGAGCAGACCGCGGAACATGTGCAGATAAACCACGACGAAGAACGCAGAAGCACCGGTCGAGTGCAGATAGCGCAGAATCCAGCCGTACTCAACGTCACGCATGATGTATTCGACCGAGGCGAATGCCTCTTCGGCCGAAGGTGTGTAGCTCATGGTCAGCCACACGCCGGTGACGATCTGATTGACCAGCACCAGCAGCGCCAGGGAGCCGAAAAAATAGAAGAAGTTGAAATTCTTCGGTGCGTAATACTTGCTCAGATGGTCTTCCCACATCTTGGTCGCCGGGAAGCGCGCATCCACCCATTCCATGAACTTACTCATTATGCTTGCTCCTGGTCCACACCGATGATGATCACATCATCCGACTCGTAAGTGTGCGGCGGTACCGGCAGGTTCAAGGGCGCAGGCTGCCCTTTGTAAACCCGGCCAGCGAGGTCATAACGGGAACCGTGGCATGGGCAGAAATAGCCGCCCACCCATTCGGCCCCTAGGTCGGCGGGCGCGACTTCCGGACGGAAAGATGGCGCACAGCCCAGGTGTGTGCAGAGCCCGACCAGCAGTAGCAACTCCGGCTTAATGGAGCGGGTCTTGGGATCGACATAGGTCGGCTGCACAGAAGACTGAGAGTCGACGTCGGCCAACTGCGGTTCGAGCTTTACCAGATTGCTGAGGATCTCTTCGGTGCGGCGCACGATGAACACCGGCTGCCCCCGCCACTCGGCAACCATCTGCTGGCCCGGCTCGATTTTGCTGACGTTCACCTTTACAGGCGCTCCGGCAGCCTTGGCCTTGGCGCTCGGGAACCACGACCCCACGAATGGGACCGCCGCACCCACCGCTCCAGCAGCGCCCACCACGGAGGTGGCCGCCACTAAGAAGCGACGTCGGCCTGCATTCACGCCGTCATTGCTCATTCAGTCGTCTCCCATCAGCTTTGCGGCCTGTTGGTCAGGCCTCTACTTAGAAAATATCGGGTAGCGCAAAAAATTCGCCAAATGGTAATGAAATGCCCCTTTTCTGACAAGGTAATTACCCGGCCTGCAAGGACTTAACGCCGCGTAGCACGTGGCGCCGAGGCCTGCGGCATGATGCCGCACACCCTTTCTGCGCCCATAAAAAACGCCCAGTTCCGCTAGGAAGCTGGGCGTTTTGGAACGCAGATAGCGAATTAACGCTTGGAGTACTGCGGACGCTTACGCGCTTTACGCAGACCAACCTTCTTACGTTCAACTTCACGGGCATCGCGAGTCACGAAACCGGCTTTGCGCAGCGCTGGGCGCAAGGCCTCGTCGTAGTCCATCAGTGCGCGAGTAATACCGTGGCGGATTGCGCCAGCCTGACCACTCACTCCGCCACCGATAACGGTAACGTAGACGTCGAACTTCTCGGTCATCTCAACCAGCTCCAGCGGCTGACGAACTACCATGCGGGCAGTTTCGCGACCGAAGAAACCATCGAGAGTGCGGTTGTTGATGGATATCTTGCCAGTACCCGCACGCAGGAAAACGCGAGCGGTTGCAGTCTTGCGACGGCCAGTGCCGTAATTTTGAGTCGCCGACATAATGAACTATTCCGTTAAAACTTCAGTTCTTGGGGCTGCTGAGCAGTGTGGGGGTGAGCAGCGCCCGCGTACACTTTCAGCTTACGATACATGTCGCGACCCAGCGGGTTCTTCGGCAGCATGCCTTTAACCGCGGTCTCGATCACGCGCTCAGGGGCTTTAGCGATCAGCTTTTCGAAGTTGATCGACTTGATGCCGCCCGGGAAACCGGAGTGGGAGTAGTACATCTTGTCAGTGGTCTTGGCACCGGTAACGCGAATCTGCTCAGCATTGATGATGACGATGTAGTCACCGGTATCAACGTGCGGAGTGTATTCAGGCTTGTGCTTGCCACGCAGACGGCTGGCAACTTCGGTAGCCAGACGACCCAGGGTCTGACCCGCAGCGTCGACGACGAACCAGTCGCGCTTAACTGTTTCCGGTTTAGCAGTAAAAGTTTTCATTCTTTATAGCCTCAGGGGCCGCCCTGATAAATAAGACGGCGGATCTTACTGAATAGTGCTTACTTTGACAAGTCAAAGGCAGCCGAAAACAGACGCTATCGGGGGCTCGGGTCAGCGCGTCCGTACACGGCAAGATTCTTCGGCAGGCGGCGCATCACTTCCACTGCAGAAAGAGGTGCGCAATTATGCAGATTGCGAAAATAAATTCAACCTGCTTGTATGGGTGTTTTGCGAAAGGAGCACCCGATGGATTACCGCCAACTGGGCCGTACGGATTTGAACGTCAGCGCCCTCTGCCTGGGCACGATGACGTGGGGCGAACAGAATAACGCGGCTGATGCATTTGCTCAGATCGAGCGGGCCAAAGCCTGTGGCATCAACTTCATCGACACCGCCGAAATGTATCCGGTACCGCCCCGCGCGCAGACCTACAGCAAAACCGAGCAGATCATCGGCGACTACTTCAAACAGCACGGTGGTCGTGCGGACTGGGTACTGGCCAGCAAGATCGCCGGCCCTGGAAACGGCATCGATTACATCCGCGGCGGCTCACTCAAACATAACCGCGAGCACATAGTGGCTGCGCTGGACGCTAGCCTGAAACGCCTGCAGACGGACTGGATCGACCTCTACCAGTTGCACTGGCCGGAGCGCCCGACCAATTTCTTCGGACAACTGGGCTACAAGCACCGCGACAGTGAATTCACGCCACTGGAGGAAACCCTGGAAGTTCTTGATGAACAGGTTAAGGCCGGCAAGATCCGCCATATCGGCCTGTCCAACGAAACGCCATGGGGAACCATGAAATTCCTGCAACTGGCGGAGCAGCGCGGCTGGCCGCGAGTGGCGTCAATCCAGAACCCTTACAACCTGCTCAACCGCAGCTTCGAAGTCGGCCTGGCGGAAATCGCGATTCGCGAAGCCTGCGGTCTGCTGGCCTATTCACCGCTGGCATTCGGCATGCTTTCTGGCAAATACGAAGGCGGCGCCCGCCCTGCCAATGCCCGCATCAGCCTGTTCAGCCGCTTCGCCCGCTACACCAACGCGCAATCCGAGGCAGCCTGCTCGCGCTACGTCGCACTCGCGCGCGAGCATGGTCTGGACCCGGCGCAGATGGCGCTGGCGTTCGTCACCGCCCAGCCGTTCGTGACCAGCAATATCATCGGCGCCACTTCCCTGGAGCAGCTGGATAGCAACCTGGCCAGTGCCAAGCTGCAACTGCCCGAAGAAGTGCTCGCGGGAATCGAGGCCATTCATCTGCAGCAACCCAACCCTGCCCCCTAACCTCGCCTAGAACAACGGCTGCTGACCGTGATCGACGTCCCGCCGTGACGCCAGGCGGTCGGCCAGCCGGGTGGGTTCAGGTAGGCGATGACGGCGCACGCATGTCATCACCAGCTCTGGCGTCCGCTCGAGGCTGACCCGATTACCCGGCGAAACGATCAGCGGCCGCACCCTATCCTTACTGCGCAGCACCCAGCCGATCGGGCAGCCGCCTCGATCCAGCAAGGGTACCTGCGCACCGCGCTGCTCGGGCAACGCCGCATGAGTGCCGGTCAGGATCTTCTTCGCCACGCCAATCGTCGGCAAGCCACTGACAACGCCCAGATGCGCGGCGATACCTAGCCCGCGCGGATGGGCAATACCCTGACCGTCAACAAACACCAGATCAGGCTCATGCGGCAGGCCCGCAAGCGCTTCCAGCAACGCAGGCAGCTCGCGGAACGAGAGCAGCCCGGGCACGTAAGGCATATTGGTTGGGATGCGCGAAACGCATTCGGCGAGTGGCTCGAGCGTGTGCGCGTCAAGCAGAATGGCCGCAGCCCGGGTGATGGTGCCACCCTCCTCGAAACCGACATCAACCCCTGCGAGCAGACGCAACGGCGGATAGTCGTCTTCCAGTCGCACCTGCAGCGCAAGACGCTTTTGCAGCTCTCGCGCGGCGGCAGCGCTGCCGTCCCAATCAGGAAATGGGTTTGCAGCGCGTTCGCGTAATGACGTCATTGGCAGGCTCCAGGCATTTCAGCCTTGGAGCCACCGGAGCGCGACCAAGTTCGCCCAAACCTCTGACCACAATCGATAAGCGGGGCGTCAGAGCGACCGGGCGATAATTTCCTTCATGATTTCGTTGGTGCCGGCGTAGATCCGCTGTACTCGGGCGTCGGCCCAGGCCCGTGCAACCGGGTACTCCCACATATAGCCGTAACCACCGTGCAGCTGCACGCACTCATCAAGCACCTTGCATTGCAAATCCGTCCCCCAGTACTTGAGCATCGCGGCAGTCGGCACATCCAGTTTGCCCTGCAGATGCAGCTCCAGACAGCGATCGACGAACACCCGCCCAACCTGAATCTCGGTGGCGATTTCCGCAAGCTTGAAGCGGGTGTTCTGGAAATCGCCGATAGCCTTGCCGAACGCCTTGCGTTCGCGGGTGTAATCGAGCGTCCATTGGAGCGCAGCTTCCGCCGATGCCAGCGCACCGATGCCAACGGTCAGGCGCTCTTGCGGCAACTCCTGCATCAGGTAGGCGAAGCCCATGCCGGCCTGGCCGAGCAGGTTTTCCTTGGGCACGCGCACGTCCTGGAAGAACAGCTCGGAGGTGTCCTGGGCTTTCATGCCAACCTTTTCCAAGCGCTTGCCCTTGGCGAAACCGGGCGTATTTGCCTCAACGAGAAACAGGCTGGTGCCCTTGGCGCCAGCCTTCGGATCGGTCTTGGCGACGACGATCACCAGGTCAGCCAGGAAGCCGTTGGTGATGAAGGTCTTCGAGCCGTTGATTACGTACTCGTCGCCATCCAGCAGCGCGGTGGTTTTCACCCCTTGCAGGTCGGAACCAGCACCCGGTTCGGTCATGGCAATGGCGGTCACCATTTCGCCTGATACCAGCTTCGGCAGGTATTTCTGCTTCAGCGCTTCGCTGCCGTAGTGCAGCAGGTAAGGCGCAACGATATCTGAATGCAGAGAGAAGCCGATGCCGGTCAACCCAAGGCGGCCGATTTCCTCGATCACTACCGTGCTGTAGAGGAAGTCAGCCGACATGCCGCCATATTCCTCAGGCACGTGGGAGCAGAGCAGGCCGGCCTCGCCGGCCTTGTTCCAGAGCTGGCGATCGACATGGCCGTCCTTCTCCCACTGCTGGTGGAACGGTACCGCCTCCTGCTCAAGGAACCTGCGTACGCTGTCGCGGAACAGTTCATGGTCGGAATTGAACAGGGTTCTGGGGATCATGCTTGCACCTGGAAAGTAAGGACGGAATCGAGGACATGACTTTAGCCAAGCAAATGCTTGGTCACACTGGACACAAATGCCAAAAAATAAGACGATCCAGCCGCATCCTGACCGCTTTACCACCTGGTCCGCGAGATGCCTCTTTCACGGCATACCAACAAGAAGAAACGAGCATGAGCACATCGCACTCAGCCGCCCTCAAGCGCGTCAGCATCCTGGCCACCGACGGGGTGTTCGCATCGACGCTGATGCAGGCCAAGGACTTCTTCCACATGGCCAGCCTGCGCTACGGCAAACAACAGGGCCTGGGCCTGAAGCCGACATTCGAAATCAATCTGGTGAGCCCTGACGGCCAACCCGTGCGCAGCTTCAGCGACGTATTGATGCCGGTCGACGGCCCGCTCGACGAGGCTGACGTGATCATCCTGCCAGCGTTCTGGGACGACTTCGATGCGCTCAGCGGTCGCCACCCGCAGGTGCTGGACTGGCTCAAGCAACGCCACGCCGCCGGTAGCGCGATTTGCGGGGAAGCCACTGGAGTGTTCTGGATGGCCGAGGCCGGCTTGCTCGACGGTAAGGAAGCGACCACCTACTGGCGCTTTTTCAGCGAGTTCGCCGAGCGTTTTCCCAAGGTGCTGCTGAACCAGGAAAAGCACCTGTCCGACGCTGACAACCTCTACTGCGCCGGTGGGGTTACCTCCGCCTGCGACCTGTACATCTACCTGATCGAGCGCTTCTGCGGCGCCAGCGTGGCCCAGGGCGTGGCCCGCGACATTCTTTATGAGGTGCAGCGCAACTACGCGCCGGGGCGTATCGGCTTCGGCGGCCAGAAGCTGCACCACGACCTGACCATCCTGCAGATCCAGCAGTGGCTGGAAGACCATTTCGCCGACAAGTTCCGCTTCGAGGACGTGGCGCGCGAGCACGGCATGAGCATCCGCAACTTCATGCGGCGCTTCCAGGCGGCCACGGGCGACAAGCCACTGCATTACCTGCAACGCCTGCGCATCGAGACGGCCAAGGGTTTGCTCAGCGCAACTCGCAAGAGCATCAAGACCATCAGCTACGAAGTCGGCTACGACGACGCCAGTTTCTTTGCGCGGCTGTTTCGCCAGCACACCGACCTATCGCCCAATCAGTACCGCCGCCAGTTCCAGCACAAGGAAAACCACGGCTGACTGCGCAAAACAAAAGGCCGCTCAAGGCGGCCTTTGTCTGAGACGCACCGAGCCTTAGGGCTTGTGCGCGCGGGAGAGAAATTCGTGGGACTGCATCTCCAGCAGGCGGCTGAGGGTGCGCTGAAATTCGAAGTTCAAACGCCCGCCGCTATACAGGTCCTTCAGTTCAACTTCCGCAGAAATGATCAGCTTGACGTTGCGGTCGTAGAACTCATCCACCAGGTTGATGAAACGCCGCGCCATATCTTCCTTGGCCACGCCCATCTGCTCGACGTTGGCCAGCAAAACCGCATGGAAGATCTTGCCCAGCTCGATGTAGTCGTTCTGGCTGCGTGGGCCGTCGCACAGCTCGCGAAAATCGAACCAGGCCACGTCGTCGCCCATCTTGCGCGCCACTATCGCACGGTTCTCGATCATCAGCGGCTCGTTTTCCTGCACCTTGCAGTGTTCCGGCAGCAGGCTGGTGAAGCTCTTCTGCAAGCTGGCCTCGGCCTCGGCACCCAGTGGCCAATGGAACAGCTCGGCCTGCTCGAGCGCGCGCAGGCGGTAGTCGATCCCGCTGTCGACGTTGACGATCTCGGTATGGGCCTTGAGCAGGGCAATTGCCGGCAGGAAGCGCGCGCGCTGCAAGCCATCCTTGTACAGACCGTCCGGCACGATGTTGGAGGTCGCCACCAGGGTCACGCCATTCTGGAACAGCTCATCAAGAAGCGTGGCGAGGATCATGGCGTCGGTAATGTCGGACACGAAAAATTCGTCGAAGCAGATCACCCGAGCCTCGTCGGCGAAACGCTTGCCGATGATGGTCAGCGGGTTCTTCTCGCCCTTCAGGGTTTTCAGCTCTTCGTGCACACGCTTCATGAACCGGTGAAAGTGCGTGCGGACCTTGCGTTCGAATGGCAGCGCGTCGAAAAAAGTATCGACCAGGTAAGTCTTGCCGCGGCCCACCCCACCCCAGAAGTACAGGCCCTTGACCGGCTCGCGCTGCTTCTTACCAAACAGTTTGCTCAGCAGCCCCGGCTTGTTCTGCTCGTCGGCAACCAGGTCGTCATACAGGCGCTGCAGATGGCGCACAGCGGTTTCCTGCGCGGCATCGTGGAAGAACTCGGGGCGCTTGAGGTCAGCCTGGTAGCGTTCAAGGGGGGTCATAATTCGTTAGCCGGCCAAGTAAAACGGGGGCGTCACTTTAGCGACGCCCCCGCGGCTTGGCAATCGGCACCGCATGCTTGGCGGCGGATGGTGTGAGCGAAGAGCAGGGCTCGCTCAAGTCAGCGGTAGCTCACTCGCAGCGACCCAGTTGCACTCACGCCGCTACGCCACTGCGGCTATTCCTGTGGCGCCAGCGCCTCGCGCAAACGGACGATGGCGGCGTCACGCGCAGCAGTGTCGGCAAATTCAGGACTCGAGGCCACGCATTCGCCATCCAGCCAGATACCGAAACTGACGCCCTGCTCTCTGACCTCCAGCGCGTCGCCGGCCTGCAGGCGCTTGCACACCTGACCAGCCGCCTTGCCATCGGCAAATGGCGCGGACAACAACAGCTGCTCGCCCGCTGCATCGAGCAAGCGGAAGCGGAAACTGCCGTCGTCTTCACGGAAGCTGACGAAGCGGGCGCTCTTGCCGGCCTTCTTCTTCTCACCCGTGGCGTTGGCAGTCTGGCTGCGGAAGGAGCGCAGGCCCACGGCCTCGCGCAACTCACCCAGAAACGGCGTGGCGATCTTGCGCGCCTTGGCGGCGCCGGCCATAAGGATGTCCTCAAGATCGGCGGGCCGCGCGATCAAGGCGTGATAACGCTCGCGCGCCTCGCCCAGCTCGGCCTCCAGCAGCTGGCACAGGCGCTGCTTGGCTTCGCCCCAAGCCATGCCGGCGACCAGCTCGGCGCGAAAATCCGCCTGCTGGGTCGGCGCGGCGAATGCCTGGTACAGGGTGAACAGGTGCGCGCTATCCGGGTCCTTCGGTTCGCCCGGCAACCGGGAGTCGGTGACGACACGCGCGACCGCTTCCTTGAGCTGCTTGGCGCTGCCGAACAAGGGAATGGTGTTGTCGTAGCTCTTGCTCATCTTGCGCCCGTCGAGGCCTGGTAGGGTCGCGACGTCTTCTTCGATCACCGCCTCGGGCAAGGTGAACAGTTCCTTACCGTTGCCGAACAGGTGATTGAAGCGCTGGGCGATATCGCGGGCCATTTCCACATGCTGGATCTGGTCGCGGCCGACCGGCACCTTGTGCGCGTTGAACAGCAGAATGTCCGCCGCCATCAGCACCGGGTAGCTGAACAGGCCCATGGTGATGCCGGCGTCCGGGTCTTCGCCCTGCTCGACATTCTTGTCCACCGACGCCTTGTAGGCGTGGGCACGGTTGAGCAGGCCCTTGCCAGCGACACAGGTGAGCAGCCAGCACAATTCGGTGATTTCCGGAATATCCGACTGGCGATAGAAGGTTGCCTTGTTGGTATCCAGGCCAAGCGCCAGCCAGGTCGCGGCGATTTCCAGACGCGAACGCTGGATGCGCGCCGGCTCGTCACATTTGATCAGGGCATGGTAATCGGCCAGGAAGTAGAACGAGTCCGCGTCAGCTGCGCGACTGGCGACGATGGCCGGGCGAATTGCGCCCGCGTAGTTGCCCAGGTGCGGCGTGCCGGTGGTGGTGATGCCGGTAAGGATACGAGTGGTCATGGCGGTCGCTTAACTCAGTTCGAAAGGCGCGGCAGCAGCAGATCCTTGAGATCAGTCAGCTTGCCGTGAAAAAAGTGGCCGCATTCTGCCACTTTCAGCAGTTCATGGGCACGCCCAAGGCCGGCAGACCAGGCATAAACCGCTTGCGGGTCAATCACCTCGTCCGCCTCGGGTTGAATCAGAATCAAGGGGCAGCGCTGTGCGGGCGCGTTTTCCGCGCTCAAGCGGGTTACCGCCGGCGCCACCATAAACAGCTGCGCGAGCTCGACGCCCTGCGCCTCCAGACGACCGCCCAGGCTGGCGGCAACAAAGCCGCCAAAGGAAAAGCCCAGCAGTGTCAGCCGCAGCTGCGGGTATTTCTCGCGCAGCCAGCGGGCCGCCGCCTCGGCGTCGTCGATCTCGCCACTGGCCATATCGTGGCTACCAGCACTGGCGCCAACGCCGCGGTAGTTGAACCGCAGCGTGGCCAGCCCCGCATCGCGTGCGGTGCGCTGCAGCGTCGAAACGACCTTGTTGAGCATGGTGCCGCCCTGCACCGGATTGGGATGGCAGATCAGCGCAACGCCGCGGGCGTCGGGCGTATCCAGCCAGAGGGCTTCCAGTTGGCCGCAGGGGCCGTCGATGAATAGCGGGGTTTCGCGGGTGAGCAACAGTGAACTCCGTGACCTCTCAGAGGGTCGACTCGTCTAGCTGACTGCCTGCGCCGCAGACACCGCCGTAAACATCTCGGCATCGCATTGCGGTATACAGCGCAGGTTCGAGCCGTTAACGTAAAGCAAAGCCGTATAGAGAGGAAGGACTCGTGGAACAGACGCTTACAGCCTGGTTACTACCGGCCATTACTTTGGTAGTCGGCATTGCCATCGGCTTCCTGATCGCCCGTCTCGCGCCTAACGCCGCGCCTGGCGGCAGCCAGCGCAAGCTGGACGAAATGCAGGAACGCTTCGACACCTACCAGAACGATGTCGTCAGTCATTTCAACACCACCGCCAGCATGGTGAAAAAACTCAACCAGGGTTATCAGGACGTACAGGAGCATCTGGCAGAGGGTGCCAACCGCCTGGCTCTCGACGAACTGACCCGCCAGCGCCTGCTCGCCACCCTGCATGCAGAGGAAGGTGAAAAGCGCGAACGTCTGACCCCGCCGAAGCACCATGAAACGCCCAAGGACTACGCGCCGAAAACCGCCGATATCCCGGGCATGCTCGATGAAAACTACGGAATCAAAAGCAAGCGTTGATTGTGCTGGCATCTAGTCAGCCGAGCAGAGCCAGACAAAAAAGCCCCGCTAAATAGCGGGGCTTTTTATTGGCGCGACCAGTTAGATGGCGCCGCGTTCACGCAGCAGGGCCAGCACCTGCTTGACGCCTTCTTCTACCGACATGCTGTGAGTGTCGATCACCAAGTCTGCATCCAGCGGCACATCGTAGGGGAACGAGTCGCCCGGGATGTTATCGCCACCCGCTGCGTACAGCCCTTGCGGGTCGCGCTCGGCGCAGGCCTGCGGTGAGGCCTGTACGTAGACGGTGAGCAGACGCTCGGCACCGATCAGCACCTTGGCCTGCTCGCGACCTTCGGCATCCGGCGCAACGAAGGCCGCCAGGGTGAGCAGGCCAGCTTCGTTGAACTGGCGCGCCACGTGGGCGGCACGGCGCCAGTTCTCGGTACGTCCGGCACGATCCTGCGGCAGGCCCTTGTTCAGGTCATGGCGCAGGTTCTGGCCGTCCAGTACATAGACCGCACGCCCCATATCGAACAGCTTGCGCTCAACCGCATAGGCCAGGGTGCTCTTGCCCGCGCCCGACAAGCCGCTGAACAACACGGTCGCCGGTTGCTGGCCGAAGCGCGCAGAGCGTTCTTCGGTCGATACATGGGCAAGCTTGCCGTGATGACCATCGGTGTGCTGCGCACTCACCGGTTTGGCGACGATCATGCCGGCGCCGACGGTGCCATTGGTCAACCGGTCGATCACGATGAACGAGCCAGTGGTGCGGTTATGCGCATAGCCGTCCAGCGCGATCGGGGCATCCAGAGCGATGCGCACCTGGCCGATCTCGTTGAGCTGCAGGCTGCTCGCCGCCCCCTCTTCCAGAGTGTTCACATCAATCCGGTGGGTGATGCTGGCAATCGAGCCCGGCACATAGCTGGTGGCGCGCTTGATGTCGTATTTCTTGCCCGGCAGCATCGGCTCTTCGGCCATCCACACCAGCATGGCGTCGAAGCTGTCGACCACCTGCGGACGGTTGTCGGCATGCACCAGCATATCGCCGCGGGAGACGTCGATCTCGTCTTCCAGCGTCAGGGTAACCGCCTGGCCCGGGCCGGCATGCTCCAGCTCACCTTCAAAAGTGACAATGGACTTGACCCGGCTGCCCTTGCCCGAAGGCAACACCACGATTTCATCGCCCTTGCGCACGATGCCGCTGGCCAAGGTGCCAGCGAAACCGCGGAAGTTCAGGTTCGGACGGTTGACGTACTGAACCGGGAAACGCAGGTCGGTGAAGTTGCGATCACCGGCCACTTCCACGCTTTCGAGGATTTCCATCAACGACTGACCGTCGTACCACGGCGAACGCTCGCTGCGGTTGACCACGTTGTCGCCCTTGAGCGCCGACATCGGCACGAAATGCAGCGAGCTCGGCTTGAGCGCGATGCCTTCGGCAAATTTCAGGTAGTCCGCCTTGATCTGCTCGAACACCCCCTGATCGAAGCCCTTGAGGTCCATCTTGTTGATCGCGACCACCAGGTGCTTGATGCCGAGCAGCGAGGCAATAAAGCTGTGGCGCTTGGTCTGGGTCTGCACGCCGTAACGAGCATCGATCAGAATGATTGCCAGGTCACAGGTGGAGGCGCCAGTAGCCATATTGCGGGTGTACTGCTCATGGCCGGGGGTGTCGGCGATGATGAACTTGCGCTTGGCGGTGCTGAAATAGCGGTACGCCACATCGATGGTGATGCCCTGCTCGCGCTCAGCCTGCAGGCCGTCGACCAGCAGCGCCAGATCGATGTCGTCACCGGTGGTGCCGACTTTTTTCGAGTCGCGGCTGATGGCCTCCAGATGATCTTCGTAGATCATCTTCGAGTCGTGCAGCAGGCGGCCAATCAGGGTGCTCTTGCCGTCGTCGACATTGCCGCAGGTGAGGAAGCGCAGCAGTTCCTTGCGCTCGTGCTGGGCCAGGTAGGCGAGGATGTCTTCGCTGATCAGATCGGATTGGTGCGACATATCAAAAGTACCCCTGACGTTTTTTCTCTTCCATCGAACCGGCAGCATCGTGGTCGATGACACGTCCCTGGCGCTCGGACGTTCGAGTCAGGAGCATTTCCTGAATGATGTCGGTCAGGCTGGTGGCCGTGGATTCCACAGCGCCGGTGAGCGGGTAGCAGCCGAGGGTACGGAAGCGCACCATCTTCTTGGTAATACGGGCTTTTTCTTCGTCCGACAGGTGCTCGAGGATGCGGTCGTCGTCGATCATGATCAGCGTGCCGTTCTTCTCGATCACCTCACGCTCGGCAGCGAAGTACAGCGGCACGATCGGGATCTGTTCCAAGTAGATGTATTGCCAGATGTCCAGCTCGGTCCAGTTGGACAGCGGGAACACGCGGATCGACTCGCCCTTCTTGACCTTGCCGTTGTACACGTTCCACAGCTCGGGACGCTGGTTCTTCGGGTCCCAGCGGTGCTTGCTGTCGCGGAAGGAATACACGCGCTCCTTGGCGCGGGATTTCTCTTCGTCACGGCGCGCACCACCGAAGGCGGCGTCGAAGCCGTATTTGTCCAGCGCCTGCTTGAGACCCTCGGTCTTCATCACGTCGGTGTGCTTGGCGCTGCCGTAGGTGAAGGGGTTCATGTCCTGCGCCACGCCATCCGGATTGATGTGGGTGATCAGATCCAGGCCATACTCGTTGACCATCTTCTCGCGGAAGCTGTACATCTCCTGGAATTTCCAGCGCGTATCGACGTGCATCACCGGGAACGGCAGCTTGCCCGGAAAGAACGCCTTGCGCGCCAGGTGCAGCATCACGGCGGAGTCTTTACCGATCGAATAGAGCATGACCGGATTGTCGAATTCGGCGGCCACTTCACGAATGATGTGGATACTTTCCGCCTCCAGCTGTTTCAGGTGGGTCAGTTTATCGAGCATGGCTACTCACGAATGCTGTGTGTTGGGGCCGGCGGGCCGTGGACGAGCGCGCACTCTAGCACAGCACCCGCTTCTATTCAGGCAGCCGGTTAGACCGAAACGATCTAGCTTTATGACCGCTCCGCAGGGCGTTCAGATTGGGTTTGCGCAGTCGATAAACAGATGCTCGATGGCAAAGCGCCTGGCCAGATAATCGCCGAGGGCCTGCACGCCGTAGCGCTCGGTGGCGTGGTGGCCAGCCGCGATAAAGCTGATGCCATTTTCCCGCGCGCTGTGAAACGTCTGCTCCGAAGCTTCGCCGGTGAGGTAGAGATCGACGCCAGCAGCGATGGCCTGATCGATGTAGCCCTGACCGCCACCCGTGCACCAGCCGATACGTCGAATCATGTCGCGGCCCTCGATCAGCAAGGGTTCGCGGCCGAGCACATCCTGCACGCGCCGGGCGAAATCCCGGGGGCTCATCGGTTCGGCCAGCGAACCCACAAGGCCGACGGTGAGCGGGTTGTCGGGTTCCAGCGGACCTTCGACGGTAATCTCCAGCTGCGCCGCCAACTGCACGTTGTTGCCCACGTCAGGGTGCACGTCGAGCGGCAGGTGGTAAGCCAGCAAGCTGATGTCATTGCTCAGCAGCGTCTTCAGACGCCGCTGCTTCATGCCCACGACGCAGGGGTTCTCGCCTTTCCAGAAATAACCATGGTGCACCAGCAGCACGTCCGCCTCGGCTTCGACCGCCGCATCGATCAACGCCTGACTGGCCGTCACACCGCTGACGATGCGTCGCACCTGCGGGCGACCCTCCACTTGAAGCCCGTTGGGGCAATAATCACTGATCCGCGAGGCGTTCAGATAACGGTCGGCTTCTTCCTGCAGGGTGGTCAGGGCAACGGCCATGGTTATTCCTCAAACGTTGATGCTAGCCGCTGCTTTATTGCGACACGGCCTTCTATAATGGCGCACCTTAAGGGGCTCTCCCCAGCCCTCGCAACCCTCAGGATTTGATCGATGTTCAAGGCCCTGCGTTTTTTTGGCTGGCCCCTGTTGGTGGGCATACTGCTGGCATTACTGATCATGCAGTATTACCCGCAGTGGGTCGGTTTGCCTGCGCATGATGTGCAGGTGCGCCAGTCGCCGCTGTACAACCGCACCCAGAGCGGCCCGGTGTCCTACGCCGATGCAGTGAACACCGCCTCCCCGGCAGTCGCCAACCTCTACAGCACCAAGTTCGTCAGCAAGCCGAACCATCCGCTGTTCGAAGACCCGCAGTTCCGCCAGTTTTTCGGTGACAACCTGCCCAAGCAGCGCCGCATGGAGTCCAGCCTCGGCTCGGCGGTGATCATGAGCTCCGACGGTTACCTGCTGACCAACAACCACGTGGTGGCAGGCTCCGATCAGATCGTGGTGGCGCTCAAGGATGGCCGCGAAACCTTGGCGAGAATCATCGGCAGCGACCCGGAAACCGATTTGGCAGTGCTCAAGATCGACCTCAAGGATTTGCCCTCGATCACCCTCGGGCGCTCGGACAATATCAAGATCGGTGACGTCACCCTGGCCATCGGCAACCCCTTTGGCGTCGGTCAAACCGTCACCATGGGCATCATCAGCGCCACGGGACGCAACCAGTTGGGCCTCAATACCTATGAGGACTTCATCCAGACCGACGCGGCAATCAACCCGGGCAACTCGGGAGGCGCGCTGGTCGATGCCTATGGCGACCTGGTGGGCATCAACACCGCGATCTTTTCCAAATCCGGCGGTTCCCAGGGAATCGGCTTCGCCATCCCGGTCAAACTCGCACTGGAGGTGATGCGCGCGATCATCGAACACGGCCAGGTGATCCGTGGCTGGCTGGGAATCGAAGTGCAACCGCTGACGCCGGAACTGGCCGAGTCCTTTGGCCTGGACGGCCGCCCAGGCATCGTCGTGGCGGGCATCTATCGCGATGGTCCGGCGCAGAAAGCCGGTCTGCAACCCGGCGATCTGATCCTCAATATCGATGGCGAACCTGCTGGCGACGGTCGCCGCTCGATGAACCAGGTCGCTCGCGCGAAACCCGGCGACAAGATTCGTATCGATATCCTGCGTAACGGCAAACCGATGGAGCTGACTGCCGAAATAGGCATGCGTCCGCCCGTGGCCCAGAAATGATTCAGGGTTAGCAAAGCACAGCGTTGCATCTCAGGATTTATTTAATGTTATGTTATTACATCAAATAAATCCTGAGGACACCTGCTTTGCGCCCAGTTCTAGTTCTACTTACCAGCTTGGTCATGCCCAGCGCCCTGGCAGATGAACAAGGTAACGCCGTGCATCTCGGCGACAGCGTCATCACTGCCAAGCGTGAGCTGGCTGACGGCCCCGTCCAGGGCTACCGGGCGACGCGCTCGAGCAGCGCAACCAAGACCGATACGCCCATCAGCGAAACGCCCCAGGCGATCAGCGTGGTGCCGGCCCAGGTGCTGGATGACCTCAACACCACTCGCCTTGATCGCGCCCTGGATTTTGCCGGCGGCGTGTCCCGGCAAAACAACTTCGGCGGTCTGACGTTCCTCAACTACAGCGTGCGCGGCTTTACCACCGGCGAGCTGTACCGCAACGGCTTTGCCATCAACCGTGGTAGCTATAGCGCACCCGACGCCTCCGGCATCGAACGCATCGAAGTACTCAAAGGTCCGGCCGCCAGCCTGTATGGGCGCGGCGATCCGGGCGGCCTGGTCAATATCGTCAGCAAGAAGCCGCAAGCCGAAGCCTTCAGCCAGCTCAAGGCCAGTGCCGGCAGTTGGGACCGCTACCGCAGCAGCCTCGACGTCAACACGCCACTGAATGACGACGGCACCCTGCTGTCGCGGGTCAACCTGGCACTGGAGGACAACCAGAGCTTTCGCGACCACGTTGGTAGCGACCGGCAAATCGTCAGCCCGTCGCTGAGCTGGCAGCTCAGCCCGGACACGCGCCTGCTGCTCGAAAGTGAATTTTCCCGCACCGACACGGTGTTCGACCGCGGCATCCCGGCGGTCGACAACCAGCTGGGTTCGGTGCCGCGCTCCACTTTTCTCGGCGAGCCCAACGATGGCGAAATACGCAACGACAACCAACTGATCCAGCTCAGCCTTGAGCATTACCTCAACGATTTCTGGAAGCTGCGCCTGGCCAATCATTACGCCCAGGGCACTCTGCAGGGAAACAGCTCCGAGACCTCACGCCTGATCGGCACCGAGGTCAGCCGCTTCTACCGGCAACGCGACTTCGAATGGAACGACAGCATCACCCAGGCCGAACTGCATGGCGATCTCGAGACAGGCAGCTGGCAGCACCGCCTGCTTATCGGTGTGGAGTACGAGAATTACCGCAACAGCCAGAAGTATCCGCAAAGCGCCACATCCCTGGATTACGGCCTGGATATTCGGGATCCGGTGTATGGCCAGCCGAAGCCGACGATCACCAATCCCAACGACTTCTTCGAGCACGTCGAAAGCTACTCCCTCAACCTGCAAGATCAGATCACCTTTACCGATCGCCTGAGCGGGTTGGTGGGCGTACGCCTGGAGCGCTTCGAACAACGGGCGCTGAACCGCAGCACCCAGGTGAGCAACGAGCAACGCAAGGAGGTCGCCACCCCGCGTGCCGGGGTGCTCTATCAGCTGACGCCTCAAGTGGGCGTGTTTGCCAACGCATCCACGTCGTTCAAACCCAACAGCATCAGCAGCCAGGGCACGGTGTTCAAGCCGGAAAAAGGCCTTGGTTATGAAACCGGGCTCAAGCTTGATCTGCTCGATAGCCGCCTGGGTGGCACGCTCGCGCTGTTTCATATCGACAAGGAAAACGTGCTGACCGCCGACCCGAACAACCCGGGCGACAGCATCGCTGCCGGCAAGGCCCGCAGCCAGGGGCTGGATCTGCAGTTCAGCGGCCAGTTGAGCGACGCCGTGCGGGTGATTGGCGCCTATGCCTACATCGACGCGACGGTCCGTGAAGACAACACCCTGGCCGAGGGCAGCCGTCTGCTCGGCATTCCCCGCCATAGCGGCAGCCTGCTTGGGGTCTACGAGTTCCAGCATGGCCGCCTGCGCGGCTCGGACATCGGCGCCGCTTTCAACTATGTCGGCGATCGCTCCGGCCAAGCCGGCAGCGACTTCGAATTGCCGGCCTACACCACTGTCGACCTACTCGCCCACTACCAGGCCAGCAACGACCTGCGGCTGGGGTTGAACCTGAACAACGTATTCAATCGCAAATATTACGAGCGCTCATTCAACAACGTCTGGGTAATGCCCGGCGATCCACGCAACCTCAGCCTAAGCCTGACCCTCGATCTGTAAACCAAGGAAATACCATGAACAAGACTTTGCCCTTTATTGCCGCCGCGGCCGCTGCGCTGCTCATCGCCGATGCCAGCGCCCATGGTCTCTGGACCGAACAGCGCCGCGGCAACATTGAAACCGTCTACGGCCATGGCGCGGAAGACAATGCCTTCAAGGCGGAGAAAATCAGCGGCGCCTGGGCCTACGATGCCCAGGGAAAAATGATTCCGGTCACCATCGAACGCCTGACTGACCACGCCCGCCTGCAACCGCTGAAGCCGCCCGCGATGCTGGGTGTAGCACTGGACAACGGCCCCTGGTCGCTGACCCCGGACAAGCAGTGGATCAACCAGGGCCGCAGTAAGGTGCCGAACTCGACCGAGTCGCTGCACACCTTCAAGTACAGCCTGGCGATCTACCAGGAAGGCGCCAAGCTACCGAAGCTGGAACAGCTGAAGATGGTCATCCTGCCAGAGGCCGACCCGCTCAAGGTCGGCCCCGGCAATCCGTTGCCGGTGCGTGTGCTGGTGGATGGCAAACCGGTTGCTGGGGTTGAATTGGTAGGCGATTATCGCGGCGCGCCGCATCAGGTCAGCGCCACCACCGACGCCGACGGCCGCGCCCAGGTACTGGTACGCAACGAAGGGCTGAATATCATCAGCGCCGCCATCAGCCTGCCGGTCAAAGGCGACAAGGATATCGAGACCCGCGGCCTGTTTACCTCGCTGACCTTCCTCGGCGAAGCGCACCACGAATAACCTGCACTGGAAAATCACAGGCGATAAAAAGCCGGAGCACTGCTCCGGCTTTTTTTATGGCTGCAATTTACAGACTCTGCAGGGCATCCAGCAGCGCCTGATTCTGTTCCGGCGTGCCAATGGTGATGCGCAGAAACTGGGCAATCCGCTGCTGCTTGAAGTGACGCACGATCACCCCTTGCTCGCGCAAGCCGGCCGCTAGGGTCGCCGCGTCCTTGCCCGGATGGCGGGCGAAGACGAAGTTCGCCGCCGATGGCAGCACCTCAAAGCCAAGCTTCTCCAGCTCGGCAACCACCGTCTCGCGACTGGCTATTACCTGCCGGCACGTCTGCTCGAAGTAGACCTTGTCCTCGAACGCCGCCGCCGCGCCGGCTATTGCCATGCGGTCCAACGGGTAGGAGTTGAAGCTGTTCTTGATCCGCTCCAGCGCTTCGATCAGATCAGGATGGCCGACCGCGATGCCAACCCGCAGGCCTGCCAGCGAGCGCGACTTGGATAAAGTCTGGCTAACCAGCAGGTTGGGGTATTTATCCACCAGGCTGATCGCCGTCTCGCCGCCGAAATCGATATAGGCCTCATCGACCAGTACCACGGTATCCGGGTTGGCCTTGAGCATGCGCTCGATGGCATCCAGCGCCAGAGGGCAGCCGGTCGGTGCGTTCGGATTGGGGAAGATGATGCCGCCGTTGGGCCGCGCGTAATCTTCCACGCGAATCTGGAACTGCTCATCCAGCGGCACCTGCACGAAGTCGATACCATACAGGCCGCAATACACCGGGTAGAAGCTGTAGCTGATATCCGGAAACAGCAGCGGTTGGCCGTTCTGAAACAGGCCGTGGAAGGCATGCGCCAGCACCTCATCGGAACCGTTGCCGACAAACACCTGGGCGGGCTGCACGCCGTAGTAATCGGCGACCGCCTGTTTCAGGCGGTCGCTATTGGGGTCCGGGTACAGGCGCAGGTTGTCGTTAAGCTCGGCCTGCATGGCGGCAATCGCCCTGGGCGACGGGCCATAAGGGTTTTCATTGGTGTTGAGCTTGACCAGCTTGGCCAGTTTCGGCTGCTCACCCGGTACATAAGGCACCAGGTCTTTGACGAAGGGGCTCCAGAATTTGCTCATCTGCCCTTCTCTCCTCGAATTCTTCGGTTTGCGTAGGGTGGAAAACCGCGAAGCATTTTCCACCGGACAGGACGGTGGACAAGCAAAGCGTTGTCCACCCTACAAACAGCCATCAGGGCTTGATGCGGTATTCGGCGCTTCGGGCGTGAGCAGTCAGCGACTCGCCCCGGGCCAGTACGCTGGCAACCTTGCCCAGCTCCGACGCACCCTCGGCCGAACAATGGATGATCGACGAGCGCTTCTGGAAGTCATACACGCCCAGCGGCGAGGAGAAGCGCGCAGTGCCGGAAGTCGGCAGCACGTGATTGGGCCCCGCGCAGTAATCGCCCAGGGCCTCGGCGGTGTAGCGGCCCATAAAGATCGCGCCGGCATGGCGGATCAGCGGCAGGTATTGCTCGGGGTTTTCCACCGACAGCTCCAGGTGTTCCGGGGCAATGCGGTTGGCCACCTCGATAGCCTGGGCCATGTCGGTAACCTGGATCAACGCACCGCGCCCCTCAAGCGAGGTGCGTGCAATTGTCTCGCGCTCCAGGGTCGGCAGCAGCTTGGCGATGCTCTCGGCCACGCGGTCGAGGAAGGCAGCATCCGGGCTGACCAGGATCGACTGGGCGTCTTCGTCGTGCTCGGCCTGGGAGAACAGGTCCATGGCGATCCAGTCCGGATCGGTCTGGCCGTCACACACCACCAGAATTTCCGAAGGGCCGGCGATCATGTCGATACCAACCTTGCCGAACACATGGCGCTTGGCGGTGGCCACGTAAATGTTGCCGGGGCCGACGATCTTGTCCACCGGCGGCACGCTCTCGGTGCCATAGGCCAGCGCGGCCACGGCCTGGGCGCCGCCAATGGTGAATACCCGGTCGACCCCGGCGATGCAAGCAGCAGCCAGCACCAGCTCATTGATTTCACCACGCGGGGTTGGCACCACCATCACCACTTCCGGCACGCCGGCGACCTTGGCCGGAATCGCGTTCATCAGTACCGAAGACGGGTAGGATGCCTTGCCACCGGGCACGTACAGACCGGCGCGATCCAGCGGCGTAACTTTTTGCCCGAGCACCGTACCGTCGGCTTCGGTGTAGGTCCAGGAATCCTGCTTTTGCTTCTCGTGGTAGCTGCGCACGCGCTCGGCGGCGACTTCCAGGGCGTGGCGCTGTTGCGGAGTGATCCGTGACAGCGCCAGCTCCAGGCGCTCGCGCGGCAGAATGAGGTCGGCCATTGAAGCGACTTCAAGGCCATCGAAACGCTGGGTGAATTCGACCAGCGCCGCATCGCCGCGCTCGCGCACAGCCTTGATGATGTCGAGCACGCGCTGATTGACGCCATCGTCCGACACACTTTCCCAGCTCAGCAGATGATCCAGATGACGAGCGAAGTCCTGGTCAGCGGCATTGAGTCGACGGATGGCGATAGGAGCGGTCATAGCGGGCCTCGTAATTGGCAAATGCTCAGGCGCCCGTAGGGTAGCAACCACACCGCGCGGGCACCTGAGATTCTGGCTATAACGCGGATAGGCTAGGCCGCACAGGGGCGGCCATCAGGCTCAGGCTGGATGTCGCGACTCTACGGCGTCGCGCAGGGTATCGATCAGCGCCTGGATGCGCGCATGCTGCATCTTCATCGATGCCTTGTTGACGATCAGCCGCGAACTGATCGTGGCGATCAGTTCCTGGGCTTCCAGGCCATTGGCGCGCAGGGTGTTGCCGGTGTCGACGACGTCGATGATCTTGTCGGACAGGCCCACCAACGGCCCCAGTTCCATGGAGCCGTACAGCTTGATGATATCGACCTGGCGTCCTTGCTCGGCGTAGTAACGCTTGGCGACGTTGACGAATTTGGTCGCCACGCGCAGCCGGCCTTTCGGCTCGGGCGCACCCACGGCACCGGCGGTCATCAGCTTGCATTTGGCGATACGCAGGTCGAGCGGCTCGTACAAGCCTTGGCCACCGTACTCCATCAGCACGTCCTTGCCGGCCACACCGAGGTCCGCCGCGCCGTGCTCGACATAGGTCGGCACATCGGTGGCGCGCACGATCAACAGGCGTACGTCATCCAAGGTGGTCGGAATGATCAGCTTGCGGCTTTTGTCCGGGTTTTCTGTCGGCACGATGCCAGCCGCGGCGAGCAGCGGCAATGTGTCATCGAGAATCCGGCCTTTGGACAGGGCAATAGTCAGCATGGTCTTAGCCCGGCACTCGGCGAATCTTGGCACCCAGCAGCTGCAGCTTCTCCTCGATGCACTCGTAGCCGCGGTCGATGTGGTAGATGCGGTCGATCAAGGTATCGCCTTCGGCGATCAGTGCGGAGATCACCAGGCTGGCCGACGCACGCAGGTCGGTGGCCATGACAGGTGCGCCCTTGAGCGTTTCGACGCCAGTGACGATGGCAGTATTGCCTTCGACCTGAATCTGCGCGCCCATGCGGATCATTTCATGCACGTGCATGAAGCGGTTCTCGAATACGGTTTCGATCACCGTACCGGTGCCCTCGGCGACCGCATTCAGTGCGATGAACTGGGCCTGCATATCAGTAGGGAACGCCGGGTATGGAGCGGTACGCAGGTTGACTGCCTTGGGCCGCTTGCTCTTCATGTCCAGCTCGATCCAGTCGTCGCCGCAGGTGATTTCAGCACCGGCTTCCTGCAGTTTGGAGAGCACCGCCTCGAGGGTGGTCGGATCGGTATCCTTCAACTTCACTCGGCCGCCGGTGATCGCCGCCGCTACCAGATAGGTACCAGTTTCGATACGGTCGGGCATCACGCTGAAACGCGCGCCGTGCAGGCGCTCAACGCCATCAATGATGATGGTGTCGGTGCCGGCGCCGGTGATTTTTGCGCCCATGGCGATCAGGCAGTTGGCCAGGTCGACTACTTCCGGCTCGCGCGCGGCGTTTTCCAGCACGCTGCGACCTTTGGCCAGGGTGGCGGCCATCATGATGTTTTCGGTACCGGTCACGCTCACGGTATCGAAGAAGAAATGCGCACCGCGCAAGCCACCCTCGGGCGCCTTGGCCTTGATATAGCCGCCTTCCACGTCAATGATCGCACCCATGGCCTCAAGGCCACGGATGTGCAGATCGACCGGGCGCGAGCCGATCGCGCAGCCGCCCGGCAGCGCCACTTCGGCTTCGCCGAAACGCGCGACCATGGGGCCGAGCACGAGGATCGACGCACGCATGGTCTTGACCAGTTCATAGGGCGCGATCAGGGTCTTGATCGCCCGCGCATCGACTTCCACGCTGAGCTTCTCGTCGATAATCGGTTCGATGCCCATGCGGCCGAACAGCTCGATCATGGTGGTGATGTCGTGCAGGTGCGGCAGGTTGCAGATGGTGACGGGCGCATCGCCGAGCAAGGTCGCGGCGAGAATCGGCAGGGCAGAGTTCTTCGCCCCGGAAATGCGGATTTCGCCATCGAGGCGCACGCCGCCGGTAATAATCAGTTTGTCCATGATTCTCTCGGTTTAGGAGCGCGCGGCCCAATCGGCACGGCTGAAGAATTTCATGCTCACCGCATGGATGCTGCCATCGGCGATCCAGGGATTGAGGTGAGCGTAGATCTGTTGCTGGCGCTTGACAGGGCTGAGGCCGGCCAACTCGTCGCTGATCAGGTTCAGTTGGAAGTTGCAGCCTTCGCCTTCAACTTCCACCTGGGTATCCGGCAATTTAGCCTCCAGGAGACTTTTTACTTCTAGGGCCTGCATGCTCAACCTCGATCAATGCATTGATTAACGACAGCGGCGAGTGGATTCCATCAGGTGGTATGCCATTCGCTGGCGACAACGCGGACGACCCTTGAACTCGCGGGTCGGGCATCATACAAAAAAAGCCCCTCGCCTGCGAACCCCGCATCAGCTTGAGTCAACAACAGACCGCGCAATCAGCCTTCGAGCGGTAGCAGCTCGAGCAGTTCGGACACACTGGCAATACCGTGCATATCCTGGGGCATATTGCGTACCGTCAACGTCTTGCCGGCCGCAGCGGCATCGCGCATGAAAGCCAGCAGCAGGGCCAGGCCGACGCTGCTGGATTTTTCCACCGCGGCGCAGTCGACCACGCACGCGCCCACCTGACTGGCGGCAATCAGCCGCCCGCCCGTCTCGCGAAGCTTAGGCCCGCTCAGGTAATCCAGCACCCCAGCCAGCTGGAACACGCCAGGAGCCTGCTCAACGATGCTCGCCTGACTCACGACTCACCTTTGCTCTGGCGGGCGCGGGCTACGGTATCGGCCCAGGTATCAATGACCTTGTCCAGATCGTTGCCGTTGTTCTGCATGGACTGGGCGAACTGGTCGCGAAACAGCTTGCCGACGTTGATGCCGTTGATGATTACGTTGCGCATCTTCCAGGTGTCGTCTTCATAAACCATGGTGTACGACAGCGGGTAGACGGTGCCCTTGCCATCGGTGATCTCCATGTTCACCGCGGTGCGCTGCGGGTCCTGAGCGCCGCTGACCGGCAGTACGCGAATATCCTGGTTGTTGTATTCCAGCAGCGCGTTGCCGTAGAACTGCATAAGGCTGCGCTTGAAGTTCTCCTGGAAACGGGTCATCTGCTCGGGCGTCGCCTGGCGCGAATAACGCACCGTCATGACCCCACGCGAGATGCCATCAACATCCACGACCGGACCAAGAATTTCGTTCAGCGCTTGGTAGAAGGCGTTCGGATCGCTACGGTATTGCTCTTTATTGGTCTTCAGGTCGGCGAGCAGAACCTCAGTGGTCTGCTGCACGACCTCATGGGCCGGCGGCGCGGCGACAGCCAGCAGCGGCATGGCTGCCAGCAGTACGCACAGGCTGTTGCGCAGCGACTTGATCATCATCGATATCCTCATTGACTGGTCTGGTCTTTATTGACCGAATTGAGCAGGAACTTACCTATCAGATCTTCCAGCACCAGCGACGACTGGGTGTCGTGAATGGTGCTGCCATCCTTGAGCACGTCCTCTTCGCCGCCCACGCTGATGCCGATGTACTTCTCGCCCAGCAAGCCGGCGGTCAGAATCGAGGCGGTGGAATCCATCGGCAGGTTGTTCACCTGCTCGTCGAGCTCCATGGTGACGCGCCCGGTGTAGCGGTCGCGATCCAGATCGATGGCCGTGACTTTGCCGATAGTCACCCCTGCCATGGTGACCTTGGCTCGTACGGTTAGACCGGCAATATTCTCAAAGTGCGCGTAAACCTTGTAGGCATTGTCGCCGCCGCTCGCGGTCAGGCCGCTGACGCGCAGCGCCAGCAGCAGCAGCGCCAGCAACCCGGCCAGGAGGAACAGGCCGACACCGATTTCCAGGGTGCGGTTTTGCATCAGAAGTCTCCAAACATCAAAGCGGTCAAAATGAAATCGAGGCCAAGCACGGCCAGCGAGGCGTATACCACCGTTCGGGTGGTTGCACGGCTGATACCTTCGGACGTCGGCTCGCAATCGTAGCCCTGAAACACCGCAATCCAGGTCACGACGAAGGCAAAGACGACGCTTTTGATCACGCCGTTGAGCACGTCCTCGCGAAACGAAACGCTGTTTTGCATGGTGGCCCAGAACGAGCCCTCATAGACGCCAAGCCAGTCAACGGCGACCATCGCGCCACCCCAGATGCCTACCACACTGAAGATCATCGCCAGCAGCGGCATCGAGATGAAGCCCGCCCACAGACGCGGCGCGACTATGTACTTGAGCGGGTCCACGCCGATCATTTCCAGGCTCGACAGCTGCTCGGTCGACTTCATGTTGCCGATCTCGGCGGTCAAGGCGGAACCGGCGCGCCCGGCAAACAGCAACGCGGTCACCACTGGGCCCAGCTCTCGCAACAAGGTGAGCGCAACCATCTGCCCGACCGCCTGCTCCGAACCGTACTTGGCCAGAATGCTGAAGCCCTGCAACGACAGGACCATACCGATGAAAATACCCGAGACGACGATGATCGCCAGGGACATGACCCCCACCGAGTAGAGCTGCTTGATCAGCAACTGCACCGGCTTGCCCGCCGTGCCCCGACCGAAAAGCGCACGCAACAGGAAGATGACCGAGCGCCCGAGTGTCGCGACCACATCGATACCCGCACGGCCGAACAGGCGCACCCGTTCGAGCGTAGTGACCTTGCGCATCAGCGCTCCCCCAGTAAATCGTCGCGGTAACTCGCCGCCGGAAAGTGAAAGGGGACCGGACCGTCCGGATTACCCTGCATGAATTGCCGCACCCGAGGATTGTCCGAATTCATCAATTCCTTCGGCGTGCCCTGCCCCAGCACCTGGGTATCGCCGACGATATACAGGTAATCAGCGATGCTGGCGGTTTCTGCCAGGTCATGGGATACCACGATGCTGGTGATGCCAAGGGCATCATTGAGCAGGCGAATCAGGCGCACCAGAACACCCATCGCAATCGGGTCCTGACCCACGAACGGCTCGTCATACATGAGGATCTGCGGGTCAAGGGCGATAGCCCGCGCCAAAGCAACGCGGCGCTTCATGCCGCCGGACAGCTCGTCCGGCATCAAGTCGACCGCGCCGCGCAGCCCGACCGCCTGCAGCTTCATCAGAACGATGTCGCGAATCAGTTCTTCCGGCAATTCGGTGTGTACGCGCAGCGGAAAGGCGACGTTCTCGAACACATCGAGATCGGTGAATAGCGCGCCACTCTGGAAGAGCACGCCCATCTGCTTGCGCATGTCGAACAGCTCGCTGCGCGAGAGCGTAGGCAGATTGTGCTGATTGACCCAGACTTCGCCCGCGCTGGGCTTGAGCTCGGCGGCGATCAGGCGCAACAGCGTGGTCTTGCCGCAGCCGGAAGGGCCCATGATGCCGGTGACCTTGCCGCGCGGGATGCGAATGTCGACGTTATCGAAAATGGCACGGTTACCGCGCTTGAAACTGACGCCTTTCAGCTCGACTGCATACTGGGTGTCGGCGTTCATCTGGACTCCTTGCTTAACGCTTCCCTGACAGACGCATTGCCCCTCGAAAAGGGCACCACTGCCGCGCATCTGAGCGAAAATGGCCGCGCACTATAGCATTCGGCCCTGCGTCGCCCAACAGCCAAGATGCAACGGCAAATGACTCTCCGACAGAACGCAAAACGGCGGTGCGCCGGATTCGCAGGTGAGCGCCCGCGGCTTTCTGTTTATAATCGCCGACTTTCAGTCACACGCCGTTATGGATGCCATGAACCAGTCCGACGAACTGATCAAGTCAGCGCAACGAACCATCCGCCTCGAACTGGAAGCGGTTGAAGACCTGCTGCAGCGAATCGATGGCGATTTCATTCGCGCCTGCGAGCTGATCCTCGCTAGCAAGGGCCGGGTGGTCGTGGTGGGAATGGGTAAATCCGGGCACGTCGGCAACAAGATCGCTGCAACGCTGGCCAGCACTGGCACCACCGCGTTCTTCGTCCATCCCGCTGAAGCCAGCCATGGCGACATGGGCATGATCACCCGCGACGATGTGGTTCTGGCGCTTTCCAACTCGGGCTCGACTGCGGAAATCGTGACCCTGCTGCCGCTGATCAAGCGCCTCGGCATCACGCTGATCAGCATGACTGGCAATCCCGACTCACCGCTGGCCAAGGCCGCAGAGGTCAATCTGGATGCGCGGGTTTCCCAGGAAGCCTGCCCGCTCAACCTGGCACCGACGTCCTCGACCACCGTGTCACTGGTTCTCGGCGATGCACTGGCGATTGCGCTGCTGGAAGCGCGCGGCTTCACTGCCGAGGACTTCGCCTTTTCCCATCCCGGCGGCGCACTGGGTCGTCGCCTGCTGCTGAAAGTGGAAAACGTCATGCACGCCGGCAGCAGCCTGCCGCGAGTACAGCGGGGCACCGCCTTGCGCGATGCGCTACTGGAAATGACCCAAAAAGGCCTGGGCATGACCGTAGTGCTGGAAAACGACGGTGGCCTTGCCGGAATCTTCACCGACGGCGACCTACGCCGCGCCTTGGACCGCGGCATCGATGTGCGCGCAGCGAAGATCGACGATGTGATGACTGCCCATGGCAAGACCGCACGTGCCGACATGCTCGCCGCCGAAGCGCTGAAGATCATGGAAGACCACAAAATCAGTTCGCTGGTGGTGGTCGACGATGACCTGCAGCCGGTTGGCGCGCTCAACATGCATGATTTGCTACGCGCCGGAGTGATGTAATGAGTACTGACCTGACCAACCCGGACCTGCTGCAGCGCGCCAAGGCGATCAAGCTGGCGATTTTCGATGTGGATGGCGTGCTTACCGACGGCAAGCTGTACTTCCTGGTCGATGGCAGCGAGTTCAAAACCTTCAACACCCTTGACGGCCATGGCATCAAGATGCTGATCGCTTCGGGCGTTCGCACCGCGATCATCAGCGGCCGCAAAACCCCGGTGGTCGAACGCCGCGCGCAGAACCTGGGTATCCATCACCTTTACCAGGGCCGCGAAGACAAACTGGTCGTGCTTGATGAACTTCTCGGCGAACTGGGCCTAAGCTACGAGCAGGTTGCCTATCTGGGCGACGACCTGCCGGACCTGCCAGTGATCCGCCGCGTAGGCCTGGGGGTAGCGGTCGCCAGCGCAGACGGCTTCGTACGTCAGCACGCCCATGCAGTAACCGTGGCGCGCGGTGGCGAAGGTGCGGCGCGTGAATTTTGTGAAATGATCATGCGCGCGCAGGGCAACCTAGATGCCGCCCAAGCCGCTTATCTATAGAGCCCTCTTATGCTGCGTAAATTTTTAACTCCGCTGTGCTTTCTGATTGCCGCGGCGCTACTGGCCGCAGTGGGTTACTGGAATATCAGCCCGGACAGTTTCGCCGACAAGCCGGTCAAGGCCGGCGTGGACAACCCCATCGATTTCTACGTGATCAATGCGCGCACGGTGCAGTACCAGGAAGACGGCAAACTCCACCACCAGATGACCGCCTCCAAACTGGAGCACGTCAAAGCCAGCGATGTCACCTTGCTGACCAGCCCGAACATGCACCTGTATCGTGGCACCGAACTGCCCTGGAAAATTCGCAGCGAACACGGCGAAGTAGCGCCCAAGGGCACCGAGGTCGAACTGATCGATAAGGTCCGGGTGGAGCGCACCGATGCCAAAGGCCGGCCGACGATCCTCACCACCAGCCGCCTGACGGTATTTCCCGAGAAGGAATATGCGCAGACCAAGCAAGCCGTTAGAATCGACGCCGCCAATGGGGTGACCACGGCGCAAGGAATGAAAGCGTACTTAAATGACGGCAGGATGCTCCTGCTGTCCAACGTAAGAGGCCAGCATGAGGCTCGTTAAAACCCTCCCTATTCTGCTTAGCTTAGGCGTCGCGCTCGGAAGCGTTACCGCCTGGGCACTTCCGACCGATCGCGAGCAGCCGATCCGAGTTCAGGCCGATAGCGCGGAACTCGATGACAAGCAGGGCGTTGCCGTCTACCGCGGTGATGTCGTCATCACCCAAGGCACCCTCAAGATCACGGGCGACACCGTAACCATCACCCAGGATGCCCAGGGTGATATCGAGGTATTCACCTCGGTCGGCAAACCGGCCTATTACGAGCAGAAGCCCTCCGCCGACAAGCAGATCGTCAAAGCCTATGGCCTGACCATCCAATATTTCGCGGCCAATGAGCGCATCGTGTTGATTGACCAGGCCAAGGTAATCCAGGAAGGCAACACCTTCGAAGGCGAGAAGATCGTCTACGACACCCAGCGCCAGATCGTCAATGCCGGGCGAGCGACAGGCACCAACCTGACCACGCCACGGCCACGGATCGACATGGTGATCCAGCCGAAAAACAAACCCGCCGAACAGCAGGCGCAGTAACAATGGCCACTTTGAAAGCCCAGCACCTGGCTAAAAGCTACAAGGGCCGTCAGGTCGTTCGTGATGTGAGCCTAAGCATCGACAGCGGGCAGATCGTTGGCCTGCTCGGGCCCAACGGTGCGGGCAAAACCACCTGCTTCTACATGATCGTCGGCCTGGTACAGGCCGATCAGGGTCGCGTGCTGATCGACGACCTGGATGTCAGCCACAAGCCGATGCATGGCCGTGCCCGTGCCGGAATCGGCTATCTGCCGCAGGAGGCTTCGATTTTTCGCAAGCTCAGCGTGGCCGACAACATCATGGCGATTCTCGAAACGCGCAAGGAGCTGAACGGCGCGGAACGTCGCAAAGAGCTCGAAGGCTTGCTGCAGGAATTCCATATCAGCCATATCCGCGACAACCTCGGCATGAGCCTGTCCGGTGGTGAGCGCCGCCGCGTGGAAATTGCGCGCGCCCTAGCGACCGCACCCAAGTTCATCCTGCTGGATGAACCCTTCGCTGGCGTCGATCCTATCTCCGTGGGCGACATCAAGCAGATCATCCATCACCTCAAGGCGAAGGGCATCGGCGTGTTGATCACCGACCACAACGTCCGTGAGACCCTGGATATCTGCGAAACCGCCTATATTGTGAACGACGGCCAGTTGATCGCAGAAGGCAATGCCGAGGCCATCCTGGCCAACCAAACGGTCAAGGAAGTTTACCTGGGGCATGAATTCCGCCTGTGACGGGCGCTTTTCTTAGCCGAATCACAGCTAGCGCTAGGCAAATGCCTTAGGGTCAGGCATATAATTTGCTTCCTTGAGGCGCCACGGCGCCGCTGTAGTGGATTGCGCACAGACGCCGGTAAATTAAGGTCTGCAATGAAACCATCGCTAGTCCTGAGAATGGGCCAGCAGCTGACGATGACCCCGCAGCTGCAACAGGCCATCCGCCTACTTCAACTGTCGACCCTGGATCTGCAGCAAGAGATTCAGGAAGCGTTGGAGTCGAACCCGATGCTCGAACGCCAGGAAGAAGGCGACGACTTCGACAATTCGGACCCCATGGCCGATGGTGCCGAAAGCAATTTGGCACCAGCCGAACAGCCGCAGGAAACCCTCTATCAGGAAACCAGCTACCAGGAAACCACACAAACCGTGGACAACCTGGAAGAAGGCGACTGGAACGAACGCATTCCCAACGAGCTTCCAGTCGACACCGCCTGGGAAGACGTCTATCAAACCAGCGCCAGCAGCCTGCCGAGCAGCAGCGATGATGACGACTGGGACTTCACCACCCGTACCTCCGCGGGCGAGAGCCTGCAAAGCCATTTGCTCTGGCAACTCAACCTGGCACCCATGTCCGACAAGGACCGCTTGATCGCAGTGACGCTAATCGACTGCATCAACGATCAGGGCTACCTGGAGGAGACGCTTGATGAGGTCGTCGAAGCCTTCGACCCTGAGCTGGACATCGAGCTGGACGAAGTGCAAGCTGTGCTGCACCGCATTCAACAGTTCGAGCCGGCCGGCGTAGCCGCCCGCGACCTCAGTGAATGCCTGCTGCTGCAGTTACGCCAACTTTCGCTCAAAACGCCCTGGCTGAGCGAAGCGCAGCGCCTGGCAAGCGACTATCTGGACTTGCTCGGCAACCGCGATTACAGCCAGCTGATGCGGCGAATGAAGCTCAAGGAAGACGAGCTGCGCCAGGTTATCGAACTGATTCAGAGCCTCAACCCACGTCCCGGCTCGCAGATCGAGTCAAGCGAGCCCGAGTATGTGGTGCCTGACGTCATCGTGCGCAAGCACAACGATCGCTGGCTGGTGGAGCTGAACCAGGAAGCCATGCCACGCCTACGCGTCAATGCGCAGTACGCCGGGTTCGTGAAGCGTGCTGACTCCAGCGCCGACAACACCTTCATGCGTAACCAGCTGCAGGAAGCCCGCTGGTTCATCAAGAGCCTGCAGAGCCGCAACGAGACCCTGATGAAGGTCGCCACCCAGATCGTCGAGCATCAGCGCGGCTTTCTCGATTATGGCGACGAAGCAATGAAGCCACTGGTGCTGCACGATATCGCCGAAGCGGTGGGCATGCACGAGTCGACCATTTCCCGGGTAACCACCCAGAAGTTCATGCACACCCCACGTGGCATCTACGAGCTGAAGTACTTCTTCTCCAGCCACGTCAGCACCTCCGAGGGCGGTGAATGCTCGTCCACCGCGATCCGCGCAATCATCAAAAAATTGGTCGCCGCGGAAAATGCAAAAAAGCCGTTGAGTGACAGCAAGATCGCTGGTTTACTGGAAGCACAAGGCATTCAAGTAGCTCGCCGCACTGTTGCGAAATACCGTGAATCCCTCGGTATAGCGCCCTCCAGTGAACGCAAGCGACTGATGTAAGGTGGCTCGACGCGGAAGACTGACACATGCTGGATATTCCGTATTCAGTTTTGCGTTACTGGCAACTCCACGGTATCGACTGGCTGATCTGCAACGCCGGATGCCTGACCAGAGTCTTTCTCGTCCCAGTGTTCCAGTGGCAGGCTGTTAGCCTGTCTCTTACACACGGCAACAAGGAGAAAGTGGTATGCAAGTCAACATCAGTGGACACCAGCTGGATGTGACCGACGCCCTGCGCGACTATATCGACGAAAAACTCACTCGATTGGAGCGCCACTTCGACAAAATCACCAATGTGCAAGTCATCATGGAGGTCGAGAAGCTCAAGCAGAAAATCGAAGCGACCCTACACATTGCAGGCGGCGAAATCGTCGCTAATGCTGAACATGACGACATGTACGCGGCCATTGATCTACTGGCTGACAAACTCGACCGACAACTCATCAAGCACAAGGAAAAGCAGCTCGACCGTCAGCAGGGTGCAATGGCCCGCTGACATCGCCTATCTCCTATGATTCGACTTGAAAATATCCTGACCCCCGGCCGCTCTCTCGTGAGCGTGCCGGGCGGCAGCAAAAAACGTGTTCTCGAACAGATTGCCAACCTCGTGGCGCGCGAGCTGCCCGACCTTGATGGCCAAGACATCTTCGAAAGCCTGATTGCCCGCGAAAAACTCGGCTCGACCGGGTTCGGCAATGGCATCGCCATCCCGCACTGCCGGCTGCCTGGTTGCACGGCGCCCATCAGCGCTGTTCTGCGCCTGGACGCAGCGGTAGATTTTGACGCGATCGACGGCGCCCCGGTGGATTTGCTGTTTGTGCTGCTGGTTCCCGAGGCCGCCACCGATGAGCACCTCGAGTTGCTGCGACAGATCGCCAGCATGCTTGATCGCAGCGACGTGCGCGAACGCTTGCGCGAAGCGCCCGACAGCCAGGCCTTGTATCAGGTCGTGGTGGATATACAAAGCCAACTCAATCGAGCCTAACCATGCGCCTTATCATCGTCAGCGGTCGCTCCGGCTCAGGCAAAAGCACCGCCCTCGATGTACTTGAGGACAACGGTTTCTATTGCATCGACAACCTGCCAGCGGGCTTGCTGCCGGATCTAGCCGAGCGCACGCTGGTGCACACCGAGCTGCTGCACCCGCAGGTTGCGGTCTCTATCGACGCACGCAACCTGCCCAGCCAGCTCAAGCGCTTCCCTGAACTCCTCGAGGAAGTGCGCGCCCGCCACATCAAGTGCGACGTGATTTACCTGGATGCCGATGAAGAAACGCTGCTCAAGCGCTTCTCGGAAACGCGCCGGCGTCACCCGCTGACCAATGAAAGCCGCTCGTTGGCCGAAGCGATTGCCGATGAAAGCCTGTTGCTCGGACCCATCATCGACCTGGCCGACCTGAAGATCGACACCACGCACCTCAACCTCTATCAGTTGCGTGACAGCCTGAAACTGCGCCTGCTCAACCAGCCGGAGCCGGGCACCGCGTTTCTGGTCGAGTCCTTCGGCTTCAAGCGCGGCATGCCGGTGGACGCGGACCTTGTGTTCGATGTGCGCTGCCTGCCTAACCCATACTGGAAGCCGGATTTGCGCGACTACTCAGGCCTCGACCAGCCAGTGGTGGAATACCTTTCCGCCCAGGCGGATGTCGAAGAGATGTATCAGGACATCTTCGCCTATCTGACCAAGTGGTTACCGCGCTTCGCCGCCAGCAATCGTGCCTATGTCACGATTGCGATAGGCTGCACCGGCGGGCACCACCGCTCCGTGTACCTGGCCAGTCGCTTGGGTGAAGCCCTGAAACCCATTTTGAAGAACGTTCAGGTTCGCCACCGCGACCTGAGTTAAGGAACTGCCGCAATGCCGTGCTGCGAAATCACCATCATCAACAAACTGGGCTTGCACGCACGTGCCGCAGCCAAGTTTGTCGGCGTTGCCGCGCAGTACCCCTGTCAGGTCAAGATTGGCCGCTGCGAAGCAAGCCTGGTGGACGGCAAGAGCATCATGGCGGTCATGATGCTCGCGGCCGGCAAAGGCACACCCATCCACCTCAACACTGAAGGCGAGCAGGATGAGCAGGCGCTGCAAGCCTTGATCGAGCTGATCAACAACTATTTCGACGAAGGCGAGTAGCCGCCACGCCTGTCACGCGGCGGCTAAGCCCCCCGGTTCAGCTGCCCGCGACCGTCATTTTCTCGATCATCACCGAGCCCGTACGGACGTTGCTGCGCAGTTCAAGATCGCTTCCCACCGCAACGATCTGCCGGAACATGTCACGCAGGTTGCCGGCGATGGTCACCTCCTGCACGGGAAACTGGATCTCGCCGTTCTCCACCCAGAAGCCGCCTGCACCGCGCGAATAATCACCAGTAACCATGTTCAGGCCATGGCCCATCAGCTCGGTGACCAACAGCCCGCGGCCCATGCGCTTGATCAGCGCCTGACGGTCTTCGTTACCGTGACTGACGAACAGGTTGTGAACACCGCCGGCATTGGCGGTGCTCGGCATCCCCAGCTTGCGACCTGAATAGGTGCCGAGAATGTAGGACACCAACTTGCCGCCTTCGACGAAGGGTTTGGCATAAGTCGCCAGGCCATCGCTGTCGAAGGAAGCACTGCCGAGCGCGCGCGGAATATGCGGGCGCTCATCAAGATTCAGCCACTGCGGAAATAGCTGCTGGCCCAGGGTGCCTTCGAGGAAGGACGACTTACGGTAAAGGTTGCCCCCGGAAATTGCCCCGATAAAGCTGCCGAACAGCCCGGTCGCCAGCTCAGCGGAGAACAGCACCGGAACCTCACAGGTCGGCACGGGACGCGCGCCGAGACGCTGCACCGCGCGCTCGGCGGCATGTAGACCGATGTCGCGTGCATCGGCCAGCAGCTCGCCCTGGCGATTGACGTCATACCAGTAGTCGCGCTGCATTTGGCCGCCTTCTTCGGCAATCATGACGCAGCTCAGGCTGTGGCGCGTACTGGCATAACCACCAATGAATCCATGGCTATTGCCATACACCCGGCAGCCTTGGTGGGTACTGAGCGTGGTGCCATCAGCGTTCTTGATGCGCTTGTCCGCGGCAAATGCCGCTGCTTCGCAGCTCAACGCCTGCTCGATCGCCTGCTCGGGAGTAATCGACCACGGGTGATAGAGATCCAGTTGCGGCAACTCACGCGCCATCAGCGCGGGGTCGGCCAGGCCTGACGCCTCATCCTCGGACGCGTGCTTGGCGATGGCCAGCGCCGCCGCTACGGTTTCGCGAATTGCCGCATCGCCGCTCGCCGAGGTACTCGCCGAACCCTTGCGCTGGCCGACGTAAAGCGTGATGCCGAAACCTTGATCGCGATTGAACTCGACGGTTTCCACCTCTCCCTGACGGACCGTGGTCGACAACCCTTGCTCAGCCGAGACGGCGACCTCGCAGGCATTCGCGCCCTGCCTTTTCGCTTCGGCAATAATCTGCTCGACCTGGGCCTGCAATTGCGGAACAGCTTGGGGACCAACAACCTCTACTGCACTCATAAACACTCCTGAAATCTGTCCGGTATCCACCGCGTTTCGTGCTTGACGCCGCACTGCACGCCGCCTGACACCTGTTCGCTCGATAACCCTGAAGCCCTGCACCCGCGAGCCATGCCCGCACTGCAGCGGCGCTGCACATGGAAACTTGCTGCTATCATGACGGCGTTTTCCATTGGACCACCTTCATGTCTGAATACCTTGACGACTTCTCCGGCGAGAAAAGCAAAACCCAGGTCAAACGCGAACTGCATGCCTTGCAGGATCTGGGACAGCGTCTGACTACCCTGAAACCCGATCTGCTGAACAAGCTGCCCTTGACCGACGAACTGCGCCAGGCGCTGGCGGAAGCGCCCAAGCACACGGCCAACGCGGCAAAAAAGCGCCATGTCCAGTTCATCGGCCGCCTGATGCGCGACCAGAACACCGAAGCCATTCTGACCCTGCTCGATCAACTCGACGCCTCAACCCGTCAATACAACGAACGCTTTCACGGCCTGGAGCGCTGGCGTGATCGCCTGATCGGCGGCACCGACGAGACCCTGGAAGCCTTTGTTGGCGAGTACCCCGACGCTGATCGGCAACACCTGCGTCAGTTGATTCGCCAGGCCCAACACGAACTGGTACAAAACAAGGCGCCCGCCGCCTCGCGCAAAATCTTCAAATACATCCGCGAGCTGGACGAAACCCAACGCGGCCTGCGCTAGGCCTCTCCGAAATGATGGGTAGGCCTTCGGCTAACCCATCCCACGAATCTCAACCGCCCGTTCCGCCCACGGTAATCGCATCAATCTTCAAGGTCGGCTGGCCGACGCCAACCGGTACCGACTGGCCGTCCTTGCCGCAGGTACCGACGCCACTGTCGAGCGACAGGTCGTTGCCAACCATCGAGACCTTGCGCATCGCTTCCGGGCCGTTGCCGATCAGCGTCGCACCCTTGACCGGAGCGGTGATCTTGCCGTCCTCGATCAGGTAGGCCTCGCTGGTGGAGAACACGAACTTGCCGCTGGTAATGTCGACCTGGCCGCCACCCAGATTGGCGCAATAGATACCCTTCTTCACCGACCGGATGATTTCCTCAGGGTCGCTCTCGCCCGCCAGCATGTAGGTATTGGTCATGCGCGGCATCGGCAGGTGCGCGTAGGATTCGCGGCGCCCATTGCCAGTGCGGGCAGCGCCCATCAGGCGGGCGTTCAACTTGTCCTGCATGTAGCCCTTGAGCACGCCGTTCTCGATCAGGGTCGTGCATTGAGTGGGCGTGCCTTCGTCGTCGATGCTCAGCGAGCCGCGCCGTTCGGCCAGTGTGCCATCGTCGACAATGGTGCACAGGCTGGACGCGACCTGCTCGCCGACCTTGCCGCTGTAGGCCGAACTGCCTTTGCGATTGAAGTCGCCCTCCAGGCCATGACCGACCGCCTCGTGCAGCAGCACACCGGACCAGCCGGCGCCCATGACAACTGGCAAGGTGCCGGCCGGTGCGGGGATCGCCTCCAGATTGACCAGCGCCTGGCGCAAGGCCTCGCGGGCGTAGCCCATGGCACGATCGTCACGCATGAAATAGCGGTAATCGGTACGCCCGCCGCCGCCGTGGCCGCCGCGCTCGCGCCGCCCGTTCTGCTCGACGATGACGCTGACGTTGAACCGCACCAGTGGGCGAATATCCGCGCCCAGGCTGCCGTCGGTGGCCGCGATCAGGATGCGCTCCCACACCCCGGCGAGGCTGACGGTGACCTGCTTGATGCGCGGATCAAGGGCACGGGTGGCCTGATCCACCTGCTTGAGCAGTTCGACCTTCTGCGCGCGGTCAATCACGTCGAGCGGATTGTCGGCGGCGTACAGTGCGGTGACCGTGGGGCTGCTGAATGCCTGAACGCGACCATTCTGCCCAGCCCGGGAAATCGAGCGCGCAGCACGAGCAGCCTGACTCAGGGCGTCGGCAGTAATCGCATTGCTGTAGGCGAAGCCAGTTTTCTCACCCGACTGGGCACGCACACCGACGCCCTGATCAAGGTTGAAGCTGCCCTCTTTGACGATGCCGTCTTCCAATACCCAGGTTTCGGAAATCTGGCTCTGGAAATACAGGTCGGCGGCATCGATACCCGGCCCGGCCAACTCGCCCAAAATTCCCGGCAATTGCTCGATGCTCAGGCCGCCTGGGCCCAATACGTGTTCACTTACCGCTGCCAACATATCGCTCATAGCTGCTTTATTCCTATCATGACTGCTCCGCCCCGGGCAATTTCGGTTCGGTCGCTGCAAAAAACCGTCTATGCCGTACCACCGGCATGCGCTGACGAATCGCCAACTGTTCGGCCGCATCGCGTGCGGCATGCAAACAACCCTCGCCTTGGACCTGCTCGGCCAACACCCGCCCCCAGGGATCAATGATCGCCGAATGGCCAAAGGTTTCGCGCTCGCCGGGGTGACTGCCGCCCTGGCCCGCGGCCAAAACGTAGCATTGCGTTTCGATGGCCCGCGCGCGGGTCAGTACCTGCCAGTGCGCGGCGCCAGTGACCGCGGTAAAAGCGGCCGGTACGCTGATCAGCTCAGCGCCGCCTTCACGCAGGGCGCTGTAGAGTTCAGGAAAGCGCAGGTCATAGCAGACCGTCAAACCCAAACGACCGAATGGCGTGTCCGCCACCACGACCTGGCCACCGTAGGCGAAATCATCCGACTCGCGGTAGCGCGCGTGGCTGTCCGCTACGTCCACATCGAACAGGTGCAGCTTGTCGTACCGCGCCACCCGTTCGCCATGGGCGTCGATCAACAGCGAGCATGCATGGGGCTTGGCGTGCGCCTGCCCCTCTGGCGGCAATGGCAGGGTTCCGGCGACTATCCACAGGCCAAGGTCCCGCGCCGTCTGCTTCAACCAGGGCAAAATCGGACCCTCGCCCAGGGCTTCGCGACGGCCGATCTCAGCCAGGTCGCGGCGGCCCATGGCCGCAAAGTTTTCCGGCAGTACCGCCAGTTTCGCGCCGCCTTCGGCGGCTCGCTGCAACAGGTTTCTGGCCTGGGCCAGGTTGCTCAGCACGTCGCTCTGGCTGACCATTTGAATAACGGCGAGGGTCATCGTTTGAATACCTGATGAACTGTTTGCCCGCTCAGCTTACAAGCCATGGTCGTGAGCCGCAGCGCGGATCTGTTACCGCAGATCACGGCTACTGCGGTTTTTCGAACGGCTTGTCGAAGCTGATCTTCGGCTCCAGCAGCGGCCCTTCGACGTCGTATTGCACACTGGCGAAACGGGCGACGCGGTCACCCAGCAGCTTGTCCACCACAAACAGCGCACCGCCGATTGCCGGCGCACCAACGATCAGCGCCGCCAGGGGCAGGTTGTTGGTCACAGGCAGGGTCACCAGCAGCTTGGCGTCGATCATCTGGTCAGCCATGTCGAGCGTACCGTTCAGCTCGAGGTTGCTTGACGGACCAGTCAGGGTAATCGGCTTGCGGGTGACAAACACGCCCTTGTCCGCGACCAGCAGGCCTTTTACCCGGTCGTAGCTCAGGCCCTTGCCGAGCAAGTCGGAGAAGTCCAGCCGTAGCCGGCGGCCAATCGAGTTGAAATTGAGCAGCCCGAACACCCGCAACGCCGACGCCGAGCCCTGGACTTCGGAGAATTGCCCCTTGCGCATCGCCGCATCCAGGCTGCCACTGAAGCGTTTGAAGCTGACCCAGGCCGGCGAACCCGGCCACTGGCCGTCGACGTCCAGGCGAAAGCTTTCGCTGCTGGCGGTGGGCGCGAAGTGCCAGGCCAGCAGCACGTCGGCCAGGTCCTTGCCCTGCAGCCGTCCCTTGTACCAACTGCTGGTGGCACCGGGACTGCCCTGCCAACCGGCGCTGCCGTTTATCTGCAGGCCTTTGAGGTTGAGGTTCAGCTCTTCGAAGCGCACACCCTCGGGCTGCGGCCGCGCCTTCAACGCCCAGGCGCCAATCATTTCGTCACCCTGGCTGACCTCGGCGATTTGCACATCGAGCGCTGGAATCGAGCGTGGGTCGACGTCGCGCAATGGGTCGGGCTTGTCTTCATCCTTGTCGGCTGCCAACGCATTCTTTGGCTCGGCTGCGGGAAACCGCAGGTAGTCGAGGTTGACCGCGATAGGCGCGGTCGCAGCATCCGGCAAGTCGATCTGGCCTTTGAGCAGCGGACTGTCGAGGCCCAGCGCCCACGCGCCAGAGGCGCGCTTGAGCTGGACCGCCAAATCTTCCAGGGTGGTGCCAAATCCGATGAAGCGTTCGATAGTCAGCTGGGCGCCGGTAAAGACCTGTTCGGCATCGTCGCGTGGCATATCGCTATAGGGCTTAAGCGCCGCCTGCCAGGCGGACCAGTCGAGTTCCGCGATACGACCGCGGACCCGCAGGCCTTTGCTGGCCGGCAAGCTCGCCGGACCATCGGCCAGCCGCAGCTCGCCGCGCCCTTGCGCCAGACTGCCGAGCGGCGCGGCATATGAAAGACTCGCCAGGTCAGCGTAGTCCAGCCAGTAGCGGCGCTCCTGACCACCCAGGGTCATGCGCCAATCGGCATAACGCTCTTCGGCAGCGGCCTTGCCGAACGGCGCGGGCAGATCGATCGCCAGCCCCTTGAGGCTCGAATCGACCCGCAGCTGGCTGTCGACGCCATCCAGGGTCAAACGCAGGCGATACGGCAGCGCGCCCTTCAGCGGCAGCGGCTGAGCTACGCCCAGCCAGTCGGTCAGCTGCGGCAGAGCAATTCGCCCGCTGGCCTCGATGCGGCTGCGCGCCTGACCGGCCGAGCCTTCGGCAATCGCCTTGCCACGCACGGCGTGGCCAAGCACCTGGGCGCGGATATCCGGCGCGCTCAGCCCCTTGGCGGTGTCGTAGCGAAAGGCGCCTTGTACCTGGTTCAGCTCAAGGACAGGGGTGCTCAGTTTGAGGCGCGCGCCGGTGGTGGCGAAATCGACCATCACCGCTGGCTGCAGCCCTTTGGCCAGGGGAATGTTCAGGTCCAGCGTACCGGCGAGCGGCCCATCGCCCTCCCAGCCCGCGAAGATTTCGCCGGTACCGATCGGAGCATCCTGGAGAATCTTCAGGGCGTCACTGACGCTGCTGCTGACGCCGCCATTCAGTTGCAGACGCGGCGCTTGCCCGGCGGGGGCGGTGGGAATCTGCACGCTGACATCGCTGACCCGACTGTCCAGCAGGCGCCCTTCATCCAGCGAGATGCGCACGCCGCTGCCTTCGATCAACACCTCTCCACGTCCGTCGAGCAGGCTCGGCCAGCCCGGCTGGAATGCCAGCTCGGCCTGCTCCACCGCAAAGAACAGGCTCAGGCTGCGCGACCCGCGCTCCGAGCCCTTGTTCAACGAGCCCTGGTACTGGAAGTACCCTTCGTTGACCTTGCCGCCACGAATCGCGGTTTTCAGCCAGTCTGCCAGCGGCTCGCTCAACCCTGGCGAACGGGTAGGCAGGTATTTTTCGGTGAAGCGCGCGTCGCCGTCGCGAATGCCCACGCGCAGGTCCATGTAGTCCTCGCCGGCCGGGTCGCGCAGCAGGCGAATCAGGAAGTCGCCGGCAACCGGACCCTCATCGCCGACAACCTGCAGATAGGGGCTGCGCAAGGTGAAGGCCTGCTCATCGAGCTGCCAGGTCAGCCGCGCATTGGCGTGACGATAAACCCAGGGTTTGGGAAACAGGGTGTCCAGGTGCAGCGAGAAGTTTTCCGTGGCGAGGCGCAACTCGCCCTGTCCCAGGTCGCCGCTCAAGCTGCCGCTGACGTTTTCCACTGCAGGCGACGCCAGGTAGGCGGCAAAGCCGATTTGCTCGAGATTGCCGGAGAACTGCACACGCTTGGCGTCTTCGCGCTGTGGCCAGTAATTCACCTGCACGTTGCTCACACCACCATGCGGCTGCAGGCTGTCGAGAATCTCGGCGGCGCGCTCCGGCAGCGGCGCCAGGCCTTCGACCAGCGGTGTCAGCGGTGCCAGCTCGAGGCGATCGGCGGTCAGCGACCATTGTTCTTCACGCTCGCTGTCGTCCTGCAGGTAGCTGAGGCCAAGCTGGGTTTGCCCCCAGCGGGTGGTGCCCTGGCTGAAGGCCAGATCGTCCAGCAGCAGCTCGAAGCCCTGCTCGGTGCGGCTGAAGTAGGCGCTCAGGGCCAGGTTTTCGAGTTGCGTCACCGGCCGTTTGCCATAGGTGGCGGCGATACGCGGTGCATGCAATCGACTCACCACGCGCTGCACGCTGGCATTCGCCCAGGTGAGCCAGATTTCGCCGCCGGCCTGTAGCTCGTCGATCCGCCAGTCTCGCGTCAGACCCGCCGGCAGCCAGCGTGCCCAGTCGCTTTGCGGCAGGCTCAGGTACAGCTCGGCCCGCGCCTCGCGCCAGTGTTCGGGCTGCATGCGGGTACGCAGTTGCAGCGCCATTGGTTGCCCATCCGGCAGCAGCACGCGGCCGTCCAGGCGTTGCCGGCTGGAGCCGTTGCGCAGTGTCAGGTTGACGTAGGAGAGCGTCAGCGGCTCATGCTGAGCGGGCTTGAGCGTGACCTGACTGTCGAGCAGCGAAAGCCGGTCAACCGCCTGCAGCTGCTGCAGAACCCGGCCGACATCGAGCGGGGTCTCTTCACGCTGCGGCAGGCCATCAAGGGTCCAGCGGCCCTGCTCGTCCTGCGTCAGACGCAGCTGCAGCCCCTCCAGCTCCAGGGCTTTGATCCGCGGCTGTCGAGCCAGCAGACTGCCCAGCACGTCGGGCACCACCCGAACCTGATCAAGCACCAGGGAGTTGTCGCCCTCGCCCAGTTGCAGGTCGTGCGCCAGCAGCAACGGCGACAGCCCGCGCCAGCGCCCTTCCAGGCTGCCGATCCGCACCGGCATGCGCAGCGCAGCGGCAGCCTTGTCTTCGATTTCCAGGCGGTATTCGGCAACCAGCGGCACCAGCTCGCGACCCAGGCTCACATAGAAAGCCGCGGCGATCAGGCCCAGGGCGCAGGCGCCAAGCGTCCAGCGCAGGGCGGCAGCGAGAAAGCGCGCAAGGGCGGACACTCGGCTCAGGCCCCGCTCAGGTCAAGGCGCAGCATTACAGCAACACCACATCGTACTGTTCCTGCGAGTACATGGTCTCGACCTGAAACTTGATGGTGCGGCCGATAAAGGCTTCCAGGTCGGCAACGTTTCCGGACTCTTCGTCGAGCAAGCGGTCCACCACCTTCTGGTTGGCCAGCACTCGATAGCCTTCGGCCTGGTAGGCACGGGCCTCGCGCAGAATCTCGCGGAAAATCTCGTAGCAGGTGGTCTCGGCGGTTTTCAGCTTGCCGCGGCCCTGGCAACTGCTGCATGGCTCGCAGAGTACCTGCTCAAGGCTTTCGCGGGTGCGCTTGCGGGTCATCTGCACCAGGCCGAGTTCGGTGATGCCGATGATGTTGGTCTTGGCGTGATCGCGCTCCAGCTGCTTCTCCAGGGCGCGCAGCACCTGCCGCTGGTGCTCCTCGTCTTCCATGTCGATGAAGTCGATGATGATGATGCCGCCGATATTGCGCAGCCGCAGCTGCCGGCCGATTGCGGTCGCCGCTTCCAGGTTGGTCTTGAAGATCGTCTCTTCGAGCGTGCGGTGGCCGACGAAAGCGCCGGTATTGACGTCGATGGTAGTCATCGCCTCGGCTGGATCGACCACCAGATAGCCGCCCGACTTGAGCGGCACCTTGCGTTCCAGCGCTCTCTGAATTTCGTCCTCGACGCCGTACAGGTCGAAGATCGGCCGCTCGCCGGGGTAATGCTCCAGGCGGTCGGCGATCTCGGGCATCAGCTCGGCAACGAACTGGGTGATTTTCTGGAAGGTCTCGCGCGAGTCGACGCGGATCTTTTCGGTGCGCAGGCTGACCAGGTCGCGCAGGGTGCGCAGGGCCAGGCTGAGGTCTTCGTAAATCACTGAAGGGGCTGGCGCGGTCTTGATCTGTGTGGCGATCTGGTCCCACAGCCGGCGCAGATAACGGATGTCGATGAGGATTTCATCGGCGCCAGCGCCGTCCGCCGCGGTGCGCAGGATAAAGCCACCGCTGTCCTCGATGCCTTCCGCCGCGACGCAATCGGCCACCACCTGCTTAAGCCGTTCGCGCTCGGTCTCGTCCTCGATCTTCAGCGAGATACCGACATGGCTGCTGCGCGGCATGTAAACCAGGTAGCGTGAGGGGATCGAGATCTGCGTGGTCAGCCGCGCGCCCTTGCTGCCGATGGGGTCTTTGGTGACTTGCACCACCAGGGCCTGGCCTTCATGCACCAGCGCACTGATGCTTTCCACGGCGCTGCCTTCGCGCGTAGAAATTTCCGAGGCGTGAATGAAGGCAGCGCGCTCCAGACCGATGTCGACGAAGGCCGCCTGCATCCCTGGCAAGACCCGCACCACCTTGCCTTTGTAGATGTTGCCGACGATTCCGCGCTTTTGCGTGCGCTCGACGTGCACTTCCTGCAGCACGCCGTTTTCCACCACCGCCACGCGCGATTCCATCGGCGTGATATTGATCAGAATCTCTTCACTCATGCGTCCATCTCTTCTGGAGATGAAGCTGCAAGCGGGGATGGCTGGGCCATCAGCGACAGCCCTCACTCACCCGAGGCCAACAACCTCTAACTGTGAACCGGCAGTGGCTGCCAGCACGAAATAGCGAATTCTGCGAGCAGCTCTGCGGTTTCGCACAGCGGTAACCCCACGACCGCCGAATAACTGCCCTGTAACTGACTGACGAACACCGCCGCCAGCCCCTGGATACCATAACTGCCTGCCTTGTCCTGCGGCTCGCCGGTGGCCCAGTAGGCCTCGATCTCATCGCGCGTCAGGGCGCGAAAACGCACCGTACTGCTGACCACTCGGGCGACCTGTCTGCTCGTCGAAACCAGGGCTACCGCGGTCAATACTTGGTGTTCGCGGCCGGACAACGCGCTCAGCGTCGCGATGGCCTCGGCGCGGTCTGCAGGTTTGCCAAGGATGCGACTATCCAGCACCACGCAGGTGTCCGCGCCCAGCACCACAGCATCGGCGGCGGCGCTCAACAATTCCAGCCCGGCCTGCGCTTTCGCAAGGGCCAGGCGCTCTACATAGGCGTTTGGTGCCTCGTCTGGCAATAAGTTTTCATCAATGGGCGCAATTTGCGTGACGAAGGGCACACCGATCTGCGTCAAGAGCTCGCGCCGCCGCGGCGAACCGGATGCGAGGTACAACGTGGCCATGCGGACCTCCTGTCAGATGCGGCGAACGCCGGTTTGGCTAGTTGACGCTGAGGCGCTGATGAATGCCGCGCAAGATCACGCAGATCCAGGGCCACAGCAGCGCGCTGACCAGCGCCGGCAGAATGAACGCGAGGGTTGGCGGACGACTGCCGGTCAGGGCGTTCAGCCACAGCTGCACGAGCTGCGCCAGGCCAAAGACGACCAGCAGCACCATGCTCTGCTGCCACATGGGGAACATGCGCAGGCGCTGATGCAAAGTCATCACCAGAAAGGTGATCAGGGTCAGGATCAACGCGTTCTGCCCCAGCAGCGTGCCGTTCAGCACATCGGCCAGCAATCCGATGAACCAGGCGGTGGCCATGCCGACCCGGTGCGGCAGGGCCAGCACCCAATAGGTCAGAAACAGCGCCAGCCACAGGGGCCGGCCTATCTCCATGAACTTGGGCATGCTCAACACGCTGAGCAGCAGGGCCACGGCCAGGCTTGCCCAGATCACCCAGACATTGCGCGCGCGCAACGCAATCATTGCCCGCCCTCCTGTTCCGCTGATGCTTGCGGCTGTGGCTGTGGCTGCTGAGCCTCGAGCGGGCCTTGCAGGGCCTCTTCGCGGTCCGCCGCTTCCTGGGCTTGGGCCGATTCGGTGGCGCGCTGCTCCGGTGTGCGCGGGTCGGTAAAGACCAGCAGCATGTAGCGCGTGCGATTGAGGTTGGCGGTCGGCATCGCGCGCACGATGGCGAACGGCTGGCCGGAGTCGTGAATCACCTCGGTCACCGTGGCCACCGGATAACCGGCCGGGAAGCGCTGGCCCAACCCTGAGCTGACCAGCAGGTCGCCTTCCTTGATGTCCGCGGTGTCGGCCACATGGCGCAGCTCCAGCCGCTCGGGGTTGCCGGTACCACTGGCGATGGCGCGCAGACCGTTGCGGTTGACCTGAATCGGGATGCTGTGGGCGGTATCGGTGAGCAGCAGCACCCGCGAGGTGTAGGGCATCACCTCGACTACCTGACCCATCAGGCCCCGCGCATCGAGCACCGGCTGGCCGAGCAGTACGCCGTCTTTGGCGCCCTTGTCGATCAGGATGCGATGGGTGAAGGGGTTGGGATCAATGCCGATCAGCTCGGTGGCCAGCACATCGTCGTCGACCAGCGCGGCGGAATTGAGCAGCTCGCGCAGGCGCACGTTTTGCTCGGTCAGCGCCGCCAGCTTCTGCAAGCGGCGCTGCATCATCAATTGCTCGGCCTTGAGCTTTTCGTTTTCGGCGGTCAGCTCGCTACGTGAGCTGAGCTCCTGAGTCGCACTTTCCCACAGGGTGACGGGCAACCGGCCGAGCCAGTACACCGGTTCGACGATCACGCCCAGCTGACTGCGCACTGACTGCAACACGGTGAAACGCGCATCCACCACCATCAGCACAGCCGACAGCACGGCAAGCACCAGCAGGCGCACGCCAAGCGAAGGACCTTTGGCAAATAGCGGCTTGATGGGCAGCTCCTCATGGCGGCAGGCAATAAACAAAAAGCTGCAAGCGAGTGAAACCCGACTTGCAGCTCGAGACGCGGAACGGAGGCGTTACTCCGAGGACAGCAGGTCCATGGTGTGACGGTCCATCATTTCCAGCGCCTTGCCGCCGCCACGGGCCACACAGGTCAGCGGGTCTTCGGCGACGATCACCGGTAGACCGGTTTCCTGGGACAGCAGCTTGTCCAGGTCGCGCAGCAGTGCGCCGCCGCCGGTCAGCACCAGGCCGCGCTCAGCGATATCCGAGGCCAGCTCGGGTGGCGACTGCTCAAGCGCGCTTTTGACCGCCTGGACGATGGTCGCCAGGGATTCCTGCAGCGCCTCGAGCACTTCGTTGGAGTTGAGGGTGAAACTGCGCGGCACGCCTTCGGCCAGGTTGCGACCGCGGACGTCGACTTCGCGGACTTCGCCACCGGCATAAGCGGTACCGATTTCCTGCTTGATCCGCTCAGCGGTGGACTCGCCAATCAGCGAGCCGTAGTTACGGCGAACGTAGGTGATGATGGCTTCGTCGAAACGGTCGCCACCGACGCGCACGGATTCGGCATAGACCACGCCGTTCAGCGAGATCAGCGCGATCTCGGTGGTACCACCACCGATGTCGACGACCATCGAGCCGCGGGCTTCTTCAACCGGCAGGCCAGCACCGATGGCAGCGGCCATGGGTTCTTCGATCAGGAATACTTCGCGGGCACCGGCGCCGAGGGCCGATTCGCGGATGGCGCGACGTTCAACCTGGGTGGATTTGCAGGGAACGCAGATCAACACGCGCGGCGACGGCTGCAAAAAGCTGTTTTCGTGAACTTTGTTGATGAAGTACTGGAGCATTTTTTCGCAGACGCTGAAATCGGCGATAACGCCGTCCTTCATTGGGCGGATAGCAGCGATGTTGCCCGGGGTGCGGCCGAGCATGCGCTTGGCTTCGGTGCCGACTGCCACAACACTTTTCTGGTTGCCGTGGGTGCGGATGGCTACTACGGAGGGCTCGTTGAGCACGATGCCGCGGTCGCGTACATAAATCAGGGTATTGGCAGTGCCCAGGTCAATCGAGAGATCGCTGGAAAACATGCCACGCAGTTTTTTGAACATGGGATAGGGGACCCTAGGCAACGCGTGGGTAAAAAAGTGCGGCAAACTCTAACAACGGCAGGGATTTTGAGCAAGGCGCCAATATGTTAGATTGCGGCTTTTTCTGGGCTGTAGCGCCCATCATCGCGGCCTTTGACTGCCAGCTCAAGGTATCTGTTCCCTGCCCACCTGCTGCACGCTGACCGCTTACTCTTTCCACTGGCTGCCCTCTATTGGAGAACCCCAATGGCGCTTGAACGCTCCGACGTGGAAAAAATCGCCCATCTGGCCCGACTGGGTCTGAACGACGGCGATGTACCACTGACCACCGAAACCCTGAACAGCATCCTTGGCCTGATCGATCAGATGCAGGCGGTCGACACTACCGGCATCGAACCTCTGGCTCACCCCCTCGAAGCGACTCAGCGCCTGCGCGCCGATGTCGTCACCGAACACAACTGCCGCGACGCCTACCAGGCTATCGCCCCGGCCGTGGACAGCGGCCTGTTTCTGGTTCCCAAGGTGATTGAGTAATGCATCAACTGACCCTGGCTGAAATCGCCCGCGCCCTGAGCGCCAAACAGTTTTCCGCGGAAGAACTCACCCGCGAGCTGCTGACCCGGATCAACCGCCTCGACCCGCAGCTCAACAGCTTTATTACCGTCACCGACGACCTCGCACTGGAACAGGCCAAAGCGGCCGACGCACGCCGCGCGAATGGCGAGAATGGTGCCCTGCTCGGTGCGCCCATCGGTCACAAGGACCTGTTCTGTACCCAGGACGTCCTGACCAGCTGTGGCTCGAAGATCCTTACCGGCTTCAAGGCACCCTACAACGCTACTGTGGTTAGCAACCTCGCCAGCGCTGGTGCGGTGACCCTGGGCAAGCTGAATATGGACGAATTCGCCATGGGTTCGGCCAACGAATCCAGCCACTACGGCCCGGTGAAAAACCCCTGGGACCTGACCCGCGTACCCGGCGGCTCCTCCGGCGGTTCGGCAGCAGCAGTCGCCGCGCGCCTGCTGCCTGCCGCGACCGGCACCGACACCGGCGGCTCGATTCGCCAGCCAGCGGCGCTGACCAACCTCACCGGGATCAAGCCGACCTATGGACGGGTTTCCCGCTGGGGCATGATCGCCTACGCCTCCAGCCTCGACCAGGGCGGTCCTTTGGCCCGCAGCGCAGAAGACTGTGCCCTGATGCTGCAAGCCATGGCCGGCTTCGACGCCAAGGACTCCACCAGCGTCGATCAGCCGGTCGACGACTACCTAGCCGCCCTCAGCCATCCGTTGAGCGGCCTGCGTATTGGCCTGCCGAAGGAATACTTCGGCGCGGGCCTCGATGCACGTATCGGTGAGAAGGTGATGACTGTTGTCGAAGAGCTGAAAAAGCTCGGCGCCAGCGTTAAGGAAATCAGCCTGCCTAACATGCAGCACGCGATTCCCGCCTACTACGTGATCGCCCCGGCTGAAGCCAGCTCCAACCTGTCGCGTTTCGATGGAGTACGCTTCGGCTACCGCTGCGAGAACCCGAAGGACCTGCAGGATCTGTACAAGCGTTCGCGTGGCGAAGGCTTCGGCGCCGAGGTTAAACGGCGCATTATGGTTGGCACCTACGCGCTGTCCGCCGGTTACTACGACGCCTACTACCTCAAGGCGCAGAAGATCCGCCGACTGATCAAGAATGATTTTGTCGCAGCCTTCAATGACGTCGACGTGATCCTTGGCCCAACCACGCCGAACCTGGCCTGGAAACTTGGCGAGAAGAACAACGACCCGGTCGCCGCCTACCTGGAAGACATCTACACCATCACCGCCAACCTCGCCGGTATTCCCGGCCTGTCGATGCCTGCCGGCTTCGTCGATGGTTTGCCAGTCGGTGTGCAACTGCTCGCCCCTTACTTCCAGGAAGGCCGCCTGCTCAACGTCGCCCACCAGTACCAACAGGTTACTGACTGGCACACACAAGCTCCGGCTGGATTCTGAGGACGACTGAACATGCAATGGGAAACCGTAATCGGGCTGGAAATCCACGCCCAGCTCAGCACCCAATCGAAGATCTTTTCCGCCAGCGCCACCACCTTTGGCGCCGAGCCCAACACCCAGGCCAGCTTGGTTGACCTCGGCATGCCCGGCACCCTGCCGGTGCTCAACGCTGAAGCCGTGCGCATGGCCTGCAAGTTCGGCCTGGCGATCGATGCCGAGATCGCGCCGAAGAACGTCTTCGCGCGCAAGAACTACTTCTATCCGGACCTGCCCAAGGGCTACCAGACCAGCCAGATGGACCACCCCATCGTCGGCAAGGGCTTCCTCGACATCACCCTGGAAGACGGCACGCAGAAACGCATCGGCATCACCCGCGCACACCTGGAAGAAGACGCCGGCAAGAGCCTGCACGAAGACTTCCACGGCATGAGCGGCATCGATCTGAACCGCGCCGGCACCCCGCTGCTGGAAATCGTTTCCGAGCCAGATATCCGCTCGGCCAAGGAAGCCGTGGCCTATGTCAAAGCCATCCACGCCCTGGTGCGCTACCTCGGCATCTGCGACGGCAACATGGCCGAAGGCTCGCTGCGCTGCGACTGCAACGTCTCGGTACGGCCAAAAGGCCAGGCCGAATTCGGCACCCGCGCCGAGATCAAGAACGTCAACTCGTTCCGCTTTATCGAAAAAGCCATCAACCACGAAGTGCAACGGCAGATCGAGCTGATCGAAGACGGCGGCAAGGTGGTGCAGGAAACCCGCCTGTACGACCCGAACAAGGACCAGACGCGCTCCATGCGCAGCAAGGAAGAAGCCAACGACTACCGTTACTTCCCCTGCCCGGATCTGCTGCCGGTGGTGATCGAGCAGAGTTTCCTCGACGAGGTGCGCGCCAGCCTGCCGGAATTGCCGGTGGAAAAGCGCGCGCGCTTCCAGGAGCAGTTCGGCCTGTCTGCTTACGACGCTGATGTGCTGGCCGCCAGCCGTGAACTGGCCAACTACTTCGAAGCAGTCAATGCCGCCTGTGGCGACGCCAAGCTGGCCGCCAACTGGGTGATGGGCGAGTTGTCCAGCCTGCTCAACAAGGACAATCTGGACATTGACCAGTCGCCGGTATCCGCCGAGCAGTTGGGCGGGATGATCCTGCGGATCAAGGACAACACCATCAGCGGCAAGATCGCCAAGATGGTCTTCGAGGCGCTGGCCGCTGGTGAAGGTGCCAGCGCTGACGAAGTGATCGAGAAGAAAGGCCTCAAGCAGGTCACCGACTCTGGCGCCATCGAAGCCATGCTGGACGAGGTGCTGGCCGCCAACGCCGAGCAGGTTGAACAGTACCGGGCCGCGGATGAAGCCAAGCGCGGCAAGATGTTCGGCTTCTTTGTCGGCCAGGCGATGAAGGCCTCCAAAGGCAAGGCCAACCCTGGCCAGGTCAACGAGCTGCTCAAGCGCAAGCTCGAAGGCTGACACCGTAACAATCAATCGACGCCGGGCTTGCCCGGCGTTTTTCTGCTTGGCGCCCCTACGAGTGAGTAGGGCGAACATGGCGAAGGCTTGTCCGCCATCTGAGCTGACAACGGTGGACAAGGCTTCGCCATGTCCACCCTACACAGCGCAACCCGTAGCACATATACGGATGCAATCCGGGACAATCGTGCATCAACTGAGGATCTAACAAGGTGTATAAGCCAATCCGCAATGGCCTGATCTGCCTCGCCCTGTTCGGTCTGCTCGGCGGCTGCGCCAGCCAGCGCAGCGATGACTGGCGGGTCAACGCCCAGGGCTACCAGGCCGAGGGCAAGGCGTCCTATTACGGTGCCCGCCACCATGGCAACAAGACCGCCAGCGGCGAGCGCTTCGACCGCAATGGCCTGACTGCCGCCCATCGCAGCCTGCCGTTCGGCAGCCACGTGCTGGTGACCAACCTGCGCAACGACAAGAGCGTGATAGTGCGCATCAACGACCGCGGACCTTACGCCAGAGGACGAATTATCGACCTGTCGGAAAAGGCCGCCGCACAAATCGACATGCTCCGTGCCGGCGTCGTGCCCGTTCGGGTGCAGCAACTGGCGGACTGAACACATTACCCCTCGCATGACTCACATTCAGAAGCACTTGGCCGCTGGCGCCGATCAGCCCGGTGCTTAAACTAGCCGCATTTTTCTGGAGCCCCTGGCAATGACGTTGATGACTTTCGTTTACCTGATCGCCGGCCTGATCCTGCTGGTCGCTGGCGCCGAAGTGCTGGTGCGCGGCGCCGCCAAGCTGGCCGCGCAGTTCGGCATCCCACCGCTGATCATCGGCCTGACGGTGGTGGCGTTCGGCACCAGCGCGCCGGAAACCGCGGTCAGCGTGCAGGCCGCGCTGGATGGCAAGGGCGATCTGGCCATCGGCAACGTGGTCGGCAGCAACATCGCCAACGTGCTGTTCATTCTCGGCCTGACCGCCCTGATCGCCCCACTGATCGTCTCGCGGCAGCTGATCCGCCTGGACGTACCGATCATGATCGGCGCCAGCCTGCTGACCATGGGGCTTGCCTGGGACGGTAGCCTGAGCAAACTCGACGGCGCCGTGCTGTTCGGTGGCATCCTGACCTATACCGCCTTCCTGATCGTCAGCAGCCGCAAGGACAAAGCGGCGGCAGAGGATGACGAATTCACCAAGGAGCTGGGCCTCGACGAAACGCCCAAGCCTTACGGCTGGGTGATCAACGCGGCATTGGTGCTCGGTGGCCTGGTGCTGCTGGTAGCAGGCTCCAATTTTCTGGTCGAAGGCGCGGTCAACCTGGCGCGAGCGCTGGGACTGTCGGAGCTGGTGATCGGCTTGACCGTGGTTGCCATCGGCACTTCGCTGCCGGAATTGGCCACCTCGGTCATGGCGGCCATTCGCGGCGAGCGCGACATCGCCGTCGGCAACATTGTCGGCAGCAATATCTTCAACCTGCTTTGCGTACTGGGTCTGGCGTCGCTGGTTTCGCCACTGCCGATCCAGATTGCCGCCAACGCCCTGGCCTTCGACTTCCCGGTGATGATCGCGGTCGCCGTCGCCTGCCTGCCGATCTTCTTCTCGGGCTTTCGCATCAACCGCTGGGAGGGCTTGCTGTTTGTCGTCTACTACGTGGCCTACACCGTCTACCTGGTGCTGTTCTCCACCGGCAAGCCGGTGGCTGAAGTGTTTGCTGCCGCCATGCTCGGTTACGTGCTGCCGTTGACGGCGGTGACCCTGGTCGTGGTTGCCGGGCGCGCCTGGCATAAGCATGGGTTCACTGGCGACGAGTTGAAGCGATGAGCGACAAACACGACAGCGGCCTCGGCGTGCGCCGCGAAGTCATGGGCGATGCCTATGTCGATCGCGCCCTAAACAACGCCAGCGAGTTCAGCGCGCCCTTACAGGCATTCGTCAACGAACACGCCTGGGGCAGCGTCTGGACGCGCGAAGGGCTGGACCGCAAAACCCGCAGCCTGATCACCCTCGCCGCGCTGACGGCGCTGAAATGCCCACAGGAGCTGAAGGGCCATGTCCGTGGCGCGTTGAACAACGGCTGCAGCGTCGAGGAAATCCGCGAGACGCTGCTTCATTGCGCGGTCTATGCAGGGGTGCCGGCGTGCATCGATGCGTTCCGCGCGGCGCAGGACGTGATCGACGACCACCAGCAGCAGCGCTGAAGTTCACCCCGCCTGGCGGGCTGTTTCAGATCCAGCCTGCCCACTGCATCAGCAGCAAACCGACGTTGGTGGTCACCACTGCGGCCAGCGTAGTGATGACGATAATTGCCGCGGCCAGTTCATGGTTGCCGTTCACCGCCCTGGCCATGACAAAACTGGCCGCTGCCGTGGGGCTGGCGAAGTAGAGAAACAGGATCGCCAGGTCCGCTTCGCGAAAGCCGAAGGCCCAGGCGCCCAGGGTGGCGAGGATGGGTAACCAGACCATCTTCATCAGGCTCGAGCTGAGCGCAATGCCGCTGCTCGCCCGCAACGACGCGAGGCTCAGGGTGCCGCCGATGCAGATCAGCGCCAGTGGCAGGGTCATCTGGGCGAAATACTCGCCGGAAGTCATCAGCCAGGCCGGCAAGGGCACCTGCCAATAAGCGATTGGAATCGCCGCCAGCACTCCGATGATCAGCGGGTTGGTGACGATGCTTTGGGTGATCGCCCAGACGCCCGATTTCGCCTGCGGGCTGTAGATCGCCAGGACGATGGACGACAGCACGTTGTAGCAGAGGATCACCACCCCGCCGAGCACGGCTCCCACCGACAGTCCGTAGTCGCCATACAGGCTGGTGGCCAACGCGAGGCCGACGATGCCGTTGTTGCCGCGAAACGCGCCCTGGGTATATATGCCGCGATCCACCCGCGGCACCCGCCAGATTGCCCAGCCCCAGGCGAGGGCGAAACACACCAGCGTCGCGCCGATGAAGTAGAAAATCATTGCCGGGCGCAGCGCCATGCTCAGGTCGGCATTGACGATACCGAGAAACAGCAGGGTCGGCATGGTGCCGCGAAACACCAGGGAAGAAGCCGTGTTGATAAAGGCGGTGTCGATCCAGCGCAGGCGCTTGAGCAGCACACCGAGAAACAGCATGGCGAACACGGGCGCGGTGATGGCGAGGGTTTGCTGAGCGACGGCGAACATGGCAGCCCCGAGGGCAGGTTGCTTAGGGGGCTAATGATAGCAAGGCATCGCTGGGAGCGCCTTCGCGGCTTTCCGTTGACGACAACCCTGCAGCGTGGCGAAGCGGCGCTTTGTAGGGCGGACATGCCGAAGGCTTGTCCACTGTCCAGGCACCAGCGGGGGCGAAACTTCGCTATGCCCTGCCTACATAAGCGTTGGCTCAGCGCCGTACCGGGCGTTTCTGCAGCTTGCGTTGCAGGGTGCGCCGGTGCATGCCGAGCGCGCGGGCAGTGGCCGAGATATTGCCTTCGTGTTCGGCCAGCACGCGCTGGATATGCTCCCACTGCAGGCGGTCCACCGACATCGGGTTTTCCGGTACCAGGGTGTCGAGATCGGCGTGCTGGGTCAGTAGCGCGGCCAGCACATCGTCGGCGTCGGCGGGCTTGCACAGGTAGTTGCAGGCACCACGCTTGATCGCCTCCACGGCCGTGGCAATGCTCGAATAGCCGGTCAGAATCACCACGCGCATTTCCGCATCCAGCTCCAGCAACTTGGGCAGCAGCACCAGGCCGGAGTCGCCCTCCATCTTCAGGTCCAGCACCGCGTAATCGGGCAAGTCCTGCTCGGCCAGGGCCAGGCCCTCTTCGGCGGAGCCGGCGGTGGACACGCGCAGGCCGCGCCGGCTCATGGCGCGGGCCATCACCCGGGTAAAGGTGGGATCGTCATCGACCAGCAGCAGATGCGGTTGCTCTTCACCGTCGAACAGCGATTCGGATTCGTCAGTCATATCAGCCTTCCTATGTGCGCCCGTAAGCGCGCGGCAACTTGAGTTCGGTGAGCGTGCCGCCCTCTTCGTGGTTATACAGTTTTACCGTGCCGCCGGCACGGGTGACGCTGGCCTGGCTGAGAAACAGACCCAGGCCAAAGCCCTTGCCCTTGGTGGTGAAAAACGGTCGCCCCAGTTGCTCGGCGATGGCCAGCGGAACCCCGGCACCGAAATCGCGAATGGCCAGGCGCAACCACTGATGGTCCCAATCCAGGCGAATATCGAGTTTCTCCGGGCAGGCATCCGCTGCGTTGTTGAGCAGGTTGAGCAGCGCCTGGGTCAGGTCCGCCGGCGGCATCATCCGTGGCGGCGTGCCGACACCCAGGCACTGATAGCGATAACTCGCTTCCGGGCGCATCAGGTGCCAGCGGTTGAGGGTGGTCTCCAGCCATTCGACGCAGGACTGTTCAATCACTGCCTGGCGCCGGTCCGCCTCGGCCGCACGCACCAGCTGCTGCAGGGTTTCCTTGCACAGCTTGACCTGCTCCTGCAGTACCGCCAGGTCTTCCTGCAGGGTTGGCTCCTGATGCTCACGGCGCAGCTCCTTGATCAGCACGCTCATGGTCGCCAGCGGCGTGCCGAGTTCATGGGCGGCGCCGGCGGCCTGGGTCGCCACCGCCAGCAGCTGCTGGTCGCGCAGGCCCTCCTCGCGCCGCTCGGCACGCAGCTCCTCTTGATGGCGCAGCTCTTCGGCCATTTTCGCGACGAAGAAGGTGATCAACGCGGCTGCCAGGGCGAAGCTCAGCCACATCCCATAGATCAGCAGGCTCTCGCGTGGGCCCGCTGGCAGCTCCAGCGGGTGCGACCACACCAGCAGCACCGTGTAGCCGGCCAGCGCCATGCCGGACAGGCTGATGGTATAGAGCCAGGGCAACGTGGCCGCCGCGATGGTCAGCGGCACCAGGTAATAGGACACGAAGGGGTTGGTCGAGCCGCCCGCGTAATACAGCAGCAGGCTGTGGATGATCAGGTCGCAACCCAGCTGCGCCGCGTACTCCTGCTCCGTCACCGGCCAGGGTCCGCGAAGGCGGATGGCGGTGACCAGACACAGCACCAGCGAAATGGTCAGGGTGACGCTCAGCTCGAGCCAGGGTAGCGGCAGCGCGCCCGACTTGTAGGCCAGGCCGACGGAACCGGCCTGGGCGGCGAGCACCAGGATACGAATGAGGGTCAGGCGCCAGAGGTTTTGTCGGCTTGCCGACAACAACTGCACGGGTGCGAGCATGGGCTCTCCAAATAAGGCTCGTTGGCCGAGCCCAGCGAGTATAACCAAGGCTCCGCGCTCCCCACTGCGGCAACACGCCGCACGTCCAAGCCGGTTGATCCGTCGCCGTCCGGCGGTGGAAATCGCGAATGGCTCACGCGCATGACAGCTCATGCAGATTTTTTTAAACGGCGGTTAACCCGTATGGTCCGATAGCTACGTCTACCCTATCGAACATGCCGCACCGCAGTGCGTCATCAGCCAACAAGGAATCGTCATGTCACCTCTGTCCCGTATCGCCAGCATCCTCACGCTCAGCAGCCTGGGCCTGCTCAGCCTCACCGCCCAGGCGGATGAAGCCCGCTACAACCAGATCGCCCTGCGCGCCGAAGTCAGCCAGGAAATATCCCACGACCTGATGCACGTCACCCTGTTCAGCGAAGCGCAGAACAGTGACCCCGCTGCCCTCGCCGCGCAGATCACCCGCACTCTCAACGCCGCACTGGCCCAGGCTCGCGACGTCAAAGGGGTTTCGGTGGCACTCGGTAGCCGCAACAGCTACCCCGTCTATGACGAAAAGGGCCAGCAGATCACTGCCTGGCGGGAGCGTGCCGAGGTACGCCTAGAAAGCGCCGATTTCGCCGCGCTGTCGAAGCTGACCGGCGACATGCTCAAGGACATGAAGATGGGCGGGATGGAATTCAGCATTGCCTCGCCCACCCGCAAAACCCATGAAGATGCGCTGCTCAAGGAAGCCGTGGCGGCGTTCAAGGCGCGTGCCCAGCTCGCCACCGAAGCGCTGGGCGGCAGCGGTTACAAGCTGGTCAGCCTGAACCTCAACAGCGGTGGCTTTCAACCGCCGATGCCGATGCGCATGGCCAGCATGAAAGGCGCTGCCATGATGGAAGCCGACGCCACACCGGAAATCGAAGCCGGCACCAGCCAGGTCACCGTCAATGCCGACGGCGTGATCGAGGTGCAGATGCCGTGAGCAGCGGCGCAATGCTGCATTGAAAACAGGCACGCCGCGACCGCAAGGTAGCGGCGTTTCGCCATCTTCCGGCCCACCAATTACATAAATGCGACAGCTTTTTACAGGCTACCCGCAGATACCGTTCTCATCGCGACATGCGACTTGCCTGCGGCATATGCCGTGCATAGCTTCATCCAGGGTCTCCACAAGAGCCCCGTCAGAACCTGTTTACGATTTCGCGAGCTAGAGCCAGACAAGGCAAAAACTGCCGAGGAGCGGAGTTTACGGGTTGTAAATGAGCATCCGAGGCTGTTTTTAACGCCGGATGGCCGACGCGCAGCAGATCGTAAATAGGTTCTCAGATCACAACCACAATAATATGAGGTCACCATGCGTAAGAACGCCGTCATCCAGGCTCTGCTCGCTGCTGGGCTGATCGCCAGCGCCCCGTTTGGGCAAGCCGCCAGCAACCTAGTGTTCTGTTCCGAAGGCAGCCCCGCGGGTTTCGACCCGGGCCTTTACACCACCGGCACCGACTTCGATGCCGCCGCCGAAACCGTATTCAATCGCCTTAGCCAGTTCGAGCGCGGCGGCACTGCGGTGATCCCCGGCCTGGCCGAAAAGTGGGACATCGCCGAAGACGGCCTGAGCTACACCTTTCACCTGCGCCCAGGGGTCAAGTTTCACAGCACCGACTACTTCACCCCCAGTCGCGAATTCAACGCCGACGATGTGCTGTTCACCTTCCAGCGCATGCTCAACAAGGACCACCCGTTTCGTAAGGCGTACTCGACCGAATTCCCCTATTTCACCGACATGGGCATGGACGCCAATATCGCCAAGATCGAGAAGCTGGACGACCTGACCGTCAAGTTCACCCTCAATCAGGTCGACGCCGCGTTTATCCAGAACCTGGCGATGAGCTTCGCTTCGATCCAGTCCGCCGAATACGCCGATCAGTTGCTCAAGGCCGGCAACGCCGCGCAGATCAACCAGAAGCCGATCGGCACCGGCCCGTTCGTGTTCAGCCGCTACCAGAAGGACTCGCAGATTCGCTACAAGGGTAACCAGGAGTATTGGGCGCCGGAAGAGGTGAAGATCGACAACCTGATTTTCGCCATCAACACCGACCCCTCGGTTCGCATGCAGAAGTTGAAGGCCGGCGAATGCCAGGTATCGGTCTACCCACGCCCGGCCGACCTGGAATCGCTCAAGCAGGAAGCGAAGCTGGAGATGCCTGACCAGGCCGGTTTCAACGTCGGCTACATCGCCTACAACACCGAGCACAAACCCTTCGACAAGCTCGAAGTGCGCCAGGCCATGGACATGGCGGTGAACAAGCAGGCGATCATCAAGGCGGTTTACCAGGGCGCCGGCCAACTCGCGGTCAACGGCATGCCGCCGACCCAGTGGTCCTACGACGAGAGCATCACGGATGCGCCCTACAACCCAGAAAAAGCCAAGGAGCTGCTCAAGGCTGCCGGCGTTGCCGAAGGCACCGAAGTGACGCTGTGGGCCATGCCGGTGCAGCGTCCCTACAACCCCAACGCCAAGCTGATGGCCGAGATGCTGCAAAGCGACTGGGCCAAGATCGGCATCAAGGCGAAGATCGTCAGCTACGAGTGGGGCGAGTACAACAAGCGCGCCAAAGCCGGCGAGCACGACATCCTGCTGATCGGTTGGACCGGCGACAACGGTGATCCGGACAACTGGCTGGGCGTGCTTTACGGCTGCGATGCGATTGGCGGCAACAACTACGGCCGCTGGTGCGACGCCGAGTTCGACAAGCTGATCAAGCAGGCCAAGGCCATCAACGACAAGGATCAACGCACCGCGCTGTACCAGCAGGCGCAGAAGATCCTCAAGGCGCAGGTGCCGATCACTCCGGTTGCCCACTCCACGGTCTATCAGCCGATGAGCAAGGCGGTGAAGGACTTCAAGATCAGCCCCTTCGGTCTCAACTCGTTCTATGGCGTGAGCGTCGAATAACCGCTATTCGTCGAAACAAAAAAACGGCGGCCGCAATGGCCGCCGTTTTTTTTTGCACAACGCCCGGGTTAGCGGGCCAGACCGAACGGATCGTCCACCGAATGGCTCGGCTCGGTGAACCAGCAGGGGCCGTCGGCGCCCATGTAGAAATGGTCCTCCAGGCGGATACCAAATTCGCCCGGCACGCAGATCATTGGCTCGTTGCTGAAGCACATGCCTTCGGCCAGCGGCGTACGATCGCCACGCACCAGGTACGGGCCTTCATGGATGTCCAGGCCGATGCCGTGGCCCGTGCGGTGCGGCAGGCCGGGCAAGCGATAGCCAGGGCCCAGGCCATTGCGCTCCAGCGACTCGCGGGCCGCGTTGTCCACCGCTTCACAGGATTCGCCCAGGCGTGCCGCCGCGAAAGCCGCGAGCTGCGCCTCTTTCTCCATGTTCCACAGCTCGCGCTGGCGCGCGCTGGGCTCGCCGAACACATAACTGCGGGTGATATCCGACAGGTAGCCATGCACCTGGCAGCCGGTATCGATCAGCACCATGTCGCCCGGCTTGAGCACCTGAGGGTGCTTCACGCCGTGGGGAAAGGCGCTGGCCGGACCGAACAGCACGATGCAGAACGTCGAGCCGGCCGCCCCCACCGCACGATGAGCCTGATGCACGAACTCGGCGACCGCGGTGCTGCTGATCCCTTCGTGGAGCATGCTGGCGACGGCCTTTTGCACCGCCAGGGTCATGTTCTTGGCACGCTGCATCAGGGCAAGCTCTGCCGCCGACTTGCGCTGTCGGCAGTAGCCGGTGACCTGGCCGCCGTCGACGAATTCGTAGCCCCTGGCGAGGCGTCGAATGCCGTCGTACATGAAGAACGCCAGCGTCGCGCACAGGCCGACTCTGGGCGGCGCCGTCTCGTGCGCATGGATGCCCATGCGTTGCAGGGTATTGAGCAGCAATTGGTAAGGGCTTTCGTGCTCCTGCCACTGATTGATCGCGCCATCGACCACCTGAAAATCGCGCACCGTGCCTTCTTCGAAGGCCGGCGCCAGGTATTCCAGCGGCCCGTCGGCGGGCAGCACGGCGCCCACCAGCCGCTCGCTGGGATGCCATTGCACACCGGTGAAGTAGCGCAGGTTGCTCCCCGCATTGATGAAGATCGCGGCGATGCCCAGCTCGCGCATGCGCGCCTGGGCCCGTTCGATGCGGGTCAGGTACTCGGCCAATTCGATGGGGCGCGCGTCGCCGACCATCTTCTGCAACCCGGCGAGCGCCTCCTGCGGCGTACTGCCTCCCACACCAAGCGTCATGTCGATCCCCTTGCTGGCTTTTTGAAAGCACGAAATTTAAGTACAGCTTAAATTCTGGTCAACCGATTTTTTCAGTGTCACTTAAATTCAGAAGGGCCGGTCTTCTCAGTCGAGGGGGCGTCGGTATACTGGCGATCTTTCATCACGAGCGACGTCCATGACCGAAGATCGCATTGGCGAACGTTTGCGCCGCTACCGTCGGGCCGCCAACAAGACCCTGAACCAGGTGGCCGGCGAAGCGGGACTGACCGCGAGCTTTCTGTCCCAGGCCGAACGCAACCTGACCGGCGTTTCGATCTCGTCTCTGGCCAGCATCGCCAAGTCGCTCGGCATTCCGCTCAACGCCCTGTTCGATCAGCCGCCACAGCCGCAGCCGGACTCCCACCAGGGCGAACGCGTGCGCTACACCATCGAAGGCCAGCCGCTGGCCTACGAGCGGCTGTCCAGCAGCTTCCCCGGCAACCTGCTCAACGCGGTGAAGATGAACATGCCGGTGGGTTACCAGTCCGAACTGATCGCCCACGAAGGCGCCGAATTCGCCTATGTGCTCTCGGGGCGGATCGTCTACACCATCGACGGCCGCGAGTATCCGCTCGGCGCAGGCGACTCGGTGCACTTCGATGCCGGCAAGACCCATCGCCTGGCCAATGCAGGGACGGATATCGCCGAAGTGCTGACCGTCACCACCCTCAGCCTATTCGACGACCACCCCGCTTCCTGAGTGAAGGCTGCACCGCCTAGCAGCCAAACATGACAGGAAATGTTAGTACCGCTTAATTTTTGTTGACCACAATTTCAGCATGACTTAATTTCGGCCTCAGCTGGACGTTGGATGAAACCTTCGATAAACCCAGACGGCAAGCGGATTTCGCCTGTCCTGGACGCTTGATCGATCGATTCGCGGTACTGCCGACGGTTTTCAACTGGTTGCCGAGCGGTCTCCGTATGGAGCGCTCCACCGCAGCTCTGGGCCGGCCTGTCGAACCGACACACCGGAACGCGGCGGTGCCGACCACGGCCCACGAGGCCGGCCCGATGACGCCCAAAAAAACAATAAATGAGGTACTCATGCGCAAGAACACGCTCCTCCACGCCCTGCTCGCCGCTGGCCTGACCCTCGGCTCCTCGTTCGCTTCCGCCAGCAACCTGGTGTACTGCTCCGAAGGCAGCCCCGGCGGTTTCGACCCCGGCCAGTACACCACCGGCACCGATTTCGACGCAGCGTCCGAGACCGTGTTCAACCGCCTGGCTCAGTTTGAGCGTGGCAGCACCCTGGCAGAGCCGGCACTGGCCACCGAGTGGGAGGTCAGCGAAGACGGCCTCAGCTACACCTTCAAGCTGCGCCCCGACGTGAAATTCCACAGCACCGATTACTTCACCCCGAGTCGTGCGTTCAATGCCGACGACGTGGTCTTCACGTTCCAGCGCATGCTCGACAAGGACCACCCATTCCGCAAGGCCTACCCCACCGAATTCCCCTACTTCACCGACATGGGCCTGGACAAGAACATCGCCAAGGTCGAGAAAGTCGACGACCTGACCGTACGCTTCACGCTGAACAGCGTCGACGCCGCGTTCATCCAGAACCTGGCGATGAACTTCGCCGCCATTCACTCCGCCGAATATGCAGACCACCTACTCAAGGCCGGCAAGGCCGCCGAGATCAACCAGAAGCCGATCGGCACCGGCCCGTTCGTGTTCAGCCGCTACCAGAAAGATGCGCAGATTCGCTTCAAGGGCAACCAGGACTACTGGAAACCCGAGGATGTGAAGATCGACAACCTGATCTTCGCCATCAACACCGATGCCTCGGTGCGCGCGCAGAAGCTCAAGGCTGGCGAGTGCCATATCACCCTCAACCCGCGTCCGGCGGACCTCGAAGCACTGCAGAAGGCCCCCAACCTGAGCGTGCCGAGCCAGCCCGGCTTCAACCTCGGCTACATCGCCTACAACGTCACCCGCCCGCCCTTCGACAAGCTCGAAGTGCGCCAGGCGCTGGACATGGCCATCGACAAGCAGGCGGTCATTGCCGCGGTCTACCAGGGCGCCGGGCAACTGGCGGTGAACGCCATGCCGCCGACCCAGTGGTCCTACGATGAAAGCATCAAGGGCATTCCGCAAAACGTGGAGAAAGCCAAGCAACTGCTCAAGCAGGCTGGCGTCGCCGAAGGCACCAAGATCACTCTTTGGGCCATGCCTGTGCAGCGCCCCTACAACCCCAATGCCAAACTGATGGCCGAGATGCTCCAGGCCGACTGGGCCAAGATCGGCATTCAGGCGCAGATCGTCAGCTACGAATGGGGCGAGTACATCAAACGCGCCCATGCCGGCGAGCACGACGCCATGCTGATCGGCTGGACCGGCGACAACGGTGACCCGGACAACTGGCTGGGCGTGCTCTACGGCTGCGATTCGGTCAATGGCAACAACTTCTCCAAGTGGTGCGATGCCGGCTACGACAAGATCGTCAAGCAGGCTAAGGCCATCACCGATCGCGGCGCCCGCACCGAGCTGTATCAGCAGGCGCAGCAGATCATCCAGCAACAAATGCCGATCTCCCCGATCGCGCATTCCACCGTCTACCAGCCAATGCGCAGCAGTGTGCAGGGCTTCGAGATCAGCCCATTCGGGCGCAACAGCTTCTACGGCGTGAGTAATAAACGCTGATAGCAAGCCGGCGGCGGGTCTGACGGCCCGCCGCTCCCTCTGAAAAAACGACTGTATTCCTCGCCCGGCTATACCGGCTGAGTGTTTCGTAGCTGCCCAAACAGTTCGCAAGAATGCTCTCACGAGCGTCGCCCGGTATTCGCCGGGCGACTGGTAGTCCGCAGGAGCGCTCCTTGCCTGATAAAAAAGCCGTTACAGGAGCCACCCAGATGACCTTTACCCTTCGCGCCAGTGTTTCCCTCAGCCTCGCCCTGCTTGCCATCAGTAGTCAGCTGCGAGCGGCAGAACAGGACAGCGTCAGCGACGTCGACAACCCCAGCGTTGCCGCCGAAGTGCAGAACATCCCCAGCGTCGACGAGCCCGTCAGCGGCCAGGCCGGCGCGACAGGTTTCATCGAGGGCCAGAGCCTGACCCTGAGCACCCGCAACTTTGCCGCGCGGGAACAGTTCAAGGATCGCTTTGGCCTGAACATTCCCAAGGACGGCGGCGGCGAATTCACCCATTCGCGCTACACCTGGGTACAGGGCACGCAGCTCACGTACAGTTCCGGCTACACCCAGGGCACTGTCGGTTTCGGCCTCGACGTGGCGGCGTTCAACGCGATCAACCTGGAGCGCGGCAAGGGCCGCATCGCTGGCGGCGGCAACCGCACCCTGGCGGACAGCAACGGCCACGCCCATGACGAATGGTCCAAGCTCGGCATCGCCAATCTGCGCGCACGCATCGCCAATACCGAACTCAAGGCCGGACGCTTTCTGGTCGACACGCCGGTGTTCAACTACATCGACAACCGCGCCCTGCCCTCCAGCTTCAACGGCGTTGGCCTGACCAGCGAGGAATGGCAGGACCTCAGCCTGCAGGCCGGCAGCTTCCGCCGTGCCAGCCCGCGTACCGGCGCCGGCGACGAGCCGCTGACCACCGAATACGGCACCCGTCAGGCGGAAGGTGACCGCTACTCCTACCTGGGCGGCAACTACAAACCCATGGCCAACCTGGAGCTGTCGGCGTACGGCGGCCGCTTCGAGGATATCTGGGACCAGTACTACCTCGGCGTAACCCACGACCTGGGCGACCGCGAACGGCTGTCGCTGCGCACCGCCTTCAACGGTTACCACACCCGCGACAGCGGCTCGCGCGAAGCCGGCTACATCGACAACAACACCTGGAGCCTGGCGTTCACCCTCGGTCATCAGGCCCACGGCCTGACCCTGGCCTGGCAGCAGGTCGATGGCGACGAATACTTCGACTACGTGCACGAAACCGCAGCCATCTACTTGGCCAACTCGTTGCTCTCCGATTACAACGGCCCCAACGAGAAATCCGCGCAGATCCGCTATGAAACCGACTGGAGCTACTTCGGCATGCCCGGCCTGAGCACCATGGCCTGGTACGCCAAAGGCTGGGACATCGACGGCACCCATTACGACGGCGGGCGCAACGGCGCGTTTGCCAACTACGCTGACGTGCTCAGCCAGGATGGCGAGAAGCACCGCGAGTACGGCCTGATGGCGATGTACAAGGTACAGAGCGGCGCGATCAAGGACAGCACCTTCAAGGTGACGTACATGTCGCACAAGGCAAGCCAGAACCAGGCGGACGGCAGCGTCAACGAGCTGCGCATCGTCTCCACCCTGCCCTTCAACCTGCTGTGAGGCGGAGGCACCCCATGCACTCGACGCTCCGTTACCTGCCCCTGCTGCTGGCGCTCGGCGCCGCGCCCGGCTGGCTGCAGGCCAAACCGCTGGTGGTCTGCACCGAAGCCGCTCCGGAAGGCTTCGATATCGTCCAATACACCACGGCGGTCACCGCCGATGCCTCGGCCGAAGCGGTGTTTGATCGGCTGGTGCGCTTCAAGCCCGGCACCAGCGAAATCGAACCGGCCCTGGCCGAGCGCTGGGACATCAGCCCGGACGGCCTGACCTACACCTTCCACCTGCGTCAGGGGGTGAAGTTTCACAGCACCCCGTGGTTCACCCCCAGCCGCACGCTGAATGCCGATGACGTGCTCTGGAGTTTTCAGCGTCAGCACGACCCCAAGCACCCCTGGCACAGCCAGGCAGCCCGCGGCTTTCCCTACTTCGAAGCGATGGAGTTCGGCTCGTTGATCGGTGCCATCGAAAAGCTCGACGAGCAGCGCGTGCGCTTCACCCTGACCCGCCCACAGGCGCCGTTTCTCGCCGACCTGGCCATGGGCTTCACCTCGATCTATTCCGCCGAGTACGCCGACCAGTTGCTCAAGGCCGGCACCCCGGAGCTGCTCAACAGCCAGCCCGTCGGCACCGGCCCGTTCATCTTCCAGCGCTACGCCAAGGATGCGCAGGTGCGCTACGCCAGCCACCCGGACTACTGGGATGGCGAACCGGCCTCGGAGAAACTGCTGTTCGCGATCACCACCGACCCCAACGTGCGCATCCAGCAGCTGCGTGCCGGCGCGTGCAATATCGCCCTGTACCCGCGGCCATTCGACGTGCCCGCACTGAAAGACGATCCCGCGCTGAGGGTGGTGGAACTGGATTCGCTTCTGACCTCCTACGTCGCCCTCAACGTGCGCCACAAACCGCTGGACGATGTGCGGGTACGCCAGGCAATCAATCTGGCGTTCGACAAGCAGGCGTACCTCAATGCCCAGTTCGGCACCGCGGGTGCCAGCGCCGCGGTCGCGCCCTATCCGTCGACCCTGCTTGGTTACGACAACAACCTCGCGGGCTGGCCCCATGACCCTGCGCGCGCGCGCCGCTTGCTCGCCGAAGCGGGGCATGGGAACGGCATCAGCCTGTCGATCTGGACGCGCCCTGGCGGCGGCCCGACCAACCCCAACCCGTCGCTTGGCGCGCAGATGCTCCAGGCCGACCTTGCCGCGGTCGGCATCAAGACCGACATCCGGGTGCTGGAGTGGGGCGAACTGGTGAAGCGGGCGAAAAACGGCGAGCACGACCTGGTGTTTATGGGCTGGGCAGGCGACAACGGCGACCCGGACAATTTCCTCACGCCCAATCTGTCCTGCGCCGCCGCGCAAAGCGGCGAAAACATGTCCGGCTGGTGCGACGCGGCGTTTGACAAGCTGATCGTCCAGGCGCGGGAAACCATCGACCCGCAACAACGCGCCGCGCTCTATCGCCAGGCGCTGGCTATCTTCAACGACCAGGCGCCGTGGATTCCCCAGGCGCACCCCAAGCAGTTCGGCGCGCTAAGCCGGGATGTCGACGGGTTTGTGCTGAGCCCGCTGGGTACGAACAATTACGCCAAGGTCAAACGGCACTGAACCTGCAAGCGACACTCGAACCACAACGGTCAGCGGGCGCTTCGGTGCCCGTCGACCTCTCAATCACAATGGCCGCGGCCCAAGCCGTCGCGGCCGCGAATCAACCGATGCGGAGTAACCACAGCCAATGCTTGCCTTTATAGCCCGCCGTCTGGGACTGCTGATTCCCACCTTCTTCGGCGTGACCCTGCTCACCTTCGCGCTGATTCGCATGATTCCCGGCGACCCCGTCGAAGTGATGATGGGCGAGCGCCGGGTTGACCCGGAAATGCACGCCCAGGCCATGGAACGTCTGGGCCTGAACAAGCCGCTGTACGCCCAGTACTTCGACTACATCGGCAAGCTCGCCGAGGGTGATCTGGGCGAATCGCTGCGCACCCGCACCAGCGTGTGGAACGAATTCACCACCCTGTTCCCCGCCACCCTGGAACTGTCGCTGGCGGCCCTGCTGTTTGCCGGCACGCTCGGCCTCACCGCCGGGGTCATCGCTGCACTGAAACGGGGCTCGCTGTTCGATCACGGGGTCATGGGCATATCGCTGGCCGGCTATTCCATGCCGATTTTCTGGTGGGGCCTGCTGCTGATCATGTTCTTTTCGGTCTGGCTGGGCTGGACGCCGGTGTCCGGGCGCATCGACCTGCTCTACGACATCCCCCCGGTGACCGGCTTCATGCTGATCGACACCCTGCTCAGCGAGGAAGAAGGCGCGTTCGTCGATGCGCTGCAACACCTGATTCTGCCGGCCATCGTGCTTGGCACCATTCCGCTGGCGGTGATCGCCCGTATGACCCGCTCGGCAATGCTCGAAGTGCTGCGCGAGGACTACGTGCGCACCGCCCGCGCCAAGGGCCTGTCGCCCGCTCGGGTGGTGTTCGTCCACGGCCTGCGCAATGCGCTGATTCCGGTGCTCACGGTGTTCGGCCTGCAGGTCGGCACCCTGCTCGCTGGCGCGGTGCTGACCGAGACCATCTTTTCCTGGCCGGGCATCGGCAAGTGGCTGATCGAATCGATCGGCGCCCGCGACTACCCGGTGGTGCAGAACGGCATCCTGCTGATCGCCTGCCTGGTGATCCTGGTCAACTTCATCGTGGACATCCTCTATGGCCTCGCCAACCCACGCATCCGCCATCAGCGCTAAGGAAAACGCCATGCATAGCCGTATTCTTTCCGTAGGGTGGATGACGCTTCACCCATCCACCATCACAGCACCCAAGCGGTGGATGAAAAGAGCGTCATCCACCCTACAGGAGGCACGTCCATGACCACCTCCACCAGCCTCGACCAATCGCTGCTCTACCCGTCGCCTCTGAAGGAATTCTGGCAGGCCTTCGCCCACAACAAAGGCGCGGTCGCCGGTCTCGCCTTCATGCTGCTGATCATTTTCTGCGCGCTGTTCGCGCCCTGGGTTGCGCCCCATCACCCGAGCGAACAGTTCCGCGACTTTCTGCTCACCCCGCCGGTGTGGCTGGAAGGCGGGCAGGCGCGCTTTCTGCTGGGCACCGACGAACTGGGTCGCGACCTGCTGTCGCGTCTGATCCATGGATCACGCCTGTCATTGATGATCGGCCTGGCCTCGGTGGTGATGTCGCTGCTGCCTGGCATCCTGCTGGGGTTGGTCGCGGGCTTTTTCCCACGGCTGCTGGGCCCCGGCATCATGCGTCTGATGGACGTCATGCTGGCCCTGCCGTCGCTGCTGCTGGCGGTGGCCATTGTCGCGATCCTCGGCCCAGGCCTGATCAACACGGTCATCGCCATCGCCATCGTCTCGCTGCCGTCCTACGTGCGCCTGACCCGCGCCGCGGTGATGGGCGAGCTGAACCGCGATTACGTCACCGCCGCGCGCTTGGCCGGTGCCAGCCTGCCGCGGCTGATGTTCGTCACCGTGCTGCCGAACTGCATGGCGCCGCTGATCGTGCAGGCCACCCTGAGCTTCTCTTCGGCGATTCTCGATGCCGCCGCCCTGGGCTTTCTGGGCCTCGGTGTGCAACCGCCGACCCCCGAATGGGGCACCATGCTGGCCTCGGCGCGCGACTACATCGAGCGCGCCTGGTGGGTGGTGACCCTGCCGGGGCTGACCATTCTGCTCAGCGTGCTGGCAATCAATCTGATGGGCGACGGCTTGCGCGATGCCCTCGACCCGAAACTCAAGAACGCCGTCTGAGGATGCCCAGGATGACTATTCAAGTAGCCCGGATGCAATCCGTGGAAAATCTGTCGGCCCGCCCCGGATTGCATCCGGGCTACGGGAGCTGGGTAGGGTGGATTACGCCTTTTTCATCCACCATCGCAATAGGTGGATGGGTAAAGCGTCATCCACCCTACAAGATCGCAGACCCTGCAGAAAAACCCAGTATCTACGGAGCGGAGCCGCGCCCATGAGCCTGTTGGATATCAAGAACCTCAGCGTGCGCTTCGGCGACGCCAATGCCGTGCCGGTCGTGGACGGCCTCGATCTGCAGGTCAATGCCGGCGAAGTGCTGGCCATCGTCGGCGAATCCGGCTCGGGCAAATCGGTGACCATGATGGCACTGATGGGCCTGATCGAAGCGCCCGGCGTTATCACGGCCGACAGCCTGCAGTTCGACGGCACCGACATGCTGCGGCTCAAGGGCCGCCAGCGGCGGCACATCGTCGGCAAGGACCTGTCGATGGTCTTCCAGGACCCGATGACTGCCCTCAACCCCAGCTACACGGTCGGCTTCCAGATCGAAGAAGTGCTGCGCCAGCACCTGGGCATGAACCGCAAGGCCGCGCGTCAGCGTGCGCTTGAGCTGCTGGAGCGGGTGGAAATCCCGGCCCCCGAAAGCCGCCTGGACGCCTACCCCCATCAACTGTCCGGTGGTATGAGCCAGCGCGTGGCGATTGCCATGGCGATCGCCGCCGAACCCAAGCTGCTGATCGCTGACGAACCCACCACTGCGCTGGATGTGACCATCCAGGCGCAGATCATGGAGCTGCTGCTCGACCTGCAGCGCGAGCAGAACATGGGCCTGGTGCTGATCACCCACGACCTCGCGGTGGTGGCCGAAACCGCTCAGCGGGTGTGCGTGATGTATGCCGGCCAGGCGGTGGAAATCGGCAGCGTGCCGCAGCTGTTCGAAGCACCGACCCATCCGTATACCGAAGCGTTGCTCAAGGCGATCCCCGAGCACAGCCAGGGCGAGCGGCGCCTGTCGACTTTGCCGGGCATCGTCCCCGGGCGCTACGACCGCCCCGCCGGTTGCCTACTGTCGCCGCGCTGTCCTTATGTACGGCCGGATTGCCGCGAGCAGCGCCCTGCGCTGGAAGCCCATGAGCGCGGCGCGGTGCGCTGTTTCTACGCCCTCAACCTGACCTCGGAGGTGGCGTGATGACCGCCGTGCAATCCCCTACCGTGCTCACCGCACGGGACCTCAAGCGGCACTACTCGGTGTCGCGCGGCCTGTTCAAGCCGGCCGCCGAGGTGCAGGCACTCAACGGCGTGTCCTTCGAACTCGCCGCCGGCAAAACGCTGGCGGTAGTGGGCGAATCCGGCTGCGGCAAGTCGACCCTGGCACGCGCCCTCACCCTGATCGAACAGCCGAGCTCCGGCTCGCTGCAGATTGCCGGGCAGGAGGTCAGCGGCGCCAGCAAGGCCGAACGCAAGCAACTGCGCCGCGACGTGCAGATGGTGTTCCAGAACCCCTATGCCTCGCTCAACCCGCGGCAGAAGATCGGCGACCAGCTGGCCGAGCCGCTGCTGATCAATACCGACCTGTCGCGCATCGAACGCCGCGAGCGCGTGCAGGCGATGATGCAGCAGGTCGGCCTGCGCCCCGAGCACTACCAGCGTTACCCGCATATGTTTTCCGGTGGTCAGCGCCAGCGCATCGCCCTGGCCCGCGCGATGATGCTCACGCCCAAGGTGCTGGTGGCGGACGAACCGACCTCGGCGCTGGACGTATCGATTCAGGCCCAGGTGCTCAACCTGTTCATGGACCTGCAGGAAGAATTCAACACCGGTTACGTGTTCATCTCGCACAACCTGTCGGTGGTGCGCCATGTCGCCGACGATGTGCTGGTGATGTACCTCGGCCGCCCGGTGGAAATGGGCCCGAGCGAGGTAATCTACGACCGCCCACTGCACCCGTACACCAAGGCGCTGCTCTCGGCGACACCGACCCTGCATCCCGATCCGAGCAAGCCGAAGATCAGAATCGCCGGCGAGCTGCCGAACCCCTTATCGCCGCCCAGCGGCTGCGCGTTCCATCAGCGCTGCCCGTATGCAACCGAACGATGCGCGGTGGACGAGCCGCAGCTGCGGCTGCTCGACGGCCGAGAGGTGGCGTGTCACTACGCGGAGACGATCAACAGCTAGCGCGCCCCTATAGCCGGTGGGCAGGGGATTGAGGTTTATCTTGAACGGGGAAGGTGCGCACAGCGCACCCTACAGCACGGCCACCATCCGTAGGGTGCGCCGTGCGCACCGAATGGCCGAGACGAATCATTCTGCCAACTGAGCCACCGCATCAGAACGACAGCAGCAGCCCTATCCGCCGCGCACTGTCAGCTCAACTGGCGTCAAGCAGCGCCCGCAGGCGCCGCAGCACCGCTAGGGATTCGGCATTGTCGCCATGCACGCACAGGCTGTCGGCACGCAGCTGCAAGGGCTTGCCATCGATATCGGCGAACGGCTCGCCCCGGGCGATCGCCAACCCCTGATCGAGGATGCGCTGCGGGTCGCGGTGCACGGCACCGGACAAACGCCGCGGCGCCAACTGTCCATCGGTGAGGTAGGCACGGTCGGCGAAGGCTTCGAACAACAGCGGCACATCGGCCTCATCGGCCAGGCGCATTTCGCGACTGTTGTCGGTCAGCGCCAGGGTCATCAATGGCAAGCCCTGACGGTAACTGGCGCACGCCTCCAGCACCGCACCGAACAGTGCATCGTTGCACACCAGCTCGTTATAGAGCGCGCCATGGGGCTTGACGTAGGCCAGCCGAGTGCCGGCCGCGCGGCAGAACGCATCCAGCGCGCCGATCTGATACAGCACCAGCGCCGTCACTTCTTCCGGCGAGCAGGCCATGTGCCGCCGGCCGAAACCGAGCAGATCGGGATACGCGGGATGAGCGCCAATGCTGACCCCATGCTCCACCGCGAGGTCCACCGTGCGCAGCATGGTCACGGGATCGGAGGCATGGAAGCCGCAGGCCAGATTGGCCTGATCGATCAGGGGCATGGCATGGGCGTCGTCACCCATCGTCCAGACCCCGAAGCTTTCGCCCATGTCGCAGTTCAGCAGGATTTTTTTCATGGCCCAAGCTTAGAGCCAGAGCAACCGCGGCACCAGCGCCTTGGTTGCATCTTGCAAGCGGACCGCGCCGACCTCAGCAGAGGTCGTAGTGGTATTCCTGCCAACCGGCCGTCCATGCGTTGGTCGCTGAGCGACGCTGCCAGTTGCTCTAGAGCAGCCTGTCACCACGACGCACAGCGTGGGACTCAGAGAGGACTGGGCTTGGACTTAAGAGGTAGATGCGCGGCCTCAAGGCGGTAGAAGGTCGCACGGCCACCCTCGCTGGCATAACCGGTGTTGTCCTGGATGTAGACCCCTGCCTTGAAGTACATGGGCTTGGACTTCCACACCGAGTCCAGCTGCCCGACCCAGTGCCCGCCATAGCTGTTGATGCTCAGGGTTCCGGCAGGTGTGAGGTGGATGCTGTAGGTGAAGCGCTGGTTCATTGGCACGCCTTCGATCAGGGTCACTTTGAACGGCAGCTTGTCATCCGGCTTGTTGCGGATCTTGGCGACGATGCGCCCAACGTTGTTGCTGTGATGGTATTCCAGCTTCAGCAACGGCTTGGTGCTGTTGCTGATGTGAATCTGACCGATCACGATGCGGCCGCTGGAAGGCACCTGATTGATGCTCAGGGCGGCGCGCAGGAAATTGTCCGCTGCGGGGTATTTCCAGTTGCGCAAGGCGCCGTTGGGGTAGGTCTCGCGCAGTTCCGAGCGCGGGTATTTGGCATTCGGTGTGCGCGAGCCGGTGACTGGCGCCCAGAAAAATACCGTGCCGTTGGCGGCCTTGAAGTAATTGTCTTTGTAGCCCTGCTTCAGGCTAGGCGTGGAGATGGTGGTGGAAGGCGTTCCCACGGGAATGGAGAGGTTCCACGCATCAAGATCGACCATAGTGACGTTCCTTTTAGACGAGCCCCGGAAGCCAACAACGAAATGGCCAATAAAGAGCAAAGTGCCAGCATCAAGTAAGCTAATTCGCCGAACATGCCGACAATTAACCAAAGCGGCGCGATTATGCTCAGTCCATCCATGGCTTTTCGGTACTGGAGCACAGGTTTTGCGCGCAAGGCTCTAGACAGCCGCTTTGCCGATAAACGGTAGCGACTGGGCAGTCTATGTGCGGGAAGCGGACCAGCAGAACGCGGCGTGCGTCACAGGCGGCCAGAAAAAAGCCGCTCACCTGAGGAAAGTGAACGGCTTTCGGCGGAGCGCGGCGCGCTCCGATCAATCAGCAGCGTTGCGCTTACAGATAGAACGCCTTCAGCGGCGGGAAGCCGTTGAATTCCACGGCGCTGTAGCTGGTGGTGTAAGCGCCGGTGGACAGCCAGTACATGCGATCGCCTATGGCCAGGTTCAGCGGCAGGCCGTACTTGTAGTTCTCGTACATGATGTCGGCGCTGTCGCAGGTCGGGCCGGCGATCACCACCTCTTCCATCTCGCCCTTCTTCTCAGTCCAGATCGGAAACTTGATCGCTTCACCCATGGTTTCGATCAGGCCGGAGAACATGCCGACGTCGGTGTACACCCAGCGCTCTACGGCGGTGCGCGACTTGCGCGCCACCAGCACCACTTCACTGACCAGGATGCCGGCGTTGGCAATCAGCGAACGGCCCGGCTCGAGGATGATTTCCGGCAGCTCGTCGCCGAAGTCTTCCTTGAGGAAGCGGATGATTTCCTCGGCGTAGGTTTCCAGGCTGTTGGTGCGGGTGATGTAGTTGGCTGGGAAGCCACCGCCCATGTTGATCATCTTCAGCTCGATACCGTCTTCTTCTTTGAGGCGCTCGAAGATCACCTTGACCTTGGCAATGGCAGCGTCCCATACCGAGATATCGCGCTGCTGCGAACCCACGTGGAAGGAAATGCCGTATGGCACCAGGCCCAGCTGGCGAGCCAGGATCAGCAGGTCCATGGCCATGTCGGTCTGGCAGCCGAATTTGCGCGACAACGGCCAATCCGCAGTGGTCGAGCCTTCGGTGAGGATGCGCACATAGATTTTCGAGCCCGGCGCCGCCTTGGCGATGTTGCGCAGGTCGGCTTCGGAGTCGGTGGCGAACATGCGCACGCCCTTCTCGAAGAAGTAGCGAATGTCCTTGGATTTCTTGATGGTGTTGCCGTAGCTGATGCGCTCCGGACCAACGCCGCAGCCCATGACCTTGTCCAGCTCATAGATCGAGGCGATGTCAAAGCTCGAACCCTTGTCCTTGAGCAGGTTGATGATCTCGACCGCCGGGTTGGCCTTGACCGCGTAATAGACCTTGGCGAATTCGAAACCGGCGCGCAGGTCGTCATAGGCCTGGCTGATGATCGCGGTGTCGATCACCACGAATGGGGTTTCTTGCTTGTCAGCGAACGCCTTCATCTTCTGGAAGGTTTCGCGGGGATAGTAGTCTTCAACCTCGATCGACATGCGGGGACTCCAATGGCTGACCAATAAACAGGTTAGGGATGCACCACGCATGGCGTGGCCGCGGAACGTCTGATCAGTTTCCCCACTTTGGTTCGCCTACTTCCCAAGGCATTGTCGCCGAGAATCACGTCGTTCAAGTGACACCAACCGCGCTCGCTGCGCGTTACTTGACCGGATAAACGCAATCTCTCGTCGTCAGTACTTGAGCCGGATGGATCGTTGCCAGCATGGACGTTCGGGCGCGAACTTTAGGGCCATGGGGGGTTGAGATCAATCAATAATTGCCGTCGTTTCGCTCCGCTCAATCGCCCGCTGGATCGACTGTTGCGGATTCAAAACAACGCGTCACAAATGCTGTGCAAAACCGCAGCCGTCGCGGTTTTGCCGGGCTGACCACAGGGCGCCGCGCCAATGCGCGTTTACCGTTATAATCGCCGCCTTTTTTGACAGACCGACTATCAGTCGACGGGTTCCCGCACAATGACCATCCAGGCCGCCGAAGTCGCCAAGCGCCGCACGTTCGCGATCATCTCCCACCCCGACGCCGGTAAGACAACCATTACCGAAAAGCTGCTGCTGATGGGCAAGGCGATTGCCGTGGCTGGTACGGTGAAGTCGCGCAAGTCCGACCGCCATGCCACCTCCGACTGGATGGAGATGGAAAAGCAGCGCGGCATCTCCATCACCACCTCGGTGATGCAGTTCCCCTACCGCGATCACATGGTCAACCTGCTCGACACCCCCGGCCACGAGGACTTCTCCGAAGACACCTACCGCACCCTGACCGCGGTGGACAGTGCGCTGATGGTGCTCGACGGCGGTAAAGGCGTCGAGCCGCGCACCATCGCCCTGATGGACGTGTGCCGGCTGCGCGACACGCCCATCGTCAGCTTCGTTAACAAGCTCGACCGCGACATCCGCGACCCTATCGAACTGCTCGATGAGATCGAGGCGGTATTGAAGATCAAGGCCGCGCCCATCACCTGGCCGATCGGTTGCTACCGCGACTTCAAGGGCGTCTACCACCTGGCCGACGATTACATCATCGTCTACACCGCCGGCCACGGCCATGAACGCACCGAAACCAAGATCATCGAGAAACTCGACTCCGACGAAGCCCGTGCGCATCTGGGCGACGAGTACGAACGCTTTATCGAACAACTGGAGCTGGTGCAGGGCGCCTGCCACGAGTTCGACCAGGCCGAGTTCATGGCCGGCCAACTGACCCCGGTGTTCTTCGGCACCGCCCTGGGCAACTTCGGCGTCGATCATGTGCTCGATGCCGTGGTCGACTGGGCGCCGCGTCCGCTGGCGCGGGTCGCCAACGAGCGCACGGTGGAGCCGAGCGAGGAGAAATTTTCCGGCTTCGTGTTCAAGATCCAGGCGAATATGGACCCCAAGCACCGCGACCGCATCGCCTTTATGCGCATCTGCTCGGGCAAGTACGAGAAAGGCATGAAGATGCGCCATGTGCGCACCGGCAAGGATGTGCGCATCGGCGACGCCCTTACGTTCTTCTCCAGCGAGCGCGAGATGCTCGAAGAGGCCTATGCCGGCGACATCATCGGCCTGCACAACCATGGCACCATCCAGATCGGCGACACCTTTACCGAAGGCGAAAGCCTGGGCTTCACCGGCATTCCGCACTTCGCCCCGGAACTGTTCCGCCGTGTGCGTCTGAAAGACCCGCTGAAATCCAAGCAACTGCGCCAGGGCCTGCAACAGCTCGCCGAAGAAGGTGCGACTCAGGTGTTCTTCCCCGAGCGCAGCAACGACATCATCCTCGGCGCGGTCGGCGTGCTGCAGTTCGACGTGGTCGCCAGCCGCCTGAAAGAGGAATACAAGGTGGAATGTGCCTACGAGCCAATCACCGTGTGGTCGGCGCGCTGGATCGAATGCGCCGACAAGAAGAAGCTTGAAGAATTCTCCAACAAGGCGGTGGAAAACCTGGCGCTCGATGGCGGCGGCCACCTCACCTACCTGGCGCCGACGCGGGTCAACCTGAGCCTGATGGAAGAACGCTGGCCGGACGTGAAATTCCGCGCCACCCGCGAGCACCATTAACAAGCTGTTGAAAAACCACCTAGCTGCCCAATTTCGTAGGGTGCGCTGTGCGCACCAGGCTAACTATGCAGTACACGGGCCTCCTCGGTCGTGCCCACTAGCTTCGGTGTAAATTTGGTGCGCATGGCGCACCCTACTTGTCTCAGCCGCTCACGATTTCAATGGCTTTTTTGAGGCTCGTCGTCAGGCGATCACAGCACTCGAGAGCGAGCGTTGGCTCCACCGAAGCCAACGCAGTCGAGCATCAGCGCAGGTCGATGCCGATCACCAGCGGATCGTGATCCGAGGCGCGATAAGGATCGGCGCTGTACAACAATGAGCGCTGCCGCTCGGTCTTGAACTCCAGGTTGTAATCCAGCACCCGCGGCTCGTCAGCATTGATGTGCCATTCGCCCGCGCTGCGCACCTGACGCAACAGGCTGGCGCTGGCCAGGGCGTGATCGAGATAACCGGACTGGCCCGAGAACACGTATGAGTAGGCGCTGTCGCCAACGAACCGCGCCAGCAGGTCGGTGTAGCCGGCTGCGCGAATCAGGTTGATCGGGTCCTCTTTGGCATACGCGTTGAGGTCGCCGATGATCAGCACATCGGGGTCGCGCCCGCGGGTTGGGTCGCTCGCCAGCCAGCTCACCAGCGCCTGCGCCGCCAGCGCGCGGGTCAGGTTGCAGTTGCCCTGACCGTCGCCCATGTCGCGGTCGCCAATGTCGTCGCAACTCGAGCCTTTCGATTTCAGGTGATTGACCGCCACCGTCAAGCGCTTGCCGGTGAACCGCTCGCGGAACGTCTGCGCCAGTGCTGGCCGATTCCTGCTGTCGTCGAACCGCGGGTCGACCGAGCTGTCCAGCACCGCGGCCGTCTTGTGCGGGCGGATGCGGTCCTTGCGATAGATGATGCCGACGGCGATCTCGTCGCTACCGAGCCGCTCCTGCTCGGGCTTGATGAAGGCATAGCGCTTCCAGCGCGGCGACGCGGCATTCAGACCGGCGACCAGATCGGCAATGGCGCCGTCTTCGCTATAGCCATCGTTTTCGATCTCCATCAGGCCGATGACATGGGCATCGGTCGCAACGATGGCCGCGATGATCTTGTCCCGCTGACGCTGGAACTCTTCGCTACTGCTGGCACCGCGGGACGTGGGAAAGCCGCCGCCGTTGCCGTCGCCATTGAAATAGTTCAGCACGTTGAAGCTGGCGACCCGCAGGCGACCCTTGCTGCCTCGCACGCTGTCCTGGCGCGGGTTGCTCGCGGTGAATTCCGGCTGCACCAATGGATGCACGCGGTAGCTGCCGGCCGTGTAATGCATCACACCCTGGATGCGCTCGACCTGGTCGCCGATCCGCACGCTGTTGTACGCGCTCAATTCCGGCGCCGGGTAGCGAACCGGGTCCGAATTCTGCCCGCTGCGGCCATCGTCGAGGATGATCTGGTTGAGGTCGTTGCGCGCCTGCAGCGCCTGGGCCTGCTCACCCGGCTGCGCACGGTGGGTGGGAATCCACAGGCGCCCGCCCGATGACAGCAACAACTCGCCGTAGCGGCCGAGGTTGTACACCTCGCTCACGGTCAACGTCTGCGGCAGCGCGACGCGCATGCCTTCATAGCGCTCCAGCTCGTCACGGGCGGCCAACGGCAGCCGCACCGGCTGCGCCGCAGGCAGCGGCTGGCCCTGCGCGAGTACCACCACCTGCAAGGCGCCCGTCAGTTCGGTCAAGCCGTTGAACTCGGTAACCAGGCCGCGTACCCGCACCCGGTCGCCAGCGCGCACGGCGACGCCTACGCCGCCGTCGTACACAAACAGCCCTTCGGACGTCAGTGCGTCGCCATCGATCTCGCCATCGGCCGACTGCACGAAGAAGCCTGTCAGCTCGTCCGCGCCGCGCATGTTTGCGGTCACGATGCCTTCGACCGTTACCGTCTGCCCGGCCAGTTCGCTGCTCGCGCCAGCGCCCTGCACCTCATGAATGCGACGCATGCCGGCATCACCGCCGCCGGGCTCGCCCTCGCCATAGCGGCCCAGTTCGCTGAAGGTATTTTGCGGATAACCCAACCACTCGGCGCCAGGCTCGAAGGCATCCGCTGGCTCGCGATCACCGCTGGTCACTGCACTCTTGCGCACCAGCGTACGGTCCTGGGTCTGACTGGCCCCCGCGCCCCAGACCGCGCCGGGATCGACCCCAAGCTGACCGAAGCTGTCCACAACCTGGCCGTCCGGCCCGCGCAACACAATGGCGTCGTCGCCGTTGTACCAGCTGCCCTCGCTGCGCTGATTGGCCTTGGCCAGCATCGCCGCATCGGCCAAGCCGTTCGCCAGCACATGCACCGCACCGGCCGCCACCTCGCCACTTAACGGGATGCTGCGTCCGCTGCTGGTGGCGCCGTTGAAATAGAACTCGACCGCGTAGCCAGCCAGCGACAGCGGCGCGCTGCCGGCGTTGTAAAACTCCAGTGCCTTGCTGTTGGCGCTTCCTTCGACGTATTCCGAAATCAGCAGCTCGGCCTGGGCAGCGGGCAGCAGAGCGGCCCCTGCGCCGCCCAACAGAACAGCCAGTAATGAACGGGTGAAACGGTGCTTGGGGTGCATGGCGCATTCCTGAGAAAGCCGAGCTGCGCTTGCGCGGCGTCGGCGAATGGGTGGAATCGCGCCGGCAACCGGCCAGGTATCGCAAAACCCACGCACGGCCGGTGGCCGCGTCGCCGATTGCGCGTGAGCTGGCCTGGGAAGAACTGAATCCGGACTGCCGTCGCGACTGGTGCGACGGTCAGGTTTAACCGCTGCTCTTGACAGAAAAATGACGCCCGGATGAGCGGCTCACACTCGTGAGACGCAAGTAACGGAATTTTAATGGGTTGACGCAGAACAACCCCCCCTGCGCGAGCAGGGGGCGATGCGCGGCTATGGCGCGTCAGCCAGCGTCCAGGCCGTTACCGAATCGCCAAGCTTGGTGCCGAACGAGCCGTGCCCGCCGGCCATCACCACCACGTACTGCTTGCCGCTGCGTTCCGATATGTAGCTCATCGGTGTGGCCTGGCCGCCAGCCGGAAGCCGCCCCTTCCACAGTTCTTCGCCGTTGCTCAGGTCGTAGGCGCGCAGGTAGTAGTCGAGGGTACCGCTGAGAAATCCGACGCCCCCTGCGGTGACCAGCGGCCCGCCGAGCGCGGGAACCCCCACCGGCAATGGAATGCCTAGCGGCGCGCTGTCACGGCTGGTGCCGTTCTTGTGCATCCAGACCTTTTCCATGGTGCGCAGATCGACCGCACTGACGAATCCCCACGGCGGGCTCTGGCAAGGCAAGCCCAGCGGCGACAGAAAGGGTTCAAGGCTGGCCATGTAGGGGGCGCCCAGATTGGGCTGCAAGCCGGTTTCGCCACCGCCCATGCGTGCATCCACCGGCACCTCGCTGCGCTTGACCAGGGTCGAGGTGAAGGCCAGGTAATTGGGTGCGCCGAACAGCAGCTGGCGCACCGGGTCGACCGCTATCGAAGGCCAGTTGAAGGTGCCGACATTGCCAGGGTAGATCAGCGAGCCTTGTTCCGAAGGCGGGGTGAAGTCACCGTCATAGCGCAGCTGGCGGAACTGAATCCGGCACATCAACTGATCCAGCGGCGTGCCGCCCCACATGTCGCGTTCGCGCAGCGGTTCCTCCGGCGCATAGCTCAAGGCCGAAAATGGCTGAGTCGGCGCGGTGAAGTCGCCCGCAACCGCGCCCTGCGGCACTGGTCGCTCGGTTACCGGCACGATGGGCGCGCCGTTGCGCCGGTCGAGCACGAACAGGCTGCCGCCCTTGGTCGCCTGAATGATGGCCGGCACCTTGCCCTGGGGGCCGTCGATGTCGACGAGCGTCGGCTGCGAAGGCAGGTCGCGGTCCCACAGGTCATGGTGCACGGTCTGAAACTCCCAGCGCACCTCGCCAGTCGCCAGGTCGAGTGCCACCAGGGTGGCGGTGAAGCGCTCGGTCTGTGGGCTGCGCGGCACACCCCACTGGTCGGGGCTCTGGTTACCGGTCGGGATATAGACCAGACCGAGCTGCTCGTCGGCCGTGGCGATGGTCCAGGAGTTTGGGGTGCTGCGGGTATAGGTTTCCCCGGCCGGCAGCGGCGCGGTCTGCTCCGGCTTGCCTGGGTCCCAGTTCCATACCAGCTCGCCGCTGCGCACGTCGTAGGCGCGAATCACCCCGCCCGGTGAATCCACCGAACCGTTGTCGGTTACCGAACCGCCGACGATCACCAGTTTCTCGGTGACCACCGGCGGCGAGGTCGGCAGGTAGACCCCCAGCGCGTCCTTACCCAGACCGATTTTCAGATCGACCATGCCGCCAGTGCCGAAGTCTTCACACGGCTGGCCATCCTGCACATCCAGGGCATACAAGGTGGCATCGTTGGTCGGCAGGAACAGCCGGCGCTCGCAGCGCGCCGAAGCCGGCGGGGCGGGCGCATCCTCGCGCGCGGCTGCAGTAGCATCGGCAATTGCGGGCAGGTTATCGACATCGGCAACCGCCGGCGCACTGGCCCTGGCCTGGACCGCAGGCGCCGTGGGGTAGGCCCCGGCATCGTGGTAGGCCAGGCCGCGACAGGTCATGTGCTGGTAATACTCGGCCGCGCGATTGATCTGTGGATCGAAACGCCACAGCTCCTTGCCGGTGTCGGCGTCCAGGGCGATGGCGATGCTGTGGGGCGTGCAGATGAACAGGCCGTTGCCGACCTTGAGCGGCGTTACCTGGTTGGTGATCTCGCCCGGATCGCCCTCGCCCGGCAGGTCGCCGGTGTGGTATTCCCAGGCCAGTTCCATGCGCTCGACATTTTCCGGAGTGATCAGGTTGGCGGTGGAATAGCGGTCGCCACGGTCGGAGCCGCCATAGGCCGTCCACTCGCTGGCCGAGCGCCCCGCCTGCGCTTCGGGGTTGCTGCCGCGCATCTGCGCATCGCTAAATTCGCCGTCGATGCGCGAATAGTCCTGGGTCAATGAGTACCCGGCCATCGCCGCACCGAGCACCAGGCCAAGGCCAAGCAGCCCCGTAGCGCCGTCGCGCCAGCGAGGGAGCACGCCGATATGCCGATTGATAAAGGGCAGCAGCAACCAGAGACCCAGAATGCACCAAAGGTCGATACGTGGCGCCAGCTGCCACCAGTCGAAGCGCACCTCGTAGACCGTCCAGGCTAACGTGGCCAGCAGCAACACCGCATACAGCCACAACGCCGCGCGACGCCTGGCGAGAATCAAACCGCCGACCAGCAGCATGCCGATGCCGGCGAGCAGGTAATACCAGGACCCGCCAAGCCACGCGAGGTAGGCGCCACCCACGGCCAACAGGGCACCCAGCAGCAGCACCAGCAACCCGGTCAGTAGAATTCTCAGTGGCGGCTTCGCCCGTTGCGTGTCGTTCATTCGCGCTCTCCTTGAAGCAGGCGCCGCCTCCGCCGATGAAATGGCGCCTGAGCCTGCCTGTCTGTATGGAGAACACACCGGGGGCATAGTTCAGACAAATCGGTCAGTAACGAGGCTGACCACTTCACGCTAGAGGCATGAGGCCATGATTCCAATGCGCACGCACTCTGTCTTAGGCTTCGCCTTTGCTCACCAAGGAGTATTCAAATGCGCATGATGCTATCCGCCGCTCTCTGCCTGGTTGCCTTGAGCAGCTCTGCCGATGTGGAAGTCCGCCAACCGTACTGGTACGTCCAGCTGCAATGTGAGGGATACGACCAGTGTTTCGCCTCTAGTAATGGGAGCTATACCCACAGTCAGAGCTCAGCTCGGCGCTTTGACGATCAATTGAAAGCCCAGCGTTTCATGGATAGCTTCACCAGCAGCATCCGCGATAAATCACCGCGCCTGACGCAGGGCTTTGACGTTAAATGCATTAGCGATGCCGATGCTCGTCGCTTAGACCTTGCCGGCAAGCCTTGTACGCAATAGCCCAGTCATGCCGGCGCTTCGCAGAACCATCATTAGATGCGTAAACGCCTCTCCTTGATAGAAGTCGGCCCCGTAATTTATCGGCCGACGCTGAGGCGAGGCGCTCCCACTGATGTACCCGGAGCGCGTCTATTCCGGGCCTACGACTATGGTCGCGACCACGACTAAAGTCGCCTGTGCAGCCGCAACCGTGGCTCTAGAGTGGCGTCACTTGCCGCAGAGGAGCCGCGCAATCATGCATGACAAGATTTACACCCAAATCCAGAATAACCCCCGCTTTCAGGAGCTGGTGGCCAAGCGCGAGCGTTTCGCGTGGCTGCTGTCCGCCTTGATGCTCGGCCTTTACCTGGCCTTTATCCTGCTAATCGCGTTCGTGCCGCAGTGGCTCGGTACGCGTATCAGCCCCGACTCGCCCATCACCTGGGGCATTCCGCTCGGGGTGGGGTTGATCCTGTCGGCATTCGTGCTGACCGGCGTCTATGTGCAGCGCGCCAATGGCGAGTTCGATGACATGAACCAGGCAGTCCTCGACGAGGTGCAGAAATGATCGCGCGTCTACTCAGCAGCATCGGCCTCGCAGCCATTGCACCGACCCTCTGGGCCGCAGAAGCGCTGACCGGCGCGGTGCAGCGCCAGCCGATCAACACGTCGGCCATCGTCATGTTCCTAGCCTTCGTCGGTGCCACCCTGTACATCACCTACTGGGCCTCGAAGCGCAACACATCGACGTCCGACTTCTACACCGCCGGCGGCAAGATTTCCGGCTTCCAGAACGGCCTGGCGATCGCCGGCGACTACATGTCCGCGGCGTCCTTCCTGGGCATTTCCGCGCTGGTGTTCACCTCCGGCTACGACGGCCTGATCTACTCGATCGGCTTTCTGGTCGGCTGGCCCGTGATCCTCTTCCTGATCGCCGAGCGCCTGCGCAACCTGGGCAAGTACACCTTCGCCGACGTGGCCTCGTACCGCCTGGGCCAGACCCAGATCCGCACCCTGTCGGCCAGCGGCTCGCTGGTGGTGGTGGCGTTCTACCTGATCGCGCAGATGGTCGGCGCCGGCAAGCTGATTCAGCTGCTGTTCGGCCTCGACTACCACGTCGCGGTGATCCTGGTGGGCATCCTGATGGTGCTGTACGTGCTGTTCGGCGGCATGCTGGCAACCACCTGGGTGCAGATCATCAAGGCGGTTCTCTTGCTGTCCGGCGCCTCATTCATGGCCCTGATGGTGATGAAGCACGTCGACTTCAACTTCAGCACGCTGTTTACCGAAGCCATCAAGGTGCACGCCAACGGCGAGGCGATCATGAGCCCCGGCGGCCTGGTGAAAGACCCGATTTCGGCGATCTCCCTCGGCCTGGCGCTGATGTTCGGCACCGCCGGCCTGCCGCACATCCTCATGCGCTTCTTCACCGTGAGCGACGCCAAGGAAGCCCGCAAGTCGGTGTTCTACGCCACCGGTTTCATCGGCTACTTCTACATCCTGACGTTCATCATCGGCTTCGGCGCGATTCTGCTGGTCAGCACCAATCCGGCGTTCAAGGATGCCGCAGGCGCCCTGCTCGGCGGCAACAACATGGCTGCGGTGCACCTGGCCAATGCGGTGGGCGGCAGCCTGTTCCTCGGCTTCATCTCGGCTGTGGCTTTCGCCACCATCCTCGCGGTGGTCGCCGGCTTGACCCTGGCTGGCGCCTCGGCGGTGTCCCACGACCTGTACGCCAGCGTGTTCAAGAAGGGCAAGGCCAACGAGAAGGATGAGCTGCGCGTTTCCAAGATCACCACCGTCGCGCTTGGCGTCCTGGCCATCGGCCTGGGCATTGCCTTCGAGAAGCAGAACATCGCGTTCATGGTCGGCCTGGCCTTCTCCATCGCGGCGAGCTGCAACTTCCCGGTGCTGTTCCTCTCGATGTACTGGAAGAACCTCACCACCCGGGGCGCCATGATCGGCGGCTGGCTCGGCCTGATCACCGCGGTAACGCTGATGATCCTCGGCCCGACCGTGTGGGTCTCGGTGCTTGGTCACGCCAAAGCGGTGTTCCCGTACGAGTACCCGGCGCTGTTCTCGATGATCGTTGCCTTTGCCGGGATCTGGTTCTTCTCGATCACCGACAAGTCCACCGCGGCGGCCAATGAAAAGGCGCGCTTCATGCCGCAGTTCGTTCGCTCGCAGACCGGCTACGGCGCCTCCGGCGCAGTCGCCCACTGACAGCATATCGAGTGAGAAAAGGCAGCCTTCGGGCTGCCTTTTTTATGGGCTTCGCCAGCCGATTCCCGGGCTTGTATGACGGCCTGCTAGTCTCGCCGAACGGACTCCAGGCGCCGCTCCGTCCTCCCGAGAAAAAAGCCGCACAACCCCCAGACCGCCGCAATCAACGCGCCCACCAGCATCGCCAGTGCGGGCTTTTCGCTGAACAGATCGAGCGCATGCTTGAGCCAACCGCTAACGGCGTCACCACCCCGGTAAACCACCGTGTCGATGAAGTTCTTCGCCTTGTACTTCTGCTCGGCGGGCACCACGGTGTAGAGCATCTCGCGGCCTGGCCGCACCAGGGCATATTCACCGGCCCGGCGGATCACCATCACCACCACGAAGACGGCGAACACCGGCGCCAGCGCCAGCCATATGAAGCCCGCCACCATCACCACCGGAATGCTTACCAGCAACACCGTGGTACCCAGCCGGCGCGCGAGGTGCCCGGTGATGAACAGCTGAGTGAGGATGGCAAGCCCCTGGACCACTGCATCGATGGTGCCGAACACCTGGGTTTGCCGGACCGGATCGCTGAACGTCTCGGACACCAGCCGTGCCTGCTCGAAGTAGAGAAAGGTGTTGATACTCGCCAGCAACATGACAAACGCGGCGATTCCCAGCAGATAGGGCGAGCGCAGCGTGGCGAGCGCACCGGCAAACGGGTTTCCTCCCAGCGCGTTATGCCGGGCCGGTGTTGCCTGCTGGCGGGTTTCGATGTCGGGCTGCTGATCGCGCCAGCGATGCAGCCACACCGCGAGCGCGGCACTCGCCAGCAACAGGCCGGCGCAGAGCAGCAATAACCCCGCATGGCCAAGCGGCCGCACCAGGGCGATGCCCAGCAGCGGACCGACCAGCCCGCCCAGGCTCGCGCCAGCGGCTATGAGGGCGAACAGACGCTTGGCAGCGTCGGCGTCGAATACGTCGGCCAGCACACTCCAGGCCAGCGAGACGGCCAGCAGGTTGAACACCGACAGCCAGATGTAAAACGCACGTGCCACCCAGGGGTCGTCCGGAAAGAAGGCAAGCGCGACGGCGAAGCTGATCAGGTGGCTGGTGAAAACCCCGTACACCCAGGGAACGATACGCCGCCGCGCCACCTTGGAGGCCAGCCAGCCAAACAGCGGCAGGGTGACCAGCGTGGCGACGAACGTGCCGGTGAACAGCCATTGAAGGTTGTCGACACCGCCCGCCACGCCCATGGTTTCACGCACCGGGCGGAGCATGAAGTAGCCGGTGAACAGCAGGAAGAACATAAAAAACCCAGCGATCACCGCAGGCCGTTCCCCGGGTCGGGTATTGAACAGCCGCGCGAAACCGCTCGGCAGTGAATCAGTCGAGGTCGTCACGGTATAAGCCTCTTGCGCTGACCCGCCTGCGGCGGGTCTGTGAAGGGATCAGCGGAAGCTGGCCCCGGTAAGTTGCTCGCTGAGGTCCCACAGGCGCGCCGCGGCCTGTGCGTCCTGCGCAGGTTGCGGAATAGTCGCGAGACCCAGCGGGCCGCGTTTTTCGTCCGCCCCCGTGGGCCCGTAATAGGCGCCGCCGCGCGCCTGCGTCGCGGTTGCGGCATAGAGCGTGGACAGGGCGCCCTGCGCGGCCGAATGGTAAACATCGCGGTCCTTGGCCCAGTTCTGACCGAAGGCGCTGTCCAGTCCTGGACCGTTCTTCACCAGCTCGGTGACCGCCACGCCGGGGTGCACGCCGATACTGCGAATGCCCCAGCCGTGCTGATCACTGCGCCGCTGCAGCTCGAAGGCGAACATCAACATCGCCAGCTTTGACTGGGCGTACACCGGCATGGGCGCGTAGCCTTTCTCCGCCTGCAGGTCGTTGAAATCGATGCGGCCGTGATGCACGGCAATGCTGGCCAGGTTAATCACGCGCGGGTCGGGCGACTTTCGCAGCAGCGGCAGCAACTGCGCCGTCAGCGCGAAGTGGCCCAGGTAGTTGGTGGCGAGCTGCAGCTCATAACCGTCCGCTGACAACTCGCGCTCGGGCAAGGCCATGACGGCGGCGTTGTTGATCAACACGTCGAGGCGTTGCTGGCGCGACTGGAGTCGTTGGCTCAGCGCGGCAACCGAGCGCAGGTCCGCGAGATCTAAGGTTTCGAAGCTGACCCGCGCCCCCGGTACTGCCTGTTGAATGCGGCTGACCGCGGCATCGCCGCGGGCCTGATTACGCGCGGCGATGATCACGTTCGCCCCTGCGCGGGAAAGCGCCAGGGCGTCTTCATAACCCATGCCGCTGGTACCGCCCGTGATAAGCACCGTGCGCCCGGCCTGCGACGGCATGTCCGCCGTCGACCAGTCCGGCTTGGGCGCCTGGGCGTCCTGGGCAGTCACGCCGCTGGCCTCGATGCCCATGAACAGAGCGATGCCGATCGCGCTGGAAAGCTTCAGCAGGCTGCGGCGGGTAAGGCGGGTACGGGCAACGGTTTCGTGTGTGGCTGACATGGCGGAGTCCTCTGTCGTAGATCGCGGTGGGCGCCGACACAGCCGAATGCATGCGTCGTCGAAGCAGATTCTTGCGCCACGACCCACAACCGATAAGCCAGACAAAACCGAACGAACCGTACGCCCTGGCGTACAGACTCATGATCACTGCGCATCAGCGCAGGCGCGGCCAAGCGCCGTTTCCGCGCGCAGCCCCTATTCCAGAAGGCCCAGCTCGTGCCCACTCGCTTACGCCGTCGGCGACGGAAGGTTATGGCAGTCGTGGCAGCACCTTGCTGTACGAATCTGCGTACAACCTGTTATTCCCGAGCTGGGCTACCATGGCTCGGCCAAGGGCTTTATCGACCGCGCACCAGGAGACACCATGAGCCGACTTGATCTGGATGACGTTGCCCTGTTCGCCGCAGTGGTCGAGGCAAGTGGGTTTCGCACCGCGGCGGAAAAGCACGGGATGTCCGCCTCGTCGCTGAGTGACTGCGTGCGGCGCCTGGAGGCCCGGCTGGGGGTCCGGTTGCTAAATCGCACGACCCGCTGCGTGACCCCAACCGAGGCGGGCAGTCGGCTGATTCAGCGCTTGCGGCCGGCACTGGAGGAAATCAGCGACGCGCTCAACGACCTCAACGATGATCAGCAAAGCCCTGTCGGTACGCTCAAGCTCAACGTTCCCGTGCCGGTCGCGCAGTTTGTAATGCCGACGCTGCTGGCGGGCTTTCTCGAGCGTTATCCCGGTGTGCGGGTCGAGGTCATGATGGACAACAGCTTCATCGACGTGATCGCCGCAGGCTTTGACGCCGGAGTTCGCTATGAAGAGCGCCTCGCCAAGGACATGATCGCCACGCCTATCGGCCCGCGCCGACAGCGCTTCGTCGCCGCCGCATCCCCGGCCTATCTGGCGCGTTACGGCACTCCCCAGCACCCTCAGGAGTTGACCAGCCACCGCTTGCTCGGCAACCGTTTCGCCAGCGGCGTGCTCGGTATCTGGGAATTCGAGAAAGACGGTCAGTCAATTCGAATCACGCCCGAAGGCCCGCTGCTGTCGTCATCCACCGACCTGCGCATCAGTGCCGCGAGCGCGGGCGTCGGCATCATCTACACCTTTGAAGAGTACCTGCGACCCTTGCTCGACAACGGTACGCTGCAGCCCATTCTCGAGGGGTGGTGGCAGAATTTCAGCGGACCCTATCTCTACTACCACCAACGGCGACAGATGCCGGCGCCCCTGCGGGCATTCATCGATTACCTGAAACAGACCTCTGCCCAATAGCCCGTTCTCTCCGGACAGGCCAGGCGGAACTCGACAGGCAAATGGCGGCTGGCTAGGCCGCAGCGGCCACCGCCAGCGGTTGCGCTTCAGGCCGCTTGATCAGCGCATAGACCACGCCGGTGACCAGGCTGCCGGCGACTATCGCCAACAGGTAGAGCGCGGCATGGTTGATCGCGTTGGGGATCAGCAGCACGAACAGGCCGCCATGGGGCGCCATCAGCTTGCAGCCGAAGTACATCGACAGGGCACCGGTCAGCGCGCCGCCGGCGATGCTCGCCGGAATCACCCGGAACGGGTCCTTGGCGGCGAACGGAATCGCCCCCTCGGAGATAAAGCACAAGCCGAGAACCCCTGCAGCCTTGCCCGCCTCGCGCTCGGACTGGGCAAACTTGCGCCGCGCCAGCACGGTCGCGATGGCCATGCCGATGGGCGGCACCATGCCGGCGGCCATGGTTGCCGACATGGGCGCGTAGCTCTGCGCGGCCAGCAGACCGAGCGAAAAGGCATAGGCGGCCTTGTTGATCGGCCCGCCGAGGTCGACGCACATCATCGCGCCGAGCAACAGGCCGAGCAGAATCGCATTGGTGCTGCCCATGCCATCGAGAAACGCGGTCAGCCCGGCGAGCATGCCCGCCACCGGCTGGCCGACCACGTAGATCATCACCAGGCCGGTAAACAAGCTGGCCAGCAATGGGATGATCAGAATCGGCTTGAGCGACTCGACGCTGGCCGGCAGTTTCACCCAGCGGGCAATGGCCTTGGCCGAATAGCCGGCGAGAAAGCCGGCGACGATGCCACCGATAAAACCCGCGCCCAGGCTGCTGGCGAGCAGGCCGCCGATCATGCCCGGCGCCAGGCCGGGACGGTCGGCTATCGAATAGGCGATATAGCCCGCCAGCACCGGCACCATCAGTTTGAACGCCGCCTCGCCACCGATCTGCATCAGCGCTGCCGCCAGGGTGCCCTCCTGCTTGAACGCCTCGATGCCGAAAACGAACGACAGGGCGATCAGCAAACCGCCGGCCACCACCATCGGCAGCATGAACGACACGCCGGTAAGCAGGTGTTTGTAAGGGCCGCCCTGACCGCCACCCGGCGCGGCGGCCTGAGCATTGCCATCGGCAACCAGCGGCTGGGCCTCGGCCAGCGCGCGCTGCAAGGTCTGCTGCGGCTGCTTGAGCGCCACGCCGGTACCGCAGCGAAATACCTTCTTGCCGGCAAAGCGCGCCGTATCCACCTCGATATCGGCGGCCAGCAACACCACATCGGCCGCGGCGATTGCGTCGTCGTCGAGCAGGTTGCGCGCGCCGACCGAGCCGCGGGTTTCCACCTGCAAGGCGTAGCCCAACTGCTCGGCAGCCTGCTGCAGCGCCTCGGCGGCCATAAAGGTATGGGCCACGCCGGTCGGGCAGGCGGTGATCGCCACCAGTCGCGGCTGCCCACCGACGGGCTGCAACTGCGCCTCGGCCGTCTGCAACGGTGCGGCGTTCTCGGCGGCGTCGAGAAGAAACTGCTGCGGATCGACCAGCGCCGCGGCCGGGGTCGACTGCAGCAGGCGCTTGCCGACAAAGCGCTGCAGCGACAGCGCGCCGGTTTTGACCACCACGACCAGGTCGGCGGCGGCGATATCGCCATCGCTCAGCGGCGAGCCGATGGCCTTGGGGTCATGCACCTCGACCCGCGTGGACCAGCCGAGGCGTTGGGCAGCGGCTTCCAGCAGGCGCGAACAGAGCACGCTGGTGACCATGCCGTTGGGGCAGGCGGTGACGATCAGCAGATTCATGACAAAACCTCTTATTTTTTTAGGCCCGCGACGTGATCGTCACGGCTGCTTCCAGGCGTTCCAGTTGTTCGCGGTCATGGATACCGAAACCGATCTGCGTCACCGCCTGCGCCGCCACAGCAGTGGCCAGCCGCAGCGTGCCCTCCGCCGGCCAACCGTTGAGCAGGCCATGCAGGGTGGCCGCCAACAGCGAGTCGCCAGCGCCAACGGTGCTCGCCACCACCACCTGCGGCGGCTGCGCCTGCAACGCGATGTCAGGACCGAACCAGCTGACTCCGGCAGCGCCACGCGACAGCAGCACGTGCTCGATGCCCTGCTCGCACAGCGTCCGCGCCGCCGCGTCGAGCATGGCGGCGGAGGGGTCGACGAGCCCGCAGGCCTCGGCCAGCTCGTCCTCGTTGGGCTTGATCAGCCAAGGCTGCACCGCCAGCCCCGCCTGCAGCGCTGCGCCACTGGTATCCAGCGCCAGCGGCAGGCCAAGGGCCTTGAGCCGGCCGAGCAGCGCAGCAAACCACTCCACGTCGATGCCCTGCGGCAAGCTGCCGGCGACCACCACCGCGTCATGGCCAACCGCGATCTGTTCGAGCGTCGCCAGCAACTCGTCCTGATGCCGCGCCGCGATCAGCGGGCCGGGGCCGTTGAGGTCGGTGATGCGCCCGCTGCGTTCAGCCAGTTTGATATTGCTGCGCGTCTCGCCCGGTATGCGGACGAAGGCGTCGACGAAGCCGCAGCGACTGATCAGGGCATCGAACGGCGCCGCATTGGCAATGCCGAGAAAGCCGCTGACGGTAACCTTGTGACCGAGGTCGGCGAGCACCTGGGCGACGTTCAGGCCTTTGCCGGCCGCATGGCTGGTCAGGCCGGAACCACGGTTGACCGCGCCGGGCTGCAGCACGTCGAGGCTGACGGTCAGGTCCAGTGCCGGGTTGAGGGTCAGGCTGAGAATTCGCGCCATCAGTGCGACTCCTCAACCAAGGCACGCACTGCGGCGGCACTTTCCAGGCTCAGCGCCTGTTGCGCCAGGGCCTGGCTGTGACGGCGGTCCAGCTCGCGCACCCTTGCCTTGACCAGCACGATGGAACGCGCCGACACGCTCAGTTCGTCGATTCCAAGGCCGACCAGCAGCGGCACGGCGAGCATGTCGCCAGCCAATTCGCCGCACACGCCAACCCATTTGCCATGTGCATGGGCGGCTTCGACAGTCATGCCGATCAGCCGCAATACGGCGGGATGCAAGCCATCGGCCTGGGCCGACAGGGTCGGATGGCCCCGGTCGATGGCCAGGGTGTACTGGGTCAGGTCGTTGGTGCCGATGCTGAAAAAGTCCACTTCGCGGGCCAGTACCGGCGCCAGCAGCGCAGCCGAGGGCACCTCGACCATGATCCCGAGCTGCAGGTCTTCGAGCGGGATCTCCTCGCGCAGGCGCAGCGCCATATCCCGTGCGACGCGCCACTCCTCCACGCTGCCGACCATCGGGAACATGATCCGCAGGGGCCGCCCGTCTGCGGCTGCCAGCAAGGCGCGCAACTGGGTTTCCAGCATGTCCGGGCGCTGCAGGCTCAGGCGAATACCGCGCACGCCAAGGAACGGGTTCTCCTCGGCGGGCATTGGCCAGTACGGCAACGGCTTATCGCCGCCGACATCCAGGGTACGCACCACCAGCGGGCGCCCATCGAGCGCGTCGAGCACGCGGCGGTATTCGGCTTCCTGGGTGGCCAGGTCCGGCGCCTGGGAATGGTTCATAAACACCAGCTCGGTGCGCAGCAAACCGATGCCTTCGGCACCCAGCTCCACTGCTTCGGTGGTTTCGCCACTGGCGCCGATGTTGGCAACGACTTCCACCGCATGGCCGTCGCGGCTCACCGCAGGCTGCAGGCGTTCGGCGTGGGCGCGCTCGCGCCGACGCTCGCCGAGCTCCCGCTCACGCAACGCCTGCTGCAGGGTTTGCGGGTCGGGCGCGACACGCACTAGACCGCGATCACCGTCGATCAGCAGCACGGTGCGTTGCGCCAGCGCGAGCACGCTGGCGCCCGCGCCGACCACGGCGGGAATTCCCAGGGCGCGGGCAATGATCGCGCTGTGCGCGGTGGCGCCGCCGCGTGCGGTCAGAATCCCGGCCACGCGCTGGCGGTTGAGGCTGGCGACGTCCGAGGGCGCAACTTCATCCATCACCAGGATGTAGGGCTCGTCCGGCTCGCTTGGCGCCTCGACGCCGCAGAGTTTCGCCAGCACCCGCCGACCGATATCGCGCAGATCGGCAGCACGCTCGGCCAGCAGCGCATCATGCAGGGCTTCCTGTTGCGCGGCCGCGGCTTCGATCTCGGCGATCCAGCCGGCCTCGGCGCTCAGCCCTTGCTGCAGGCGGGCCTCGACATCCTCACGCAACGCCGGGTCGCGCAGCATGGCTTGGTGGGTGGCAAAAATATCGCGAACGCTGGCCTCGTCGCTGGCTTCGACCAGGCGCTGGATGTCCGCCTCGATCGCCGCCAGCGCGGCGCTCAGGCGTTGCCGCTCGGTCGCGTTGCCCTGACCCTGCTGCGGGTAGTCGAGCTGCGGGACGATGCGCACCAGCGCCGGGCCGCTGGCGATGCCCGGCCCTGCCGCGACGGCCTGGATGCGCGCCCCCGCCTGGGGTGCCTGCACGGCGGCAGGTGCGCAGGTAGCCACGCTCGGGGGGGAGTCGGCGGTCGCGGGCAGCGGTTCGACCCGCTCGCCGAGACCACCTTGCACGGCAACTTCAATGGCGGCCAACGCATCGCCGGCAATCGCCGGCTCGGCGCTGAAGACCAGGGTCTGACCACGCCGCGCGCCCAACGCCAGCAGCTTGCTCAGGCTCTTTGCCGACACACCACGGCCCGGCTCGTCAAGCAGGCGCACGCGGATTTCGCCATCAAAGGCCTGGGTGAGCTCGCTCAGCGCCTTGGCCGGCCGCGCATGCAGCCCATGACTATTGGCCAGGGCGATGTGCAGCGTGGGCCAGTCGACCGGCATCTCTCCACCCAGGGCTTCGAGCACGCTGCGGCTTGAGGTCGCCTGACTGAACGCCTCGGCGCGGCCTTCGATAAGCAGATCGCACAGTCGCTCCAGCGTGCGCCGATGGCCTTCGCCCAGGCTGGCCAGACAAAACAGCCCGGTCAGCGCGTGCTCGCCGTGGCGCAGCGGCTGTGCCGGGGTTACGAATGCCAGGCCGGGACGCTGCACCGCCTGCTCGCTGTGCAGCCACCAGAGACCGTTGCCCAGGGGCAGCGGTGCACTTCCGGTCAGGCCGTTGGCGAAGCCGCTGGTCGCGCAGCCGGCCTTTTTCAGCAGCCGCGCGCCGTGCCAGACCAGCTCGTCGAAATCCTCCGCGGCCACGCCCAGACCGATCAGTTGGCTGTCCAGCGCCAACTCCTGCGGTGCGCCTTGCAACAACTGGATGAGCGTCTCGGCATCGCGTGCTTCGCGCAAGGCCTGACTGAGGTCGCCCTCGCCCAGCGCGCGGGTGAGCAACTGCAGCAGGCGCAGGTGTTCGTCGGAACGCGCGGCGATGGCGATAGCCAGGTACACCCGCTGACCATCGCCCCAGTCGATCCCCTCGGGAAACTGGATCAGCCGCACGCCGGTCTGGAACACCTGCTCACGGGTTTCCGGCGTGCCATGGGGGATCGCGATGCCCTGGCCCAGGTAGGTGGAGCCCTGCGCTTCTCGCGCCTGCAGACCGGCAAGGTACCCCGGCGCAACCAGCCCGGCATCGACCAGTTGATCGGCCAGCATCACCAGCGCGGCGTCTTTGTCAGGCGCGGTCAGGCCCATCTGGATCTGGGTTGCATTCAATTCGAGCATAGCGGTACTCCTTCGGCCGACGCGCTTCATTTGGGGCAGGCATGGGCCAGGCCCGGCAGACGTCATGGCAGCAATCATGCTGATTGGCTGAATCGTTTCACCAAGGCTGGAACGTTACCTGATAATCGGCGATCCTTGAAGCCCGGTCGTCAGCAGCCTGCCCTCCCGCTCAGGATCCATGCCTTGAAACTTACCGACATCGCCCGCCTGGCCAAGGTTTCAGTGACCACGGCAAGCTATGTGATCAACGGGCAGGCCGTGCAGCGCCGGATCAGCGCGGCCACAGTGGCGCGGGTCATGGATGTGGTCGAACGCCACGACTACCGTCCCGACCCGCAGGCCGCAGGGCTGCGACGCGGGCAGAGCCGCTGCCTGGGTTTCATCCTGCCGGACCTGGAAAACCCCAGCTACGCGCGGCTGGCCAAGCTGCTCGAACAGCGCGCCAGGGCCGCCGGCTATCAGTTGCTGATCGCCAGTTCCGACGACGACCCGGACAGCGAGCGGCAACTGCTCACGCTGTTCCGCTCCCGCCGCTGCGACGCGCTGATCGTCGCCAGTTGCCTGCCGCAGGACGACCCGGCTTACCGAGACCTGGTGGCGGCAGGGTTACCGGTAATTGCCGTGGACCGCGCGCTCGACCCGGCGCACATCCGTTCGGTGGTCAGCGATGACGGCGAAGCCGGCGAGCTGCTCACCCGCAGCCTGCTGCATCCATTGCCGCGACACATCGCGATGATCGGCGCACGCCCGGAGCTGCCCATTAGCCAGGCCCGTGAACAGGGTTTCCGCCGGGCCCTGGCTGGGTTTAGCGGCCAAGTCAGCGTCAGTCAGGGCGCGCAGTTCAGTCGCGCCTGCGGCAGCCAGCAGGTGCTGGCTCTGCTGGAACGTGACGCGGGCCTGCCGGACGCATTGATCACCACCGCTTACGTGTTGCTCGAAGGGGTCTTCGACGCCCTGCACAGCCATGCGCCGGAGCACCTCGCCCGCTTGCGCCTGGGCACCTTTGGCGATGCCCAACTGCTGGATTTCCTGCCGCTGCGAGTCAATGCGATTGCTCAGCAGCATGACCAGATCGCCGCGCGGGTATGGGAGTGGGCGATCCGCGCCATCGAGCAGAACGACTACCAACCAGGCCTTGAAGCCGTCGCGCGCACCCTGAAGCTTCGCGACTCGGCGCAGCCAGGCTATACCAGCCGATAGCCATGACCGTTAACCAAGCCGCTGGCAGCCGGGCGGCAAATCACCGAAGCTTGGTCAATGAACCTGATCGATACCCACACCCACCTGGATTTCCCCGATTTCGACCATGACCGCGGCGAGCTGCTGGCGCGCTGCCGCAGCCTTGGCGTGAGCAAGCTCGTGGTGCTGGGGGTGCATCACGGCAACTGGCAGCGGGTATGGGATCTGGTGCAGAGCGAAACGGGCCTGTATGGCGCACTGGGTTTACACCCGGTCTATCTAGAGCAACACCAGCCCGCCGATCTGGACGTGCTCGGCGACTGGCTGCAACGTCTGGCCGGCCAGCCGAAGCTGTGCGCGGTGGGCGAGATTGGCCTGGATTACTTTCTTCCCCAGCTCGACCGCGCACAGCAGCAGCGGCTGTTCGAGGCGCAACTTAAACTGGCCGCAAATCACGCCTTGCCGGCGCTGATTCATGTCCGCCGCGCCCATGCGGCCACCATCGCCACGCTCAAACGCTTCCCACTGGAGCGCGGCGGGATCATCCATGCGTTCGCCGGAAGCGTCGAGGAAGCCCGCGAATACATCAAACTCGGCTTCAAGCTGGGCCTCGGCGGAGCACCGACCTGGCCCCAGGCGCAGCGTATGCATCGGGTCATCGCCCAGCTGCCGCTGACGGCGATCGTGCTGGAAACCGACGCCCCGGACATGGCGCCCGCCATGCATCCCAACCAGCGCAACAGCCCCGAGCACCTGCCGGACATCTGCACGGCCCTGGCCTCGCTGATGAATGTACCAGCCGACGAACTCGCGGCGGTCAGTAGCCGCAACGCCGCCGAGCTGTTCGGCTGGACAGACTGAGTCCATTCGCCAGGCCGCGATTGGCCCAGCACCGCACATCGCTAATCTGGAGGCCCACAACACAAAAGGCCCGTCACGTGACGGGCCTTTTGCCGATGGCAGTGGTTAAACGCGGAACGCGCCGATCAGTTGCTTCAAGCGCGACACCAGCCCAGACAGCTCGCGACTGGCCTGCTCGGTCTGGCTGGCACCCTCCGCCGTGCGCTCGCCGGCCTGGCTGATTTCGACGATGTTCTGATCGATGTCATGCGCGACGGCAGTCTGCTCTTCGGCGGCGGTAGCGATCTGCTGGTTCTGATCGACGATCATGCCAACCGCAGCGAGGATGTTTTCCAGGCCCTGCTGCACCTTGCCGGATTCGCTGACCGTGGCATCGGCCATTTGGTGGCTGGAGTTCATTGCCTTCACCGCCGCGCCGACACCGCTTTGCAGCTTGGCGATCATAGCTTCGATCTGCTCGGTCGACTGCTGGGTGCGCTTAGCCAGGTTGCGCACCTCGTCGGCGACCACGGCAAAACCACGGCCCTGATCGCCAGCGCGGGCGGCTTCGATGGCCGCATTGAGTGCCAGCAAATTGGTCTGCTCGGCGATGCCTTTGATCACGTCCAGCACCTGGCTGATCGACGCGCTGTCGCTGGCCAGTTTGTTGATCACGCTGACCGACTGATCGATTTCGCCAGCCAGCCGGGTGATGCTGCCGACCTGAGATTCGACCAGCGCGCGACCAGCCACGGTTTCCTGGTTGACGCTCTGCGCGCTGTCCACTGCAGCCGCCGCACTGCGGGCGACTTCCTGGGCGGTCGCCGACATTTCGTTCATTGCCGTGGCCACCTGCTCGATCTGGCTGCGCTGCCCGGCAACCGACTGGTTGCTCTCCCCCGATACCTGCTCGACGCGCCTGGCCTGGTGCTCGACCTCGACCACGGTCTGGCCGACCCGCTGGATCAGTTCGTGAATCTTGCTCACGGTCTCGTTGAACACCTGGCCGAGCTCGCCCAGTTCGTCATTGCTCTGCGCCTTGAAGCTCACCGTCATATCGCCTGCCGCGACCTGGTTCATCACCTGGCCGAGGCTGTTCAGGGTCGAGCGGATGGACACGTAGAAGCCGCCGTACAGGTACAGGATCAGCAGGAACACCAGCACCAATGCGGCCACCAGCAACACGACCTGGGTGCGGTTTTCCTGCAGACGCTCCTGGAGCTGCTGCTCGAGCAATACCAGCACCGCATCGTTGAACTGGTAGGTCTTGCCCATCGCCGCGCCGACCTGGTCGTAGAACTCCAGCCATGGGGTGTCCAGCGTATCGGCAATCACCACCTTGTCTTCGAACAGCACCGCGCCTTCCTTCAGCGTCTCCTGACTGGCGCTGGCCAGCCCTTCCAGAGATGAGCGTGCGGCAGCACTGCCCTTGAGCGCATTCTGGATATTCAGCCCGTATTCGGCGTAGCGCTTTTCCAGCTCCAGCAGCAGATCGTCGAACTTGGTACTGGCGACGGAGTTGAGGAAGCCCTGGGCCAGGGAATAGGAACCGATGGCCCGCCCTTCGCTCAATGGCGCAGTAACTTGCGGGGTTACCGCAGTAATCAGCTCGATCAGCTGGCGTACCGAGGTATCCCGATCCTGGGACAGGCCGGCCTGGCTCGCTACCAGCTTGATGAATACCTGGGAGCTGCCAAGCAGCCGATCAACCAGGGCAATCTTGCCCTGCAGCAAGGTTTCATTCTTGACCGCCTGCAGCTCGGCGATCAGCTCGTCGCGCTTGCTGTTGAATTCGGCGATTTCTTCGCTGTTGTGCACCACCGGCTGCAGATGCTGCAGGGCCTCCTCCAGACTGGCTTGCAGCTTGCCGATGCGCCCCTCCAGCTCCCCGGCCTCGCCCGACTGGCCGATAACCGCGTTGATTTCGGTGAGGTCCGAGTAATCTTCCAGGTTGCGCCGCAGCAGGAGCGTTTCGCCCAGCAAATCGATACTGTCCAGCGCAGCCTGGGTCGCCACGTACTGTCGGTAGGAGTCCCGCACCAGGTAGAAATTGGTGACCAGCATGGGCAGCAGAAACAGCACGCTGATCAAGCTGAACTTCATGCCAAAGCTAAGACGATTCATCAGCGCGATGGCTGGGTACAGAATGGCCTTCACAGGATGTCTCCAATTCTAATTATCAGTGGTGCGGCAATTGGCCAGCGTAGCGGTGCAGCATCGCAGGTGGCAGGCTTAACTGCCTGCCGAAAAGACCAGCGGTTGTTCGAATCAGCGGCTTAGATAGGGGCAGATGCGCGTGATCAATTTCACAAAAATACTGTCAGGGCGTGGCTGTCATATATACCTGTTATCGACCCACTTCTCTGTAACTTAAGGTTAAGCATGGACCCAATTCTTCGACTGGGCATTGATCTGGGCGGCAGCAAGATCGAGATCATCGCCCTGAAAAACGGTCATGAATGTTTGCGCCGACGCATTGCCACACCGCGCAATGATTACCCGGCGACGCTGGCGGCCATCGCAAACTTGGTCGGTGAGGCCGAACGCGCCCTGGGCGAACGCGGCAGCCTGGGCCTTGGCATTCCCGGGGCTCGTTCGCCGGACCATGGCCTGATCAAGAATGCCAACTCGACCTGCCTGATCGGCCAGGACCTGCAAGGCGATCTGGAAGCATGCCTGCAGCGCCCGGTCAGGCTGGCGAACGATGCCGACTGCCTGGCATGGTCGGAGGCCACCGACGGTGCCGGCCAGGGTGCGGTGAGCGTATTTGCGGCGATTCTCGGCACGGGCGTGGGTGGCGGCCTGGTCATCCATGGGCGGCTGCTGGCGGGACCCAACGCGATCAACGGCGAATGGGGGCACAACCCGCTGCCCTGGCGGCGTGATGAGGACGGCCCACCTCGCCGCTGCTACTGCGGCAAGGACGACTGCATTGAAACTTTTCTGTCAGGGCCTGGCTGGGCGGCGCGAAGCGAGCTAGGCATGGACGCTGCGGCGATTGTTGCAGCGGCCGACCAGGGAAATCAGGCAGCGGTACAGGCGTTGGCGGTCTACTGCGACCAGCTGGCGCGCGGCCTGGCATCGGTGATCAACCTGCTGGATCCGCAGGTGATGGTCCTGGGCGGAGGGCTGTCGAATATCGCGCGGCTTTATGCGGAGGTTCCCCGCCTGCTGCCGCGCTATGTGTTCTCCGACAAGGTCAATACGCGCCTGCTGCCGGCGCAGCACGGCGACTCCAGCGGGGTGCGCGGAGCCGCCTGGTTGTGGAATGAGTAAAACTGCCGCTCCGGAAAACCTCAGGCGACCTTAGGCCTTAAACGAGCAGTGTCCATAACGCGAACAGCGCATACCAAAGCACGGCGGCGCGCACCAACAGTTGCCAGAGGCCATCCAGGCTGCTGACACCCGCCTCGCCGATTAATGGCGCAGGGGTTTCGCTGCCGGCGCGCGCCACCATTATCACCAGCTGCGCGGCGGCGATGTCCCAACTGAGCAGCTCATGCAGCAACGCTCGGCTGACGCCGATGAAGTTCCCCACCAGGGCAAAGCTTGCCGCCAACACCCGGACCGGCAACCAGTCGAACGCGTGACGCAACTGCACCGCTCGCTCCCGCAAGAGAGCCTGCTCACTGTGCTCGACGAGCAACGCCAGCAGCCGATATGCAAGTGCGGCTAGAGGCCCCAACAAGGAATACCAGAAAATTACCGCAAAAAAGCTCTGGTACGCCTGCCAGACCAGATGACCTTGCACGCTGTACAGCAAGGAGTTCTCATCATCGGCCTCCAGCGCCAGATCGCGACGCGCAACCAGATAGGCAGCCTCCGCATCGCCCCGCCGCCAGCTATCGCGGAAGGGCCCCAAAGCTTCCAGTAGATCGCCACGACCGAGGCTGTAAATCAGGACCAGCAGGTGCACCGGCAATGCCAGCCAGCCATAGGCCACTGGCTTGAGCACAAGCAGAACCAGTGCCAGCACCAGAAGCGGCAAAAGCACCAGCACGGCCATTGCCAGCCACGGGTGTGCCTGGCAGTCACGGTTGCGCTGCACCTTGTTCAGCAGCCGTAACCAGGGTCCGTCGTGTTGGATTCTGTGGCGCCATGAGGAAAACTTCTCAGCCCACAGCACCAGCAACAACACCAGAAAACTCATACGCCCTCTCTCCTACTTATGAGCGCCCCGCGCAGCCGCGACCAATCGAACGCAGGGCCGGGGTCCGTCTTGCGCAGAGGAGCGATGTCACTATGGCCACATATCCGCTGCGCGGTAATTGCCGGGTATGCCTGCTGCAGGGCGTCCGCCAGTTCCACCAGCGCCTCATATTGCGCCTCGGTAAATGGCAATTCGTCAGTGCCTTCAAGCTCGATTCCAATGGAGAAATCGTTGCAGTTTTCTCGACCTTCGAAACTCGACAACCCCGCGTGCCAGGCACGATCATTACAGGAGACGAACTGGGTAGTCACGCCATCACGCTCGATCAGAAAGTGCGCCGAGACTCGCATGCTGGCCACTTCAGCAAAATAGGGGTGTTCGTCGGCGTTCAGACAATTCTGGAAGAATGCCTGCACCTTGCCGGTGCCGAATTGCCCTGGCGGCAAGCTGATGTTGTGAATGACCAACAGCGAAATCTCGCCACAGGGGCGCTGATTGAAATTGGCCGAAGGGCAGTGGCGAATATCGAGGCACCAACCACTGGAAGGGTCCAACTGCATAAAGGCTCCTTGAATGAGCCTTGCACTCTAGTGCAGCGGGAAGGCGGGGCCAAGCGCGATGCACCGCAGATGAACGGCGCCAAGAACTGGCGCCGCGAACGAGGCTCAGGCGGCGCGGGCCTAAGCCCCTTTAAGCTTGCGCAGATTGCCGATCACGGATTCCAGGGCGCGGTCGAACAGCAGCGCGTCGTCGAGCAGACGGATTGCTCCACGACGAAACTCCACTGCCAATCCCATGCGGGTCTTTTCCAGAACCTTCATGCCGGTGCGGTTTACGAAAATGAACTTGCCGGTTGGCTTGATCACAGCCGCCAGCTTGCAGCGCAGCTTGTGCTCTTCGTCTTCCTGAAACTCGACCCAACTGCCGACCCGCAGACTGTCGACCTGCAGCAGTGCTTCGTCGTCGTCCGGCAGAGTCACTTCGGGCTCAGCGGAGCGGTCTTCGCCCGGCGCCAGAAGCACGATTTCTTCAACGACTTCGACCATCGCGGGCTCGTCCGCTGCCTCAACGGGAGGCAGATCGAGCAGCGGTAGATCCAGATCGGCATGCGGCGCATTGCCATCGGCCAAGCCTTGCGGCTCGGACTCGCCGATATCGGCCTCCGGCAGGTTGCGCTTGAAACGCTGGAATGCCTGCACATGCAATGCTTCCAGCTGGCTGAAAAACTCACTGGTGGAGAACGGATCGAATGCCGCGCTAGCCATGCCTTCGCGCAATGCTTTCAACAAGCCAGGCACCAGTTCGAGCAAACGCATGCGAGCCTCTGGATCGTCATGGGGCTCGACACTCCAGACCAGATCATCCATGGTCGCAACGGCTGCGTCCCACTCAGCTGAATGGATGCCGTGCTTGAGACAGGTGAGCATCAACACCTTGCTCCAGGCTTCCTGCAGCAAGCGCACCACCACTTCCGGCAATTTCTTGCCCAGCAAGCGATCATTCAGGGCGTGTTCCACCTCGCGGCGGGCCAGTTCGGCTTTCGCGCTGCCTTCTTCGGCATCGCGGGTACGCTGTTCGAGCAACTCGCTGCGACGCCGCTCATCACCAGTAAAGGCAAGGAAGTCGGCCAGCAGCTCGGAAAAAATAATCGGGTCGTCAACAAAATCGTTGAGCAGGCTTTGTACGATCTGTTCGATCTTCTGATACAGGCTGTCGCGCTGAGCGTCGTCCTGATCGCCCCACCCCAGGGCTGCAGATGCGATCTCGTTAAGCAGACGGCGTGCCGGGTGGCTACCGCGACTGAAAAAGGTTTTATCCAGAACAGCCACTTTCAGCATCGGGATCTGTAAGCGCCCGATCAACGCCTTCAACGAGTCTGGCAGCGTGCGGTCGTCAAGGATGAATTCGAACAACATCGAGACCAGGTTGATGACGTCTTCATCGACCTCACCCACCACACGCGACTTGCCCGTCTTGGCGCTGGCGCGCCCGAGCAGCAGCTCAAGCTGTTCACGCAGGTCGAAATCATCGACCTGGGCAGGTGCGCGCTGCTGCATATGGGAAAGCAGGCGCATCAGGTCATTGCTGGAAATTGGCAGCGCATCGGCAGGCAACTGACGTCGAGGCAGTGCGCTACCGCGCACCTGGGACAACAACTCCTGCAGCGCGCCGAATACCTCTTGCACGCCCTCGTCGGCGTAGTCGCCGCCACCCATGCCAGGAGCAGAGGAATCATCGCGCGAAACGCGCGAGGCAGGCGCCGCACGGCCTGGGGTGCGTGGCGCAGGGCCGGATTTCAGATCCGGCAATATTCCAGCAGAAATCAGGTTTTGATTGGCGTTGGCATACAACTGATCAAGATCGCTCAACACGTACTTTTCAAACAACTTGAGTACGATCAGCTTGACCTTGATCTCCACACCCAAGCCACTGCACGAGTCGAGGAAAATTTCGCAGAGCAGAGTCGGCCCGAGCGGGTTGGTTTTGTTGTCGAGCTTCTTGCTGATCAGCGCATTGATGCGAGTGGTCAGGTGGCCGAGCGCCAAGCTGTCACGGCTATTGACCTTGGCAACCATGGCGTCCAGCGCTACCGACTCTTCTAGCGCGTCATTCTGCACCAGCGACAGCGTATCGAACGATACGGCGTCGAGAGGTGGCGGCTTGCCGATCTCGTATTGATTGAGGTTGGCGAAAGACTCAAAAATCTTTTGCAGAAAGCCGCGCTCAATGCTCTTGCGCTTGAGCCGCAGATCGCGCATCGCTTCGAAGAAGGCGTTTTGCTCCGCGTTGCTGGTCGCGCGATCAGCCATCTCGAATAGCGTGTCGTCGGCATTGTCGAACAGTGCCTGGAGCGACTGCTTGAGCTGCTGCGCAGCCTTATCACGCACTTGAATGAGCGCCACGGGCAACCTTCCTACCGACGAAGTGGGCGATTTTTCGGGAGCCGACTTGTTCAGCGGCACCACGTTCGCGTCGATCTTCATTACGAGTCTCTCCTGCAGACCGCCCCTCTTGGACTACATCTGCACAGGGTCACCGAGCATCATCCGTAACGTCAAAGGTGTGGCGTCAATGTTCTTTAATGTAGAGCCATTATAAGGACGCGCATATGGCTAGCCCGCCACCATTTCATCTAGACATGACTTCCGTCACAGATGTAGCGCACAAGCTCTCAAGCGGCTACCTATGGGCGACAGGTGAACGCTAAGCCAGCGAAAATCGCATCAAAGTCAATCAAGCCTGCGGTCTCGCACTATATACGACGTTTGTGAAGGTTGGCAGCAGGCAACGTCAACGTACCGCAACCTGCTTATTGCATTCGGACTGCATTACTCCGCCCGCAGTCCCTATAATCGCGCCATCTTGAATTGGAGCGAGCCCATGCCAAACCTCACGCTAGCCGAGCTGACCGATGAAATCGAAGCCAACGTGCGTATCGCACTGGCTGAAGACATCGGCAGCGGTGACATCACCGCGCAATTAATACCCGCTGAACGAATGGCAAGAGCGACGGTTATCACCCGGGAAAGCGCCGTTATTTGTGGGACAGCGTGGGTGGATGCGGTGTTCCGCCAGCTCGACTCGCGCGTAGTTGTCAGCTGGCAAGTGGCAGATGGCGATAAGGTCCAAGCCAACCAAACCCTGTTCACCCTCGAAGGCCCAGCTCGAGCTTTGCTCAGCGGCGAACGCACCGCCCTGAACTTTTTGCAAACGCTTTCCGGCGTCGCTACACGCTGTCGGCATTACGCAGATTTGGTGGAAGGCACCGGCGTAAAACTGCTCGACACCCGCAAAACGCTTCCAGGGCTGCGCCAGGCCCAAAAGTACGCTGTGACCTGCGGCGGCTGCCACAACCACCGTATTGGTCTCTACGACGCGTTTCTTATTAAGGAGAACCATATTGCAGCATGCGGCAGCATCGCCGCAGCCGTACAAGCCGCCCATCAAATAGCTCCAGGAAAGCCAGTGGAAGTCGAAGTAGAAAGCCTGAAAGAACTGCAGCAGGCACTTGAGGCAGGCGCCGATATCATCATGCTTGATGAGCTAAGCCAGGACGAAATGCGCCAAGCTGTCGCGATCACCGAAGGCCGCGCTAGACTGGAAGCCTCAGGGGGAATTAATGAAAGCACTTTGCGTGCTATCGCTGAAACAGGCGTGGATTATGTGTCAATTGGGGCACTGACCAAGGATTTGAGGGCGGTGGATTTGTCGATGCGGTTGAGTTTGTAAATATAGAGAGCGAGCTTGAACAACGTGGCTCGATTAGCGTGAGGCCTGCTCTAAAATATTGAAAAATACAGTTTCTAGCGAGACAGACGGCTTGATGGTCAACAGGTGACCACCTACGTTATTGAGCTGAGCGATAAAGGCAGGCAATTCAGCCTGCGATAGCTCGCATTCAAATTCCATATCACGCAACTGCTTGCAACTGCTCAGCAGCTGCTGTTCTGCATTAAACCGCACCAACATTTGATCAACCCGCTCAGCCGCTAGCTCACGCGGCGAGCGAACCGTCAGCAACTCGCCCTTATTGATAAAGCCAAAACGGTCAGCAATACGTTCTACGTCATGTAAAACATGAGAAGTAAAGAAAATTGCCCCGCCCTGCTTCTTATACTCCGTAAGGATATCCACCACGTCTTTACGCCCCACCGGGTCAAGCCCCGACAACGGCTCATCCAGCACCAGCAATTTAGGCTGCACCGCCATGGCATGGGCCAGTGCTACACGCTGCACATTACCCTTGGACAGCTCGCGAATCCGCCGTTTGGCATTCTGCGCCACTGAAAACCGCTCCAGCCAATGCATGCACCAGGCACCGGCATCCTTGCGCTTGATCCCATACATGGACAAACCCATGCGCAGGATTTCCAACGGGGTAAATTGCTCATAAAGCGCGGGCGACTCAGGCACAAAAGCTAAGGGCTGGCGTGCATCGGCACGCCGGGCATCCACACCGTAGATACGCACCTGCCCTTGGTAGTCATTGATAATGTCCAGCATCACCTTGATGGTGGTGGATTTACCCGCGCCGTTAGGGCCGACAAAGCCGAAAACTTCGCCTTCGCTTAGGCTAAGGCTAACATCGCGTAGCGCCTGAACTTCTCTGCCTCTGCTGCGGAAAGTATGGCTAACGCAGAAGAATTCCAACACCGCATTCACGGCTGATCCTCCATACCGGCGATATTCATTTTCCTCAAAACTATCTGCCCATTGCGCAACTCATAACCGAGCTTAACCGGGTCTTCTGGTAAGACTGGCAGTAAACCATGATCAATCAACTGATTAAGAGACATCAGCGCCTCATTAGTGAGTTCAAAACGACGCTTCGCCTCACGCAGAGTAACTAAGCCCCGCAGGCGACCTACCCTCTTATCAAGCATCTCGCGCAATGCGGGATCACCAACGGAGTCACGCTGCTGCGTCAAATAATTCAAAGCAAGTTTTTCATCAGAAAAAGTTTCAGCCTGTAACATTATTGCCAGCTTGCGCAGACTTGCAGCATTTTCAGGCGAGCGCTGTGCCCCTACCTCAAGCATGCGCCGCGCCTCAGCAATGTCGCGCTGAAAGAACGCCAGATTGATTCCGTAGAAAAAAGCCGGAACATAATCCCAAGTACGGCAGTCGACGGCGGCACGCAAAACTTGATTACCCTCACTGACCGCCCCACCCCAAGTCAGCAAACCATTAGCCAAATAATAGTTATCTTCGTGGCAAGCATTTAATTGCGCGACGACTTGCTGCGCTCGAATAAGGTAATTGGTATCAACCTCACCCTCGTGCATCCCAGTTGCAGCAAGACGTATAGCCTCCAAATTGGCTGCGAGAAAACGGTCACCACCGTACAGCACTATAAGGATCGGAGCTGAAATTACCACCCTATCCTGTATCTCTATTTGTTCTGGCGACAGCGGCTGATGACCACGCCAGAAGGCGAGACCGGCAAAAGCAGCCAAACTCAGAAATCCCAGCATAAGAGAGCAGCAACGGCGGACCATATTAAGCAAACCGCTTGCGCCCGAGCGCCCGTACAGCGAACGCCATTAGGGCAACGATGTAAAACAGACTAGAAAGAATCACCCAAGGCCAGCCACTAGGGAGGAATTCAATTTTTCCATAGAGCGCGACAATACGTATATCAAGCGCACCAAGGTCAGGTAATAGGTAGCCCAACATTCCAATACCGGTGCCATAGCTATCTGCATCACCGACCAATGACGTATCACGCCTCAGTAGATCGACGATGGCTGCGAAAGAGCGCGCGACCATCATAAAACCTAGAGTCCCTATGAGTACAAAACTAGGAGTAGATGCAGAGACTGCAAGCAGGCATGCAACAGCACTTAGCAATAAAATATCAACACCTATAAAACTGATAGCAACAACATAATTAAGACCCAACATCACAGGCGTGCTCTGTGCATAATCTTGCGCAACAACCATAACCACTAGCGCAAGCAGAAACGCCATTATGAATAACAAACCGATTACTAGGGCAACAATGCTCAAAAAACGTCCAAACAACATACTCTTTCGAGAACGAGGGTAGGTGAGCGTGCTCAAAAAATAACGCCTGTCGAACTCACGCGAGAACAATTCCTGCGTCATGAATACTACTACTAGTGGTAATAGAAGACGAACCACCGAAATACCAACATCTAGCGACACAGTTGCTGGCTGCCGCGGGCTAAACTGAGCAGCAAGTAAAACGGCCAATACCAGCACTAACAACGAGACCCCTGACATCCAAATATATCGGGCACGAAAAGCCAAACGCATGCCATTAAAGAAATCGGAAAAATTAGGCATAGATCACTAATATCAATTTAATTAAAATCACGCGAGAAAAAACCCACACAAAAGAAACTGCACCTACACACAATTTAAAAAAATATAAAATATTGCCCCCACCAGATATCGCCAAAGCTATCGAACTGCAGCAGCAATAACTTGAATAGCGCTTTTGGCATCAGCCTCAGCAGAAACATCGTTTGCCTTGGCCTTTGCTTCAAGGAAAAGAGGCGCAGCTAAGGACGCAAGAATACCAATTATCGCAATAACAATCATAACCTCTATCAGAGTAAAACCTCGCACATGTAACTTCATATAAAGCCCTGCTAGCTTAAAACCTCCTCCAAAAGCGGCGATACAGGAAGGATACCTTCCTGTATCGTATATTACTTACAAACCAGCAGCACTAGCAGCTTCAGCTGTAGTATTGCCACCAATTGCGCAGTTTGCTGCCCTAGTGCCCTGGACTGCACCACCGCCGCTATTAGCAGTGAAAGCCAAACCGCCTTGGACTGTCGCAGTACCCGCGTCAACCGCATCACCTGTATCAGCTGTAGCAACACAACCAGCCGGAGCGGCCGGATCACCAACGGTGCAGTTAACAGACACATCACCTTTACGACCATTAGGATGGCAAGTGGCGATTGCAACAATATTATCAACGGTATTGCATGCATATGCGCCGAATACACCAGCCGACGTATTTATCCGAACACCCTCTGTCAGCAGAGAGCAGCCAGCAGCGTCAGGCGTAATAGCAATAGCAGGAAGAACCGTACCGGCATTGTCAGCAGCCAATACCGCAGATGAAAAACTTAGAGCAAGGGCAAAACCCAAAATATTCTTTTTCATAACTATCTCCAAACCAATAAAATTAGCGCTGAGCGGCGGTCAAAACAGTGATGCCGTTTTTAGCATCAGCATTTGCAGTGGAGTCGTTGGCTTTCGCGCGATACTCGTTGAACTGCGGAATAGCGATAGCAGCCAGAATGCCAATAATAGCGATTACAATCATCAGCTCGATTAAGGTAAAACCTTTTTGCTTCTTGAGAGACTTCATGGATAAACTCCTGTTGTGGTTAAGGTCAACGACCTACACTCAAACAAGCACATGTCATGCCAACAAGCAAAGCCCAGCGAGCCAATACAATCCTACTCCGAGGGCTGCAACCAAACCCAAGACATGGCAGCATCTGCCATTTTTTGTCACCTACATACACAAGACTTGGGGCGCCTGCAGTTTTAAGCTATAAGGCTAGGACTTTCTTCCGACACAAAGCCTTGTATATGAGCGACGCACCTAACTTGTCAGGCTTGGCTCGCCAACTGGTAAACGCCGAGCTACTTAGCGATACCGTCGCTGCGCAGGCACACGCCCAGGCGCTGCGCAATAAAATCCCTCTAGTTTCTTATTTGGTACAGAACAAGCTAGCCAGCAGCCGTGCTATCGCCGAAATTGCGGCCGAGCAATTCGGCTTGCCCTTTTTCGACCTTGGCGCTATCGAAAAAGACAGTCAGCCTCGCGACGTGGTCAGTGAAAAGCTGATTCGGCAGCATCGCGTCATCCCTCTTTATCGCAGGGCCAACAAGCTCTTTGTGGGAGTATCGGACCCTACTAACCACCAAGTGGTTACGGATATCCAATTTTCCACCGGCTTGACCACCGAAACCCTGCTGGTTGAAGACGACAAGCTGAGCGATGCCATCGAAAAATTTTTCGACACTGGCACCAGCGGCATGGAGGATCTGGGTGATGTAGACCTAGACGGAGTGGACATCCAAGCAGTCGACGAGGATGGTCCAGATAAAGCGGAAACCAACTCAGCTGACGATGCTCCGGTAGTACGCTTCGTCAATAAAATGCTTTTGGACGCAATAAAAGCCGGCTCTTCCGATCTGCATTTCGAGCCTTATGAAAAAACCTACCGGGTTCGCTTTCGTACCGACGGCATCCTCCATGAGATCGCACGCCCACCGATTCAGCTAGCACCGCGCATCTCCGCCCGCCTTAAGGTTATGGCGAGCTTAGATATTTCGGAGCGCCGAAAACCGCAAGACGGTCGTATCAAGATGCGCATATCGAAAAGCAAATCCATCGACTTTCGCGTCAGCAGTTGCCCCACCTTGTGGGGTGAAAAAATAGTGATGCGGATTCTCGATTCATCGAGCGCGCAGATGGGTATCGACGCCCTAGGTTATGAAGAAACGCAAAAAAATTTATACATGGCCGCACTGAAGCAACCGCAAGGCATGATTCTGGTGACAGGCCCCACCGGCTCGGGTAAAACCGTATCGTTATATACCGGCCTTAATATTCTCAATACCGTCGACGTGAATATTTCCACCGCCGAAGACCCGGTGGAGATCAATCTCGAGGGGATCAATCAGGTCAACGTTAACCCCAAGCAAGGCATGGATTTTACCGCGGCGCTGAAATCCTTCTTACGTCAAGATCCGGACATCATCATGGTTGGCGAAATCCGCGACTTGGATACTGCCTCCATTGCAGTTAAGGCCGCTCAGACTGGGCACATGGTGATGTCGACTCTGCACACCAACAGCGCGGCAGAAACCCTGACCCGCCTGCGCAATATGGGCGTGCCCTCGTTCAATATTGCTACCTCGGTTAACCTGATCATCGCACAGCGCTTAGCGCGTAAGCTTTGCAGCACCTGTAAAAAGGAAGTACAGATTCCGCGCGAAGCGCTTTTGGAGGAAGGCTTCCCCGAAAACAAGCTCGGCACCTTCAAGATTTACGGCCCCGTAGGCTGCGAAAATTGTAATGGTGGCTACAAAGGCCGTGTCGGGATTTATGAAGTGGTTAAAATCACGCCTGCCTTACAACGGATTATCATGGAGGAAGGCAATTCCATTGATATCTCAATGCAAATGCGTAAAGACGGCTTTAATGATCTGCGCACCTCGGCATTGCTCAAAGCCATGCAGGGCATTACCAGCCTCGAAGAAGTCAACCGAGTGACCAAGGATTAACCCATGGCGGCCAAAGCTCTAAAAACCAGCACCTTCGTCTGGGAAGGCACCGATAAGAAGGGTGGCAAGATTAAGGGAGAGCTATCCGGGCAAAACCCAGCCTTGGTGAAAGCTCAACTGCGCAAACAGGGCATCAACCCACTTAAAGTTCGTAAAAAACCCGTGTCACTGTTCAGTGCGGGCAAGAAGATCAAACCCCTAGATATAGCCCTGTTTACTCGGCAGATGGCGACTATGATGAAAGCGGGAGTGCCATTACTGCAATCCTTCGATATTATCGGCGAGGGATTTGAAAATCCCAATATGCGAAAGCTGATTGACGATGTAAAACAGGAAGTGGCTGCTGGTAATAGCTTCGCAGCTTCACTGCGTAAAAAACCGCAGTATTTCGATGATCTTTACTGCAACCTTGTCGACTCTGGAGAGCAATCTGGCGCACTAGAAACACTCCTAGACCGTATTGCAACTTACAAAGAAAAAACCGAAGCCCTCAAAGCTAAAATCAGAAAGGCCATGACTTACCCAATCTCGGTCATAGTAGTAGCTGTGATAGTGACAGCTATTCTGCTAATTAAGGTCGTGCCACAATTCGAAAGCGTTTTCGCCGGCTTCGGGGCTGAACTCCCGGCATTTACCCAAGTGGTGGTAAACATGTCGCGTGGTCTTCAAGAATGGTGGTTTGTCTTCATCGGCGCTTTTTTTGCGATCGCCATGACTTTCAAAGAAGCACACAAGCGGTCGGAAAAATTTCGAGATTTTTTAGACCGCACCCTTCTTAAGGCTCCTATTGTTGGCGACATTCTCTACAAAGCTGTGGTAGCTAGATATGCACGTACACTAGCAACGACTTTTGCTGCAGGCGTACCACTTGTCGAGGCACTCGATTCGGTATCAGGTGCGACGGGGAATGTTGTGTTTAGGAATGCAGTGAATAAAATCCGCGTCGATGTGTCTTCTGGCACGCAATTAAATTTTTCGATGCGTACTACAGGTATTTTCCCAAGCATGGCCGTGCAGATGACCGCTATTGGTGAGGAGTCGGGGTCGCTGGATGAGATGCTGGATAAAGTAGCGGGCTATTATGAAGATGAAGTCGATAACGCGGTAGATAACTTAACCACCTTGATGGAGCCTATGATCATGTCCGTACTGGGTGTACTGGTTGGAGGTCTAATTATCGCCATGTACCTACCTATCTTCCAGCTAGGGGCGGTGGTTGGCTAATTTATGATGTTAGAAATATTGGCCGACAACTTGCTGATCTTTGTTCTTTTATGCTTGATTTTAGGCCTGCTAATTGGGAGCTTTCTCAATGTGGTGGCCTATCGCTTGCCGAAGATGCTTGAGCGCGACTGGAATACTCAGGCGCGAGAAATACTTGGACTCGCAGCACTACCACCAAGCGAAACGTTCAACCTCGTTTTGCCCAACTCTAAATGCACTCACTGCAGTCATGAAATTAGACCTTGGGAAAACATCCCAGTAATCAGTTATCTGCTTTTACATGGGAAATGCTCAAACTGCAAAACGTCCATAAGTAAGCGATACCCTCTTGTCGAACTGTTTTGCGGCTTGTTGTCCGCTTATATCGCCTGGCACTTTGGTTTCACCTGGCAAGCAGGCAGCATGCTGGTGCTGACATGGGGTTTGCTGGCGATGAGTTTGATCGACGCCGATCATCAGTTGCTGCCGGACTCACTGGTTTTGCCACTCTTATGGCTGGGGCTGATCGTCAACTATTTCGATTTGTTTACTAGCCTGGAAGATGCGCTGTGGGGAGCGATTGCGGGTTACTTGAGCCTTTGGTCGGTGTATTGGCTGTTCAAGCTGGTCACAGGCAAAGAGGGCATGGGCTTTGGCGATTTCAAGTTGTTGGCCATGCTCGGCGCCTGGGGTGGTTGGCAGGTGCTGCCTTTGACCATCTTGCTGTCGTCGCTGGTAGGCGCCGTTCTGGGCGTCATCATGTTGCGCATGCGTAACGCAGAAACGAGCACACCAATTCCTTTCGGGCCCTATTTGGCGATTGCCGGATGGATTGCGCTGCTTTGGGGTGAGCAAATTACCGGAACTTATCTGCAGATCGCCGGCTTCCGCTAACACATCCCTCTACGCACTCAGAATCCGCGAGCCGAGGAATGTTCAACCGCCAGCCTCGGTCCTCGCTGCCTCTCCCGTCTTAGCGCCTCGATTCACCATTCCATGGAAGGCTGCACTACAATCGCCGCTCTTTTATTGCGGACGCGTGGAGCTCATGGCAAAACCCTGGATTCTTGGGCTTACCGGCGGTATCGGCAGCGGTAAAAGCGCTGTCGCTCAGTGCTTTGTCGATCGAGGCGTCCACCTGGTAGATGCCGATCATGCTGCGCGCTGGGTGGTTGAACCCGGTAAACCGGCATTGGCTAAGATAGTCGAGCACTTCGGCCCCCAGGTGTTGCAAGCGGACGGTCATCTGGATCGCACCGTTCTACGCACGCTAATCTTCGACAACCCCGAGCAACGGCGCTGGCTTGAAACGCTTCTGCATCCTTTAATCGGCCAGGAGATCACCAACTATCTCGCCCAGGCGCAATCGCCCTACGCAATTTTGGTGTCACCCTTGTTGATTGAGTCAGGTCAGTACAAGCTGACCCAGCGCGTGCTGGTGGTCGATGCGCCAGAAGCCTTGCAATTGCAGCGCACCATGCAGCGCGACAACAGCTCGGCCGAGCAGGTCCAGGCGATTTTCCAGGCCCAGGCCAGCCGTGAAGAGCGCTTGCGGCATGCCGACGACGTATTGCTCAACGACAGCGACCTAAGTCATATCGCTGCCGAAGTGGAACGCCTGCACACTTTTTACCTGACGCTTCGCGGAGGCCAACCATGAGTCAGCCCACCCTTGTTAAATGCCCGACCTGCAACGCACCCGTGGAATGGGGCCCGCAAAGCCCTTGTCGGCCATTCTGCTCCGAGCGCTGCAAGCTGATCGACCTGGGTGCCTGGGCGTCCGAAGAGCACGCAATCCCGGGTAATGAACTCGAAGATGAGCTGTTTTCCAGCGATTTGCCAACAAGCCGCCATTGAGCAGAGGCATAGGTTAGGCAGCGTCAACGCGGCAAGTCTTCATCGTTCCAGGGCGCGGAGAGATACCGACTGCGGTTGAAGGTTTCCAGCCAGTCGGGATAGAAGACCACCAGAGCGCTCACCAACATGCCGTTGATAAACGCTTCAGGGAAAATCACCAGCCACAGGTAGCCCAAGTAATCCGTAAGCCAAGGCGGCATGGGAAATATTGCGTCCATCCAGAGGATACCCAATCCCACGAGGATGCATACAAGCGTAGCCAACGCAGCTGGAAAGAAACCGCAGAAGAAGATGTATACGAACAGGTTTCGCGGCTGCGCTCGCTCCACCCGCAACGCGCACGCTTCAGTGATAACCACCGGGATCAGCACCAACAGCACGCCGTTCATGCCTAACGCCGCCAGATCCTGACGACCCAAAAGCAGCATGCCCAATTGAGCGATAAACCCAGCAACGATTGCCAGCGGCCAGTCCAGTAGCAGGGTCACAGCGGTCATGCCGATAAAGTGGTACGACAGCCCCGAGTCGAAATCACGGCGCACCAGCCACAGCAGAAACAACGCCACGACCGTTCCGAACAGCAAATGCTGACGTCGCAAGTCACTGCACAATTCCAGCCAGGGCGCGTGCCATAGCGCCCAAAGCACCAATGGAGCGTACATCAACCAGCCCGCAAGCTGGCTGACTGTGGAAAGTAACTGCGCCGCGATCATTGATAAATCCCGTGCGATTTTATTTCGGCAAGTCTACACCGACCGCAAGGCGTCCCCGCATCGATGCGCTGCGGCTCAACCGCGCAGCCCTTCGAGGCTTCCAATGCGAAATCGGCACACCAGACTTCCGGTCACTCAATCGCGCAGGCTAAGCTGAGGTTATGGATGACTCAGACTACCTGCGGTTGCTTACGCACCAGGCCGAACAAGCCAATGCCTTTCTTTCCAACGCGCGCAAGTGGGAGCGAGAGCGCTGGGTATGCCAGCGTTTGTTGCAGGCGCTGAATGTCAGCCACCGGCTCGACGAGTTTAGCCCGCCGACCCAGGAGCCGCCTGACGTTCTGTTCCGCGATGCCAGTTTTGAAGTCTTTTTCGTACTCGATGAAGGCCGCCGCCTGAACGATGAGTGGCGCGCCGAACTGGATCGACGGCGCGGTGCGTTCTCGCTCAGTCAATTGGTGCGCCGTGAAGCCAAACCCAAACGCATCGGCGCAGCGGATTTGCAGGCGCGTCTTGCACCGACACTGCGCAAGAAAGCGCATAACTACCGGGAGCGCGGTCTTGACCTCAGTGAACTGGACCTGCTCGCATACGTAAATCTCAAACGCGCGGTACCGGACTTCAACAGCCATTTCCCGCCGCCTACGGAATACCTGCGGCAAGGCTGGCGCTCGCTCTCCCTGGTAGGCCCGACGTTCGCGCGGGTGCTATTCGCCCACCCGGACTCGCCCGCTTTTTTACGTAACAACCTTGGCCGTAGCGTGCTTTTCGACATCGGCATCAGCTTATAGCCGCGCAACGACCTTTAGCCGAAGCGATAACCATGCAAATTAGCCCCCTAAACGAACTACTCGCAGCGGTACCACAGCGCGGCAGGGTACGCTGGATTGGCGTGCGACCCGCGGCGCGGGCTGACATGATCGAGCTGGACGCAGTCGAGGCGCGCCGAGAAGCGGGCTTAACGGGCGACCACAGCCGACCAGGTCCGCGCAATGCACGGCAAGTCACGTTGATTCAGTGGGAGCACCTGGCGGTGGTCAGCGCCCTGCTCGAGCGCGACCCCGCCCAGCCGATAACGCCGAACGATTTGCGCCGCAACATTGCTATCAGTGGCATTAATTTGTTCAGCCTCAAGGGGCGGCGTTTCCGTATCGGCCAGGCCGTACTCGAAACCACCGGCTGGTGTCAGCCTTGTGCGCGCCTTGAACAACGCCTCGGCGTCGGCACCTTCCAGGCCATGCGCGGCCATGGCGGGATCACTGCCCGAGTGTTGCAGAGTGGCATTATTCGGATTGACGACGACCTGTGCGTTGAGCCGCTATGAGGCACAGGACTAAGATAGCCCGCACACAGCAGCCAAATCCCCTGATGGGTTGGTTCACGCTGAATAATTGAGGTTTTTATGCCCAGCCGCTTGAACCCTGACGATCAAAAACGTGTCGATGACTACCTAAGTGCACCCCAGCATCAGGTCGAACGCCGGCCGTTCAAGGTATGGAGCCTGTTGCTGATCATCCTGGCCACGGTTATTGGCCTGGGCCTGCTGAGCCGCCTTCTGAGTCAACTGGTGCTATGAGCTGCCTCGCGCTCGCCCGGTCGGACTCGCAAACCGCTTTCCAACGCCTTGTGAGAATGTCCCATGACCCATCGAATCATAATCGTCGGCGGCGGTGCCGGCGGACTGGAGCTTGCTACCCGCCTGGGTAGAACTCTGGGCAAAAGCGGCCAGGCCAGCATCACGCTGGTTGATGCCAACCTGACGCACATCTGGAAACCGCTGCTACATGAAGTCGCGGCAGGCTCGCTCAATTCGGCCGAAGACGAATTGAATTACGTAGCGCAAGCGAAGTGGAATAACTTCCAGTTTCAGCTTGGCTGCATGTCAGGCCTCAATCGTGCCAGCCGCGCCATTACCTTGGCCGCGGCCTACGACGAGCATGGCGAGTTGCTGATGCCCGAGCGCGAGCTGAACTACGACAGCCTGGTGCTCGCCGTCGGCAGCACTACCAACGACTTCGGCACGCCAGGCGCAGCGGATCATTGCCTGTTTCTCGACACACGCGCACAGGCCGAGCGCTTCCACCTCCAACTGCTCAACCATTACCTGCGCGCGCACGCCAGCCAGACCGACAGCACCGAGCTGATCAACGTTGCCATCGTCGGTGCCGGCGCAACCGGTGTGGAGCTGGCAGCCGAGCTGCATCATGCGGCGCATGAGCTGGCGGCCTATGGCCTGGATCGAATCCGTCCGGAAAACATGCGCATTACCCTAATAGAGGCCGGCCCGCGAGTGTTGCCCGCACTGCCGGAACGCATCGGCCATCCGGTGCATAAAACCCTGGAGAAACTGGGCGTGACCGTCCTGACCAACGCCGCGGTCAGCGAAGTCACGCGCGATGCGCTGCATACGGCTCAAGGCCAGGTTATCCCGGCAAGCCTGAAGGTCTGGGCGGCCGGCATTCGTGCACCGGCGTTTCTACAGGAACTGGACGGGCTGGAAAGCAACCGGATCAATCAGCTTGTGGTGCGCCCGACTCTGCAAACCACCCATGACGACAATATCTTCGCGTTCGGCGACTGCGCTGCTTGCCCTCAACCGGACGGCCGTACTGTTCCGCCGCGCGCCCAGGCTGCTCATCAGCAAGCCTCGCTGCTGGCCAAGTCGCTGAAGGCGCGTATCGCTGGCCAAGCGCTTCAAGACTACCGCTACCGCGACTATGGTTCGCTGATCTCGCTGTCCAGCTTCTCCGCGGTCGGCAACCTGATGGGCAACCTGACTGGCAGCGTGATGCTCGAAGGCTGGCTTGCGCGGATGTTCTATGTATCGCTGTACCGCATGCATCAGGTAGCGCTGTATGGCCTGGTGCGCACCGCACTACTGATGATCGGCGGACATATCGGCCGCGGCACCGAACCACGCTTGAAATTGCACTGACACACCCATGCGCTGAAACCCGCTTGCTGCCAAGCGGGTTTATTTCAGATCCGTCAACAGGTGCGAGCGGAAGGAGGCATGCCAGCTGAATTGCAGGCAATAAAAAACCCGCACTAGGCGGGTTTTTTACTTTTCAAGCAAACTTGAAAATGGTGGGTCGTGTGGGATTCGAACCTACGACCAATTGGTTAAAAGCCAACTGCTCTACCAACTGAGCTAACGACCCAAAAAATGGTCGGGGTAGGGGGATTCGAACTCCCGACATCCTGCTCCCAAAGCAGGCGCGCTACCGGACTGCGCTATACCCCGATTGAAAGATTGGCTCCGCGACCAGGACTCGAACCTGGGACCCAATGATTAACAGTCATTTGCTCTACCGACTGAGCTATCGCGGAACTAGTTGCTTTCAGTTCTCCGATTTGGGCTTTGGCGTTACGCCGTTTCCCGTATCAGAGGCGCGCCATTTTACGGTTCCAGAACGCCCTGTCAACCCCTTAAATTGCTTTTATGACAATGCTTTGCAGATATAACAACGGCTACTATATCTTCCAACAATTACTGTGATGTCGCAGCACGCGCAAGCCGAAGGGCTTTAGCCAGGAAAGTCCATGAGCAACCAGGACACCCCCAACGATATTCCCAACCCGCTCAGCACGCTTGCCAGCCGAGGCATTCAGCCGCGCTTTGGTGAACTGGTGCAGAGTTGCCGGAAGCTGGGCATGAATCGCCTGGCCGAACACCTTACCGGTGTGTTCGGCCAAGTCGACGACACCCTGTTCGAATGCGCCGAAAAAGCCGAGAACAATCAGGTCCAAACTTTGTTCTTTGACAACATGCGCGAGATTCGTCGGCAGCGCCCACAGATCGAACGCAGCTATCACCAGAAAATCTCGCAGAATTTTTCCGACTTCCTCGAAGGCAAGCTCAAGCCAGTCGCGCAAGCCACCGAGCTCGACGCCGATCACCTGACGCTGGTGCAGAACGAGGATTACGAAGAAAGCCTGCAGGTCACCAATATGGTGAGCCGGGTCAAGTCGCGTTGCGCGCAGCCCCTGTTTGCCCTGGAGCAACGCCTCGCCGTTCTTAATAGCGGGCAAAAGCTCGGCGAGGACAGCAATCCTTTCGGCCCACAGATGATAGCGCTGGCGTTTCGCGAGGCGCTGGCGCCCTGCCCGTTCCCGCTGCGCATCAAGATCATTCTTTACGCGCTGTTCGATCAGCATGTGATGCATAACCTGGACAGCTTGTATGCCGCTCTGAACCAGCGCCTGATCGACGCAGGCGTACTGCCCAACCTCAAGTACAGCGCGCAGCGTTCAGCCAATCCCGCTCCACCCAAGCCAACCGAGCAGGCAGCTCGCACAGCAGCGCCGGCGGAAGCCCCCGAAAAGTCCGCTGGCGGTACTCGCGCCGGCGCGCCTCAGTATGTCGAGACACAGTCGCGCAACGAGGGCTTGCTGCGGCCTGACCTGCCCGTCGACCTCAATGGTGAACCGCCCCTCGACCCCGCGACATTGCTCAGCGGTTTGGCGAGCCTGCTGGGCGAGCACCGTCAACGCGACATCGATGCGCCCCTCTTGGGCGGCACTCGCAGTATCGCCAGCTTCGCCCCGCGCGGGGCGACCCGCACCTATAGCGCCAGCGAGCTGCTGGAGGCGCTGGACCGCATGCAACAGCAGTCGGCAAGCGAACTGGCGCAGCGTCTGCATCACCCCCAGCAAGTCGGCGGCCTGAAGGCTGATCTGCAACAGCAACTGGAAGCGCACAGCAGCCTGCCGAAACAGCACAAGCTGTCCGATCAGGAAGCCGACGTCATCGACCTGGTGGGCATGCTGTTCGACTTCATTCTTGACGACGAAAACCTGCCCGACAGCTGCAAGACATGCTTGTCGCACCTGCATACGCCCTATCTAAAGGTTGCGCTGCTGGACAAAGCGCTGTTCACCCAGCACCACCACCCCGCCCGCCGGCTGCTCAACGCGATGGCGCAGGCAGGCGTGCTCTATGGTGGCGAAGGCGATGAACGCGGTTTGCTGGCGAAGATGCAGTGGGTGGTCGAAAGCGTCATCCACGACTTCAAGGGTGACCTGCAGCTGTTCGACACCCTACTCGCAGAATTCAACGAGTTTGCCGCCACCCTCAAACACAAGGTCGAGCTGCGCGAGCGGCGCGCGGTAGAGGCCGCCAAAGGCCGCGACAAGCTACTGGGCGCGCGCCAACTGGCCGTCGATGTGATCGCTAACAGCCTGACCAATCGCGAGCTGCCAAGCATCATCCGCAATTTTCTCGAGCTGACCTGGGCGGACGTACTGGTTTTCGTGCTGTTACGCCACGGTGAGCAAAGCGGCGAATGGCAGCGCGCCTCCGAGGTCGCAGAGCAGTTGGCCTGGAGCGGCACACCGCTTGACGAGGCCGGCCACGCGCGCCTGCAAGCGCTGCGTATCGCCCTGCTGGACGACCTGCGCAAAGGCCTGCAATTACTGGGCGGTTATCACGAAGATGGCATTCGCCGGCTGCTGCAGGACCTGGTTGCATGCCAGCACGCGGTACAGGCCAAGCAGCCGCAGCTTGCAGCCAAGCTCAACCCTACCCTGCCGGAAAGCCCTCTGGGCGCCATGCTGGGTGAAGACGCGGCGCTTGCGACCTTGGCGCCACGCGCCTCCGGATTGTCGATGCGCGCCCAGTTGCTCACCAAGGAGCTATCGCATATCGAATTCGGCACCTGGTTCGAATTCGTCACCGACGGCCAGAGCCGCACACTGAAGCTGTCCTGGTTCAGCCCCACCACCCGCAACTATATGTTTGTCGACCATAGCGGCCAGCGCGTGGCGATCAAACCAATCACCTTGCTGGCCACCGAAATGGAACAGGGACTGGCGCGTATCGTCGCCCCGGAACGGGATGCGCCGTTGGTTGACCGCGCCCTTTCCACCATTTACCGCGTTCTACAGCGCTTCGCTGGGCGCGCACCCGAGAAAAGCTGAGGAACTCCAATGGATGATCGTCGTCATCACAGCCGGCACAACACCGAGCTACAGCTTGAAGTCTACGAGCTGCACAGCGGGGAACGTCTCGGTCGCGTGGTAGATCTTTCCGATGATGGTTTCATGCTGTTCAGCGACGCACCGCACAAGGCCGATGTCGTGCTTGAGTGCCGCCTGGTTGCTGCCCAGGCAGTCGATGGGGTCAGCGAAGTCAAGCTTGGAGCAGACTGTTTGTGGAGCCGCCCCGGAGCGGACGGCCAGCACTGCTGGGCGGGCTTTCATATCATCGACCTGGCCGAAGACCAGGCGGCGGCATTACAGGTGCTGCTCAAGCACCTCTAAGAGCGCCCTGCCGCACCCGAAAACACCCCGACCGCCCGCGCGCTCGGGGTGTTTTTGCTTTTGCTCAGGCAAAGACGATTTCGTCGCCTTCCACACGGCCCGTAACGCTGCTACCCGCCTCGAATGAGCCGGCGAGAATAAGCTGCGCCAGTGGGTTCTCGATCCAGCGCTGAATCGCGCGCTTCAGCGGCCGGGCGCCGTACACCGGGTCGTAACCGATGGCGATCAACTTATCCAGCGCCTCGGCGGACAGTTCCAGCGTCAACTCGCGCTCGGCTAGGCGCTGCCGCAGGCGGTCCAGCTGGATCTGCGCGATCCCGGCGATCTGCTCGCGGGCAAGGGGCTCGAAAATTACCACCTCGTCGATCCGGTTGATGAACTCCGGACGAAAATGCGAGCTGACTGCATCCATCACCGCAGCGCGCTGTGCATCCTGATCGCCCACCAGCTCCTGAATCTGCGCCGAACCCAGGTTCGAGGTCATCACCACCACTGTGTTCTTGAAGTCCACGGTTCGGCCATGGCTATCCGTCAGCCGACCGTCCTCCAGCACCTGCAACAGCACGTTGAAGACGTCTGAATGGGCCTTTTCGACCTCATCCAGCAGGATTACCGAATAGGGCTTGCGGCGCACCGCCTCGGTCAGATAACCACCCTCCTCGTAACCGACATAACCCGGAGGTGCACCGATCAGCCGGGCCACGGAATGCTTCTCCATAAACTCGGACATATCGATGCGCACCAACGCTTCCTCGGTATCGAAGAGGAACTCGGCCAGCGCCTTGCACAGCTCGGTCTTGCCAACCCCGGTGGGGCCGAGAAACAGGAACGAGCCACTGGGCCGGTTCGGATCGGAAAGCCCGGCACGGGAGCGCCGCACCGCGTTGGCAACCGCGACCACGGCCTCGTTCTGGCCGATCACCCGTTGGTGCAGCAAGCTCTCCATCTTGAGCAGCTTGTCGCGCTCGCCCTCAAGCATCTTGCTCACTGGAATGCCGGTCCACTTGGAGACGACCTCGGCGATTTCTTCCTCGGTCACCTTGCTGCGCAGCAACTGATTTTCGGTCTTGCCGTGCTGGTCGACCATCTGCAGGCTGCGCTCCAGATCGGGAATGATGCCGTACTGCAGTTCGGCCATGCGGTTGAGATCGCCCTTGCGCCGCGCCGCTTCCAATTCCTGACGGGACTGCTCGATACGCTGCTGGATCTGCGCCGAGCCCTGAACCTCGGCCTTTTCCGATTTCCAGATGTCTTCCAGGTCGGCGTATTCGCGCTCGAGCCGAGCGATGTCTTCGTTGAGTTTGGCCAGCCGCTTGATCGCCGCGTCGTCGTCTTCCTTCTTCAGTGCCTGGCCTTCAACCTTGAGCTGAATCAGTCGCCGCTCGAGGCGATCGAGGACTTCCGGCTTGGAGTCGATTTCCATGCGAATCCGGCTAGCCGCTTCGTCGATCAGGTCGATGGCCTTATCGGGCAGTTGGCGGTCGGTGATATAGCGATGGCTGAGCTTGGCCGCGGCGATGATCGCACCGTCGGCGATGGCGACCTTGTGGTGTACTTCGTAACGTTCCTTCAGGCCACGCAGAATGGCGATGGTGTCCTCTTCGCTCGGCTCGTCGACCAGCACCTTCTGGAATCGCCGCTCCAGCGCCGCGTCCTTCTCGATGAACTGGCGGTATTCGTTGAGCGTGGTGGCACCGACGCAGTGCAGCTCGCCGCGCGCCAGTGAGGGCTTGAGCATATTGCCGGCATCCATGGCACCCTCGGCCTTGCCGGCGCCGACCATGGTGTGCAGCTCGTCGATAAACAGGATGATCCGCCCTTCCTGCTTGGACAGCTCGTTGAGCACGGCCTTGAGACGCTCCTCGAACTCGCCGCGAAACTTTGCGCCGGCAATCAGCGCGCCCATGTCCAGGGACAGCAGACGCTTGTCCTTCAGCCCGTCGGGCACTTCGCCATTGACGATGCGCTGGGCGAGGCCTTCGGCGATCGCAGTCTTGCCGACGCCCGGCTCGCCGATCAGCACCGGGTTGTTCTTGGTGCGGCGCTGCAACACCTGGATGGTGCGGCGGATTTCGTCATCGCGCCCGATCACCGGGTCAAGCTTGCCTTCTTCGGCGCGCTTGGTCAGGTCGACGGTGTATTTATCCAGGGCCTGGCGCGACTCCTCGACATTCGGGTCATTCACCGCGTCGCCGCCGCGCAGGTTGCTCACGGCATTTTCCAGGGCCTTCTTGCTCACACCCTGACCGAGCAACAGCTTGCCGAGCTTGGTGCTGTCGTCCATGGCCGCCAGCAGCACCAGTTCGCTGGAAATGAACTGATCGCCCTTTTGCTGCGACAGACGGTCGGCCTGATTGAGCAGGCGCGCCAGATCCTGCGACAGATTCACATCACCGGTCGGGCTCTGGATTTTCGCCAAGTGGTCCAGTTCTTTGGTCAGGGCCTTGCGCAGGCTGTTCACGTCGAAGCCGACCTGCATCAACAGCGGTTTGATCGAGCCGCCCTGCTGGTCGAGCAGTGCCTGCATCAGGTGCAGCGGCTCGATGGCGGCGTGATCAAGACCGACGGCCAGGGACTGGGCATCGGACAGGGCAAGTTGCAACTTGCTAGTTAAACGGTCGATTCGCATTGCGTCATCCTTCCTTTATGGGCAGGCCGGGGCGATGAGCGCGCCTGTCAAGAAAGCCTGCGAGATGAAGAGTAGATGAGGACGATTGTGCGATTTTCAAGCGGGGTGGTTTTTGTAAAGGTCGGGGCGTGCCGAATGGTCGAGCAGAACAGCCCTGGGTATCGCTTCGCTCAATGCCAGGCTACGGATAAATATGTAGCCGTGGTTAAGCGTAGCGATACCCGGAAAAGGCGAGGCAGATCGAGTATCTAGCGATCAACCCAGCCAGATCAGACTGGCGAAGCGCCCGGTCTGCGCCGTACGGCGGTAGGAATAGAAGCGGCTGTCGCTGTAGGTGCAGAAATCGCCACCGTAAACCGCGCTGACGCCACGCGCCGCCAGGCGAATGCGCGCCAACTGATAGAGGTCGGCCATGTAGTGGCCGGGATTGACGCTCGCGACGAAGGCGGCGCCGGCTTCCGCGTGCTGAGCGATAAAGGCCTCGCGGACTTCCACGCCCACTTCGAACGCCTGCGGGCCGATGGCAGGACCGAGCCAGACCAGCGTGTCTTCGGCGGCGCAGTCGAAGGCGTCCAGGGTGGCTTCCAGCACGCCCGCCGCCAGCCCGCGCCAACCGGCATGCGCCGCTGCGACGCGGGTTCCCGCACGATCACAGAACAGCACGGGCAAACAATCGGCCGTCATCACGGTGCAGGCCACATTGGCCGTCGCTGTCCAGCTTGCATCGGCCTCTAGCAGCTCGCTTGCGTCCGCTTCGACGACTGTGACGCCATGTACCTGACGCAACCAGGCCGGCTGGCAACCGAGCTGACTGACCAGGCGCTGACGGTTCTTCGCCACCGCAACCGGGTCATCGCCGACATGCTCGCCCAGGTTGAAGCTGTCGAAGGGCGCAGCACTGATGCCTCCCGAACGCGTGGTAACACAGGTCTTGACCCGCGCAGGAGCCGGCCAGTCAGGCGCGATCCAGTCATGCGCTCGGCTGCTCATCCGATGAACGCCTCGCGATCCTGGCGCAGCAAGGTCAGCAGCCAGACGAAATCGTCCGGCAGCGGCGACTGCCATTTCATGCGCTCACCAGTAATCGGATGGTCCAATTCGAGAAAGCGCGCGTGCAAGGCCTGCCGCGGAAATTCTTTGAGGGTTTGCACCATGCTCGGATTGGCCGCTGGCGGAATACGAAAACGCCCGCCGTAGACGGGATCGCCAACCAGCGGATAACCGATGTGACTCATGTGCACGCGAATCTGGTGAGTGCGCCCGGTTTCCAGCTTGACCCGCGCATGGGTGTGCGAGCGAAAGCGCTCCAACACCCGGTAATGACTGACCGCGGGCTTGCCGCCATCACTGACTGCCATACGCTGGCGTTGCGAGGAGCTACGCCCGATCGGCGCGTTGATCTTGCCGCCCGAGGTGACCACACCAATGACAATGCATTCGTAGATACGGCTGACCGTACGTTTTTGCAGTTGATCGACCAGACGGGTCTGCGCTTCGATGGTCTTGGCCACCACCATCAGGCCGGTGGTGTCTTTGTCCAGCCGGTGCACGATGCCGGCCCGGGGCACGTTGACGATGTCCGGCACGTGGTGCAGCAAGGCATTCAGCAGGGTGCCGTCGGCATGCCCGGCGGCCGGATGGACAACCAGCCCGGCTGGCTTGTCGAGCACCAGAATCTGTTCGTCCTCGTAGACGATATTCAGCTCGATATCCTGAGCGATCCATTCGCCCTGGGCTTCCTGTTCGGCCTTCAACGCCAGCACCGCGCCGCCATGGACGATGTCGCGAGGCCGCAACACGGCTCCGTCGACTGTCAGCAGGCCGTCCTTGATCCAGGCAGACAGCCGCGAGCGCGAGTGCTCGGCGAACAGTTGTGCGGCGACTTGGTCGAGGCGTTGACCGCCCATATCAGTGGGCACCTCGGCGTTCAGTTCAATGGTCTGCGTATTAATAGAGGACATGCTCGGCAACGGCGGGGAGGTGCAGCCTTTGGTTTCGGCTACACGCTTGTGGTTAAATACGGCGTCTTTGCCCCAGGGGTACCGGGGGCGCTCATCATAACAGGACGGCCTAGCTCAAGACAGCCGCCGTCACAGGGACGCAAGCCGCCATGCAAGTGAAACACCTGCTGCTGATCGCCATCCTCGCCCTCACCGCTGCCTGCTCATCGAATGAAGTCCTCGACGAGAACCTGAGTGAGACAGAGTTGTACCAGCAGGCTCAAACCGACCTGGACAACAACAGCTACACCAGCGCCGTTACCAAGCTGAAAGCGCTGGAATCGCGCTATCCGTTCGGCCGCTATGCCGAGCAGGCGCAGCTCGAACTGATCTATGCCTATTACAAGAATGCCGAGCCCGAGGCCGCACGCTCTGCCGCCGAGCGCTTCATTCGCCTGCACCCGCAGCATGCCAACGTGGACTACGCCTACTACCTCAAGGGCCTGGCGTCCTTCGACCAGGACCGCGGCCTGATCGCGCGCTTTGTCCCGCTGGACATGACCAAGCGTGACCCAGGCGCGGCGCGCGATTCCTACAACGAGTTCGCCCAGCTCACCAGCCGCTTCCCCAACAGCCGCTACGCCCCCGACGCCAAGCAGCGCATGATCTACCTGCGCAACCTGCTGGCCGCCTATGAAATCCATGCCGGCTACTACTACCTGACCCGTCAGGCCTATGTCGCGGCGGCCAACCGTGGCCGTTATGTGGTGGAAAACTTCCAGGGAACCCCGGCGGTCGGCGACGGCCTGGCCCTGATGACCGAGGCCTATCAGCGTCTGACCCTGGACGAGCTCGCCGCCACCAGCCTGGCAACCCTGAAGCTCAACTACCCGGATCACCCGACTCTGGTGGACGGAGAATTCGTGCCGCGCGAGGAAGAAGCCGACAACCGTTCCTGGTTGGCCAAGGCGACCTTGGGCCTGATCGAGACCGACACCCCGCTGCCACCGGGCGAAACCCGCGCCAGTCAGGACGTGATCCGCCAGTACGAAGACGCCGAAGAGCAGATCCCCGACGAACTGAAGCCGGAGAATCAGGACGACGCGGACGAGCAGGTGGACGAGGCCGAGGCAGCTGACGGCGACCGCTCCTGGTTCAGCTACATGACCTTCGGATTGTTCGACTAATAGCGCACCCGCGACGCTAAACCCGAAAAGGAGGCCCAGGCCTCCTTTTTCATTGCCGTACGATTTCCGTGGACGCGACCGCATTACAGCGCCGCGCATGTGCATAGTTACTGTGCTGGGCTGATTTCCTTGGATAAACTGCGGCGATTCGATCATCGCACCACAAGTCAACAAGAGGGCGCTATGGGCCTGCTACGTCTGCTGTTCTGGATCGCCTTAATCGCGGCAGCCTTCTGGCTGTGGCGGCGCTTTACCCGTGCGCCGCAGAAGCGCGACAGCGCCGAGTCGGCCACCCTGCCGATGGTTCGCTGCGAGCAGTGTGGCGTGCACCTGCCGCGCGAACACGCCCTACCTCAGGCCGACCGCTGGTACTGCAGCCAGGCGCACCTCGAACAAGACACCAAGCACCCGTGACCGCCGACGTTCTAGCCCTGGACGGGGTCAACGCCAGGCGCATCCTGCGCCTCTATCATCTGTACCGGCTGGTCATTGGCGTGGTCCTGGCGCTGCTGATTTCCAGCGACCTGGACGACCAGTTGCTGGAGCTGGCGCATCAGAATCTGTTTCGCTACGGCAGCTGGTTCTACCTGATTCTGAATATCCTGGTGGCGCTGCTAGTACGGCGTCCACAGCGGCTGATCCAAGTGTTCAGCCTGGCGTTGGTCGATGTGATTCTGCTCTCGGCGCTGTTCTACGCGGCAGGCGGCACGCCAAGCGGTATCGGCAACCTGCTGATCGTGGCCGTGGCGATTGCCAACTTTCTCCTGCGCGGACGTATCGGCCTGCTGATTGCGGCGATTGCCGCCATCGGCCTGATTTACCTGACCTTCTATTTAAGCCTGAGCAGGCCTGCCGCCGCCGCACAGTATGTGCAGGCCGGCGCCTTGGGCGCGCTCTGCTTTGCCGCTGCACTATTCGTTCAGGCACTGACGCGCCGCCTGCAGGTCAGCGAGAACCTGGCTGAGCAGCGCGCCACCGACGTCGCCAACCTGGAAGCGCTGAACGCGGTGATTCTGCAACGCATGCGCACCGGCATTCTGGTTCTCGACGAACTGCACCGGGTATTGCTGACCAACGAAAGCACCGCCTACCTGCTTGGCCACGAGCAGTTGACCGGCAAGATCCTTGACCCGCACTGCCCCGAGCTGGTCAAGCGCCTGCAGCAATGGCTGCACAACCCAACGATGCGCCCAGCCAACCTGCAGGCCTACCCGGACGGCCCGGTGTTGCAACCGAGCTTCATGAGCCTGCAACGTGGCAACCAGCGCCACTGCCTGGTGTTTCTCGACAATATTTCGCAGATCGCCCAGCAGGCCCAGCAGCTCAAACTTGCCTCCCTCGGTCGGCTTACCGCCGGCATCGCCCATGAGATTCGCAACCCGCTCGGCGCCATCAGTCACGCCGCGCAATTGCTGCAGGAGTCGGAGGAGCTGCAGGGCGCGGATCAGCGGCTGGCGCAGATCATCCAGGACCATTCCCGGCGCATGAACCTGGTGATCGAGAACGTTCTGCAGCTCTCGCGGCGGCGTCAGGCCGAGCCGCAACTGCTCGACCTGAAATACTGGCTGCACCGTTTCGCCAGCGAGTTTCGCGGTTCGGCCCCCGTCGAGCAGACGCTGCACCTGGAAACCATGGGCGGCACCGTGCAGACGCGCATGGACCCCCACCAGTTGACTCAGGTGCTGACCAACCTGGTGCAGAACGGACTGCGCTACAGCGCGAAACGGCACAAACGCGGCCAGGTATGGCTAACCTTGTTCCGTGATCCCGACAGCGACCTGCCGATTCTAGAAGTCCAGGACGATGGCCCGGGCGTGCCGCCGGAACAGATCCAACACATCTTCGAGCCCTTCTACACGACGGAAAACCAGGGAACCGGGCTGGGCTTGTACATTTCCCGCGAGCTGTGCGAGAGCAACCAGGCCCGTCTCGACTACAAACCTCGCGAAGGCGGCGGCAGTTGCTTTCGCATCACCTTCGCCCATCCGCGCAAATTGAGCTGACCATGACCCGCCAGAGAGCCTTGATCGTCGATGACGAACCCGATATCCGCGAACTCCTGGAAATAACCCTGGGCCGGATGAAGCTCGATACCCGCAGCGCTCGCAACGTCAAGGAAGCGCGCGAATGGCTGGCCAAGGAACCGTTCGACCTGTGCCTGACCGACATGCGCCTGCCCGACGGCACCGGCATGGACCTGGTGCAGTACATTCAGCAACGCCACCCCCAGGTGCCGGTGGCGATGATCACCGCGTACGGCAGCCTCGACACCGCGATCAACGCGCTCAAGGCTGGCGCGTTCGATTTTCTGACCAAGCCAGTCGACCTCGGTCGCCTGCGCGAGCTGGTCAACGCCGCGCTGCGCCTGCACTCTGCCCAGGGCGATGAGGCGCCGCTGGACAGCCGTTTGCTGGGCGACTCGCCGCCGATGCGCGCGCTGCGCAAGCAGATCTACAAGCTCGCCCGCAGCCAGGCGCCGGTGTACATCAGCGGCGAATCCGGCAGCGGCAAGGAACTGGTGGCCCGCCTGATTCATGATCAGGGCCCGCGCAGCGAACAGCTGTTCGTGCCGGTCAACTGCGGCGCGATCCCCACCGAGTTGATGGAAAGCGAATTCTTCGGCCACAAGCGCGGCAGCTTCACCGGCGCCATCGAAGACAAGCAGGGCCTGTTCCAAGCCGCCAACGGTGGCACGCTGTTTCTCGATGAAGTGGCGGACCTGCCGCTGCCAATGCAGGTCAAGCTGCTGCGCGCGATCCAGGAAAAAGCCGTGCGCGCCGTGGGCGGCCAGCAGGAGATCGTCGTCGATGTGCGCATCCTCTGCGCCACCCACAAGGACCTCGCCGCGGAAGTCGCCGCCGGGCGTTTCCGCCAGGACCTCTACTACCGCCTGAATGTCATCGAGTTACGCGTCCCCTCGCTACGCGAGCGTCGCGAAGACATCGCCCTGCTTGCCGACGTTATGCTCAAACGCCTGGCGGTCGGCCCCGGCATGACCCCGGCCAAACTCGACCCCGACGCCCTGGAAAAGCTCAAGAGTTACCGTTTCCCTGGCAACGTGCGCGAGCTGGAAAACATGCTCGAGCGCGCCTATACCCTGTGCGAGGACGACCAGATCACGGCGGGCGACCTGCGCCTGGCCGACGCCAGCGGCCCGTCCGAGGGCGGCGACGCCAGCCTGGCGCAGATCGACAACCTGGAAGACTACCTTGAGGACATCGAGCGCAAACTGATCATGCAGGCGCTCGAAGAGACTCGCTGGAACCGCACCGCGGCCGCACAACGCCTCGGTCTAACCTTCCGTTCTATGCGCTATCGGCTGAAAAAACTCGGCATTGACTGATGCCGCCGTGACAGTGACCTCGCGCATCGGCCTGATGGCAACGCCGACGCGCACCAGTCATAAGCAGGCCGATCAATGCGCGTGGCCGGTGCTCTCGGCAGGCGGCTGACTCAACACCACCACCTCGATCGCCACCTCTCCCGCCCGCTCGAATGTCAGGGTCAGGGGGAAGCGTTCACCATTTCTCGCCTGCTGCTTCAGATCGAACAGCATGACGTGATAGCCCATCGGCATGAAGGCGACCTCGCCACCTGACGGGATCGCTACCTCTTGCACCTGCTGCATCTTCATCACGCCATCGGCATGCAGGTGCTCGTGCATTTCGGCTTTTCCGGCGACCGGGGTTTCCACCTGGAGCAAGCGATCCGCCTCGCTGCCGGCATTGTGCACGACGAAATAGACGGCCGCGGTCGGCGCCACCGGCGGCATTTCACGGGACCACGGCTGTTCGATTCGTATATCACCAGCGCCATGGTCGTGAGCAACCGCAAACGGGCTCAAGGTCAGCAAGATACACAGCAAAATATTTCTCAACATGACGATTCTCCAGAACAAGAACAGATAACGACGTAAGTTATATTCATTAGCTCTCACGCAGCACAGCGCGGGGCTTGAGGCGCGCCAATGCCCACTCCAGCGCGCCTATCGCCAGCAAGGAGGCGCCCACCAGCGGAAAGGCGACACCGAGCCCCAGCATGATCACGATCGCAGTTTTCCAGCGCGGCAGGTCATGCCGCAGCGGCGGTACGCCGAAACTTCCGGCGGGGCGGCGCTTCCACCACATCAACCAGCCGCTGATCGCGCTGAGCAGCACCATCAGGCAGACCACCAGCATCAGCAGCTGATTGGCCCAGCCAAACAACTTGCCTTCATGCAGCTTGACCCCGGTTTCCACGGTTTTCGCGACCGCGCCATAGTCCTTCCAGCGCACATCGGCCAGCACCGCACCGCTGTACTGGTCGAGGTGCAGGGTAGCGTCGTTGCGCGGATCGTCAGCAAACAAGGCAATGCTGTATACGCCCTGCGCACCAACCGGCAACGTGATGCTGTAACCCGCATGCACGCCGCGCGCGGCAGCCACATCGACGACGTGCTGCAGGCCGATCCGTGGCGCCGGCAATTCGCTCTGCACCGTACCTTCTGCGCTGTGACCCTTGTGTGCGGCATGCGGATCTGATGCCGGCAGCGGCAAAGTCTCCGCGGCCCAGGCCACGGTCTGCTTGCTGCTGTCGTTGAGGCTGCGGGTCAATTGCCCGGATTGCGGCACATCGGTCCACATCGCTGCCGGGAAGTGATTCCAGGCACCGGCAAACTGCGCGCCCCAGAACCCGGTCCAGGTCATGCCGGTGAGCAGCATCAGCAGCAGAACCAGTGCGCCCCAGAACCCCGTTACCGCGTGCAGGTCGCGCCAGAACTGACGGCCGCGACTGCCGAGGCGCGGCCACCACACGCCAGCTCCACTGCTCCCCCGCGGCCACCACAGATAAAGCCCGGAGATCACCAGCACGATGGCCCAGCCAGCGGCCAGCTCGATCAGCCGATCACCGAGCGTGCCGATCAACAGATCGCCATGCAGCTTGCGCGCGATCGCCTGCAGATTGCTGACTGCGTCCTGACTGCCGAGAAGTTCGCCACGATAAGGGTCGACGAACAGATTGAGGCGCTGCTGGCCGTCGGCGACCACGAACTGCGCGCTGCTTTCCGGCGACGGCGGGGGCAGGTACTGCTCGACGCTCGCCCGCGGATAAGCCTGGGTCACCGCCGCCAACTGCTGATCAGCGGAAAGCTGCTGGTGAGCGGGCGACACCTGCAACAGATCGGCATACATCAGCTGATCCAGCTGCGGCTTGAACAGGTAGATGATGCCGGTCAGCGCCAGCATGATCAGAAACGGAATGACAAACAGCCCGGCATAGAAATGCCAGCGCCAGGCCAGGTTGTAGAACGATGGGGTCGGCGGCTTCATTGCACACCTCCGCCGGTGATCACCAGTGCGGCGTGCTGCTGGCCGACCACGCTGCGGCTCTGCAGTTTGACTACGGATATCTGACGCATGAATTTCCCCAATATCGGCTTATCGAGTGCCGCCGAAATGCAGGCTTTTGACACCGAAAAACGCAGTTTTTTATCTGGTCTCAAGTAATACGCGCGGCAAACAACGGCTGCCGCAGCAGGGCAACTCAAGCCAGAACGGGGGACGCGCGGGGATTGGCCGAAGGCCAGAGATAGCGGACAGGTCGCGGGGTGAAGAAGACGGTCAGCAGTGGCGCGCGGCTAGGGGCTAGCAAGCCCAGCAGGCCAAAGAGCGCCGCGAGAATGATCGCGCTGAACGTGGAGCTCAGAGAACAACCGGAGCCGGTAGCGGGATTGGGCGCAACCACGCCGGAGCCATCCAGGTCGGCACCGGCGCCGAAGTTGCCTTCGAAGGAGCAGTACTGGCTGCTCAGCCCGCTGAGCTGCAGACCGGCCATCTGGCCGTGACCAATACTGCAGGCGAACGCACTGAACAGAACGCTGAAATACAGCATCCAGGCCAGCAGGCGACGATCAGTAGGGGTCAATTTCATGGGGCGCGACTCTAGCATTGCTCTGGGGCGCATATGACGCAGCAGCACTGCGATGGATTGCCGCAGCGCGCTGGCGGGAATCTTAGTTCGGCCAGCGCGCATCCGCCAACAACTCTGCACAGCGTGCTTGCACGAACTCACGCAGCAGCAACACCGGCTTACTCAGTTGCGCACGGTGCGCGCAGATCAGGTTGAGCGGCGTCGGCTCACCACGCAGCTCGGGCAACAACACCTGCAGCCGCCCGGCACGCACGTCGCCGGCCACATCCAGCCAGGATTTGTACACCAGCCCGGCGCCACTCACCGCCCAGCGCCGCACTACATCGGCGTCGTCACTGACCCGGTCGCCCTTGACGCTGATGCCCTGCTCACGCTTGCCATCGCTGAAGCGCCAGCGGTCATGCACACGGCCGCCGAGCATATAGAGCAGGCAGTTGTGCCCCGCCAGCGCTTCCACTGATTGCGGCACGCCATGCGCTTGCAAGTACTGCGGCGCAGCGCATAACACGCGCCTATTCAGCGCAGCCACGGGCAGGGCAACCAGGCTGGAATCCTCCGGTGCGCCATAGCGCAGGGCGATGTCCACCGGTTCGCGGAACAGATCGGCCACGCGATCACCGAGCAGCAGGCGCAACTGCAATTGCGGATGCGCCTGTTGAAACTCATCCAGCCAGGGCAGCAAGGTGTTACGGCCAAAGTCCGATGGCGCGGACAGCTGCAGCGGCCCGCTGATGCCGACCTTGCTCCCGGCCAATTGCTGCCGGCCGTCATCCAGGCTCTGCAGGGCCAGACGCGCATGACCGAGAAACAGCTCGCCCTCCGGCGTAGGCCGCAGGCTACGGGTGGAGCGGCTGAACAGGCGCACCTGCAGTTGCTGCTCCAGGCGTTTAAGCGCGGCACTGGCCACCGCCGGAGAAATATCCAGACGCCGCGCCGCCGCCGAGAGGTTGCCCAGATCGGCGGTCGAGACGAACAACTGCAAATCATCAAAACGCAGCATGGCGATTCATTATCAAAAAAATATTGAAAGAGACTCTAGTAGCCGGCGGTTTTTCTCGTCAATCAAATAACCGAGCATGGCCACATCTTGAACCGGAGCCCAGCCATGTCGAGCCCACTCACCCTGATCGCCACTATCACCGCCCGCCCCGGCCAAGCCGAGGCGGTTGAAGCCGGCCTGCGCCAACTGGTGCCGCCCAGCCAGGCGGAAGCTGGTTGCCTGCAATACAACCTGCACCGTCATCAGGACAACCCACAGGTGTTCAGCATGATCGAGCAATGGCAGGACGCCGCCGCCCTGAGCGCGCATCAGCAGACCGCACATTTTCTGCACTTCGGCGGAACCTGCGGCAGCCTGCTGGAACAGGTCGATCATCAATTAATGCACCGTATTCTCTAAGGAGCGTCCTCATGAAAGCTGTCGCCTATTACCAGTCCCTGCCCGCCGACCACGCTGACGCCCTGCAGGATGTTGAACTGCCGGCGCCAACGCCTGGCCCGCGCGATCTGCTGGTCGAGGTCAAGGCCATTTCGGTCAATCCAGTGGACACCAAGATCCGCCGCAACGTCGCCCCCGAACACGGCGAACCCAAGGTGCTTGGCTGGGACGCTGCCGGCATCGTCAAGGCGATCGGTCCCGAGGTCACCCTGTTTCAACCCGGCGACCGGGTGTATTACGCCGGCGCGATCAACCGCTCAGGGGCCAATAGCGAGTTGCATGCGGTGGACGAACGCATCGTCGGCCATATGCCCAGCAGCCTGTCATACGCCGAAGCAGCCGCGCTGCCACTGACCGCTATTACGGCTTGGGAGTTGCTGTTCGAGCGCTTGCAGGTCAGTCAGGGCAGTACCGACCAGGGTCAGAGTTTGCTGATCGTGGGCGCGGCAGGTGGCGTAGGGTCGATCCTCGTCCAGCTGGCACGCCAGCTCACCGGGCTAACCGTAATCGGCACGGCCTCGCGCCCCGAGACTCAGGATTGGGTGCGTGAACTCGGTGCGCACCATGTAATCGATCACAGCCAGCCGCTCAGCGCCGAACTCAAACGCATCGGTATTGCTCAGGTGACTCATGTCGCCAGCCTGACGCAGACCGACCAGCACTTCGACCAGCTGATCGAAGCGCTGGCCCCGCAAGGTCGTCTGGCGCTGATCGACGACCCGCTGCAACCGCTGGATGTAAGGAAGCTCAAACGCAAGAGCCTGTCGCTGCACTGGGAACTGATGTTTACCCGTTCGCTGTTCGAAACCGATGACATGGTTGAGCAGCACAACCTGCTGGAGCGAGTCGCAACGCTAGTCGATGCCGGCACGTTGAAGACAACCCTGGGCGAGCATTTGGGCCGCATTGATGCAGCCAATCTGCGCCGCGCTCACGCTGTGCTGGAAAGCGGCAAAGCCCGTGGCAAGGTGGTACTTGAGGGCTTCTGAGCCTAACGGTGGGCTCGGCGTGTACGCTGAGCACCGCTTAGGTGCCACGTGCACGCGTGCGCACTGGCCGTTTTAACGCAGTGACTGCCTGGCGGCTTACCATCGGTCGGTGTAAGAGAAGCTTCACAACCGCGGACTACACTCAACATCTCTCTTCCCGGAGGTAGTGCCATGAGGATTTCGATTCAGCCCGTGCTTCGAGCGAACGTCCAATGCTGGCAAGTGCATGTCGACAAGCACAGCGTGACCTTTCGCAGCGAGAGTGAAGCCCAGCAATTCATCAGCACCCTGGAAACGCGCCTGAAGGCGCCGCACCCACTGCCCCTACCCGCCCAACGCATCGCCGGCTAGCGCTTATGGCGTTGCTATCGGGCGCCGCTCGGCCCAGCGGGTAAAGCACGAAAACAACACCGCAAGCGCGCCGCAGCAAAAAATCACCAACGCCATCGGCAATGCGCTGCCGTCATGCAATGCGGCCACCACGGCGGCGGCACTGGCGGCGATGGCGAACTGCAAACTGCCCAGCAAGGCCGATGCACTGCCGGCATGTCGACCCTGACCGGCCATGGCGCAGGCCGATGCATTCGGCAGCAGGATGCCCAGGCAGGCGATGCAACCAAATAGCGGAATGAGCAACGGCCAGAGCGCCACGGGCTTGGTCGCCGCAACCAGCAACAGAACCAGCGCACAGGCCAGGTAGAACCAGACGATGCGGTTCAGCCAGTAGCTCGGTCCGTGCCGCGCCACCAGCCAGGCATTCAGCTGGGCCACCAGAATGAAGCCCAGCGCATTGCTGCCGAACAGCCAGCCGTAGTGCTCGGGCGACACCCCATAAAGCTCGATGAAAACAAACGGCGAGCCCGCGATGTAGGCGAACATGCCCGCCATGGCAAAGCCGCCGCTCAACGCATACCCGAGAAACGGCAGATCGCCGAACAGCCGACGGTACTCGCCGAGCGCACCACGTAATGGCGCGACCGGCGTTGCGGTCGACAGGGTTTCCGGCAGCCACAGGGCAACGCCGATCAGGCACAGCGCGCTAAACAGGGTCAGGCAGAGGAAGATCGATGGCCAGCCGAAACTGCTCAGCAGGATACCGCCCGCCAGCGGCGCAAGAATCGGCGCCAGGCCCATCACCAGCATCAACTGGGAAAACACCTTGGCCGAGGTGATCGGATCGCACAGGTCACGCACCACGGCCCGCGACACGACCATGCCCGCGCACCCGCCCAGGGCCTGAACGAAGCGCGCCGCGATCAGCCACTCCAGGCTCGGCGCCAACGCGCAGGCCAGCGAAGCCAGGGTGAACAGGCTTACGCCCGCGAGCAATGGCTTGCGCCGACCAAAACGATCAGCCAGCGGACCGTAGAGCAGCTGGCCGATCGCCAGGCCGACGAAATACGCCGCCAGCGACAGCTGCACGTGTTCGATATCGGTGACGAAGACCTGGGCCAGGGTCGGGAAACTGGGCAGATAGAAATCGATGGCCAGCGGACCAAACGCGCTTAACGCGCCAAGAATCAACAGAAGACGTAACGGCATGGGTATCCAGAAAAATAATCACAGCGAACAGCGGGAAAACTCAAAAGGCCTGTCAGGGCGAAACCCCGCGTGGCAACTGGTCGCAGGCTGGTTGAGGCGAACTCAAACCAACCTGCGCCTGTTGCCCTTAGGCGCAAGGATCAAACCGGTGTATCGGTCTTTTTCCGGCTTTTGCCGATTTTCTCCGCCAGCGATTCCACCAGCAGGTAGAACATCGGAATCAGGAAGATCGCCAGGAAGGTCGCCGCGAGCATGCCGCCGATCACCCCGGTACCGATCGAATGGCGGCTGGCCGAGCCTGCGCCTGAGCTGATCGCCAGCGGTACCACGCCGAGGATGAACGCCAGCGAGGTCATGATGATTGGGCGGAAACGCAGACGCGAAGCCTCCAGCGCCGACTCGAAGATGCCCATGCCCTGGTGTCGGCAGAGCACGGCGAACTCGACGATCAGAATCGCGTTCTTCGCCGCCAGGCCGATCAGGGTGACCAGGCCGACCTGGAAGTACAGGTCGTTTTCGATGCCGCGCAGCCATACCGCGAGGATCGCGCCGAACACCGCGAACGGCACCGCAGTCACCACTGCCAGCGGCAGCGTCCAGCGCTCGTACTGGGCAGCAAGGATCAGGAACACCATGATCAGACCGAAGATGAAGGCACTGCTACCCGAGCCTTGCGACGCCACTTCCTGGAAGGCCGAGCCGGTCCAGCCGATGCTGTAGTCGCTGCCCAGCACTTCATCCGCCACGTCCTGAATCGCGCTCAGGGCCTGGCCGGAGCTGTAGCCAGGCGCCGGCCCGCCGAGGATCTTCGCCGCCGGGTAGACGTTGAAACGGGCATAGGTATCCGGGCCGAGAATCCGCTCGACCTTGACCAGGCTGGCCAGCGATACCAGCTCGCCGCCGCCCGCCCGCACATAGACCTGGGACAGGTCTTCCGGCCGGCTGCGGAACTCTGCCTCGGCCTGCAGGCTGACCTGGAAGGTACGGCCATACAGACTGAAATCGTTGACGTAGTAGCTGCCGAACGTCGCCTGCATGGCGGTGAACACATCATTCACCGCCACACCCAGGGCGCGCGCCTTGGTCCGGTCCAGGTCGATGAAGTACTGCGGCACATTGGCGCTGAAGGTGCTCTGCACCCCGGCCAGTTCCGGGCGCTTGGCCGCAGCCGCCAGGAAGGCCTGGACCTTCTCGGCCAGCTGCGCGGTGGTGCCGCCGCTGCGATCCTGGATATAGCCTTCAAAACCGCCGGTGGTGCTCATGCCGGTAATCGGCGGCGGGTTGAAACTCATCACCACGCCGTCTTTCTGCGCGGCGCCCATGCCCATGAATTCACCGGTCAGGTTGCGCGCATCCAGCTCTGGCGTGGTGCGCTCGCTCCAGTCTTTCAGTGGCACGAAGGACACCCCGGCATTGCTGCGGGTGCCGAAAGTCAGCACGTCGAAGCCGGCGAAGGTCACTACATCCTGCACCGCCGGGTGATCCATCAGTTGCTGGGTCACGTCGCTGGTCAGCTTCTCGGTGCGGGTCAACGACGCGGCGGGCGGCAGGAAGTAGGCGTTGATCACATAGCCCTGGTCCTCGTTGGGCACCAGGGAACTGGGCACCCGGTTGAACAGCACCACCATCAACGCAATCATCGCGCCGAACAGCAGCAGGCCCACCGCCGAACGCTTGAGGAAGAAGCGCACGCCGGCGGTATAGCCGCTGGTCAGCTTGTCGAACACCCGGTTGAAGGCGCGGAACGGCGCTGCCGGCTCGTGATGCCCAGGCTTGAGTAGCAAGGCGCAGAGTGCCGGGCTGAGGGTCAGGGCAACGATGCCGGAGATCACCACCGACACGGCAATGGTGATGGCGAACTGTTTATACATCTCCCCGGCCAGGCCGCCGAGGAAGCCCACCGGCACGAACACCGCGCAGAGCACCAGGACGATGGCGATGATCGGCCCGGTCACTTCCTCCATGGCCTTGATGGTCGCCTCGCGCGGGCCGAGCTTGTCGGTGGCCATCACCCGCTCGACGTTTTCGATCACCACGATGGCATCGTCCACCACGATGCCGATAGCCAGCACCATACCGAACAGCGTCAGCAGGTTGATCGAGAACCCGAGCAGGTACATACCGGCGAAGGTACCGACCAGCGAAACCGGAATCGCCAGCACCGGGATCAGCGTGGCGCGCCAGTTCTGCAGGAAGATGAACACCACCAGCACCACCAGGATCAGGGCTTCGAAGAAGGTGTGGATCACCTCCTTGATCGATACCTGAACGAATTTGGTGGTGTCGTACGGCACCTTGTAGGTCATGCCGCTGGGGAAATTCTTCGACAGCCGTGCCAGCGTCTTGCTGACCGCCTCGGCGGTATCCAGGGCATTCGCGCCGGGCTGCAGGTACACGCCGAAAGCGGCGTTCTGCTGACCGTTGAGCGAGGTCATCAGCGAGTAGTCCTGCGCCCCCAGCTCGATCCGCGCGACATCCTTGAGCAACAGGCTGGCACCGGTGTCGTCGGTGCGCAGGATGACGTTCTCGAATTCTTTCGGGTCGGTGAAACGGCCCTGGGTGGTCACCGTGTATGTGAAGTCCTGTTCCTGCTTGAGCGGCTGCTGGCCAAAGCTGCCGGCGGCGAACTGCGAGTTCTGCTCACGGATCGAATTGACCACATCGGTCGGCGTCAGGTTGTACTGCGCCAGCTTGTCCGGGCGCAGCCAGATGCGCATGGAATAGTCTTTCGAGCCGAACTGGCTGACATCGCCCACGCCCGGCAGGCGCTTGAGTTCGTCGATCACGTTGATCAGCGCGTAGTTGCTGATGTACACCGGATCGCGCGAGCCATCCGGCGAGTACAGGGTCACGACCTGCAGAATGTCCGAGGACTTCTTCTGCACCTTGACGCCCTGCCGACGGACTTCTTCCGGTAGTTTGGCCAGGGCGGCCTGGACGCGGTTGTTGACGTCGATGGTGGCCTGATCGGGGTCGCGGCCAACCTCGAAATACACCGACAGGCTCATGGCGTTGCCGCCCGAGTTGGACTGCTGGTAGATCATCCCCTCGACGCCATTGATCGACTGCTCCAGCGGCGCGGCCACCGTTTCGGCGATCACCTGGGCGCTGGCCCCGGCGTAGCTGGCGCTGACCGACACCTGCGGCGGCAGGATCTGCGGGTATTGGGCGATCGGCAGCGTGCGCATGGCCATCAGGCCGGCCAGCACGATGATGATCGAAATGACCGCGGCAAATACCGGGCGGTCGATAAAGAAGCGAGAGATCACCGGGGACCTCCTTAGGACTGGCTGGCGGCTGGCGCTGCAACTTTCACTGGGCTGTCCGGGCGCACCTTCGGCAGGCCCTCGACGATCACCCGATCACCGGCGCTGATGCCGGAAACAATCACCCAGCGGCCTTTGGCCGTGTGCCCGGTGGTGACCTGACGCATACGCGCCACCCCGCCATCATCCACCACATACACAAAGGTACCGCCTGGCCCCTGGGATACCGCGCGCTCAGGCAGGGTCATGGCATTCGGGATGCTCAGGCCCTTGACCTGTACCCGCACGAACTGGCCGGGCAACAGCGTCTCGTCCGGATTGGGCACCACGGCGCGAGCGCTGACAGTACCGGTGCCGCGATCCACCAGGCTGTCGGTGAAGTCCACCTTGCCTTCCAGCGGATAGACGCTGCCGTCGCCGAGCTTGATCTGCACGCTCATCTTGCCGTCTTCCGGTAGCACCAGGCTGCCGTTCTGCAGGCCGGCGCGCACGCTTTCCACATCGGAATCCGGGGCGGCGAAGTTGACGTAGATCGGGTCGAGCTGGGTGATGTTGCTCAGCAGGCTGGCATTCGGATCGCCGGCCACCATCAGGCTGCCTTCGGAAACGGTTTCCTTGCTGGTGATCCCGGAGATCGGCGCTTTTACCGTGGTGTAGTCGAGATCGATCTGCTTGGACTGCACCTCGGCTTCGGCGGCCTGGATGTTCGCCTTGCTCTGCTCGAAGTTGGAGACGGCGTTGTCCAGCTCGCTCTCGCTGGCAAAGCCCTTTTTCTGCAGCTCGCGGATGCGCTTGAGGTCACGTTCGGTCTGCCGATAGCGCGCCTGTTCCTGCGCCAGCGCGCCTTTGGCCCGGCTCAGCGCAGCCTGGTAGGTACGCGGGTCGATGCGGAACATCACCTGGCCCTTCTTGACCTGGCTACCTTCCAGATAGGTACGCTCCTGGAGGATACCGCTGACCTGGGCACGCACCTGCACTTCGCGAAAACCTGCGGTACGCGCGGAGTACTCAAGCTCCAGCGGCAACGCCTCGGCCTTGACGGTTTCCACGACCACCTCGGGCGCCGGCGGGGCGTCGGCGGCGAACAGCGGGGAAGCCAGCATGAGCAACAGCAGAGAACCGGCAGCGGCCGGCAGACGACGGGGGAAAAACATGGGTGTCTCCGAGAGAACGCAAGGCGCAGCGTGTGAGACCGGCAATGCTAGTTACATACACGAGTGTTTGTAAATAGAACATTACCCTTAACTTCATTACACTTTGCCCTGAGCCTAGTCAGAAATACGCCTGCTGCCATGCGCCGAACCAAAGAAGACGCCGAGAAGACCCGTAACGCCATCCTTGAGGCGGCCGAAACGCTATTCCTGGAAAAAGGCGTGGCGCACACCAGCCTGGAACACATCGCCCGCCACGCCGGGGTGACGCGGGGCGCGGTGTATTGGCACTTCGCCAACAAGGCGCACCTGTTCAATGCCATGCTCGGTCAGGTACGCCTGCCGCCCGAACAACTGGCCGAGCGCATGCGCGGCTGCCCTGAGCACGACCCGCTGCTGACACTGCGCGCGCTCTGCATCGAGGCCATCGAAAACCTCGCCCGCGACCCGCAGAAGAAACGCATCTTCACCATCCTGCTGCGCCGCTGCGAATTCACCGAAGAGCTGCGCGAGGCCGAAGAGCGCCACGAAGCCTTTATCAATCTGTTCATCACGCTCTGCGAACAGCAGTTCAGCGCGCCAACCGTCGAGTCGCGCCTGCAGCCGGGGCTAAGCCCGCGCCTGGCTGCGCGGTCGGTGCACGCGCTGCTGATTGGCCTGTTTCACGACTGGTCGCGCGACCCCAACCTGTTCGACCCGCTCAGCGACACCGCACCGATGGTCGACGCCTGCTTTCGCGGGTTGATTCGCGACTGGCCAAGCGCCGCAGCACTTATGCCAGGCTGACGCCGTAACCCTGCTCGACGATCGCGACCATCAACTCATCCGCCGACATCACGCTCGTCACCCGCACCTCGCCACCGGGAAACTTGACCTTTACTTCAGCGGCCGGGTCACGCGCCATCAACGCCGCGGTGATGGTCTTGACGCAGTGCTGACAGGTCATGCCGTCGACCCGAAATGTGTGAACCTGAGATACCTGCATAACAACCTCCTGATAAATGAGCCGCCATGGAATGACCCACCATGGTACGCGGATGACCGCAGTCTCAACCTTTCTACCAGGGCAAGGTCAAGGGATTAAACTGCTTGACCTTGCCAGCGTGGCAAGGTTGATCCTGTGCTGGAACTCCCCGCTCCAGAACTCAACGGAGGACCGCCCATGTCCAGCCTTACAACCTTCGACCTGCCGATCAGCGGCATGACCTGTGCCGGCTGCGCGGGCCGCGTCGAGCGTGCGCTGCGTCAGGTGCCAGACGTTCGCAGCGTGAGCGTCAACCTGGCCAGCGAACAGGCACGCATCGAAGCGCCGCGAGAAAGCCTGAAGCAGGTGCTCGCTGCGGTCGAAAAAGCCGGCTATCAGGTACCGAGCGAGCGGCTGGAGCTGACCATCGCCGGCATGACGTGTGCCAGCTGCGTCGGCCGTGTCGAGCGCGCCCTGGCGCAGCAGCCGGGCGTGCTCGCGGTCAGCGTAAACCTGGCCAACGAGCAGGCCCAGCTGCGTGTTACGCCCGGTACTGATCTGCACACGCTGCTGCAAGCGGTTGCACACGCGGGCTATGACGCGAAATTGCTGGATGCCGACGCTGCCGCGCCGGACTTCGCCGCACGGCAGCTTCGCCGTGAGCGCTGGGCGCTGCTGCTGGCCCTGGCGCTGGCCGTACCGCTGGTGCTGCCGATGTTGCTCGACCTCGTCGGCATCCACTGGATGCTGTCGCCCTGGGTCCAGTTCGCCCTGGCCACGCCGGTGCAATTCGTGCTCGGCGCGCGCTTCTATCGCGCCGGCTGGCGCGCCCTGCGGGCGGGCGCCGGCAACATGGACCAGCTGGTGGCCATTGGCACCAGCGCGGGCTATGGCCTAAGCCTCTATCAATGGGCCGTCGCGCCGGCCGGCAGCATGCCGCACCTGTATTTCGAAACCTCGGCGGTGATCATTGCCTTGATCCTGCTCGGCAAGTACCTGGAAAGCCGCGCCAAGCGCCAGACCACCAGCGCCATTCGCGCACTGCAAGCCTTGCGCCCCGATCAGGCGCTGCGTCTGAAAGACGGCCAGGAGCAGTTGGTAGCCTTGAGTGCTTTGGCCTTAGGCGACCAGGTGGTGGTCAAGCCGGGCGAACGCTTTCCGGTCGATGGCCAGGTGCTGGAAGGCCGCAGCCACGCCGACGAAGCACTGATCAGCGGCGAAAGCCTGCCGCAACCCAAACAGCCGGGCGATACGGTCACCGCGGGCGCGATCAACGGCGAAGGTCGACTCCTGATCGAGACCACCGCCCTGGGCGGCGAAACCGTGCTGGCGAAGATCATCCGCCTGGTGGAGGACGCTCAGGCCGCCAAGGCGCCGATCCAGAAACTGGTGGACAAGGTCAGCCAGGTGTTCGTCCCGGCCGTGCTACTGATCGCCCTGGCCACCTTGATCGGCTGGCTGCTGCTCGGTGCACCGGCGCAAACCGCCCTGCTCAATGCGGTCGCGGTACTGGTCATCGCCTGCCCCTGTGCCCTTGGCTTGGCCACACCGACCGCGATCATGGCCGGCACCGGAGTGGCCGCGCGCCACGGCATTCTGATCAAGAACGCCGAAGCCCTGGAGGTCGCCCATGGGGTGACGGCCGTCGCCTTCGACAAGACCGGCACCCTGACGTCTGGCAGCCCGCAGATCGCCCACCTGCGCGCCGTCGATGGCGACGAGGCGACCCTGTTGCAACTCGCCGGCGCCCTGCAACGCGGTAGCGAGCACCCGTTGGCCAAGGCAGTGCTGGATGCCTGCACTGAACGCCAGCTGCAGCTGCCCAGCGTCAGCGCCAGCCAGGCCCTGGCCGGGCGCGGCATCGCCGGGCAAGTCGGTGAGCGGCAGCTGGCCCTGGGCAACAGGCGCATGCTTGATGAGCAGGGCCTGGAGAATCCCGTCCTGGCCGCCGACGCACTGGCCTGGGAAGCCGAAGGTCGCACGCTGTCCTGGCTGATCGAACAGGCGCCCCAGCCTCAGGTGCTCGGCCTGTTCGCGTTTGGCGATACGCTCAAACCTGGCGCCGCTGAAACCGTCGCCCAGCTCAAGGCACTGGGGATTCGCAGTCACATGATCAGCGGTGACAACAAGGGCAGCGCCAACGCCGTGGCCAGCACTCTGCGGATCGACTCGGTGCATGCCGAAGTGCTTCCGGCGGACAAGGCCGCGATCATTGCCGAGCTGGGTCAGGACGCGGTGGTGGCCATGGTCGGCGACGGCATCAACGACGCTCCGGCCCTGGCCGCAGCGCATGTCGGCATCGCCATGGGCAGCGGCACCGACGTGGCCATGCAGGCGGCCGGCATCACCCTGATGCGCGGCGACCCACGCCTGGTGCCGGCTGCCCTGGATATCAGCCGGCGCACCTACGACAAGATTCGCCAGAACCTGTTCTGGGCGTTCATCTATAACCTGATCGGCATTCCGCTCGCGGCCGTCGGCCTGCTCAACCCGATGCTCGCCGGCGCGGCCATGGCGGCGTCGAGCCTGTGCGTGGTGAGCAATGCCCTGCTGCTGAAACGCTGGAAACCGGAAGCGCTGTAGCCCGGATGAAATCCGGGAGCGGTTGTACAGGCGCCAGCTTCCCCGGGTTGCATCCGGGCTACGTCACGACGCAGAAGCGGCCTTGGCGGCGATCCACGTCGCCTAGATCGTAGGGAGGATCGGGGCGCGTAGCTGACGCTTTATTCACCCCCATCGCGATGGTGGATGGATAAGGCGTCATCCACCTACACAAGACAGACGTTTTGGGAGGTATTGATGAATATCGGCCAAGCTGCACGGAAAACCGGCCTTAGCGCCAAGATGATCCGCTACTACGAGCGCATCGAACTGCTGCCGGCCGCCGGGCGTACGGACAGTGGCTACCGCCAGTACAACGCCCAGGACCTGCATCGCCTGGCGTTTATCAAGCGCGCGCGGGACCTGGGGTTTTCCCTTGATGAAGTCGGCAAGCTGCTGACGCTCTGGCAGGACCGGCAACGCGCCAGCGCCGACGTCAAGGCGCTGGCTGCCGGGCATATTGAAGAACTGAACCGCAAGATCGGTGAGCTCAGCAGCCTGCGCGACACGCTGCAGGAACTGATGGAGCATTGTCAGGGCGACCAGCGACCGGACTGCCCGATTCTCAAGGATCTGGAATCCGGCGGCTGTCACTGACCTAAGCCGCTCACCAACAAAAACGGAGCCCTGAGGCTCCGTTGTCGTATCGCGTTGACGCTTACGCCAGCTTCTTGTGCCGCACGCGGTGCGGTTGCGAGGCGGCGTCGCCGAGGCGCTTCTTGCGGTCGGCTTCGTACTCGGTGTAGTTGCCCTCGAAGAACTCGATGTGCGAGTCGTCTTCGTACGCCAGGATGTGAGTCGCCACGCGGTCCAGGAACCAGCGATCGTGAGAGATCACAATGGCGGCGCCAGGGAAATCGAGCAGCGCTTCTTCCAGCGAACGCAGGGTCTCGACGTCGAGGTCGTTGGACGGTTCGTCGAGCAGCAAGACGTTGGCGCCTTCCTTCAGGGTCAGGGCCAGATGCAGACGGCCACGCTCACCACCGGAGAGGTCCTTGACGAACTTCTGTTGGTCGCCGCCCTTGAAGTTGAAGCGGCCGACATAGGTGCGCGACGGCACCTCGTAGTTGCCGATGCGGATCATGTCCGAACCGCCGGAAACGGCTTCCCACACGCTCTTGCTGCCGTCGAGGTCATCGCGGCTCTGGTCGACGCAGGCCAGCTGCACGGTTTCACCGATCTCGATGCTGCCCGAATCCGGCTGCTCTTTGCCCATCAGCATGCGGAACAGCGTCGACTTACCGGCACCGTTGCCGCCGATCACCCCGACGATGGCGCCCTTGGGCATGCTGAACGACAGGTTGTCGATCAGCATGCGGTCGCCATACCCCTTGCTGACGTTGTGGAACTCGATGACCTTGTCGCCCAGGCGCGGGCCGACCGGAATGTAGATTTCGTTGGTTTCGCTGCGCTTCTGGAATTCCTGCGACTGCATTTCCTCGAAGCGCTGCAGACGTGCCTTGGACTTCGACTGGCGGGCCTTGGCGCCCTTGCGCACCCACTCCAGTTCTTCCTTCATGGCCTTTTCATGGGCCGACTGCTGCTTGGATTCCTGGGCGAGACGCTCGGATTTGGCTTCCAGCCAGCCGGAATAGTTGCCCTCGTAGGGAATGCCGGCACCGCGGTCGAGTTCGAGAATCCAGCCGGCGACGTTATCCAGGAAGTAACGGTCGTGGGTGATCGCCACCACGGTGCCAGGGAAGTCGTGGAGGAAGTGCTCCAGCCAGGCCACCGAGTCGGCGTCCAGGTGGTTGGTTGGTTCGTCCAGCAACAGCATGTCGGGGGCCGACAGCAGCAGGCGGCACAGCGCCACGCGGCGCTTCTCGCCACCGGACAGCACAGCAACCTTGGCGTCCCACGCCGGCAGGCGCAGGGCGTCGGCGGCGACTTCCAGCTGGCGCTCCAGGTTGTGGCCATCGGAGGCCTGCAGAATGGCTTCAAGCTTGCCTTGTTCGGCCGCCAGGGCGTCGAAGTCGGCGTCTGGTTCGGCATAGGCGGCATAGACTTCGTCCAGGCGCGCCTGGGCGTTCTTGATCACGCTGACAGCCTCTTCGACCACTTCGCGCACGGTCTTTTCCGGGTCGAGCTGCGGTTCCTGCGGCAGGTAGCCGATGTTCAGGTCCGGCATCGGCCGTGCTTCGCCATTGAACTCGGTATCGACCCCGGCCATGATCTTCAGCAGCGTGGATTTGCCCGAACCGTTGAGGCCGAGAACGCCGATCTTGGCGCCCGGGAAAAACGACAGGGAGATGTTCTTGAGGATTTCCCGCTTCGGCGGCACTACTTTGCCCAGCCGGTGCATGGTGTATACGTAAGAACCTGTTTTTCCTGCTTTGTCACTTTTGGACATGATTGTACTCGCCTTTAATCCTGTGTTTTCAGTGCTTTATGGTAGCGACAAGCGCTTAAATTCTGGAAAGCAAAACGTTAGGTTTTGCGTTGACCTTAACTTGTTCCTGACTATACTTATAAAAGTTATTTTTTATGAGGGAGCAATATGGGTTTCCAGGTCATAGAGCAGGTGGTGAATGGTGCTCGTAGAAAGCTGCTGGTGCAAGACTACATCCCGGTTTACTACCCCAACCTCTACATAACCATGGAGCACTCGGGCAGAGCACTGGAAACAACAAAGAAGTACCTAGAGCATCTGGTTGTGCTTGAGCAGTTTCTGGACTTTTCCTCCATTGATTTGATTTCTCACCTCGAACAACGCCCTCACAGCCAATACCTGACAGACAGTGAGCTTTCTAGGTTTGTGTCGGATGCGGGGTTTAGCAAGGAAACACTGGCCATGAAGTATGCGGGGATGCATTTGCATCCGACTGCCTACATCTCCGTTGGCAAAGTCCATGCGCGGCAGCGAATCGAGGCGGTACGCGACTACCTGTCCTTCCTCTATGACAAGTTGGGTGATCACTCAACACGATATGAGGCGGTTGACGATGTGAAGAAGCGCATCAACCGCAAGATCAAAGCGGCCAGCCCTGCGTGGAAAAAAACGCGAACGGACGAAATGAAGGGGCTTACGAGTCAGGAGCGAACTCGCTTGCTGGAAATAATGCATCCGGATAGCGCCGAGAACCCCTTTTCAGATGAAGCCATCAGGCTGCGTAACTACATCATTTTGCTGTTGGGTCTCGACATGGGGCTGCGACGCTCCGAGATGCTGCTGATCAAGACCAGCGATATTCACTGGCACAGTCGTCAACTAGCGGTGGTCAACCTGGAGGATGAGAGCCTCGATCCACGAACGATGGCCCCGCAATTCAAAACCCACGAGCGCATGCTGGTGATGACTGACGACCTGTATGACGCAATCACTGAGTACGAATCGAAATATCGCCACAGAAAGCCCCGTAGCGGCGCATCGCAAGCGAGAAGACATCCGTTTTTGCTGGTGGCGCACAAGCGAAATGAGGGCGGACCTCTGACCATCAAAGCTGTGGATGGCGTTCTGCCCAGGGTCCGAGAAATAGCACCGGAACTGGCTCATGTGCACCCGCATATTCTGAGGCATGACGCGGTCTACACGATGCTGGAAAGCATGCGTGAGGAACTGGCAACGTTCACGCCGGAGGATCGCACCACGCAAGTTCAAAAGACCCTGACATACATGTTCGGCTGGAGTCCCGATTCGGACATGCCCGGCCGCTACGGCGCGAAATTCTGGAAGGAAGAGGCAGACAAAGCGATACAGAAACGGGCCGAGCGGTTTAAGGCCAACCGTCAGAAGGCCGGCACGACACAAGGAGGTTCAGAGTGAACATTGCCGTCGAAGCACTTCAGGCACCCACGAAGATCACCCTAGATGCGTGGCTGAACACGCCTCGCCTAGCGAAATGTGGGAAGGTGTTCACACCCGCCGAACCGATGTGGAAACCGGATCAATCGGCTAATCATTCAGTCAACTGGAAAGCGGCTGTTGCCTGCGTCTCGCTAGATTGGCAGCCTTGGTTGCACGCCGCCCTGGCGTACCGAATGGCCGATATGGCAGCGGGCACGGTTGCTAGCGCCGCCAGTGGGTTGTCGCGGGCTGCACAAGCCGGGCTTGACCCGCTCAACGAGGATCACCTGATCGATCTGCGGGAGCGCTTTAACCGTTCGGAGTTTAGTGTCATTGCCTCTTTCATGGCGTTTTGGCACGACTGCGAATCCCTCGAACAGCGCCCGTCGCAAGCCCTTATCGATGCCTACCAGGCACTGCCTAGGAATAAGAAATCCAGCCACGATGTGATCCTCAGCCTGGACCCCGAGGAAGGCCCGTTCACGCAGGTGGAGCAGGACGGTCTGTACCAATGGATACATGAGCAGTTTTGTCACGGTCAGTTAGATCCCGAGCAGTACCTTTACCTGCGCTTGTTGATGATTTATGGGCCGCGAGGCACTCAGGCGCGAGCGCTGGTTTTTGGTGATTTCACGAAGGGCGAGGTCAGGATGCCCTGGGCAAAGCAAAGATGGGACGAGGGAGGTTGGCGAGTAAAGTTCGAAACATTCAGTCTGGATGATGACCTCTACAGCGTGGTGAAGGCATACAAGGCAATGGTTCTGGCGCAACTCTGGCAAACGTATCCAGACGGTGCCGACTGGAATGCAGCCATTGAGAATGTGCCCCTCTTTCGTCGGAAGCTGGATAAAGCAGAATATTCGGAGATGCGCAATCCCCCTGTATTGCTCGATAGCCCCCTTCAAAAAAGCCTCGAAGACGCGCCGCAGGCGATCTTTCATACCGGAAAAACAACGATCAATTCTTGGCTTGAGCGCATCGGGCGGATGGAGGGCTTTCCGACTTCGCCTCGCACCCATCAGCCGCTGATTGTGACGCGGGGTCACCGGTTCAGGCACACCCTCGGCACGGACCTGTCCAATGCGGGGATGAGTGAGTGGGCGATGGCCCGCGCATTGATGCACAAGGGTACTCAGACAGTGCGAAAGTACAGACAGGTGTCGGCAGAGTTGCTGGCGTTGATCGACGCGAAGATGACCGACCATCTTGCCTTGGTTGTGAATGCGTTCACCGGGATCATCGTCACAGATCGCACCTCAGCGAAAAACGGGGAACTAGCGGATCGACAAATCGAGGATTTGGCAGTGTGTGGTGCCGATGCCGCCTGCCATCTCGATGCGCCGTTTACCTGTTACGCCTGCGGAAAGTTTCAGGCACTTCTGGACGCGGACCACAGTTCGGTCCTTGAGAGATTGGAACGTCGTCGGGAGCAAACCATTGCCACGGACAAAACCACCGGCGTGCTCTGGGATCGGGCCATTTTGGCTTGCCGCAAGGTGATTCTGGATTGTGAGGCCAAGCGCCGATCATCGGGCTCTGGGAGGACAGAAGAATGACCGAAGCGTTTGATTCTGAGCCGACGAACAACATCGTCGATTTTAAGCCCAGGAGCCAACTGGCTGCGGAGGCTCAGCTCACGGCGTTTATCGAATGGGCAAAACAGACCCTACCCAAAGGTATTCCCAATCGAGTGCACGCGAGTATTCGCTGGGAAGACGACAGTTGGCACTCGCATGGCGTCCAATCCTGTAGCTTCACTGCGCTGGGATCGACCATAGCTGCCCCAAAGGCGATGCAGGCACCCTTCACGGAGTTTGCCAAGGCCATAGCGGTGTACCGAAGGGTGTATTTGCAGAAAAAGGCCATCGATGACTGGCTGTCCGCCCTGAAGGCGCTGGAAGTCGCCCTGTTCGAGCTGACCGGCACGCGGGATGTGACGCAAGTGTCCGCCGCTATCTGTAATAAAGCGTGCGACCACATGAACCGTCACTGGACAAAAGGCGATACCGCATACAGATACGGTAAGGCACTTGAGGCCGTCGTCACATTGGTGCGGGCCAAAAAACTGTTCAAGTCGGATTTCCGGTGGACCTCTCCGCTGACGCCGAGGCCGAGTGGCACGCTCAAGAAGCAAAAAGCGGACCGGGAACATAAGCTACCCAACCCTGAAGCGATCAAGGCCCTCGGGGAAGTTTTCAATAACGAATTGACCCGCCCCCTCGATATCGTTGTGACATCCGCCTGTGCGCTGTTGCTGAGTGCACCTAGTCGCGTGGGTGAATTGGCCGATGTCGAATTGGCTTGCCTAATATTTAAAGAGGCTACCCAAGGCAACAAGCGCATGTTCTTGCGCTGGTACGCGGAAAAGAAAAACCAGGTAACGCTGAAGCCCGTCATTGCGCCTGAGATGGAGCCGGTCGTCGAGCGGGCCATCACGTTACTGAAACCGATCACCGATGAGGCGCGGGCTTACGCCGCCTGGCTGGAGGATCATCCCGATGAGTTTCCGCCCCATGAAGGACTGCCATCCAAGGGGCCTGATGAACCGCTAACCTACGCAGAAGTCTGTGCCGCGCTGAAACTCAGCGTTGGTGACGGCCCGCGAAGGAGATTCAATCAAAAAGTCCTGATATGCATGGAGAAGCAAATGGCGCTCAGCCCCGTCGCCCGAGCCCTATTGGCCGAGATCCGAGACGGGTGGGACTCCAGCGCAGGGAAGCGCATATATGTTAAGGGCAGGATAGAGAGCTTTGAATTTGACGACCGGTGTGTGATCACGCTGCGCAAGCTCAATGTACTGTTGCGGGAGAAGTATCTTCCAAAGGATTTTCCATACACCACGCCGTATACGGAGGGCAAAGCTCGGGTGAAGTACCGTGATGCGTTGTTCACCGTGCGCACGGGAGCGCTGGCTGAAGACGCCGGTGGCACTACTGTGACACACGGGTTTGGCGTGGAGATCGCGGCGAACCCTAGCCGAATGACTGCGCAATTAGGCGGTTCGAAAAATCCGACAAGGAAAAACCTGTTCGAGCGCTATGGCTACCCCGGCGTCACGGTCAACACGCATGCGTTTCGGCACGAATTGAACACGCAGATGCACCGGGCGGGCCTGTCGCAGCTCCTGATTGACGCCTTCTCCGGGCGCACGACGTTGGGGTCGGTCTACAACCATGAAACCGTAGAGGAACGCACCCAAAGGGTTGCGGATTACCACCCACAAACGAAGCACAGCACCGCTGCTCAGCGTCTGGACAAAATCAAAACCAATCAGCCGCTAAGCCTGGTTGATGTGATGGAACTGCGCGAGGGTGAGCAGGACCGCATTATCCATCTAACCCCTTACGGCGTTTGTGTGCACAACTTTGCTTCCGAGCCCTGCCCGAAAATGGGTGCCTGTTTGGACTGCGGGCGGCTCGGTTGCGTCAAAGGGGATGACGTAAAGCTGAGCAACCTTAAGGAAGAATGCGACGACCTTAAACGTCGTCTCGATAAAGCCCTGAATGCGCAGTCTCTGGGCGTGTTTGGGGCATCGGAGTCGGCCAAAAAACTGGGTGAGAAGCTCTTTAAGTGTGAGGCACTCATCCATACGCTGGAAAACCCCGAACTCGAAAACGGTGCCATCGTGTGGAACGCCGATAACGGTTGGACGCTGACCAAGAACGCCGCCGCAATGTCGGGGCTGATCGAAGTCAAATTCATTGAAGATAACCAGGCGCAAGAGGCGTTGCCATCGTTGGATGACGTCTTGGTTTTGCTAGATGAGATCGAGGGGTAACGATGGGGCATTTAACGCCAAAGGATGAGAAACGCATCATTAAGCTGATTGAGGAATGGTCAGAGCCGAAGCTGACCTGGCCTTTGCTCGTTGAGGCCTGCAAAGAAAAACTGGGTATCAGTCGTGCTCGCCAGTCCCTGATGAATCTACCTGCCGTGGATTTAGCAATGAAGAATGCCAAGGCGGGATTGAAGGCTCAGAAGCTGAAGCCGGGCTGGATTAGCGATATTCAGGCAGCCAACGAGCGCATTGAGGAACTGACAGAGAAAAATCAGAAGCTTTCAGCTGCTGCTCGAGATATGTATCGCCGTTTTTTGATCTGGCAAGCCAATGCGGATATGCACGGGCTAACGCAATCGATGTTGGAGCAGCCGGTTTCACAGCTTCAAAAGAAGACCTGATCCGGTGTTAAGAAACTTATACCTGGAAAAACTCATGGCAGCTACGCGCTGAAATTCGAGCACTCGGACCATGCTCCGCGCTACGTTCGGGAAGGGGGACGAGTTAATGATCTGGGGCGTCGTACGGGTTCTATCCCATAGGTACCCAGAACGTTTGTTCAAATGGAGTGCGCCAAGCACAGTCGCTTCGTTCAAACAATTGCAGCAATAAGGGCTTGGCCCTGGTTCTTCACATTGCCCACGGACCTGCCCACGCGGAACCAGGTGAACGCATCTGCTGGCAGGCCGGCCAGCGCCACGATCTCTTCAATCCGTTCTGCCGGGGTGGCGTTGTCCAGCCACTCCGCCGCAACAGCTGTTGACAGAGCAAGTGGGCAACGGTCGTGAATATCTAATAGGCCTCCGCTTGCAGCGCCTGTCACGATGGCAAAGCCGTCGTCATCCTGCTCCGCTCGGGTCTGCGTGGGGAACAGCCCGACAGCTGCAAAATACAGCGGTGCCTTGTCGGCAGCATGGAGGAAGTAGGGTTGCTTGCCCTCGGCCGCCACCCATTCATACCAGCCGTCGGCAGGGACTATCAGCCGATGGTGCCTGGCCGCCGCCCAAAACTTACTGGTCCATAGTGTTTCAGCCCTGGCGTTTATCGCCGGAGGCTTCCCACCTTTTGCCCAATGCGGCTCCCATCCCCAGCGCAGTGTCTGTGACCTGGCGCCGCCTTCCTCACTTGTCAGCACCCATACGCCGGTACTCGGCGCGACGTTGTAGCGCTCGATCTGCGTATCGCTGACCTCTCCGAACAGCTCGCCCTGCAGGCTGAGTGGTTTCACGTAGGCACCAGGTGCCGCTGCCTGCACAAAGCGTCCGCACATACATCCTCCCGTCGCTCTCGTTTGACCGCTGCTCAAATGGCGAATAGTGTATTTATATACAGTATTTTGATTTAGGCAGCATCGCATGGGTAACGCAATCATCCTCGGCCCCATTGGTATCTCGACCACGGAGCTGTCTTTTTATTCGTCTCGCATTCCTGCTGGCTTCCCCAGCCCTGCGCTAGATCACATGGAGCAGAAGCTGTCCCTGGATGAGCTGCTGGATATCGATGCGCCGCACACGTACCTGGTGCGCGTGACCGGCGACAGCATGACCGGCGTCGGCATATTCGATGAGGACATCTTGATAGTGAGCAGGGCCATCACGAAGAAGATAGGCCGGATCGTCGTCGCTGACTTGAACGGGGAAACCTTCGTGAAGCGGCTTACCCAACAGGATGACCAGTACGTGCTGCGGTCAGAGAACCCCAAGTACCCGCCGCGCTACATCATGGAAGGGGATGAGCTGGTGGCCTGGGGCGTGGTGAAAGCCAATGTCCACTTTCAACCCCCCCATGCATGAGCCAACCATTGCTCTGATCGACTGCAACAGCTTCTACGCCAGCTGCGAGCGGGTGTTCAGGCCGGACCTCCGGCGCACCCCGATTGTGGTGCTGAGCAACAATGACGGCTGCGTGATTGCCCGCTCAGCCGAAGCCAAGGCCCACGTAGAGATGGGCGCGCCCTGGCACAAGATTAAGAGGGACGTTCGCCGGCTTGGCATTGCGGTGTTCTCCAGCAACTACGCGCTGTATGGCGATATCAGCGAGCGCGTAATGAGCGTGATTGAAGGCATGGTGCCGGCGCTGGAGGTGTACAGCATCGATGAGGCCTTTGCCGATCTGACTGGCATGCAAGGCTCAATGGAAGCACTCGGCCGGGAGATCCGCGCCCAGGTGCTGCTGTGCACTGGCATTCCCACAGGGGTGGGGATTGCTAGCACCAAGACGCTGGCCAAGCTGGCGAACCATGCGGCGAAGAAGTGGCAGCGCCAGACTGGCGGGGTGGTCGATATTCGCGACCCAGAGCGCCGCGACAAGCTGCTGAAGATCACGCCCGTTGGGGATGTGTGGGGTGTTGGCCGTCGTATGGACGCGCACCTGCAGGGCATGAAAATTAATACGGCCTGGGAGTTATCGCAGGCAGACCCGTGGACCCTGCGAGAAAAATTCAGCGTAGTGATCGAGAAGACCGTGCGCGAGCTGCGCGGCACGCCCTGCTTGCAGCTGGAGGACATGGCGTCGGCCAAGCAGGAGATCTGCTGCAGCCGGGCATTCGGTGAACGTCAGCATGAGATTGAGCCCATCCGTCAGGCGGTGGCCACTTACGCCGCCAGGGCCTGCGAAAAGCTGAGGGCTCAGCATTCCCTCGCCAAGCGGGTGCGCGTGAGCATCCGCACGGGCATGTTTAACCCTGATGAGGTGAAGTATGCGAAGGGCATTGTCTGCGAACTGCCGTACCCGACCGACGATACGCGGCTGATCACTCGCGCGGCTGTGGCCGGGCTTGATCATCTGTTCCGGGCTGGCTTCGCCTACGCCAAGGCCGAGATCCTGCTGCTGGATTTACGCCAGCGCGGTGAGTTCACTGACGATATGTTCGCCGCGACCCAGCCCGTGGTGGCTGAGCAGGTGATGGACGTGCTCGATGAGATCAACGCCAAGTGGGGGCGCGGCACGCTGAGGCCGGCTGGTGTGCCGCTAGCGCCTGCTTGGGGGATGAAGCGCGAAATGCTGAGCCCGAGCTATACCACCAGGTGGGATCAGCTGTGGACGGTAAAAGCAGTTTAGGAGAGGGCAAACTGAATCGCCCCTGATTTTCTAGACCCTCGACAACCGCTTCTGGCCGACAGCTGCTGGACATGAAGGCTGGAATCGGCCAAAAGTGGGCGAAGCGAATCGGACGTCCAAAATAGGACTCCATATTTGACTATAAACGCCTATAAAGCTCGCCCTAGAGCAGTCAGCCCCTAAGCCGGCAAGCCGTGCTCAAGCGCGAGAATCACTTGCAGTACTGCCCTACGGCCCGGTTCAGTAATGAGTAGATCGATCGGCCGCTCGGAGGCTAGCACCAGAACCGGTGAGGTCAGCCAGCGGAGCGCGCCATCGAGATCTCCTCCATGAAGTTCCAATAGGGCGTCCAAGGTCTCGACTAGACGACAAAACATCTCGCCTGTCCGGGCAGACATCACGGAGTGTCGAAACGATGTTCCCACCCACCTTGCGACAAGTGTGCGACGCAGCCCCAGTTCATGCGCCAAATCCGCAACCAGCGTAACCGGAAGCCCGGCCAGCAGCGCTAGATGCATCCGGTAATGAGTTTTTGGCAAACCTAGCCGATCGTAGAGCTTTTGCATTAGTAGACCACTACAGTTGTCTCTACCAGCTGGACTTGGCGCTGGGCGTGAAGCGCGTGTTTCCATGCAACTCCGGCAGCATAGCCCTTGAAGTGCTGAGGCGGATTCCAAACCAACGGAATCGCCCCTAATTTCGTAGTCACCCCTGACCAGTTACTTCTGGCCGACACCTTCCTTGTACGACAGGCCACAAGCGGCCAGTAGCAGGCACTCGACATGTGTTTAACCTACTTAAGGAAATTCATTGCGTTAAAGGATCCTTAGTCAGGTTAGGTACACACGCTGGCGGCCGTTAGTAGGCGCCTTTCTACTGACATAGCCTGTCGCGCAGGTTCGATAGGTTACCGCTAAGAACATCCTGGCGAGCGCCATCAGAGTCCATTATCCGGGCAATCACCAGAGCACCTACAGACTGGGAAAGAACTCCCCACGCAAGTGAGGGATCTCCAAGCACCACAGTCCATGCGCTATGCAGCTCGCTCATCCAGAGCTCAAAGTTCTGCTTCACGGACGCATCGGCACGGGCAAGGTCAACGCTCAGGGCAGGTACAGGGCATCCGCCTTCTACGTTATCTGCATGCTCTGCCGTCAAGTATTGGCCGAGTCCCCTCAGTAGTTTTGTCTACCGTGAGGTCGGATGAGCGCGCCAACCGAGTTAAGAGACTCCTCTCCAGATCCTGGGCAATCGCAGCAGCAAAGAGTTCATGTTTGGATGGAAAGTGGTGATAGATGCCACCGCCGCTGATTCCCGCGTCGTGGGCGATGCTGTCGACACTGGCTGCCGCTAGGCCAGATCGCTTCGCCGCCTTGGCAGCACTCTGAAGAAGGCGCGCTCTGGTCTCGGCCTTGTGCTGTGGCGTGTATCTCATTGAAAGGCTCCTGCGATGCACAGGCAGACTGGCTGCCTGTGCATCCGCAACATATCGCTGATCAGTCCGAGGTGCCGCTGGTGACCACGGTAAATTTGCGGCTGAACTCGAATACCTCGCAGACCCCTGTCCGTCCGGCCGGGATCGAGATGGCGTCACCAGGGCCCATTTCGTAGCGCACGCCATCGTCCATGGTGATGGCAATTTTCCCTTCGATCAGGACGAAGGCTTCATCGTTGTCGAAGCGCCAATGGAATTTCGCTGGTTGCGAGGTAAAGAACGCCACGGACTTGTGCGGTGTTTTCACCCCGACAGTGCGGAGTAGCTTCATCTTGGTATCTGGCTGACCTGCAATCACATCCTCACCCAGGGGGTATGCAAGCCAACCCTCGAGAGTATCCAACGACGCGCGGGAGACCGAGTTGATTGGGGTGGGCAGCACGGGTCGAGTGTTCATCTTGTTATTACCTCGGACTGATGAGTGGAAGAGCGCTATGACAGATGGCATAGTTCGAGGCTGAGGCTACACCGAATTATGACAGATGGCATAATCCAAATATGAGCAAATCCACTCGTGACCGAATGATTCTTGGAGCGGCAGATCTGCTACGTCGGCGCGGCGTCCATGCGACCAGTGTTCGAGAGGTCGTTCGTCACTCCGGAACGCCTCGAGGCTCCATCGCTCACCATTTCCCTGGCGGGAAGGCCGAGCTGCTCGAAGCGGCAGTGACTCATGCTGGCTTGGAGGTCAGCACACCGCTGCGGGAGCTTCTCGACAGCAAAGGGCCTGTCATTGGGCTCGAAAGCTTTGTCGGGCGCTGGCGGCAGATGCTGGTGGAAACCGAGTATCAGGCAGGCTGTGCAGTCCTGGCGGTTGCAGTTGAGCAGTACTCCTCTGAGCAGAGAGGGGCTGTTGATGCGGAGCTGGATAACAGAATCCAGGAGCAGCTACTCGACCAGGCCCACGATGTCTTCGGCGAATGGCAAGACATCGTTAGTCAGTCCCTCCAGCGTGCAGGTGTCCCTGAGGAGCGCGCCCGTAGTCTGGCCCTAATGGTGATCGCCTCTATCGAGGGTTCCGTAGCCTTGTGCCGTGCAGCACGCACTGCTGATCCGCTGGATATGATCTGGAGTGAATTGAAGCGGTCTCTGGAGAGAGAAATTTCCTAACTCGCTGCGCTGAGACTCTTCATCGCTCGCTGGGTCACCGCGTCGATGTAGGCCGGCTCGTTGTAGATTCGGGCCAGCAAAATTGCCCCCTCGAAGTCAGCGACAAGCTGCTTAGCCTGTTGCTCAGCGTCGGCAAAGTTGCAGGCTTCAAACAGCCGGGCAAATGCGGCAATCCAGTCGTCCAGAAATGCCCGGATGGGCTCCATCAGCTCTTTCCGCCCATAAGTCGCGTCGACCGCCACCACGCCCATCAGGCAGCCGATGGAATCGTCCTGGAAGAGCTTCTTGGCCTTCTGTCCCATGCTGCTAAGCCGAGTCTCTGGCGGAATCGCTTCGTTGTAGGCGACTGCAAACAGGGTTTCTTTCAGGCGCTGATGCGTCCACCCCAATACGTCTTTCAGCAGCGCGTCTTTGTTGGGGTAGTGGTGATAGAACGAGGCCTTGGTAAGCCCGCAAGCCAGGGATAGCTCATCCATCGTGGTGCCGTGATAGCCGAGGCGCTTGAAGGTATTAGCGCAACGCTGCAGCAGCTCCTCTCGGGAAATCTTTGATGGGCGCACGGATCTATCCTGCTCTCGATAATTCACGCTGATCATACTCAATAAGCCGTGGTTGCTCAATTTGACGCCTACCGTTTGTTTGGTTACGGTTTGCAAACCGAACATTCGGTAAGTTATCTGTGCCCGGTCTGACCAGGTGCATACCCTCACTGCCAGGAGATTGAATTCATGAGCGAAGCGAATAGCGGCCCAGGTCGAGTTACCCGCGAGCAGCGCGGCCATCTGTTCCTTGTTGGCCTGGACCGGGCCGGGAAACGTAACGCGTTCGACAGCGCAATGCTGACTGACCTGGCGTTGGCCCTGGGTGAGTTCGAGCGCAATGAAGAGCTGCGCTGTGCAGTGGTCTTCGCTCATGGCGAGCACTTCACTGCCGGCCTCGACCTGATGGAGCTGACACCTAAGCTGGCCTCTGGCGGCTTCAAGTACCCGGAAGATGGCATCGACCCTTGGGGCGTATCCAAGCCCCGCCGGACCAAACCGGTTGTCATTGCTGTGCAAGGCACCTGCTGGACTGCCGGTATCGAACTCGTGCTCAACGCGGATATCGCTATCGCAGCCAGCAACACCCGTTTTGCCCACCTGGAAGTGCTGCGCGGCATCCCGCCATCTGGCGGCTCGACCGTGCGCTTCACCCAGGCCGCCGGCTGGACCAATGCCATGCGCTACATGCTGACCGGTGAGGAGTTCGGTGCGGCCGAGGCGCTGAACATGCGCCTGCTGACCGAGGTGGTTGAGCCGGGGCAGGAGCTGGCGCGCGCCATCGAGTATGCGGAGCGCATTGCCAAGGCAGCCCCACTGGCCATCAAAGCCACTCTGCAATCAGCTTTCCAAGCACGCGATGAGGGCGACGATGCTGCTCTGTCGAAGCTCAATGAGCTGCTGTTCTCGCTCATCAAAAGCGACGACGTCCGTGAAGGCGTGATGGCCATGATGCAGAAGCGCGAGCCTGCCTTCAAAGGTCGCTGACTGCCTTGCTAGGTGAGGGAGCCGGCGATCCCGACTCTCTCGTTCTGAGCGCGCTTCATCTACGCATCAGGTTAGCCAGAGCAACCCGCCATGAATCACCAGAACAAGAAAGAAAAGGTAAGGCTGAGGATTGTGAGTACGCACGATAACGACGAGCTACCCGACTTCGGCGTGGCGACTATCGATGAGTTGCTGCATCGCAGCGCTGCCAGGAGCCCAGGGGCTCCAGCCATATCTGCGCTGGGCGTGGATGTGAGTTATGAGGCACTACAGAATTTCAGTGCTGCCATTGCCACCTGGTTGATCGATCAAGGGTTGCAGCCGGGCGCACGAGTCGCTGTGGCTTTACCGAACATGCTGGCTCACCCAGTAGCCTGCCTGGGGATCATTCGAGCAGGCCTGACAGCGGTTTGTGTCAACCCGCTATACACCGCGGAAGAACTGGCTCAGATCTTCAGGGACAGCGATGTTCGCGCGGTCTTCTTCTTTGACCCCATGAGCCACGTCGTTAAGGAGGCTGCACAAGAGGCAGGTGTGAGCATTACAGTTCGCGTCACTCCCGGAGACATGTTGGGCTGGAAACGGCCACTGGTTAACTGGATAGCTAAGCGGCGCCTTGGTGGCCAGGTGACCACTGTTTCAAATGCGGTGGATTGGCAGAAGGTCATTGCAACCAAAGCCAACCCTCTCAAGAGGCCACAGCCTCAGACTGACCACGCTGCATTCATGATCTACAGCGGCGGCACAACGGGGCAGCCCAAGGGGGTGCCGATCACCCATGGCGCGCTGCTGTACAACGTGGCGCAGCAGTATTCCGCGTTGCGCATGCACCTAGCCGGCAAGGCTGAGCATGAGTACGTGCTGGTCTTGGCCGTGCCGCTCTATCACATTCTGGGCCTGGGAAATCTCCTCTTCACCCTGGCTAGAGGCGGCAAAGCGGTATTAGTCATGAATCCCCGTGACACCGCTGCCTTCGTTAAAGAATGGGCTCGCCACTCGGTCAGCAGCTTCCCAGGGGTCAACACGCTCTACAACGCCCTGCTTGAGAACGACACGTTCAGGAGCCTGGATTTCGGGTCTTTGGACATATGTCTCGGGGCTGGTATGCCGGTTAGCGAGGCCACGGCTAATCGCTGGCATGAGGTTACTGGGTGCCATATCACCGAAGCGTACGGCATGACCGAAACCGGACTGATTTCCTGCAATCCGGTGGGGCGTTCGCGGCCCGGTTCGGTCGGCTTGCCTGTGGCAGGACTCGAAATATCGCTGCGCGACGACAACGGTGCAGAAGTCACCATTGGCGATGGCGAGATATGCGTTCGTAGCCCGGCGATTATGGCTGGCTACTGGCAACGTGACGATGAGAACGCCGTGGCTTTCACCGGTGACGGCTTCTTCCGTACTGGAGACATCGGTCTCTTCGACGCTGATGGCTATCTGCGCATAGTCGATAGGAAGAAGGAGATGATCATCTCCTCGGGCTTCAAGGTTTTCCATCCGAGATCGAGCGCATCCTCAATGCGCACCCCGGCATCAGCGAGTCAGCGGTCGTGCCAGCTCGTGACGATAAAGCAGGTGAAGTCCCCATCGCCTACGTAGTCCGCCGGCAAGCCTACCTAGACGAGCAGCATGTCATGTCCCACTGCGAGAAGCATCTCGTTAGCTACAAGCGTCCGAGGCGGATTGTCTTTCGCGACGAACTACCCAAAAGCAACGTTGGAAAAATTCTGCGCAAAGCCCTGATTGAGCGCGAAGTACAGGAGCAAACTTGATGAGTCGCAAACCTGCGAGCCTTGGCTGTGTTGAGCAGATCACTCTCTACGCGAGTGATGGCTATCGCCTGGCCGCCACCCGCTACAGCGGTCTGGGTAGCTTGAAGGGAAACCTAATTGTGGCCGGTGCGACGGGGGTGCAGCAGCGCTTCTACAAGCGCTTTGCAGAGCATGCCAGCGCGCAGGGATTCAATGTTCTGACCATCGACTACCGGGGTGTCGGGCAGTCCAAGCCCAAAACGCTGAAAGGCTTCGAGATGTCCTATCTGGACTGGGCCTTTCAGGATCTCGCCGCGGCCGTTGAGTTTATGGCAGATGATCTGCCTCTCTACTGGGTTGGTCATTCGTTTGGCGGTCATGCTCTAGGCCTACTGCCTAACCAGCACAAGATTACCGCGGCTTACTGCTACGGCACTGGTGCCGGCTGGGCTGGGTGGATGCCTCGACTCGAGGCCCTGAAAGTGCGTCTGCTGTGGGCGTCCCTGCTTCCCTTGATCGTTTCGTGGAAGGGCTACATGGCTTGGAGTCTCCTGGGAATGGGTGACGACCTTCCACTGGGGGTTTACAAGGATTGGAAGCGTTGGTGCGCCCACCCTCACTACTTCTTTGATGATCCATCCATGGCATCGACAACACAGCTGTACGCCAACGTGCGTATGCCTTGTGTGTTCTCGAATGCAGTCGATGATCCCTGGGCTCCACCTGTGTCGCGCGACGCCTTCATCAAGGGCTATCGCAATGCGGCGCTGCTGACCCGCGATCTTCATCCCAAGTCAGCGAGTGATCCCATTGGCCACATGGGTTACTTTCGTGCATCAGCTACGCCGACATGGGATGAGATGCTGCAGTGGTTCCGTGTGGTCAATCCAGATACGGCTTCCCGGCTTCGTTCTGGAACGGCGGGGGCGATATGAGCCAGGAGGCCACCAAGCACCGCGCAACTGATTCGGCGCAAGCCTTTCGGGCATTGATGGAGGCGCGCCGCGCGATACGCCGCTTCACCAGCGAACCTGTACCTGAGCAGGTAGTTCAGGAGTGTCTAGAAACGGCCGTCTTGGCTCCTAGCTCCTGCAACCTTCAGCCATGGTCATTCCATGTGGTTCGCTCCCCAGAGTTGCTGAAGCAACTCCAACCGGTTTGCCTGAACCAGAACGCAGCCAAGGCTCCATTGATCATTGCAGTGCTGGCACGACCTGACACCTGGAAGGCCGCCTGCACCAACGTGCTGAAGTACTGGCCTGAAAAGGACGTGCCCAGAAGCATCGCGAGCTTCTACATGAGCATTGCGCCCTTTCAGTACAACCAGGGATTGCTGGGGGCGTTAGGTCTATTCAAGCGACTTCTGATCGGGTGGACCGGGATCAAGCGACCCGTTATGCGTGGGCCAAACAGTCTGGCAGAAATGCGGCTGTGGGCTGTTAAGTCGAGCTCATTGGCCGCTCAGAGCTTGATGCTCGCCTTCCAGAGTCATGGGTATGGCACCTGTCCGATGGAGGGCTTTGACGAGAAGCGCCTGAGGAAGGTCTTGCCCATTCCCAAGGAGGCCATTCCGATCATGCTACTGGCGGTTGGGGTTCCTGGTGAGCGCGCGGTGTACAACCCCAGGCTGCGCTTCCCAATCGGGCAGTGCGTAACCTGGCACTAAGCAACGATCCACAAAAACAACAAAAGGATTGCCGAGATGGCCTTCACCGAGATCGAGTACGAAGCCCGTGGACCGATTCGAGTCATTCGACTGAATCGTCCCGAGAAGCGCAACTGCATTGGCCCAACCACTCACCTGGAACTGATCGAGGCTTGGTCACGCTTTCGCGACGATGAAGACGCATTGGTGGCCATCATCACCGGCGCCGGCGACAAGGCCTTCTGTGCAGGGGGCGATCTCGAAGCGGGATTCGATCTGGTGCCCTCTACTGCGGAAGAAATCTCGGCTCATGACCGAGGAGAGCGCCCTGGCATTTTGGGGCCAAGCCGCTGGACTGACATCTACAAACCGGTGATTGCTGCCGTCAACGGTGCCGCCTATGCCGGCGGATTGGAGTGGGCCTGCTTCGCCGACATGCGGATCGTTGAAGAGCATGCCTCGTTCGGCGTGACCTGTCGCCGCTGGAACATTGGCCTTGCTGATGGTGGCAGCCAGCGTCTGCCGCGTATCGTCGGCATGGGAAGGGCCATGGAGCTCATCCTCACCGGAAAAGTCATCCCTGCCAGTGAGGCCCTCGGCATCGGGTTGGCAAACGAGATCGTGCCTAAGGGTAAGTCGCTAGAGCGCGCCTTGGAGTTGGCAGCGTTCCTCTGCACCCTTCCTCAACCCGCAATGCGCTCGGACAAAGAGGCAGCCGTCCGGGGCTATGGGCAACCCCTCGCAGAGGGGCTACGCATCGAAGCGGAGTGCTTCAACCGTTCTATCCACCGTGAAGAAACCCGCGAAGGCCTGCGTAGATTCCGGCAGCGCGATCATCCCGATCGCCAAGCTAATGAGCCGACCAAAACACCTGGCCTGGTAAGGGACTGAGGGGAAAGCCATGCGCTATGAACTCCTACTTCAGTTGCACCTTTTTGCAGTCGCTTTCTGGCTTGGCGTGGTCGCTGTGGAGTACCTGCTTGAGCAGAGTCGCGCGGTTAGCCGCGGGCAGGGATTCACGGTCGCCAGACTGCACCGCAAGATCGATCTGTTCTTTGAAATGCCTGCATTCTTTGTGGTGCTGGTGACCGGCATCCTGCTTTTTGAGCCAAACCGATTCTATGGCATCTATGCCTTGAAGGTTGTCGCAGGAGCAGCTGCGGTAATCGGGAATGTGCTCTGCCTGATACCAGTTCTGAAGCGACGAGCTTCTGCTGAGCAAGAAAATCTTGCTGACGTCATCCATCAATCGAAGCTGATTGATCGTATCTCTCTGTTAGCAATACCGGCTGGGTTAGTAGCGCTTGCCTGCGGTGCGTACTTGATGGTGCTGCGCTGACCATCAACTCGGCAAGAAACCCCGAAACAGCCCATTCAGCCGCCGCTTTGGCGGCTCTTTTTTGAGGTTCTGTCCGACGGCTTGTTGCGACTTCCCGGTGGCGGCTAGTAGCCGATTACTGCCTATCTCCGGCGCCCGCTACCGGCAATACGCAACCACTCAGCCCCTTGGTAGCTAATCAAACTGAATCTCATCGAAAAGTATGCCGGCGCTCGTCAAACGATCTGCAATTCTCTTCTCAATCTGAATCCAAGCATCCACACAGCCGTCATCCCGAACAGCCAGCCCTTCGCAAACCACTGTGGCATTGAGCTCGATCTGCATTTCGCCGTTTTCGTCGTAATAGTAAATTTCTGCCACTGTTCTGCTGCCGTCGGCGGTATGACGCGTAAGTACATAGAAGGTTTTCATGGTTGCTCCCCTACAGGCACCGCAATGACCTCTGTGGGTTTGCCTTGAAGTGGCAATGGGCCAATTTTTGAATTTCATTCGTGACGCCAACTCCCACTCCTGCCCAAGCGACGCTCTATGGCGACAGAGTCCGCCTCAGCATCGTGAATGCCCCGCCACCACGCATCGGAGAAGTACCAAAGTGCGGGCTCAACCGGCTCTCCCAATCGAGGTAAAAGCAGGCGGGAGTTCAACGGGACAATCGCATTTAGCAAAAACTCGATAGGCTGGTCCCATGCATGTGGCGCTAGGCTGAAGGTCCCCCAATGAATGGGAAGCAAGGCTCCTCCCCCCAAAAGCTGATGAGCCTTGAGTGCATTCTCCGGTCCAAGGTGCATATGCCCCCACGCAGGATGAAAGGCTCCGACTTCCAGCATTACCAGGTCGAAAGGACCGAATAGCTCACCAATGGATTGGTACTCGGTGGTGAGCCCCGTGTCGCCACTGAAGAACACACTGGCGCTCGGCGAACGGAGAACGAAGGATGACCAAAGCGTGGCATTACGATCAGTCAGTCCTCGTCCAGAGAAATGTTGCGAGGGGGTCGCAGTCACCACCAGATCAGTATTGGGGACCGCATGTGACTGCCACCAGTCCAACTCCACGATGCGCTGAGGCTGAATGCCCCAAGCCTCAAGATGCGCACCCACGCCAAGAGGCGTGACAAACGCGACGTCACTCTTAGCCAGCTGGCGGATGGTAGGGAAGTCGAGATGGTCATAGTGATCATGGGAAATCACTACTAGATCGACTCTGGGCAGAGCATCAAGGGCAGCGGGTACAGGCTGAAATCGTTTTGGTCCAATGAAACTTGACGGTGAAGCTCTCAACCCCCACACCGGATCCGTCAATATACGGATGCCATCCATCTCTAGCAGAACAGTCGAATGCCCAAGCCAGGTTGCGCGTAATCCTGAAACGGCCGGCTTGGTCCAATGCACAAGCGGATTCATGGCTGGAAGAGGCTTACCAGGAACACTTAGCTTACGGCCACTGAGAAACTCGCTCATCGAAGGCATCATTCTCTTAGGGTCGCGCAACCCGGGCAGTATCGGATGCTGATTGCGGAAACCCTTACCATCCCAAAGCGGCGAGGCGCGCATCCGTTCGAGTCGCTCGCCTGTAGGTTTTCGAGATCCGATTCTCATCGCTGAGCCCCTCGATGGCCTGGTTCGTTGCGTTTGAGCGAGATCGCCTTTTCCGGACATACGCTGACGCAAAGCCCGCAGGCCTCACAAGCATGGACATTCGGCGTGAATGCCTGCTTCCAGCCGTGGGCGAAGCCTTTTATTTTGCCTACCAGGGTCAGGTTACTTCGCTCTGCCTTGTCCAGAGTTCCCAGTGAGAAAACATCTGCTGGGCATACCCTCAGACAGTCGCCTTTACCCTCACATCGATTCCGATCAATCACAGGCGCAAACAGACCTGGCGCTTGCTTGCACGATGTCGCATCGAATTTGGGGTCGCTTATCATAGAGCCCTCTCCTGGGTCGCTCGTGGGCATGCCTAGAAGAATCCATGAATGCCTTTTCGATAGCACCACATAAAATGTCACTAAATGTCAGCTTGACACCAAGTGCCACATTTGGATAGCGTAAACCATGACAGCAAAGATCGCAGGCTTGCGAGAGCAGCAGAAAGCAGCAACGCGCGCAGAGCTCTACCAATTCGGATTCGAACTGTTTCTGAAACAGGGTTTTGCCGAAACAACGATCGAACAGATCGTCGAGCCCTTAGGAATCGCTAAGCGCACGTTCTTCCGTTATTTCGCCACCAAGGAAGACCTGGTCTTCGCCTGGTACGAGGAAAAAACCGCAGAACTTGTTGCAGAACTGAAGGGCCGACCAAAGAAGGAAAAGCCGCTGAGTGCCGTGTGCGAGACCTTAGCGTCGTTGCTTAAACGCTATGACGCGTCCCCGGACATGGCCTTTGCTTTGGTCCGGCTGTTGAAGACGAACCCCTCACTAGAGGGCAGAAGCTTTGAGAAGCAAACCGGACGAGAGAAGGCGCTAGCAAATGCGCTTATCGAGCGTGAAGGAGCAGACAAGCTGCCCATGCTCAAAGCACGAATTGTCGTCGGCGTAGTGATGACCGCTTTTTCTGCGGCGCTCGATGAGTGGTATGCGAGCGAAGGCAAAGCGGATCTTCGCCCCATAGTTGAAACAGCATTTTCCATGGCTAGAGCGCCATAGGAGCTACTAGTGAAGAGGATCGATGAGCAGACACTGGTTTACCCGATACGCGCTGACATCGATGCTCTTAGTGGGAGGCTGCTCACTTCAGCCCCCCTACCAGGCACCGAAACTAGACGTCCAGGCGCGCTGGTCAAATACACCAAGCGACTCTCAGGCCTTCCAGCCACCCCGAGTAGCAGACTGGTGGCTGCTGCTGGATGACCCTGCCATCAATGAGCTGATCGCGTCAGCGATCCTCGATAGTCCCAATCTTGCTCAAGCGGCTGCCCGCGTCGATGAAGCCAGGGCCGCTCTGTCTCTCAGCCGCGCACAGCGTTTTCCCCTTCTCACGGCCGATGGCTCTATTACTCGGGGTAATTCACAGAGTCAGTCCGCGGGAGGTGCTTCAGGTAGCAGTGACCCGGTAAACATTACCGCCGCATCGTTGGGGCCATCGCTCAGTTGGGAGCTAGATCTATGGGGCAGAGCCCGATCCGTAGCAGAGGCATCACGGCTCCGCTTAGACGCTCGCAACGCAGACGCTGAAGATGCCCTGCTCTCACTGTCCGCTCAGATTGCGGATGGCGTCCTGAATCTGCGTGCGTGCCACTACTCCCTGGCCATTCGTGACCAGGACATAGTCTCCAGGCAAACCGAACTCACCTTGATGCGACAGCGCCTGGCACTCGGCAACGTTGCTCCAGTGGATGAAGCCAATGCGATAAGCAGTCTGGCCAGCGCCCACACAAATCGGCTGAGTCAGCAAGAAAGCTGCACACAGATGGAAAACGCCTTGGTGGCGCTGAGCGGTCGTGATACCGGAACGATTCGACATTTGATGAAGGCTGCGGATGCAGCCAGAGAAAACCCCGACACGACTGGAAATCCCCACCAATACCGCTCGGCCACAGTGATACCTGTAGCTCCCCTAGTACAACCGCGCCTCCCTGCCATCGTTCTCACGCAGCACCCTACTGTTCGCAGCGCTGAGCGGGAGGTTGCGGCAGCCTACGCCGAAATTGGTGCTTACCGAGCCGAACGTCTGCCCCGGGTCGACCTGTCGTTGCTCCTTGCCGGCCAATGGATCCACGTTCTGGGCTCAACCACGTACAACGACACCTGGTCAGTAGGATCCGCGCTCTCCATGCCGATCTTTGATGCCGGTGCCGGTGCGGCCAATGTCCGCGGTGCCGAAGCTCGGTACCGGGGAGCGCTGGCCAACCTGCAAGCCGCGTTAAGAACGGCAACCCAGGAAGTTGAAGACGCCCTGGCAATGCAGCTATCCGCCAGGCAGCGACTGGTGACATCTCAGCAATCAGTGACAGCCGCCCGACAAGTTATGCGCAGTGATGAAGCTCGTTATCGACTGGGGGCTATCAGCCTGTTTGAACTGGAGGGGGCTCGCCGGCAGCTCAATACCACCCAGGAAAGTGCCATCGCCGCTCAACGAGATAGCGCCAGCGCCTGGGTGGCACTGGTACGAGCTTCGGGCAACTCGCTCTCAAACGTACCAGTGGAGCAGACAACCGCTCCCCAGTTGAACACTCCTCATACCGATAAAAACGGCAGCAGCGCCCAATGACTTCCACGACCCCGAGCTCGAACACTCCCACTCTTCGATCGCGAAAACGCTTCATATACGTATTGGTGGCGGCAGCCGTCGTAACTGTGACAGTGCTTTTTGCCCCGGGTATTAAGCACGACGCGCCCGACGAGACAGCACAACAAGGCACCGCAGCGTTGACTGTCACCAGCACTCGCCCACGTGCAGTCATATGGCCAGAAACACTGCAGGCATCTGGAGAAATCTCCGCCTGGGAAGAGGCTAGCATCGGCGCTCAGATCGGTGGTTATCAGTTGGTCGAGGTCCGGGTGAACGTCGGCGACACCGTGAAAAAAGGGCAGGTGCTTGCCCGCTTTGACCGAGCATTGCTATTGGCGGACAAAGCGCAGTTACAAGCGAACGCTGACCAGGCCGCAGCCAACCGACAACGTGCTCTTGGCCTGAAGAGCAGCGGAGGCATCAGCGATCAGGATGTACTGCAGTTTGTTACTCAATCCAAAGCGGCTGACGCACAACTTGCCTACAAGCAGTTGGAGCTGCGTTATGCCGATGTACTGGCTCCAGATGATGGAGTGATAAGCGCCCGTTCAGCCACGCTCGGCTCCGTCGTGCCGGTCGGACAGGAGCTGTTTCGCATGATTCGCCAAGGGCGTCTGGAGTGGCGCGGCGAACTTACCGCAGCTCAACTCGCGAAAATCCAGATCGGCCAGGAGGTGGCGCTTACTCTGCCTGATGGCAGTTCGGCGACCGCACTGATTCGCCAAACATCGCCATCACTCGACGAAGATACGCGTCTTGCCATCGCCTACGCCGATATCCAACCAGGAAGCCATGCGCGAGCAGGTATGTATGCGAACGGTAGCGTACAACTTGGTGATAGCCCGGCCCTGGTCGTACCTGCCGAAAGCATGGTCATTCGCGACGGGCGTAGCCATGCGCTCACGCTGGCTAACAGCGACAGCATCACTTCCGTATCGCTCCGTGAGGTCGTCGTCGGGCGGCGAGTTGGTAGGGAAGTTGAAGTAACCACTGGGCTCGATTCCGAGGAGCAGGTGGTGGTAAAGGGGGCAGGATTTCTCAAGGATCGTGATCTGGTGCGCGTCGTGCCCAGCGGAGCGGCCGAGCAATGAATTTCGCTACCTGGTCGATCCGCAACCCTATCCCTTCGATCCTGCTGTTCGTCCTCCTTGCTCTGGCAGGACTATGGGGTTTCCGGCAGCTGCCAACTCAGGATTTGCCTGACTTCGACCTGCCAATGGTGACCGTTACCCTGACGCAGCCGGGCGCAGCACCGGCGCAGCTGGAAACAGAGGTCGCACGCCGGGTTGAAGACTCTCTCGCTACCCTGAGCGGTCTCAACCATCTGCGCACCTCGATCACTGATGGTCTGGTCTCTATTCAGGTTGAGTTTGTCCTGGAGAAGAAACTTTCGGATGCGCTGATCGAAACCAAAAATGCAGTCGACAGTATCCGTACCGAACTGCCTGCCGATCTATTGCAACCGACGGTAAGTGCCTCGACCAGTGTCGGTCAGCCGGTGCTGACCTACGCCATATCGTCCGTTCGCCTAGACGAAGAGCAATTGTCCTGGCTCATCGACGACAGGGTTGCCAAGGCGGTTCTGGCAGTTTCTGGGGTCGGCCGCTTTGAGCGGCTAGGCGGGGTCGAGCGCGAGGTACGAATAGAGGTAGACCCGCAGCGCATGCAAGCGCTTGGCGTCACAGCCGCCGACGTGTCGAATGCCTTGCGCCAGATACAGCTGGAGTCATCCGGAGGGCGCGGACAATGGAGCGGTGAAGAGCAGTCAGTTCGAACCATTGCCACGGTGCGGCAGGCCTCTGAGCTCAAAGAGCTACGTATAACGCTGCCAAGTGGAAAGAGTTTTCGCCTCGACCAGATCGCCAGGATAGAAGATGGCCCGGCAGATCCCACTCAAGCGGCCCTGCTAGATGGCAATCACGTTGTTGGGTTTAACGTCTATCGGGCTAGGGGCTTTGACGAAGTTCGCTTGGCCGAAGGCGTTAGAAAGGCTTTACAGGATCTCCAGCAGAATGAGCCGGACCTCAAGTTCAGTGAGATATCTGGCTCTGTAAGTCAGACGGTCGAGCAGTACGAAGGCTCGATGACAATGCTGTACGAAGGCGCATTGCTGGCCATGCTGGTGGTCTGGATCTTTCTGCGCGACTGGCGGGCAACTCTGATCGCCTCCGCTGCCTTGCCCTTATCCATCCTGCCGGCCTTCGCCGCCATGGCTTGGCTCGACTTCACGCTCAACACCGTCACGCTGCTGGCCCTAGCGGTGGTAGTGGGTATTCTCGTCGACGATGCGATTGTCGAGATCGAGAACATCGAGAGACATCGACACATGGGCAAGTCCATCCGCGAGGCTGCGGAGGATGCCGTCAACGAGATTGCACTAGCGGTGATGGCCACCACCATGAGTCTTGTCGCGGTCTTTCTGCCGACCGCGCTGATGAGCGGCATTGGTGGCTTGGTGTTCAAGCAGTTCGGATGGACCTCTGTAATCGCGGTGCTGGCATCCCTGCTGGTAGCCCGTCTGCTAACGCCGATGATGGCGGCCTACATGCTCAAGTCCGAGCCGATGCCGCCGCATCAGGATGGCCGCATCATGCAGTGGTACATGTCAGCCGTGCATTGGTGTCTGGCACACCGCAAGACCACGGTGGGCGGCGCACTGGCCTTCCTGATTGCCTCACTTGCTCTAGTGCCCCACATCGAGACCGGCTTCATACCGCCAGCCGATGGCAGCAGCACCATGGTGACCATAGAGCTACCACCCGCCAGCTCGCTGGATGACACCCTGGCTGTGGCCGAAGAAGCACGCCATGCCTTGCAGGATGTCGCGGGGATAGAGCACGTTTTCACGTCGGTGGGTGCTGCGCAAAGCGCCGGCCAAGGTGCTTCCGCCCCCGGAGAGGTTCGTCGAGCGTCTATTACACTGACGTTTCTTCCCCGAGGCGAACGGGACTCTCAACAAGCCATTGAAGACAGGGTTCGCGAACGACTTCAGATGGTGCCAGGAGCTCGCTTTTCGCTAGGTAGCGGCGCGCCAAGCGAGAAACTCCAGATCATTCTTGCCAGTGACAACGCCGACGCTCTTAAGGCCAGCGCAGAAAAGGTCGAATCGGAACTCAGGGACGTCAGGGGACTGTTCAACATCACCTCCACGGCTAGCCTTGAACGCCCTGAAATCATTATCCGCCCCGACAGGCAGCGAGCGGCTGAACTAGGGGTCACCAGTGCTGCGATCGGCGAAGTGGTACGCGTGGCAACCAGCGGTGATTTCGACCAGCAGGTCGCTCGACTGAACCTCGACAATCGCCAGCTGTACATTCGTACGCGCCTGCCCGACGAGGCTCGTACCGATACCGCCACACTGGCAAACATGAGGGTTCCGGGCCGAAATGGCTCAGTGCCCTTGGCCAGTGTTGCGACTATTTCACTGGAAAGCGGCCCCGTACAGATCGACCGTTTTGACCGACTGCGCAACATCACCATCTCTGCCGACCTAGGCGGTACGGCCTTGGGCACGGCTCAAGCAGCTGCCGCCAATCTGCCTTCGATTCGAGCACTGCCATCCACTGTGAAAGTCATCGAAGCAGGTGATGCCGAGATTGTCGCAGAGCTGGGCATGGGCTTCGCCATGGCGCTCGTAGTCGGCGTGTTGTGCATCTATTGCGTCCTCGTGCTGCTGTTCGGTGATTTCCTTCAACCCGTCACCATTCTCTCGGCAATACCTCTGTCCATAGGCGGGGCGTTTCTCGCACTTTTGATAGGAAACAGCCTGCTCAGCGTGCCCTCAATGATTGGCCTGGTAATGCTCATGGGCATCGTTACCAAGAACTCGATTCTGCTTGTGGATTACGCCGTCATGGGGCGCAAGAAGGATGGACTTTCTCTGCACGAGGCATTGGTAGACGCCTGCCATAAACGCGCGCGCCCCATCGTGATGACGACCATCGCGATGGTCGCAGGCATGTTGCCCATCGCGCTGGGGTTCGGAGCTGATTCGAGTTTTCGTCAACCCATGGCAGTTGCCGTGATTGGAGGCCTGATCACCTCTACCGCGCTCAGCCTACTCGTCGTTCCAGTGGTGTTCACCTATGTGGACGGCTTCGAACGTCGACTAGCAAAACTCTTCCACCGTCGTCCTCCAGAACCTCAGCTAGAAAGGAGATAAGCGCATGACCCGAGAACTCGTGACCCGACCATTCGCTCTGCCCGCATTGGCGTGCTTGCTCGGCATCCCAGCGAGTCCATTGCTGGCGCAAGAGCAATCGGAAAGTCCATGGCGGATCGGTTTGGGCGTCGGTGCAATCCATGCGCCGGAGTATTTGGGCAGCGATGAATCCGAATCCCAACCCCTGCCACTGGTCAATATCCGCTACCAGCGATTCTTCTTTGGTGGAACACCGGGATCAGGCCTGCCAGGCCCCGGACTGGGCGTATACCTGCACGAAAGCGAAGCCTTGACCTTAGGAGCGGTACTAACCAGGGATTTAGGAGACCCTAGGGAGGAGTCGGATGATCACCGTTTGCAGGGGTTAGGTGATATCGACGCAACGACCCGTGCAGGGCTGTTTGGTAGCTATCGCGCCGGATGGTTTTCGCTCAACGCTAATGTACTTTCCGACATCGGCGGCAACGAACAAGGCACTACTGTAAGCCTGGACGCCAAAGCGACATATCGCCCTTCTCAAAAGCTCCAGCTATCAGCTGGCCCCGGCATCACCTGGGGAAGTAGCGACTACATGCAAACCTTCTTCGGCATCGATCAGAGCCAAGCAGTCCACTCAGCCTATTCACCATATGACGTTGGCAGTGGTGTTTCACTACTGCGCTTCTCCATTGGCGCCAACTACCAACTGGCCAGCCGATGGGCATTGGGAGCAAATCTCACAGCGGCTCGCCTTCAAGGCGATGCGGCAGATAGCCCAATCGTTCAAGACAAGAACCAGAACAGCTACGCCGTTTTTCTGATGTACCGCTTCTGAACCTTGCCAGTGCCAACGGTCACGTGGAGTACATAGACATGAGCCAAGCCAAGCAGCAGCGTGTAATCGTAATGACGGGCGCAACAGGAGGCTTTGGGGCGAAAGCGGCGCAGTTGATCGCCGAGCAGCCAAATACTCGCGTTATCGTTGGCGCTCGTGACGTGAGCAGAGTCCCCGAGAGCATTGAGGCGTTGCCGCTGGATCTCGCCTCTCTCGCCAGCGTACGAGAGTTTGTCATCCGACTGACTGAACAACTCGCCGAGCGCCCAATCGACATCCTGATATTGAATGCGGGGACCCATCTGGCCAAGAACGACAGGCGAAGTGCAGATGGCTTCGAGCTGACGTTTGCCGTCAACCATCTCGCGCATTACCTACTGGCCAGATCATTGCTGCCCCATTTGGCTGAGGGTGGCCGGCTGATAATCACTACCAGCGATACCCACGACCCCGCAGTGACCGGCATGGCTCCGCGGAGTTTGGACCCACAGCAGTTGGCTCACCCAACAACCAGCGGTTTCGGTACCGGCGTAAAGGCCTATGCGTCGTCCAAATTGTGCAACCTCATGACCGCGCAGACCCTGGCAAGGCATCCTGAGATTCTGTCACGAGGCATCAGCGTGATTGCCTTCAGCCCCGGCTTGACCAGTGGCAGCGCCGGGCGCGACAGCTCTGTGCTCTTGCGCGGTTTTATCCAGGTACTGATGCAAACCGTCTTTCGTGTCTTGGGCCTGTTTCGACCAGCATACGTCGCCAATCCGCCTGAGCGATCTGGAGCGTCACTGGCCGACTTTGCACTGGGCAACGTCCACATGCCCTTAGGTCACATTTACGTGGCCTTGGTTAAAGGCAAGCCAACGTATCCCGAGCCATCTGAACTGGCACGAAGCCAAAGCGCACAACAGCAATTGTGGCGCGACAGTGCAGCCATGGCCGGCATCGACTACGAGGCATGACCATGAGTCACTACACCCCAGTCAATGCGCCGTCTAAAAGCTGCAGGCTCCTGAATATCAGAACGCTTCTGCTCGTTGTGTCAGCGCTGATGTTTGTGTTCACGATCAGCGCCTGCACGTCGATGAGCAGCATGACGCGATCTGTATCCTCGGTGAGCTTCGCCGACTATCGAAGCGACAGCCTGAAGCTACTGGAGCTCGAACGACAACAATTTACCAACGAAGCGGATGAGCTTCAGTGGAATGCTCCTCAGGAATGGCAACCCGCATCTTCACAACCCGGCACAAAGCCCCGTAAAGGTGTTTTGCTGGTTCATGGTCTTGGCGACTCTCCTTGGTCTTTCCATGACCTGGCGCCACAGCTCGCAAGTCAGGGCTTCCTCGTTCGCACCATACTGCTCCCCGGCCATGGCACCCACCCCGAAGACCTGCTGGACATAACCGCAGAACAGTGGCAGGAAGTGGTGTACGAGCAAGCCCAGACGCTGGAGCAGGATGTCGATGGTCCGGTTTATCTGGGGGGGTTCTCCACCGGGGCAAATCTGGTTCTGGACTATGCCTACGGCCATCCAGAAATTGCAGGTTTGATCCTGGTCTCACCAGGATTCAAAAGCTTTCCGTTCGGTTGGCTGGCCCCAATGCTTTCTCATATTCGCCCCTGGCTGGTGAGCCCTGACGGTTCAGTGAAGAACCAAACGCCCGTGCGATACATGAATGTCCCAACCAATGCTTACGCTCAGTTCTACCGAACAAGCGCGCTAGCTCAGGAGTTACTGACTCAACCTTATAACAAACCAGTGTTCATGGTGGTCGCACAGCACGACTCGGTAATTGATACCGACTACCTGCTCGACGTCTTCCAGCACAGCTTCACCCACCCGCAAAGCCGTTTGATCTGGTACGGAACCCCACCGGAAGGGTCGCACGCCGACCACAGAGTACTGGTGAAGGTGGACAGAATTCCTGCACAGCGCATAAGCCAGTTCTCGCACATGGGGCTGCTGTTTGCTCCATCTAACCCACTGTACGGCGGAGACGGAAGCCTGCGCATCTGCCTGAATAGCCTATCAAGCCAGGATACTCAGGCCTGCGAAGACGGCGTGCAAACCTGGTACTCGGACTGGGGCTATCGAGAGGACGGCAAGATCCACGCCCGACTCACGTTTAATCCGTATTTCGATTGGCAGACTAGGATCATGGCCGAAGTACTTGATGAACAAACGTCATCGCGCTCATCCGACAGTGCATTCACCTCCATCCCAACAAACGATTCAAAGCCCTGAGTTTTTGCCATTCGGTATGCGTCTAGTACCCAAACCGCTGCTTCATCTTGCGAGAAAAAATCATGAAACGAGTGCAGTTCAACCGCTACGGCGGCCCTGAGCAGATGTCATTTGGTGACTACTCCTTGCCCAAACTTGCGCCCGGTAGGATCCGAGTAAGAGTGAAAGCCGCGGCACTGAACCCACTGGATTGGAAGATTCGACGCGGGGTCATGCGGCTGGCGACTGGACGACGCTTTCCTCAAGGCATGGGCTCCGACTTCGCGGGAGTGATCGAGGTTGTTGGCTCGAAGGTCATGGGCTTTCATGTCGGTGAGGAGGTATTTGGCACCGTCGAAATACGGCGGCAAGGTGCATTTGCCGAACTGGTCGATGCGGATGCCCGGCTAGTCGTACGCAAACCTAGCTCATTGTCATTTAGCGAAGCTGCGTGCTTGCCGATTCCTTCTGCAACTGCCTGGGCCGCTATCGTCACCGCGGCAAAAGCAGGCCCCTACTCTCGTATTCTGATCAACGGGGCTAGCGGTGCTGTTGGTCGTTCAGCAATGCAGCTGGCATTGGCCAATGGCGCAGAGGTTGTTGTGGCGGCCAGCAAGCCTTCTCTCAGGCAATTCAATGATGCTGCCATCAAGGCGGCCTGCCTTTATGGAGACATAACTGCGTTGGCAGCTCATGGGCCTTACGATGCGGTGTTCGACACCCTGGGTACCCTTGCCGTTACTGATGGACTGAAGCTATTGAGGACTGGTGGTCGCTTTCTGGATATCAACCCGTCCCCCTCACGTATTGTGAAAGGGCTCTTTAGTGGGCGTTACAAGATGATTTTCGCTACTGCTGGTTTCAAATACCTGCCGGACATTGCAATAGCAGCTGGCGAAGGGATACTTCGGCCTGCCATTGGTCTTGAAATCCCTTTTTCCGATGCACTAACTGCGAAAAGGGGTGCCGAACTTGGCCAGCTTCCGCACGGCCGGGTAGTGCTTATCTTTTAGCCCGCCATTCGCCATCTGAACGCTGGCCCGTAATGGCTGCAGCCGAAATGGCCTACTGAAGGGGGGCTGCTTTTGGCCGACAGCTGCCTACCGTTAACGCCTGCAATCGACAGAGGATGACTTTCGCAGCTACTAAATGGATTGGCCGCCATCTCTGCTATTAAGTGCCTCCTTTGGCGCGCGAATCTGGCCCTGGCCAAAAAATTCGCCTACTTAAACCCAAGCCAGCTTGCTGACCTGTGAACCTAAATCCGTAGGCCATTCGCCGAGAGTAATGTATGCAGTTCGAGTCGGAGCAACAGGCATCGTTGTTCGATCTAATGAAGTCTGACTTGCCTAACTTCCCACCGGAGCTGCTGTATCACTGGTTACTGCCGCTCGCGGCTGACATAGGCTGGCCGCCAGGTCCCAATAGTTTCGAGCTGGCAGTGAGCAGCCGTTGGAAAGGAATTCTGAAATACCCTCTCGATTTCTGGCAGAGGGTAAGCTGGCGGCTTAGCTCGCTGAACCCAGACACCCTGAATTTTGACGAGCACACGCTAAAAGGGCTTAGCGATCTTATCGGCGCACACGCCCATGGCGAGAAAAACCTACTGGGAATTCTCATGGGGGAAAGCAGTAGGCCGCGATTCTTCCGACAGGTGAATCAATTGTTGGCAGCGGGGACATTCACTGAGCCTCCTGTCATTGTGTACGTTGGTGATCGCGCCGCATTGGTTGACGGTAATCATCGAATGGCAGCGCTCGCCTGGACCGCTACAGACCCTGCCCCGAGGGCAGTGTTTGAGCGCAAAGGCTTGTGCCCTGTAGCCCTACCAAATGAGCATCAATTCTGGATCGGCATCCCAGAACTTGGGCATTTTGAAGATATTGATGATCTTTGAAATTGCCGAAGGGGAACAAAAGAAAAGGTTTGGAGAAAGAGGACTGGTAGATCTCTATGCTTGGTCGCAGTTAGGGTAAGCATAATCAGCGAAAGCCTCGGAGTGAATTCACATGAACAACAGACCGCTTATAGTTGCGCTCGCTAAGGGGCACGAGTCGAGCCAGCCCCCGCATCATGATCAACTCACCGCTGAAGACACTCTTCCCGCTGTATTGGATCAGTCCAGAGACGGATACATTATCTCTCGGCAGACCCTCGTCACTGACGTGACTCTCGAAACAACTGACGACAACTGATACCCAGTTCGGTGTTATGCAACTGCCCCACCGTGCTGGCGATTTAACCGTGCAAAAACAAGGAAAACGTACATGACAGGGACAACCATGGTGCGCCCCTTCATCGCCCGATTTGCAACCCCCCTAGGCGACGCCCAACCTCAGTCCCTTCGATATGACGAGCATCGGCAGATCTCGCAAGTGCTGGTCGATGGCATATGGCGCGATGCTATGTGTGCCGGAGTAAGTGCTGGCGGTAGCACACGCATTACGCGGGTGCAGCTAGAGACAACAGATGATGAATGATGCACGCGTTCTGATTGTCAGCACCGTTGCCGATGTTGCTACCGACCACGTCGTAAAAATTCTTTCAGATTGGAATGTCGGGCATCACCGAATAAATACCGAGGACTTCCCCTTTAAGGCATCGCTCACGCTGGATTACCGGGATGAATTAAGTCCGTCCCTAGACTTCGGAAAAGGCTCCCGCCCATACGACACCATCTGGTATCGACGCATGCGGTCTCCTTCGCTACCAGCCGAGATGGACACTGGGATTTATGATTTTTGCTTGCGTGAAAACCGAGCTGCATTACTTGGTGGCCTGCTCAGTCAGCACGCAAGGTGGATGAGCGAGCCCGGCGCCGTATGGAAGGCTGAATTTAAGCCCTACCAACTGCGCGTAGCTAAGGAGGTAGGACTCCGAATTCCTAAAACGATTATTTCCAATGATCCAATAGCAATACGCCAGGCATTCGAAGAGTTCGGCCCTTTGGTGGTGAAACCTGCCCGCTCCGGACATTTCGTTGAGGCAGGAGAAGAGTTTTCAATTTTCACCTCAATGCTCACCAGATCCGACCTTGAGCAGTTAGACGACGCAAAGTGGGCACCGTCTATCTATCAAGAACACATTCAAAAACGATGCGATGTTCGGGTCACTGTTGTGGGTACGAAACTTTATTCAGCCGCAATTCACTCGCAGACAAACCCCGAAGCAAAGGTCGACTGGCGTCGTACATCAGACCCGGATTTACCGCATTCAGTGATTGATCTGCCGGAGAGGCTCGCCAGCCAAATAAGATCTCTAATGGCTAGGCTGGGGCTTGAGTTTGGATGTGTGGACCTCGTTCTTTCAGAGCAAGGCGAATATGTATTTCTTGAGGTCAATCCCAGCGGACAATGGCTCTGGCTGGATGATCAACTTAATTTCGGTATCTCCGAAGCCGTGGCAGCATGGCTGGCTGGTCGGGCTGACGTATGAGTACGCAACCCCCGAGCAAATGGAGCTGGAAACTCCCCAGGCCCTTTCTAGGCTCACGTGTGTGCGACTTACTCATCCCGTGGGCACCGCCAGAAACGAGCACGGCCAGCCAGCTTAGAAAAGATCGCGAAACGGCTGACCTGACCGAAACTCGCAATCGAATCGCTCACGCCGACGGCGAGGTCCTCCAGTCATTGCTGTCAGATTATGAATCCGTTCTGGACAGCCATGAAGAGCGTCAACGAAGCGTAGATTCGCGACTCTCAACGATTGTTGGCCTCTCCTCCATAGCCGGAACAATTGCCACCGGAGTAATCCTGGCCCAAGCCGCAGGCACTCTGAATCTTCCTGTTGGTGGATGGCGCTGGGCGCTCAGCGCTACAGCTCTTTATTTGGTTGTGCAACTCTGCAACGCGATCTACTGGGCTATTCAAGGCCAGCGTCGCCAGAGCTACCTGCGCCAGTCAATACAGGGACTGCTACCGGTCCACGGGATAAGTCATGAAGACCATCTCAGGAAACGCGTGGAGGAGGCCGTAAAGCGCATTCACGCTAACGGCCAGACGGTGAACATAAAGGTCACCGCTATGGAGGTCGCCCATCAGTCCGCAAAAAACTTTGCTGTTGGTTTGCTCGTTTTGAGCGCTGTGGGAATGCTGATGATGGGCGCCCAGCATAAAACGCCTTCGCTTATAGACAGCATTCGTGAAAACACTGAGCTTCGCGAAATGCTTCGTGGGCCAGCCGGGCCACAAGGTAATCCTGGTGTTCAAGGCGAACCTGGGCGAGATGGAAAACCAGGCGAAAGAGGCGTCCAAGGACCTCCGGGTTCAATTAGCATGGGGAGTGAAACGGTTACTCCCAGCCCGACGAAGATCGCCCCCCAGGAGGCTGCTGAGTCGCATGTAAAATAGCGGCTCTGTAAAGAGGACGTATGGGTAGCTTCGTCCTAAGCACGCAGCCGGGACAGTCCACCGAAACAAGGCTGTAGGTAGCCCAGCACTACCTGGTTCCCTTCCGCATCGCGGGTGATTACCTGATGAAGCCCACATAACCGCAGCCGGCAAACTCTCCCCCTTTAAATTACCCGCGCAAGGCACTAAGTCGTGATGCTCATCCTGGATGGATCGAGTTCAGTGATCCCAAGCGCAAAACACACCGCCGAATTCGCGGCAGATCCCCGGCCCTGGCAGAGGATGTTCTGGCTGCGAGCAAAGCGGACGATGTCATGAACGGTGAGGAAATAGCTTTCGTACTTCAGCTCTTCTATTAGTGTCAGCTCGGCTTCGATCTGGTTTTGAGCTTTCTCCGGAATGCCTGTTGGCCAACGCCATCTGGAACCTTCGTAAGTCAGCTCACGCAACCAGGCTGAGGGCGTTTTCCCTTTGGGAACCACCTCATGCGGGTAGATCCTCGCATCAGCCTCGACACGTTCGAGCGCTAGATCATTGGCATAACCGTCAAGCCCCAAAGTCGTCTAGGGGCATAGGGATGGATCAGGATCAACTCGTGATACGGTGGGTTCGCGTATCGCCGAATTGTTTAACTATGCGGGCCGCTGCCATTCTTATCCTGAGGCGTCCGGGGCTGACTCCACGCAGCCTGCCAGGGTCTGTAAGATGAGTATCTCGGGAGACGCGTGAGGTCGCGGTTGCGATAAAGCCGCGAGATCCCTTCAACCAAGGAATAGGTTCAACGCCAGTGTTTACAGTAATTCGCCCTGGGCAACCGCTTCCCAATCAAGGCCGTTCTCAGGCCTACCTCGTCTGCGACAATTGGGACGATTGGTTCGCGTATCGAACGATGTTCACTCTGTTCGTATTCGACGGAGCTGGCGTCCGCCATAGGCCGGGCTCTGTAAAAATTGGGGAAGTGGGGTTAGTTGGAGGCCCTGGCGGCCCGGAAACCCCGAGAGGCACACGCTTTCCAACGCTTAATGACCACTTCAGCCAGCTCGATCCCTCGGTGCACTTTTCGCTTGGCCAGGACGAGGACTACTACGAAACACTGACAGGTCTCTCCTACGGGTTCGGTGTGAAAGTGCTAAAGGCACTGTGTGACTGTGCCTATGATTTGGCCATTTTTCGGCGCCACAAGGGGGAAGGTGTCATGTCCGTTTCCCTGTTGCGATCTGTCCATGAGTCGTCGGTTCTCAATCGGCTGCATCGACTCGCTCATGGCAACCCAATACTGACCAAGTTCGAATTTCAGTTCACGTTTCCACCGGCTCCGCTGGGTGAAAACGAGATTCCACTCGTTCCACCGATCATGAACTTCAATGTAACCCCTAACTCGGAGCCGCCAACAAACCTGCACGTGCTGGTTGGCCGCAATGGTGTGGGGAAGACGCGTTGCATCCAAAGCATCATCAATACGATTCTGGAAAGAGATAGCGACACGGCCCCGCGCGGGCAATTGATGCGTCTAGGGGAAAATAGAGACGAGTGGGCATTTTCTCGCCTGGTGTCCGTTTCATTCAGCGCCTTCGACAGTTTCGAGCTCCCGCCAGTCGGCCAGCAGCGCACAGCAGCCACCTTTGTTGGCCTTCGAACGCAGCGACCATCAGATGGGAAGATGCTTGATGAGCTCAAGACGCCTGACGCACTGGCTACAGATTTTGTGGACAGCTTGGCGGTATGTCGCAACGGCCCCCGAAGGGATCGCTGGCTGCGCGCTATTCAAACGCTTTCTACTGATCCGCTTTTCGGTGAAACAGGCGTGGAAACCTTGGTCGAGCACGAATTCGATTGGCAGGAACGAGCCAGGCGTTTTTTCAAGCTGCTTAGTTCTGGGCACGCGATTGTGCTACTGACGACCACGCGCCTTGTTGAGTTAGTCGATGAGCAGACGCTGGTCGTGCTCGATGAGCCCGAGGGGCACTTACACCCCCCTTTGCTATCAGCATTCATCCGTACCATCTCAGACCTCTTGGTCGCAAGGAACGGATTTGCGTTGATATCCACTCATTCTCCGGTTGTACTGCAGGAGGTGCCAAGAAGCTGCGTGTGGATGCTGCGACGCACCAGAACACTGGCGGCTGTAGAGCGCCCCTCTCTCGAGACCTTTGGTGAAAGTGCAGGGGTGTTGACCCGAGAGGTCTTTGGGCTTGAGGTCTCGAACTCCGGATTCCATCAACTGATAGCGGCCGTCTCGAACCAGCCGGGAACCTCGTTTGAGGCTGTTGAGCGGCACTTCGGTGGACAGTTGGGAGCAGAGGCGCAAGCGCTGGCCCGTGGGTTAGTCATCAGGCGTAGCAATCCATGATCCGTTTACCGCTACCGACCTTCGATGTGGCCGAAGCCGTGCAAGTGTGCGCGTCCGGCATCACGATAGCGGAGAGGGCTCAGGCGCTGTTAGATGCCTTACCGGTCATTCAGCATACTGAGACGGCGTATCGTGAGCTTGCTCCGCACGGAAGGCTCTACGAAATGCAGGGCAGCGATCAGGTTACACCTGATTTGGACGGGACCCTGATGGGCGTCATCTATAAGTCGCATTTTGCGCGAAACAACTCTCCATCCAGAAAGCTGTACGAACTGATAAAAATGGCGCCGGAGTTCGGCATCTGCCCTTTATGCAGCCAGCGTGTCGTCGCTACAGTCGATCACTACCTGCCCCAGAAGCATTTCCCTTCGCTTAATCTCACCCCGGTGAACCTGATCCCAGCTTGTTCGGACTGCAACAAGCGAAAGCTGGCCATGGTGGCAGCGCGCGCAGAAGATCAAACGTTGCATCCGTACTATGACGATCTAGGAAGTGATCGTTGGTTGTTCGCCGAGGTGTCTCCCTCATCACCACCAACGGTGGAGTTCAAAGTCCGAGCTCCTGCTGCATGGGACGACGTCCTTGCCGCACGTGTAACTCATCACTTCGGGCTTATGGGGCTGGCGGAGTTGTACGCCGCTCAGGCAGCTAGTGAGCTCGCTGATGTTTCGTTCTTCATGGAAGAGCTTGGCGCAGCAGCAGGTGCGATTGGGGTCTATCAGCAGCTCGACCAGCAGTTCAGAACGCGCTACGCACGCGATCATAATTCATGGAAGACCGCGCTTTATGAAGGGTTGCGCAATTCAGAGTGGTTTTGTGCTGAAGGGTATCGGTTGATTCGCCCAAGGGCGAGATAGATCTGAATGGCTGCTCTTGGCCGGCTTCTGCCTGTTGGGACTGGCAGAAGCTGGCCGGCAGCAGCAAATCATCAGCACTAACCCTGAAGAGCACAGGTCAGCCTACTGATAAACCCCAAGCTGCATGCGCTGAAGAAAGGCCTTCACCTGCCATGAGCCCTCTTCACTAGTCAGCAAATCAATTGGCTTGGCCCCAGACAAACCCAACGCCGGCTTATGGAACCAAGCCTTTGCCATGTCCTGATTACCCATGACATCAATAGCTAGTGCCATTAACTCGCTGCAGACCAAGTGGCTCGGGGAGTCACCAAGTGCTTCTGAAGGGGAACTTGGTTTTTCCATCAGACCTTCTCCCAATAGTTCCCGGTAGTGATCAGTCCGAACCTGTGATTTGAAAAAGGTTGGTCGTCATCGAACATACCATTGACCATGCGCTCCCTGCGCAAGCCGCTTAGTACTCTGAAAAAACAAGACTCACAAAGATGGACCCTGTAGTGCTCTCCGTCATGTTGAGCGCCATAGCCCCATTGCGCTTCGAGCCGGCCATATTGCAAACCGTAACCGGGGATACTAGTGCTAGAGCAACAAACGTCGCAGATCACATCCACAACCACGGCTACCGACGCCTGCGATTTGATCTCCATGCTCACCTCCGATTAATTACCTTGCAATACGCCGCTCACAAGCGAGTTCTAGTTCGGTCCGAATGGACGTTACAGCATCAAAAGCAAGCCAGCAGCTGCTGCCTATAATGCTGGGAAAAGCTCAATTGATAGCTTGGATCAGCTGCATAGCCTCCAAGAGAGACGATGCTTGTGGTGACTGACCCAATAACATGCTCGGCTCCACTCCCAATAGTGTTATCCCGGCCATCGCCATTTCCGGCTGCCTCAACCAAGCCGGCCTCTGAACCTGGAGCGGAGATTGGCATCTGCACCTCTTTTAGCACCGCCAAATCTTCTGGCAGATCATCCGCAATTCGCTCCGCCAGGCGCTGCAGCGTCGGCTCCGCCAGCATGTATAGCCATGCTTGGTGATCAGATTCACCTGTGCGCCGCAGCACCCGCCCCAACACTTGTCGGTAATGCAGTTCGGTGCGGATACGGCTGAGATAGCAGCACACCTGCAGGCGGGGAATGTCAGTGCCTTCGCTGATCATCCCGACTGCGACAATCCAGCGGCAGGTGCTGCTGCGGAATGCATTGATCACCTGCTGCACATCCGGGGTTTTGTTGGTCACGATACGGCACTCTTCACCCATTGCTTCCAGAGCCTGAGCTACTTGCTTGGCGTGTTCGATATCGGTGGCCACCACCAACCCGGCGGCATCAGGCTTGATCTGGCGTAGCTCGCTCAGCTTGCTGCAGCCAAGGTCAAGGATTGGATTGATCACCTCGTCATGGCGCAGAAGTTCCTCATAGGTGACAGGCGACTCGCCCAGCAGCTTGGCGATGCTGGGAAACAGCCTAACGGAGCTATCCGCACCAAGCTCTTCCGTGAGTTTCACCTTCTGGTTGTCGAGCAGGACGATGCGAGGGGATCGGCATACGCCATCGGTAATTGCGTCTTTCAAACCATAACGGTAATCGCAGATCAGATGCCCTTCTGGCGTGGAGTAACGAGCCAAAGCGATAGCCTTGTCGTCCGATCGCCAGGGCGTGCCAGACAATGCCAGCGTGAAGGCAGCGCGATCTTGTACCCGGTGCAGTATCTGCTGCCCCCAGGCATTGCTAAGCAGCGGATCGTGGCCTGCGCAATGGTGGATCTCATCGAACACCACGAGCACACGGTAGTCATCAAGAAGCTGCCAGAATCCCTCATCACGGTATTCCATAGCCTGATAGGTGTAGGCCGCACCTACAGCACCTATCTGGCCGTCGAGACGCCTGCCTAGCACCTCAGCAAAGGTCGAACGGAAGCCTTCAACGACCTGGCAGGAGGGCGCAAAGCACATCACCAAGTCGATTCTGTCCTGCTCAAGCAGCCGGCTAGCCAGTTCTGCAGCCATGCGCGTCTTCCCGGCCCCCGGCGTTGCCTGGCAGAAAAAATGCGGCGTGACGTTAAAGTGTTCCAACGCCTTATTGATGCAGCTGTTTTGCCAGTCTCTCAGTGTTCCGCTCATTGTGTGGCGACAAGCGTGTTGAGGGTCTTTTCGATGGCGCGAAGATGCCCAAGTAGGCGCGAACTACGATCTTTGGCCTCCAGGTAATCGCCTTCAATCCTGTCCCGCAGATGCGGCATCTCGTCCAGAAGTAGCTTGTAGCGCTCCGCCTCGCCCATCGAAGCCAGGAAGTCCAAGCGGATCTCCTTGTGAAGAACTTCCAACTGCTGATCCGCATTGGTTGGAGATTTAAGCGGCAAGGTCTCAACTTCGAGCACTGCAGGTTCCTTTTCAGGCTCGCTGGCAGTTTTGAGGCTGTTCTCAAACCCGTTGTCGACCAGCTCCAACTGCAAATGAGCCGGAATTGGCTGCACGTGGTAGACCTGCCCTCGAACACGGCGATCTTCATCAAGCACAACCCAGCCCATGCGCAGCAATCGACGGATTTGCTCATACACATAGCGGCGCACATCGGCGATACGGAAACTCATGCCTTCCAGGGTTTTGGCATAAGCATCGCGCAACTCACGAGTGGTGAACTTTGTGCGGCCTTCCTCCTGAAGCAGCCCATACAGACGCCTGTCTAAGATGAACGAGGCCGATTTCATTGAGGCACCAGAAGAGTAATAGCGGAAAAATGCGGATTATAGTCCGTGGCCCGTACATCCGCAAACGCACGATAGTGCCGCCTCAAGTGGAATTGAGACGGTCATGGAAAATTTGGCGAAAGCGTTAGGGGAACGCATCCGGGCGCAGAGAAAGACCTGCCGGATTTCTCAAGATGCACTCGCGCTGGCCTGTAGCCTCGACCGCAGCTACATGGGGCGAATCGAACGAGGCGAAGTAAACATCACTGTCGAGAAGCTTTACCGGATCGCAGGGGAGCTTGCCTGCGATCCGTCCTACCTACTGCCTCAAGTCGCACAGCTGACAGACACTGGCGTTCAACGCCCGAGTTAACCGGCGCTGCTGCTTTGCTCCAAGCCAGCCGCCGACTTCAGCATCTTCAAAATCACCAACGCAAACGCACGGCTCTTCGTCTCGTTATCCAGCACTTCCAGCGACAGCTTCTCGTGGTCAGTCATGGCATCAAGCACGGTGTCCAGCACGCGCTTGGGGAACAGGCCGTGCATCACTTGCTCCACCGAGTGGTTATTCACCTGGGCCATCACATCCTCTTGGCGGCTGATGCGCTGGGCGATGCCGGTGAGGAACTGCAGTTGATCGTCATCGCTCACCTCGGCACCGAAGATATCGTTCAGCGCTTCGATGATTTCCGACAGGCGCTTTTTCTCCGGGTCATGCGGTTTACCGCTGCCCACGTCGATGCCCGGCTTGAGGGTGTACTCGCCTTCTTCTTCGCTAAGGCGTAACTGGTGCTCGGCGCGCTTGCTCAGGCGGTAGTGGCTCAGCTGCAGTTCGCCAACGTCCACGTCGTCTTGTTGCAGGCGGTCCACGCGCAACAGCGGGTGCAGGTGCTTGGCGTACACACAGAGCTGCTCCAGCTCACGGTCCTCATAAGGCACGATCTGCGAGAGGAACTCGTATAGGCGCACGAAGCTCTGCAGGTTCTTGCGGAACAGGTCGAGCTGGTCCACCTGCTCGCCGGCCTCTTTCAGCGCGTGCTCAGCTTTTTTCAGGCCGGCGCTGTCACCGTTGGCTTCGGCTGTGCGCTTGTAATCCAGCGCATGCTGGCGCGACTCCAGCGAGAAGGCATAGCGCTTGGCAAAGCGCTCCTTGGCTGGCGTGCAGTAGTAGCTGAGCTTGCTGGCCGCCGCCTTGGGATCGAAGAACGCCATGGCGAACGCCTCGACCTCCTGCCAGTGATAGATGCCCTCGGCATCCAGCTTCTTCTGCAGGTCATAGATGATCTGCGGGTCGGTCACATCGGTCAGCTCGGCCTTGGTGTAGTACGGCAAGAAAGCGTCGAGAATGTCCTGCGGCTCGTTGAAGAAGTCGAGGATAAAGGTTTCCTTGCTGTCACCGAAGGTGCGGTTCAGCCGCGACAGGGTTTGCACGCAGTCCACGCCTTGCAGCTTCTTGTCCACGTACATGGCGCACAGCTTGGGCTGATCGAAGCCAGTCTGGTACTTGTTGGCCGCGATCATCACGTTGAAGTCCTGGGTATCGAAGGCGTCCGCCAGGTCGCGGCCATTCAGGCCGGCGTTGAGCAGACTGCTGCTTTCCGTCACTTCTTCGGGGATCACCTCATCCGCCAACACGCTGCCGGAGAACGCCACCAGCGGGTGCACGTCGTTGTAACCCATCTGCTGCACATAGGCCTTCAATGCCAACTGGTAGCGCACCGCTTCCTGGCGGCTGCTGGTGACGACCATGGCCTTGGCCTGACCACCTAGCAGACCACGGATATTGGCGCGGAAATGCTCGACGATCACCTCGACCTTCTGGCTGATGTTGTACGGGTGCAGCCGCACCCAGCGGGCCAGCTTGATGCGCGCCTTCTTGCTGTCCACCTCGTCGTCTTCGCCATCCGGGTGGGCGATCTTCCAGGCGGTGCTGTAGGTGGTGTAGTTGCGCAGCACGTCGAGGATAAAACCCTCCTCGATGGCCTGGCGCATGGAGTACAGGTGAAACGCCTCCGGCTTATTGCTGGAACTGGCCGGCAGCGTTGGGTCGGCCGGGCGACCGAACAGCTCCAGGGTCTTGGCCTTGGGCGTGGCGGTAAAGGCGTAGTAGCTGATGCGCTCATTCGGTTGGCGCGCCTGCACGGCGGCGTCGAGCAACTCTTCGGCGCTGACTTCCTCTGCATCCAGGGCATCACTGCCGAGAATCTGCTTCAGCTTGCTGGCCGATGAGCCGGTCTGCGAGGAATGCGCCTCGTCAGCGATCACTGCATAGCGCCCGCTGGCCAGCTTGGGGTACTTGTCCAGGGCATCGAACAGCGCCGGGAAGGTCTGGATGGTGACGATGATAATGCGCGTCTGCTCGGCCAGCGCCTCGGCCAGCTGCTCGGATTTGCTCTGATTGCCCACATCCCGGCTGATCGGCTTGACCACGCCCTGGGCGTGCTCGAACTGGTAGATGGTGTTCTGCAGCTGGCTATCCAGCACCGTGCGGTCGGTGACCACAATCACCGAGTTGAACAGGCGTTGGCCGGCATCGTCGTACAGCGAGGCCAGTTGATGGGCGGTCCAGGCGATGGAGTTGGACTTGCCCGAGCCGGCACTGTGCTGGATCAAATAGCGCTTGCCCGGCCCTTCGGCGCGGGTGGTGTTGATCAGCTGGTTGACCACTTCCCACTGGTGGTAACGCGGGAAGATCATGGCTTCCTTGGTCACAGGCGTGCCGTCGAAGCCTTCACTGGTTTTCTTGTCCAGGTGCAAAAAGCGCCCCAGCACCTTGAGCCAGGCATCCGGCTGCATCAGGCGTTGCCACAGGTAGCTGGTGGCGTATTGGCTGTCGTCCTCGGGCTGCGGGTTGCCCGCGCCGCCTTCCGCGCTGCCGAGGTTGAACGGCAGGAAGAAGGTGTCTTTACCCGCCAGCTTGGTGGTCATCGCCACTTCATTCTGGCCCACGGCAAAGTGCACCAGCGCGCCGCGCTTGAAGGTCAGCAGTGGCTCGGGTTTGCGCGTCAGCGGGTCTTTTACCGGGCGGTCGTAACGGTACTGGCGCTTGGCGTTTTCCACCGACTGCTTGAACTCGCTTTTCAGCTCCAGCGTGGCGGTGGGGATGCCGTTGACGAACAGCACCAAGTCCAGCCGTGGGTTGTAGCTCTGCCCGCCACTGCCAGCCTCGCGCGCATGGGGCGAGTAAGACACCTCCGGCACCACGCGCAGGCGGTTGCATTGGTAGCGCTGGAGGGTGTCCGGGTTCATGCCGTGGTCGGGCTGGAAGCTGCACAGCTCCACCTTCACTGCCGGCAGCTTAAAGCCATGGCGCAGCACATCCAGGGTGCCGCTTTGCTCCAGCTCGCGCACCAGCTTTTGCACCAGCACATCATCCGGGTTGTTCGGGTTGGCCTTGGCAAACTTGTCCCAACGCTCCGGCCAGGCGTCCTTGAAGTAGCCGAGAAAGTCCTCGGTATACAACGCCGTGCGCCGGTCGTAGCCACTGGCGGTGCCGACCAGCCAGCCTTGAGCGGCCAAGGCGTCGATAATGTCCTGCTGGAATTGCGCTTCCTTGCTGTCCGCCATTTATACGGCCTCTGCTACTTCTAATTTAGGGGCTTGGGTGCTGGCCGGTGGCTGCCAGCCGCGTACGTCGATTTTGCCGGTGACGGCGGCGGAGATAAGGGCGGAGCGGCGTTCTTGAAGTAAAGACACCCCACTTTCGGCCTCGGCTATCAGAGCATCAAAACTGGAGAGCTGGATGTCCAAAAACTCAACTATTTGGGTTTGCTCTTGCAGCGTTGGTAAGGCAACTATGACCGACTTGAAGTCATCTTTATTAAGTTTCGGCTGTGCGGACGAGGCGGTTGCGAGTAAGCGAAGCTGATCATGGGCACTCTTGCCGATCGCAGCAAAGGATACGAAGCTCGGTAGAATTTTCTTCTCGTCAAATTTTGCCATAAACATATTTGGCGCCAGCGAAGCCGGCCCAGCACCATATGGCATTTGATAGAAAAGACCTGCATACGCACCTACGTTTGCGAGCAAAAACTCACCACCAAAAAGAGCAGACTTAGCAAGGTACTTGTATGCGTTTTCATCAATCCAAACGCCATCAAGGTTTTCTAGATTCTTTCTTAAATCCGTCAGTCTGACCAAGCGTGCGAAATTGGGTGAATCTAGGTAAGTGACATTCGATTTCAAATCTGCGAATGAGCCATTAGCCGTGTAATCAGTAAGGACCGTTTTCAGAAAGCCGAACTTAGATACTTCCCAATGCGCCGGCACCTCACCTAGCCATTCCACGCCGGAGTCTTTCATCGGTGCAGTGGGGTCGAGGCCTTTGGTGACCGCGTGCGAGATAACGGCCTGGCGCTTTTCCTTGAGCAGTTCGATCAGGCGCTGCTGCTCTTCGATCAGTGCATCGATGCGGGCGGTTTCGTGGTCGAGGAAGCGGGCGATTTGGGTTTGTTCAAATACCTCAGGTGTCGCGACCTTGAAGTTATTGATCACATCAGTGGGTACCCGCTTCAGCCCGCCAGCACCGATCATGCTGGAGGTGCAGAAGTCCATGTAACTGTCTTCCTGTACGCGGTAATAAAGGTACTCAGCATTAACACCCTGACAGGGTCTAAGAACGTTGATTTCGCTGGAGCCGAACCCAATCCCATTGGTTAGGCCTTTGGCAATCGCAATATTCTTATTCTCGAAGCACGGCGTAACCTTGGCCTGCAGTACGTCTCCATCTTCGAAGTAGGTGTAGCCGCCAATAACCTCTGCGATGGGGCGCTCTTCATCCAGTTGCACGACACCAGTTTTTAGCTTCTCCATGGGAACGAAGCTGCATAGCTGTTCAGTATCGCCGTCGTAGCCTGACTTTCTCGGGTTGAGTAATGCGAGATGCTTTAACGGCGCCAACATCCAATGCTCCGGCACCTCGCCTAGCCACTCCACATCAGATTTTTTATACGTTGGGTACGCCGGAAAACTCATGCCGACAGCCCTTCAATCATCTGCTTGATACGGTCGGTACAGGCCTTTAGGTCGCGATCGATCTCGGCCAACGGACGTGGTGGCTGGAACACGTAGAAGTGGCGGTTAAAGGAAATCTCGAAGCCGACAATGCCGACCTCGCCGTCCAGCGCATCGGTTTTGCTTTCATCGATCCAGGCATCCGGCACATGGGGGATGACTTCGCGCTGGAAGTAGTCGTATACCGACTCGCCCAGCGGCACGTTCTCATTATCGCGCAGGCCGGCGTCGGCTTCCGGTTGGCCCTTGGTCGTGCAGATATCCGCCTCGGGGTCGCGCTCGCTCAGGGCGTTCATCAGGGCTTTGAGTTCCGGCGTGCTGAGGCTGACGCTGTGCGCGGCCAGGGCTTTTTTCAGCAGCTTGCTGAACTGCTCGCGGTTGCGGTGCAGCACGTTGGCATCCATCGCTTGCAGGGCGGCCAGCAGCTGCTGCTGAGCGGCGCTGTCGAGTTTCTGCAGTGCTTTTTCTTCCAGCACCTTAGCGATGCGCTCGGCGCTGGTTTGAAAGTTCAGACGCAGCGGGCGTTCGACGGTGATACGCCGGTAGCCGAAGGCGTCGATGGGGAAGATCTTGCTCTGCGAAGTTGCCTCGAAGTTGCCATACAGGCGCACCACCTCGCTGATTTGATCTTCGGTGATGTACTGGCGCTTGCTGCCCAGCGACTTGCGCATCTTGGCGTAGTGCTGGCTGCCGTCGATCAACTGCACCTTGCCCTGGCGCGCGCTGGCTTTGTGGTTGGAGAGAATCCACACATAGGTGGCGATGCCGGTGTTGTAGAACATATCGGTGGGCAACGCGACGATGGCTTCGACCAGATCGTTCTGCAGCAGGTAGCGACGAATCTCCGACTCGCCCGAACCCGCGCCGCCAGTAAACAGCGGCGAGCCGTTGAGGATGATGCCGATGCGCGAGCCACCGTCGCGCGGGTCACGCATCTTGCTGACCAGATGCAGGAGGAACAGCAGCGAACCGTCGGACACCCGCGGCAGACCAGGGCCGAAGCGGCCGTCGAAGCCTTTGTGGCTGTGCTCGTCGGTGATCTGTTTTTGCACCTTCTTCCATTCCACGCCGAACGGCGGGTTGCTGAGCATAAAGTCGAAATACTTGCCGCTAAGCTGGTCGTTGGACAGGGTGTTGCCGAGCTTGATGCTGGCCACGTCCTGGCCCTTGATCAGCATGTCCGCCTTGCAGATGGCGTAGGACTCGGGGTTTAGCTCCTGGCCGTGCAGCGACACGCTGACCTTTTCGCTGATGGACTGGATGTACTCATCCCCCTCGGACAGAAAGCCGCCGGTACCGGCGGTTGGGTCGTAGATGGTGACGATGCTGTTGGGCGCGAGCTTGTGGTCCTGATCGGTGATCACCAGCGAGGTGGTGAGGTGCACGATATCGCGCGGGGTGAAGTGCTCCCCGGCGGTTTCGTTGGAGCTTTCCGCAAACTTGCGGATCAGCTCTTCAAAGATGATGCCCATGCCGAAATTGCTGATGAACTCGGGGCTTAGATCCGTGGCGGCGAAGCGCTGCACCACCTGATACAGCAGGTTGGCGGTCTCCAGCTGCTGGACGAAATCTTCAAAGTGAAAGTGCTCGAAAATCTCGCGGGCATCCTTGCTGAACGCCTGCACATAGCTCATCAGGTCGGCGGCGGTTTGCGTGTCGGACAGCGTGCCGAGGGTCAGCGGCGAGGCGTTGAAAAATTGCTGGCCGGCCGCGCGCAGCAAAATCATTTCGCGAACGGTATCGGGCCGGCCTTCTTGGGCGAAGGTCTGCTTGATCACCTCATCCTTGGTCGGCGCAAGCACGCACTCCATACGACGCAGCAGAGTGAACGGCAGGATGATGCGGCCGTACTGCGACTGCTTGAAGTCACCGCGCAACAGATCAGCAATGGACCACAGAAACGCGGCCGTCTGGGAATGGTTTTCCGTGTTCACGCAACTGCTCCTAGAAAGGCATGCAAAGGAGCGAGTCTAACCTAGACGCCAGTGATCACTTCACCTGCACCGCTAGAATTTTCTCAATGGCATCGAGGGCTTGTAGATGCCCTGAGCAGTAATGGGCCTCTTCTATAAGAAGAACTATATTTGCTGCCTTAATAACAGCAAATCGGCTGGCGATAGCTGACAAGAAGCGACCACAGGAACGCACACAAAAAGTTAAGTTTTGAAGCCTAAATTTGACCCAAAATCAGCAAAAGCTAACTAAAAGCGCTGAAATGACACAGGATCGAGGAGATGAGCATAGCTAGGCAGGCTGGAAAGCCAATGGTGACGAGGGCTCGACTGCAGATAGCAAAACGTGACTAAAACCTAATAGGGCAGAGAAGAACATTGAGCCATGGATAACCTAGGTTCTATAGACAAGGGATTGGGCTGGCGGCTGTTGCGCGGCTGACCGCTGCAGCGGGAGGCTCCGCCTACGACGCCTGACCGGCGAAGGGGTCGCCGCTACGGCAAGCGGTCGGTGGTCGAACGCAATCAACAGCAGCCGCGCGCGTGCCGCAAAGCTACCGGAATGCGCGTTGCAGGGCAAACAACGCTCGTCGGCGTGGCTGGCTCTTTGCCATGGTTATGGCATGCTAGCCGCCCCGCCCACGCCGTTCGCTCGGTCTGCCGGCGCGCCGATTATCGGCTCCATTTCCTAGGATTCAAGCCCTTGTCAATGCTGCCCTCCCCGCCCCGGCCTAGCGCTGGCAAATCACCCAAGCAGCCGTTGCATGACCTGGCCAAGGCCGGGCTGGTGATGTTGGTGGTGGGGATGCTAATGCTGCTGCTCTGGCAACTGCATCTGGAGGCCCGTCAGCTGGAGGACAACCAGCGCAAGCTCAGCCATGAGTTCAGTGCGCAGTTGGCCAACCACCTGCGCTTGAGCATGGACTTGAAAGGCCGTGTCGGCCTCGCCACGTTGCGGCAGACCACCGAACGCGAAGGCACCGCGGTGACCACCGCGCACGTGCAACGACTGCGCGAGCTCTTCCCGACGCTGAGCAGCCTGGCCTTGCTCGATCCGCATGGCGAAACGCTCGAGGACAGCGACCCCGCAGCGACGGACCAAGCCCTGTTGGCGACCTTGCTCGGTCATAGCCATGGCCAGCCCTATTACTACGGTTTCAACGCCGACGCCGGCGGGCGCATCTACTTGCTGCTGCGCCAGGCACGCGACGAGGGACCCAGCGCCTATTGGGTGCTGCGCCTGGGTACCGATGCATTGCGCAACTGGCTGCACGAGCATCACCAGAGCCCCCACCAGTGGTTGCTGGAGGACCGCCTGTCTCAGCGCGTCATCGCTCAGCAGGCGCAGCTGCCGGCAACCGACTTTGCCCCGATCAACGCGTTGCAGCTCAAACAGAGCATGCTGCGGATCCCCTTGGCGGGCAGCGACTGGCAGGTCCGCGCGCTGTTCGATTCGGCGCAGGTGCGCGCTATGCTGCTGCCGAAGCTGGCCGGCAAGTTCCTGCTGTTCGTCTTCTGCAGCCTTCTGACGCTGTTCGCGCTCTACTGCCTGCTGCGCGAACAGCGCGAGCTGCACGCCTTCAATGCGGCGTCACGGCGTTCGCTGCGCACAGCAGCCCACGCGCTCGGGGCCATCGAAGAGCGCGTGCTGGTCACCGACAGTCAGGGCCGACTGAGCTACCTCAATCCCCAGGCGGAAACCCTGTTTCGGCTCAGCAGCGACGAGGCGCGGGGCAAGAACCTGCTTGAGTTGCTGCCGCGCCTTGAACCGCACTTGCTGACAGCTGGCACGCTCGACAGCGAGCTGGGCGTCGACCTGGTGGAAATCGACCAGGACGGCAGTACCCGGCTGTTCGACATCCACCGCAGCGACCTTGGCGACGCGTCCAGTGTCAGCGGTTTCGTCTGGGTACTACGCGACGTCACCGAAGAGCAGCATGCCACCCAGGTGCTGCAGGAAACCCGGCGCCGTTATCAGGACATATTCGAAGGCACCGGCACCGCGCTGTGCGTGCTTGATCTGGCTGACCTGCACCGTCACCTGCACACACTGCAGCTACCGGACAGCGCCGCGCTTGAACACTGGCTGCGGGAGTCGCCGGCGCACTACGAACAGTTGATCAACCGGGTGCGCATCGCCGAAACCAACCAGGTGGCGCTGCGCCTGCTGAATGTCGAAAGCAGCGCCGAGGTGCTGGGCAATCTGCTGCGCCACAGCACCCCGCGTCCGGGCGGTTTCCGCAGCCAGTTGCTCTGCGCCCTGCTCGACGGTAGCCGCCACCTGGAGATGGAAAGCAAGGTCATCACCGCGCTCGGCCACGAGCGACACCTGTGGCTGGTGATGCGCCTGCCGGACAATCCGCATGACCTGCACGCGGTGACCCTCAGCATCAACGACATCACCAGCCGCAAGCGCATCGAGCTGTCGCTGATCGAACGCGAGCGCTTCTGGTCCGACGTGGTTCGCGCGGTGCCCGACACCCTGTACGTGCACGATATTCCCAACAAGCGGGTTATGTTCAGCAACAACCGGCTCGGCCCCGACCTTGGCTATAACGCGGAAGAGATGCGCGCCCTGGGCGACAAGCTGTGGGAAAAGCTGCTGCACCCGGACGACTGGGAGCAGTACCAGCGCATGCGCAACCTGCAACAGGTGGTGGGCAAGGGCCAGCAGCTGCACTGCCAATTACGCTGGCGGCACCGCGACGGCAGTTGGCACTGGTTCGATATTCGCGAGCAGGCGCTCTCCTACGACGCCGCAGGCCGGGTCAACCGTTTGATCGGCGTGGCCAAGGACATCAACGAGCAGATTCTCAGCAGCGAGTCGCTGCGCGAGAGCGAACAGCGCTATCGCTTGCTGGCGGAAAGCATCAGCGACGTGATCTTCACCACCGACAGCCTTCTGCAGCTCAACTACGTCAGTCCGTCCGTCGACCTGGTGCTCGGTTACGCCTCCGACTGGGTGCTCAGCCACGGCTTCTACAGCCTGGCGACCAACCCGCGTCAGCTGAGCCACCTCTATGCCTTCCTCAACCGTATTCGCGAGGCCCTGAGCAACCCGCAGCGGATGAGCGAGCTGCGCGAGCAGGACCAGGCACAGCTGTTCCTGTTCGACGCGCTGCGCGCCGACGGCCGCAAGATTCCGGTGGAGCTGCGCCTGGTGCCGATGTGGGGCGAGCATGAGCGTTTCAAGGGGCTGCTCGGAATCGGCCGCGACATCAGCCTGCAGCGCCGCGCGGAAAAAGACCTGCGCATGGCCGCCACGGTGTTCGAGCACTCCACCGCAGCCATTCTGGTCACCGACCCGGCAGGCTATATCGTGCAGGTCAACGAAGCGTTCTGCCGGGTCAGCGGCTACAGCTCGGCCGAAGTGCTCGACCAGTTGCCCAGCATGCTGACGGCGGATCGGCAGCAGACCAGCCACCTGAACTACATCTTCAAGCAGCTCAACCTGCGCGGTAGCTGGGAGGGCGAGGTGTGGCTCAAACGCAAGACCCACGAAAGCTTTCCGGCCTGGGTCGGCATCACCGCGGTCAAGGATGAGGAAGGCGACCTGGTCAGCTACGTCTGCTTCTTCAGCGACATCAGCGAGCGCAAGGCCAGCGAGCAGCGCATCCACCGCCTGGCCTACTACGACGCCCTGACCCAGCTGCCCAATCGCACGCTGTTCCAGGATCGTCTGCACACCGCCCTGCAGCAGGGCGAGCGGCACAAGACCTGGGTAGTGTTGATGTTCCTCGACCTCGATCGTTTCAAGCCGATCAACGACTCCCTCGGCCACGCCGCCGGTGACCGCATGCTCAAGGAGGTTGCCACTCGCCTGACCGCCTGCGTCGACGTCGACGACACGGTGGCGCGCATGGGCGGCGACGAATTCACCCTGCTGCTGCAAGCCCACGCCCAGCGCGACGTCGCGCTGAACCGGGCGATTCATGTTGGCGAGCAGATTCTCGCCAGCCTGTCCGAGCCGTTTATCCTCGAAGGCCGCGAGTTCTTCGTCACCGCCAGTATCGGCATCGCCCTCAGCCCGCAGGATGGCAACGAACTCAGCCAGTTGATGAAGAACGCCGACACGGCGATGTACCACGCCAAGGAACGCGGCAAGAACAACTTCCAGTTCTACCAGGCCGACATGAACTCCAGCGCCCTCGAGCGCCTGGAGTTGGAAAGCGATCTGCGCCATGCCCTGGAACAGAATCAGCTGGTGCTGCATTACCAGCCGCAGTTCTCCGGCGACGGCAAGCGCCTGACCGGTGCCGAAGCGCTGCTGCGCTGGCAGCATCCGAGCCGCGGCCTGGTGCCGCCGAACGACTTCATTCCGGTGCTCGAAGAGCTGGGCCTGGTGGTACAGGTCGGCGACTGGGTATTGCGCGAGGCCTGCCGACAAATGCAGGCATGGCAGGCGTGCGGTATTCGCGTGCCGAAAATCTCGGTCAACCTCTCGGCCCGGCAATTCACCGAGGGCGACCTCGACCGGCGGATCGCGACCATTCTGCAAGACAGCGGCATGCCGGCCGGCTACCTGGAACTGGAGCTGACCGAAAGCATCCTGATGGACGACGTGGTCAATGCGATGCAGACGCTGACCAGCCTGAAACGCCTCGGCGTGTTCATCGCCATCGACGATTTCGGCACCGGTTACTCGTCGCTCAACTACCTGAAGCAGTTCCCGATCGACGTGCTGAAGATCGACCGCAGTTTCGTCGATGGCCTGCCCCACGGCGAACAGGACGGCAAGATCGCCCGCGCGATCATCGCCATGGCCCACAGCCTGAACCTCAAGGTAATCGCCGAGGGTGTGGAAACCCTGGCCCAACTCGACTTCCTGCGCGGCCACGACTGCGACGAGGTGCAGGGTTTCCTGCTTGGCCGACCGATGCCCGCCAGCCAGTTCACAGCACTGTTCACCGGCTCTGCGCTGTTTATGCTCAGCTAAGCCGGGTCGTAGATGGGCTTGCCGTCGACGCCGCGTGTCTCAAATGTGCATAACCCATCATGCCGGCGTGCCTGCCGACGCTGTGTTGGGTTACGCGACGCATTAAACCGGGGTGCCGCAGGATCAATCCCCTGCCGCTAACCCAACCTAATCTACGCAACGCGATCCAACCTACTTGACGCTTATGTCTTCCAGCATGAACCCCGCTTATCCACTGGATGATCAGGCTTCATATGCCTGTTCGTTCGCTATGGGTTAGAATTCGCCCCCTCTTTCTACCGCCCAGCTGATTTTTCTCAGGGGAATGCCATGTTCAGCCGTGATTTGACTATCGCCCGTTATGACGCCGAATTGTTTGCCGCGATGGAGCAGGAAGCCCAGCGTCAGGAACATCACATCGAGCTGATCGCCTCGGAGAACTACACCAGCCCGGCGGTGATGGAAGCCCAGGGTTCGGTACTGACCAACAAGTACGCCGAAGGCTACCCAGGCAAGCGTTACTACGGCGGTTGCGAATACGTCGACATCGTTGAGCAGCTGGCCATCGACCGCGCCAAGGAGCTGTTCGGCGCCGACTACGCCAACGTCCAGCCGCACTCCGGTTCGCAAGCTAACAGCGCCGTGTATATGGCTCTGCTGGAAGCCGGCGACACCGTACTGGGCATGAGCCTGGCCCACGGCGGCCACCTGACCCACGGCGCCAGCGTCAGCTTCTCCGGCAAGCTGTACAACGCTGTGCAGTACGGCATCGACAACGTCACCGGCCTGATCGACTACGACGAAGTCGAGCGCCTGGCCGTTGAGCACAAGCCGAAGATGATCATCGCCGGCTTCAGCGCCTACTCGCAGGTGCTGGACTTCCCACGCTTCCGCGCCATCGCAGACAAGGTCGGTGCCTACCTGTTTGTCGACATGGCTCACGTAGCCGGTCTGGTTGCGGCTGGCGTGTACCCGAACCCGGTGCCGTTCGCCGACGTGGTTACCACCACCACTCACAAAACCCTGCGCGGCCCGCGCGGCGGCCTGATCCTCGCGCGCGCCAACGAAGCGCTGGAGAAGAAATTCAACTCCGCAGTATTCCCAGGCGGCCAAGGCGGCCCGCTGGAGCACGTGATCGCCGCCAAGGCCGTGTGCTTCAAGGAAGCCCTGCAGCCTGAGTTCAAGGCCTACCAGCAGCAGGTGATCAAGAACGCCCAGGCCATGGCCAGCGTGTTTATCGAAAACGGCTACGACGTGGTGTCCGGCGGTACCGAGAACCACCTGTTCCTGCTCAGCCTGATCAAGCAGGACATCACCGGTAAAGACGCCGACGCTGCCCTGGGTCGCGCCTTTATCACCGTGAACAAGAACAGCGTGCCGAACGACCCACGTTCGCCGTTCGTCACCTCCGGCCTGCGCATCGGCACCCCAGCCGTGACCACCCGCGGCTTCAAGGAAGACGAATGCCGCGCACTGGCTGGCTGGATTTGCGAAATCCTCGCCAACCTGGGTGACGACGCCGTTGAAGCACGCATCCGCGAGCAGGTCAAAGCGGTCTGCGCCAAGTTCCCGGTGTACGGCAAGTAAGCGACCCGCGTCAGCAAGAGCCCGGCCTATGCCGGGCTTTTTCGTTTTAGCGGCCGCGAGCTCGACCAGGCTGCGCAACTGCGGGGCCGACTCACCTCCGCAGCCGGCCCGCTTCGGCAAAGGTTGCATACCGTGCAGATGCGGGTTACAGAAGTACGTTGCGCCATCGCAGGTCACCCGCGCCTGCTGACCTTATCCAGAGCCTCGCCATGCAACTTAAATCCAAGATTGCGGCACTCAGTATCCTGCCGCTGCTGTTCGCCGTAGCGGTCGTCTGCATGCTGGTGATCTTCCAGAACCAGCGCCTGGGCGAACAGCAGGCCCGGTTGATCGAGAGCAGCATCCTCGCCAGCAAGCGGGCCGAGCTGAAGAACTACGTGGGCATGGCGCTCAGCCTGGTCACGCCGCTGTATGACAACGGCCGCGACGACGCCGAAACCAAACGCAGGGTCCTGGCGATTCTGGCCCGCATCAACTTTGGCGCCGACGGCTATTTTTTCGTCTACGACCGGCAAGGCCGCAACATGATGCACCCGCGACAGGGCGAGCTGGTCGGCAAGGACCTCTGGGACATGACCGACCCGCGCGGCCTGCCGGTGATCCAGGCGCTGCTGGCCAGCGCGCAGACGGGCAGCGGTTTCCAGCATTACGCCTGGCAAAAACCCTCCACCGGCGAGGTCACCGACAAGCTCGCCTATGTGGTCATGCTCGAGCGCTGGGGCTGGATGCTCGGCACCGGCATCTACCTGGAAGATGTCGACCAGGCCATCGCCCAGGTGCGCGACGAAGTCGCCGGCGGCATCTACGCGACCATGTTGGCCATTGCCAGCGTGGCGCTGGTGGCGGTGCTGCTGGTATTCGCCGGCGGGCTGGCGCTGAACGTCAGCGAGCACCGCCTGGCGGATCGCAAGCTGCAATTGCTGACGCAGCGCATCGTCAGCCTGCAGGAAGAAGAGCGCTCGCGGGTCTCGCGCGAACTGCATGACGGCATCAGCCAACTGCTGGTTTCGATCAAGTTCCAGTTCGAACTGTCTGGCCTTGAGTTGAGCGCAGGCAACAGCCAGGCCCTGGAGACGCTGCATAAGGGCACCGAGCGGCTGGCCGGCGCCATCGGCGAAGTGCGGCGAATTTCTCACGACCTGCACCCTTCGCTGCTCGATACCCTCGGCCTGCCCGCCGCGGTCGGCCAGCTGGTCGCCGAATTCGAGCAGCGCAGCGGCCTGCGCATCGAGTACCAGAACGAACTCGGTGATACGCCGCTCAGCGATGGCATGGCCGTGGCACTGTTCCGTATCCTCCAGGAAGCGCTGACCAACATCGAACGTCACGCCCAGGCAAGCTCGGTCGCCATCAGCCTTGACGGCAGGGCGCAGCAGGTGCGTTTGCGGGTGCGCGACGACGGTATCGGCTTCAGCCCCCGGCAGCTCGACACCGTCAACGGCGGGATCGGCTTGCGTAACATCCGCGAACGCGTCGAACATTTCGGTGGCCGCTTCGCCCTCACCTCGCAGCCCGGCCGCACCGAGCTGATGGTGACGCTGCCGGCACCGGCCGCTACCCTCGGCTGAGCAACAATAACAACAACGACAACAAGAGCACGCACCATGACTGCTGCCAGCATCCGCATCGCCCTGATCGACGACCACGCCCTGGTGCGCGAAGGCATTCGTGCATTGCTCGCGGTGCTGCCGCATTTCGAGGTGGTCGGCGAAGCCGGCAGCGGCGCCGAGGCCTTCGAGCTGATGCAGCGCACGCAAGCCGACATCCTGCTGATGGATGTCGGCTTGCGCGATATCAATGGCCTGGAGCTGACCCGCCAGTTGCGCGAACGCTACCCGGCGATCAAGGTGCTGATCCTGAGCATGTACGACAATCAGGAATACGTCAGCACCTCGCTGGAGGTCGGCGCCTCCGGCTATGTGCTGAAGGAAGCGCCCTCCCGCGAAATCGTCGCGGCGATCGAGGCGATTGCCGCCGGCGGCAGTTATTACAGCGGTGACATCGCGCGCAAACTGGTCAAGCGAAATCCCCAGGAAGACGAACTCACCCCGCGCGAGCGGCAGGTGCTGCTGATGCTCGCCCAGGGCCTGAACAACAAGGCCATGGCGCGGGCGTTGCAGATCAGCGTACGGACCGTCGAGACGCACCGCCTGAGCATCAGGCGTAAGCTGGATATCGATAAACCGGCGGACCTGATGAAGCAGGCCCTGGAACATGGCTGGGTGCCGGACAAGTAACGCCTGGCGCTGCAACTTATCGCGGCCTTGACCACTCCCATACCCGCCGTCGCCTGATGGTTTCGGCTAAAGGCAAGCCAGTTGAAGGAGCCTTGGCTATAGTGGTTAAAACCGCCCAGGAGTGTGTGGCATGAGCGAAACAGAAAACGAGCGTAGGCGCTTTCAGCGCATCGCTTTCGACGCCCCGACCGAAATCGTCCAGGGTACCCGGCGCTGGACCGTTGAACTGCACGACGTGTCGCTCAAGGGGCTGCTTATCAAACGGCCGCCGCAATGGAGCGCAGACCCCGACCATCCCTTCGAAGCCAGCATCGCGCTCGACGACGACACCTGCGTGAAAATGGAAGTGGTGCTGACCCGCACCCAGGACGACTTGCTCGGCTTCGTCTGCCGACATATCGACCTCGACTCGATCAGCCACCTGCGCCGCCTGGTGGAGCTCAACCTCGGCGACGAAAGCCTGCTGGAACGCGAACTGGCGGCGCTCGGCGAAGAGTAATAACGAAAGCACCGGTTGCCATAGGGTGCGCCATGCGCACCAACAGCCCTCGATAGCGCGCTCGATCAGGTGCGCGCGGCACACCCTACGGGCATGCCGGCGCCTTTTAGCTATTCAAACAATGCATCCAGCGCCTGTTCCAGACGGGTCACGGCGACTACCTGCAAGCCCGGCGGCGGATCTTTCGGTGCGTTGCCCTTGGGTACGATGGCGCGTTTGAAGCCGTGCTTTGCCGCCTCTTTCAGACGTTCCTGCCCGCTCGGCACCGGGCGGATCTCACCAGACAGACCCACTTCGCCAAACACCAGCAGATCGTGCGGCAATGGCTTGTTGCGCAGGCTGGAAATCACCGCGGCCATCAGCGCCAGGTCGGATGCAGTTTCCAGCACCTTGACCCCGCCCACCACGTTGAGAAATACGTCCTGATCATAGGTCGGGATGCCGCCATGCCGATGCAATACGGCCAGCAGCATGGCCAGACGGTTCTGATCCAATCCCAAGGTAACGCGGCGCGGGTTGGCCATATGGCTGGTATCCACCAGCGCCTGCACTTCCACCAGCATCGGCCGGGTGCCTTCCCAGGTGGCCATCACCACGCTGCCGGGGACTTCTTCCTGAGCACGGGTGAGAAAGATCGCCGAAGGATTGGTGACCTCTTTCAGGCCCTTGTCGGTCATGCCAAACACGCCCAGCTCGTTGATCGCGCCAAAGCGGTTCTTCACCGCGCGCAGCAGGCGCAGACGACCGTCGGATTCGCCTTCGAAATACAGCACGGTGTCGACCATATGCTCGAGCACCCGCGGCCCGGCCAAAGCGCCTTCCTTGGTCACGTGGCCAACCAGAAAGATCGCCGTGCCGCTCTGCTTGGCGAAACGCACCAACAGCGCCGCACTTTCGCGTACCTGGGCGACCCCGCCGGGAGCCGATTGCAGCTGTTCGGTAAAGATGGTCTGGATCGAGTCGATGACCATGACCTTGGGCTTTTCCACCCGGGCGGTGGCGATGATGCTTTCGATGCAGGTCTCGGTCATCACCTTCAGCTTGTCTTCCGGCAGACCCAGGCGACGGGCGCGCATGGCCACCTGCTGCTGGGATTCTTCGCCGGTGACATAGAGCGCGGGAAAGCGCGTGGCGATATTGCACAGGGTCTGCAGCAGGATGGTCGATTTACCAATGCCCGGATCGCCACCGATCAGCACCACCGAGCCGTCCACCAGGCCGCCGCCAAGCACCCGATCCAGCTCGCCTGACGCAGTGGAGAAACGCGGCACTTCCTCGACACTGACCTCGGCCAGGGTTTTGATTTGCACCTGATCGCCAGCCCAGCCGGCGCGGCCGCTGGGAGTCGCCGCATTGGCTTCGAGAACGGTCTCGACCAGGGTATTCCAGGCACCGCATTCGCCGCACTGGCCAGCCCATTTGGGAAAGGTAGCGCCGCACTCGGTGCAGCCATACATGCGCTTGGCCTTGGCCATCAGCGGGACTCCGTCAATCGAAAGCGGCCATCATAGCCTTTCCGGCCAATTTCTCGGGAACTGGCCCCGGCTAAGTGCACTCGCACTGTTGCAGTGCTGGTTTTTTTCAACGCGCCGGCGCAGCCTGGCTGCGAGCCCAATCTGCTATTTTTACCCGCATGCATGAGCGGCTTAGATGAGATCACGTTATGAATAAAACCCCCAGCTGTTCTTCCTGCCGCGACGGCAAAGCGCTGGATTTCGACATCAGCATGGCGTTCCAGCCCATTGTCGATGTCGCCGGTCGCCAGTTATTCGCTTATGAAGCGCTGGTGCGCGGGCCCGCTCGCGAGTCCGCGGGCAGCCTGCTGAGCAAATTGAACGCAGATAACCTCTACGCCTTCGACCAGAGCTGTCGGATCAAGGCCATCGAGTGGGCCGCAAAACTGCAGATACCCGCCATGGTCTCCATCAACTTCATGCCAAACGCGGTGTATCAACCCGAGACGTGCATCCGCGCGACTCTGGACGCCGCGCAGCGCTACAACTTTCCGCTGAATAGAATTATTTTCGAGGTGACCGAGCAGGAACAGGTGCTCGATATCGATCACCTGACCGGCATCCTGCGCGCCTACCGCAAACAGGGCTTCATGACCGCCATCGACGACTTCGGCGCAGGTTACGCGGGCCTCAACCTGCTGGCGGATTTCCAGCCGGACCTGATCAAGCTGGACATGGGCCTGATTCGCAACATCGACCAGGACCACGTCCGCCAGGTGCTGGTCGAAGCGACGCTGGATATCTGCCGCAAGCTGAACATCCGGGTGATTGCCGAAGGCATCGAGAGCGCCGCCGAGTTGCACGCGCTGCAAGCCATGGGCGTCGAATTGTTCCAGGGCTACCTGCTGGCCAAGCCCGGTTTCCAGACACTGCCGACGGTCAACTACCCGCCGGAGCGCTAGCTGGCAAGCGGCACGCGCTCGATTATACTGCAGCGCACCACCATTTCTCAGGAAGCACGCATGGGCATCATCAGCGAATTCAAAGCGTTTGCCGTCAAGGGCAATGTGGTCGACATGGCCGTGGGCATCATCATAGGCGCGGCCTTCGGCAAAATCGTCTCGTCCTTCGTTGGCGACGTCATCATGCCGCCGGTCGGCCTGTTGATCGGCGGCGTCGACTTCACCGATCTGGCCATCACGCTCAAGGCCGCCGAAGGCGACCTGCCGGCGGTCATGCTCAGTTATGGCAAGTTCATCCAGACCGTTCTCGACTTCGTCATCGTCGCCTTCGCGATCTTCATGGGCGTCAAAGCGATCAATCGACTCAAGCGTGAAGAAGCCGTAGCGCCGAGCCTGCCGCCGACACCTAGCCCGGAGCAGACCCTGCTGACCGAGATCCGCGACCTGCTCAAGGCGCAAAATGGCCAACCCGGCCAAGGCCCGCAGGATCAGCCATAACGGTGTCGTGCAGGCATAAAAATGGCGCCCCTGGGGGCGCCATTTTTTATGGGCTGCGCTGATCGCCGAGCGGCTTGAGCAGCAGACGAGCCACCCGGCGATCCTTGACCTCGATCACCGTCAGTTGCCAATCCGCGTACTCGACCTGATCGCCGATCAGCGGCAGCCGGTCAAGCAGGCTCATCACCAAACCGGCAAGGGTCTGATAGTCGTCAGTCGCGCGCGCACGGAAGTCCAGACGCTCGCGGATCACTGCAAGGTTGACCGCTCCGCTGATGCGGTAACCGCCTGCCACCGCTTCGATATCCGGGCCTTCGATTTCGCTGGCATCGGGCAACTCGCCGGCGATGGCTTCGAGGATGTCGGTCAGGGTCAGCAGCCCTTCGAAGCCACCGAACTCGTTGACCACGAACGCCACATGGGTCGAGGCCTGGCGCATCTGCTCCATGGCGCTGAGCACCGACGAACTGTCCGGCAGGTTGAGCGGCGCCCGCACCATGCTCTCGATATCCGGCAACTCGCCGCGCAGCAGCTCCTTGAACAGCTCCTTCTTGTGGATGTAACCCAGCGGCTCATCCGCGTTGGCATCGCGCGAGACCAGCAGGCGCGAATGCGGCGACTCGAGCAATGCCTGGTGGATTTTCTCCAGCGGGTCGTCGAGGCTGACCCGGTCCACTTCCATGCGCGGGGTCATGACGCTCTGGATCGACTGCTCGGCCAGGCTCAGCACGCCGCTGATCATCACCCGCTCGCGGCGGTCGAACAGCACCGCCTCGCCTTCACCGCCCTCGAGCATGTCGGCGATTTCCTCGCCCACTTCATCAGCCTGGAACTTGCCGCCAAGCATGCGCATCACCGCGTGAGCGGTGCGCTCGCGCATGCCGCGCTCGCCTTGCAGACTGTGCTTGCGGCGCTTGCGTGCCAACTGATTGAACACCTCGATCAGAATCGAGAAGCCGATGGCCGCGTACAGGTAGCCCTTGGGGATATGGAAACCCAGGCCCTCGGCGGTCAGGCTGAAGCCGATCATCATCAAGAAGCCCAGGCACAGCATGATCACCGTCGGCCGCGCGTTGACGAATGCGGTCAGCGGCTTGCTCGCGACTATCATCAGGCCCATGGAAATGACCACCGCGATCATCATCACCTGCAGGTGTTCGACCATGCCCACCGCAGTGATCACCGCGTCCAGAGAGAACACCGCATCAAGCACGATAATCTGCGCCACGATGGGCCAGAAACGCGCGTAGGTCTTGCTGCCGGCGACCTTGTGCACATGGCCTTCGAGCCGCTCGTGCAACTCCATAGTGGCCTTGAACAGCAGGAACACACCGCCAAACAGCATGATCAGGTCACGCCCGGAGAAGGCCTGGCCGAATGCCTCGAACAGCGGCTCGGTCAGGGTGACCAGCCAGGCCATGCTCGCCAGCAGGCCCAGGCGCATGATCATCGCCAGGCTCAAGCCGATCAGCCGGGCGCGGTCGCGCTGCTCGGGTGGTAGCTTGTCAGCGAGGATGGCGATAAACACCAGGTTGTCGATGCCCAGGACGATTTCCAGGACGATCAATGTGAGCAGGCCCAACCAGGCCGTGGGATCAGCGATCCATTCCATGTGCGTACAGTTCTCTCGGCTAGAAAATGGTGACAACGGAACAGCGCGCCTCTACGTGAGACACGTGCGGTGCTGTTCGGTTTAGGGCGAATCGCGCAGCGAGGGGCTGCAGAGGGGGCGGACGCAGGACTGCGTCGCCAGAGTTGGAAGCCGCTCCCGGCCAATTGGGCGGGGGCGGCTTGCGCCTGTCACTGTTCATACAATCCTGAAAACGAAAAAACGGGACGTGATAGTAGAGACTTTGTTGGCCGCAGCTAAGCGGCAAAACGTAACCGGATTTTCCACTTGCACTGCCCGGCGCGCGTTACCAGTAGTTTTCCACCGCCACCTGCCCCGGCCGGCGGCTCAGGCTGAGCTGCAGGTCGCGCTCTTTCAACAGGCCGCGGGTGTCGTCGATCATCTGCGGATTACCGCAGATCATCACCCGCGAATGCAGCGGGTCGAGGGCAAGGCCGGCCGCCTGCTCCAGTTCGCCGCTGCGCAGCAGGGTGGTGATGCGGCCGTGCAAGCAACCCGGCACCTGGGCGCGGGTCACCACGGGCAGGTAGGTCAGCTTGCTGGCGTATTCGGCGAGATGCTCCTGCTCAGCCAGACCATGAATCAGCGGCTGATACGCCAGCTCGGCATCGGTGCGGGCGCTGTAGACCAGCACGATCCGCTCGAAGCGCTGCCAGGCCTCGAAATCGCCAAGGATCGACAGAAACGGTGCCAGTCCGGTACCGCTCGCCAGCAGCCAGAGATCGCGGCCGCCGACGAAGCGATCAAGGGTGAGAAAACCAAACGCCTGCTTGCCCACCAGCAACTCGTCGCCCACGCTCAGGCCGCTCAGCTGCGAAGTGAATTCGCCCCCCGGCACCACGATAGAGAAGAACTCGAGAAACTCATCGTGGGGCGCCGACACCATGGAATAGGCGCGCCACACCGTGCTGCCGTCGGCCTTCTGCACACCGAGGCGGGCGAACTGGCCGGCGCGAAAGCGCAACGCCGGGTCCCGCGAACAACGCAGGCTGAACAGGCTGGGCGACCAGACGTTTATGTCGCTCAGGGTCTGCCGGGTGAATGGATCGTCAGCGGTCATGCGGCAGTGGGCTCGTGGCGAGGGTCTGAGCCCAGTGTCGCGTATCCCGCAGCCGATAGACACCCAAGGCCGGCGGGATGTGACTAGCGGCGGTTAACCGTTTGCGCGGCGCGCAGCATGTCCGCGTCTATGGCCTGCTCGTAGCTTTTCCACAGCGGCTGCATGGCGTCGCGCCAGGCTGCCTGCTCTTGCGCGGTCAGGCTGATCAGGCGGGTCTTGCCAGCTACGCGCAGCTGCTCGCGGGCCTGCTGGTTGAGGATTTCGGCATCCTTGTTCACCGCGAAGGTGACCTCTTCGATGATCGCCTCCAGCTCGGAACGGGTCTTGTACGGCATGCTGCCCCAGAACGTCGAGTTGCTCACCAGCATGTAGTTGAGCGAGCCGTGGTTGGTCTCGGTGACGAACGGCTGCAGGCTGTCGAGTTTCTGGCTGGCAATGTTCGACCAGGGGTTTTCCGCGCCCTGCACCGCACCGCTCTGCAGCGCCGCGAAGGTTTCGCCGAACGGCATGGCGACCGCCTTGGCACCAAGCGCCTCGAACTGCGCTTGCAGCACCGTCGAGGGCTGAATGCGGAAGGCCAGATCCTTGGCGTCGCCCGGCAGATGCAGCTCGCGGGTCGCCGAGAGCTGCTTCATGCCGTTGTTCCAGAACGCCAGGCCATAGATGTTCTGCGCGCTCATCGAACGCAGCAATTCACGGCTCTTGTCGCGTTTCTGGAAGCGTTTGACCGCCTCCAGGTCGTCGAACAGGAACGGCAGGTCGAACAGCTGCAGCTGCTTGGTGTAGGGCTCGAACTTCGACAGCGACGGCGCCAGCAGCTGCACCTTGTTGCTGCGCAGTGCCTCCAGCTCGTCGGCGTCGCCGAACAGCGAGGCGTTCGGGTAGACCTCTACCGTCACCTCGCCCGCCAGGCGCTCCTCTACCAGCTTCTTGAACAGCAGCGCGCCCTTGCCCTTGGGCGTGTCTTCGGCGACCACATGGGAAAACTTGATGACGATGGGCGCCTTGCCCTCGGCCATGGCGGAGCTTGCGGCGGCCAGCAGCGTAGCGGTGATCAGGGACGAAAAAAGCTTGAGCATGCACATACCTTTTTGCAAATAGAGCGCAGTGAAGCTTGCGGCGCAGGCCTCACAGGGAGAGTTGGGCGATGGACGATGCAGGACGACCACCGGCGCAAGCGCGGCGGGATCGGAATCATCGGGTGTTACCAGATCGCAGCTGAATTCAGAGGTCTGGTTATTATTTGAGTGCTGAGCCTGACTCGTCGGTATCGATTACGACCGACCAGCTCAGCAGGGGGGCGGCATTTTTCTGCATCGCGGCGCTTTGCACAAGCCCGTTTGGCAAACCAGCGCGCACTTCCGAGACTTTTTCCGCGCTTGCACCGACAATAGCGACCAACAGCACGTCCCAACCGCCTCGCCATTGAGTGTTTCATGTCCGTGTTCAACTCCGCGTTCGCCCAACTCGACCTGATTCGCCAGCCCGAACAGCAGGCCGAACCGTTGCAGGCCTTCGATGCTGCCGACGAATACCTGCTCAATCAGGTACACGAACAGGGGCTGGCGGCAGACGCGCGGGTGCTGCTGCTCAACGACAGCTTCGGCGCCCTGGCTGCCAACCTGGCGGGGCGCGCCCAGGTGACCAGCAGTGGCGACTCGCACCTGGGTTACCTAGGCCTGCGTGCGAACCTGGCGCGCAATCGGCTGGCCGCCGACGCGGTTCACTTCGTGCCGGCCAGCGCCGTGGCGCAGGGGCCGTTCGACCTGGTGCTGATCCGCGTGCCGAAAACGCTGGCGCTGCTGGAAGAACAACTGATCCGCCTGCATGGCCAACTCGCCCCCGGCGCGCAGGTGATTGCCGGCGCGATGATCAAGCACCTGCCGCGGGCGGCGGGCGACCTGCTGGAGAAATACCTGGGCCCGGTGCAAGCCTCGCTGGCAGTGAAAAAGGCCCGCCTGCTGCGGGTGACACCCACCGCGAAACCCGCGCCGACCTCGCCCTACCCCACGCGCTACCGCCTGGAGCAGCCGCCGCTGAAACTGGTCAACCACGCCAACGTGTTCTGCCGCGAAGACCTCGACATCGGCACCCGCGCGCTGTTGCCGCATTTGCCCAGGCACCTCAGCCGCACCCGCGCAGCCGATCTCGGCTGCGGCAACGGCGTGCTGGCAATCGCCTATGCACTGGGTAGCCCGCAGGCCGAGCTGACGCTGGTGGATGAGTCCTACATGGCCGTGCAGTCGGCCGAACAGAACTGGCGCGCCGCGCTGGGCGATCGCCCGGCGGAGATTCGCGCGGGCGACGGCCTGGCCGAACAGGCCGAGAATTCCCTAGACCTGGTGCTGTGCAACCCTCCGTTCCACCAGCAGCAGGTGGTTGGCGATTTTCTCGCGTGGCGCATGTTTCAGCAGGCGCGCGCGGCGCTGGTCACTGGCGGCGAACTGTGGATAGTCGGCAACCGCCACCTCGGTTATCACGCCAAGCTCAAGCGGCTGTTCCGCGGCGTCGAACAGGTGGCGGCCACGCCGAAGTTCGTGGTGCTCAAAGCGCTCAAATAAGCGCCGGACCGTAGGGTGGGATCACGCGTCACCGATTCACCATGGCGTTGGCACGGTGGATGAAAAAGACGCCATCCACCCGACAGAAACGTCCGCCGTTACGGCGTACCCATCCCCGCCGCCTGCATGAACTGGCGCAACAGCCAGGACACCGCTCCCAGCGCCAGCACGCTGGCGGACCAGATCAGCAGCAGCCAGCCGAGGCGCTGCCACAGCGGCTTTTTCTCTTCTAAATCGTTCATCTTGCGACCTCAGAACCTATTCGAGGTCTCGCGAGCTAGAGCCATGCAAGGCAAAAGCCGGCGAGAAACGTAGCGGAGCGGAGTAACAGCCAACGGCTCGCCCGCAGGGTGAGCGAAGCGAATCAAGCGGAGTGTACTTTTGTACATGAGCATTACTCGTTTCACTCGCCCTTCGGGGCGCGCTGAAGCGCGTTAGCCGCAAGCGGCTTGCCGAGCCGGCTTTTAACGCCGCAGGGCCGACGCGCAGCAGACCGGAGCCAACACTCAATGGTAGCCATCGTCTTCGGTCACCTTGCCGCGGAACACGTAATAGCTCCAGGCGGTGTACATCAGGATGAACGGGATGATCAGCAGCGCGCCGACCAGCATGAAGCCCTGGCTCTGCGGTGGCGAGGCTGCGTCCCAGATGGAAATCGACGGCGGAATGATGTTGGGCCACAGGCTGATACCCAGGCCGCTGTAGCCGAGGAAGATCAGCACCAGGGTCAGCAGGAACGGCGTGTTGTTGGCGTTCTTCTGGATACCGCGCAGCAGCCAGTAGGTGGTCAACAGCACCAGCAGCGGCACCGGCATGAACCACAGCAGGTTGGGCATGCTGAACCAGCGCTGGGCGATGGCGTCGTGGGCCAGCGGCGTCCACAGGCTGACCGCACCGGTAACGGCGAGCACCACGAACACCAGCGGCCGGGCGATGTCGTGCATCTGCCCCTGCAGTCGGCCCTGGGTTTTCATGATCAGCCAGGTACAGCCGAGCAGCGCATAGGCGGCAATCAAGGCCACCCCGCAGAACAGCGAGAACGGCGTGAACCAGTCCAGCGCGCCGCCAGCGTAGACCCGATCGACCACGCGGAAGCCGTCGATATAGGCCCCCAGCGACACCCCCTGGAAAAAGGTCGCGGTCAAGGAACCACCGATAAACGCCTTGTCCCAGATATGGCGCTTTTCCGCCTTGGCCTTGAAGCGAAACTCGAAGGCCACGCCGCGGAAAATCAGCCCCAGCAGCATGAAGATCAGCGGCAGGTAGAGCGCACTGAGCACCACCGAATAGGCCAGCGGAAACGCGCCGAACAGCCCGGCGCCGCCCAGCACCAGCCAGGTTTCGTTGCCGTCCCAGACCGGCGCCACGGTGTTCATCATCACGTCCCGTTCGCGCTCGCTTTTGACGAACGGAAAGAGGATGCCGATGCCCAGATCGAAACCGTCCATCACCACGTACATCATGATGCTGAAGACGATGATCACCGCCCAGATCAATGAAAGATCGATACCCATGTTCAGTTCCTCTCGCCCAGATCGTCGCTTTCGCCTTCCTCGAAGCTCTCATCGGCTGCAGAGAGCGGACGAGCCGGCGTGCGTTGCTGCCCAGGGCCACCCGCGCCCTCTTCCTTGCCTTCGTTGATCACCGGGCCTTTGCGCACCAGGCGCATCACGTAACTGATGCCGGCACCGAACAGGGCGAAGTACACCACCACGAACAACCCGAGCGTCAGGCTCATGTGGGCAAAGCTGTGCCCCGATGAGGCATCTGCCGTGCGCATCAGGCCGTAGACGACCCAGGGCTGACGGCCAATTTCGGTGGTGAACCAGCCCGCCAGGATGGCGATTACCCCCGACGGGCCCATCCACACCACCATGTGCAGGAACGGCCGACTGGCATACAGACCTCCGCGCATGCGCAGCCAGAGGCTCCACAGGCCGGTGACGATCATCAGCAAGCCGAGGCCGACCATGATGCGGAAGGTCCAGAACACGATGGTCGAATTGGGCCGGTCCTCGGGCGCGAACTCCTTGAGCGCCGGCACCTGCTTGTCCAGGCTGTGGGTCAGGATCAGGCTGCCGAGCGCCGGAATTTCGAGCTTGAAGCGGGTTTCCTCGGCGTCCATGTCCGGCCAGCCAAACAGGATCAGTGGGGTCGGCTCGTCGCCATGGTTTTCCCAATGGCCTTCGATCGCGGCGATCTTCGCCGGCTGGTATTCCAGGGTATTGAGGCCATGGAAGTCTCCGATCACCGCCTGCACCGGCGCGACGATCAGCGCCATCCACATGGCCATCGACAGCATCCGCCGGATCGCCGGGTTGTCGCGCCCGCGCAGCAGGTGCCAGGCCGCGGACGAGCCGACGAAGAACGCCGTGGCGAGAAAGGCCGCGGTCGCCATATGGGCCAGGCGATACGGGAACGAGGGGTTGAACACCACCGCGAACCAGTCGGTGGGAATCACCCGCCCGTCGATGATTTCGAAACCCTGTGGGGTGTGCATCCAGCTGTTGGACGCGAGAATCCAGAAGGTCGAGATCAGCGTGCCGACGGCCACCATCACCGTGGAAAAGAAGTGCAGCCCGGGGCCGACGCGGTTCCAACCGAACAGCATGACGCCGAGGAATCCCGCTTCGAGGAAGAACGCGGTGAGCACCTCGTAGGTCAGTAGCGGCCCCGTCACCGCACCGGCGAAATCGGAAAACGCGCTCCAGTTGGTGCCGAACTGGTAGGCCATGACCAGGCCCGAGACCACGCCCATGCCGAAGTTGACCGCGAATATCTTCGACCAGAAGTGATAGAGGTCGCGGTACACCTCTTCGTTCGTCCGCAGCCACAGGCCTTCCAGTACGGCTAGGTAGCTGGCCAGACCGATCGTGATTGCGGGGAAGACGATGTGGAAGGAGATGGTGAAGGCGAACTGGATTCGGGCCAGATCTAACGCCTCTAAGCCGAACATAAGGCTTCCTCTGTCAGATTATTCGGAGCACAGCCGTGTGCGCGCTGCAGTTTGGAGCGCAGAACAATGAGATTGTTCTTGTTATCTGAACCGACGTGGCGCCAGGGCAGTCAGCCTTGCAGGCACATCCGAAACGGGATTCGGCCTGCATCGCGCATGACCGCAGAATACCGCCGCGCGGGTGCAGCGCCGCTGTGGTTATTTGTCGCGCGAGGCACGATCATGGCAGCGCTCTTCTGACCGAACGGTCATGTTAGGCTGCGCGCCTGCGCTGCTGAGGCAAGCGCCTTTCAACCGTTAGAAGCGAACATCCATGTCAGTTCACGGCACCTCGCAGTTGCGTCACCACCGCCCCTTTCGCGCTTTCTGGCTGGCCCGGGTAGGCACTGCCAGCGGTTTTCAGATGCTCACCGTGGCGATCGGCTGGCAGATGTACAGCCTCACCGGCAGCGTGCTCGACCTGGGCCTGGTGGGGCTGGTCGAGTTCATGCCGAGAATCCTGTTCATTCTGTTCACCGGCCATGTTGCGGACCGCTTCGACCGGCGCAAGGTCGCCGCACTCTGCCAGGCGGCCCAGGCCCTGGTGGCCCTGGCGCTGTTGATCGGCACGCGGGTCGATGGCGTCAGCCGCGAGATGATCTTCGTCATCGCCTTTCTGCTCGGCAGTGCCCGTGCCTTCGAGATGCCGACGACCCAGGCACTGCTGCCGAACATCGTGCCTCCGAGCCTGTTTCCCGCTGCCGTCGCCGCATCGGCATCGGCGCTGCAGACCGCGACCATAGTCGCGCCCGCGATCGGCGGCCTGCTCTACGCGGTGGATGCAGGCTGGGTCTATGGCTCCAGCGTGGTGCTCTACGCGCTGGCGCTAAGCCTGATGCTCAGCCTGCCGGCGCAGCAGAAACCCTTGAAGCAGAAGATCTCGGTCGAGTCGCTACTGGCCGGCTTTCGCTTTATCCGCAGCCGCGCCGAAGTGTTCGGCGCGGTGTCGATGGACATGGTCGCGGTGCTGCTAGGCGGCATCAACGCGCTGATGCCGGTGTTCGCCAAGGACATCCTGCTCACCGGCCCCTGGGGCCTCGGCCTGCTTCGCTCGGCGCCGGCAGTAGGCGCGCTGCTGATGTCGGTCTGGCTGGCGCGCTTTCCCATCGAGCGCAAGGTCGGCCCGGTGATGTTCACCTCGGTGGCGATCTTCGGCGTGGCGACTATCGGCTTCGGCCTGTCCACCTCGCTGTGGTTCAGCCTGGCGACGCTGGTTTTGCTGGGCGCGGCCGACATGATCAGCATGGTCATCCGCGGCGCCTTCGTGCAGCTGCAGACGCCCGATGCCATGCGCGGGCGGGTCAGCGCGGTCAACGGCCTGTTTATCGGCGCATCCAACCAGCTCGGCGACTTCCGCGCCGGTGTCAGCGCCGCCTGGTTCGGCACCGTACCGGCGGTGCTGATCGGCGGCGTCGGCGCGCTGGTTGTCACCGGATTATGGATTCGCCTGTTCCCGACCCTGGCCACGCGTGACCGCATGCACGAGCCCAGCGACGCGCAGACACCCTGACGGCGAACCCGCGCCTCGCCCACAATGCCGACGATGCGCTGGGCTTCCGCTTACGGCCGCGAGCGTTCGAAGGCGCCGAGGTCACAGACCGCCACACCGTCACCATCACCGTCACGCGGCCGGCTGAAGCCGCGCTGATCATGCTGGGTGCAGGAGCCGACGCCGGCATCCAGCGCCGGGCTGCCCTGTCGCACGCCATGGCTCCAAGTGGCGCCTTGGTTGGCGGCAAGCGGATGCAGAACCTTGGTCCAGGTCAGCCCATCGTCCACCGGCACGTCACTGAGGCAGTTGCCCTGGTCGGTGCCGAGCAGCAGACCACGCGCCTGATAGACGCCCTGATTACTGCAGTTGACCGGCACGCCAGCCAGCTGATTGCCGGCGATCAGGCTGTTGCGAATCAGCACCTCGCCCACATTGCTCAACCCCAGGCCGCCATTGCCGGCAATGGTTACGTTGATCAGCTGCGCCCTGGACGCCACGTCCGCGACGAAGTTGTCGATGCCATTGGCGAAGACCCCGTTGACGTCAATGCCGGGGTTGCCGCTCAAGGTGCTGTTGGTCAGCTTGATGACGCCGTTACGGCGGTTGGCGATCGCGCTGCCCCCGCCGCCGTAGAGCGGCACGCCGGCGCTGTTGCCGACAAAGGTACTGCGCGCTACATCTGCCGTGCCCTCGTTGTAGAGCGCACCGCCCTGGCCGTAGTCGGAATCGTCATCGGTCGCGCTGTTGCCGCGAAAAGTGCTGTCGCGGACCTGCAGTGACGCCATGTTGAAGATCGCGCCACCGCGCCCGAAGAAACCTTCGTCGCCGTTGGAGTTATTGCCTTCGAACAATGCGTGGCTGACGCTCAGCGTGGCGAAGTTGGCAATCGCACCGCCTTGCCCCTGGATGCCGGCATCGGCGCGGTTGTTGAGAAAGCTCACCTGACGCAGCTGGGTGTCGCCGTGGTTGCGAATCGCCCCACCGTAGGTATCGGCCAGACCATCACGCAGGGTCAGCTGGCGCAGCTGCAGTGACGCACCCGGCACCACTTCGAGCAAGCGGTCGCCGCTGCCCTGAATGACAGTCGCGGCTTGCCCGGCACCGACAAGCGTTATGTCGGCGACCACGTCCAGATCACCGCGCACGCCGAGGTCTTCATCGGGATCGGGGTCCTCGTCGTAATTCCACGGGGGATCGTTGAGGGTCAGTTGGTAGACGCCCGGCGCCAACAGGATGCGCGTCGGTTCGGCGGCCTGATTGGCCTGATGGATGGCTTCACGCAGCGAACAATTGTTGACGCAGGCTGGGTCGAAGCTGTCGCTGGTTTTGCTGACCAGGATATCGGCTGCCTGGCTGACAGGCGCCAGCGCCAGGCATAGGGCAATGCCAAGGGGATGGATTCGGGTGGGCATGAGTAATCTCCAAAGGGAAATCCATGTCGGAGACAACTCAGCTTCCGGCAGCGAGGCGGGCCGATGGGCCCTGCCGAGGAGTTGGACCGATCACCCTGTCGGCGGTTCGCCGAGCAGACGGGCGGCCGCCCCGATTTCGCACAGGCGGCCACGCGTCCATCAACTGACGATCAGCTTGTCCAGGGTGATCGGCAGGTCGCGCACGCGCTTGCCAGTGGCGTGGTACACCGCATTGGCGACGGCTGCGGCGACACCGACGATGCCGATCTCGCCCACGCCCTTGGAGCCGAGCGCGTTGACCACGCTGTCCTCTTCCTCGACGAAGATCACCTCGATCTCCGGCGTGTCGGCGTGCACCGGGATGTGGTACTCGGCCAGGTTGTGATTCATGTAGCGGCCGAGGTTGTGGTCGATCAGGGTCTCCTCGTGCAGCGCCTGACCGATGCCCCAGATCACCCCGCCGAGAATCTGGCTGCGCGCGGTTTTCGGGTTGACCACGCGGCCGGCGGCAATGGCGCTGACCACCCGGCTGACCCGCACGGTACCGAGCTCCTTGTCGACGCGGACCTCGACGAACACCGCCGAATGGGTCGCGGTGGCGTACTGCTCGCGCGCCTTGCTCGGTTCGGCATCGACCTGGGCTTCCAGCGCGCCGCCGTGGGCGAGCAGCTCGCTCAGCGGCACGCTAAGGCTCGGGGCGCTGCGCAGACGCAGCTGGCCGTCGACGAACTCGACCTGCTCACGCGCTATGCCGACAAAGCGGGAATCGGGACGCTGTGCGGCGGCGGCCAAGAGTTTGTCCTGCAGCGCCTCGCAGGCCTGCTGCACCGCGCTGCCCACCGATGACACGGTGAACGAGCCGCCTTGCAGCGGCGCGGTCGGCAGGCTGGAATCGCCGAGCTGGAACTCCACCCGCTCGACTGGCAGGCCTAGGGTCGCGGCCGCGATCTGGGTCATCACCGTGTAGGTGCCGGTGCCAATATCGGTGGTGGCGCTGCTGACCCGCAGCATGCCGTCCGTGTCCAGCCGCGCGCGGGCGCTGGCTTTCTGCTGCATGGCTTCCCACACGCCGGTGGCCATGCCCCAGCCGATCAGTTCATTGCCCTCGCGCAGGCTGCGCGGTTCCAGGGGCCGTTTATGCCAGCCGAACCGCTCTGCGCCCTGGGTGTAGCAGGCGCGCAGCTCTTTGCTGGAATAGGGCTTGCCCTCGTTCTGGTTGCTCTCGGCGTAGTTGAGCAAGCGCAGCTGCAATGGGTCGATGGCCACCGCATAGGCCAGCTCGTCCATCGCGCACTCCAGGCCGTAAACGCCGAGGGCCGCACCTGGCGCGCGCATGTCCAGCGGGGTGTAGACGTCCAGCGGCACCAGCTCGTAGCCGAGCTGCAGGTTGTCGCACTGATAGAGCATGCCGGACCACTCGACCACGTGTTCGGTGAAATCCTCGAAGCGCGAGGTCTGACCGATGGCGTGATGGTGGATGGCGTGCAGCACACCGTTCGCCGCCGAGCCGAGCTGCAGGCGCTGCACGGTGCGTGGGCGATAGCCGAAGGTAAACATCTGCTGCCGGGTCAGGCTGACCCGGACCGAGCGGCGCAGCTGCAACGCCGCCATCACCGCCAGGGGCAACTGATACTGCGGACGCAGGCCGGAACCAAAGGCGCCGCCGACGAAGGGCGCGAGCACGCGAACGCGCCCTTTCAGGCCGAACACGTCCTCGACGTACTGCTGGCTGTTTTGCGTGCCCTGGGTCTTGTCGTAGATCGTCAGGCTGCCGTCGGCTGCATACATCACCGTCGAGGCGTGGGGCTCCATCGGGTTGTGGTGCTCGACCGGCGAGCTGTACTCGGCCTTGATCCCGAGCATCGAGCCAGCCAGCGCACTGGCGGCATCGCCACGCGGCTTCGGCAACTCGGCCGGTGCCGGGCGGGCATTGCCAAGCTGGGTCATGAGATTGGTCTGGTGCGGCTGCTGGTCGTACTCCACCTGCACCAGCGAGCCGGCGTAACGGGCCAGTTCGAGGGTTTCCGCCACCACCAGGGCAACAGGCTGGCCGCTGTAGAGCACCCGGTCGTTGTACAGCGGCCGGAACGGCGAGCCGTCGGCAGAGTCGGCGTCCTCGTAGGACTCATCCTCGCCTGCCAGCTTCGGTCGATTGTCGTGGGTCAGCACCAGCAGCACCCCGCGCAGCGCGAGCGCCGCATTGGCATCGATACGGACGATGCGGCCGCTGGCGATGCGGCTGGACACGACGCAGCCATGGAGCAGGTCGGGCGCGTCGAACTCGGCGGCGTAGCGGGCGCTGCCGGTAACTTTCTGCGGGCCATCGACGCGGTCGAGCGGCTGGCCCATGGGCGATTGTTTAGCGCTCATGGCTGGACTCCTGCGGCTTCGGTGAGGGCGCGAACGATGGCACGGCGTGCCAGCTCGATCTTGAAGGCGTTGTGTTCGAGCGGCTCAGCGCCGCTCAACAGGCGCTCGGCCGCCAGGGCGAAAAACTCTGCCGTGGCCGGCTGATCGACCAATACGGCTTCGGCTTCGACCTTGCGCCACGGCTTGTGCGCGACGCCGCCCAGGGCAATGCGGGCACGTCGCACGGTGGCGCCATCCATGTCCAGCGCTGCCGCCACCGATACGAGGGCGAAGGCATAGGACGCTCGGTCGCGCAGTTTGAGGTAAGTGCTGTGCTCGGCAAAACCAGCCGCCGGCAACTCGACCGCAAGGATCAGTTCGTCATCGGCCAGGCTGTTGTCGCGCTCGGGTGAATCGCCCGGTAGCCGGTGGAAATCGGCGAAGGCGATGCGCCGCTCGCCTCCTGGGCCGATGACGATCACCTCGGCCTCGAGCGCCGCCAGCGCCACGCACATGTCGGAGGGATGCACCGCAACACAGGCCTCGCTGGCGCCGAGGATCGCATGGATGCGGTTGACCCCATCACGGGCCGGGCAACCGCTGCCCGGTTCGCGTTTGTTGCAGGGCACGGCGCTGTCGTAGAAGTAGTAACAGCGGGTGCGCTGCAACAGGTTGCCGCCGGTACTGGCCATATTGCGCAGCTGCGGCGAGGCGCCGGCCAGCAGCGCCTGCGACAGCAGCGGATAACGCCGCTCGACATCGGGGTGCCAGGCGAGGTCAGCGTTGCTGACCAGGGCACCGATGCGCAGCCCGCCGGTGCCGGTGACGGCGATATCGCGCAGGGGCAGTGCGTTGATGTCGATCAGCCGCTCGGGACGCGCGACATTTTCCTTCATCAGATCGAGCAAATTGGTGCCACCGGCGATAAAGCGCGCACCGGGACCGGCCAGGCGCAGTGCTTCAGCAACGTCATGGGGCTTGCTGTAGGCGAAGGGGGTCATGACTGAACCTCCTGGCGGCATTCCGGCAGCGCTTCTTCGATGGCCGCGAGGATGTTGCTGTAGGCGCCGCAGCGGCACAGGTTGCCGCTCATCATTTCGCGAATCTGCTCGGCGCTGGCGGCCTTGCCTTCACGCGCCAGACCGACGGCGGAGCAGATCTGCCCAGGCGTGCAATAGCCGCACTGAAAGGCGTCATGCTTGATAAACGCCGCCTGCAACGGGTGCAGCCTGTCGCCGCTGGCCAGCCCTTCAATGGTGGTCAGCTCGGCGCCGTCGTGCATCACCGCGAGGGTCAGGCAGCTGTTGATGCGCTTGCCGTCGAGCAGCACCGTACAGGCGCCGCACTGGCCGTGGTCGCATCCTTTCTTGGTGCCGGTCAGCTGCAGCTGTTCGCGCAGCAGGTCGAGCAGAGTGGTCCAGGGGTGCACCTCAAGCTGGTGCGACTGGCCGTTGAGGGTCAGGGAAATAGCATGCAGGGCGAGGGACTCGCCGGTATCTGTAGCGCTCATGGAAGCCTCACGGTCGGGTTCTCTAGCGGGCTGCGCAGTGGGCTGCGTCTTAGGGCTACGACTTCGCCGCGCTAGCAAACGTTCAGGTTTCCGGGCCACTAGCCGGCGGTGGCGAAACGGGCCAGACGATCACCGGGCAGGTCGACGTCGACCAGGATGCCGGGGTCGTCGACCGCCAGCTCGACAAGGTTGGCGCTAATGCCTGCAGCGCGCTCGAACAGCGCCTGCGCACCCTGATCGCCGCGTAGCGCCAGCAGCTGTTTGCGGTAGTCACTGCCGATACCGCGTGGATGACCGCGACGACCCTGGTAGGTCGGGACCACCAACTTGCCGGGTTCGATTGCAGCCGCGATTCGCCGCACGGTCCCGCGGCCCACGTAGGGCATGTCGCCGAGCGCAACCAGCCAGCCGTGGCAGTCGCCGCAGTGCTCCACTGCCTGGGCCAGGCTATCGCCCAAGCCGGCAGACCGCACCTGCAACACATCGCAAGCCTGGCCGCGCAATAACTCGATCAGCGCCCGATTATCAGCCCTCGCCACCACCAGGCTGCGCTCGCCGACGCCGGCCAGCGCGCGCAGGGCGAGCAGGATCACTGGATCGCCGGGGGCATTCAGCAGATGAGGCACGAGCAGCTTGTCGGCGCCAGCCTGCGCGCGAAAGCGACTGCCCTGCCCTGCGGCCAGCAACAGCGCGCACACGCCCGCGATCACGCGCACTGCACCGCGGGCTGGCACTGGCGGGCTGCCATGCCATTTTTCAGCGCGACGATCTCCGCCAGCAGCGACAGGGCGATCTCCGCAGGCGTACGGCTGCCGATGGCCAGGCCGATGGGGCCGTGCAGGCGCGCCACGTCGCGGCTGGCGAGACCAAGCGAGAGCAGCCGCTGCTTGCGCTTCTCGCTGTTGCCGCGTGAGCCCAGCGCACCAACGTAGAAGGCGGCGGACTGCAACGCGGTGAGCAGGGCCATGTCGTCGAGGCGCGGGTCGTGGGTCAGGGCGACTATTGCGGTGTGGGCGTCGGGCTCAATCGCCAGCACCGCGTCATCCGGCATGCCAGGCACGAAGCGCACCTGCCCCGGCGCCCAGTCGTGCCGATAGGCGTCACGAGGGTCGCATACCAGCACCTCGAAACCCAGCGCCTGGGCGAAATCGGCAACGTAGCGCGACAGCTGCCCGGCGCCAATCAGCAGCAGCCGCCAGGCCGGACCGAAGGGCGCGCATAAGGTGCGACCGTCGAAACTCAGCTCGCCAGGGGAATTGCCGGTGGAATTGACTGGGCTGAGCTCGACTCGCCCCGTCGACAGATCCAGCCGCCGTGTGAGCCGCTCATGGGCGTCGCAGCGCGCCAGCAGCTCATCGAGCCAGGCAACGCTCTGCAACGGCTCCTGCACCAGACGCAGGGTACCGCCGCAGGGCAGGCCGAAGCGCGCCGACTCCTCCTTGCTGACGCCGTAGCTGATCACTTCGCAGGCTGTTGCCGGATCGCGCTGCAAGGGCAGCCGCGCGAGCAGATCGTCTTCGATGCAGCCACCGGAAACCGAACCCTCCACCCGGCCGTCGTCGCGCAGGGCCATCAGCGAACCCAGCGGCCGCGGCGCGCTGCCCCAGGTTTCCACCACGGTGTAGAGCGTCACCGGGTGACCTTCGCGCAACCAGTCCCGAGCCCGTCGCAACACGCTCAGATCGACCCCATCCATTGCCATTGCCTCGTGCCGAAAAACAGATTGCCGCCCAAGGCGGCCTGCCTTCAGTGACTCGAACAACGGGCGACAAGTTCGTCTTTTCGCGGCCTGCGCTGCTGCGTGCTAGACCAGCATGGCGTCGGCGATCTCGTTGCGCCTGGCCTTGCCGACCAGTTGCTCGACCAGGATCAGGGCGAAGGCCAGTGCGGTGCCCGGCCCCTGACTGGTGATGCAGTTGCCGTCGACCACCACCGGCTGGTCGACGAACACGCAGCCGCTGAGACGGTCGCTGATCGCCGGGAAACAGGTCATGCGCCGCTGCTTGAGGACGCCGAACGGCTGCAGCGCGAACACTGGCGCCGCGCAGATGCCGGCGAACAGCTTGCCGGCCTTGGCCTGCTCACGCACCCGCTCGGCCAGCGGTTGGTGTTCGCCAAGGCGCTGGGCACCCGGCATACCGCCCGGCAACACGATCAGATCAAACGCCTGGGCCAGCACGTCGACCAGCATGGCATCGGCAGTCAGCCGCGTGCCGCGGGCACAGGTGATCATCCGACGGTCTTCGATGCTGGCGACCACCACCTCGATGTCGGCACGCCGCAGCACGTCGATCAGGGTGACGCACTCAAGGTCTTCGACTCCGTCGGCGACGGTGATCAAGGCTCGCATGGTCATATTGGCCTCCTTCTTGCCTATTCGAATGGGTGCTGCAAGTTGACCAATTGGTCATAAATTCATTCGCCAAAGGCGAGCTGATATGATGCGCGCCTTTTCCCCGACCGCCAGCAAAAGCCTGCACATGCACGCGAATGTGCTTTGCTTGCGGTCTGTGCGTTTGATTAATAAACGCGGCCCAAGAGCCGCCTCGGAGCGTCCGCATGCTGGAAAAACTGTTCCAACTCAAGGCACACAACACCACGGTACGCACCGAGGTACTGGCAGGGCTGACGACCTTTCTGACGATGGCCTACATCCTCTTCGTCAACCCTAACATGCTCGCCGAAACCGGCATGGACAAGGGTGCGGTATTCGTCGCCACCTGCCTGGCCGCCGCCATCGGCTCGGCGATCATGGGTCTGCTCGCCAATTACCCGATCGCCCTGGCGCCGGGCATGGGCCTCAATGCCTTCTTCACCTATACCGTGGTGCTGACCATGGGTCACACCTGGCAGGTGGCACTGGGGGCGGTATTTCTCTCGGGGGTGATCTTCTTCGCGCTGTCGATCTTCAAGATCCGCGAGTGGATCATCAACAGCATTCCCCTGGCCCTGCGCGCCGGTATCGCCGCCGGCATCGGCCTGTTCCTGGCGATCATCGCGCTGAAGAACGCCGGTATCGTGGTCGACCACCCGGCCACCCTGGTGACCCTCGGCGACCTCAGCCAGGGCGGCGCCATGCTCGCCTGCCTGGGCTTCTTCGTGATCGCTGCTCTGGCCTATCGTCAGGTCACCGGCGCGGTGATGATCGGCATCCTGCTGGTCACGGGCCTGTCGATCCTGTTCGGCCTGTCGCAGCTCAGCGGCGTGGTGTCGATGCCGCCGTCGCTGATGCCGACCCTGCTGCAGCTGGACATCATGGGCGCCCTGGATATCGGCCTGATCAGCGTGATCTTCGCCTTCCTCTTCGTTGACCTGTTCGACACCTCCGGCACCCTGGTCGGCGTCGCGCAGAAAGCCAACCTGCTGGACCAGGACGGCAAGATGCCGCGCCTCGGCCGCGCGCTGCTGGCTGACAGCACGGCGACCATGGCCGGCGCCGCGCTGGGCACCTCGACCACCACCAGCTATATCGAATCCGCTGCTGGCATCAGCGCCGGCGGGCGCACCGGCCTGACCGCTTGCGTGGTCGCTCTGCTGTTTCTTCTCAGCCTGTTCTTCGCCCCGCTGGCCGGCGCGGTACCAGCCTTTGCCACCGCCCCAGCGCTGCTGTTCGTCGCCGTGCTGATGATGAGCAGCCTGGCGCAGATCGACTGGGACGACCTCACCGTCGCCGCACCTGTAGTGGTCGCCGCCCTGGCCATGCCGCTGACCTTCTCCATCGCCAACGGCATCGCCTTCGGTTTTATCGCCTGGACCCTGATCAAGCTGCTGGCCGGCCGCGGACGCGAACTCAACCCGGCGCTGGTCGTGCTGTCGGTATTGTTCGTGGTCAAGCTGGGCTGGTTCGCCTGATAAGATCCGCGCCCACACCTGCCTAAAGGCGGACGAACACGGTTTCATCCGCCTTTTACGATCGAAATATCCGAGTATTCCATGAGCCGTTCCCAGTTCGACCCCGCCAGCTACGACGCCCAACTCGCCGAAAAGAAGCAGCGCCTGATCGAGCTGCTGGCACCGTTCGAGGCACCCGCGCCTGAAGTCTTCGAGTCGCCGCGCGAACATTACCGCCTGCGCGCGGAATTCCGCCTGTGGCGTGAGGGTGAGGACCGCCACTACGCGATGTTCGAGGCCGGCGATAACCTCAACCCGATCTTCTTCGAAGACTTCCCCATCGCCAGCACGCAGATCAATGCGCTGATGCCGCGTCTGAAAGCCGCCTGGCAAGCCAGTGCGGCGCTGAGCTTCAAACTGTTCCAGGTCGAGTTTCTCACTACCCTGGCTGGCGATGGACTGATCACCCTGTGCTATCACCGCCCGCTGGACGCGGCCTGGCAGGCCGAAGCCGAGAAGCTCGCGGCTGAGTTGCAGGTCAGCATCATCGGCCGCTCCAAGGGCAAGCGCATCGTGATCGGCCGGGATTTCGTCGAGGAAAAACTGCAGGTCGCCGGCCGCCGCTTCAGCTATCGCCAGCCGGAAGGCGCCTTCACCCAGCCCAATGGCGAAGTGAACCAGAAGATGCTCGGCTGGGCCTACGAGGTACTGGGCGAGCGTCAGGACGACCTGCTGGAGCTGTATTGCGGCAACGGTAACTTCACCCTGCCGCTGGCCACCCGCGCGCGCAAGGTGCTGGCCACCGAGATCAGCAAGTCCTCGGTCAACGCCGCCCTGGCGAACCTGGCCGATAACGGTGTGGACAACGTCAGCCTGGTGCGCCTGTCCGCCGAGGAGCTGACAGAGGCGTTGAATGAAGTGCGGCCGTTCCGTCGCCTGGCTGGCATCGACCTGAAGAGCTACGAATTCGGCAGCGTGTTCGTTGACCCGCCGCGCGCCGGCATGGACCCGGACACCTGCGAGCTGACCCGGCGCTTCGAGCGCATCCTGTACATTTCCTGCAACCCGGAAACCCTGGCCGCCAATATCGCCCAGCTCCATGACACCCATCGGGTGACACGCTGCGCCCTGTTCGATCAGTTCCCCTACACCCACCACATGGAGTCGGGGGTGTTGCTGGAACGGCGTTAGGTTCTGCTGAGGCCGCGCAACGCCCAGAAGCACAGACCAGCCGAGACCACCTCGAGCACCAGCGCGTACAGGTTGAACGTCTGCTGCGCGCCGCCATCCAGCACCAGGCCGCCGATGCGAGCCAGTGCCAGGGCGCTGTAGAGCATCACCAACAGGATCAGCGCGGCGCGAGTCAGGTCCACGCGGGCCATGGCCAGGCCGACAAACGCCGCCAGGCCCAGCTGCAACCCGCCGTAATAGGCGCGCATGTCGGTGGCGGCGGCTGGCGCCATCAGCAACATCCCGCTGAGATTGGCCATTTCATGGGGGCGGATGAAATACGCCAGGCCAAGCCCCGCCATGGCCAGCAGCTGAATCGACAAGATGATGCGTGCAAGCAACATGGCTGAACTCCAGTGAATGTGGCGGCGAGCATAGCCGAAAAGCATGGGTCACCTGTTACCGGCACGCTGGAAACCTTCGCTCACAGCCGGCCCATGGGCACCCGAGGCCTGGGGCGCTATGCTCTCCCCCCCAGTCCCAGTGGAGTTCACCATGCGCCGCGCGCTTATTGCCTTCGCCCTTCTCGCCAGCACGGCCCAGGCCGCCGAGCCGCTGACCATCGACGTGCACCGCGATCCCAACTGCGGCTGCTGCAAAGCCTGGATCAGCCACCTGCAAGACAACGGCTTTACCGTCAACGACCATGTCGAAACAGACATGAGCGCGGTCAAGCAGCGGCTTGGCGTACCGCCCCGGCTGGCGTCCTGCCACACCGGCGTGATCGACGGCAAATTCGTTGAAGGCCACGTGCCCGCCGCCGACATCCTCAAACTGCGCGCCCAGCCGGACCTGCTCGGTGCCGCCGTGCCCGGCATGCCGACCGGCTCGCCAGGCATGGAATACGGCGACGCACGCGATGCCTACCAGGTTATCGGGCTGGACCATCAGGGTGCCGAGCGGGTGATCAGCGATTACCCAAGCAAGTGAACCGCCGCCTGCCGAAATCGGTCCATTGGCCTGGACAGCAGGGCGGCGTTAACGGCGCCCGGCAGCTAATCACAGAAGGATGTAAGCGATGCGCTGGAAACGGGCGAGACGCAGCGACAACGTAGTGGACGCGCGCGGCAGCGGCGGTCGGCGCTTCGGCGGCGGCAAGGGCCTGAGCCTCGGTGGCATCGCCATCGTGGTGATCGTCGGGCTGATGATGGGCCAGGACCCGATGCAGATTCTCGGGCAGTTAGCCGGTCAGGCGGGCCAGGGCGACGCACCGAGCCAGCAGACGGCGCCGGCAGGCAACGATCAGCAGTCGGAGTTCGTTCGCGCGGTACTGGGCGACACAGAAGACACTTGGCGCGCGATTTTCCAGAGCGCCGACCAGCAGTACCGCGACCCGACCCTGGTGCTGTTCAGCGATGGAGTCAATTCCGCCTGCGGCTTCGCCAACTCGGCGGTCGGGCCGTTCTACTGCCCCGGCGATCAGCGGGTGTACATCGACCTGGCGTTCTTTCGCGAGCTGGAACAGCGCTTCGGCGCCGCGGGCGACTTTGCCCAGGCCTACGTGATCGCTCATGAGGTCGGCCACCATGTGCAGACGCTGCTGGGCGTCTCCGCCAGGGTCAATGCGGCACGCCAGCGTGGCGAGCAGCTGGAAGGCGACAACGGTTTGCTGGTGCGCCAGGAGCTGCAGGCGGACTGCCTGGCCGGCGTATGGGCGCACCATGCCCAGCGCCGCCTTGACTGGCTGGAACCCGGCGATCTGGAAGAAGCGCTGAATGCTGCCAATGCCATCGGTGACGACCGGCTGCAGCAGCAGTCGCGCGGCCAAGTGGTGCCGGATTCCTTTACCCACGGCACCTCCGCGCAGCGCGTGCGCTGGTTCAAAACCGGCTTCGCGCAAGGCGACGTCGGCCGTTGCGATACGTTCCTGGCCACGCGGCTGTAGCCTTAGCCCACGCTCATGAGCGGCTCCCGTAAGGTGGATGTCGTTCCACCCATCCACCCCCTCGCATCGGATGGTGGATGAAAAAGCGTCGGCTACGCGCCCCGAGCCACCCTACAGGTGGAACGTTGGCAGGCGTGGATAGCAGACATAAAAAATGCCGCTGACCTGTTCGGGTCAGCGGCATCATTTTATCTACCGCACTCTCAGCCTACTGCGCCCAAGGCGGCGGGGGCTCCTCGCCCTTGGGTTCGTCTTCGGCATTCAGCAGCGCCTGGCGCCGCGCCTCGTCGGCCAGCGCGGCCTTGATCTCGCGCATCACCGCATCGATATCGGCTTCTTCTTCCGGGTCGTCGAATTCACCGGTCAGCGGGCTTTCCGGGGTCAGCTCGCCGGCCTCGTAGAGTGCCCACATTTCCTTGGCGTACTTGGTGAATTTCAGCTCCGGAGCGAACTGGCCGAAGTAGGCGGCCATGTTGCCGACATCACGCTCGAGCATCTTGAACGCATGGTTGTTGCCGGCAGCGTCCACCGCCTGGGGCAGGTCGATGATCACTGGACCACCTGGATCAAGCAGTACGTTGAACTCCGACAGATCGCCATGCACCAGACCAGCACAGAGCATTTTCACCACTTCACGAATCATGAAGGCGTGGAATTCGCGGGCATCGTCCGGGTGCAGGTCGACATCATTGAGGCGCGGAGCGGCGTCGCCCTCGCCGTCATCGACCAGCTCCATCAACAGCACGCCTTCGAGGAAGTCATACGGCTTGGGCACCCGCACGCCAGCACTGGCCAGGCGGAACAGGGCGGCGACTTCGGCGTTCTGCCAGGCATCTTCCTGACCCTTGCGGCCGTACTTCGAGCCTTTGGCCATGGCCCGCGCGTCGCGGCTGTTGCGCACTTTGCGGCCTTCCTGATACTCGGCGGCCTGGCGAAAACTGCGTTTGTTGGCTTCCTTGTAGACCTTGGCGCAGCGCAGCTCGTCTCCGCAGCGCACCACATAGACCGCCGCTTCTTTACCACTCATCAGCGGGCGTATTACCTCGTCGACCAGCCCGGCTTCGACCAGGGGTTCAATACGTTTTGGCGTCTTCATCAGCTTTAATCGTGGGTCCTGTGTTGCCTATTCGCGTATGCCGCCCGTTATACGGCAATCTTTGTGCAGCGCCCACCCTCCTGTCGGCCGGCAGTGCTTTTCCGCCCTCTAAAAACTTGCACGCCGTCGCATCGACTGGCTTTGCCTCCGCCGCCATGCAACCAATGCACGGCCGCCACTGTCTGTTAGCTACGCAAGCAGCACCGGCCAACGGATTTCAGGCCTGTGCTGCTGGTCTATTCAAGCCCAGCAAAGGCTTTTGCCAAAAGGTACTGCAAGTGGAAATGGCTATGAAGCGCCCCGAACGTGACACCAACGGGCCCGCACACCCAGCGATGCGCCACGATGCGCGCGGTGTTCACCGCTCGGTCGTCGGCAACGCGCTGCGCCAGCCAACCCTTACCCAGCCCTGTGACGCCATGGTGCGCAAGCAGCCCGCAGCCGGCCTGCACGCGCGCGCCCATGGGCGCAGAGCCATCGCAACGCCCCATGTCGCCACCAGCTACGTATTGACCTTGACCCCGGCGCGCTACATCAGCCGCTTCTGCAGCCAGTTCAGCCACAAGCTGGCGGTGAACTTCGACGAGAGCCAGGGCCGGGTCGAATTCGACTTCGGCATCGCGTTTCTGCACACCGACAACACCGGCCTGTACCTGAGCGCCCTCAGCGACACCCGGGAGAACCTGGAAAAGCTCAAGCACCTGATCGCCACCCACTTCGAGCGATTCGCCTGGCAGGCGCAGCTGGAGCTTGACTGGCAGTAAGCCGCACGGCCGGCTCGCGCGCTCCAGCTCTAGAGTGCATTAGTTCTAAAGCGTATTTCGGATTGGCGCGCATCCCACGAAGGTCGACAATCGGCTCATCCCTGTACGGAGCCGCGCCATGCTTAATCCTGACACCTGCTGGCAAGCCCTCTGCGACCGCGACAGCGGCTTCGACGGCCGCTTCGTGTTCGCCGTGCGCAGCACCGGCATTTATTGCCGCCCGAGCTGCCCCGCCCGCCGGCCGCTGCGCCACAACGTCAGCTTTCATGCCACGCCAGCCGAAGCGCAAGCCGCGGGGTTTCGCCCATGCCTGCGTTGCTCGCCGCAGGCGGCCAGCCCGGCCCAGCAACTCGACGAACTGATCGCCGCGGCGTGCCGCCTGCTCGGCCCGACTCAACCGCCGCTGACTCTGGCGCAACTGGCCGGGCGCATCGGCCTTTCCGAGTCCCACCTGGCCCGTGCGTTCAAGGCGCGTACCGGATTGACGCCAAAAGCCTGGGCCAGCGCCCAGCGTCGCGCGCAGCTGGATGCCCGCCTGGCCAGCGCCGATACGGTTCTCGACGCCGCACTGGCGGCAGGCTATTCAGGCACCCGCGCCCTTTACGAACAGCCGGACGCCCTGACGCCCGCCAAGCGGCGCAAGGGTGCAGCCGGCGAAACGCTGCGCTATACGCTGGCCACCTGCCCGCTCGGCCAATTGCTCCTGGCGGCCAGCGAACGAGGCGTCTGCGCGCTGCTGTTTGGCGACAGCGCCGCGGCGTTGGAAGACGAGCTGCGCCAGCGCTTTGCCGCCGCCGAGTTGCTGCGCGACGATGCCGGGCTGGGCGCGTGGCTGGCGGTCGTGCTCGCCCATGTCGAGGAACCACGCCGCGCCGCGCACCTGCCGCTGGATTTGCGCGGCAGCGTGTTCCAGCAGCAGGTATGGCACGCCCTGCAACGCATTCCACTCGGTCAGACCCGCCGCTACGCGGACCTGGCCAGCGAACTGGGCAGCCATCCGCGCGCCATCGCCCGTGCCTGCGCCAGTAACCCGCTGGGTTTGCTGGTGCCGTGCCACCGCGTGATCGCCAGCAACGGCGGCCTCAGCGGTTATCGATGGGGCGTGCAGCGCAAGGCGGCGCTGCTGCAGCGGGAAGCCATGCAGACGCAACATCCGGTCATGGAAGACTGACGCAGCGCCTACGCGCTTGTCTCAGGCCGACACCTCGCCCTAAAACTCGCCGAACGCTTGAAGCCGCGCCGGCAAACCCGGAAGCTAGGCGCCTGCCTGGAGCGACCGATGAATATCAGCGAACTCACCACCCGCCTGCATGCGATCCGTGATCGCAACGACTGGCGGCAATTTCACAGCCCGAAGAACCTGGCCATGGCCGCCAGCGTGGAAATGGCCGAGCTGGTGGAAATCTTCCAGTGGCTGAGCGAAAAGCAGTCGCGGCAGTTGCCCGCCGATCAGCTGGCCCATGCGGGTCAGGAGGTAGGCGACATCGTCCTGTACCTGGTGTTGCTGTGCAGCGAGCTGGGCCTCGACCTGGAGCAGGTCGTCCGCGCCAAACTGGCCGACAACGAACGGCGCTTCGCCAATGGCTGATCGGCACTTCGATGAGTTGGCGACCCGCTTCGCCGAGAAGATCTATGGCGGCGCCAAGGGCGCGATACGCCTGGCGGTGCTCCAGGCGGACCTGACCGAGGCATTGCCGCAACGCTCGTTACGGGTGCTCGATGTCGGCGCGGGCCTGGGTCATATGGCGCTGTGGCTGGCCGAACAGGGCCACCAGGTCACCCTGGCCGAACCTGCCGAACCGATGCTCGCGGGCGCGCGCGCGCGCTTTGCCGCCGCCGGGCAGCAGGCCACCTTCATTCAGGCGCCGTGGCAGGAGCTGCCCGATCAACTCGACGGCAGCTACGACCTGGTGATCTGCCATGCGGTGCTGGAATGGCTGGCGGAGCCGCAGGCGATCCTGCCGGTGCTGCATCGGCTGTGCACGGCGGGCGGCTGGCTGTCGCTGGCGTTCTACAACAAGGATGCGCTGATCTATCGCAACCTGCTCAAAGGTCATTTCCGCAAACTGCGCATGGCCGAGTTCGCTGGCGAGAAGCAGAGCCTGACGCCGCAGATGCCGCTCGATCCGCGGCAACTGGCGGCGCAACTTGAGCAGCACTGGCAGGTCGAAACCCAGAGCGGCGTGCGGGTCTTTCACGACTATATGCCGCAGCCGTTTCAGGCGAAGGCCAGCGTGCCGGAGCTGCTGGAAATGGAGCTGGCTTACCGCCGTCACCCCAGCTTCGCCGGCCTGGGCCGCTACCTGCACTGGATCTGCCGGCCGCGCTGAACACCAGGATTGAGACGATGGGGCGCTGTGTAGGCTGGACATGGCGCAGTCTTGTCGCCATTGGCGACCAGATGGCGGACAAGCCTTCGGCATGTTCGTCCTACGAGGCCGCAGGCTTCCAAGCTTTATCAAAATCGAGTCCGCAGGCAGGAATAATCATGAAACCACTGTCACTGCTACTTCTGTTGCCTGCCCTGCTGGCCTGCCAAAGCCAGAACCCCTACAAGGCCGAGTCCAACTCGCTGCCACCTGCCCCGGCCCAGGCCGCGCAGCAGGTCGATCTCAGCGCCTACCCGGCAGCGCCCCGCGACTACGGGCGCTACCGCAACTGGAGCTGGTTGAACCGCCCCGCTGGCAGCGCCTGGGCCAGTACCGAACTGATCGAACAGGCGCTGAGCAATGCGCTCGATCAACGCGGCCTGCGTCCAGCCCGCAGCGATATAACCGCCGACCTCAAGGTGAGTGCCGAGCTGCGTCAGGAAACCCGCATCCGCCAGGTGGCCGAACACTACGGCAGCCATTATGGTCACGGCCGTTATGGCAGTGATTACGGCCTATGGGGCAGCGCGCCCCTGGTGCGCACCTACGAAGAAGAGGTCATAGTGGTGCACATCGAGCTATTCGATGGCCGCGATGGTCAGCCCGTGTGGCGCGGCAGCGCGCAGACGCTGGCCAACGGCAGCCAGAGCGAGCGCGCCGATGCCCTGCGCGACGCGATCCGCCAGGCCCTCGCCGCCTACCCGCCCGCCTGATGGGCGATCATCGGAGACCACCATGCGCATTGCCTTGTTGCTTTCGTTACTGCTGTTGCTGAGCGGATGTCAGACCGCCCGGCTGGAACGCGACTACGACCCCAACCGCGACTTCGCGGCTTACCGCAGCTGGAGCTGGCACGAGCCGGCCGTGCAATACAAACCGGAGGATCCTCGAGTCAGCAGCGACCTCACCGGTCAGCGCATTCGCACGGCGGTGGCGGAGCAGCTCGATCAGCGCGACCTGCGCCCGGCAACAGCGGGCGCAGCGGGCGACCTCAAGGTGCAGGTCTGGCTGATTGTCGATGACCGCCAGCAGCAGGTGAGCACCCACTTCGGTGGCGGTTGGGGCGATCCTTGGGGCGGCGGATTCTGGGGCGGCCCCAGCCATGTCGAAACTCGCACCCTGGATTACCAGGTCGGTACCCTGCAGATCGATCTGCTGGACGGCAAGGACGGCAAGCTGGTCTGGCGCGGCAGCGCCGAGCAGGTCATCCGCCAGCAACAGCCGACCCCGGCGGAGCGCGAGGCCGCGATTCGCGCCACGGTTATCGACATCCTTAGCCAGTACCCGCCGCAGTGAGCCGGCACGGATGACCACATCCATCATGCCTACCGGCCCGCTTAGCCATCGCCCCGCCACGTTCGATGACTTGGCCGAGGTCGTCGCCTTTCCGCAGAACGTCGCCGAGCTGTTTTTCTGCTACCCAAAGGCGGTCTGGCCGCTGGATGTCGAGCAGCTGGCCGCCGCCATGGAAGCACGCAGCGACAGCACGGTGGCGCTGCTGGAGGGTCGAGTCGCCGGTTTCGCCAACTTCTATCAATGGCAGCAAGGCAAAGCCTGCGCCTTGGGCAATCTGATGATCGCGCCCTGGGCTCGCGGTCAGGGCGTGGCGCGTTACCTGGTGACGACGATGGAACAACTGGCGCGAGAGCGCCACCAGGCCACCCGCATGCACGCGTCCTGTTTCAATGCCAACAGCGCCGGCCTGCTGCTGTACCCGGCCCTGAGTTACGCACTCCGCGGCCTGGTCGAGCGCCGCGATCCGCAGGGCAACCGGGTGGCGCTGCTGCAGTTCGATAAAGCGCTGTGACCGCGCGTGCCCCCTACGAGGTCAGATACTTCCCACTTGAGCGCCGAAGCCTGGGCGCGCCACACACCACCGGCGCCTAGCCTTTTCTTTTATCAAGAAGAGCCCGTTTAAACAGCCTGCTAGCGCCAAAGCGCTGACCGAGCAGACAGGCATTGCGGCATAATCGCCGGCCCTTCGCCGACGGAGAGATGCCGCAATGCCTGCGCCCATCTGGTGGTTACTCGCTTTACCTTTCGTTGCTGGCGCCTGCCTGCCGCTGCAGGCAGGGATCAACGGCCAGTTGGCCAAGCAGGTCTCCAGCGTGCTGTCGGCGGCGCTGATTTCATTTGCGGTCGGCACCCTGGCGCTGCTGATTCTGGTGCTGGCGCAGCGCGAGGTTCCGTCTGTCGCCGCGCTCAAGGGCCTGACGTGGTGGCACTGGAGCGGCGGCCTGCTGGGGGTGATGTTTATCGCCACCGCCGCGTTCGCCGGGCCCAAGGTTGGCGCACTGTTGTTTATGGCGCTGGTGATCGCCGGCCAGTTGGCCATGGCACTGACGCTCGATCACTTCGGCTGGGCCGGCTTTCGCGAAGCGCCGATCAGCCTCGGCAAGATCGGCGGACTGCTGCTGATCGTTGCGGGAATCTGGTTGATCCGGCGCGGTTGATCGCAGCATGCCGGCTAGTTTGTAGGGTGGACAAGGCGCAGCCTTGTCCACCGCTGACCACGCCAATGGCGGACAAGCCTTCGGCCTGTCCTCCCTACGAAGCCACGACGTTATCCAGCCGCTCTGGTAGCGGCTGGCACTGCCGCGCTAATCGCGCTCGAAGCGATAGAACAGGTTGGGCTCGCTGACCAGATACAGGTTGCCACGGTCATCGAAGGTCACCCCCTCGCCTTGCTTCACGCTGTCTTCCAGGCCGGCGAAGCCGCCGAGCAATGAGCGGAAGCTGATCAGCCTGCCGTCATCGGCATCCAGTTCCATCAGCAGTTTCGATTCGTCGCTGAGCAGCGCGAGGTGGCCGGTGTCGGCGTCGAAGTGCACCGAGGACAGATCGGTGGCAAAGACCTTGTGTTGAATCCAGTCGGCGCGATCGATCACCTCAAGATTGAAGTCCCCCTGCAGGGTGGATTTCAGCCCGCGGATTTCGTACAGCTTGCGCGGCGAATGCTCCTTGACCACAAACAGCCGGTCACCGTCCCGGTCGTAGCCGGCACCCTCGAACCCCTCGTTGCCGCCCGGCGCCAGCCCCAGGGTCAGGGCGCGATAGTCTTCGCGAAACAGCGGACCAGCCTTGCTCGGCACCTTTACCACCACCAGCGCCTGGGTGCGTTCTTCGACCAGCAGCAACAGGTCGTCGCCCAGGTAGGTGATGTCTTCGACGTCGCTGAAGCCGCTGAGCGGGTAACGCGCCAGCACCTCGCCGTCGGTGCTCAGGGCGAGCAGTTCTTCGGGGTTGTTGAGCACGGCCCACAGGTGGTTGCGGCGTTCGTCGAAGGTCAACCCGGACAGGTTGTCCTTGACCGTTGCCACTGGTTTGGCGTCGATACGGACGTGATATTCCGGCAGCCACAGGCTGCGCCCTTGCCATTCGGTTTGGTGCAGCGAGGTCTTGATCCAGAAATACAGTCGGCTATCCAGATGCAGGACCTGCACCTGATAAGCGGCAACCAACATCAGCAACAACAATGCCCAGGTCCATGGGTTAAGCGCAGGTAGCCTTCCTAGCACCCCTTTGGCAGCGGACATCATAGAAATCGTTCTCGCATACGGACAGGAAGCAGCAGCGTGCCCGAGGAATGTGACGATCTCGCATGCGTACGCGGTCAGGCCCAAACTCGGTAAGGCGTTGTTGAGAGTAAGCGGGGTTGGCAAAGTTCCACCCCGCCCGGCGGGTGCCGTCCAGCACCCTGCCGTGATAAGGTGGCCGCCCTTTTCGCCCGAATGGATAGAGACAGGTCGTAATGACACTGGCCCAACCATCCCGCTGGCTGCCTACGCCGCCATAGCGTTTCGCCCCCTCCCTGCATAGCCCGGCCGGTGCAACCGTTGCCGTAGCTCTGCCCCTGCGCGCTGGCCGCTGAGCCGGCGCTGCCTCCGTTGCAGCCGTTTTTATTAGCCAATCCGCCCTGCCCTTGCGTGCATGTGCGGACCCCAGCCTTTGGAATTCACCATGCTACAAAGCCTGAAAAACACCTGGTTCTTTAACATCCGCGGCGATGTGCTCGCCGGCCTGGTCGTTGCACTGGCGTTGATCCCGGAAGCCATCGCCTTCTCGATCATCGCCGGGGTCGATCCCAAAGTCGGCCTGTACGCCTCATTCTGCATCGCCGTGGTGATCGCCTTTGTCGGCGGCCGTCCTGGCATGATCAGCGCTGCCACCGGGGCCATGGCCCTGTTGATGGTGACTCTGGTGAAAAATCACGGCTTGGAATACCTGCTCGCCGCCACGCTGCTGTGCGGCGTGCTGCAGATCGGCGCTGGCTATCTCAAGCTTGGCTCGCTGATGCGCTTCGTCTCACGCTCGGTGGTCACCGGTTTCGTCAACGCCCTGGCGATTCTGATCTTTATGGCCCAGTTGCCAGAGCTGACCAACGTTACCTGGCAGGTCTACGCCATGTGCGCGGCGGGCCTGGGCATCATCTACCTGTTCCCCTATGTGCCGAAGCTCGGCCAGCTGATTCCCTCGCCACTGGTGTGCATCCTCTCGATGACCGCGGTGGCCATGTATTTCGGCCTGGATATCCGCACCGTCGGTGATATGGGCGAGCTGCCGGACACCCTGCCGATCTTCCTCTGGCCAAACGTGCCGCTGAACCTTGAAACCCTGACGATCATCTTCCCCTACGCCGCCGCCCTGGCGGTGGTCGGCCTGCTGGAATCGATGATGACCGCGACCATCGTCGACGACCTGACCGACACCAGCAGCGACAAGAACCGCGAGTGCAAAGGTCAGGGCGTGGCCAATATCGCCTCGGGGCTGCTCGGTGGCATGGCCGGCTGCGCGATGATCGGCCAGTCGGTGATCAACGTGAAATCCGGCGGCCGCGGCCGCTTGTCCTGCCTGGTCGCTAGCGTGGTGCTGTTACTGATGGTGGTGTTCCTCAGCGACTGGGTCAGCCAGATTCCCATGGCTGCGCTGGTGGCGGTGATGATCATGGTGTCGATCGGTACCTTCAGCTGGGACTCGATCCGTAATCTGAAGAAATTTCCGCTGTCGACCAACATCGTCATGCTGGCCACGGTGGCCGTCACCGTCTTTACTCACAACCTGGCCTACGGGGTGTTTGTGGGCGTGTTGCTGGCCGCCCTGTTCTTCGCCAACAAGATCGGGCACTTCCTCTACATCGAGTCCGCAACCGACAGCGACGGCACCCAGCGCCTGTACAAGGTGACTGGCCAGGTATTCTTCAGCTCTGCCGACAAATTCGTCGCCGCGTTCGATTTCAGGGATGCCGTCGACAAGGTGATCATTGATCTGTCACGGGCGCACTTCTGGGACATCACCGCCGTCGCCGCACTCGACAAGGTGGTGATCAAGCTGCGCCGCGAGGGCACCGACGTCGAAGTGCTTGGCCTCAACGAAGCCAGCGCGACCATTGTTGACCGTTTCGGCGTGCACGATAAGCCTGACGCCGTCGACCAACGGATGGGCCACTGATAAGGAGAACACCATGTCACACGTAATGGCTTGTATCGATGGCTCGCAATCCACACCCGCCGTATGCGACTACGCGGCCTGGGCCTGTCAGCGTCTGGCCGCGCCCCTGACCTTGCTGCATGTGCTCGACGAGGTGCGCTACCCGGTGGCCGCGGACCTGTCCGGCACCATCGGCCTGGGCAGCCGCGAAAACCTGCTCGAAGAGCTGGCTGACCTCGACCAGCGCCGGCACAAGCTGGCGCTGGAGCAGGGCCACCTGATGCTCGAGGCGGCGCGCCAGCGAGCGCAGGTCGATGGCGTGGACGCGGCGCAATTGCGCCAGCGCCACGGCGACCTGGTCGAGTGCCTGCACGAGCTGGAAAAGGACATTCGCCTGCTGGTGATCGGGCGTCAGGGCAGGACCAGCGACACCGTCAGCCAGTTGGTCGGCAGCCACCTGGAGAACGTGATCCGCACGCTGCACCGGCCGATTCTGGTCAGCTGCGGTGCGTTCAAGACGCCGCTGAGCTATATGCTTGCCTATGACAACAGTCCCACGGCGGACAAGTGCATCGAGATGATCGCCGCCAGTCCGCTGCTCAAGGGTCTGCCCTGCCACCTGCTGATGGTGGGCGCCGATACCGCCACCGCCCGTGCGCAGTTGCAGGCGGCTGGCCAGCGGCTACAAGGCTCGGCCAGCGAAGTGCACCTGGCCATCCGCGCTGGCGATGTCGAGCAAACCCTGCACGCCTACCAGATCGAACAGGGGATCGACCTGCTGGCGATGGGCGCCTACGGCCACTCGCGGATTCGCCAGTTTCTGGTCGGCAGCACCACCAGCCATCTGTTGCGCACCAGCACCAGCGCGTTGCTGATTCTGCGCTGAGCGATCACACCCGCGACCAGGGCCGTCGTAAAGACGCCGGCGCGGGCGCCCCATACGGATGGCTAATTGACAGCTCGTTTGTACGGCTCGCATTATCGGCGCATCCCCCTTCATGCGGCCGCCCCCTATGACCGGCTCCGATGTGCCACGCCAGCCTGCGGCGTTTCGCGTATGGCGCGAGGCCCAAGACACCCGACTGCGCACGCGCCTTGGCGGCATCTATTACCTGCTGGCATGGCTGCTGACCTGGCTGTTCAGCGCCGCTCCGGGCGACCAGCTGGCGCTCGGCCTGGGTGGCATCGCGCTGTTCGGCAGCCTGCTCGGCCTGCGCCTGCTGCATCGGCTACCCAACGAACAATCCAGCGACGCCCTGCACCAGTGGCTCAACCGGCACTGGTGCCTGATCTTCTTCACCGCCTGCGCCTGGGGCGTCGCCCATGCCTGGGTGGTGGTCAGCCCGGTGTTTGCCGACTCCTGGTTTATCGCCACGCTTAGCACCATCGCCTTCAGCACTGCCGTGGCCTTCAACTTCAGCATGCGCAAGGGTCGGGCGGTCATCGCCCTGCTGCTGATCTACCTGCCCGGCCTTGCGGCCATGGGAGCCGACTGGGGCGAGCGTCACGCCATGCTGGTGACGCTGGCGTTCTACCTGAGTTACCTGGTGCTGGTCCTCAACCGCAGCCACCGCGAATACCAGGCCACGCTGACCCTGGAGCTGAGGCTGCTCGAACAGCAGGAAAGCCTGGAGCGGGTCAGTCGCACCGACAGCCTGACCCAGCTGGGCAACCGGTATCAGTTCAACACCCTGTTTCCGGCAATGATCGCCGGCGCCCAACGCCAGGCCGAGCCGTTGTCGCTGGTGCTGCTGGACATCGACTTTTTCAAACGCATCAATGACCAATACGGCCATGCCTACGGTGACGCCTACCTCGGCGCCTTCGCCCAGCGCATGCGCGAGGTGTTCCAGCGTGACAGCGACGCCTTGCTGCGCCTGGGCGGTGAAGAGTTCGGCGTATTGATGCCGAGCACCCCACTGGAGCAGGCTCGACTGCTGGCCCAAGAATTCCTCGACGATCTGGTTCAACGCCCTCTCGATGTGCGCGCCCCTGAAGGTCAGGATAGCCCTGCAGCACTGACCGCCAGCCTTGGCGTCGGCTGTTACAGCCCGGGGCTCGATGGCAGCGCCGAAGCCTTTTTCAAGCGAGTCGACGACGCTCTTTATCGGGCGAAGAACAGCGGGCGCAATCGCGTGGCACTGGCGGCCGAATAACCGCCGCCAGTGCCACGCCCGATCGCTACAGGCGGAAGTTGCCCATCTGCTTGGCCAGATCATCCGCCAACCCGCGCAGGGTCTGGCAATCCTCGCGGCAATGGCGGGCTTCGTCGGCAGTGGCATGGGCCAGATCGGCGATGCCCTGCACGTTGCGGTTGATCTCTTCGGTCACCGATGTCTGCTCCTCGGTCGCAGCGGCCACCTGGGTGTTCATATCGCTGATCTGCTCGACCTGCTGAGTGATAGCGCTAAGCGACTGTCCGGTGCGCTGGCTGGCTTCGACCCCGGTGCCGGTGGCTGCCTGACCGGCATGCATCGAATTGACCGCGGTTTCCGCGCCACTCTTCAAGCGCGCGATCATCTGCTGGATTTCATCGGTAGACGCCTGGGTGCGGCTGGCCAAGGTGCGCACCTCGTCGGCCACCACGGCAAAGCCACGGCCCATTTCGCCGGCACGCGCCGCTTCGATGGCGGCATTCAGCACCAGCAGATTGGTCTGTTCGGAAATTCCGCGGATCACCGCCAGCACTTGGTCGATCGACGCGACCTGCTGCGCCAGTTCACCGACTGCCGAAGCAGCGCCGCCGATATCCGCGGACATCCGCTCGATGTGGCTGATCGACTGGCCAACGACCACGCGTGCCTGCTGCGCTTCGTCGCGGGCACTGCGTGAGGCCATGGCCGCGCTGTTGGCATTGCGGGCGATCTCCTGCACGGTGAGTCCCATCTCGTGCACGGCGGTGGCGACCATGTCGGTCATGTCCTGCTGCTGACCGGAGCGGCCGGCGGTGTTTTCCACCACCTGGCTGACCTGGGCGACCGCGCTACGCAGACGCTCACTGGTCGCCAGCACATCGGAAATCAGGCTGCGCTGGCTGCCGATGAACGCGTTGAAGCCACGGGCCAGATCGCCCAGTTCATCGCTGCGGGTTTCGTCGAGGCGACGGGTCAGATCACCACCGCCACCGCCGATCTCCACCAGCGCCTTGGTCACCTGACGAATCGGCCGTACCAGGCCGCGGGCCAGCAGCACCACCAGACCAAGGAACAGCAGGGCAACGCCGATTCCGATCAGGGTGGTCATCAGCAACGCCTGGCGCGCCTCGCCGTAGATTTCCGCCTCGGGCACCTCGCTGACCAACCTCCAGTTCAGCGACTGCAGCGGCTGCGACAAGGCGAGGAAGTCCTGCCCGTCGCGGCTGAAACGCTGCACCCCGGAGCCATCCTGGAGCAGGTCCTTGGCGGCCTGATCGCCGACCAGCTGATGCAATTCGCGCTGGTCGTTGAATTCCGATTGCGGGTGAACCTTGATGCGCCCGTCGCCGCTGACCAGGTACACCCGTCCCTGTTCGCCAAAGCGGAAGTTACTGACCAGATCGGACATGCCGCTCAGGCTGAAGCCCAGCCCGGCGACGCCGAGCAGCTTGCCGCCCGTGGACAGCTGCTGGTTGATGAACAGCGTCGGCTGGCGGGTGGTCGCATCGATGTCGATATCCAGCGAGCGCTGTTTGTTGCTATCCAGAAAACCGTAGAACCAGGCGTTTTCCGACGGCCCGCGGGTCAGGGTGCGATCAAGACCCTTGCCAGTGAAGTAGTTGCCGCTTTCCGCCACCACGATAAAGGTGGTCAGCGCTTTCTGCTGGCTCTGCACGCTGGCCAGGTAGCGGACAAATGCCGGTTGCTGGGCAGGGTCCTCGCCTTGTGCCAGCCAATCCAGCACCAGGCTGTTTTCGGCGATGCCACGGGCGGCGGTGAGCGGCTCAGCCAGCACCCGCTCCAGGTCATTACGGATTGCCAGAATGCTGGCGGGCAGCGCTTCCTGCAGCAGATAGCGGTCGGTGAGACGATTCACCACCGCCGAATAGATGCCAACCACCAGCAGAATACTGGCAAGCAAAGCGGCGCCCATGCTGATGATCAGCTGCCACTGGATACTGCGTTTCCATAAGCCCATGGGGCACCTCTTGGTTCGCTGCTATTATTCTTGGATACATGATTGTATACATTTAAACAGACGATCTATCCAGCAGTCTTATTGGCGCTGCCCGGCGCAGCTTGAGACCGTTGATCTGCCGCAGGCCCGCTAGATACGCCAATGCCCGGGCTGCTTAGGCGCTTCATCTTGATGGCTTTCGCTTTGGAAGAAACAGCCATCGTCGGATCTGCAGTTGCCATCATGAAGCGCAGACCGGTATTTCCGACCGGCATATGAGCCTCCTTACTGAAGCCACTTCTGCCGATCTGAAAGGATTGAGGTGCGTTGTAAATTGCGCTGTGAGGCTTCGCCCAGGCCAGGCGTGCCGGACTTAACGGTCACTGAGTAAGCGCGCATCGCAACCCCATCTCAGTTCTGCCGCCATAACCTCAGATAGCCGGCCTCATGCACGGCATCACGCTCGATGCTGTGGTTATCGACGGTGCGCAGCGCGTCGGTGGTGATCAGCAGGGGCGACGCCACATATTTGCTGGGTGGGTAGCCGGTCAATGCGCGGTTGAGTTCATCGACCAGTTGCCAGCCATGGGCGCCGAGGGGTTCGGCAACCGTAGCAACCTGCTGCGACAAACCGGAACGGATGCGCCCAAGCGCCTTGGCCGAACCGTCCCCCGCGGACAGGTTGCGCATGTTCCTGCGGCCCACCGTGTTGAGCGGCGCGTTGATGTGATCGAAATACACGTCGTTGATCGCCAGGGTGTGGGTCCAGGTCTCGCCAAACTGCCGATGCAGCGCCTTTACCCGCTCGGCCATCGCACGGCCGGCCTGGGAAATCGGCACATCCTCGACACTCAGCACCCGGCACTGCGCGCAGCCTTTGAGCCGCTCGACCATGCGCTGGGTCTTGGCAGTGGCGATGGCGAACTGGCTGTCGGTGAAAATCACCACACCGGCCTGGCCGTCTTCGATCACCAGGTCCGCCGCCATATCGGCTACCACCAACGGGTCGGTGGTGACATTGGTGAAGAGCTGCTCGCTCGGGCCTGGACGGTCACCGGCATGCCAGCCCACCACGGGAATTTCATGCACCTTGAACTCGTCGATCAGCCCAACCAGGACCTGGGGCTCGACGCCGCCAAGCACCAGGGCATCGGGCGAATCCTCAAGGGCGCGTTCGGCCAGGCGACGCATCTCCTCCGGCTCGCCATGACCATCGACCGCCCGCACCTGCCAGCCGACCTGCTTGGCCGCGCGCTCGAAGCTGCGATAAACCCCCACGATGCCGCCATTGCGAAAATCCGCGGCCAGAAAAACGATGCGCTTGTCGGCCTGGACGACGGGGCCGTCGATGGGCCCAAGCCACTCACTCGCCTGTGCGCTGGATAGCAGCAGGCACAGGCCGCCGAGCAGATAAGTGATCGCTAGGTTTCGCACGCTAAAGCTTCCTTTTCTTTTTTTAACTGCGTCAAACATATTGCCCAGCCCTGGGCATTGACGATAGCCCAGCCGGCTCGCTGCGTATGACAGCCTGGCGCGGAATAATTGCGCCGCGCCCGGGCCGTTTTGCCATACGCGACTGCGCCGTGACCGCTTCAGCGAGAGTAAGTTCGAATAATTTTCGGCGAACACGTCGCCAAATCCAGCTAAAAAACAGCCATCTGTCGCGAACCTGAAAATAATTTTTATTTATGGGTGATGTCTGGCTATACAGATTCCGGACCGGGCATACCCTACGCCCGGTTTGATCGCAGCCCCTGCCCACAAGGCGCGCTGCGGCTATTGGAGATCGACTGTTTCTGGAGATGGACGAATGAAAAGCGCTTCACTGGTTTCAACCTTGCTGCTGGGCAGCCTTACCGCTTCGGCAGGCTTCGCGGCCGACTTGATCGACGTGTCCCAGCTGCCGGCCAAACGCAGCCTCACGGGCCAGCCGAGCCTGCATGCCGACCTCGGCATCGCGCCTGACGAGTTGAAGGTGCTGCGGCAAAAGAACATGGCCAACGGCAAGCGGGTAGTCCGCTATCAGCAATACGTCGACGGCGTGCGGGTGCGCGGTGAAGCGATCACCGAAGTGCTCGGCGGCGCCACCCTCAGCGGTGCGGGCAAGGCGGTGGCGTCGCGCAGCGGCCACTACGTGAGCAACGTCGCTGCCGACCTGGTAGCCGGCACACGCCCCGCCCTCACGCCGGAGCAGGCACTGGCGCAGGCCAAGTCGCTGAAGGGCGTCAGCCAGCGCGCGCTGAACGAGCAGACTGAGCTGGTCATCGAGCTGGACGACGCCAACCAGGCGCGCCTGGCCTATGTGGTGTCGTACTTCCTTGACGGCGCGCAGCCCTCGCGCCCGTTCTTCCTGATCGATGCCAATGACGGCAGCGTGCTCAAGCAGTGGGATGGCCTGGCGCACCGTCGCGATGCCACCGGCCATGGCGGCAACCAGAAGACGGGCAGGTACGTGTTCGGCAGCGACTATGGTCCGCTGCGCGTGACCAACGACTGCCACATGAACAGCGGCGACGTGCTGACCGTGGACCTCAACAACAGCAACAGCAATCGCAAGACCACTCCGTTTCAGTTCGCCTGCTCGTACAACGAATACAAGACTGTCAACGGCGCCTATTCGCCGCTCAACGACGCTCATTATTTCGGCAACGTGGTGTTCAACCTGTACCGCGACTGGTTCGGCCTGCGCCCGATCACCCAGAAGCTGTACATGAAGGTGCACTTCGGCAACGGCTACGAAAACGCCTTCTGGGACGGCAGCTCGATGACCTTCGGCGATGGCGAAGACACCTTCTACCCGCTGGTCGCACTGGACGTGGTCGCCCATGAGGTCAGCCACGGCTTCACCGAGCAGAACTCCGGCCTGGAATACCGCAATCAGTCGGGTGGCATCAACGAGGCGTTCTCCGACATGGCCGGCGAAGCGGCGGAGTACTACATGCGCGGCAGCAACGACTGGAAGGTGGGATACGACATCTTCAAGGGCGACGGTGCCTTGCGCTACATGGCCGACCCGACGCGCGACGGCGAGTCCATCGGTCACGCCACCGACTATTACCGGGGCATGGACGTGCACAATTCCAGCGGCGTCTACAACAGGGCGTTCTACCTGCTGGCGCGCTCGTCCGGCTGGAACACCCGCAAGGCCTTCGAAGTGTTCCTCGACGCCAACCGCTTCTACTGGACCGAGACCAGCACCTACGACCGCGGCGCCTGTGGCGTCATCCTTGCCGCCGAAGCGCGCAACTACGGCAGCGCCGCCGTGACCCGCGCCTTCGAGAAGGTCGGCGTGAGCTGCCAGACCCGCTAGGCCCTGATCGGCGAGGGCAGCCGCCCTCGCCTTTCCCCACCTGGGCGGCCCGCACTTTATTCAGGCCGCATGGTCACTGCTACACCGCTCAAGGAAGCCCGGTTGTCTCCGAGTGGCCACCCCAAGCCCTGGAGCCAACCATGCTTACCCTCACCTTGCGTGCCCGCACTTACCCGATCGTGTTTTCCCTGCTCGCCTGTTCGCTCGCCGACGCGACCGCCGCGGACCTGATCGTCAGCAAATTCGACGACAGTAACGACGGCGTGTGCAACGCCGACTGCTCGCTGCGCGAAGCGGTGCACCACGCCAACATGACGTTCGAGGCCGACCGCATTCTGCTTGCCGCCGGCACCTACGCACTGACCCTCGGCGGCGGACAGCCGGAAGAAAGCGCCAACCTTGCCGGCGACCTCGACGTGATGTTTTCGGACCTGACCATCATCGGTGCGGGTATGCGCCGCACCTTGATAGACGGCGGGCAATTCGACCGTCTGTTCGATGTGTCAGTCGCCTCGACACTGCGCCTGGAACAACTGACGTTAAGCAACGGGCGCACGTCCGGTTTCGGTGGCGCCCTGCGCAACCGCGGCACGCTCGAGCTGGAGCACGTGTGGGTAAAGGGCAGCGCCGTGCTGGCCGACATCGGGGCTGGCGGTGCGATTGCCAACTACGGCGACCTCAGCGTCAGTTCGTCGTTTTTCGACGACAACCAGACCCACGCCAGTGACGGCTCCGGCGAAGGCGGCGCGATCTACAACAACCGCGCCGGCACCTTGCTGGTGCGCAACAGCCGCTTTACCGGCAACATCAGTTACGACGATTTCGACACCGGCCGCGGCGCTGCCATCTACAACGAAGGCATCGCCGACATTGCCCGCAGCGCCTTTATCGGCAACAAGGGCGGCGAGTACGGCAACGGCTCAGCAATCCTCAACGCCGAGGGCGGTGACCTCACGCTGAGCAACAGCACCATCAGCGGCAACGTCGGCTATTACAGCTACGGCACCTTTGCCAACGGTCAGTTCGGCAGCCGCAACAACCCCACCACCACGGCAAGGCTGGTCAACGTCACCATCGCCGACAACGAAGGCGTGGCGGCGCTGTACAACCTGGGCGTACTCGAGGTGCGCAACAGCATCGTGGCTGGCAATTATCAGATACCCGACGAAGGCCCCCGGCGCCCGGCCAACTGCCGCAGCGCCGCCGGTGCGACGCTGAAAAGCCGCGGCATGCTGCTGGGCACCCATGAATACGGCTGCACCGCCGACATGCCGATCAACGACAACCTCGCCTTCACCCAGGTGCTCGAGCCGCTCGACAGCAGCCTGACCGTGCCGATTCATCCGCTCAAGGCGGGCAGCCTGGCCATCGATGCTGGCGTGGGCAGCTGTACCCAGACCGATCAGCGCAAGGTCGCCCGGCCACAGGACGGCGACGGCGATGGCAGCGCCGGCTGCGACCTGGGCGCCTACGAGCGCGCCGCACCTTGAGCCGGTCGGCGATTAGCTGTACGTGACCGTCACGCCAGGACTGATGGGTGAACCGCTAATCGCCGACGCCGAACTCGACCCGGGCGGTCTGGCCGCTCTCGTCGAGCACGCTGAGCTGATAGCGCCCGCTGCGCTCGAACGCATGGCTGAACGGCGCATCGACGGCCGTCTCGGCAAACGGCTCGCCATTGACGAACCACCAGCGCCGACCGCTGCCACCCAGTGCGGACAGGCGCAAACGCAGTGGCTCGACACTGCCGGCAGGGCGGCGCAGGCGGTCGCCTTCGCGCACGCCGACTATCGACAGCGGCGCTACCAGGGGGGTGCTGCGCGGCGGGCAACTGCGGTCAACCGCCGGCAAGCGCGCGCTACGCCGCTCACGCCGGGGCAACCAGGGCTCCAGCGGTGCCGGCCATAGCGCGACGCCATGGGGTGTGGCGCCAGGGCAGGCAGCATCGACGCGCAGCCCGTCGCGGTTGAGCCAGATCTTTTCTTGCAGCCCCACGCCCAGCGGCTGATCCAGCGCCTGCAAGGTCGGTGGCGTGGTGCCGTCCAAAGTCCAGGCGAAGCGCCGCCGCCGGCAATTCGCATCGTCGCTGGGCAATGGCTGGCCAAGCGGCCAGCAGATCGCCGCAACACCGACTTCGGCGGGTTGCGGATCGCGCGGCAAGGCGATCCCGCGCTGGCTGTCGCGGTTTACCAGCAGATCATGCACCTGCAGCAGCAAGGGCGCCGCCGAGGCCAGGCCGAACTGGCCCGGCACTGGCGTGCCATCCGGACGGCCGATCCAGATGCCGATCAGGTAACGCGGCGCCACGCCAATCGCCCAGGCATCGCGAAAGCCATAGCTGGTACCGGTTTTCCAGGCCAGGCTGGGGCGCTGCACCAGCTGCGCGCGCGGGTCGCGGTCGGGGCGTGCCTGGCCGCTGAGAATGCGCCGCACGATCCAGGCCGCACCGGGCGACAGCAGACGCCGTTCGTAGAGCGGGTCCTGCGGCTGAAAGCGCAAACGCGCGACCTTGCCGGCGCGGGCAAAAGCGCTGTAGCCGCTGACCAGCTCTTCCAACCGACTGCCAGCGCCGCCGAGGATCAGCGTCAGGTTTGGTTCGGCCAGCGGCGGCAGCGCCAGGGGGACGCCGGCACTGCGCAGTTCGCCGGCAAAGCGTTTCGGCCCGTAGGCTTCCAGCAGTTGCACCGCGGGCAGGTTGAGCGAGGTGGCGAGCGCCTCGCTGGCCGAGACCGCGCCGCTGAAACCGGCGGCGAAGTTGCCCGGCCGGTAATCACCGTAGCGCCGCGGTACGTCCTGCAGAAGCGATTCCGAATGGATCAGCCCTTCATCCAGGGCCATGCCATAGAGAAACGGCTTGAGTGTGGAACCGGGTGAGCGCACTGCGTTGATCATGTCGACATGGCCGAAGCGCTTGGCATCGCCGATATCCACCGAGCCAAGGTAGGCGCGCACCGCCATGCCTGGTTGCTCGACCACCAGAATCGCCGCCGAGGTGCGCTCCGGCAACCGCGCCCGCCAACCCAGCAACAGGTCTTCCAGACGCCGTTGCAGGGCAGCGTCCAGGGTGGTGCGAATCAACGGTGGGCTATCGCGGCCGTTCAAGCGCCGCGCCAGCAACGGCGCCAGCCGCGGTTCCTGACGCGGCGCCAGCAGCACCGGCTCCTCCAGCGCATCGTTGATGGCCGACTGCGGCCACACCGCGAAACTGGCCAGGCGCTGGAGCACCTTGTCCCTGGCCGCCTGCGCGCGTTCGGGGTGACGATCTGGGCGCAAGCGGCTCGGCGCCTGGGGCAATACTGCAAGCAGGGCGGCTTCGGCACGGGTCAGCTGGCTGGGCGGCTTGCCCAGGTAGGCCCAACTGGCCGCCGCAACGCCCTGCAGCGTGCCGCCGAACGGCGCGCGGTTGAGGTAAATGCCGAGAATTTCCGTCTTGGACAGGTGGAATTCGAGCTGCAGCGTGCGCCACAGCTGCTTGAGTTTGCCGCCGTAGCTGCGCGCGTGGGGGTCGAGCAAGCGCGCGACCTGCATCGACAACGTGCTGCCGCCGGACACCACGCGACCGCCGCTGAGGTTCTGCCAGGCCGCGCGCCCCAGGGCGAGCGGATTGACGCCGGGGTGGGCGTAGAACCAGCGGTCTTCATAGGTCAGCAGGGCCTCCAGGTAAAACGGCGACACCTCATCCGGGCTCACCGGGTAGCGCCACACGCCGTCATGGTCAGCAAAACGCCACAGCGGCGTGCCGTCCTCGGCCAGCACCACACGCGCCAGGTCATCCTCGGGCAGAGGCAGCGGAAACAAACGATCGGCCAGCGCCAGCAGCAACACCAGCACCAGCGGGATTGCCAGCCACGGCCGACGCAGCAGGCGCCATATCTGGACGCGCCAGCCGATCAACACGGCTTAAACCCTATTGGCGGCCAGGGCGAGACAACCCCAGCTTGCCAATACGCGACGGATATCATTGCTCACACTCAATTCGCAGGGCACCGCTCGATAGCGCTGCCATCGCGTGCAATGACTGGCACACTAGCCCGCGGCAGCAATCCGCCGCAGCTGACAGGAACGGTACATATGAGTGTTGAAGGTTTTTTTGAATCGCTCGGTGAGGCATTCGGCTCGGTTCTACGTTTTATCGTCGAAGGCCTGAGTGGCTTCTTCGGCATGTTGGGCAGCGCCGTCGGCAGCTTTATCGATGGCATGTCCAAGGCACTGGGTGTAACGCCCTCGCTGCTGAGCATCGGCGTCCTGCTGCTTGGCCTGTGGCTGCTCTACCTCGCCGTACGGGCGTTTATCAAGCGCTCGATCATCGCCGGGCTTATCTGGACCGTGTTGGGGTTATGGCTGCTCAGCGGTTTGATCAGCTAGCGCTGCCGCCTGCCAGGTTGCCTTGCCCGAACGACCTCCCCGGACTCATCCGACCCGCCCGCAATGAGGCCTTTAACGGCCTCCACAGGGGCGGACATGCGAAGGCTGGTCCGCCATCTGGATTGCTGAAGGTGGACAAGCCTTCGGCATGTCCACCCTACAACAACGTCTGCAAGCCCGATGAGCCTGGGAACGGCTAGCGCTCCCTGATCACCATCCGCGCGGGGGTTTCGCCCAGCGCCTGCCAGTTCGGCCGGTACATCGACTCCACCTGCGGCGGCGGCACACGGTAAGTGCCCGGCGTAACGGCGCGCGCCAGGTAAAGCAGGTGCGTGGTGTCGTAACCGTTTACATCCACCGCTGCGACGTAACGGTCGCCACGGAATTCCTGGTGCTTGATGCCGGCGTTCTGCATCGACTCGCGCCACTCCTTCACCGCGCTGCTGGCGTCATCCAGGCTAGCCGCGCTTTGCGCCAGGTTCTGATTTTCCAGTTCGAGGCCGGCCGGCAGCAGATCGACCACCAGTGCATCGGGCACCCGCTGCTGGGATGCGACGGCGATATGCACCAGCACCAGCTCGCCGCTTTCGAGGTTATCGAGGTCCAGGCGCTCGCCGTCCATTCCCAGGTACTCGCGGTGAATGCTGAGATTCTCGCCGCCTGCGGCCGGCGCGCTGCTCGGGTAACCGGACAGCGTCAGCTGCTGATACAGCGGCTCGCTGCCCGGATTGCTGATGCTCAGCGGCGCTGCCAGCTCGTCGCTGTCCAGCTTCAGGCCGGGCTGCGCATTGCTCAGCTGGAAGGCGAAGCTGCCGCTCTGCAGGTTCGCCTGCCAGTTCGCCTCGGGCTTGCTCAGCATATTGCGGCCAGCCAGGTACAGCGCGTTGCGCTCCTGGGTGGACAGCCATTGCTGACCGGCCAGGGCATCCGCCAGATCGAACAGGCGCTCTTCGCGCCGGGTGCCGCCCAGGTCGTGTTCTTCCAGCAGCGCCAGGATCAGCGCCTGATCACGCAGCGAGCTGCCGTAGTCGGCAAGCCAACCGTCATCGTCGCGGTCGCGGGCCAGGCCCGCGCTGAGCAACTCATCGGCGCGCGGCTGATCGCCCATCTTCTGCATGGCCACTGCCAGTTGCACCAACGGCAGGCCGGAGAGCGCTTCGCTGCGCCGCTCATACAGACTGCGCAGCGCGCCCAGCGGCGCCTGCTGGCTGCGCGCAAGCACGTAACCGGCGTACGCCTGCACCGCGAAACGGCTGTGATTGGCGTCGTCGCTGTAATTGATTTCGATCAGGTTGCGTTCCTGCACATAGCGCAGCAGCCGCTCATTGGCTTTCTTCAGCGCCTCGTCCGGCACGCCGAAGCCCTGCTCGCGAGCGCGCAGGAGGAAGTCGGTGACGTAGGCAGTCAGCCAATATTCCTCTTCGCTGTCCGCACCCCACAGGCCGAAGCTGCCGTTGTAGCGCTGCATGCTCAGCAGCCGCTCGATGCCCAGGTCGATGGAGCGCTTGCGCTGGTCGTCCGGCTCGGCCTCGACCCCCAGGCGCTTGAGCGCCGCGGGATCGGCGTACAGCGACGGGTACAAGCCGCTGGTGGTTTGCTCCAGACAGCCATAAGGGTAGGCCTTGAGCGCGCGGATCTGCTCGCCGAGGTTGAGCGGCGGCCGGCTGGAAATTGCCAGGCGCGCCTCCAGGCCCGCACGCTCGAAGGCATTCAAGGTGCCCTCCGGCAGGCTCCAGGCCTGATCCTTGAGCACCGCGCGGAAATGCTGCAGCTGCGCCGGGTAGGCCGGGCGCACGCCCAGGGTCCACTCGCGGCTGAACGTCGGCAGCGCTTCGCCGGGCAGTTCCAGCCCGTTCACGCTGACCTTGATCCGACCTTGACCGTAACCGCCCAGGGCCCGCACCGGAATCCGCAGGATGGTGCGCGCGCCGTCGTCCAGCTTGACCGAGGTCGGCGCCGCGGCCTGAATCAGGCTCAGCTGGCCTTCGGCAGCGACCTGCACGTCGAGTTGCTGCGCCTTGCCGGACAGGTTGCTGACATCCAGCGCCAGGGTGGTTTCATCGCCACCCGCCAGGAAACGCGGCGCCGAGAGTTCGGCAATCAGCGGTGCGGCGACCACGGTCTTGCCTTCGCCCATGCCGTAGCGCTCGTCGGTCCAGGCCTGCGCCATAAGGCGCAGTTCACCGTTGAAATCCGGAATATTCAGGCTGACTTCGCCTTCGCCCTGCTCGTTCAGGCGCAGCGGCTCGCTTTGCAGCGCGACGATCAGCACACTGGTATCCGGACGCTTGCCGCCCGCCGCCAACGCGGCATCGCCACCGAACGCCAGCTTGGCGACCCGGCCCTGACCGGCCTCGATCAACTGGCCGTAGATATCCAGATGATCAGCGCCGTAGGCCTTGCGCCCGAACAGCGCGGCAAAGGGATCGGGCGTGGGGTATTCGGTGATATTGAGAATGCCGACGTCCACCGCCGCAACCAGTACCTGGGCCTGTTCCGGCACGCTGCCATCGGCATTGCGGGCACGCACCTTGACCTTCAGCGGCTGGTTCGGGCGCATCTTTTCAGGTGCGTCGAGGGTCAGCGCCAGCTTGCGCGGCGCGCGCTCCAGCGGCAGGTGCAGCAGGCCAACCGCGCGCTTGGGCGTCGCATTGCTCTGCCGCTCGCCCGGGCGAATCACCAGCGCACTGACGTACAAGTCGTGGCGCGCCCAATCCTTGGCAATCGGAATATCGAAGGTCTTGCCCTCGGCCGGCACGTCGATTTCCTGCCACCACAAGGGGCCTTCGCTGGATTCGACCAGCAGGTAGCCATTGCCTGCGGACGGCGGCGTGACCGTGACCTTGGCGGTCTCGCCATCGGCGTAGGCGGGTTTGTCCAGTGCCAGCTTGACCTGGTCGGGCCGTACGGCGCCGCCGTCAGCGTTGTCCTGCCAGCGGTAGCCGGCCCAGAAACGCAGGCTGCTGAGCATGCCGGTCTGGGCATCGATCACCTCGACGCGGTACGGGCCCCACTCCACCGGGAAGCTGATCTTGGCAGTGCCGCCCGCCGTGACCTTGAGGCTTTCTTCGTTGAGGGTGAGGAATTTTTCGTTGTAGTTGTGGCTCCAGCCTTCGCTCTCGGAAAAATTCCAGAAGTAGTCGCGGCGCTCGCGGATCAACCGCACGTTGAGCTGGTCGGCACCCAGCTTGTTGCCGGCGGCATCCGCCACCAGTACTTCGAACTCGGCCAGGCTGTCGGCGTCGACCTCCTCGCCTTCGAACAATGCACGCACGCCGGGCAGCCGTTCGGCCGGCCATACCGGCTGGATCAGGCGCCGGGTAATGGCGCGGCCACCGGATTCCTGCAGGCTGGCCTGCAGAATCAGGCGCAACGGTGACTTGGCTTCGCTCCAGCGGCTGTCGATGCTCAGCTGGGTTTTGCCTTCCTCATCCAGGCTGACTTCATCCAGTTCGATGTCTTCGCTCAGCTCTTCCTCGGTGACCGAACCAAACTGATAACCGGGCAGGCTTTCCACTGCTTCGCGCAGCGGCCGCACATACAGCTGGCCGCTCAGGCGATTGCCGGCAGCCGGCGCGCCGTAGAGGTAGCGCCCGGTGACGGCAAAGCTGGCGCTCTCGGCCGGAGTAAACGGCGTGTCGCGCCCCTTGAGTTCCAGCGCCAGGCGCTCGGGCAGGAAATCCTCGACCGAAAATTCGTACAGTTGCGGTTTGCCGTCGCCCAGGTCGAACAGCAATTGCCAGCGACCGGTTGCGGCCTCTTCGGCCAGTTGCAGCTGATATTGATAGAGGCCGGACTCATTGGCCTGCCAGACGAACTTGCGGCTGACCTGTTCATCCGGACGGCGCACCTCGACGTTGACGGGCTGCGCCTTGATCGCGCGGCCATCGGCATCGCGCAGCAAACCATTGAGCAGCACGGTTTCGCCTGGGCGATACAGGTCGCGCGGGCCGAACACGAAAAATTGCAGCGGATGGGCCTGGGCGCCGCCAATGTCGAACTCGGCCAGGTCCAGCGCCGGCCCGTTCAGGCGCAGCAGGCTGGTCTGTTCGCCCTGGTGCGCCAGCAGCACTTCGGCCTTGGGCGGCAGTGGCAACTCGGCATGGCCGGCGCCGTCGGTCTCGCCTTCAGCCAGCACCTGGCCCTGGGCATCGAGCAGTTCGAGGGCGACATCGCCCATCGCCTCGCCACCGGCCAGCGCCTGGGTGAAGACATCCAGACGGTTCTGGTAACGGTGCACCGACAGGCCGATATCGCTCAGGGTAAAGAGCGTGGCGGGTTGCGAATAGCTGTAGTTGCCGGCCTCGCGCATCACCGCCAGGTACACGCCCGGCTGCTTGAACGGCTCCAGCCCGGCGATCGGCAACAACAGGGTTTCCCGGGTGTTGCGCGCCGGATTGAGATCGAAGCGACCGCCGTAGACCAGCTCGGCCATCGGCAGCAGCGAGCGCGACTCCCAGGTGTCGAGGTTGCTGCTGCTTCCCCACTGGGCGAGAAACGCCGGCAGGGATTCCGGCTTGATGCGGAAGAACTCGACGTTGACCTTGTCGACGTTCAGCGCGATCACCGGCAGGCCTTCCGCCAAGCGTGTCGGCAACAGCGAGCCGCGACTGGCGAAACCGACGCTGGCTTGCAGGTCGCGGGTTTCCAGTCGGGTTTCATGCTCGGCGGCGAGGGCCTCGCCGGTCAGCGCACGCAACCCGGCATCGATGGTCAGCACAAGCTTGCGCTGGGGCTCCAGGTGGCGCAGGCGCAACTCCATCAGGTTGTCGCTGAGCTCCCAGGCGCCGTCAACCTTGCCCTCGGTGCTGTCGACCAGGTGCAGGCGCTCGGCGAATTTCTGTTCAGGGTCGAGCGGTACCGAGAAGCTTACCGACAGGGTGCTGGCCCCCTCGAGCTGGATTTCGGAGACATCCACCACGCTCAACTCGCGGCCGGCATAGCGCTCGGCCAGTGCCTCGCGGTCGATCACCGGCTTGGCTGCCTGGCTACTGGCGGCCGGCGCGGTCGAGGTGACCTCGGCAGGTTCGGGGGTCGAGGAATCACAGGCGCTGAGCAGGCTCAGGACAAGTGCCAGAAGCAGTCCTTTCTTCGGCATTGCGGGCTCCAACAGGATGGTGTGTGCAGAGGGCTGACACTATAGTCGAGCGCCCTGATGGCGACGAGATCGTCGCCGCAAAATTGCTGGCTGCGGCACAGGTTTTTGCCTGCCAGGCCGGCTATGGCGAGCAGGCATATTTTGCGACATATCGCGGCTCCACCTCGGTGAAAAGACCGCAGAATTTTCGTCCGCGGGCGCCGTACAATCGCCGACCCAGCCCAGGCGAACGACTTGGGCCAACCTACCGACGGTTACCCATGTTCTCGTTACGCGATGCCTGGCGCCATGCACCTACCCATCAACGCGTGTGGGCACTGGCCGCGCCGATGATCCTGTCCAACCTCTCGGTGCCGCTGGTGGCGCTGGTGGACAGCGCAGTGATCGGCCATCTGCCCCACGCTCACCAGTTGGCGGCGGTGGCGGTGGGCGGCAGCCTGTATACCTTGCTGACCTGGGCCGTTGGCTTCCTGCGCATGGGCACCACCGGCTTCGCCGCCCAGGCGGCAGGGCGCGACGATGGCGGCGCGCTGCGCCAGGTGTTGCTGCAAGGCTTGCTGCTGAGCGGGTTGCTTGCGGCGGTGCTGATCCTGCTGGCATTGCCGTTCAGCAGCGCGGCGCTAAGCCTGATGCAGCCCAGTGCGGCGCTGGATGCGCTGGCGCGCAGCTACCTGGCCATTCGCCTGTGCGGGCTGCCCGCGGTGCTGGCCACCTATGCGCTGATCGGCTGGCTGCTCGGCACCCAGAATGCCCGCGGGCCGCTGGCGATTCTGCTGACCATCAACCTGCTCAATGTAGCGCTCGACCTGTTCTTCGTTCTGCACCTGGAATGGGGCGTAGCCGGCGCGGCCTGGGCTTCGGTGATCGCCGAATGGAGCGGCGCGCTGCTCGGCCTGTGGCTGGCGCGCCATGCGCTCGGGCGTTATGCCGGGCGGATCGACTGGCCGGCGCTGCGGCGCTGGGGCAACTGGCGTCCGCTGTTGGCAGTCAACCGCGACATCTTCATCCGCACCCTGGCGCTGCAACTGGTGTTTTTCCTGATTACCGTGCAGGGCACCCGGCTCGGCGAGGCGACGGTGGCTGCCAATGCGCTGCTGCTCAACGGCCTTCTGCTGACCGCCCACGCGCTGGATGGCCTGGCCCACGCGGTGGAGGCGCTGTGCGGCCATGCCCTGGGCGCCCATGATCGCTTGGCATTACGGCGTAGCCTGATCGTCGCGGGAGGCTGGTCGTTGTTGGCCAGCCTCGGCTTCGCCCTGCTATTTCTCTGCGCCGGGCACTGGTTCATCTACCTGCAAACCGACATCGCTGCGGTACGCGCCGCCGCCCTGGATTTTCTACCCTACCTGGCGCTGCTGCCATTGATCGCGGTGTGGAGCTACCTGCTCGACGGCCTGTTCATCGGCGCCACCCGCGCCCGGGAAATGCGTGACGCCATGCTTCTCGCGGTGCTTCTCAGCCTGCCCGTGGCCTGGCTGTTGCACCCTTTGGGCAACCACGGCGTGTGGCTGGCGTTCGTTTGCTTCATGAGCTTACGAAGCGGCATTCTGGCGGTCTATGCTTACCACCTGACACGCCGCGATCAATGGTTTGCCCCGACCCTCCGAGGAACTGCGCATGCTTAGCCCCGAACAGCCATGCGATGAACTGATGCGTCAGCAGATTCTGGACGACCAGGACCTGCTGGACACCCCGGCCGACCCCTATCTGGACACCCTGGTGCGGGTCGTGCGGGAGTTATTCGGGGTTAAAACCGTGCTGGTCAGCCTGATCGACCGTGATCGCCAGTGGTTCAAGGCGCGCATCGGCATGGATATCGCGGAAACCCCTCGCGCCATTTCGTTCTGCGGCCATGCGATCCTAGGCACCGAGCCTTTCATCGTCGAAGACACCCACAGCGACCCGCGTTTTTTCGACAATCCGGTGGTGACCAGCAACCCGCATATCCGCTTTTATGCAGGCCAGCCGCTGCTTTCCGAAGAGCGCCAGCCGCTGGGCACCCTTTGCCTGATCGACCCCGCGCCCAAGCAGCTGAACGGCAAGCAGGTCAAGCTGCTGATGGACTCGGCCGTGCTGGTCGAAGGCTATCTCAAGCTGCGCCACGTCAACGCCCAAACCGCACAGCTGCGTGCCGCTCTCAGCCGCGAGCAGCGCAAGGCAATGCTCGACCCGTTGACCCAGCTGTGGAACCGCGCCGGCCTCAATCACTTCCTCCAGCGCCAGTACGATCAGGCACAGGCCCAAGGCCTGTTACTCGGCGTGCTGTTCTGCGACCTCGACTACTTCAAGAAGGTCAATGACAACCATGGCCACGGCGCAGGTGACCAGGCGTTATGGCACGCAGCGCGGCGGATCAGTGGGGCGGTGCGCCCCCACGACATCGTGACCCGCAGCGGCGGCGAGGAGTTCGTGGTGATTCTGCAGGTGCACGATCACCACGAGCTGCTGCAGATCGCCGAGCGTGTGCGCGCCGCGATCAGCCAATCGCCAATCGACGCCGATGGCGTCAGCCTCAACCTGGCCATTAGCGTCGGTGCCGCGCTGGCTGCCGGTGCAGAAGCACCGGAGAAAACCATGGCGCGGGCCGACCAGGCGCTCTATCAGGCCAAAGGCAACGGCCGCAATCGCGTCGAGCTGGCCCCGTGATCTACACCCTCCCCCACCATCACCAACCGGCAACAAGGAGTTCCCGATGGGCGAAGCCATAGCCGCGTACCTGCACTACCTGTCGATCTTTCTGCTGTTCGCGCTGCTCAGCATCGAGCACGTACAGTTCAAGCTGCCGCTGGATGTCGCTCGCGCGCGTCGCCTGGTGATGATCGACATTGCTTACGGCATCAGCGCCGGTCTGGTGTTGGCCACCGGGGCAGTCCGGGTGATCTGGTTCGGCAAAGGCGCAAGCTACTACCTGAGCAACAGCCTGTTCCACGCCAAGGTCGGCCTGTTCGTGCTGGTTGCCCTGCTGTCAATTCTGCCGACCTTCGTATTCCTAAACTGGCGCAACGCGCTCAAGGCAGGCCAGGCACCCAGCATCAGCCCACGCCAGGCCAAGCTGGTGCTGATGACGATTCGCCTGGAGCTGCTGGTGCTGCTGTTCATCCCATTGCTGGCAACCTTGATGGCGCGCGGTTACGGCGTCATCGGCTAACCCTCGAAAACCCCGGGCTGGCGCTTGATCGCACTTGGCTGATCGGCCAGCCAGCCCGTACCCTTGGCGCTCTTTGCCTGGAGCGCGGCCCATGCCCCTTACCGAGATCATGCTGCTCGCTTTCGCCGGCTTCGCCGCTGGCGGGATGAATGCCCTGGCCGGTGGCGGGACCTTCTTTTCCTTTCCGGCCTTGCTCGCCGCGGGCCTGCCGCCGGTAACCGCCAACGCCACCAACGCGGTGGCACTGTGGCCTGCCAGCCTGGCCGGTGCCTGGGCGGCGCGGGCATCATTGCGTCCGCTTGGCCGCTACCTGCTGCCGCTGCTGGGCGCCGGATTGTGCGGCGGCCTGCTGGGCGGCCTGCTGTTGCTGGCGGGCGGCGACGAGGTATTTCGCGGCCTGATTCCCTGGCTGCTGCTCGCGGCCACTGCGCTGTTCGCCGCCAGCCCCTGGCTCAGCCGCGCGCTGGCCGCCCGCCGCGCCGATGCCGCGCAACCGCCGCACAGCCCGCTGTCGCTCGGCGCCCATATCGGTGTGTCGATCTATGGCGGCTACTTCGGTGCCGGCATGGGCATCCTGCAGCTCGCCGCGTTTTCCATTGAGGGCCATCCGCTGGCCCGCGCCAATGCTCTGAAGAACCTGATCTCGGCGGTGATCTACAGCGTCGCCACCCTGACATTCGTGCTGGCGGGCCGGGTCAGTTGGTACGAGCTGGCAATTCTGCTGGTCGGTGCCACGGCTGGCGGCTATGCGGGCGGCGCCCTCGGCCAACGCTTGCCGCCACGGTTGCTGCGCGCGCTGGTGATCACGGTCGGCACGGCGATGACCGCTTACTACTTCTGGGCCACCTATTTCGCGGCGACTTAAGCCTGCCCGCGCAGGGAACTTAGCGCCGTCGCCGGTAGCCAAAAAGCAAGTCGACAGCGGCGCCCGGCGGCGCTGTCGATTGCCCGCGCGGCACGGCTCTGCTAGTGTCGCGCCGGTTTCAACGCCGCCCGCGCCCCGCCAGAGAACGCCCGCCATGGCCCGAAAAAAAGCCACGCTCGACTTCGAGCAATCCCTCTCCGACCTGCAGAACCTGGTCGAACGCCTGGAAAACGGTGAGCTGACCCTGGAGGACTCCCTGAGCGCATTCGAACAGGGCATCCGCCTGACCCGCGACTGCCAGGCCGCGCTGACCCAGGCGGAGCAGAAGGTGCAGATTCTGCTCGAGCGCGACGGCGAACTGGAGGAAGCCCCCTTCGACGCGGACCCGCTCGCATGATTGCGGCCTATCAGGCGCAGTGCCAACGCCGGGTCGACGCGGCCCTCGACAGCCTTTTCACCCCCGAGCAAGCCGAACTGACGCGGCTGTATCAGGCCATGCGCTACAGCGTGTTCAACGGCGGCAAGCGGGTTCGCCCGTTGCTGGTATACGCCGCCTGCGAAGCCCTCGGTGGCGCGGCGCAGCGTGCCGATGCCGCAGCCTGCGCGGTCGAGCTGATTCACGCCTACTCGCTGGTGCATGACGATTTGCCGGCAATGGACGACGACGACCTGCGTCGCGGCCAGCCCACGACCCACAAGGCGTTCGATGAAGCCAGCGCCATTCTCGCCGGCGATGGCCTGCAGAGCCTGGCATTCGAGGTGCTTGCCGACGAACAGCGCAACCCCCACGGCGCCGAGCTGCGTCTGGCGATGATTCGCTGCCTGACCCACGCCGCCGGGCCGGCCGGCATGGTCGGCGGCCAGGCGATCGACCTCGGTTCGGTGGGCCTCAGACTCGACCAACCGGCGCTGGAAACCATGCACCGGCACAAGACCGGCGCGCTGATAGAAGCCAGCGTGCAACTCGGCGCCCTGGCCAGCGGCCAGGCCGATCAGGAAAGGCTGAAAAGCTTGCATGCCTACGCCCGCGCCGTCGGCCTGGCCTTTCAGGTGCAGGACGACATCCTCGACGTCGAAAGCGATACCGCCACGCTCGGCAAGACCCAGGGTAAGGATCAGGCCAACGACAAGCCCACCTACCCCGCCCTGCTCGGCCTCGGTGCAGCCAAAGACTATGCCGTTGAACTGCGCGACCAGGCCCTGCATGCCCTGCGTGCATTCGACCAGGCAGCGGAGCCACTGCGCGAGTTGGCGCGCTACGTGGTTGAGCGACGCAGTTAGGCGCTCGCTCCTCGCCACAGCGCCTGCCTCTCTGTAGCGGCACCTCGCCGCCCATCATCACCCGAACAAATAGCCCCACCCTCAGCCGGTAACGCTTGGTTTACCCCTCGCAGGGAGCGCCTAAGATGGCCACAGAATAAAAATTCTGGAGTAGCCCATGCCGTTTTCTGCGCTATTGATCGCCAACCGTGGCGAGATCGCTGTCCGCATCGCCCGTGCCGCCGCCGAGCTGGGTATCCGCTCGGTCGCGGTTTTTGCCGAAGACGACGGCGCCTCCCTGCACGTGCGCAGGGCCGACAGTGCCGTCGCCCTTAAAGGGCGTGGCGTGGCGGCTTACCTGGACATGCAGCAACTGATCGAGATCGCCCAGGCAGAAGGCTGCGAGGCGATCCATCCGGGTTATGGCTTTCTCGCGGAAAACGCCGAATTCGCCCGCCGCTGCGAGGCGGCAGGCCTGCGCTTTATCGGCCCCAGCGCCGAAGTCCTGACGCTATTCGGCGACAAGGCCCAGGCCCGCGCCCTGGCCGAACGCTGCGGTGTGCCCCTGGTGCGTGGCATCAACAGGGCCGTCAGTCTGGACGAAGCCCGCGACTTTCTGCGCAGCCTGGGCGACAGTGGCGCGCTGATGCTCAAGGCCCTGGCCGGCGGAGGCGGACGCGGCATGCGCGCGGTGCTTGCCGAAGCGCAACTGGACGACGCTTTCGCCCGCTGCCAATCGGAAGCGCGCGCGGCGTTCGGCATCGACTCGCTGTATGTCGAGCAGCTGGTCCGCCAGGCGCGGCATATCGAAATCCAGGTGCTCGGCGACGGCAGCGGCGCGGTCAGCCACCTGTGGGAACGCGATTGCAGCCTCCAACGCCGCCAGCAAAAGCTGCTGGAGATCGCCCCCAGCCCCGACCTGGCTGGCGAAACCCGCGAGCGGATGATCGCCGCAGCCCTGCAACTGGCCGCCGAGGTCAACTACCAGGGCCTCGGCACCTTCGAGTTTCTGCTGGATGTCGAGCAACCTGAGCGCTTCTATTTCATGGAGGCCAACCCGCGCATTCAGGTCGAACACACCGTCACCGAACAGATCAGCGGCGTCGACCTGCTGCACACCCAGCTGCGCCTGGCGGCTGGGCAAACCCTGCAGCAGTTGAACCTGCTCACGCCGCCCGCCATCCAGGGTTGCGCACTGCAGCTGCGCATCAACCTGGAAAGCATGAGCGCTGACGGCGAAACCCGCCCGGTCAGCGGCACCCTCAGCGCCTACGAGCCGCCCAGCGGGCCGGGACTGCGCGTCGACGGTTACGGTTATGCCGGTTATCCGGTCAGCCCCAGCTACGACTCGCTGCTGGCCAAGCTGATCGTCCATGCAGCGGATTACCCCAGCGCATTGCGCCGAGCCTATCGGGCGCTCTGCGAGTTTCGCCTGGAAGGCGTGGCGAGCAATGTGCCGCTGCTGCAGAACCTCCTGTGCCTGCCGGAGGTCGCGACCAACCAGGTCAGCACCCGATTCGTCGAAAGCCAGTTGCAGCGCCTGCTCGCCCCGGCCGAACAGGCCCACGCGCACCTGTATTTCGCGGCCAGCCAGGCAAACGCCGCGACGGCCCCGGCAAGCGTGGAGCTGCCGCCCGGCTGCGTCGCACTGAATGCCCCAAGCAGCGGCATTCTGGTCAGCCTGGAAGTCGCCATCGGCGATACGCTGGCGACCGGCCAGGCAATTGCCGTGCTGGAAGCGATGAAGATGGAATTCGTGGTCAAGGCCAGCCAAAGCGGCATTGTCCGCACCCTGCCCGTATCGCCCGGCGATGCGGTCACGGAAGGTCAGCCACTGCTGTTTCTCGAGCCCGCCAAGATCGACGCCGCGGTGTCGCACAGCGAGGAAAGCCTGGACCTCGAGCATATCCGCGCGGACCTTGCCGAGGTGCTCGAGCGCCACGCCATCACTGGCGATCAGCGGCGCCCGCAGGCCGTCGCCAAACGCCGCAAAACCGCACAGCGCACGGTGCGCGAGAACCTCGCGGACCTCCTCGATGCCGACAGCTTCATCGAATACGGCGCCTTGGCACTCGCCGCCCAGCGGCGACGCCGCTCGCTCGACGAGCTGATCGAGCAGAGCCCGGCCGACGGTCTAGTGGCAGGTATCGGCACGGTCAACGCCGAGGCCTTCGGCAGCCAGGCCGCGCGCTGCATGACCATCGCCTACGACTACACGGTGTTCGCCGGCACCCAGGGCGTGATGAACCACAAGAAGACCGACCGCATGCTCGGGCTCGCCGAGCAGTGGCGGCTGCCATTGGTGCTGTTTGCCGAGGGCGGCGGTGGCCGGCCGGGGGATACCGACTTCGTCGGGGTTGCCGGGCTGGACTGCCACACCTTCGTCGCCATGGCCAGGCTGTCCGGGCTCGTCCCTACCGTGGGAATCGTTTCCGGCCGCTGTTTTGCTGGCAACGCCGCCTTGCTCGGCTGCTGCGACCTGATCATCGCCACCGACAACGCGACCGTCGGCATGGCCGGCCCGGCGATGATCGAAGGCGGCGGCCTGGGTCGCTTCACGCCCGAACAGGTTGGCCCGGTGAGCGTGCAAGGCCCCAACGGGGTGATCGATGTTCGCGTCGCCGACGAAGCCGAAGCGGTGCGTGTCGCGAAACAGTACCTGGGCTATTTCCAGGGCCCGCTGCAGCAGTGGCAATGCGCGGACCCACGCGAGCTGCGCCAGTTGATTCCGGAAAACCGTTTGCGCGTCTACGACATCCGCCAGCTCATCACGGCGCTCGCCGACACCGGCTCGGTACTAGAACTGCGCCGCGAGTTCGCGCCGGGCTTGATCAGCGCCTTTATCCGCATCGAAGGTCGGCCGTTCGGCCTGATCGCCAACAACCCCGCCCACCTGGGTGGTGCCATTGATGCCGATGCCGGCGACAAGGCGGCGCGTTTCATGCAGCTGTGCGATGCCTTCGATATTCCGATGGTTTCGCTGTGCGACACGCCCGGCTTCATGGTCGGCCCGCAGGCGGAGCAGCAGGCCACGGTGCGCCACGTGTCGCGCATGTTCGTGGTCGCAGCCGGGCTCAGCGTGCCGTTCTTCACCGTCGTGCTGCGCAAGGGGTACGGGCTTGGCGCCCAGGCCATGGCCGCCGGCAGCTTCCATTCACCGCTGTTCACCATCGCCTGGCCCAGTGGCGAATTCGGCGCCATGGGTCTCGAGGGTGCCGTGCGCCTGGGCTTTGCCAAGGAACTGGCTGCGCTGGAAGAGCCCGCCGAACGGCAACGGCTGTTCGACAAACTGGTGGCCAAGGCCTACCAGAACGGCAAGGCCATCAACATGGCGAGTTTCCTGGAAATCGATGCGGTGATCGACCCGGCCGATACCCGCGTCTGGCTGATGCGCGGCCTGAACGCCGCCCCCGTACCTAAGCCAAAGGACGGCAAGAAACGCGGGTTCGTCGATACCTGGTAGGACGTTGGTTTGGCGCCTGAGCCAGCGGTGGACAAGGCTTCGCCATGTCCACCCTACTCGGTAACATCTAGATAGTGGCGCAGGGCCTGCAGTGAGTCGGGGCAGAACGGCTGGTGCATGGCGTTGCGCAAGGCCTGGTCGACAGGCATGAACGCTGCCTCCAGGACCTCTTCAGGCTGCAGGCGCAGCGGCGCGTCGGACACCGCGGAAAATACGGCGCACCATAGCCGGTTATCTGCCTGATCAAAGAAGAAACGCTGGTGCTCGCGCAACTCGACGCCGCTGATACCCAGCTCTTCTTCCAGTTCCCGGGCCGCCGACTCGGCATAGCTTTCGTCGCTCAGCACCATGCCGCCAGCGGCCACGTCCCAATAGCCGGGGTACAGCGCCTTGCTCAGGGTGCGGCGGTGCACGCACAGCTCGCCGGCGCTGTTGAACAGCAGAATGAAAGTGCCGCGACCGATCAGCCCGCGGTCGCGCAATTGGGCACGCGGCAGGCCGCCGAGTAAGCGGTCCTGCTCATCGACCCAGGCAATCAGCTCGGCGTCGGACGCGGCACGGTGCGCCGCCTCCTGCGGCGAAACGGGCATGCCTCAACCCTGGCTGAGCAGTGTGCGCAGGTCGATCAGACCGGCGTTGGCCCGCGAGATGTAGTTGGCCATCACCAGCGAGTGGTTGGCCAGCAGGCCGTAACCGCTGCCGTTGAGGATCATCGGGCTCCACAGGGTTTCCTGGGCGGCCTCCAGTTCGCGGATGATCTGACGCAGGCTGACGGTGGCGTTCTTCTTCGCCAGCACATCGGCGAAATCGACCTCGATGGCCCGCAGCAGATGCGCCAGCGCCCAGGCCTGGCCGCGTGCCTCGTAGAACACGTTGTCGATCTGCAGCCACGGCGTCTCGTAGCCACCTTCAATGATTTCCACCTCGCCACCATCGCCCTGCGCCGGGTCGCGCACTTCGGTGTTCAAACGCACCTGACCGACACTCGCCGACAGGCGCTGCGACAGCGAACCGAGACGAGTCGCCGCATCACCGAGCCAGTTGTTCAGGTTGTCGGCGCGGGTATAGAACTGCGCGTTGGAACTCGGATCGGCCAGCCGCGCGAGGTAACGGTCAAGCGACTTGATGGCTTCGCCGTACTCCGCTTCCGATGCCGGCAGCGCCCAGCTGGTGTTGTCGAAATGGAAACGCGGTTCGGCCTTGGCCAGATCCGGGTCTTCGGTGGATTGCGACTGCGAACGGGCGAAATCCTTGCGCAGTGCGCGCGACATGTCGCGGACTTGTACCAGCACGCCGTATTCCCAACTCGGCATGTTGTCCAGCCACAGGCCGGGCGGGGCAATGTCGTTGGCCAGGTAACCACCCGGCTTGTCGAGTAGGGTTCGCGCCACCTGCTTGAGGGTCGCCACGGTGGTGTAGCCATTGACCATCTGATGTTTGGCGCTCTGCGCCGCGGAGTGCACGTGCTGCTGCACGGAGAACTGCTCGGGTTCCTGGCTCCAGTACCAACCGACGATCACGGCGATCAACAGATAAAGACCCAGCACGCCCCCGATCACTCGGCCCAACGCACTCGCGCCAGTTTTTCCGCGGGGCTGACCGCCAGCGGCTGCGGTGTCAGCACCTGCAGTGCGATTTTTCCAATCCAACATGGCAATGTCCTTTTTTTGTCGTTACGGCGTTCGTCTGTTCGACCGCAGCCGGGAGTCAGGGTTGCGCTGCGGTTTCCTACTATAAGGGAAGACCAGGTCACACCCCAGGCCTGGCCGGAGAACTAAACGCTTTGTCGACGATCTTGAATGTCTTGTGTTTACGGACAGAAGGCTGGGGTACTTTGATCGACGGCGCTGGCAAAGCTGCCCACGACTGGTAGCATAGCGCCAGCACCTATTCAGGCTGCACCCTCCTCGAATAAAGGCCATGACCGAGCAAGAAGACCTCAGCCACGACCGTCTGAAACAGCACTTCGCCCAACGCGTGATTCACCAGGCGAGACAGGTGCTGGATATCTGGCAGCACCTGCAACGCAGTGAATGGAATGAACTCGGCATGCACGAACTGCGCGAGGCGACCATGCTGTTGCAGCGCTATGCCGAGCGTTTCGAGCAGACCGAACACCATCAGCTGGCGCTCAGCATCAACACCTGCCTGGAAGCGGTGGCGAAAAACAGCGGCCGGCTGACCAGCAGCCTGATCAACGAACTGAACAACCTCATGCACCGCCTGCCGCGTATAGGCCTGAGGCATGGCGACCAGATCGGCCAGACGGTCCTGCATCAGTTGCGCAAACCGGTGTATCTCGCCCTGCAGCACCTCGAGCAGGCCGAACGGCTGGCCCGCCAGCTGGACTTTTTCGGCATCACCGCGGTGCCGCTGGAAACCGCCAACGCGTTTCGCGACGCCATGCTCGATCGCCATCCCGCGGCAATCGTGATGGACGTGGATTTCTCCGGGCGCGGCTGCGGCCTGCGTCTGGCCGAGGTGGTCCAGGAAGGCCTGGAGCAAAAGATTCCGCTGCTGTTCTTCAGCCAGACCGATACCGACACGCCCACCCGTCTGGCGGCCGTGCGGGCCGGCGGCCAGGATTTCTTCACCGGCACGCTGGACGCCTCGATGCTGCTTGAACGCATCGAAGTGCTGACCCACGTCACCCAGAACGAACCCTACAAAGTGCTGATCATCGACGATTCGCGCGCCCAGGCGACCTACACCGAACGCGTACTGAACAGCGCCGGAATCGTCACCCGCACCCTGCTCGACCCGATTCAGGCGATGACCGAGCTGGCCGACTTCCAGCCGGACCTGATCATCCTCGACATGTACATGCCCGAGTGCAACGGCCCCGAACTGGCTAAGGTGATTCGCCACAACGACCGGTATGTCAGCGTGCCGATCATCTACCTGTCGGCCGAAGATGACCTCGACAAGCAGCTCGACGCGATGAGCGAGGGCGGCGATGACTTCCTCACCAAGCCGATCAAGCCACGCCATCTGATCGCCACCGTGCGCAACCGCGCCGCCCGCGCGCGCAACCTGAAGGCACGCATGGTGCGCGACAGCCTGACCGGCCTGTTCAACCACACCCACACCCTGCAGCTGCTGGAAGATTCGCGCTCGCGGGCGCAGCGCGACGGCGAACCGCTGAGCTTCGCCATGCTGGATATCGACTTCTTCAAGAAGGTCAACGACAACTACGGCCACCCCATGGGCGACCGGGTGATCAAGAGCCTGGCACTGTTCCTCAAGCAGCGCCTGCGCAAGAGCGATTTCATCGGCCGTTACGGTGGCGAAGAGTTTGCCGTGGTGATGCCGGACACCACCGCCGAACAAGCGCTGCTGGTCATCGACGAGATTCGCCGGCGCTTCGCCGAGATTCGCTACCCGGCGCAACCGGAAGACCTGTCCTGCACCTTCAGCTGCGGCATCACTCAGATGGCCCGCGGCGCAGACAGCAAGGTGCTGTCCCAGCAAGCTGACGAAGCCCTGTACGTGGCCAAAAATGGCGGGCGCAACCGGGTCGAGATTTTCCAGCTGCGCTGAGCTAAACGGCGACAATTCCGGCTCGTCGGAAGTCGCCGTCACAAGTCCGTCATGAAAACGCAATAACCTCAGGCTCAGCGGCCATCTTCGGGTGTCGGTCGCCACCGTTCCGTAGTCGGTCGAGCCCTATGCGCCTGAAGTCGTTTACCAACCTCAATACCCTGTTGCTGGTCACCGTGTGCATCGCCCTGGCGGCGACGCTCTGGTGGTCGCAGCGCGCCCTTGAACGGCCGTATCGGCTGATGGAGCGCTACCTCAGCCTGTCCCAGCAATTCCAGCAGCAGGTGGCGGACAATGCCCTCGGCTACCTCGGCAGCGGCGATGCGCTGCAACACAGCGCTGCGCTGCAGGCGCTAGATAACCTGACGCTGGCCATCGACGAGCTGCCGCCGCAACTCGTCGACCAGATGCGCCCGAGCCTGTCGGCCCTGCGGGCCTTCAGCGCCAACCAGCTGCTGGCAGCCGGCAAGCTGGCCGGCGACCCGCAGGGCCTGATGCTGCAGGCGGAGCGGGAAATGGGCGGCGCACTGGAACAGCTGGCGGGCTATGCCAAAGCGGATGCCAATGGCGCGGCTGCGGCCTACCGCGAGCCCTTGTTCGCTGCTGCGCAGCACCTGACGCGCCTGGCCCATGCCCGGGCGAAGCTGGTCAGCAGCGAGCGCACCGAGCTGGCAGTGGACGTTGAGCGCGAACTGCAAGGCCTCAGGCAACAGGCGCAGACCCTGGATGCCTTGCCGCTGCTTGGCGTGGCGGAGGCGACTGCGTCCGCCAACGACAACTTCGCCGCCCTGCTCGGCTTGGCCGGCGATGACCAACAGGCATCATCGGACGACGCCGGCATTTCTCTGAAGCGCGAGTTTACAGGCCTGATCAGCCGCTACCCGGCAGAACTTCAACGCACCCAGGCCCTGATCACCCAGCGCGTCGAACTGGCCCGCGCCACGCGCCAGCAGATCAACGGCGTGCAACAGGCCCTTGCCGCGCTGGAGCCCGCCGTGCGTGCCGAGCACGGTCGGATCCAGGGCGAGGTCCAGCTGATCCTGGGGCTGATGATCGGCGTCATCCTGGTGATCGCCCTGCTTATCGATACCCTTCAGCGCCGCCTGACGCGGGTACTCGAACGGCTGGTTCCGGCGCTGTCGACATGGGCTGAAGGCGACTTCAGCCAGAACATCCAGCTCGGCTCGCGCACCCGCGAGCTGAAGGACATCGAGGCGTCGCTCAATCGTCTGCGCACGTACCTGGTCGACCTGGTCGGCACCATTCATGTGCATGCGAGTCAGGTGGCCGGGGCCAGCCACACGCTGGCCGATCTCAGCCGCGGCCTGCATGACGGCGCAGCCCGCCAGGCAGGCGACACCGCACAGATTCGCGACGCCCTCGGCGCGCTGGAAACCACCATTCAGGGCGTCGCCCAGGACGCCAGCCAGGCAGCCGCGGCGGGCCGCGATGCCGGCAGCGCACTGGATCAAGGCCAGCAGGTCATCGGCCTCAGCCTCAGCGGCCTGCATGAGCTGGTTGGCGAAGTGCGGGACAACGCGCACGCCATCGAGGTGCTGGCGGAGGAAACCGCAACCATCGGCAATGTGCTGACGGTGATTCGCGGCGTTGCCGAGCAGACCAATCTGCTGGCGTTGAACGCGGCCATCGAAGCGGCCCGCGCCGGCGAGTCCGGCCGTGGTTTCGCGGTGGTGGCTGATGAAGTGCGCTCACTGTCGCAGCGCACCAGCGGCGCCACTGCGGAGATCCAGGGCCTGATCGGCCGCCTGCAACAGGCCGCCCGGCAGTCCGTGAACGCCATGCGGCTGCAGGTCGAACATGCCGAAAACACCGCCAAGCAAGCCGAGGCGGCGGATGCGGCGCTGGACGAAATGGTGACCGCAATTGGCACCATCGCCCGCATGGCTGAGCGTATCGCCGACGCCACCGCCCAGCAGAGCGGCGCGGTCAGCGACATTCGCGGCCACAGCGAGCGCATCCACCGGCTCGGCGGCGACAACCTGCTGCGCATCGGCGAGGGCCGCAAGCAAGGCGAGCATCTGCTGCAAGTCGGCGGAGACCTGCATACGGCAGTGCAGGCATTTCGTCTGTAAATCCGCGCAACGCGCAGGTCTGAGCGGGGAACGCGGCCGTTCGGTCGCGCGACAAAGCCGCTTACAGCCTTGGCGGTGCGCGGGCCCCACGCCTCCGCTATCATGCCGGCACCTTTGCAGTACGAGACGCCCATGCGCCGTTTACTCAGCCTGTTCCTGCTGCTGATCGCCCTGCCGGCCAGCGCCGGCCTGTTCGACAACCGCCCCGCCGCCGCACCTTTGGGCGCACTGAACAACAGCAGCGAATTCCTGCCGGTACGTGAAGCCTTCAAGCTCAGTCTCATCGATAGTTCGGCGGACTCGCTCAAGCTGCGCTTCGTCGCAGCCGAGGGCTATTACCTATACAAGCATCGCTTCCAGTTCAGCACCGAGTCCGCTGATATTGAGCTGGGCAGCGCGCAACTGCCGACCGGCGAGCAGAAGTTCGACGAGTACTTCGGCAATGTCGAGGTGTATTACGGCGTGCTGGACGTCGAGCTGCCGCTGACCAACCCTGAAAACCGCCCGTTCAACCTGCTGGTCACCTATCAGGGTTGCGCCGACAAGGGCCTCTGTTACCCACCGGAAACCGAGACCCTGGCAATTGGCGACGGCGCGGCGACCAGCAGCGCCGCACCCGATGCCAGGACGCCCTGGAGCTGGACCGACCTTGCGCTGTTTTTTCTCGGCGGCCTGGCGCTGACCTTCACCCCTTGCGTACTGCCGATGCTGCCGATCCTCACCGGCGTGGTGCTGCGCGGCCAGCCCGGCGGCCTGCGCAGCCTGGTGCTGGCCCTGGCCTATGTGCTGCCGATGGCCCTGAGCTTCGCCATCCTCGGCGCGCTGATGGGCCTGTTCGGTGCGGAACTCAACCTACAAGCCCGTCTGCAATCGCCCTGGGTACTGGTGCCGTTCGCGATTTTCTTCGCCCTGTTCGGCGCTGCCAGCCTGGGCTTTCTCGAGCTGCGCCTGCCGGCCGCGGTTGACGGCCCATTGCAGCGCCTGAGCCAGCGCCTGCGCGGCGGCACGATTTTCAGCGCAGCCGCGCTTGGTGTGCTGTCCAGTGTGCTGGTTTCACCCTGCGTCTCCGCGCCACTGGCAGGCGCGCTGCTGTATATCAGCGCCAGCGGCGATGCCCTCGGCGGCGGCCTCAAACTGTTAGCCCTGGGCATGGGCATGGGCGCGCCGCTGGTGCTGTTCGCCGTCGGTGGTGGCGCACTGCTGCCGAAATCCGGGCCCTGGATGCTGACCGTGCGCAACCTGTTCGGCGCACTGCTGATGGCGGTAGCGATCTGGCTGCTCGAGCGCGTCGTACCCGGCCCCGTCAGCTTGGCGCTATGGGGGCTCCTGGCTGCAGGCATCGCTCTCTGGCTCGGGACGTTGGAGCTGACGCTGAAAACCCACCACCAGAAGCTCGCGCAACTGCTCGGCCTGCCCTTGCTGGTTTATGCCCTGGTGGCCTGGTTCGGCGCGCTGCAGGGCCAGGACGACCCGTTGCGACCACTTGGGCGGATGGTCAGCAGTACCGAGGCAACTCAGGTGCAATCCGGCCAATGGCAAACCGTCAGCACTCCCACCGAGCTAAGTGCGGCCTTGCGCGCCGCGCAAGACAGCGGCCAACCGCTGCTGCTCGACTGGTACGCCGACTGGTGCATCAGCTGCAAGGTGATCGAGCGCGAAGTGTTGCGTGCGCCACAGGTTGAGCGCCAGCTGGCCGACTATCGACTGGTGCGTTTTGACATGACGGCGAGCAACGCGGAGCAACGCGCGCTGCTGGATCGCTATCAGCTGTTCGGCCCACCGGCGATCTTGCTGTTCAACGGCCAGGGCGAGGAATTGGCAGACTTACGCGTGGTCGGCGAAATCGATGCAGACACCTTCGCCACGCGCCTGACTCAGGCACGCGACCGTTTTTAAGCAGATAGTCATTTAATTACCGCAAACTACGGACATCGTGCCGGCTATTGCCGAGAACTGGACAGTCGCAAGCCGACTCCGGCATAGTTCCGCGCAGCAAAAACTATAAGGAACAGCGGACATGGCCACCTTGCTGGTGCTGCACGGCCCCAACCTCAATCTGTTGGGCACGCGCGAGCCGGGCGTCTACGGCGCCACCACCCTGGAACAGATCAACCTTGACCTCGAGCGCCGCGCGCGCGAGGCCGGGCATCATCTGCAGTACCTGCAGAGCAACGCCGAGTACGAGCTGATCGAGCGTATTCACGCCGCGAAAGGCGAAGGTGTCGACTTTATCCTGATAAATCCCGCCGCTTTTACCCATACCAGCGTCGCATTACGTGACGCGCTGCTGGCGGTGAGCATCCCATTCATCGAAGTGCACCTGTCCAACGTGCACAAACGCGAAGCCTTCCGCCATCACTCCTACTTTTCGGATGTAGCTGTAGGCGTGATCTGCGGCCTTGGCGCCAGCAGTTATCGGCTGGCCCTGGAGGCTGCACTTGAACAACTTGAACGGCCCTGACCTCACTGGGAGTTGAACACCTATGGATATTCGTAAAGTCAAAAAACTGATCGAGCTGCTGGAAGAGTCCGGTATCGACGAACTGGAAATTCGTGAAGGCGAAGAGTCGGTACGCATCAGCCGCCACGGCAAGCAACCGACCTATGCCCAGCAGCCGGTTTACGCCCCCGCGCCGGTGGCCGCCGCTGCACCCGTCGCCGCTGCCGAAGCCGCCGCCCCTGCTGCGGCCAAGCTGAACGGCACCGTGGTGCGCTCGCCGATGGTCGGCACCTTCTATCGCGCCGCTTCCCCCACCTCGGGCAACTTCGTCGAAGTCGGTTCGAGCGTGAAGAAAGGCGACATCCTGTGCATCGTCGAAGCAATGAAGATGATGAACCACATCGAGGCAGAGACCAGCGGCACCATCGAATCCATCCTGGGCGAAAACGGCCAGCCGGTGGAATACGATCAGCCACTGTTCACAATCGTTTGAACCGCGGAGAGCCTGCGATGTTGGAAAAAGTCCTGATCGCCAACCGCGGCGAGATTGCCCTGCGCGTCTTGCGTGCCTGCAAGGAGCTGGGAATCAAAACAGTTGCGGTGCACTCCACCGCCGACCGCGAATTGATGCACCTGGGCCTGGCCGACGAGTCGGTATGCATTGGCCCTGCATCTGGCGCCCTGTCCTACCTGAACATTCCCGCGATCATCAGCGCTGCTGAAGTGACCGGTGCAACCGCAATCCATCCGGGCTATGGCTTTCTGGCAGAGAACGCCGATTTCGCCGAGCAGGTGGAAAACTCCGGCTTTGCCTTTATCGGCCCGACCGCAGCCACCATTCGCCTGATGGGCGACAAGGTGTCTGCCAAGGACGCCATGAAGCGCGCCGGCGTTCCCGTGGTCCCAGGGTCCGACGGCCCGCTGCCGGAAGATGAAGCGACTGCGCTGGCGATCGCCCGTGAAGTCGGTTACCCGGTGATCATCAAGGCCGCCGGCGGTGGCGGTGGTCGCGGCATGCGCGTGGTGTACAAGGAAGAAGACCTGATCAAATCGGCCAAGCTGACCCGCAGCGAAGCCGGTTCGGTATTCGGCAACCCGATGGTCTATCTGGAGAAATTCCTCGGCAACCCCCGCCACGTGGAAGTCCAGGTACTCTCGGACGGCCAGGGCAACGCGATTCACCTGGGCGACCGTGACTGTTCGCTGCAGCGCCGCCACCAGAAGGTTCTGGAAGAAGCGCCGGCGCCGTTCATCAACGAGAAATCCCGCGCCGAAGTGCTCAAACGCTGCGTCGACGCCTGCATCGAGATCGGCTACCGCGGTGCCGGCACCTTCGAGTTCCTCTATGAAGACGGCAACTTCTACTTCATCGAGATGAACACCCGCGTCCAGGTCGAGCACCCGGTTTCGGAAATGGTCACCGGCATCGACATCGTCAAGGAGATGCTCAGCATCGCCGCAGGCAACAAGCTGTCGTTCACCCAGGATGACGTGGTGATTCGCGGCCATTCGCTGGAATGCCGGATCAACGCCGAAGACCCGGACAACTTCATGCCCTGCCCCGGCAAGGTCAAGCACTTCCACGCCCCGGGCGGTAATGGCGTGCGGGTCGACTCCCATCTGTACAGCGGTTACACCGTACCGCCGCACTACGATTCGTTGATCGGCAAGCTGATCACCTACGGTGCGACCCGCGAAGAAGCGCTGGCGCGCATGCGCAATGCGCTGGACGAAATCGTCGTCGACGGCATCAAGACCAACGTGCCGCTGCACCGCGACCTGGTCCGCGACAAAGGCTTCTGCAAGGGCGGCGTGAATATCCACTACCTGGAAAAGAAACTGGGTATGGATAAGCACTAGGCTTCGGCGTAGCGCGATCAGAGCCTGTTTAGGATCTCGCGAGCTAGAGTCATGCAAGGCGCTACTTTAGTAACAGCCTTCGGCTGGTCAAAACGGCGAGGAAGCGGAGTTTACTGGTGTAAATGAGCATTCCGACTGGGCTCGCACCCGAGCTTGTTTTTAACGCAGCAGGGCCGACGCGCAGCAGATCATAAATAGGCTCTAGACAAGGGCTGCCATTCGGCAGCCCTTGTCGTTTCTGCCGACCGCAAGCGGTGGCAGCAGCCTGACCGTTTCAAGTAAGCTGCGCGCCCATTTGCACCATCACGCCGCAGTTTTCACGAGGTTTCCCATGCCCTGGTTACAAGTCCGTCTCGCCATCACGCCGGAGCAGGCAGAAACCTACGAAGACGCGCTGCTGGAAGTGGGCGCCGTGTCGGTGACCTTTATGGATGCCGAGGACCAGCCGATTTTCGAACCGGACCTGGGCACCACACCGCTGTGGTCGCATACCCACCTGCTTGCCCTGTTCGAGGCCGACACCTCGGCCAACGCAGTATTCGCCCACCTGCAACTGCTGACTGGTGCCGCGCTGCCGGAGCATCATGCCGAAGTGATCGCCGACCAGGACTGGGAGCGCAGCTGGATGGACGGCTTCGAGCCGATGCGCTTCGGCCAGCGGTTATGGATAGTGCCAAGCTGGCACGCCGCACCGGAGCCGGACGCGGTCAACCTGCTGCTCGATCCTGGCCTGGCGTTCGGCACCGGAACTCACCCAACCACCGCGCTGTGCCTGGAATGGCTCGACGGCCAGGCGCTGGAAGGCTGCAGCTTGCTGGATTTCGGTTGCGGCTCAGGCATCCTCGCGATTGCCGCGCTGTTGCTCGGCGCGCCACAGGCGATGGGCACAGATATCGACCCACAGGCGCTGGAAGCTTCCCGTGATAACGCCGGGCGCAACGGCATCGACCCCGCCCGCTTCCCGGTCTACTTGCCCGCGGACCTGCCCAAGCAACAGGCCGATGTGGTGGTTGCCAATATTCTTGCCGGACCGCTGGTGGCCTTGGCCACGCAGATCACCGGCCTGGTCAGGCCGGGCGGACGCCTGGCCCTATCAGGCATTCTTGCCGAGCAGGCCGACGAGGTACGCAGCGCCTATGAAGGCGCATTCCAGCTCGACCCAACGGCGGAAAAACTTGGCTGGGTGCGTATCAGCGGCGTGCGCCGCGGGTAACTGCTGCTTTTTTAAGCACTTGCGTTAGACTAGCCGCCTTGTTTTGCCGGACCACCGGCCGTCGGACCCTCGCATGACCGAAAGTTTCGTTACCCAGTGCCCCCATTGCCGGACCAGCTTTCGCGTGAACCACGCGCAGCTCGGTGCTGCCCATGGCGCCGTGCGCTGTGGTGCGTGCCTGCATGTCTTCAATGCGGCGCAGCAGCTGCTGGAGCAACGGAACATCCCTGCCGAACAGGGTCGGCCGACTGTCTCGCCACCGCCGAGGCCAGCCGCAAGCAGCACAGCGCCGGCGCCTGCCAAGCCGGCTGTGCCCGCGCAGGTGGCCGTTCAGAAAACCCAGACGCCACCGGGCAAAGCCCCCAGCGACACCTTCTGGATCCATGATGACCTGGATCTGGACGGCCTCGACCTCGACGAGGAACTGGCCAAGCTGGAGAAACAAGAGCAACAGCTGTCGCAGCAATTCCTGGCGCTGGAGCAGGCGCCGAAGTATTCGGAAGCCTTCAATCGCCCGGCCATTACCGAACCCGAGGCCCATGACGAGCGCTGGGCCGAAGCCTTGCTGCAGGAAAGCCCTGCGCCGGCACCGCTGAGCATTGCCCCCGTCGACGTCCCCGCCACGGCGCCACCGATTGTGCCAGCAGCCACTCCGGCGCCACGCCCTGCCGCGCCAGCAATACCGCTGCCGCCACGCAGTGAACCGGCTTTCAGCCTCGAAAAGCAGGACGAGCCGCTCGCCGAGCCCGCTGTGGAGGCCGTCGAACCCGCGCTGGGTGCCACTGTCGACGATGCCGACGAGCAGCAGGACGACGAAGTGCCAGGCAAGGCCGGGACGAAGGCCGCCCGTAGCGAACCCGGACTGCGCGACGATCACCTGTTCGACCTGGACGAAGAGCCCCTGCAGCTGGATTGGCAGCAGGCAAAGAAACCCTGGGGCCGCTGGATCGCCTGGGGCTTGCTCAACCTTATCGCTGCTGGTGCGCTGGCTGGGCAGTACATCAACTACCACTTCGAAGAACTGGCGCGCCAGGACCGTTACCGCCCCTGGTTCGAACAGCTATGCCCGACAGTCGGCTGCACGCTGCCGTCCAAGGTCGACATCGCCCAGGTCAAGAGCAGCAACCTGGTGGTGCGCAGCCACCCGGAATTCAGCGGCGCGCTGGTGGTGGACGCGATCCTGTATAACCGCGCGCAATTCGCCCAGCCATTCCCGCTGCTGGAAATACGCTTCGCCGACATCAATGGCAAGCTGCTCGCCAGCCGCCGCTTCAAACCCAGCGAGTACCTCGCGGGCGAGCTGGCCGGTCAGGACGAGATGCCGCCGCAGACGCCGATTCACGTGTCGCTGGACATCCTCGACCCGGGCGAGCGCGCCGTGAACTACAGCCTGAGCTTCCACTCGCCGGAATAGCGGGCGCAAGATCGTCAGCAAACAGTCGCCAACCAAACCCTTCGCGATAAGCCGATAGCTGTTCAGAATTTGTTCAAAACGACCTTTCTCCGGTCATCCAGAGCGGGTATCATGCCCACCCTTTTTCGCACTCTCCTATCGGTCTCAACAGCACGTCTCTTGAGCAGGGAAGCCCTATGTCGGCGCTACGCATCGGCCCCTATACATTGCCCAATCAGCTGATTCTCGCGCCTATGGCCGGCGTCACTGACAGGCCGTTTCGCCAGCTTTGCCGGCGCCTGGGCGCGGGGCTGGTGGTATCGGAGATGGTCACCAGCGATGTGCGCCTGTGGAACACCCGCAAGTCGAGCCTGCGGTTGATGCATGAAGGCGATCCCGAGCCGCGCTCGGTGCAGATCGCCGGCGGCGACCCGCAGATGCTTGCCGAAGCGGCCAAGCGCAATGTCGAAATGGGCGCGCAGATCATCGACATCAATATGGGCTGCCCGGCGAAGAAGGTCTGCAACAAGGCTGCCGGCTCCGCCCTGTTGAAAGACGAAACGCTGGTGCGGGAAATCCTCGAGGCGGTGGTCGCCGCGGTAAATGTGCCGGTGACCCTAAAGATCCGCACCGGTTGGGACAGACAGAACAAGAATGGTATCGAGGTGGCGAAGATCGCCGAACAGAGCGGGATAGTCGCGCTGGCCGTGCATGGCCGCACCCGCGCCGACCTCTATACCGGTGAAGCCGAGTACGACACCATCGCCGCGATCAAGCAGGCGGTGTCGATCCCGGTGTTCGCCAATGGCGACATCGATACGCCGGAGAAGGCCAAGGCAGTGCTCGCGGCAACTGGCGCCGACGGCCTGCTGATCGGCCGCGCGGCCCAGGGCCGACCATGGATTTTTCGCGAAATCGAGCATTACCTGCGCACCGGTGAACAGCTCCCGGCGATGCCGTTGCTCGAGGTGGAACAGATTCTGCTGGAACATCTGGCGGGCTTGCACGCTTTTTACGGCGATGTAATGGGCGTTCGCATTGCCCGCAAGCATGTCAGCTGGTACCTCGCAACCCTGCCGGGCGCCAGGGAGTTCCGCGCCCACTTCAATCGTCTGGACAGTACGGACGCGCAGTGCACCAACGTTCGCGAGTTTTTCAGCGAACGGTATAACAATGGAGAAGGGGTGGCCGCATGACGATGTTGACCGAGACCTTAGGAAGTGGAATGGCTCCCGTGAGTGAAAACAGCAGCTTAAAGCAGCACCTCAATACGCCAAGCGAAGAAGGGCAAACCCTGCGCGGCAGTGTCGAGAAAGCGCTGCACAATTACTTCGCCCACCTCGAGGGCGCAGACGTCACCGACGTCTACAACCTGGTGCTGACCGAAGTGGAAGCGCCGCTGCTGGAAACCGTGATGAATTACGTCAAGGGCAACCAGACCAAAGCCTCCGAGCTGCTCGGCCTGAACCGCGGCACCCTGCGCAAGAAGCTCAAGCAATACGACCTGCTGTAATTTCGCATTCCGAAAAAAGGGCGACCCGCATGAGTCGCCCTTTTTGCTGACTCCCCGCTCTGATGGATTCTGAAATGACCGACCAGACCACCCGCCTCCCCGTTCGCCGCGCCTTGATCAGTGTTTCCGACAAGACCGGCATCCTGGAATTCGCCCGTGAGCTGTCCGCCCTCGGCGTGGAAATTCTCTCCACCGGCGGCACCTACAAGCTGCTCAAGGACAATGGCGTCGCAGCGGTAGAAGTGGCCGACTACACCGGCTTCCCGGAAATGATGGATGGCCGGGTGAAGACCCTGCACCCGAAGATCCACGGCGGCATCCTCGGTCGTCGCGCCCTCGACGGCGCGGTGATGGAGCAGCACGGCATCAAGCCGATCGACCTGGTCGCGGTCAACCTCTACCCGTTTGCCGCCACCGTGGCCAAGCCGGGTTGCGACCTGGCAGACGCCATCGAGAACATCGACATCGGCGGCCCGACCATGGTCCGCTCCGCCGCGAAGAACCACAAAGACGTGGCCATCGTGGTCAATGCCAGTGACTACGCCAGCGTCCTCGACGGCCTGAAAGCCGGCGGCCTGACCTATGCGCAACGCTTCGACCTGGCCTTGAAAGCCTTCGAGCACACCAGCGCCTACGACGGCATGATCGCCAACTACCTGGGCACCATCGAGCAGAGCCGCGACACCCTGAGTACCGAAGACCGCAGCAGCTTCCCGCGTACCTTCAACAGCCAGTTCATCAAGGCCCAAGAAATGCGCTACGGCGAGAACCCGCACCAGAGCGCGGCGTTCTACGTGGAAGCTGCCTCCTTGAATGGTCAAAGCGAGGCCAGCATCTCCACCGCCGTGCAACTGCAAGGCAAGGAGCTGTCGTTCAACAACGTTGCCGACACCGACGCCGCGCTGGAATGCGTGAAGAGCTTCGTCAAACCGGCCTGCGTTATCGTCAAGCACGCCAACCCGTGCGGCGTGGCCGTGGCCCTGGACAGCGAAGGCGGCATCCGCCAGGCCTATGAGCTGGCCTACGCCACCGACACCGAATCGGCGTTTGGCGGCATCATCGCATTCAACCGCGAGCTGGACGGTGCCACCGCCCAGGCCATCGTCGAGCGCCAGTTTGTCGAGGTAATCATCGCGCCGAAGATCAGTGCCGAAGCGCGTGCTGTGGTTGCCGCCAAGGCCAACGTACGTCTGCTCGAATGCGGCGAATGGCCGGCCGAGCGTAGCGCGGGCTGGGACTTCAAGCGGGTCAACGGCGGCCTGTTGGTGCAGAGCCGCGACATCGGCATGATCAAGGCAGAAGACCTGAAGATCGTCACCCAGCGCGCGCCGAGCGAGCAGGAAATCCATGACCTGATCTTCGCCTGGAAAGTGGCCAAGTTCGTCAAATCCAATGCCATTGTCTACGCCAAGAACCGCCAGACCATTGGCGTCGGCGCCGGCCAGATGAGCCGTGTGAACTCCGCCCGTATTGCCGCGATCAAGGCCGAGCACGCCGGCCTGCAGGTCGCCGGCTCGGTAATGGCCTCCGACGCCTTCTTCCCGTTCCGCGACGGCCTGGACAACGCCGCCGCCAATGGCATTACCGCAGTGATCCAGCCGGGTGGTTCGATGCGCGATGCGGAAGTCATCGCCGCGGCCGATGAGGCCGGAATTGCCATGGTGTTCACCGGCATGCGTCACTTCCGCCATTGATGGCCTGGTGGATGGCTTCGCCATCCACCCTACCTCGTACCGATTTCGTAGGGTGGATAGCGCTTTTCCTATCCACCAAACGGGCCGCAGGCCCGCCTCCTGAAGGAGAACCCAATGAACGTACTGATCATCGGCAGCGGCGGTCGTGAACACGCCCTGGCCTGGAAAGTCGCGCAGGACTCGCGCGTGACCAAAGTCTTCGTCGCCCCCGGTAATGCCGGCACTGCCACCGAAGCCAAGTGCGAGAACGTCGCCATTGACGTGCTAGCCATCGAGCAGCTGGCCGATTTCGCTGAGCAGAACGTGCAGCTGACCATCGTCGGCCCGGAAGCGCCGCTGGTGAAGGGCGTGGTCGATCTGTTCCGTTCGCGCAAGCTGGACATCTTCGGCCCTACCGCCGCCGCTGCGCAGCTGGAAGGTTCCAAGGCCTTTACCAAGGACTTCCTCGCCCGCCACGCGATTCCTACCGCCGACTACCAGAACTTCACCGAAGTCGAGCCGGCCCTGGCCTACCTGCAAAAGGTCGGCGCGCCGATCGTGATCAAGGCCGACGGCCTGGCTGCCGGCAAAGGCGTGATCGTGGCCATGACCCTACAAGAGGCCGAAGACGCCGTGCGCGATATGCTCGCCGGCAATGCCTTTGGCGAAGCCGGTTCGCGCGTGGTGATCGAGGAGTTCCTCGACGGCGAAGAAGCCAGCTTTATCGTGATGGTCGACGGCGCCAACGTGCTGCCAATGGCTACCAGCCAGGACCACAAACGCGTCGGCGACGCCGATACCGGCCCGAACACCGGCGGCATGGGCGCTTACTCGCCAGCCCCGGTAGTCACCGCCGAGGTGCACCAGCGGGTGATGAATGAAGTGATCTACCCGACCGTGCGCGGCATGGCCGCCGAAGGCAACGTCTACACCGGCTTCCTCTATGCCGGGCTGATGATCGACAAGGCCGGCAATCCGAAAGTCATCGAGTTCAACTGCCGCTTCGGCGACCCGGAAACCCAGCCGATCATGGTGCGGCTGGAGTCGAGCCTGGTGCTGCTGGTCGAAGCCGCATTGGCGCGCGCGCTGGATAAGGTCGAGGCCCGCTGGGATCCGCGTCCAACGGTTGGCGTGGTACTCGCCGCAGGTGGCTACCCCGCCGACTACGCCAAGGGTGATGTGATCGAAGGCCTGGACGCCGCTGCCGCCCTGGACGGCAAGGTGTTCCACGCCGGTACGGCGCTGAACGCTGCGGGCGAGGTCGTTACCGCCGGCGGCCGCGTGCTATGCGCGACGGCCATTGGCGCAAGCGTCGCCGATGCGCAACAGCAGGCCTATCGCCTGGCCAAGAAGATCCGCTGGAACGGCAGTTTCTACCGCAGCGACATCGGCTACCGCGCCATTGCTCGGGAATGCGACGAAAGTTGAAGGTGAATAGCTGGCAAATTCATACAAAGGTGGCTTAATGGCCGCCTTTGCTTAATTAGCAGCGCTGAACGCACGGCTATAATTTGCTTACTTACTTTCGAAGGGACTTCACCTTGCGCTGGCTCAGGATTGCCACAGGACTCATCGTCAGCCTGTTTCTGGCCACCAGCGGGGTGACGCCTGCCATTGCCGATGAAGCCAACCCGACGCCGCGCGGCACGGGTTGGTCGATGTTCATCGACACCAGCGCCCAGTTGGTCCTGGAAAACGTCCTGACCCAGCGCGAGCAGTTCGTACCGCTCGACAAACAAGCCTTCACCTTCCCCCTCAGTCAGCATGCGGTCTGGCTGCGCGTCGATATAGCGCCCCACAGCGCGCCCTCCTGGCTGTGGATTTTTGCGCCGCGCGTGCAGCACCTCGATTACTACCTGCTGCGCGATGGTCAGGTCGAACAGACCATCCGCACTGGCGAGGCCATGCCGCTGAGCTCCCGACCACTGCCCTCGCGCGCTTACCTGATGTCGCTGCCAAACGACGATCAGGCGCGCGAAGTCTACGTGCGGATGACCTCCAACCACCCGCTGATGGTGTGGTTCAAGGTGATCGGCGAAGCCGAACTGGTCAGCCTGGAAAAGCCCGCCTATATCTTTGGCGCGCTGCTGGGCGGCTTGCTGCTGCTGACGCTGTATAACCTCACCCGCTTCGTCTACAACCCTTCGACCAGCAGCCTCTGGCTCAGCGGCGTACACCTGAGCCTGGCCCTGTGCGCGGCGGCCAACCTCGGCATGCTGGCGGTCTGGGTGCCGAGCCAGGGCGTTAACCAGTCGTTGATCGCCGACCTGTCGGCACTCGCGTCGGCGTTATGCCTGCTGGCCTTCACCCTGAACTTCTTCAAGGGCACCGCGGTGCAGCAAAGCCGGCTCAACCTGCTTCTGCAGGTCATTGCGCTACTGGCGATGAGCGTGGCCTTGATCATCCTGTTCACCGGCAAGCTCTGGTACAGCTCGCTGGTCTACATGCTGGTCATCCTCAGCTCGCTGACCGTCATGCTGGTGGCGGGGCGCCATTGGCAGCGCGGCTATCAGCCCGCCCGCCTGATCATGGCCGGCATGCTGGTGTTCAACCTGGGTTTCAGCGTGTTCATCCCCGTGCTGTTCGGGCTGGACCAGCTTAACCCCGGCTGGCTGGTCACCGGCGTGTTCAGCTTCGCCACGCTCGCCGGCCTGGTGCTCACGGTGTCGCTGACCGAGCGACAGCGACAGTTCCAACGGGAAACCCTCAACGAACGCACCAGCCTGGCCGCCAGTTCCGCAGAGCTCAAGGCCAAGGCCGAATTCCTCGCCAAGATCAGCCACGAAATCCGCACCCCGATGAACGGCGTGCTCGGCATGACCGAGCTGCTGCTGGGAACGCCGCTGTCCGCCAAGCAACGCGACTACGTGCAGACCATTCACAGCTCGGGCAACGAGCTGCTCAACCTGATCAACGAGATCCTCGATATCTCCAAGCTCGAATCGGGGCAGATCGAACTGGACGATGTGCAGTTCGACCTCAACGCACTGGTCGAGGACTGCCTGGATATCTTCCGCGCCAAGGCCGAGCAGCAGAAGGTCGAGCTGATCAGCTTCACCCAGCCCCAGGTGCCACGGGTGATCAGCGGTGACCCGACACGCCTGCGCCAGACCCTGCTTAGCCTGCTGGACAACGCCTTCAAGCAGACCGACGAAGGCGAGATCCTTCTCGTCGTCGCCCTCGAAACCCAGGACGGCCAGCCGCGCCTGCGCATCGCCGTACAGGACAGCGGTCGCCCGCTGGATGCCAGCGAGCGCGATGCCCTGCTCAACGCCGAGCTGCACAGCAAGGATTTCCTCGCGGCCAGCAAACTGGGTGGCCGCCTGGGCCTGATCATCGCCCGCCAGCTGGTGCGTCTGATGGACGGCGAATTCGGCATCCAGAGCGGCAACAGCCAGGGCAGCACGCTCTGGCTGACGCTGCCGCTGGACAGCCAGCGCCTGGAGCGTCCGACTGCCGACCTGGAAGGCCCGCTGCAGGGCGCCCGCCTGCTGGTGGTGGACGACAACGAAACCTGCCGCAAGGTGCTGATGCAGCAGTGCAGCGCCTGGGGCTTCAGCGTCAGTGCGGTGCCCTCGGGCAAGGAGGCGTTGGCGCTGTTGCGGACCAAAGCGCACATGCGCGAGTACTTCGACGTGGTGCTGCTCGACCAGGACATGCCCGGCATGACCGGCATGCAGCTGGCGACCAAGATCAAAGAAGACCCCAGCCTCAACCACGACATTCTGCTGGTCATGCTCACCGGCATCAGCAACGCGCCGAGCAAGATCATCGCGCGCAATGCCGGGATCAAGCGGATTCTGGCCAAGCCGGTGGCCGGTTACACGCTGAAGACCACCCTCGCCGACGAGCTGGCCCAGCGCGGCAAGGGCAACGCCGCGGCGCTCGGTGCCGACGCCGTCAGCGCGCCGCTGGACGTACCCAGCGACTTCCGTATCCTGGTGGCCGAAGACAATAGCATCTCGACCAAGGTCATCCGCGGCATGCTTGGCAAGCTCAAGCTGCAACCCGACACCGCCAGCAACGGCGAGGAAGCGCTCAACGCCATGAAGGCGCAGCGCTACGACCTGGTGCTGATGGATTGCGAGATGCCGATCCTCGACGGTTTTTCCGCCACCGAACAACTGCGCGCCTGGGAAACCGCCGAGCAGCGCCCGCGCACGCCGGTGGTGGCGCTGACCGCGCACATTCTCAGCGAACATAAGGAGCGCGCGCGGCTGGTCGGCATGGATGGCCACATGGCCAAGCCGGTCGAACTGTCGCAGCTGCGGGAGTTGATCGAGTACTGGATTGCCGCGCGGGAAAAACCGAGCGAGCCCGACGCACTGCTCGACTGACCCGCCGCACAGCCCGGGCTGGCCGCCAGGCGGTCAGCTTGTACACTACGTCCTTCATTCAGATCACGAGTCCCTTCCATGGCGTCCGCGCTGTTCAGCCTGTATTTGAAACTGCTGGTGCTCTACAGCCCGTTTTTCGTGCTGTCCTGTTTTATCGGCCTGAGCCGGGGTTACACGGCCAAGGAACGCAAGCGCCTGGCCTGGAAAGTCGCCACCGGGGTGCTGATCGCCAGCGTGCTGCTGTACCTGTTCGGCAAGCACATCTTTACCCTGTTCGGCATCACCATCGACGCGTTCCGCATCGGCGCAGGCAGCGTGCTGTTCATCTCCGCGCTGGGCATGGCGCAAGGCAAGTCCGCGGTACAGAGCGACAACGTGCAGCAGGACGTGACCATAGTGCCGCTGACCATTCCGCTCACCGTCGGCCCCGGCACCATCGGTGCGCTGCTGCTGATGGGCGCCAGTCAGCCCGACTGGGGCGACAAGGCGCTGGCGGTGCTGGGTATCGCGCTGGCCAGCCTGACGGTCGGTGTGGTGCTCTACATGTCCAACCAGTTCGAGCGCCTGCTCGGCGATCAGGGTCTGCAGATCGTCAGTCGCCTGATGGGCCTGTTCGTCTGCGCCCTGGCTGCGCAGATCATCTTTACCGGGGTGAAGAACTACCTCGCGCTCTAACTCGGTGCGACACCGCACCAAAGCTGTTGCCTGGGCATAAACGCGCACCAAAGGCGCGCATCCGGCCAGGCGTGAAGCGTCGATAAAACCCAACAAAACCGTCTAGCACAAGGCTTTGCCGCGTTTGGCACGGATGCTGCCATTGCACTGGAGACGCCAGGAGCCTGCTCCCGGGTCTCACCCAACAGTTGCGCACGGAGCCATAACAATGAAACGCCGTCCCTTTCTGAAATCGTCGATTGCCGCCAGCGCTCTGCTGCTGAGCGGCCTGTTCCCCTTCAGCCTGCAAGCCGCCGAGACCATCAAGGTCGGCATCCTCCACTCGCTGTCCGGCACCATGGCCATTTCGGAAACCTCGCTGAAAGACATGGCGTTGATGACCATCGACGAAATCAACGCCAAGGGCGGCGTCAATGGCAAGCAGCTGGAGGCCGTGGTGGTCGACCCGGCGTCGAACTGGCCGCTGTTCGCCGAGAAAGGCCGTCAGTTGCTGACCCAGGACAAGGTCGACGTGGTCTTCGGCTGCTGGACCTCGGTGTCGCGCAAATCCGTGCTGCCGGTATTTGAAGAACTCAACGGCCTGCTGTTCTACCCGGTGCAATACGAAGGCGAAGAGATGTCGCCGAACGTCTTCTACACCGGCGCGGCGCCTAACCAGCAAGCCATCCCGGCAGTCGAATACCTGATGAGCGAAGACGGCGGCGCCGCCAAACGCTACTTCCTGCTCGGCACCGACTACGTCTACCCGCGCACCACCAACAAGATCCTGCGCGCCTTCCTGATCAGCAAAGGCGTGGCCGAAAAAGACATCGAAGAGGTCTACACCCCGTTTGGTCACAGCGACTATCAAACCATCGTCGCCAACATCAAGAAGTTCTCCGCCGGCGGCAAGACTGCGGTGATCTCCACCGTCAACGGCGACTCCAACGTGCCGTTCTACAAGGAGCTGGCCAACCAGGGTCTGGAAGCCACCGACGTCCCGGTCGTGGCCTTCTCCGTGGGTGAAGAAGAGCTGCGCGGCATCGACACCAAGCCATTGGTCGGTCACCTGGCCGCGTGGAACTACTTCCAGTCTGTGGAAAACCCGGTCAACACCGAGTTCGTCTCCAAGTGGAAGGCCTACGCCAAAGCCAAGAACCTGCCAGGCGCTGACAAAGCCGTGACCAACGACCCGATGGAAGCCACCTACGTCGGCATTCATATGTGGGCCCAGGCTGTGGAAAAAGCCGGCACTACCGACGTCGATAAAGTACGCACCGCCCTTTATGGCCAGACCTTCGCTGCACCAAGCGGCTACACCCTGACCATGGACAAGACCAACCACCACCTGCACAAGCCAGTGATGATCGGTGAGATCCAGGACGACGGGCAGTTTTCCGTGGTCTGGGAAACCAGCAGCCCGGTCCGCGCCCAGCCGTGGAGCCCGTATATCGAAGGCAACGACAAGAAGCCGGATTACGCGGTCAAGTCGAACTAAGGACGAACTGAGTTGGGCCGCACGCTGGCTGAGTTCAGCGGCGGCCCACAGGACGTAGGTCCGTGCGCGCCGCCGTCAGACGCGCACGCCGACCATGCAGCGTTGGGCCTCGCTACCAGCGGTGGCACAGCCCAACCTACACTCCGCAGCGCCCGCGAGAACCCTTCATGCTCACTGCCCTGTACCGCCTTTTCCTGTTGCTGATCGTGCTGCTGCCGCTCGCCAGTCATGCCGGCGATGCCGCCGACTTCGTTACCGCCAGCTCGTCCAAACAGGCCAAACTCCTGGAAAACTGGGCTGCCGCACCTGACCCGGCCCGCCTAGCGCTACTCGAAGCCCTGCAGCAAGGCCGCATCGTCAGCGATGACAACAAGACGCCCTTTATCGAGGACGCCGGTCGCTATCAGGCCATCGAGGGCGCCGCCGAACCCGTCGGCACCCCGCGCAAGCTGCGCCTGAACAACCGCCTGCGCGGCCTGATCAGCACCTCCATGGCCAGCCACCAGCTATTGGCTGAAGACCCGGCGCTGCGCCTGGCCGCCGCTCAGCAATTGCAGAAGAGCGCCAAGCCGGCGCAACTGCAACTGCTTAACGCCCAGGTCGCCAGCGAAACCGATGATGCGGTGCGCGATGCCTTGACCCTGGCCCTGGCCAACCTGCAACTGGTCGACAGCGACCCCGCCGTGCGCCTGGCTGCCGTACGCCTGCTTGGTGAAACCGGCGACCCACTGGCCCGCACCCGCCTGGAAACCCTACTCGACCCGGCCGTGGAAAGTGACCCGACGGTGCGCACCGCCGCCGAAACCAGCCTGGCCCAGGTCAAACGCAAACTGCTGGTCGGCGAATTGCTCGGCCAGGCTTTTAGCGGCCTGTCGCTCGGCTCGATTCTGTTGCTGGCGGCGCTGGGCCTGGCCATCACCTTCGGCTTGCTCGGCGTGATCAATATGGCCCACGGCGAGATGCTGATGCTCGGTGCCTACTCCACCTATATGGTGCAGGTGCTGTTCCAGCGTTTCGCCCCGGAAGCCCTGGCGCTCTACCCGCTGGTAGCGCTGCCGGTGGCGTTCTTCGTCACCGCCGCTATCGGCATGGCGCTGGAACGCACGGTGATTCGCCACCTCTACGGTCGCCCGCTGGAAACCCTGCTGGCTACCTGGGGCATCAGCCTGATCCTGATTCAGCTGGTGCGGGTGATCTTCGGCGCGCAGAACGTCGAAGTGGCCAACCCCTACTGGCTGTCCGGCGGCATTCAGGTGCTGCCGAATCTGGTGCTGCCTTACAACCGCATCGTGATAATCGGCTTCGCCCTGTTTGTGGTGGTGCTGACCTGGCTGCTGCTGAACAAGACTCGCCTCGGCCTCAACGTCCGTGCCGTGACCCAGAACCGCAATATGGCGGCCTGCTGCGGCGTGCCAACCGGTCGGGTAGACATGCTGGCGTTCGGTTTGGGCTCCGGCATCGCCGGCCTCGGCGGCGTGGCGCTTAGCCAGATCGGCAACGTCGGTCCCGATCTCGGGCAGAGCTACATCATCGATTCCTTCCTGGTGGTGGTACTCGGCGGCGTCGGCCAGCTTGCCGGCAGCGTGATGGCGGCCTTTGGCCTGGGCATCGCCAACAAGATTCTCGAACCGCAGATCGGCGCCGTACTCGGCAAGATCCTTATCCTCGCGCTGATCATTCTGTTTATTCAGAAACGCCCGCAAGGTCTGTTTGCTTTGAAAGGACGGGTGATCGACTAAGCGGGGCCTGCTCACGCCAATTGACGACCGCGCCGCTGCCTCGCTGGCGGCGGTATGCAGAAGGAATAGAAAAATGCTGCCAAGAACAAATCATTTGGATGCCCTCGCCGCCACCGAGTCAGCGGCCCTTCGGGTTGCGACTGCCGACGCGCCATGCGGCGTTGCGGGGCTTACCGAGGGAATGACCATCAGTTGCGCCCCGCGCCTTGTCTGGCACGCCGGTAGCCTGCACCGCGGTGCGTCCCTTGACGCGAGCATGCCCCGATGACTATGCCACTCAACCAAACGCTGCTGGCGCGTGCCAGCGCCAAGCTCGGCCCGCAAGTCTCGATCGGTATCGGCCTGTTGGTACTCGCCCTGCTGATCGCCATGCCGCTGCTGCACCTGTTGCCTGCGGACAACGCCCTGCATGTTTCGGCCTACAGCCTGACCCTGGTCGGCAAGATCCTCTGCTACTGCATCGTCGCCTTGGCGCTCGATCTGGTCTGGGGTTACGCCGGCCTGCTGTCGCTTGGGCACGGCCTGTTCTTTGCTCTCGGCGGTTACGCCATGGGTATGTACCTGATGCGCGAAGCCGCCGGCGATGGCCTGCCCGCCTTTATGAGCTTCCTCGCCTGGACCGAGCTGCCCTGGTACTGGTACGGCACCAGCAACTTCCTCTGGGCGCTGTGCCTAGTGGTGCTGGCACCTGGCTTGCTCGCGCTGGTGTTCGGCTTCTTCGCCTTCCGTTCGCGGATCAAGGGCGTGTACTTCTCGATCATGACCCAGGCCCTGACCTTCGCCGGCATGCTGCTGTTCTTTCGCAACGAAACCGGCTTTGGCGGCAACAATGGTTTCACCAATTTCCGCACCATTCTCGGTTTCGATATCACCTCGGCGCACACCCGCGCGACGCTGTTCTTTGCCACCGTAGCGCTGCTGGTAGCCAGCCTGTACCTGGGCTGGACCCTAGCACGCAGCAAGTTCGGCCGGGTGCTGACGGCGCTGCGCGATGCGGAAAACCGCCTGATGTTCTGCGGCTACGACCCGCGCGGCTACAAGCTGTTTATCTGGGTGCTCAGCGCCGTGCTCTGCGGCCTGGCCGGGGCCTTGTATGTGCCACAGGTGGGCATCATCAACCCCAGCGAAATGTCGCCGACTAACTCCATCGAAGCCGCCGTATGGGTCGCCCTCGGCGGACGCGGCACGTTGATCGGTCCGCTGCTCGGTGCCGGTTTGGTCAACGGCATGAAGAGCTGGTTTACCGTGGCCTTCCCCGAGTACTGGCTGTTTGCCCTGGGCTTTCTGTTTATCGTCGTGACCTTGTTCTTACCGAAAGGTGTAATCGGCCTTCTTCGTAAAAAAGGAGAGCAATGATGCGCGCCACTCCGGTCCCCGAACTTATGCTCGAACCTGCCTTTGACCCCGCCGGCAGCGGACGCGATGCGATTGGCGCCAGCTCCCTGGCGAGCAAGGGTCTGAACGTCCGTCACGGCACCATCCTGACCCTGGAAGACATCAACGTTAGCTTCGATGGCTTCAAGGCCCTGACCAACCTGACGCTGTATATCGGCGTCGGTGAACTGCGCTGCATCATCGGTCCCAACGGTGCCGGCAAGACCACCATGATGGACGTGATCACCGGCAAGACCCGCCCGGACAACGGCGTCGCCTACTTCGGTGAAACCCTCGACCTGACGCAGATGAGCGAAGTGGAAATCGCCCAGTCCGGCATCGGTCGCAAATTCCAAAAGCCGACTGTGTTCGAAGCGCTCAGCGTGTTCGAAAACCTCGAACTGGCGCAGAAAACCAATAAGTCGGTATGGGCCAGCCTGCGCGCCAAACTCAGCGGCGAACAGAAAGACCGCATCGATGAAGTGCTGCAGACGATCAAGCTCGACGCCTCACGCAATCGTCCGGCCGGGCTGCTGTCCCACGGGCAGAAGCAGTTCCTCGAGATCGGCATGCTGCTGGTGCAGGACCCGCAACTGTTGCTGCTCGATGAGCCAGTGGCGGGCATGACCGACGCCGAAACCGAGTTCACCGCCGAGCTGTTCAAGTCCCTGGCGCGCAAGCACTCGCTGATGGTGGTGGAGCACGATATGGGCTTTGTCGGCTCCATCGCCGACCACGTCACGGTGCTGCACCAGGGCAGCGTGCTGACCGAAGGCTCGCTGGAGCAGGTGCAGAACGATGAACGAGTGATCGAGGTTTATCTCGGTCGCTGAGCCGATCGCCGTTGATGGGTAAGACGTAGGGTGGATGACGCCGTTTTCATCCACCAATGACACCGCACGGTGGATGGATAAAACGCCATCCACCCTACGCACAACCAAGGACATCGACATGCTGCAAGTTGAGCAACTGCATCAATACTACGGCGGCAGCCATATCCTTCGCGGCCTGTCGTTCGAGGCCAAGGTCGGCGAGGTCACCTGCCTGCTCGGGCGTAACGGCGTGGGCAAGACCACCCTGCTGAAGTGCCTGATGGGCCTGATCCCGGCCAAGCAAGGCGCAGTCAACTGGGAAGGCCAGCCCATCACCGCCTTCAAGCCGCACCAGCGTGTGCACGCCGGCATCGCCTACGTGCCCCAGGGTCGAGAAATCTTCGGTCGCCTGACGGTGGAAGAAAACCTGCTGATGGGGCTTTCACGCTTTCCCGGCAGCGAAGCCAAGGTGGTGCCGGAATTTATCTACGAGCTGTTCCCGGTGCTGCGCGAGATGAAGCAACGCCGCGGCGGCGACCTCTCCGGCGGCCAGCAGCAACAGCTGGCCATCGGCCGCGCGCTGGCGAGCAAGCCGCGCCTGCTAATCCTCGATGAGCCTACCGAAGGCATCCAGCCCTCGGTGATCAAGGAGATCGGCGTGGTGATCAAAAAGCTCGCCGAGCGCGGCGATATGGCCATCCTGCTGGTCGAGCAGTTCTATGACTTTGCCGCCGAGCTGGCCGACCAGTACTTGGTGATGAGTCGCGGCGAAATCGTCCAGCAGGGCCGTGGCGAGACCATGGAAACCGACGGTGTTCGTGGCCTGGTCGCAATCTGAATGGCGACGCCGCACCTGCACTTTGCGCATAATCAGGCTTTCGCCCACGGACTCGAGGCCCCAATGCCACCCCTGCGCACGCTTCTTCTCCCGCTTACCGCACTGGTCGGTATGGCACTGGTGATCTGGGCCGGCAGCCTGCCGGATTACTGGATGCTGCGCGCCATGCCGGTCGGCAGCGAAGCGGTCTATCCGCTCAAGCCGGTGCTGATTTTCTGCGTCATCGTCCTGGCCGAATGCAGCGTACTGCTGGCCGTGCTGCGCCCGGCGTCCTATTGCCGCTCCTGGGGCCGCGCCCTGTGCGCCAGCCTGCTGGCCCTGGGCCTGGCGCTGTTCTGGATTCAGGGCACCCTGCACGCGCCGCCCTACTACGGCATGCACCTGCAATGGTGGCTGGTGGTTTGCTTAGGGCTAGTGCTGCTGAGCGCTTATTCCGCAGTTCAGGCCTGGCGACACCGCAACAGCAAGGTGGCGGCGTGAACGCACCCGCCGCGGTATTTACCCCCAGCTGGCACGCCGAGCTGGAGCTGGGCTATGGCCGCGATGGCGATTGCACGCGGCCGACCTTGCGCCGCCATAAAGGCCCGCTGCGGGTACAGAAACACCTGTACGCCGAAGGGCCCGAGGTGTGTCAGCACATCATCGTTCACCCACCCGGCGGGATTGCCGGCGGTGATCGCCTGGATATCTCGGCCAGCGTTGGCAGCGGTGCGTGGGCGCAGTTGACCAGCCCCGGCGCAGCCAAGTGGTACCGCGCCGCCGGCCCGGCTTACCAAAGCATAAAGTTGCGCGTCGAATCCGGCGCCACCCTGGAATGGCTGCCACAGGAAACCATCGTCTACGCCGCCGCCCAGGCCGAACTAACCACCGATATCGAACTGCACGGCGATGCCAAGCTGCTCTATTGGGACATCGTCGCCCTCGGCCGCCCAGCCAGTGGCGAACGCTTCGATAGCGGACACTTCCAGGCCCAGCTGAATATCCGCCGGGATGGCCAACTGCTCTGGCACGAACGCCAGCGCGTGGTCGGTGGCGATGGCCTGCTCGATTCGCCCATCGGCCTGGGCGGCAAACCGGTGTTCGCCACTCTGCTGATCAGCGGTGAAATCGACAGCGAACTGCTTGAACACTGCCGCAGCCTGAACACACCTGTGCGCGGCGACCTGAGCCAATTACCAGGCCTGCTGGTGGCCCGCTGCCTCGCCAGCGAGACCCTGCACGCCCGCGCCTGGCTGATCGAACTCTGGCACCTGCTGCGCCCGGCCCTGCTCGGCCGCACGGCCGTGCCCCCACGTATCTGGAGCACGTAAATCTTATGTTTATGTGCAAGACCTACGATTTCGTAGGGTGGACATGCCAAAGGCTTGTCCGCCATCTGGACGCCAGCGGTGGACAAGGCTCCGCCATGTCCACCCTACAGAAGCGCACTTCGTAGCCCGCCGACCAAAAAACGGAATCACTATGGACCTTACCCCGAGAGAAAAAGACAAACTGCTGATCTTCACCGCCGGCCTGGTCGCCGAGCGTCGCCTGGCCCGCGGGGTAAAACTCAACTACCCGGAAGCCATGGCCTATATCTCCGCCGCACTGCTCGAAGGCGCCCGCGACGGCCAGACCGTGGCCGAGCTGATGCACTTCGGCACCACCCTGCTGAGCCGTGATCAGGTGATGGAAGGCATCCCGGAAATGATCCCGGAGATTCAGGTGGAAGCCACCTTCCCCGACGGCACCAAGCTGGTGACCGTCCATCAGCCGATTGCCTGAGGAAATCGCCCAATGCCTACTGCGCTTGCCCATGCGGCGTTGAAAGCCGTCTCGGGCAGTGGCTTGCCACTGAACGCCCAGAGGGCGGCCCGCATGGGTGAGCGGAGCGAAACTTGCTCATTGACAGACGTCAACTCCGCATCCTCGCCGACTTGCGCCTTGCCTGAGCGGCGCTCGCTACGGCCTTGGACGACTTCCTGGAGACACGAAGAATGATTATTCGCGATGCCCGCGACGACGATCTGGAAGCCATCCGCGCCATCTTCAATGACGCCGTGCTCAACACCACAGCGATCTGGATGGACGACATCGTTGACCTGGCCAACCGCCAGGCCTGGTTGGCCGCGCGCCGCCAGCAAGGCTACCCAGTACTGGTGGCGGTGGACGCCGACGACAGCGTGCTCGGCTACGCCGCCTATGGCGACTGGCGGCCCTTCGACGGGTTTTGCAACACCGTGGAAAACTCCCTGTACGTGCGCGCCGACCAACGCGGACGTGGCCTCGGCGTGCTGCTGCTCGGCGCACTGATCGAACGCGGCAAGGCCGGCGGTAAACACGTGATGGTTGCCGCCATCGAGAGCGGCAACCTCGCCTCCATCGGCCTGCACCAGCGCTTCGGTTTCAGCATCACCGGGCAAATGCCCCAGGTCGGCCGCAAGTTCGGCCGCTGGCTGGACCTCACCTTTATGCAGCTGATGCTGAGCCCCGAAAGGAGTGCGCCCTGATGCTGAGCATCGAGCGCCTCGACGCGGCTGACTTTGAGTCTTATCGCCAAGGCCTGCTGAACCTACTGCCCGACTCCGTGGCGCATGGCGCCTCGGTAGGCTTTCTCGCTGATCTCGATGCTGACGCGGCCAACCTCTATTTCGACCAGGTCCTGGCAGGCATACGCGACGGCACTCACCTGCTTTGGCTGGCCTGTGAGCAGGGCCAGGTGCTGGGCAGCGTGCAACTGGTGCTCTGCCAGAAACCTAACGGCCTCAACCGCGCCGAAGTGCAGAAGCTTCTGGTACACAGCAACGCCCGCCGCCGTGGCATCGCCAACAGCCTGATGCAGCGCCTGGAAGGCGAAGCAGCCGAGCTGCAACGCGGCTTGCTGTACCTGGACACCGAAGCCGGCAGCGATGCCGAAGCCTTTTACCAGGCTCAGGGCTACATCTGCATCGGTGGACTGCCTGACTACGCCTGCGGCCCTGACGGGCAGTACCGAGCAAACGCCATCTACTACAAAACCTTGTCGAGGCCACAGCCATGATTCCCGGCGAATACCAGATCCAGGACGGCGAGATCGAACTCAACGCCGGCCGCCGTACCCTGCGCGTGACCGTGGCCAATAGCGGCGACCGGCCGATCCAGGTCGGCTCGCACTATCACTTCTTCGAAACCAACGATGCCCTGAGCTTCGACCGTGCAGCCGCGCGCGGTATGCGCCTGAATATTCCGGCCGGCACCGCCGTGCGCTTCGAGCCGGGGCAGAGCCGCGAGGTCGAACTGGTCGACCTGGCTGGCCTTCGCCGCGTGTACGGCTTTGCCGGGCGGGTAATGGGCGAACTTTGAGACACCGATTGTCGTAGGGTGCGCTGCGCGCACCAGACACGACACAGATAGCAGTGGTGCGCACGGCGCACCCTACGGGAAGATGACCAATGAAGATCAGCAGACAAGCCTATGCCGATATGTTCGGCCCCACCGTCGGCGACAAGGTGCGCCTGGCCGACACCGAGCTGTGGATCGAAGTGGAGCAAGACTTCACCACCTACGGCGAGGAAGTGAAGTTCGGTGGCGGCAAGGTCATCCGCGATGGCATGGGCCAGGGCCAGCTCTGCGCCAAAGATGTAGTTGATACCCTGATCACCAACGCGCTGATCATCGATCACTGGGGCATCGTCAAGGCCGACGTGGGCCTCAAGGATGGGCGTATCGCCGCCATCGGCAAGGCCGGAAACCCGGATATCCAGCCCAACGTGACCATCGCCATCGGCGCCGGCACCGAGGTGATCGCCGGCGAGGGGATGATCCTCACGGCGGGTGGGATAGATACACATATCCACTTTATCTGCCCGCAGCAGATCGAAGAGGCGCTGATGAGCGGTGTCACCACCATGATTGGTGGCGGCACCGGGCCGGCCACCGGCACCAATGCCACCACCTGCACCTCCGGCCCCTGGCATATGGCGCGCATGCTGCAGGCCGCCGACGCCTTCCCGATGAACCTGGGTTTTACCGGCAAGGGCAACGCCTCCTTGCCGGAGCCGTTGATCGAGCAGGTCAAAGCCGGCGCCATCGGCCTTAAGCTGCACGAAGATTGGGGCACAACCCCGGCGGCCATCGACAACTGCCTGAGCGTGGCCGACCAGTTTGATGTGCAGGTGGCGATCCACACCGACACGCTCAACGAGTCCGGCTTTGTCGAAACCACCCTGGCCGCCTTCAAGGGTCGCACCATCCACACCTACCACACCGAAGGTGCTGGCGGCGGTCATGCGCCGGACATCATCAAGGCCTGCGGTTTCCCCAATGTGCTGCCGAGTTCGACCAACCCGACCCGGCCGTTTACCCGCAACACCATCGACGAGCATCTGGACATGTTGATGGTCTGCCACCACCTCGACCCGAGCATCGCCGAGGACGTCGCCTTCGCCGAAAGCCGCATCCGCCGCGAAACCATCGCGGCCGAAGATATCCTGCATGACCTCGGTGCGTTCTCCATGATCAGCTCCGACAGCCAGGCCATGGGCCGCGTTGGCGAGGTGATCACCCGCACCTGGCAGACCGCCGACAAGATGCACAAACAGCGCGGCCCGTTGGAAGGCGACGGCCCTGGCAACAGCAACTTCCGGGTAAAACGCTATATCGCCAAGTACACCATCAACCCGGCGATCACCCACGGCGTCAGCCATGAAGTGGGCTCTATCGAAGTGGGCAAGTGGGCCGATCTGGTGCTCTGGCGCCCGGCGTTTTTCGGCGTCAAACCTACGCTGATTCTCAAAGGCGGGGCGATTGCCGCCAGCCTGATGGGCGACGCCAATGCCTCGATCCCCACACCGCAGCCGGTACATTACCGACCGATGTTCGCCAGCTATGGCGGCAGCCGCCACGCTACCAGCATCACCTTTATCAGCCAGGCGGCGTTTGATGCCGGCGTACCTGAGCAGCTCGGACTGAAGAAGAAGATTGGCGTGGTCAAAGGCTGTCGCGAGGTGAAAAAGACCGACCTGATCCACAACGACTACCTACCGAATATCGAAGTGGACGCGCAGAACTATCAGGTCAAGGCCGACGGCCAGTTGCTCTGGTGCGAACCGGCCGAGGTGCTGCCGATGGCGCAGCGTTACTTTCTATTCTGAATCCTGCCTGTTCTGAATCCTGTCGCCGAAGCTAGGCCTCGGCTTCGGCGGTTTTCATCGCCGCGTAGGCGTCCAGGTAATCCTTCGCCAGGGCTTCTTTCTGCTTGTCGGTGAGCAGCTTGCCGGCCATCTGGAAGAATTTGTGCTCTTCCTCCTTCAGGTGGTGGTGCACCTTGTGGGACAGCTTTTTTGCCTGGACCAGCCAGCTCGGGCTGCTGGGGTCGGTTTCCTCAAGCGCCTCGACCATCTCATCCATCTCATGGTGCTCGGCAATCGCGTGGCGCGACAGGTCAACGCCAAGGTCTTCCTGCATCAAGGGGATATAGAAATGCCGCTCCTCGGCGACCGAGTGAACTGCCAGTTCGTGCTTGAGCTGAGCAAACAGCTCCTTGCGCTCGAGGCTGTCGCCGCTGGTGGCGACCAACTGTTCAGACAGTTCACGCTGAATGTCGTGACTGAGGCGTAATGCTTCGAAGATCGTCATATGGCGTTTCGTCCTGGCGAAATATCGTCAGCCTTGAGACTGCAACTTACCGCTCAAGTGCCGCTTCGCTGAAGCCAGCCTCAACGTAGCTGGCTGTCCTTGCTGCCGCGACGGTTGTAACCGCTCTGCGCAGACAGCGCTTTGTCCTGCTCGGTCTGACAGGCGATGCACAGTCGCACGCCCTTGACCGCTTCGCGTCGCGCCGGCGGAATCACCGCACCACACTCTTCGCAGTGGCTGAGGCTTTCACCTGTTGCCAGGCGACTGCGCGCCCGCTGCACCGCATCGTCAATGGTGCTGTCGATCTGCTCTTGCACCGCGCCATCGTTTGCCCAACCGCTTGCCATCACAGCCTCCTGACCGGGTGCCCCGGGATTTATCAGTTGGACCTGCAGCCACCGGCCGCAGTTTCCCCTAAAGATCTCAGCGCAAGGGCGTTAATCGCAACTAATGACTTGCCCGTGCAGTCAACCGTCAGCGGCTGGGCGTACTATGCAGGCTTCTCGCTACCCCGCGCGTTGCGGAACGAGTGGCCGCCCACGATCTCTACCCCTGCCCACCGCCAGCCATTCCAACGCGGCAGTTCTGGAAGCCGAGCCTACCTACCCGATGCGAATCGGCCGAATTTGTCATCTGTGTATATCCGTGGAGCTCCGTTCATGCGCCTAGCCGACTTCATCCTTGAAAACCTCGAACCCATCCTGCAGGCCTGGGAAGATTTCGCTAAATCCATTCTTCCACCCTCGCGAATCATGAGCCGAGTCGAGTTGCGCGATCATGCCGAACAGATGCTGCGCGCCATAGCCGTTGATCTGCGCACCCCGCAAACCACCCGCGAAGCAATTGAAAAATCCCAGGGTGCTGCGCCCAATGCCGACGATGACACCGCCGCCGAGATCCACGCGATGACACGCCTGCTGGCCGGCTTCAGCATTGACCAGATGGTCTCGGAATACCGCGCGCTACGTTCAAGCGTGTTGCGCCTCTGGCTGCAGCAGATCAAAAGCGGTGGCGCCTTCGAAGTATCCGACATGACGCGTTTCAACGAGGCGATTGACCAGGCCCTGGCAGAGTCGGTCGCCAGCTATTCGCAGGCGGTCGATGCCTCGCGTGATTTGTTTCTCGGCATCATGGGGCATGACTTGCGCACACCGCTGGGGGCGATACAGCTCGGCACAGAGGTGTTGCTGAGCACCGAGGAACTGAGCAGTCGGCACGCCATGATTGCCTCGCGCATCTACACCAGCGTCAAACGCGCCAGCAAGATCGTCGGCGACCTACTCGACTTCACTCGCTCGCAGTTGAGCAGCGGTATTCCGATTCAACTGGCAGAAGCCAACCTAGGCGCTATCTGTGAAAACATGGTGGACGAGGTGCGCACCTATCACCCCGAGGCCAGTATCGCGCTGGAAACCAGTGGCGATCTGCTCGGCCAGTTCGACGTGGCGCGCATTGAGCAGGTGTTCTCCAACCTGATCGGCAACGCGGTGCAGCATGGCAGCGACCAGGCGCCGATCACCGTCGACCTGCGTGCCACAAAAGGTAAGGCTATATTCACGTTGCACAATCAGGGCGAACCGATCGCCCCGGATGTCCTGCCGTACCTGTTCAGCCCCCTGAGTCGCCTGGCTCAGCAGGCACCCAGTGAGTACGGCCCGAATGCCGGGTTGGGCCTTGGTCTGTTTATCGCCCATGAGATCGTCGTCGCCCATGGCGGCGCTATCACCGTCGACTCCAAGGCCGGTCAGGGCACAACCTTTACCGTCAGCCTGCCGCTGATCCGCGATTGACTGGCCGTAGCGGTAGCGGCGTCGTTACTCCTTCACATCCATAAACTCAGCTGCCCATACCAGATACTCCTCGGGCAGTGTGTATTTGTGCGCCAACTCCGAGGCGCTCAGGTCGCTGGCATCGACCCCGCGCTGCTCGCGCAGGCAATCGTAGGTGGCTTTGATCGCCGCGAAGTAAGCGGCGTGGCCGTTGACCACGATGCGTACGCCCAGTGACGCCAAACGCGCGTTGTCGCGCAGCTTCGGATTGCCATAGGTGACCAGCATCAGCGGAATGTTCAGCGGCGCGGCGATCTGCTCCAGATGGGCAAAATCCTCGACGCCAACGATGCAGATGCCATCCGCGCCCGCCGCCTGATAGGCCAGGGTGCGGCGGATCACCTCGTCGACCTCGAGCACGCCGGCATGGGTGCGGGCGATGATCGCCAGTTGCGGGTCGACCCGCGCCTCCAGCGCCGCGCGGATCTTGCCGACGCCTTCTTCGATGCTGATCAGGTCAGTGGACTTGCGCCCGAACTGCGCCGGCAACAGCGTGTCTTCGATGGTCAGCGCGGCGATGCCCGCGCGCTCCAGCTCGACCACGGTGCGCATGACGTTGAGCGCGTTGCCATAGCCATGGTCGGCATCGGCGATGACTGGCAGCCGGCTGACGCGGCCGATGCGGGTCGCCTGTTCGACGAACTCGCTGAGGGTGATCAAGGCGAAATCGGGCGCGGCGATGACCTGCAGCGACGCCACCGAGCCGCCCAGAATGCCGACTTCAAAACCCAGGTCGGCGGCGATGCGCGCAGACATCGGGTCGAATACCGAAGCGGTGTGATAGCAGGCGCTGGAGTCGAGCAAGGCGCGAAACGCACTGCGCAGGTCGTGATGTGAGGCTCGTTGCATGATGGGCATAGGGGTTTTCCTGAACGACTGAAGCCCTGTGAGTCTTGGGCCAGTGGTGCTGATAAGCGCTGGCGAACGCACTACCAAGTATGTCCGCCGCAGTGCAATTTGCCCGCCAACTCGACTATCGGCGGTGCCGGGCTAGCGCAGGTCCGCTGGCAACCGTGGGGTGAAGCCGTCGCCGCCGAGCAGCCCGGCCGCCATCCACAGGCACAGCCCGGCGTACAGCATGCGCGGCAGCCAGACCGCCAGTTGCTCGCGCAGGCTGTCGAGCTGCCGGCTCTCGCTCGCGGCAAAACTCAGCAGGCTGGCAGGCAAGGTGCCGCTGGCTTCGCCGGTGCGCACCACGCCAAGCGCCATGGCCTTGCCGGGAAAGTCGATGGCGCCGAGCGCCTCGGTCAGTGACTGGCCACCGCGAATGCTGGCCTGCACCCGCGCGAACCGCGTCCGCAGCGCCGCATCGGTCATGGTCGCACAGGCGTTCGGCAGGGCCTCGAGCATGGGCAGCCCGGCTTCGAGCATCAAGCCGAGGCTGTCGAAGAAGTTGCGCACGTTGCTCCGCGCATAGGCCGCGCCGAGCACGGGGATTCGGTTCAGCAGTGCGTCGAGCAGCCCCGCGCGCGCCGTGGTCTTGTGCTGGCGGCGCAGCAGCAGTTGGCGTCCCAGCGCATACAGCACGCCGATCAGCATTAGGGGGCGCAGGCATACCCAGAGGTACGCGGCGCCACTCAGTTGCCCGCCGACTAGCGCCGGCAATGGCTGGATAAACAGCGCAAGCAGAAAGACCATGGCGGGCATCAGCAAGCGCGACCTCAATCGCGCCGCCTGGCTGGCCTTGTGGGCGTAGCGCTCGGCAAGCCGCCTATAGATGGCCGCCAGGCAGCCGCTGGCTTGCGCGGCGCGCAGCAGGTTGCTGTCCAGCGGCCCCAGCAGGCCACTGAGCTGGCCTGCGCTGGCAATGTCGCGACCTTTCTCCAGCTGCGCACGCATGCGTTGCAGCGCCGCTTGCGCGCGCGTTGGCAGGCTCAGGCTGGCGAGCGCACGCTGCGCCGGCACCCCGGCCTGCTCCATGGCGGCAAGGTGGGCAAACAGCTGAGCCCGTTCGGCGAGGCTCAAGAGCAACGGTTGACTGGGTGACATGGTGAACCCTTGACGGAGGCAATCACTCGCCTTTTCAGGCAGAGGGCAGGCATGCAGCGTATCGGAATCGCAGCGCATCGATAATCCAAAGGCGGCGGGATCGCGCCACATCGCCGCCCAGCCTGGCGACTTTCCGCCAGACTGTCGAGCCAGAGAGGGTCACGCTCACACTTTTTTTCACAGTCGCGCCGACGGTTGGGCTAGCCCTGGCCGCCAGGGCAGGCGATGATCGCGACTCTTTTCAGCGCTATGAATGACATGACCGACACCACGCACGCGACACCCCCGACCCACAAACCTCGTCCATTGATCGATCTGCTGATCAGCATCCTGATTCCCTCGCTGATTCTGATGAAGCTGAGCGGCGAATCGAGGCTGGGGGCCGACGGCGCCCTGCTGCTGGCGCTGGCCTTCCCGCTGGGCTGGGGTTTGTTCGAACTGGCCAAGTACCGCAAATTCAATTTCATCGCCCTGCTCGGCCTGGTCAGCGTACTGCTTACCGGCGGCATCGGCCTGCTGAAACTGGATAACCAGTGGCTGGCGATCAAGGAGGCACTGATTCCATGCGTGATCGGCGTGGCGGTGCTGGTGTCGACACGCACGCGCTACCCGTTGATCCGCACCATGCTGTTCAACAAAACCGTGCTCAATGTCGACAAGATCCACGCCCGTCTGGAGCAGAGCGGCAATACCGAGCGCTTCGAGGCGCGCCTGCTCAAGGCCACCTACTGGCTGAGCGGCACCTTCTTTTTCTCCGCGGTGATGAATTACGTGCTGGCCAAGTGGATCGTGGTCAGCCCTGCCGGCAGCGAAGCCTTCAATGCCGAACTCGGCCGGATGAACCTGCTCAGCTACCCGATGATCGCGATCCCGTCGATGATCATGCTGATGGGCATCTTCTACTATCTGTGGCGCACCATCCACGGTCTGACCGGCCTCAAGCTGGAAGACGTGATGGCCAATGCCGAGCAGGATCGCCAGCCCTGACGCCAGCCGTTCTACGCGCGCCTGACGCGCGCGCTCAGCTGGCGAGCCGGCGCCGCCCAGGGTGCTGACACTCTCCGCCTACCTCGGGCTGTTCTTCTCAGCCCTGGGCGCCGCTACCCTGCTGCCGCTGCAGTCGGAAACGGTGCTGGTGGCCCTGCTGCTCAGCGAGGCCTACCCCATTGCAGCGCTGCTTGCAGTGGCGAGCGTTGGCAACGTCCTGGGCTCCCTGCTCAACTGGCTGCTGGGGCGGTCCCTCGAACGCTTCCGCGACAAACCCTGGTTCCCCGTCAGCGAACGTCGCCTGCTGCAGGCACAAGGCTGGTATGGCCGTTATGGCTGCTGGTCGCTGCTGCTGAGCTGGCTGCCAATCGTCGGCGACCCGCTGACACTGGTGGCGGGCATCATGCGCGAGCCCTGGTGGCGCTTTCTGCTGATCGTGGGCATCGCCAAAACCGCCCGCTACCTTGCCCTCGCCGCACTGACCCTCGGCTGGAGCTGAGCCTTCAGCCGGCGGACAAATCCGGTAACGCCATTTAGCGACGCGACGATTGAGGATAACGCCCGCCTCCGGGATACTGCCGAGCCGATGCAACGACCGGTGATCGGCCATCGCGTGCGCATCGCCAGACGATTCGCGGCGATGTCGATCACCACTCGCCGGCACCCCATTACACCAACGGGCAAGACAGCTGAACGGATGCACGCTGGCTCACTCCAACGCTTTATCGTGTCCACAAAGAGGGATCGCAGTTGTCCGTTGAACCAGCCAAACCAATGCTGAAACGAAGCGACTTGATCTGGACGCTGATTGGTCTTGCTGCCGTGGTGCTGTCGTGCTTCTTGCTTTACCGCGAACTGCGCAACATCTCCCTCGATGAGATTGCCGACAGCCTGGACGCCATCAATACGGCGAGCTGGATACTGGCCGCTGGCGCAACGCTTGGCGCCTACACGGCACTTGCCTGGTACGACCGCATCGCCATTGCCCACCTCGGCAAACGCATCCCCTGGCGCTTTATCGCGCTCTGCTCATTCACCACCTATGCACTGGCGCACAACATCGGCGCGTCGGTGTTCTCCGGCGCCGTGGTGCGCTATCGGGCATACCGCAGCAAGGGCCTCTCGGGCCATGAAATCGGCATCCTGATCGTCTTCTGCTCGTTTACCTTCGTGCTGGGTACCCTGCTGACCAGTGGCTGCGTGCTGATCATGCAGCCCACGCTGATCTACCGGGTGGCGGAAGTGACGCCGCTGCTGTCCGTCGCGATTGGCGCGCTGCTGCTACTGCTGGTCGCACTCTATGTGTTCGGCTCCTGGCGCCACCTGCGGCCATGGCGGATGGGCAAACTGCATATCCAGTACCCTCGCCTAGAGATCGTCGGCAGGCAGCTGCTCGCCGGCCCGCTGGAGCTGATCTGCGCAGCGGCAATCATCTACTTCGCCCTGCCGGCCGATACCAACCCGGGCTTCCTTATCGTTTTGGGGGTGTTTCTCGCCTCCTTCTCGCTGGCGCTGCTGTCCCACGCGCCGGGCGGTCTTGGCGTGCTCGAAGTCACCTTTCTCGCCGCACTGCCCGAAGTCTCCGCACCCGATGTGCTGGCCGCACTGATCGTGTTCCGCTGCTTCTACCTGCTACTGCCGTTCGCCCTGTCGCTGCTGGTGGTATTGGGCTTCGAGTGGGGACAGTGGCGGCGCAAGCCGGACTCAAGCCTGCCCCCGCGTAGCTGATAATCGGCGCGGTAATCCGGGACGCGCGGCCCTATACTGCGCGGCCGTTTTTTCAGGACAGTGCGCCGCATGACTTTTTCCACTCCCGCCCGCGCCTGCGGCATCGACTTCGGCACTTCCAACTCCACCGTCGGCTGGCTGCGCCCCGGCGCTGAAACCCTGATTCCACTGGAAGACGGCAAGATCACCCTGCCGTCCGTGGTGTTCTTCAACCTCGAGGAACGCCGCCCAGTGTATGGCCGCCTGGCCCTGCAGGAATACCTGGAAGGCTACGAAGGCCGCCTGATGCGCTCGCTGAAAAGTCTGCTGGGCTCCAAGCTGCTGAAAAGCGAAACCACCGTGCTGGGCAGCGCATTGCCGTTCAAAGACCTGCTCGGTTTCTTTATCGGCGAACTGAAAACCCGCGCAGAAAACACCGCCGGACGGCCGTTCGAGGAGGTGGTGCTGGGCCGCCCGGTGTTTTTCGTCGACGAAGACCCGGTGGCCGACCTGGAAGCGCAGAACACCTTAGTGGCCGTGGCGCACAAGCTCGGCTTCAAAGACGTGTCCTTCCAGTACGAGCCGATTGCCGCGGCCTTCGACTACGAGTCCGGCATTGAGCGCGAGGAGCTGGTGCTGATCGTCGATATCGGCGGCGGTACGTCGGACTTTTCCCTGGTGCGCCTGGCCCCCGAACGCCGCACAGTGGCCGACCGGCATGACGATATTCTCGCCACCGGCGGCGTGCATATCGGCGGCACCGACTTCGACAAGCAGCTCTCCCTGGCCGGCGTGATGCCGCTGTTCGGTTACGGCAGCCGGATGAAGAGCGATGCGCCGATGCCCACCAGCACCCACCTTAACCTGGCCACCTGGCACACCATTAACGCGGTCTACTCGGCGCAGTCGCAGCGCCAGCTGCAGAGCATGCGCTACGACATCGTCGACCCGACCGGGATCGACCGGCTGTTCCAGCTGATCGAACGCCGCGACGGCCACTGGTTGGCCATGCAGGTGGAAGAAAGCAAGATCGCCTTGACCGAACAGGATGCACGCCCCATCGACCTTAGCCGCCTGGAAGACGGCCTGGTCGCCGAGCTGACCCGCGAGCTGTTTGAAAACGCGATCGAGCCGCTGCTGGAGCGTGTGCGCGCCAGCGTCACCCGGCTGCTCAGCGATGCCGGCATCAGTGTTGCACAGGTCGATACGGTGTTCTTTACCGGTGGCTCCAGCGGCATTCCGGCGTTGCGCCAGAGCGTCGCGGCGATGCTGCCCAACGCCCAGCACGTGGAGGGCAACACCTTCGGCAGCATCGGCAGCGGTTTGGCCATCGAAGCGAAAAAACGTTACGGCTAGGCCGTAGGGTGGATGGCGCTTTATCCATCCACCACTAGCGGCACTGTGGTGGATGAGAAAGGCGTCATCCACCCTACACAGCTAATCAGCGGCCCCTACTTGCCCCATAAAAAACGCCAGCGCGAAGCTGGCGTTTTTTATTCCCTGAGAATCAGCGCGGTACGGCTGGTTTCTTGGTGGGCTTCTTTCCCTTCCCTTTCGCCGCATCGGCGCGCTCCTTGGCCGCCTGCTGGTTACGCAGCTGCGCGGCGGCCTTGGCCTGCTCGCGCTTGTCCCAGGGGTTACCGCCTGCTGCACCGGTGTCACGCGGCGGCAAGCCGGTGTGCTGGGTCAGCATCGGCTTGCCCTTGTTGGCACCGGCGACTTTCTTGCTGTCCGCCGGCGTCGAGTTCTTCCGGCGGGCGCTGTGATATTCGTCGACCTTGGGCTGAAACGCTGGAATCAGCTGGTGCTTGCCCGGACCGATCAGGTCGGCACGGCCCATGCGCTGCAGCGCTTCACGCAGCATCGGCCAGCCTTTCGGGTCGTGATAACGCAGGAAGGCCTTGTGCAGGCGGCGCTGCTCCTCACTCTTGACGATGGTCACGCCGTCGCTTTTGTAGGTGACCTTGCGCAGCGGGTTCTTGCCCGAGTGGTACATGGCCGTGGCCGTGGCCATCGGCGACGGGTAGAAGGCCTGCACCTGGTCGGCGCGAAAGCCGTTGCCCTTGAGCCACAGGGCCAGGTTCATCATGTCTTCGTCGGTGGTGCCTGGGTGCGCGGCGATAAAGTACGGGATCAGGTACTGCTCTTTGCCCGCCTCTTTCGAGTACTTCTCGAACATGCGCTTGAACTTGTCATAGCTGCCAATGCCCGGCTTCATCATCTGATTCAGCGGGCCTTCTTCGGTGTGCTCCGGGGCGATCTTCAGGTAGCCACCCACATGGTGGGTGACCAGCTCCTTCACATACTCCGGCGACTCCACGGCCAGGTCGTAACGCAGCCCCGAGGCAATCAGAATCTTCTTCACACCCGGCAGCGCACGGGCGCTGCGATAGAGCTGAATCAAGGCCGAGTGGTCGGTGTTCAGGTTCGGGCAGATGCCAGGGAACACGCAGGACGGCTTGCGGCACGCGGATTCGATTTCCGGGCTCTTGCAGGCGATGCGGTACATGTTCGCGGTCGGGCCGCCGAGGTCGGAAATCACCCCGGTAAAACCCGGCACCTTGTCGCGGATCTCTTCGATCTCGCGAATGATCGACTCTTCCGAGCGGTTCTGGATGATCCGCCCTTCGTGCTCGGTGATCGAGCAGAAGGTACAGCCGCCGAAACAGCCACGCATGATGTTGACCGAGAAACGGATCATCTCGTAGGCCGGGATCTTCTCCTTGCCGTACGCCGGGTGCGGAATGCGCTGATAGGGCATGCCGAACACGTAATCCATCTCTTCGGTGGTCATGGGAATGGGCGGCGGATTGAACCACACATCCACTTCACCATGCTTCTGCACCAGCGCGCGGGCGTTGCCGGGGTTGGTTTCCAGGTGCAGCACGCGGTTGGCGTGGGCGTACAGCACCGGGTCGTTGCGCACCTTCTCCATGGACGGCAGGCGGATCACCGTCTTGTCGCGGGTCATCCGCGGGCTGGCGAGAAGCTGCACGACCTTGGGCTCGTTCGGGTCTTCCAGCGGCGCCTTGCTCTGCTCGATGGCGCAGGCTTCGGTATCCTGGGTATTCACGTACGGGTTGATGATCTTGTCGACCTTACCCGGCCGGTCGATACGGGTGGAGTCCACCTCGTACCAGCCCTGCGGCGTATCACGGCGGATAAACGCAGTGCCGCGCACGTCGGTGATGTCTTCGATCTTGTGGCCGTACGACAGGCGCTGGGCCACTTCGACGATGGCGCGCTCGGCGTTGCCGTACAGCAGGATATCGGCGCTGGCGTCGATCAGGATCGAGTTGCGCACGCGGTCCTGCCAGTAGTCGTAGTGGGCAATGCGGCGCAGAGAGGCTTCGATACCACCAAGCACGATCGGCACGTGCTTGTAGGCTTCCTTGCAGCGCTGGCTGTACACCAAGCTGGCGCGATCCGGACGCTTGCCGGCCATGCCGCCTGGGGTGTAGGCGTCGTCCGAGCGGATTTTCTTGTCGGCGGTGTAGCGGTTGATCATCGAGTCCATGTTGCCGGCCGCGACGCCGAAGAACAGGTTCGGCTCGCCGAGCTTCATGAAGTCGTCTTTCGACTGCCAGTTCGGTTGGGCGATGATGCCGACGCGAAAGCCTTGCGACTCCAGCAGCCGGCCGATGATCGCCATGCCGAACGAGGGATGATCCACATAGGCATCACCGGTAACGATGATGATGTCGCAGCTGTCCCAGCCAAGCTGATCCATCTCTTCCCGGCTCATCGGCAGGAAAGGTGCAGGCCCGAAACACTCGGCCCAGTACTTTGGATAATCGAACAACGGCTTGGCGGCTTGCATGGACATGGAAAGTGACCGGCGTAGGCGAACAGGATGGAAAATCGCGGGCGCGAAATATAGCACAAAATTTAACCAGCCCGGTCAGAAAGCTTGACCCTGACCTGCTGGATGTCAATGTGCCAGTTGTTTTGTGATCACAGGCCGGGTTGTGCTTATACTCGCGCTAACCTTTCTCATTCGAGGAGTGTGCGGTGCGCCTCGTCAGCCTGTTTACCTTGCTCCTTGCCTGCCTCGCGGCACAGGCCATGGCAGCACCGTCGCTGCTTGACGCAGCCAGTAGCGGCACGCTGCTCAATGGCCAGATTGAACTGCTGGAAGACGTAGGCGCCCAGCTGACTATCGCCGACATGGCCGACCCCGCTGTGCAACAGCGCTTTCAGCCTGCGGCCGGGCGAACCAGCGTCGGCCAGAGCCGCAACCCTTGGTGGATCAAGCTCAACATCCAGCGCGCACCCGCGGCGCCGGATCGCTGGTGGCTGGAGGTCGGCGCGGTCACCTTGCTCGACCTGCAGGTGTTTCTGCCCGACCAACAAGGCGGCTGGCAGACCCGCCAAGCCGGCGAGCGCGTGGGCTTTGCCGCCGGGCGCGACCACAACTACCGGCGTGCGGTGTTCCAACTGCCCCCGCTCGGCGAACAGCCGCTGACCCTGTATCTGCGCACCTTCGACCCGGCCGGTAATTCTTTCCCGCTACGCGCCTGGCAACTCGCGGACCTGGAGCAGCGTGCGGACCGCGAGAACCTCGGCTTCGGCCTGATCTACGGGATGATTCTCGCGCTCCTGCTGTACAACCTGTTCATCCTGCTGGCCCTGCGCGACCGGGCCTACTTCTGGTACGTGCTGACCATGGCGGCCTCGCTGGTGTTCATCGCCAGCATGAGCGGGCACGGCGCCCAGTATCTGTGGCCGGAGGGACCGGTTCCCGTGTGGCTGGATCGCGTCACCCTGCCGATCCTGGTCAGCATCGGCATCCTGCGTTTCGCCCAGGAGCTGCTCTATACCCGCGCCAGCCTGCGTCGCGCCCATCAGGTGCTGAACGGCTGCCTGCTGATCTACCTAGTTTCGCTGGCCGCCAACCTGGCCGGTTACCGCGACCCGGTCAGCCTGTTGATCGGTTTTATCCCGATCGTCACGGTGCCCACGCTCCTGTATTGCGCAATCGCACGCTGGCGGCAGGGGTTTATTCCGGCGCTGTTCTACCTGCTGGGCTACGGCAGCGTACTGCTGAGCTTCGTGATTCTGGTGCTGCGCGCCGCCGGGGTGGTGCAGCCAGGCGAATCCACTGCCTATCTGTTTCCATTGGCCGTAGCTGCGGAGGCGATCCTGTTTTCCTTCGCACTGGCCTACCGCATCCAGATCCTCAAACAGGAAAAGTCAGCTGCCATGCTGCAGGCCGATCAGGAAAAAAGCGCGCGCCTGGCATTGATTCAGGCCAACGCCGAAGAACTGCAGCGTTCGGTTGCGCAACGGACGGCAGAGCTGGCCGCGGCCAATGAACGCCTGCTGCAGCGCGAGCGCGACTTGCAGCACGCGGCCTTCCACGATCCGCTGACCGAGCTGCCCAACCGCCGTTACCTGGTGGAACGCTGCGAAGCCGCACTGGCCAATGCCGCGCGGCATGCCGAGGCCGTGGCGCTGCTGCTGATCGACCTCGATCACTTCAAGCCGATCAACGACAGGTATGGCCACGACGCCGGCGACCTGATGCTGCAGGCCATCGCCGTGCGCCTACGCGAGCACGTTCGCGCAGGCGACAGTGTGGCGCGGCTGGGCGGTGATGAATTTGCCGTGCTGATCAGTGGTGCCGACGCGGAGACCCACGCCCGGGAAATCGCCAGCCGCCTGCTGGCCGAGCTGGCCTTGCCGGTGATGTACGGCGCCGAGCGGCTGACCGTGACCATCAGCATCGGCGTGGCGATCTATCCTCGCCACGCCGCTAATTTTACCGGCTTGTACAAGGCCGCCGACGAGATGCTCTACAAGGTGAAAGAGCGCGGTCGCTCCGGCTCGGCGGTGTGTGGCGAGGACGGCGAGCTGAGCAGCAGCGCCCGCCTGCACCTGGACGTGATCAAGGTCACCAGCGGGCTCTAACACTTAGGCGTTGCGGTAATGCCTGGGCACGCGCGAGGTGACCTTGCTCAGCAGCTCATAGCCGATGGTGCCCGCCGCCCGCGCCACGTCATCCACCGGCAAGCCGCTGCCCCAGAGCTGCACCTCGTCGCCCACCTGGGCCGCAGGTACATCGGTCAGGTCGACCGTCAGCATGTCCATCGATACCCGCCCCACCAACGGCACCCGCTGACCACTCACCAGCACCGGCGTACCACTCGGAGCATGGCGCGGATAACCATCTGCATAGCCGCAGCTTACGGTGCCGATGCGCGACGGTCGTGCGGCACGCCAGCTCTGCCCATAACCAACGCTTTCGCCGATGGCTACGTCGCGGCAGGCGATCAGCCGGGCCGTCAGATCCATGGCCGGCTTGAGGCCCAGTTCGGCGGCGCTGAGGTCGGCGAATGGCGTGGCACCGTAGAGCATGATGCCGGGGCGCAGCCAGTCCATATGGGCTGCTGGAATGGTCAGGATTGCCGCCGAGTTGGCGAGCGAGCGCTGGTCGAAGTTGAGGTCAAGCAGGTCGAGAAACTGCTCCAGTTGCTGCTCACTTGCCTCGCTGCCTCGCTCATCGGCACAGGCAAAATGGCTGAGCAGGTTCAGTTCGGCGATCTGCGCGGCGCCGTGCAAACGCTGATGCCAGGCCCGTACAGCCGGCGAGCTGAGACCAAGGCGGTGCATCAGCGTGTCGACCTTGAGCCAGCAGTTCAGCGGCCGCTCCAGTTTCGCCGCGAGCAACTGCTCCGCCTGCCGCTCGCTGTGGACCACCACGTCCAGGCCAAGACGCGCAGCGAGCGGGTATTCCGCCGCGTCGAAACAGCCTTCGAGCAACAACACACGGGCTTCGCCGTGCACCCCGCGCACCTCGACGGCTTCCTCCAGGCAGGCCACGGCAAATCCGTCGGCCACATCGGCCAGGGCGCCGACTACTTCACCCACGCCATGGCCGTAAGCATTGGCCTTGACCACCGCGAAAGCCTGGCGACCAGGCGCGCAGCGTTTGGCGACCGCATAGTTATGCCGAATGACGGACAGATCGATGGTGGCGACAAGGGGGCGCATGAACCAGCTCCGCGGCGAGGAAGGGCGCACATCTTAAACTTCGCCCTTCAGGCTGCAAGCATCCGCTCAATTCACGCGGCACCTTGCCGAAGGTTGCCGCGCTCATTTAGGGCAGTACTGACACTGCTGACACCAGGCTGTCAGTAGCGCTGGTTTAGGGTGGTTTCCGCAGGCTAAAGCGCGCCACCGGCAGCGCCGGCCTGCTGACATCACCCATTCCAAGGAGAGAGCAATGAATGTGATCAACTGGTTCGAACTGTTCGTCAGCGACTTCGAGCGCGCCCGTCGTTTCTATGAGCAGGCACTGGCGACCTCGCTGGAAATAATGGAAGGCATGGGCGGACGTATGGCCCTGTTCCCCTACAGCCCGGACAGTGGCGTCGGCGGTTGCCTGAGCGACTCGCCGGAGCAGCAACCCGGCGCAGGCGGCACGCGGGTTTACCTGAATGCCGAAGGCCAGCTGGATGCCATATTGAATCGAGTACGGGCGTCCGGCGGGCAGATCATCCAGAACCGCACGGCCATCGGCGAGCATGGCTTCATCGCGGTGATAAAAGACAGCGAGGGTAACCTGGTGGGCCTGCACAGCATGACCTGATGGGCACCGACGCCGGGCAGCCATGCACTCGTCCGGCAGTTTGCGCCTCGCGGCCGATCATTTTTCAGCCATGAACCGGAATAGGTTATAAACAGCCAAGCCAGGGAGAGAGCATGAGACGCGCCGACCGCCTGTTCCAGATCGTCCAGTTCCTGCGCAGTCGTCGCCTGACCACCGCGCAGTGGCTGGCTGAGCGCCTGCAGGTTTCGGTGCGCACCATCTACCGCGACATCCAGGATCTTTCACTCTCCGGTGTACCCCTGGAGGGCGAAGCCGGGGTCGGCTACGTGCTACGCCAGCCCATGGACCTGCCGCCGCTGATGTTCGAGCGCGAAGAGATCGAAGCCCTGGTGGTCGGTGCACGCATGGTCAATGCCTGGGCCGACCCAGACCTGCAACGGGCCGCCGAATCGGCACTGGCAAAAATCCACAGCGTACTGCCCACCGCTCTGCGCGACGAACTCAACGGCAACCGCCTGTTCGCCCCAGAGGTGAGCTATCCGGTGCATTGGCTAGGGCAATTGCGTCAGGCGATCCGCTGGCAGCACAAACTGCAATTGAGCTATCGCGACGAAAGCGGGCAAGCCAGCCTGCGACGCATCTGGCCCCTGGGTCTGTTCTTCTGGGGGCAGACCTGGACGCTGTGCAGCTGGTGCGAACTGCGCAACGACTTCCGTAATTTTCGCATCGACCGGGTGGACAGCCTTGAGGATCTGGCGGAGACCTACCAAACGGGGCCCGGGCAACGCCTGGAGGATTACCTCGCGGCCTACCTCTGCGAAGACGACATGACGCCCGCGTTCAAACGTTAGGAGACCGGCTCAGTCCTCGTCGAACTGATAGCTGCCCGGTGCGAGGTTTTCAAACCGCGAATACTTGCCGAGAAAGGCCAGACGCGTTGTTCCGATAGGACCATTACGCTGCTTGCCGATGATGATTTCAGCGACGCCCTTGTACTCGGTTTCCGGGTGATACACCTCGTCGCGGTAGACGAACATGATGATGTCGGCGTCCTGCTCGATCGCACCTGATTCACGCAAGTCGGAGTTCACCGGGCGTTTGTTCGGCCGCTGCTCGAGGGAGCGGTTGAGCTGCGACAACGCCACCACCGGGCAGTTGAATTCCTTGGCCAGGGCTTTCAGCGAGCGGGAGATTTCAGAAATCTCGTTAACCCGGCTCTCGCTGCTGGAGCCGGGAATCTGCATCAGCTGCAGGTAGTCGACCATGATCATGCCGATCTCGCCATGCTCCCGCGCCAGCCGGCGAGTGCGCGCGCGCATCTCCGAGGGCGAAATACCCGCGGTGTCATCGATAAACAGCTTGCGATCGTTGAGCAGGTTGACGGCGCTGGTCAGCCGCGGCCAATCATCGTCATCCAGGCGCCCGGCGCGGACCTTGGTCTGATCGATCCGCCCCAGCGAGGCGAGCATCCGCATGACCAGGGAATCGGCGGGCATCTCCAGGGAGTACACGATGATCGCCTTGTCGCTGCGCAACACGGCGTTCTCCACCAGGTTCATGGCGAACGTGGTCTTACCCATCGATGGACGGCCGGCGACGATCACCAGGTCGGCTGGCTGCAGGCCGCTGGTCTGGCCGTCCAGGTCGGTAAAGCCGGTGGACAAGCCGGTGATCGCGTCGCCGCTGTTGAACAAGGTGTCAATGCGGTCGATGGCCTTGACCAGAATGTCGTTGATCCCCACCGGGCCACCGCTCTTCGGCCGCGCCTCGGCGATCTGGAAGATCATCCGCTCGGCCTCGTCGAGGATTTCTTCGCCCGTACGGCCCTGGGGGGAATAGGCACTGTCGGCAATCTCGCCGCTGATGCCGATCAACTGGCGCAGGGTGGCGCGCTCGCGGATGATCTGCGCATAGGCTTTGATGTTGGCGACCGAGGGGGTGTTCTTCGCCAGCTCGCCAAGGTAGGCCAGACCGCCGACTTGCGACAGCTGCCCTTCCTTGTCCAGTTGCTCGGAGACGGTCACCACGTCGAACGGGTGGTTACGCTCGGCCAGTTTGAAGATGGCGCGAAAAATCAGGCGATGGTCGTGCCGGTAGAAGTCGCCATCGGAAACCTGATCAAGTACGCGCTCCCAGGCATTGTTGTCCAGCATCAAGCCGCCCAGCACCGCCTGCTCGGCCTCGATCGAGTGCGGCGGCACCTTCAGCGCGGAGGTCTGCAGGTCATACTGTTCGGCAATGCTGATGTCGTTCATAAGGCTCTGGGCAAAAATCCGGGGTAGAAAAAACAAAAGGCACGGCATCGCTTTCGCAATGCCGTGCCCGATGTTAGCGAGCCTGCACCTAAGTGCAAGGGCCGCTTAGCAGGCTACCTTAGGCAGCTACTACTACAACCTTAACGGTCGCTTCAACGTCGCTGTGCAGGTGCACGGCCACGTCGTATTCGCCAACTTGGCGAATGGTGCCGTTCGGCAGACGCACTTCAGCTTTGGCCACTTCGACGCCAGAGGCAGTCAGGGCTTCAGCGATGTCGTGAGTACCGATGGAGCCGAACAGTTTGCCTTCATCGCCCGCGGTAGCGGTGATGGTGACTTCCAGTTCAGCCAACTGGGCGGCGCGGGATTCAGCGTACGCTTTCTTCTCGGCAGCCAGTTTTTCCAGTTCGGCGCGACGGGCTTCAAACGCAGCAACGTTTGCAGCAGTAGCGGCGGTGGCTTTGCCTTGCGGCAGCAGGAAGTTACGACCGTAACCGGCCTTAACATTCACTTTATCGCCCAGGTTGCCCAGGTTGGCGATTTTTTCCAGCAGGATCAGTTCCATTTGGTAATAACCTCTTAACTTTTAACCTTCACCGTTCGTGGAATTCGAGCCGGTCTTGCGCTCGAAGCGACCACGAAAATCAAACAGACTGTCGACGATGGCCAAAACCACCAGTAACGGATAAATCAGCTGCATAAACAGCAACAGCGTGATGTACAACCCAACCAGCCAGAACTTCGCCAGTCGCCCCTGCCCCACCAGCCCATGCCACAGGGCGATGCCGGCAAACGCCAGCGGCACGCTGCACAGCGGCGTCAACATGGCCATCTGCGGCCCCAGGTTGGGCCCCAACAGCATGCCAACCAGCAGCAACATCGCCAGCGGAGCGGGCAGCTTCAGCGCGTGAAACTCGCGCCCGAAACCTCCCGGGTTATACAACAGCCCTTGCCAGTAGCGCCCAAGCATCAGGCTCAACAGGCTGACTATCTGCAGCAGCGCCGCTATCAAACCGGTCAGTACCGGTGTAATCAGGCTATCCAGGCGCGCTCGCTCGTCCACCGACAACTGCTGGTGAACCCCATCAAGCATTTGCGGCATAAGCTTTTGCAGCTCACCCGCCATTGCCTCGATGGGTTCGCGGAACACCGCACCCAAGATCAGCCCATACACCAGGCCCAACGCCACGCTGCAGAGCAGCACACGGCTCCAGGACAGGTTGGCGCGTAACAACAACGCCAGCCCCAGCGCACCGAGCAACACCAGAAGGGTGCGCGGTTCGCCGAAATACCACCAACCAATGGCCGGCAGCATGGCCCAGACAAGGATGCCAAGAGCATCACTCAGGCCGCGCCGCAAGAGCACCAGGCATCCTGCGGCAGCACTTAACCAGAACAGCAGCGGCAATGCCGCAGAAACGACCACTACCAGAGTGGCCTGCATGCGGCCGCGCATAATGAATTCAGCCAAGGCGCGCATGCGATTTATCCCTTACTTCTTGTCGATCATCCGGTCTCAGCGGCCGTGGCTGTCGGTGTAGGGCAGCAGGGCCAGGAAGCGGGCGCGCTTGATAGCGGTAGCCAGCTGACGCTGATAACGAGCCTTGGTACCGGTGATACGGCTTGGAACGATCTTGCCGGTTTCCGAGATGTAGGCTTTCAGGGTGTTGAGATCTTTGAAATCGATCTCTTTCACGTCTTCAGCGGTGAAACGGCAGAATTTACGACGACGGAAGAAACGTGCCATGAGAGTGGCTCCTCAATAGATCCGTGGATTACTCGTCAGCGTTGTCGCTGTCGTTGTTGTCACCGTCATCGCCATCAGCAGAATCGGCGTGTTCAGGACGGTCACGACGCTCGCGGCGCTCGCTGCGATTTTCTTCGGCCTTGAGCATCTCGGACTGGTCAGTAACGGCCTCGTCGCGACGGATGACCAGGTTACGGATCACGGCATCGTTATAACGGAAGTTGTCTTCCAGCTCAGCCAGGGCTTTGCCGGTGCACTCTACGTTGAGCATCACGTAGTGAGCTTTGTGGACGTTGTTGATGGCGTAAGCCAGCTGACGACGACCCCAGTCTTCCAGGCGGTGAATCTTGCCGCCGTCTTCTTCGATCAGCTTGGTGTAACGCTCAACCATGCCGCCGACTTGCTCGCTCTGGTCCGGGTGAACCAGAAAGATGATTTCGTAATGACGCATAAATGCTCCTTACGGGTTGTAGCCTGCCGCCAAAATGCGGTCAGGCAAGGAGTGAATAACACTTGTGTCTTGCTCAATCGGGAGGGCGCAAAAGCGCCTGCCGTCGCGGCAAGGGGCGCCATTCTAGAGAAGCGCCCCGGCACAAGCAAGGTGAACTGGTGATTATTTGAACAATCCGCAGCGAATGCGCGGAAAGAAAAGACGCTGCCAAAGACAGCATCAACGGGCACCAGCCAGGCGCCCGCTACGCAGCTACTTCTTGCCGACAGCCTTGCGCTGGCGCAGTGCCTCGAACAGGCACACACCAGTAGCTACCGACACATTGAGACTGCTGACGCTGCCCGCCATCGGCAGCTTGACCAAGTAATCGCAATGCTCGCGAGTCAGGCGGCGCATGCCCTTGCCTTCGGCGCCCATGATCAGCACGGTAGGCCCGGTCAGGTCATGCTCATACAACTCCTGCTCAGCCTCGCCCGCGGTACCGACCACCCACAAGCCACGCTGCTGAAGCTTTTCCAGGCTGCGGGCCAGGTTGGTCACCGCCACCAGCGGAATCACCTCGGCCGCTCCGCAAGCCACTTTGCGCACCGTGGCGTTGAGCGTGGCAGATTTGTCCTTGGGTACTATCACCGCCAGCGCACCGGCGGCATCCGCCGTACGCAGGCAGGCACCAAGGTTGTGAGGATCAGTCACGCCATCCAGCACCAGCAGCAATGGCGGGCCTTCAGCGCGATCGAGCAGCTCTTCGAGCATCGCCTCGCCCCATACCTGACTGGGGCTGACATCCGCCACTACGCCCTGATGAACACCCTCGACCCAGGCGTCCATCTCGCGCCGCTCGCACTGGCCAACAGCGACCCGCGCCTCACTGGCCAGCCCCAACAACGTCTGCACCCGCGGGTCATTGCGCCCTTCGGCCAGCCAAACCTGTTTGACCCGCTTTGGATGATGACGAAGCAGCGCCTCCACGGCATGAACGCCGTAGATTTTTTCCAACTGGGTCATGGCTTCGCCTTGCGCTTGCGCGCGCCAGTCGAAGGCGCGGCGCTTTTGCTCGAGCCACTGCGCGACTTGCCGGATTTGCCATCGGCAGCCGGTTTCGCTGCCTCTGACTTGCCGCGGCCCTTGCCCGCCTTGCTCTTCGACTCGTTGATCAGGGCCTGCTTCAGCTCACGGCTTTTCTGCACGTCGGAGCCACTGGCACTCGACTTATCCGCCGTCGCACCCCGCGCACCTCGTCCGGTTCTGCCTGGCGCTTCTCGCTTGCGGCCGGCAGGAGCGTCGAGCGCGCTCTGGGCGATTTCGAAATCAATCTTGCGCTCGTCCAGATCGACCCGCATGACCTTGACTTCGACACTGTCGCCCAAACGGAAATTACGCCCGCTGCGCTCGCCGGCCAGGCGATGGTGAACCGGATCGAAGTGGTAATAGTCGCCCGGCAGCGCAGTGACATGCACCAGGCCTTCGACGTAAATATCGGTCAGCTCGACGAACAGCCCGAAGCCGGTTACCGCGGTAATGACGCCTGGGAAGGTTTCGCCAACCCGGTCCTTCATGAACTCGCACTTGAGCCAGTTCACCACATCGCGCGTCGCCTCATCGGCACGCCGCTCGGACATCGAACACTGCTCGCCGAGCTGTTCAAGGATGGCTTCATCATAGGGATAGATGCGCGCCTTCGGCATGATGGTCGCGCCCGCGCGCTTGACGTGCGGCGTGTCCAGCTTGGAGCGGATCACGCTACGAATGGCCCGATGGATCAGCAGATCCGGATAGCGGCGAATCGGCGACGTGAAATGCGCGTAGGCATCGTAGTTCAGACCGAAGTGGCCCTGATTGTCGGCGCTGTAAACCGCCTGACTCAGGGAGCGCAGCATCACGGTCTGGATCAGGTGATAGTCAGGCCGCTCGCGGATGCCTTCCAGCAGAGCCTGATAATCCTTGGGCGTCGGGCCATCCTTGGATTTGCCGCGGTGCAGCGACAGGCCGAGTTCGGTGAGGAAGGCCTTGAGCTTCTCCACCCGCTCCGGCGGCGGACCGTCATGCACGCGGTATAGCGCCGGAATCTCGTGCTTCTGCATAAAGGCTGCGGTGGCTACGTTGGCAGCCAGCATGCATTCTTCGATCAGCTTGTGCGCATCGTTGCGCTGGGTTGGGCGAATCTCCGAAATCTTGCGCCCGGAGCCGAAGATGATGCGGGTTTCCTGGGTTTCGAAATCGATCGCACCGCGCTCGTGACGCGCCGCCAGCAATACCTGATACAGCGAATAGAGTTGATTGAGATGCGGCAGCACCTCCTTGTACTCGCTGCGCAGGGCTTTGCCCTCGCTGGTTTTCGGCTGCTCGAGCATCGCGCTGACCTTGTTGTAGGTCAGCCGCGCATGAGAGTGGATTACCGCCTCGTAGAACTGGTAGTCGGTCATCTTGCCGGTCTTCGAGATACTGACTTCACAGACCATGGCCAAGCGATCAACGTGCGGGTTCAACGAACAGAGGCCGTTTGACAGCTCTTCCGGCAACATTGGGATGACACGCTCAGGGAAATACACCGAGTTGCCACGCACCTGCGCCTCGGCATCCAGCGCCGAGTCGATTTTCACGTAGTGCGACACGTCGGCGATGGCGACGTACAGCTTCCAGCCGCCCGAAAACAGCCGCCAGTTGCTGCCGTTCTTCTCGCAATACACGGCGTCATCGAAGTCGCGTGCATCCTCACCGTCAATGGTGACAAACGGCAGATGGCGCAGATCGATGCGCTTCTCCTTGTCCTTTTCCTCGACTTCAGGCTTGAGCTTGTGTGCCTCTTTGAGCACGGCTTCCGGCCAGACGTGGGGAATGTCATAGCTGCGCAGCGCCACGTCGATCTCCATGCCCGGGGCCATGTAGTTACCGACCACCTCGACCACATCGCCTTGCGGCTGGAAACGCGGGGTCGGCCAATGGGTGATTTTTACCTCGACGAACTGACCCTGCTTGGCGCCGGCATTACGCCCGGGAGTCACAAGCACTTCCTGCTGGATCTTGGGGTTGTCGGCAACGACAAATCCGATGCCGCTTTCTTCGTAATAGCGACCGACGATGCTTTCGTGGGCGCGGGAAATCACTTCGACAATCGCGCCTTCGCGCCGACCACGGCGGTCGAGACCGGAAACCCGCGCCAGAGCGCGGTCACCGTCGAAGACCAGGCGCATTTGCGCCGGGCTGAGAAACAGGTCGTCGCTGCCGTCGTCGGGAACCAGAAAGCCGAAGCCGTCGCGATGGCCGCTGACGCGCCCCAGGATCAAATCCAGCTTGTCGACAGGTGCATAGGTACCGCGGCGGGTGTATATCAGTTGACCATCGCGCTCCATGGCGCGAAGACGGCGGCGCAGCGCTTCGATTTGCTCTTCGGTGGTCAGACCAAACTCTTCGAGCAACTGTTCGCGATTGGCGGGCGAACCTCGATCAGCCAGATGCTGGAGAATCAGTTCGCGACTTGGAATGGGGTTTTCGTATTTTTCCGCTTCACGTGCGGCCTCGGGATCGAGGGATTGCCAATCGGCCATTAGAGAGAATTCACCTTTTCTATAAAAATTCGTTTTGCCATGCGCCTATTGAAGCGCGAAACCCCTGTTCGGGTCAGCCCGTCGCAGGCAATAAAATTTTCCGCAACAGGGGTTTACAAGCAAAAAGTCGGTCCGTATTATGCGCGCCACAACGACGGCAAACGTTGTTGTAGTTGATCGTAAATAAGCAATCTTTGCAATCGACGCCCAGGTGGTGAAATTGGTAGACACGCCAGCTTCAGGTGCTGGTGACCTTACGGTCGTGGAAGTTCGAGTCTTCTCCTGGGCACCAATTCAAAAAACCGAGCCAAGTGCTCGGTTTTTTATTGCCTGTTTGTTTTAACCAAATGCGCAAGCATGATCGGCGGCCGCCCTGAGCAGCCGCCCTTGTTAAACGCGAAATTGCCCAAGGCTCGCCTTGAGTTGCGCCGCCAGGTCATCCAGCACCCGTCCGCTTTGCGCAGTGGCCACTACCGCTTCAGCGGCACGCTGTGCCTCGGCATGAATTACCTCGACCCGCCCGCGAACCGCGTCCACCCCTTCTGCCTGGTGAGCAGCGGCCAAGGTCGCAGCGTTGATCGCGCCGTGCACTTCTTCTACCGCAACCTGCACGGCCTGCTGCACATCGGCACTTTCACGCAAGGCCGCCAGCCCTTGACCGGCCTGCTTGCCAGCCTGACCAATGGCGCCCACCGCCTCACGCGCACCGCGCTGGAGGGCTCCGATATGCGCCTGGATATCACCGGTCGACTGCTGAGTTTTGCTCGCCAAAGCACGCACCTCATCCGCCACTACAGCGAAGCCGCGACCACTTTCGCCTGCCCTCGCCGCCTCAATCGCGGCATTCAGGGCGAGCAGGTTGGTCTGCTCGGCAATGCCATGGATTACCGTCAGAACCACCTCGATCTGCTGACTCTGCTCAGCCAGACGTTCGATTACCGCAGCACCGGTTTCCACGCTGCGCACCAATTCTTCGATCGAGCCGCCCACCCGCTGAGCGATCGCCGCATTGTCTTCAGTTGACTGGCGGATGGCTGCAACTCGGCGCAACGCTTCTTGCATCGCCTGACTCTCCGCCTTGGCCTCGTTCGCCATCTGGGCAAGTGCCTGCAAGCTGCCGGAGACCTCATCGCGCTGCCGCTCGGCCGCCGACTCGGATGCGGCGCTGCGCAACGCTAGGCTTTGAATTTCCTGACCGGTGCGAACCGCCACTTCACCGGCCTCACGCACGATGGGCTGTAGTTTTGCGACGAAGCGGTTCACTGCTGCTGCCATTTCGCCTACTTCGTCGCGACTATTCAGCTCGACTCGCCGCGTCAGATCGCCTTCGCCGGCTGCCAGGTCATTGACCGCGGCAATCAGCAGACGCAAACGACTGAGCACGCGCCAGCCGAGTACCAGCGCCACCACAAGCAGGGCAAGCACGCCGACCACCAGCAGGCCTACGGCAATCCGCCAGCGCAAACTATCGGCCGCAGCCTTTACTGAACCTACGCTGTTCTTCGCCATGCCTTCGGCAGCGATCTGCGCCTCAGCCAGGCGCCGCTGCAAGGCCGCCGTACTTTCACGCGAGGCCCCGGCAAGGCTGGCATCCACCAGCTCGCCGGCGCTGCCAGTCAGCGCCACGAAGCGTTGATCAAGGGCCTCCAACTCCTTGGCCACCGCAGCCATCGACAAACCCAGCTGGATCTTGCCGATCGCCGCGCCCATCGGGTTGATCTCGGTCTCGACCACATACACCTGGGGATCACGCGAGGCCGCGTCGATCAGCTTGTCCAGCGGGCTGTCGCCCTGCCCCACCTTGACCAACTCACGCACCCGCGAGTCGCTGCGATTGAAGCTGCGGGTCAGACGCTGGCCCTGAGCATCGTAATAGACCGCGAACAGCACCGCCGGATCGCGCTGCGCAATCCGCACGAACGCCGTCAACGCCGGCACGTCGTTATCCCAGATTGCCTTGGGTGCCACGCCGGCTAACATTTGCGCCATGGCCCCACCGGACTGCTTGAGATTCTGCTCCAGCACCCCGCGTAACTGTTCGCGCTCCGCTTGCAAACGCGCGGAAAGCGCTGTCCCGAGGCTTTTCCGGGTATTGCTGGAAAGCGCAGCCAAACTCTGGACGACTTCGCGCTCCGCCACCGCGAGCTCGTCGCTGAGCCGCCGGCTGTCGCCCTGCAGGCGCGCCGTCAGATCGGTCACCAGTTCATCGACCGTGGTGCGCGTCATCCAGACGGAGAAGCTGACCTGCAACAAAATGGCTACACCAAGCGCGATGAAGACCGGGCGCAGCAGGCGGCTGTGCAACAGCGAGATCATGACTGCCAAAGTCCTACTCCTTACGAAACGTCAGCAAACTGGGCATTTGCAAAGATAGTCGGCCGAAATAGGCAAAGCTGTAACGTGAAATGGCCTGGCCGTAAAAACAAAAAGGGCCGCATCGAGCGGCCCTTTCTGGTCGAACGGCGTTAATCAGGCAAACGGATGGCGCAGAACAATTGTTTCGTTGCGATCCGGGCCAGTGGAAACGATATCGATCGGCGCACCAACCAGTGCTTCCACACGCTTGATGTAGGCACGGGCGTTCGCAGGCAACTCTTCCAGCGTCTTGGCGCCGAGGGTCGACTCGCTCCAGCCCGGCATTTCTTCATAAACCGGCTGCAGCCCAAGGTAACTGTCGGCATCGGTCGGCGCATCGACCAGTACCTCACCGTTCTGATCCTTGTAACCGGTGCAGATGCGGATGACTTCCAGACCATCCAGCACGTCGAGCTTGGTCAGACACAGCCCGGAGATGCTGTTGATTTCGATGGCGCGACGCAGGATGACTGCATCGAACCAGCCACAACGGCGCGCACGGCCAGTGGTGGCGCCGAACTCATGACCGCGCTTGGCGAGGAACGCGCCGACGTCGTCGAACAGCTCCGTCGGGAACGGGCCCGAGCCGACCCGTGTGGTGTAAGCCTTGGTGATACCCAGGATGTAATCCAGGTACATCGGCCCGAAGCCCGACCCGGTGGCAATACCCCCTGCGGTGGTGTTGGAGCTGGTGACATAGGGATAAGTCCCGTGGTCGATGTCCAGCAGCGAGCCTTGCGCGCCCTCGAACATGATGTCCTTGGATTCGCGACGCATCTCATGCAGCACAGCGGTCACGTCGGCCATCATCGGCTTGAGCAGCTCGGCGTATTCCATGCACTCGTCGAGTGTTTTCTGGAAGTCGATTGCGGGCTCTTTGTAGTAATTGACCAGGACGAAGTTGTGGTAATCGAGCAGCTCGCCCAGCTTCGCGGCAAAACGTTCGCGGTGGAACAGATCGCCAATGCGCAGACCGCGACGGGCGACCTTGTCTTCATAGGCCGGGCCGATGCCGCGGCCGGTGGTGCCGATCTTGGCATCGCCCCGCGCCTTTTCCCGCGCCTGATCCAGTGCGACGTGGTAAGGCAGGATCAATGGGCAGGAAGGGCTGATGCGCAAACGCTCGCGAACTGGCACCCCTTTAGCTTCCAGCTTGATGATTTCGCGCATCAGTGCGTCGGGGGCAACCACGACACCGTTGCCAATCAGGCACTGCACGTTTTCGCGCAGGATGCCGGAGGGAATGAGATGCAGGACGGTTTTCTCACCGTCGATCACCAGGGTATGACCGGCGTTGTGGCCGCCTTGATAGCGCACCACTGCTGCAGCCTGTTCGGTCAGCAGGTCGACGATCTTGCCTTTGCCTTCATCGCCCCACTGGGTGCCCAGAACTACGACATTCTTACCCATAACACTAACCCTCTTCACAAACTTGATGCCGGCCTCGGCCGGCGGAAACAATCCAGATAATCCGTCAAGACGCCAGCGGCACAACCTGCCAACGGCCGTCACGCAATACCAGCTGGCGATCGCAGCCAGCCAGCTGGGCGTCACTCAAGGCCTGCTCAGGCAGGGCCTGGACGACCCGTTCGCCGTCGCCGCGCAAGCGCTTTACCGCCTGCCATAGATAGACATCATGACTATCCGGCGCCCAAATGCCGGCAGGCAGATCGCCCAGCTGCATCTGGCCCAGGGTAACCAGCGTCTTGAGATCGGTTGAAAAGCCGGTAGCTGGGCGCGCACGACCAAAATCGGCACCGATATCATCGTAACGACCGCCTTGGGCGATCGACTGGCCCATTCCAGGCACGAAAGCGGCGAACACCACGCCCGTGTGGTAGTGATAGCCGCGCAACTCGCCAAGGTCGAAATACAGCGGTAATTCGGGATATCGCAGGCTCAGCGTGTCGGCAATCGCCAGCAGCTCGTCGAGCGCAGCGTGCACGTCATCAGGCGCCTCGACCAGACAAGCCCGGGCAAGGTCAAGAACATCGCGACCACCGCACAACTCGGCCAGGGCCTGCAACATCTTGCCGAGTGCAGGCGGCAAGGACTCGGTCAATGCGCCGATCTCATCCATGGCCTTGCGCTGCAGGGCATCGAACAACTGTTGCTCGACCTCGCCAGACAAGCCCGCAGCACGGGCCAGGCCGCGGTAGATTCCCACATGACCAAGGTCCATGTGCACATCAGGCACCTGGGCAAGCTCCAGAGTGTCGACCAGCAGACTGATCACCTCCACATCGCTGGCGGGGCTGGCGTCGCCATAAAGCTCGGCGCCCACCTGAATAGGGCTGCGCGAGGTGGTCAGCGCGCGCGGCTGGGCATGCAGTACGCTTCCGGCGTAACACAAGCGGCTCGGCCCTTCGCGACGCAGGGTGTGAGCGTCAATTCTTGCCACTTGCGGGGTGATGTCAGCGCGAAAACCCATTTGCCGGCCGGACAGGGGGTCGACCACTTTGAAGGTACGCAGGTCCAGATCCTGCCCGGCACCAGTGAGCAATGAATCCAGGTACTCGATATGCGGGGTCACCACGAATTCATAGCCCCAACGCTGGAACAGATCCAGCACCTGACGGCGCGCGACTTCGATACGCGCGGCCTCCGGGGGCAGTACTTCTTCGATGCCATCTGGCAGAAGCCAGCGGTCTACCGTTGCCATTTCGCCATTCCCCTCTTGATCCGGGCGGCACAAGCCTTCAGTGAAGCCATATTAGGAAGGTTGTTCCCAGCAACATGCCAGTCAACCCCATAAGACGCAGTTCGACGCTGTATCAACTACGCGAGCACCTCGCACCCGAGGTGCGGATGAGGGCGGATGGGCGATTTTCGGCACAGGCAAGAGACCTAAGCACTGCCTGGCTACCACCACATCATTCCCGTAGACGCAAAAAAGCCGGGATTTCCCCGGCTACCGCATGATACCACGTTTTCCATAACGATCACCCCGGCGGCTAGCCGCCAGGGTGATAAGTCACGGTTTGGACTTTTCCAAGTAGCGGAAGAAATCGCTATTCGGGTCCAGTACCAGTACGTCACGCTTGTCCGCGAAGCTCTCGCGATAGGCTCTCAGGCTGCGGTAGAAGGAGTAGAACTCCTGGTCCTGACCGTAAGCCTGCGAATAGATCGCGGCAGCTTGGGCGTCACCGTCACCGCGCAGCTCTTCAGCCTGGCGATAGGCATCAGCCAGCAACACGCGCCGCTGACGATCAGCGTCGGCGCGGATGCCTTCCGCCAGTTCCTTGCCTTTCGCGCGGTGCTCACGCGCCTCACGCTCACGTTCGGAACTCATCCGATCGAACACGCTGCGATTGACTTCTTTCGGCAGATCGATGGATTTGACCCGGACGTCGACCACTTCGATGCCCAGCTCACGCTGTGCGGCGCGGTTCAACGAGGCGGTCACATCGGCCATCAACGCATCACGCTCACCCGACACAGACTCATGCAGGGTGCGCTTGCCGAACTGGTCGCGCAGAGATGCTTCCAGACGACGAGCCAGACGCTCATCGGCAATCTGCTTGAGACCTGAGGTAGCGGTGTAATAGCGCTCGGCGTCGAGCACCCGCCACTTGGCATAGGCATCGACCATCAATGCCTTCTTTTCCAGAGTGAGGAAACGCGAACTGGTCGAATCCAGCGTCAGCAGGCGAGCATCGAATTTACGCACCTGATTCACGTACGGAATCTTCACATGCAAACCGGGCTGCACATCAGTGTTGACGATGCGACCGAACTGCAAGAGCACCGCACGCTCGGTCTGCGCAACGATATAGAAGCTGTTCCACGCAACGATGGCGATTACCACGCCAACAATAAGGGCGATCAGCGATTTATTGCTCATCAACGGCTCTCCCTTGTACGCAGCTCTGGCTGGCGTAGCTCGTTACCCATCTGCGTATCCAGGTCGCTGCTAGCAGCACCGCTACCGGAAATGGCGCTAGGGGTCGAACTGCTGCGACTGTCGATCATTTTATCCAGCGGCAGATACAGCAGATTGTTCTGCCCCTTCTCGCCAGTGACCAATACCTTGCTGGTGTTGGTCATCAACTCCTGCATGGTGTCCAGATAGAGACGCTCGCGCGTGACTTCTGGAGCCTTGCGGTACTCGCTGACCAGCGCGGTGAAACGATCAGCCTCACCCTGCGCTCTCGACACGACAGCTTCGCGATAACCCGTAGCCTCTTCGATCAGACGCTGAGCCTGGCCACGCGCCTCGGGGATCACGCCATTTGCGTAGGTTTCCGCTTGGTTCTTCTCACGCTGCTCGTCTTCACGCGCACGGATTACGTCGTCGAACGCTTCCTGCACTTCACGTGGTGCGGCAGCACTTTGCAGGTTGACCTGCGTCACGCTGATGCCGGTGCCGTAGTTGTCGAGGAAGCGCTGCAGGCGATCCTTCACTTCGCTGGCCATCAGTTCACGGCCTTCGGTCAGCACCTGATCCATCTCGGTCGAGCCAACCACATGGCGCACGGCACTATCGGTGGCATGTTGCAGGCTGATCTCAGGCTGATCGACGTTGAGCACAAAGTCCTTCAGGTTGCTGATCTTGTATTGCACGGTCAGCGGCACTTCGATGATGTTTTCGTCTTCGGTCAACATCTGCCCCTGCTTGCTGTACGCACGCTCACGGGTGACGTTTTCCTGGAACTTCCGGTCTATCGGCGGGAAATAGATGTTCAGACCCGGACCGACAGTTTCGTAGTACTTGCCGAAGCGCAGCACCACGGCCTGCTCCTGCTCGTCGACCACATAAATGGCGCTGTACAGCCAGATGGCTGCCAGCAAGGCCAGGCCGATCAATAGCAAGCCAAAACCACCGCCCTTACTTGAGCCGTCGTCACCGCCACGTTTCTTACCGCCGCCGAACAGCCCGTTCAGGCTTTCCTGCAGCTTGCGGAAGGCTTCATCGAGATCCGGCGGCCCTTTGCGGTCGCCGCCTTTGCGGCCACCCCAAGGATCCTGATTGTTCGAGTTGCCACCCGGCTCATTCCAAGCCATAGCGCTCTCCATACTAATAAAGCAAAGACGCGCCCACGGCGCGTCGACCAATGCTACCGAATGCCGGCGGCCAGCGGCAAAACCACTGACGCAGGCTTTATTGCAAAGTGTGTTGCTTCAAAAACTCGACCGGCTGCAAGCCCGCTCGACTGACCAGCCTGTTCAGCTCGATGCGTGGTAGCCGTACCGCCAAGAGGCTGCTGCCATCATCACTGTGTTCTTCGCGCTGGACCGCCCCCTGGGCAAAGAACTGCGCACGCAGCCGCGCCAGATCCTGCGGCAAGCGCAGCGTACCGACAAACAAATCATTGCCGAGCAATTCGGCGATGGCCTGCTTGAGCAACGGCAAGCCTCGCCCGTCGCGCGCCGACAACCATACCCGCTGCGGCTTGCCATCGGCACCGCGCTGAATCTGCGGTTCAACCCCTTCCAGCAGATCCAGCTTGTTGTAGACCTCGAGGATCGGCAACTCATGGGCACCGATCTCGCTCAGCACCGCCAGCACCTGCTCAATCTGCAGATCCCGCTCCGACTCATGGGAGTCGATCACGTGCAGCAGCAGGTCGGAGTTACTCGACTCTTCAAGCGTCGCGCGAAAGGCCTCGACGAGCTTGTGCGGCAGATGGCGAATGAAGCCCACCGTATCGGCAAGCACGATCGGTCCCAGGTCATCCAACTCTAGTCGGCGCAGCGTCGGGTCCAGGGTGGCGAACAACTGATCGGCAGCGTAAACATCGGACTCGGTCAGCGCATTGAACAAGGTCGACTTGCCAGCGTTGGTATAGCCGACCAGCGAAACCGAGGGAATATCGGCACGCTGACGGCCACGTCTCGCCTGCTCGCGCTGGCTGCGCACCTTTTCGAGTTTCTGTTTGATTTGACGAATGCGCACCCGCAACAGACGGCGGTCGGTTTCCAGCTGAGTTTCACCGGGACCACGCAGGCCGATACCGCCCTTCTGCCGTTCAAGGTGAGTCCAGCCACGCACCAGCCGCGTGCTCATGTGATCCAGCTGGGCAAGCTCAACCTGCAACTTGCCTTCGTGGGTGCGCGCGCGCTGGGCGAAGATATCCAGAATCAGGCCGGTGCGATCCAGCACCCGACACTCGAACGCACGCTCAAGGTTGCGTTCCTGGCTCGGGGTGAGGACATGATTGAAAATGACCAAGTCGGCCTCGGCGGCCTTGACCTGGTCACGTAGCTCTTCAACCTTCCCGCGGCCGATCAGGTACTTGGCGGTCAGCCGATTACTCGGCACGCTTAGAAAGGCTACGGTGTCGGCGCCAGCAGAAAGCGCCAACTCCTGAAACTCCTGCGGATCTTCGCGCGACTCGGAGTCCTGACCGTCCAGATGAACCAGGATGGCCCGTTCACCCCCTTGATGGCGCTCGAAGAACAATACAGCCTCCTAATCAGGCGTTACCGGGTTCAGCTTCAGCCTGCTCGCCTTCGGTGGCACTAGGCAGACGCACTGGGCGGCTAGGTACAACAGTCGAAATGGCGTGTTTGTAGACCATCTGGCTGACAGTATTTTTCAGCAAAATCACGAACTGGTCGAAAGACTCGATCTGACCCTGCAGCTTGATGCCGTTGACCAGATAGATGGAAACCGGGACGCGTTCCTTACGCAGGGTATTGAGGTAAGGGTCTTGTAGCGAATGCCCTTTTGACATGTGCCGCACTCCTTTTAGGGGTCAATAATCAATAATTTCGGTAAACCAAGAATGGCTTCAGGCCGAATATCCCCAAGGATAGACGGCTAACGGCAAGGTCTCAGGTCAATATGGAGACCGCTGCCAGGTATTTCAAGGCGCGCGGCAGATTGTCGCACGCCAGGCTGTCCAACCACTCGATATCGGTCCAACTGCGCAGCCAGGTGAACTGGCGCTTGGCCAATTGACGTGTGGCGATGATGCCGCGCTCGCGCATCTGCGCTTCGCTGAGATTTCCGTCCAGGTATTCCCATGCCTGGCGATAACCAACAGCTCGTATAGACGGTAAGCCTGGATGCAAGTCACTTCGTTGACGCAGGCGTTCGACCTCGCTAACAAACCCCTGTTCCACCATCAGTTCAAATCGACGTGCAATACGCTCGTGCAACAGCTGACGCTCGGCCGGGGCTATCGCAAACTGCGCGACAGTATAGGGGAATTGCCCACTGCCAGGCGCGCCACCCGCATGATTTTGCGCGGACTGGCGCTGACGGTGTGCGGTCATCGTCATCCCGCTGACCCTGTAAACCTCGAGCGCACGGGTAAGTCGCTGTGGATCGTTGGGGTGAATACGCGCAGCAGACTCAGGGTCTACAGCAGCCAGCTCACGGTGCAGGGCATCCCATCCTTCGACCTGAGCACGCGCTTCCAGCTCGGCCCGAACGCTCGGGTCCGCGCCCGGCATGTCGGCCAGCCCCTCTAGCAATGCCTTGTAATACAGCATGGTGCCGCCTACCAGCAGCGGTATCCGCCCCCGCGCGGTGATCTCGGCCATGGCGGCCAAGGCGTCCTGGCGAAACTCCGCAGCCGAATAACTTTCGGCCGGATCGCGGATATCGATCAAACGATGGGGGAATTCGGCGAGAACGGACTTCTCCGGCTTAGCCGTGCCGATGTCCATGCCGCGATAGATCAACGCCGAGTCGACGCTGATCAGTTCGCATGGCAGCGCGCGCGCCAACTCGAGCGCCAGGTCGGTCTTGCCGGCGGCGGTCGGCCCCATCAGGAATATCGCGGGCGGTAGGCGTAGCGACATGCTCAAGGCTTCCGACGAGCCGATGGCGCGGCCGAGCAGCGGCCCACGCGCTGTGAATGAAGGCTAGCGCCCACGCAGGAACAGCTTGTCGAGATCGCCCATGCCCAATTGCGTCCAGGTCGGACGCCCATGGTTGCACTGACCACTGCGCTCCGTGTGCTCCATGTCGCGCAGCAACGCGTTCATTTCCGGCAGGGTCAACCGCCGGTTGGCACGCACCGCGCCGTGACAGGCCATGGTGCCAAGCAATTCGTTGAGATGAGCCTGGATGCGGTCGGTGGTGCCGTATTCCAGCAGATCGGCCAACACGTCCTGTGCCAGTCGCGTGGCCTCGGCCTGTTTGAGCAGTGCAGGAATCTGACGGATCGCCAGGCTTTCCGGGCCGAGCCGCTGCAGCTCGAAGCCGAGGCGTTGGAACCACTGTCCATGCTCTTCGGCGCAATCCGCCTCGCGCTGGCTGACCGCAATCGACTCGGGCACCAGCAACGGCTGACCGCGCAAACCCTCGCTGGCCATGGCGACCTTCAAACGCTCATAGGTAATGCGCTCATGGGCGGCGTGCATGTCCACCACGACCAAACCCTGCACGTTCTCGGCGAGGATATAGATACCTTTCAGCTGCGCGATGGCATACCCCAGCGGCGGCACATCGCCCTGCGCGTCCGGCAGACTGGCTGGCCTGCCGGCCATAGGCGCGAAGAACTGCCGATAAGCGCCTTGCGCCTCGGCTGCCGGCAGAGCGGCTTCCGGGCGCTGACCCTGGTAGCCCGCGCCTGGCGACCGCCAGATCGACTCGGCCGGCTGAGGCTCAAGCAAGCTGGTTGCCAAGCCGATTTCACCCTGAGGGCCAAACTCGCCCGCGGCCTGCCCCGTCGGCGCCAGCATGCCGCCAACGGTAGCCGGCGCGGCCAATTGATCCTCGGGGCGCACTTCTCCCAGCGCGCGGTGCAGAGTGCCGTAGAGAAAGTCGTGAACCATGCGGCCGTCGCGAAAACGCACCTCGTGCTTGGTCGGGTGCACATTCACATCGACCACCGAGGGATCGATTTCCAGAAACAGCACAAATGTTGGATGGCGGCCGTTGAACAGCACATCGCGGTAAGCCTGGCGCACGGCATGGGCAACCAGCTTGTCGCGCACCATGCGACCGTTGACGTAGAAATACTGCAGGTCGGCCTGGCTACGCGAGAACGTCGGCAACCCGACCCAACCCCATAGATGCAGGCCGTTACGCTCGATCTCGATAGGCAGCGCTTGCTCGAGGAAGGCCGGCCCGCAGACCGACGCCACCCGCCGCGCCCGGCTGACATCGTCGCCCGCCTCATGCAGCGCCAACACGGTTTTGCCGTTGTGACGCAAATGGAAACCGACATCGAAACGCGCGAGCGCCAGGCGCTTGATCACCTCCTGCAGATGATCGAATTCGGTCTTTTCCGCCTTGAGGAATTTGCGCCGAGCCGGGGTATTGAAGAACAAGTCGCGCACTTCCACCGACGTACCGACCGGATGGGCAGCGGGTTGCACCCGCGGTTGCATGTCGCGGCCTTCGGTTTCCACCTGCCAGGCCTGTTCGGCATCGGCAGTGCGCGATGTCAGCGTCAGCCGGGCAACCGAGCTGATCGACGCCAGCGCCTCGCCACGAAAGCCCAGGCTCATGACCTGTTCGAGGTCTTCCAGCTCGCGGATCTTGCTGGTGGCATGTCGCGCCAGCGCCAGCGGCAAGTCATCGGCCGCGATGCCCGTACCGTCGTCGCGCACCCGCAACAGCTTGACGCCGCCTTGTTCGACATCCACCTCAATGCGTTTGGCGCCGGAGTCCAGGCTGTTTTCCAGCAGTTCCTTGATCACCGAAGCGGGCCGCTCGACCACTTCGCCGGCAGCAATCTGGTTGGCCAGCCGCGGACTCAGCAGCTGGATGCGCACCTGCTCACTCATGGTTGGGATGCCAGTGCAGTGGCTGGAATCTGCAGTTTCTGGCCGACCTTGATCACATCGGAGCGCAGCGAGTTGGCACTACGCAGCACGCCGAGGCTGACCTGGTAGCGCTGGGCGATCAGCGCCAGGCTTTCGCCGGGATTGACCACGTGCTCGCGCGGGCCGAGGGTAATCTTGCCGTTGTCGCGCATCCACGCCACATGGCTGCCGGGCGGTGGATTTTCATGGAAGAACTGGCGCACGCCAGTAACGATGGAGCGCGCAAGGGCCTGCTGATGGGCCTTGCTGGCGAGCTTGCGGGCTTCGTTGGGGTTAGAAATGAAACCGGTCTCCACCAGAATCGAAGGGATATCCGGCGATTTCAGCACCATGAACCCGGCCTGCTCCACCCGCCGCTTGTGCAACGGAGTGATGCGTCCCATGTTGCTCAGCACCTTGTTGCCAACGTTCAGGCTCGACGACAGCGACGCGGTCATCGATAGGTCGAGCAATACGCCGGCGAGCATTCTGTCCTTGTCATCCAGGCTGACGTTGCCAGCGCCACCGATCAGGTCCGACTGGTTTTCCGAGTCTGCCAACCAGCGCGCGGTCTCGGAGGTCGCGCCACGGTCCGACAGCGCATACACCGACGCACCGAAAGCGGCAGCCCTCGGCGCCGCATCGGCATGGATGGAAACGAACAGATCAGCGCCTTTCTTGCGGGCGATCTCGGTGCGCTTGCGCAGCGGAATGAAGTAGTCGCCCGTGCGCACCAACTCGCCGCGAAAGCCCTTTTCGGCATTGATCTGACGCTGCAATTCCTTGGCGATGGCCAGCGTTACGTGTTTTTCGAACTGCCCCTTTACTGGCGACAGGGCGCCGGGATCTTCGCCGCCGTGGCCGGCGTCGATGGCGATCACGACATCGCGCTTGCCATTGGGTACGGGCGTCAGCTTGGGAGGCGCCTGAGTAGGCGTGACCGGAACCTGCGGCGCACTCGCGATGGTGGCGCCAGGCAGGTCGGGCGCGGCATCCGCCGGGCTGTCGAACAGGTCGACCACCAGGCGATGGCCATATTGCTGGTTGGGCGCCAGGGTAAAGCTTTTCGGCGTTACCGCAGCCGACAGGTCAATCACCACCCGCAAATCCTCAGGGGTGCGTTGCGCCGAGCGCATGCCGGTAATCGGGGTGTTGCTCAGGGCCAGTTTATCGAGCTGGGTAGCGAGCTTGGCGCCACCGACGTCGATGACGATGCGGTTCGGTGCGGACAGGGTGAACACGCTGTGCTTGACCGGCCCGGACAGATCGAACACCAGGCGCGTGTTATCCGGGGCTCGCCACAAACGCACGCTACGCACATCCGATGCAGCCAGCACTTCTGCGGCGAACGTCGCCAACATGACTGCAACCACGATGAAAACTGCGCTTATGCGCATAGCCAACCTCTTTATTAGAATCATGCCCCGATGGCCAATGCAGCACACCAGGCTTCGCCGCGCGGGCCTTGCGCCTGCAGACGCAGGCTGCGGCCGGCCGCTTTGGCTGCAATGGTAATGGTCAGGTCTGCCTTTGGCAAAATGCCAACACCTCGCTCGGGCCACTCGACCAGGCATAGCGCATCGCCCGCGAAGTAATCGCGGATACCAAGAAACTCCAGCTCCTCAGGGTCCAGCAGCCGGTAAAGGTCAAAGTGGAACGCGCGAACCTCACCGAGTTCGTAAGGCTCGACCAGGGTAAAGGTCGGGCTCTTGACTGCACCCACATGGCCCAGGCCACGGATGATGCCCCGCGACAGGGTGGTCTTGCCGGCCCCCAGGTCACCCTGCAGATAAATCACGCCTACCCCGGCGGTGACTTCAGCGAGGCGCGCACCCAGCGCGACCATCGCGTCCTCGTCGGCGGCGTACAGCTCTAATTCAGACAAGCCGATTGCTCCTGCAACAACTGACGAATGGCTGCACACAGATCGCCTGCAGCCAACCCACACCCCTGCTCGGCCAGGCGCTCCCCCGCCCGGGCATGCAGCCATACGCCGAGACTGGCCGCATCGAAAGCCGGCAACCCCTGTCCGAGTAACGCGCCAATCAACCCGGCCAACACATCGCCAAGCCCCGCACCCGCCATGGCCGGGTGCCCATGATCACACAGCATCAATCGGCCGGACGCATCGGCAACCAGCGTGCCTGCGCCTTTTAACACACAAATCGTCTGGTAGCGCCTGGCCAGCGCGAGCGCCGCAGCGGGGCGGTCGGCCTGCACTTCCGCTGTGGCGATCCCCAACAGCCGCGCGGCCTCGCCCGGATGCGGCGTGATCACGCCACCAGCCGGCATCTTGACCACGCCTTCGGCCAACAGATTCAGCGCATCAGCATCCCAGACCTGCGGCGCAACGCTGACAGCTGCCGCCGAAAGCAGGCTGCGGCCCCATGCCGCTTGAGCCAACCCCGGCCCCACCACCCACACATCAGCGTTCGCGCCGAGCGCAAGCAATTGATTGGCCGACGCCACGGCGGCGCCCATCACCTCAGGCACACGCGCCTGCGCAGCCGGCAGATGCTCTGCACGGGTGGCCAGCGACACCAGGCCGGCGCCTGCGCGCAAGGCACTTTGCGCCGAAAGCAACGCCGCACCAGCAAAACTGCGGTCGCCACCCACCACCAGCACATGACCCAATTGGCCCTTGTGCACGTTGCGCGGCCGTGGCGACAACGGGCGAATGTTCGCCCCGGCCAGGCGTAACGCGCTGAAACCTTGCGCGGCAACGAGTTCGGCATCGGCCTGCAGATCGTCGAACACCAGCTCGCCCACCCAGTCCGCCGCGACGCCTGTGAACAGGCCTAACTTCAGACCGATCAGCGTCACGGTCAGTCGCGCGCGCACCGCTGTGCCCAGCACCTGACCGGTGTCAGCGGACAGCCCTGAAGGAATATCCACCGCCATCACCGGCAAGCCGCTGGCGTTGATCGCCTCAATCGCGGCGGCATACGGCTCACGTACTGCGCCGGTCAGGCCGGTACCCAGCAGCGCATCGACCACTACACCATCGAGCGTGGCGGTCTCGTTCCAGCGCTGCAGCTTTATCCCGGCCTCTTGAGCCGCATTTCGCGCCAGGGCTGCATCGCCCTGCAGCTGCTGCGGGTCAGCCGCTGCCAGTACCTGCACCCGCCAACCGGCGCGCTGCGCCAGCGCTGCCAGCAGGTAACCATCGCCACCGTTGTTGCCACGCCCGGCCAGCACGGTGAGCGCACCGGCATCCGGCCAGCGCCGCCGCAACGCTCGCCAGAGCGCATGGGCCGCGCGATTCATCAGTTCGAAACCCGGAGTGCCGGCGGCGATCAGCCGTGCATCGAGCTCGCGAACCTGGGCAGCGCTGTATAGCGCGAGGGGAAGATTGGCGGGTGAATGAGGCATGCGCGGGCTCCGATGTCTGGCAGAATTATACCCACCTCTGCTCCGGTTACCTGCCCTGTATGCGCACCGACTCCCTTGACCTCACTGCCCTCGCCCAATCGATCAAGGAATGGGGTCGCGAGCTGGGCTTTCAGCAGGTCGGCATCACCGGGCTGGAGCTGGGCGAGCATGAAGCGCACCTGCAACGCTGGCTGGAAGCCGGCTATCAGGGCGAGATGGACTACATGGCCGCCCATGGCAGCAAACGCTCGCACCCTGAACAGTTGGTGCCCGGTACGCTGCGGGTGGTCTCGCTACGCATGGACTACCTGCCTGGCGATACCCAGATGGCCAGGCGCCTGGGCGAGCCGGAAAAGGCCTACGTATCGCGCTACGCCTTAGGCCGCGACTACCACAAGCTGATCCGCAAGCGCCTGCAGCAGCTCGCCGAGCGCATCCAGCAGCAGATCGGTCCGTTCGGCTACCGCGCCTTCGTCGACAGCGCACCGGTGCTGGAAAAGGCCATCGCCGAACAGGCGGGCCTGGGCTGGATCGGCAAGAACACCTTGGTGCTCAACCGCAAGGCCGGCAGTTATTTCTTTCTCGGCGAGCTGTTTGTCGACCTGCCGCTGCCGGTGGACGACCCGCACGCGAGCGAGCATTGCGGGCGCTGCACGGCCTGCATGGACATCTGCCCAACCGCGGCCTTCGTCGGCCCCTATGTGCTGGACGCACGGCGCTGCATTTCCTACCTGACCATCGAGCTCAAGGGCGCGATTCCCGAAGAGCTGCGCGCCCCAATCGGCAACCGCGTGTTCGGTTGCGATGACTGCCAGATGGTCTGCCCCTGGAACCGTTTCGCCCGCCCGACCGAGCAAAACGACTTCCAGCCGCGCCACCAACTCGACAATGCCGAGCTGGCGCAGCTGTTTCGCTGGAACGAAGAGGAGTTTCTGAGTCGCACCGAAGGTTCGCCGTTGCGCCGCGCCGGCTATGAACGCTGGCTGCGCAACTTGGCGGTCGGCCTGGGCAACGCCCCTTCGAGCATCCCCGTACTCGAAGCGCTGGAGTCGCGCCGCGAGCATCCGTCGGAACTGGTGCGCGAGCATGTGGCGTGGGCACTGGCGCAACACCAGAGCCGCAAACCTGGTTAGTCCGCAGCCAAACTACGTGCGCTGTTGTAAGGTGGACATAGCGAAGCCTTTTCCATCGCTGACGTGCAGATGGTGGACAAGCCTTCGGCATGTCCACCCTACGAGCCCCTAGGGCCAACCCATAACGATAGGTTACGATTTTTTTAGCGAACCTCAGACCTTAAGCAGGTGCTGGCGGTAGTACTTGAGTTCGGCAATGGACTCGCGGATATCGTCCAGCGCCTGGTGGCTGCCCTGTTTGACGAAGCCGTCCTTGACCTGCGGCGCCCAGCGCTCGGCAAGAATTTTCAGGGTGGAGACGTCCAGGTAGCGGTAGTGGAAATAGGCTTCCAAGGTAGGCATGTAGCGGTACAGAAAACGCCGATCCTGGCCGATACTGTTACCGCAGATCGGTGACTTGCCCTTCGGTACCCACTGCTCGAGAAAGGCGATGGTCTGCGCCTCGGCTTCGGCCTGGCTGATCGTGCTCTCGCGTACCCGCTGAGTCAGGCCGCTCTGGCCGTGGGTGCGGGTGTTCCATTCATCCATGCCGGCAAGCAGCTCATCGCTCTGGTGCACGGCGATCACCGGCCCCTCGGCGAGGATATTCAGCTCGCTATCGGTCACGATGGTGGCCATCTCGATGATGACGTCCGTTTCCGGCTCCAGCCCGGTCATTTCCAGGTCGATCCAGATCAGATTCAATGGGTTCTGCATGGTGCGCGTGCTCCTCGGCGTGAGCGGCAAGTTTAGCGAATAAATCAGCCTGGCAGGCGCCAGATCAGCAGGCGCGACTGGCGCCAGTCGTCGAGCTCGACCTGTTCGTCCGCCGGCACGTCCGGCACTTCGAAGGTGTTGCTGATCAGCGTCGCGCCAGCGGGCATCTCCGCGCAGGCCTTGGCCCACAGCGCGGCCATGGGCGCGGGCGACAGGAAGCAGTACGCCACATCGAACGCAGCCAGATCGCAGCGCCAGAGGCTTTGATAACGAATTTCGCAGTTGGGCTGCCTCCGACAGCGCAACCAGGCCAGGGCGAATGGCAGGGGCGCGGTTTCCACGCCCACGAAACGCGCCGCCGGAAACTGTCGCGCCAGCCCGCGCAATGTGCCGGCCGGGCCACATCCCAGATCAACGAAACTAAACCCATGCGGCTGTCGGGCGAGCAGCGCGGCCAGCTGCCGCCGGCTGCGCGACCCGGTCAGATAGAGCGGCACCCGCTCCCCAAGACTGTTCCAGTTGAGCACCAGCAGCACGGCAAACCCGAGCAGAAACACCCAGGACGGCAACTGCGCGCCGCTGAACAGCAGCAGCCCCGGTACGAAGCCCAGATTCAGCCACCACCACCATCGTGGCAAACCCAGCCAGTGGCCGAAGCTCGCGGCCAGCAAGCCCTGCACCAGGCCGGCGGCCAATGCGCTCGGACGCCACGGCGATAGTTGCGTGAGCAGATAGACCGCCGCCGCAATCAGCGCAATCGCTGCCAACTGCGCCAGCAACGCCAGTAGCGCCGGGCGCTGGTTGGCCAATCGACGTATGCCGCGGATCTTTTCGCCCATGTACATTCTCTGCACCCTCCGGAGAACGGCAGTCTAACCGCTTCGCACCCGTCGCTCCCGCATTGGGCGCCGCGACATGCGTGCTAGACTCGCGGCCGTTTTCATCGCAATTCAACTCTCGGAACCTTCATGGCCAAACGCCAACTCAATCGCCGGCAAAACTGGCGCATCGAAAAAATCCAGGGCGAGCGCGCCGCCCGTGCCGCCAAGCGCGAATCCCAGGCCGTGCAAACCCTGGAAGGTGGTGACCTGGGGCCCGAACAGCTGGGCCTGGTGATCGCCCACTTCGGCGTCCAGGTCGAAGTCGAAGCGCTGGATGGCGAGCTGGCGGGCCAGGTGTTCCGCTGCCACTTACGGGCCAACCTGCCGGCCATGGTTACTGGCGATCAAGTGGTATGGCGCGCCGGCAACCAGGGTATCGGCGTGATAGTCGCGCAGTTGCCACGCTCCACCGAGCTCTGCCGGCCGGATACCCGCGGTCAGTTGAAACCCGTGGCGGCCAACGTCGACCTGATCGTCATCGTGTTCGCCCCGCTGCCCGAACCCCACGCCAATCTGATCGACCGCTACCTGGTTGCCGCCGAGCATGCGGGCATCCGCCCCCTGCTGCTGCTGAACAAGGCCGACCTGATCGACGAACAGAATGCCGTGGCGCTGAACGCCATGCTGGGCGTCTATCGCGAGCTGGGTTACCCGCTGCTTGAGGTTTCCGCCCACCAGGGTGACGGCATGGAACAGTTGCAACAGCAGTTGGACGGACACGTCAGCGTGTTTGTCGGCCAGTCCGGTGTCGGCAAGTCGTCGCTGGTCAACAGCCTGCTGCCAGAAGTCGACACCCGGGTCGGGCCGCTTTCAGAGCTGACCGGCAAGGGCACCCACACCACCACCACGGCGCGGCTGTTCCACTTCCCCGGCGGCGGCGAGCTGATCGACTCACCGGGAATTCGCGAATTCGGCCTGGTTCATGTCAGCCGTGACGATGTCGAGGCGGGCTTCATCGAGTTCAACGAGCTGCTCGGGCGCTGTCGCTTCCGCGACTGCAAACACGATCGCGAGCCTGGTTGCGCACTCCTGCAGGCACTGGCCGACGGGCGCGTTCACGCGCAACGCATGGCCAGCTATCGGCACATCCTGGCCAGCCTGCCGGAAACCGAGTACTGACGCCGCACCCCGCTGAAACGACAAGGCCGCGATAATCGCGGCCTTGTCGTTTCAGCAGAATAGTTTTGTCCGGCCATCACTCGCTCGGCTGATCGAGCTGCAATACGCCGTCTTCGAAGATATTCAGCCGCTCGCGCAGCTCATCAGCCTGCGCTGGCGCATCCGCGGCCGGAGCAGAGCCGGTTGCCGCGCCGCCCGCGCCATCACCCGGCGGTTGATCGGCGGGGGCCGAGTCGACATCGGTCTCACGCGGATCCTCGCCCGTCTCCTGCTCGCCCTCGATGGAGCGTTGAGCCTTCTTCGTCAGCACCACGATATCGATACGCCGGTTGGTTGGGTTCAGCGGATCGTCCCGGTCGAACAATGCCGACGAGGCATAGCCCACCACCCGCGCGACCTGATCTTCGTCGTAGCCGCCGGCGATCAGCGCACGTCGCGCCGAGTTGGCTCGATCGGCCGACAGCTCCCAGTTGCCAAAATCGCCGCGACCAACAAAAGGCTTGGCATCGGTATGGCCGCTGACGCTGATCTTGTTTGGCACCGCCTTGATGGTGTCCGCCATGGCCAGCAGGATGTCTTCGAAATAGGGCTGCAGGCGCGCGCTGCCAAGGTCGAACATCGGCCGGTTTTCCGCATCGGTAATCTGGATACGCAAGCCGTCCTGGGTGATTTCAAACAGGATCTGATCCTTGAAGCGCTGCAGCTGCGGGTTTTCCTCGACCTTGTTCTGCAACTCCTGCAGCAGCAGCTCCAGCCGCTCGCGCTCCATTTCTTCTGCCAGGGTTTCGGCCTGTTCAAGATCGACCTCGGCCTGTTCGCTGTCCTGCTGGCTCTGCTCCTGCTGGTCTTGCGGTTCAGGATTCAACGTGCGGTCAGGCGCAGGAGTTGGCGAGCCGCCCAGGTCGATGACGTAGGGGCTGGCGCTTTCGGAAAAGCCGATGGGGTCTTTAAAGTAGCCGGAAATCAGCTTCTTCTGCTCCGGCGTGGCCACCGACATCAGCCACATCACCAGAAAGAAGGCCATCATCGCCGTCGCGAAGTCGGCGAAGGCAATTTTCCACGCGCCGCCGTGGTGGCCGCCGGCAACCTTCTTGACGCGTTTGACGATGATGGGCTGATTGTTTTCCATGAGTCAGCCGTCAGCCCCCGCGCATCGCCTGCTCAAGCTCGGTAAAGCTTGGGCGGTGCGCCGGATAAAGCACCTTGCGGGAAAACTCCACAGCCAGCGAGGGCGGCATGCCGGACGCCGAGGCAACCAGACCGGCCTTGATGGCTTCGTAAACATTCAGTTCTTCCTTGGCATCGTGCTCGAGCGCGCCGGCCAAGGGGCCGAAGAAGCCGTAGGACGCCAGGATACCGAGAAAGGTACCCACCAGCGCCGTACCGACTTTCTGGCCGATTTCCGCGTTGTCCGCCTCGGCCAGAATCGACATGGTGATCACGATGCCCAGTACGGCGGCGACGATACCCATGGCCGGCATGCCGTCGGCAACCTTGGCGACCGCGTGGGCGGGGTGATCGAGATCTTCCTTCAGGCTGGTAATTTCCATGTCGAACAGCGCTTCCAGCTCATGGGGCGCCATGTTGCCGGATGACATGATGCGCAGGTAATCGCAGATGAAGGCGGTCATGCGTTCGTCTTTGAGAATTGCCGGGTACTTGCTAAAAATCGGGCTGGCAGCCGGGTCTTCGACATCGGCCTCGATGGCCATCATGCCCTCGCGGCGACTCTTGTTGAGAATCTCGTAGATCAACTTCAGCACGTCCAGGTAATACGCGTGGGTAAAGCGCGAACTGAACATGCTCAACGACTTCTTGAAGACATGCATGAACATGCTGCCAGGGTTGGCCTGAAGGAAAGCCCCCAGCGCCGCACCGCCGATGATCAGAACTTCGAAGGGGTGGACCAACGCCATGAACTGGCCACCGGAAAGCATGAAACCGCCCAGCACACTGGCGAGCACAACGATAATGCCGATTATTTTTGCCATAAGGAAAACGTGCCAAAGCTGAGGAAAAAAGGGTTACGCAAAACAACCCTTCTATTTATCGGAAGTTATGCGCGAGACTATAGCCAGTTAAGGCTAAAAGCCAGCTTGGCTCAACCCGCATGCCCACACCTACACCGCTACCGCGCACCCTAGTGGCCTGGCTGAAACAGCTGGAAGAGCCGCGCCTGCCCGTGCCCGCAGAAAGCCATCTGAGCGTGCTGCAGGCACTGGCCGACAGCCGCAAGTCGCTGCGCGATATTGCTGAGCTGATGCACCACAGCCCTGCCATCGCCCTGCGCGTGATGCTTGAAGCCAATCGCCCAAGCAAGGGCTCCGGCGAGCCTGCGCAAAGCCTGGAAAGCGCCCTGAGTCGACTGGGCCTGCAACGCACCGCAGACATGCTCAAGGACCAACCCACGCAGACTGTCGAGCAAATCCCATTGGGCCTGCGCCAGCTGCAGCTGATCAGCCACCACGCGGCGCAACAAGCCAACGGCCTGTTCGCCGGACGCCTGGCGCGACTTTGGCAGGAAATCCACTGGGGCAGCCTGCTGTTCCTCGCCCCCATCTGGACCTTGCTCGGCACCTACCCGCAGCTGTTCGATACCTGGGAGCAGCGGGTGCTGGTTGCCGGAGAGCCCGCCGCCAAAATCGAACGCGAACTGCTTGGCGTTCCGCTCCTACAACTCTGCCTAAAGCTGGCGGAGCAGTGGCGCATGCCCGAATGGATCATTCTTGGCTACCGGCTGCTGGTGAACGATCGACGTTTATTGGTCAAGGCGCTGCACATCGCCCGTGACAACCAGCACCCGCTGCACCAGCAACAACTGCTCGACGCAGATCCGACGCTGCGACGCTGGCTGACCCAGCCTGCCAATTGCATCCTGCTGGCCAACGGCCTGGCGCTCAGTTCGCATTTCGCCTGGAACGATGCGCACAGCTTGCGCTGGCAACGCCTCGCCGGGCTTTACCTGCAGTTGTCGCTGGACGAGGTACAGCAGCAGGTGCACCAGAACGCCGCGCAGCATGCTCGCCAACAACCGCACCGCGATCTCTGGCACCCTGCTGAAGCGCTGCTATGGCCTTGGGATACTCGCCATCTGCGCGCGAAGCAGGAGTCGAAGCCTCCGCAGATAAGCACATGGAAGCAGCAATGCACCTCGCTGCTGGCGCAACCCAGCGCGTTCAGCAATGTGCTCCAACTCACCGCGTGTGCCCGCGATGCGCTGCAGGCCTGTGGCATGCAGCGGGTACTGGTGCTAATCGCGGACCGCACCCACAGCCGGCTGCTGGTCCAGCAACAGGCGGGGCTCGACAAGTCGGCGAACGCCTTGAGCCTCGACCCGCAGCAGAGCCAGGTGCTGCGGCACCTGCTCAAGGAGCCGGCGCAGCTGCGCCTGAGTCCGGCCAATATGGCGCAATTCTCCGCACTGCTGCCTGGCTCGCTGAAAGCCTTGTTCCCCAGCGAACATCTGCTGATCCGCTCGCTGGCCAGCAACGGCCGCGTGGTCCTGCTGATCTTCGCCGACCAGGGGGGTACACCAATCAGTGAGCCCAGCCTGCAGGCCTTCGGTAAAACCGCGCAATGTATTGAGCGCGCCCTCGTCAGCTTTGCCGGTCGCGGTCGCTGACCTTTCCGCTACAATCCGCTGCGTCTTCCCTATTCAAGAGCCCCCGCATGAGTGCTTTCGCTGCATTGCCGATGGTCATCGAACCGGCCGATCTAGCCAGTCGTCTAGAGGCCGACGAACTGATCCTGGTCGATCTGACCAGCAGCGCGCGCTATGCCGCCGGGCACATTCCCGGCGCATATTTCGTCGACCCCAAGCGCACTCAGCTTGGCCAGCCGCCAGTACCGGGCCTGCTGCCCACGCAAAACCAGCTGGAACAGCTGTTTGCCGAACTCGGGCACAAGCCGGATGCGGTCTATGTGCTGTATGACGACGAGGGCGGCGGCTGGGCCGGGCGGTTCATCTGGCTGCTTGATGTAATCGGCCACCACCGCTACCACTACCTCAATGGCGGACTGCACGCCTGGCTGGCGGAGGACCGTGAGCTGAGTACCGAGCAGCCGCCTGCCCATCAGGGCACCCTCGAACTGACCCTGGACGATGCGCCCACCGCGAGCCGCGACTACCTGCAGAGCCGCCTGGGCGCCGCCGATCTGTCCATCTGGGATGCCCGCACACCCGCCGAATACCGTGGCGAAAAGGCGCTGGCCGCCAAGGCCGGGCATATCCCGGGGGCGGTCAATTTCGAGTGGACCGCAGGCATGGATCCTGCCCGGGCCTTGCGCATCCGCCAGGACATCGCCAGCGTGCTGAACGAACTTGGCATCACGCCGGACAAAGAAATCATCACCCATTGCCAGACCCACCACCGCTCCGGCTTTACCTACCTGGTGGCGAAAGCGCTCGGCTACCCGCGCGTCAAAGCCTATGCCGGTTCGTGGGCCGAGTGGGGCAACCATCCCGATACCCCCGTCGAACGCTAAGCGTCCGACCCACCCTGCATGCCTTCAGGTTTTAAGGATTTCCGATGAAACAGCGCTTGTTCATTTTCAGCCAATATCTGCTTCCGCATCATCTGCTCTCGCGCCTGATCGGTTTCGCCGCCGATTGCCGCGCCGCCTGGTTCAAGGACCGCCTGATCGGCTGGTTCGCCAAGCAGTATCAGGTCGACATGAGCGAAGCGCAGGTCGAGAACCTGAACGCGTTCGAGAACTTCAACGCATTCTTCACCCGCGCCCTGAAGGAAGGCGCCCGGCCGCTGGATCAGAGCCCCGGCGCGGTGCTCTGCCCGGCCGATGGCGCGATCAGCCAGCTCGGTACTATCGAGCACGGTCGCATCTTTCAAGCCAAGGGCCACAGCTTCAGTGCGGCCGAACTGCTCGGAGGCGACACCCTCCGCGCGGCGCCATTCATGGGCGGCGCATTCGCGACCGTGTACCTGTCGCCCAAGGATTATCACCGCGTGCACATGCCGCTAACCGGTACGCTGAAGGAGATGATCTACGTGCCGGGCCGCCTGTTCTCGGTCAATCAGACCACCGCAGAAAACGTGCCCGAGCTGTTCGCCCGCAACGAGCGCGTCGTGTGCCTGTTCGATACCGAACGCGGGCCGATGGCCGTGGTGCTGGTGGGCGCGATGATCGTCGCCTCGATCGAGACGGTCTGGGCCGGGCTGATCACACCACCCAAGCGTGCCTTGAAAAGCGTCCGCTACGACGAGGCCGCCCGCGCCCCGATCGTGCTGGAAAAGGGCGCGGAGCTGGGGCGTTTCAAGCTGGGCTCGACCGCAATCGTGTTATTTGGTCCGCAGCAGGTGCAATGGGCCGAAGAGCTGGGTCCCTGCAGCGTGGTCCAGATGGGCCAACTGCTGGGCAAAAGCCTGAACGCCTGATAGCCACAACAGGTTGGCCGGGCACGCCCGAGCCGCGACGACACCCATGATGGCACAGCGCCTTGAACCCTTGGGCAATGTGCCAGTCCACATGGCAGGCGTTTCGCATCCTTGACCGTCACAGCAGCAGCGCTCGGACGGACCCGAGGAGATGCTGCTAGAGTTTCAGCATCGATGGGCAACGATATCGACCAGCGTTCGGAGCAACCCGGCTAGATGGAAAAACAGAGGCACTACCTGCAGCTCCGCGTCCCTACGCCTAACAAGCAGAGCCTGTCTTTCTGTGATGCCAGCCCGCGTGATCTGAAGCGCTGGCTGGACGCCCTGCCAAAAGCAAACCTGGGCGAGACCGCTCGCCAGCTGTACCAAGCGCTTATCGAACTCAATCAACTGCTGCTTCCCACCGAAAGTCGACTGCAGATGCTGGAGCTGCTGCGCCCCGAGGTGCACTTCGTGTGCAAGCAACTGGAGCGCCATTTCCTCAACCAGTCGATCGTTCTGGACGAACGTCCACGCAAGGTTGCCAACCTGTGCCAGGCCCTGCAAAACCACCTGGCGGTCGGTTACAAGCTCATCATCGCCCGCGTCGCGGCGCAGCAGACCCGCGAACGCCAGCCACTCCTGGCAATTGCCTTGCAGCGCGCGACCCATAGCCTGTGCGGACCGCTGATTCGCGCCAGCCAGTTGTACTGCCCGGTACCGGAAGGTCTCTGGCTGGAGTTGCATCAGCTTTACCAGATCGCTGAAGAGCACGAGCTTCACACGTCGGTGATCCGCGATCCGCTGGCGCGTTACACCGAAGGGCTGAGCACGCAACAGACTTACTTGGTGGCGCTGCTGCTCGGCTGCGCCCGTTGCAACCAGATGCGCCAGACCGGCATTGCCCGACTGGCGGAAGCACTCGAACCCTGGAGTGCGTTGGTCGCACTGCAAGCGGGCAACCATCCCAGCAGCCTTTTCGCGGTGGCGCAGGCCGTCGATGGACCGCCTCGCTACACCTCGCTGCTGCAGCGCAGCGAATTGCCGAACGCGCTGGGTATCGATACGCAACCTTTGGTGGATGCGATCAAGGAATACCTGCAACTGCCCGCAGACCAGCTTGCCAAGGCGCGCTTGCATGTGCCCGAAGGCTTCAGCCAGGATTCCCTGCAGCACCTCAGCGCAGCCTGGGGCGATATCTCCGAGCGCACGTTCCAGCGCACCCGCGGCGAAGGCACGTTGACCCTGTGCATCGGCATGAGCGCCCTGCACTTTTTCCTCGCTAGCCATCGGCCATTCAATGAAGTGCTGAAACAGCCGAGCGACAGCCGAACCGCCACTTTCAAAGCCAATACCGGCGCGCCAGACGTCTGGTCGAATGCCTTCGACGTGCAGAAGACCAACGAGTGGGAACACGGCTTGCCATTCGAGGGCATCGAATACCAGGCTGCGAAGGCGCCCCAGGCAGCGGCCAGTGCCAGTCCCGCCGACAGCGGCGACAGCTATCCGACCTTTGTATTGCCGATCGTCAATCACAGCCCGGGCGGCTATTGCATGTCCTGGCCCAAGGAAGTGCCTGCGCAGCTTCAGGCTGGCGAGATCATCGGCATTCAGGATTCACCGGAGCAAGGCTGGAGCGTGGCCGTGGTTCGCTGGATTCGCCAGGTACGCGGAGGCGGCACGCAGATGGGCATCGAGCTCATCGCCCCGCATGCCGAACCCTGCGGGCTGCAACTGCTGCGCAAGGCGGACCAGAGCAGTCAATACCTGCGCGCACTTCTATTGCCTGGCATCAGTGCGATTTCCCGGCCGGCCACGCTGATCACGCCGCGCATGCCGTTTCAGGAAGGCAACAAGGTTCTGATCAACCTCAACGGCACCGAAAGGCGCGCGCTTCTGAGTCGCCGGCAAACCAGCACAGGCAGCTTCAGTCAGTTTGAATACCGCAACCTTGAGCTGGCGCCCGAGGATCACGGGAAGCCTGTCACAGCACCGAAAAGCCGCGTCCCAGGCGGGGAGGAAGACTTTGACTCGCTCTGGAAGTCGCTGTAGATTGCCGACTCGTCACCTTTTGTCGCCTTTTCGCGCCCGTTCGGCGCAGACTTGATTCCCGCCATGGCCATCGAAAAAAAAACTATACGGCTCCTGATTCTCGAAGACTCGCAAAATGAGGCGGAGCGGCTTGTCAGCCTGTTTCGCAATGCGGGTCGTGCAACCCGCGTGCATCGACTGACGTCGAGCGAGGACCTGGCAGAAGCGTTGCAACAGAGTTGGGACCTGCTAATTGCGGCGCCCACCAGCGAACACCTCGACCCGAATGAAGCGATCAGTGCGATTCGTCGTCTCGCCAAAGACATTCCGGTCATTCAGCTGCTTGCCGACAACGACTCCGACAGCGTTACCGAAGCCCTCACCCTGGGCGCCCAGGACGCATTGCCGCAAGGCGAGGACGAGCGCCTTGTGCTGGTGGCCAAGCGTGAGCTGAGCAACCTCGAAGAACGCCGCGCTCGTCGCGTTGCCGAAGTCGCATTGCGCGAGGCGGAAAAACGCTGCCAGCTGCTGCTCGACAGCTCGGTCGATGCGATCACCTACGTGCACGACGGCATGCACATCTACGCCAACCGCGCTTATCTCGAACTCTTCGCGTATGAAGACGCCGATGAGCTCGAAGGCATGCCGATGATCGACCTGATCGCCAGCGCCGATCAGGCCAACTTCAAGGACTTCCTGAAAAACTACCAAAGTGCCGAAGGCGACGCCGAGCTGGCGTGCACCGGGGTCAAGGTCGACGGTCAGACCTTTCCGGCGCGCATGCATTTTTCGCCCGCCACCTACGACAGCGAACCCTGCATCCAGGTGGTTATCCGCGCGGAAGCGGGCAACGCCGAGCTGGAAGAGAAACTGCGCGAGATCAGCAGCCAGGATCTGGTAACCGGCCTGTTCAACCGCACCTACTTCCTTGAATTGATGGACAACGCTGCCGAGCGCGCGGTGAATGCCGGGCAGCCAGCCAGCCTGGCGTACATACGCCTGGATCAGTACTCCGGCTTGCTGGCGGAGGTGGGCCTGGCGGGTATCGACCTGCTGCTCACCGACCTGACTACCCTGCTGCGTGCTCACTTCCCGGGCGAATCACAGCTGGCACGCTTTGGCGATGATGTATTCGCGGTCCTGCAACCCGGCGTCACGCCCGAGCAGTCGGAGCCAAGCCTGGCCGCGCTGCTGAAGAAAGTCGAAGGGCACCTGTTCGACGTCAGCGGGCGCACCGTGCAGACCACGCTGTCGATTGGTATTGCCGGCCTCAACGAGAAGACGCCCAAGGCCCAGGAAGTGGTCGATCGCGCGCACCGCTGCGCCGACGAACTCAGCGGCGGCAATGCACTGAAAGTATTCAACCCGGCTGATGAGCTAGCTGCGGCTGCTAACCGCGGCAACGTAGTTGCCATGGTCCAGCAGGCGTTGGAACGCAACAGCTTCCGCCTGCTGTTCCAGCCAATCATCAGCCTGCGCGGCGATACCCACGAGCATTACGAAGTCCTGCTGCGCCTGCTCAACGCCAAGGGTGAAGAGGTGCCGCCGCAGGAGTTCATGACTGCTGCCAAGGACGCCGGCCTGGGGGAGAAGATTGATCGCTGGGTCATTCTCAACTCGATCAAGTTGCTCGCCGACCACCGCAGCAAAGGTCACAGCACGCGCTTGTTCGTCCACCTGTCCAGCGCCAGCCTGCAGGATCAGACGCTGCTACCCTGGCTCAGCGTCGCGCTAAAAGCCGCGCGCCTGCCGTCCGACTCCCTGGTATTCCAGTTCAACGAACCGGATGCGATTGCTTACCTCAAGCAAGCCAAGGCGCTCACCCAGGGCCTGAACGAACTGCACTGCAAGGTCGGCATCAGCCAGTTCGGCTGTGCGATCAACCCCTTCAATACCCTCAAGCACCTGAATATCGACTTTGTGAAAGTGGATGGTTCCTTCTCCCAGGACCTGAGCAAGCCAGAAAATCAAGAAGCGCTGAAAACCCTGCTGGCCAGTTTGCATGCCCAGGCAAAACTGACCATCGTGCCTTTCGTCGAAAGCGCCACGGTGCTGGCGACGCTCTGGCAAGCCGGGGTCAACTACATCCAGGGTTACTACCTGCAGGGGCCCAGTCAGTCGATGGACTACGACTTCTCGGCCGGTGACGAGTAACCTCCTGACCAAGAAAAAGCCGCCCTTGGGCGGCTTTTTCATGCGCAGCGCTGATGCGGCTATTCGAGGCCGTCGCGGTCGCGAAACCCGAGCAGATAGAGAATCCCGTCCAGCCCCAGGGTCGAGATGGCCTGCTTGGCCGACTGTTTAACCAGCGGTTTGGCCCGGAACGCGACGCCCAGCCCCGCGATCGCCAGCATCGGCAGGTCGTTGGCACCGTCGCCGACGGCGATGGTCTGTTCCAGCCGTAGCCCTTCTTTTTCCGCCAGTTGGCGCAGCAGGTCGGCTTTGCACTGGGCATCGACGATGGGCTCTACGGCCACGCCCGTGACCAAGCCATCGACAATCTGCAGCTCGTTGGCGAATACATAGTCGATGCCCAACTTGGCCTGCAGCTGCTTGGCGAAGTAGGTGAAGCCGCCGGACAGAATCGCCGTCTTGTAACCCAGTCGACGCAGCTCACTGAACAGGGTTTCTGCGCCTTCGGTCAGGCGTAGCGAGGCGCCGATATCGGCCAACACGCTTTCCGGAAGGCCTTTGAGCAACGCCAGACGCTCTCTGAAACTCGCGGCAAAGTCGAGCTCGCCACGCATCGCGCGCTCGGTGATTTCGGAGACCTTTTCGCCGACGCCGGCGGCCTTTGCCAGCTCATCAATCACTTCCGCTTCGATCAGGGTCGAATCCATGTCGAAGACCGCCAGGCGCCGGTTGCGCCGAAACAGTGAATCACGCTGGAAGGCGATATCGACATTCAGCTCCTGGGCGACGCTGAGAAACTCGGCGCGCAACGCGTTCGGATCGGCCGGCTCACCACGCACCGAAAACTCGATGCAGCCCTTGCCCTGATCCACCGGCGTATCCAGCGGCATACGCCCTGACAAGCGATCGATGTGGTCGATGTTCAGCGCGTACTTGGCAGTGATCGCGCTGACGCGCTGCAACTGCTCGGCGGTCACCTTGCGGGTCAACAGCGTAACGATGTGTCGCGCCTTGCCCTGCCCGCTGACCCACTGTTGGTAATCGGCTTCGGCGACTGGCGTGAAACGCACTTGCTGGTCGAGCTTGTAGGCGGTGAACAGCACGTCTTTCAATACCGAGGACGCTCGTTCGGTATCGGGGATTTCCACCAGGATGCCGAACGACAGGGTGTCGTGGATCACCGCCTGGCCGATATCGAGAATATTCACCCCACCTTGGGCCAGCACGCCGGTGACCGCTGCAGTCAAACCGGGCCGGTCTTCGCCAGTGATATTGATCAGGACGATTTCGCGCAAGGCGCACCCTCCAGGGCTGAGAAATGAAGGAAGACCCGCACAATCGCTAACAGGCCGGGTAAAAGCCGCACATTCTAACCACTTTCACCGCCATACGGGCACGCACGCCGCTTTGCCCTGGGCAGGGCGGCCGTTATACTGCGCGGCAATTACAGTCGACAAGAGCCGAGCTCTGTGAACCGGCCTGCCCCCGTTAAGCCCGATAATTTCTTCCTTCTGCTGTTTCAGGCACTGCGTCAGCGGCGCGTGCCGCTGGCGTTGCGTATCGCCAGTCACAGCCTGTTGCTCGTCGCGCTTGCCTTGGTGATCTACGCCTGGGTAATCGGCATGCAGTTCAAACAGGCCATGCAGCAGCAGGCCGATGCACTGGGCACCAGCCTGATCATCCAGACGGCCGCGTCGTCGACCGAACTGCTGGTGTCCAACGACATCCTCAGCCTCAACGTGCTGCTCGGCAATCTGGTCAAGAACCCGCTGGTCGCCCATGCGGCCATCTACAGCGTGGACAACCGCATTCTGGCCGAGGCCGGTGCACGGCCAAGCCAGAGCATGCTCGGCGAGACCGACGGGCTCTACTCGACGCCCATCACCTTTCAGGAGGTGATTGCCGGTCAGTTGCGCATCAGCCTGGACATGCGTCAGTTCCAGCAACCGATGACCATCAGCCTGCAGAGCATGGGCATTCTCAGCCTGATCCTGCTGGCGCTGGCATTGTCGCTGAGCATGCGCCTGGGCCGGCACATTTCGACCCCTCTGCTGCAATTGCGGGTCTGGTTGCGCGACCCCGACGATCCCGCGCCGGGTGCCGGGCGCCAGGACGAAATCGGCGATCTGGCGCGGCAGCTGCAAGCGCGTCTGGTTCCGGAAAAACCGCAGGCCAAACCGGAAGACAGCTTTGACGACGCCGACCTGGTGACCGACGAGGAGGCGCTCTTCGACGAGGCCGACGACGAGCCTGCATTCGAAGTGCGCGATCTACGCGATGAGCGCTTTGATGAATCCGGCAACGACATCGATGCACCGGTAAAGGCGCGCGATTACACCGAACACAACGACCCGTTCTCCGAGCTGCGTGAAGAATTGCGCGAAGAGCTGGCCGCCGACATCCCGACCATCCTCCCGGAGCCGCTTGAGGAACCCGAGCAGACCACCGCGCAGCCACAACCCAGCGCCGTGCTGGCGATTCAGCTGGGCGCACAAGAACAGTTGCGCCGGCTGCCGCGCGCGCGCCTGCTCGACCTGTTGCAGCGCTATCGCGATTGCCTGAACCAGGCAGCGGCGCTCTATCAGGGCGAATTGCACACCCTGAGCGACGGCAGCAGCCTGATGCTGTTTCACCGCCAGGACAGTGGCGAGGACTACCTGACCCACGCGATCTGTTGCGGCGAACTGATGCGCGCGCTTGGGCACGCGTTGCAAATCGAGGTGGCGGACAGCGGCATCACCCTGCAATTACAGCTGGGGCTGACCCTGGGCGAGGAGTTGCTCGATCTGAGCCAGGGCGATCTGCTGCTTAGCGAAACCGCCCAGGACGCCCTGGCGCTGTCCCAGCACAGCCGTAACCTGCTGCTGCTCGACCGCGCCGTCGGCGATGACCCCCTGGTACGCCAGCATGCCCGCATTCGTGCCATTGCCAGCCCAGAGGGCACCTACTGCGTGGAGCGCCTGCTCGAACCGTATCCCGCGCTGCTCGAGCGTCAACTGGCGCGCATGCATGACCGTCCGCACTGAGTGCGGACGGTCGTTTAGAAGCGAAACACTTCCACTTGCTTGGCCGGTTCGATCATCGGGATCGACGGGCTGGGCGGTCTTTTCGCGGGGGCCGGTTTCGGCTTTTGCGCAGCCACGGGCTCAGCCTTCGGCATGCTGGTGATGGCGCTGCTCAGCTGCTCGGCCAAGCGGCGCAACAGCACGCTTTGCGCACGCACCTGCGCCGCCGGCGTACCGACGTGCTCTTCCTGCAAGCGGATCAACTGACTGCCGCGCATCACACCCGTCTCGTCCAGCAAGCGCCACTGCGCCTCCAGCACGGCAGGCTGCTGAACGCCTGAATCAAGGCGGCTAATGGTCAGCAGCACCTGCACCTGGGCCTGGAAACCCGCGCGATCCGGATAAAGGGCAATGCGACTGGTATCCAGCTGCCCGGCCAACTGGCGCAGCAGCAGTTGACCGACATCTTCCTGCAGGTTCCCCGCCCAGCGGGCCTGGGCGCTGATGGTGAGGCTGTCATCCGCCCCGCGTTGCATCAGGTTTTCGCGCTGCAGGTAATCCGCCAGCTGCACAGGGCCGAGCAATACCGTCATGCCCTTATCCTGGGCCGGAAGCTCGGGTGATCCCTGGTCGAGCTGATAGAACTGCGCTGGCGGTTGCAGCACGCAACCCTGCAAGGCCAGCACCGCGCACAGCCCTAAAAACCGCGGCGAGAAACGCAACACATTCATCAAAAAATCACCTTGATAGCAAAGAAGACAACCTGGGCTGCTGAACTAGCCCCTTTTGCTGCGCTGCAGGACATCGCCCGTCTGGCTCAGCACCGGCACCGCACTTGAAAATTCTTGTACCGACACGCGTTCCAGAACGGGAGCAGCTTAAAGCCGCCAGCACGGGCGACACGTTCAGGATCAGGTTTGCGCGGCATTATCCATGATCGACGCCATTATTGTTCCGGTCTGCGCCAGGCGGCGCCAAATTAGATCCTTTGGCGCCCAGGCGCCAGCCTGTTCGTGCGGCATGCTGGCCATGCTGTTCCGCCGGTTACGCGCCGTAGCGCGTAGTGGCCTGTTCCGTCACTCCACCAGCAAGGCATCAACGCGCTGGAAGCCGCGCGGTAGTTTGTTGCCGCGCCGCCCACGTTCACCCTTGTAGTGCTCGAGGTCGTCCGCCTTGAGCGACAGGGTACGCTTGCCAGCCTGCAGCACCAGCGTCGCGCCCACCGGCAATACCGCCAGATCGGTCAGGTATTCTTCGCGACTGGCAACCCGCTCGCCGGGAATGCCGATGATCTTGTTGCCCTTGCCCTTGCCCAGCTGCGGCAGATCGCGCACAGGGAACAGCAACAGCCGGCCCTCGGTGGTGACTGCCGCCAGCCAGTCTTCTTCGCGATTGGCCAGCGGCTTGGGCGCCACCACCTGCGCACCGGCAGGGAGGCTGAGCAACGTCTTGCCGGCCTTGTTCTTGGCCTGCAGGTCCTCGCCCTTGACCACGAAACCATACCCGGCGTCCGAGGCGATCACATAAAGTGCGTTGTCGTCCGGCAGTAGTACGCACTCGAATGTCGCCCCCGGCGGCGGCTGCAAACGGCCGGTCAGCGGTTCGCCCTGGCCGCGCGCGGACGGCAGCGAATGGGCCGCCAGCGAATAGCTGCGTCCGGTCGAATCGATAAATACCGCGTACTGGTTCGAGCGCCCAGGCGCTGCGGCCTTGAAGCCGTCGCCGGCTTTGTAGGAGAGCCCGGTCGCGTCGATGTCGTGGCCCTTGCCGCAGCGCACCCAGCCTTTCTCGGAAATCACCACGGTCACAGGCTCGGTCGGCAGCAGCTCGGTTTCCGACAGCGCGCGCGCTTCGGAGCGGGCGACGATGGGCGAGCGACGGTCGTCGCCGTAGGTTTGCGCGTCCTTGAGAATTTCGTCGCGCACCAGCTTTTTCAGCTTGGCTTCGCTGCCGAGCAGCGCCTGCAACTTGGCCCGCTCCTTGGCCAGTTCGTCCTGCTCGCCGCGAATCTGCATTTCTTCCAGCCGCGCCAGCTGACGCAGACGGGTTTCCAGAATGTACTCGGCCTGGATATCGGTCAGTCCGAAGCGTGCCATCAGCACCGGCTTGGGCTGGTCTTCGGTGCGGATGATATGGATCACTTCATCCAGGTTAAGGAAGGCGATCAAACGGCCTTCCAGCAAGTGCAGGCGATGTTCGACCTTGTCCAGGCGGAACTGCAGACGCTTGCGCACGGTGCCGATGCGATATTCCAGCCACTCGCGCAGCAGCTGACGCAGGTTCTTCACCTGGGGTTTGCCGTCGAGGCCGATGACGTTGGTGTTGACCCGGTAACTCGACTCCAGCTCGGTGGTGGCAAACAGGTGCTGCATCAGTTCATCGGCATCGACCCGATTGGAGCGCGGGATGATCACGATGCGGCATGGGTGCTCATGGTCGGATTCGTCGCGCAGGTCGGCGACCATCGGCAGCTTCTTGGCCTGCATCTGCCCGGCGATCTGCTCCAGGACCTTGGCGCCGGACACCTGGTGCGGCAGCGCGGTGACGACGATGTCGCCATCTTCGATGCGATACACCGCACGCATGCGCAGCGAGCCGCGGCCGGTTTCGTAGATTTTCAACAGGTCGGCACGCGGCGTGACGATTTCCGCCTCGGTCGGATAATCCGGGCCCAGCACGTGCTCGCACAGCTGCTCGACCGTCGCATCGGGCTGATCGAGTAGGCGGATGCAGGCGGCAGCCACCTCGCGCAGGTTATGCGGCGGCACATCGGTGGCCATGCCCACGGCGATGCCGGTCGTGCCATTCAGCAGCAGGTTGGGCAGGCGCGCCGGCAGGGTCGCCGGCTCGTTGAGGGTGCCGTCAAAGTTCGGCACCCAGTTCACCGTGCCCTGGCCGAGCTCGGAGAGCAGCACTTCGGAGTAACGCGACAGCCGCGCCTCGGTGTAGCGCATCGCGGCGAAGGATTTCGGGTCGTCCGGCGCACCCCAGTTGCCCTGGCCATCGACCAGGGTGTAGCGGTAGCTGAACGGTTGCGCCATCAGCACCATGGCTTCGTAGCACGCGCTATCGCCATGGGGGTGAAACTTGCCGAGCACGTCGCCCACGGTGCGCGCGGACTTCTTGTGCTTGGAATCGGCATCCAGGCCCAGTTCGCTCATGGCATAGATGATGCGCCGCTGCACCGGTTTCAAGCCGTCGCCGATATGCGGCAGGGCGCGGTCCATGATCACGTACATCGAGTAATTGAGATAAGCCTGCTCGGTAAAATCGGCAAGGGATCGGCGTTCGACGCCGTCCAGGCTCAAATCGAGGGGTTCGCTCATGCGTGCCTCATTGCAGGGTTGATTGGCGCAGCATCAGGGTGCCGCCGCGCTGGGTAAATTCGAGTTGTTTCAAGGCGCTCATGCCCAGCAGAACCTCGTCGCCGCCCATGCCGGGTGCGATCAGCGCTGCGACGTCGGTCAGCAGAATGTCGCCCAGCCGCAGGTTCTCAAGCCGAGTGCGGTGCGCCGTGGCGCGACCGTTGGCGGTACTGATGACAACTGGCGCTCCCGCCTGCAGCCCCAGGCGTTCGGCGACTTCGGTCGGTACCGCCACCTGGGTGGCACCCGTGTCGAGAAGAAAGGTCACCGGTTCGCCGTTGATCTGCCCGTCCGCCATGTAGTGGCCCTGGCGACTGCTCAGCAGGTGCACCTCGACATAATCGCTGCCATGGACCGACTGCGGATCGCGATTGGGATTGCGCTGGCCTTCTTCCCACTCGCCAAAGAAGTGGGTAGCCAGCAGCAAGCCTGCCCCCCAGGCCAGCACCAGCATGACCCGCCCGGCACGCTGCCCGGCAGTCTGGGTACTCACCGTGCGCTCTCCCAGCCGCCCTTAGGCGCGGCGAAGCGCCAGACCACCGGGCGCTGCTCGCCATCGGCGCGGCGCATGCCGCCATTGTCGACGCCGATCCATGCGCCGTCCTGATCGATCGACAAGGCTTCGGCCGTGCCGTAGTCAGCCGGGTAACTCCGCTCCTGGGTCAAGCCTTCCGCAGCGAACGACCAGCAGCGCTCGACCGCGCCGGTGCTTGGCGTGCGCCGGCAGATGCGGTATGCCTGGCGTTCAAGGGTAAACAGCTTGTCGTTGTGAAACGCCAGGCCGGAAAAATCCACGGGCGCCAGATGTCCACCGAGCTGGCTCGGCGATGCCTCGCTGCCGCCCTCGTTGAGCAATACGCAGCCACCGGTGCAACGCAGGGACGAACGCTGCTTGTGCAGCACCAGCAAGCCGCGCCGTTGTGCCTCCGCCGCCAGCCACAGGCGCTGCCCGGCGGGGTCGATGGCAACACCTTCGATCAGTGCGTTGAAATGCAGCAGCATGCCGCTGGCGCGCCCCTGCCGCAGCAGGCCGTCGGGCAACGCCAACCATTGCGGGTCGCCGGCGACAGGCACCAGCAGAACCGCCGCATAAGCCTCGCTGACCAGGTAGCGATTGCCCAGGGCGTCGCACGCCAGGCCTTCGAAATCGATTTCGCCGCCACGCACCGCGCCGACGACCCAGTTGCGCATGCGCAGCCCCCAGGGCAGCAGGGTCGGTGGCGACACCGGCGCGACGAAGGTCTCGGCTTCGGCCTGCCAGACGGATGCATGGGCATCCAAGCGGTAGATCCGGTCATCGTCGCGGTCAGACACCGCCCAGAGCGCATCGCCGCACCAGGCCAGACCCGACAGGTTGCCGCCATGCATGCCCTCGACCGGGTGCTCGCTGAGCATTTCTAGCTCAACCAGTGGGCTGGTATCGGCCAGGGCGGGGACCGCCGCCAGACACACTGCGGCGAGCAGCGCCCGCATCAGAGCAGTACCTCGGCCAGGTTGCCCTTGGACTCCAGCCAGGACTTGCGGTCGCCAGCGCGCTTCTTGTTCAGCAGCATATCCATCATTTCCTGGGTGCCGGTGAAGTCCTCGAGCGTCAGCTGCACCAGCCGGCGGGTATTGGGATCCATGGTGGTTTCGCGCAGCTGCGGCGGGTTCATCTCGCCGAGGCCCTTGAAGCGAGTGACCTGAGGCTTGCCGCGGCGCTTCTCGGCTACCAGGCGGTCGAGGATGCCATCGCGCTCGGCTTCGTCCAGGGCGTAGAAAATATCCTTGCCGAGGTCGATGCGGTAAAGCGGCGGCATGGCCACATACACGTGGCCGGCATCCACCAGCGGGCGGAAATGCCGGACGAACAATGCGCAAAGCAAGGTGGCGATGTGCAGGCCATCGGAGTCGGCGTCGGCAAGGATGCAGATCTTGCCGTAACGCAGCTGCGCCAGGTCGTTGGAGCCCGGATCGATGCCGATGGCCACGGCGATGTCGTGGACTTCTTGGGAGGCCAGCACTTCGCCGACGTCCACTTCCCAGGTGTTCAGAATCTTGCCGCGCAACGGCATGATCGCCTGGAATTCCTTGTCGCGCGCCTGCTTGGCCGAACCGCCGGCGGAGTCACCCTCGACCAGGAACAGCTCGGAGCGCATGGGGTCCTGGCCGGCGCAATCGGCCAGTTTGCCGGGCAGCGCCGGACCCTGGGTGATGCGTTTGCGCTCGACCTTCTTGCCAGCCTTGAGGCGGCGGTTGGCATTGCTGATCGCCAGTTCGGCGAGTTGCTGACCGAGTTCGGGATGGGCATTGAGCCACAGGCTGAACGCATCCTTGACCACGCCAGAGACGAATGCCGAGGCCTCGCGTGACGACAGGCGTTCCTTGGTCTGCCCGGAGAACTGCGCGTCCTGCATCTTCATCGACAGGACGAAGGCGATGCGCTCCCAGATATCTTCCGGGGCCAGCTTCACCCCGCGCGGCAGCAGGCTGCGGAACTCACAGAACTCGCGCATGGCGTCGAGCAAGCCCTGGCGCAGGCCGTTGACGTGGGTGCCGCCCTGGGCCGTGGGAATAAGGTTGACGTAGCTTTCCTGCACCGCGTCGCCGCCTTCAGGCAGCCACAGCAGCGCCCAATCGACCGCTTCCTTGTTGCCGGCCAGACTGCCGCAGAAGGGCTCAGTGGGTAGCCGTTCGAATTCGCTGACCGCATCCACCAGGTAGGAACGCAGGCCGTCTTCATACAGCCACTCGACTCTCTCGCCGCTGGCCTTGTCCTCGAAACTGACCGCAAGACCTGGGCACAGCACGGCCTTGGCCTTGAGCACATGCTTGAGACGGCTGACGGAGAACTTGAAGGAGTCGAAATACTTGGCGTCCGGCCAGAAATGCACACTGGTACCGGTGTTGCGCTTGCCCACCGTGCCGACCACCGCCAGGTCGCTGGCCTTGTAGCCATCGGCGAAGCTCATCTGGTACTCGTTGCCATCGCGCTTGACGGTGACGATCACGCGGTTCGACAGCGCGTTGACCACCGAGATGCCCACGCCATGCAGGCCGCCGGAGAACTGGTAGTTCTTGTTGCTGAACTTGCCACCGGCGTGCAGCTTGGTGAGGATCAGCTCGACCCCGGGCACGCCCTCTTCCGGGTGAATGTCCACCGGCATGCCGCGACCGTCGTCGAGGACCTCTAAAGAGTTGTCCTCATGCAGGATCACCTGGATCGACTTGGCATGGCCGGCCAGGGCTTCGTCGACGCTGTTGTCGATGACTTCCTGGGCCAGGTGGTTGGGCCGGCTGGTGTCGGTGTACATGCCCGGGCGCTTGCGCACCGGGTCCAGGCCGGAAAGGACTTCGATGGCGTCTGCGTTGTAGGCGTTCTGCTGGGCCATGGGTCTCTTGATCTTCTTCAGTTAAACAAAGGCTGCGGAGCGTCGCGGCGAGTATCGCCACAACCATCGGCAAACTAGCAGTCGGTAAAGTCGCTGTCGCGCCACACATGGGCCGGTATGCCGGCAAACGCGAACAGCATCGGCAAGCGCTCGGCGAACCCCTGAAAACCATGGTCGCCACCGGCCTGGATACGCAGCGCGCAACCGCGGTAATACGCCTGGGCATGGCGGTAATCGAGGGTTTCGTCAGCGGTTTGCAGCCACACCTGATAACGCGCAGGGTCCTGCGGCGGCGGCACGTCCAGCTCGGCCAGAGCCGCCACATGATCGGCGGTCAGCTCCCAGGTTTCGTTGTTGTAGTAGTTCTGCTGCGGACCGAGAAAGCCATCGAACAGCAGGTGCGGACGCACTGCGGGATTGATCAGCAGCGCAGCCAGACCATGCCGCTCGGCCAGGTAGGTCGCATAGTAGCCGCCCAGGGAACTGCCGACCAGCACAGGCCTTCCCAGCTCGACGATCAGGCTTTCCAGCTGAGCGATGGCCTGGCGCGGGTGGTGATGCAGCGCGGGCACGCGCAACCGTTCGGCCAGCCCGATGCGCTCGGCGGCACGCGTCAGCTGGCTGGCTTTCAGCGATGCGGGCGAGCTATTGAGGCCGTGGATATAGAGGATAGATGCAGTCATGGGGCGGGAGGCTACTAGGACAGAGCGGCACGCCGCAAGCGACACGCGGTGGTGATGCAGGGAGTCGCGCTGGCACGGCCCGCGTCAATAGCCTTTGACGCTGTAATCGACTTCGAAGGTGATGCCGGTAACCCGCGAAACGCCAGTGTCCAGACGCCCGTCGGCAAACAGGCGCAACCAGCGATACCCGGGCGCGCTGCTGTCGACCTGGAATTCCTCGCTACCGGGGGCGAACTGCACACAGGTCGAGGGCGACGCGAGCAGGCGCACGCCGTTGCGCTGCTGGTCGAGCTCCTGGTGAACGTGCCCCCACAGGACCGCCTTCACCTGGCTGAAGCGCTCCAGCACGGCGAACAGCGCATCAGGGTTGCGCAGGCCGATAGGCTCCATCCAGCGGCAGCCGATGGAAATCGGATGGTGATGCAGGCAGACCAGATGATGCCGCTCGGGCGCTTCGCTGAGCGCACGTTCGAGCAGTGCTAACTGGCTATCGGCGAGAAAACCGGGCACGGCCCCGGAGATCGACGAGTCGAGCAGAATGATGCGCCAGTTGCCGAGGTCAATGACCGGCTCGAGCAGATCACTGCCCGCGCACGCCGCCTGCATCGCCGGGACTTCGTCGTGGTTGCCGGGAAACCAGCGCGCAGGAGCCGGGATTGCCGCGGTCATCTGGCGAAAACGCTGGTAGGAGGCTTCGCTGCCATCCTGGGAGAGATCGCCACTGGCGAGCATCAGGTCGACCTGGGGCTGCTCCTCCAGTACACGTTCGATCACCCGCTGCAGGCTGTCCTGGGTATCCATGCCCAGCAGTCTGCCCGCCGCTTCGGCAAACAGATGGCTGTCGGACAACTGCACAAGCAGTACCGAGGAATCAGCAGTGGGCGTGGGCGAGCTCGGCAAGGCCGTCTCCTTGAGTGTAATGGGGTGAATTATGGTGGCTGGCACAGCTCAGGGTAAACCCGCGAAGCGGGCCTGGGTCACAGAAAACCAGGCATAACGCTGCAGCGGGCTAGTTTATTGCGTCCGGGCAGTTCAGCGCACCAACTCCATCTCATGGCCACAGGCTAGACAATGGCTGAGCCATTCGCCGAGAAACAGATTAAGTTGGGTCTTTTCATCCGGCTGATGCATGTCGGCGTTCGGATACGGATAGATCCCACGGAATCGCCGGGCGCTTTGCGCACCAATCACTTCTGCCATGCGCGCGTCGTGATACACCCGCACTTCCAGCTGCGGCACCGGCAACCAGGGCAGGCTGTGTTCCTGGCGCACCTGCAGCGTCGAGGTGTAGGGACAGGTTTCCAGCACTTCCAGCGCCAGCACGCCCAGCAACTGCTCGCCCTGGCTCATAGCGACGCGCCGCGACTGCACATGTGCCGGCGGCTGCTCGCGCATCGCCGGCAGCAGTTGCATCAAGCGCGCGTAGTTGGCCTCACAAGCGGCTTGCAGCTCGACCAGGTCAACCCGGTAGCGCTCGCGCAGCAAGGTCACGACCACAGTCCCCGCACTTCAGTGCGGTTCAACGCCAGCCATTGCAGGGCGATGATGCTGGCCGCGTTTTCGATGCGGCCGTCCTTGACCGCGCTCAGTGCATCCTCCAGCGGCCAGACGTGCACGCGGATGTCCTCGCCCTCCTCCGCGAGGCCGTGCACACCGCCAGCGCCTTCGCTGTCGCACCGTCCCACATACAGGTGCACGCGCTCGTCGGAGCCACCTGGCGATGGGTAGTACTGGGTGATCGGCCACAACGAGGTCAGCGTGAGATTGGCCTCTTCGATCGCCTCGCGCAGCGCGACTTCTTCCGGCTGCTCGTCCTTATCGATCAAGCCAGCTACCAGCTCGATCAGCCATGGATTTTCACTCTTGACCATGGCGCCCACCCGAAACTGCTCGATCAGCACCACCGTATCGCGCTGCGGATCATAGGGCAGTACGCACACCGCATCGTGGCGCACGAACAGCTCCCGGCTGAGCACCGGCCCCATTCCCCCCGCAAACTGCCGGTGACGCAAATGCAGGCGATCGAGCTTGTAGAAGCCGCTGAAACAGACTTCCCGCTCGAGTATTTCAACATCGTCCCGCTGCATAACGATCCCCTTTTCAACATGAACGGGCCCGAAGGCCCGTCCTGATTTACCGCATTATCGCCACACTGCATGACGTGGCAAAGACGCCATCACACCTTGTGGTAGAGCTGCGCACCCTGGGCCTTGAACTCTTCGGCCTTGGCTTGCATGCCCTCTTCGACATCCAGATCGAGGGCGGCGATCCGTTGCTCTTCAGCATAGACCCGAACTTCCTGGGTAATCTTCATCGAGCAGAACTTAGGCCCGCACATCGAGCAAAAGTGCGCCACTTTTGCCGAATCCTTGGGCAGCGTTTCGTCGTGATAGCTGCGTGCGGTATCCGGATCGAGGCCGAGGTTGAACTGGTCTTCCCAGCGAAACTCGAAGCGCGCCTTGGACAGTGCGTTGTCGCGAATCTGCGCGCCTGGATGCCCTTTGGCAAGGTCGGCCGCATGGGCGGCGATCTTGTAGGTGATGATGCCGGTCTTCACATCATCCTTGTTCGGCAGGCCCAGGTGCTCCTTGGGCGTAACGTAACAGAGCATGGCGCAACCGAACCAGCCGATCATCGCCGCGCCGATGCCGCTGGTGATGTGATCGTAGCCTGGGGCGATGTCGGTGGTCAGTGGGCCGAGGGTGTAGAACGGCGCCTCGTCGCAGCATTCCAGCTGCTTATCCATGTTCTCCTTGATCAGCTGCATCGGCACATGGCCTGGGCCTTCGATCATGGTTTGCACGTCGTGCTTCCAGGCGATCTTGGTCAGCTCGCCGAGGGTTTCCAGCTCGCCGAACTGCGCTTCGTCGTTGGCGTCGGCAATCGAGCCCGGACGCAGGCCATCGCCCAGCGAGAAGCTGACGTCGTAGGCCTTCATGATCTCGCAGATGTCTTCGAAATGGGTGTAGAGGAAGTTCTCTTTATGGTGCGCCAGGCACCACTTGGCCATGATCGAACCACCGCGCGAAACGATGCCGGTAACCCGCTTGGCGGTCATCGGCACATAGCGCAGCAATACGCCGGCGTGGATGGTGAAGTAGTCCACGCCTTGCTCGGCCTGCTCGATCAGGGTGTCGCGGAACAGCTCCCAGGTCAGTTCTTCGGCTGCGCCGCCGACTTTTTCCAGAGCCTGGTAAATCGGCACGGTGCCGATCGGCACGGGCGAATTGCGGATGATCCACTCGCGGGTTTCGTGAATGTGCTTGCCGGTCGACAGGTCCATGACCGTGTCCGAACCCCAGCGAATACCCCAGGTGAGCTTGGCTACTTCTTCTTCAATCGAAGAACCCAGCGCCGAGTTGCCGATATTGCCGTTGATCTTCACCAGGAAGTTACGGCCGATGATCATCGGTTCCAGCTCGGTGTGGTTGATATTGGCCGGGATGATCGCGCGGCCGCGAGCAATCTCTTCACGAACGAATTCGGGGGTGATGATCTTCGGCACGCTGGCGCCGAAGCTGTGGCCGGCATGCTGCTGGTCGAGCAAGCCGGCGGAGCGCGCCACTTCCAGCTTCATGTTCTCGCGGAGGGCGACGTATTCCATCTCGGCGGTGATGATGCCTTTGCGCGCGTAGTGCATCTGGCTGACGTTGGCCCCCGCCTTGGCGCGGCGCGGGTTGTTGACGTGAGCGAAGCGCAGCTTGGTCAGCTCGGCATCGGCGAGGCGCTGTTGGCCGAAGTTGGAACTCAGGCCAGGCAGGCGCTCGGTGTCGCCACGCGCTTCGATCCACGGCGAGCGCACATCGGCCAGGCCCTTGCGCACGTCGATGGTCACATTCGGATCGGTGTAAGGCCCGGACGTGTCGTAGACCACCACCGGCGCGTTGATCTCGCCGCCAAAGTCAGTAGGCGTGACGTCCAGGCTGATTTCCCGCATCGGCACCAGAATGTCCGGGCGCGAGCCCTGTACATAGACTTTCTGCGAACGCGGGAAAGGTTGGATCGACTGCTGGTCGACCTGGGCGGACTCACTCAGGATCGGGTTCAGATTTTGTTGTTGTGTGCTCATCGGCGGCTCTCCAGGGCTGAATGTCGGAGCGAACCTGGGATGGATGAGCGGCGTGAGGCGCACCAGGGGCGGTGCCAGAGGCTCGCCGGAGGAAGGGCGAGCACATCTTGTTCCCTACGCAGGCCTTAACCTGATCAGGTTCAACGGGATCCGGCAGCTGCCAATCTCAGCCCCGCAATTGGGGCACCCCGACAAGAACGCGGCCAGTCTAATCAACCGGCAGCGATAAAACCAACCGGCGAGTCAAAAAACACTGACCCACACGTCGGATAATGACGCATCTAGTGACGCCCGCTGCGCGCGAGCGTAAATTGAGCGCGCGCTCACATGGCCTGTTGCAAATATTTCAAGGCGACACCGGGCGCTGCTTGACCCTCTCGGCGGCGAACCTTAGCCTTGCCGATTACCGCCAAACTCAGGACTGCCCGACATGCTGCGCAAAATCCCGCTGACCCTTGCCGTGGCTTACGCCTGCGCCGGACTGGCCTGGGCCGAACAAGCCCCACCACCGACCAAGACGGACCTTGTGACCGTGTACCAGGAAGCGGCCAACAACAATGCCGATCTGGCCGCAGCCCGCGCTGATTACCAGGCGCGTCGCGAAGTGGTGCCGCAGGCTCGTTCGGGCCTGCTGCCCAACCTGTCGGCCGGTGCCAGCCTGAACGACACGCGCACCGAGATCGACTCGCCAGCATTCAGCACCTCGCGCAGCGGCACGGTGTACCAGGCCAACCTCAGCCAGCCGCTGTTCCGTGCGGACCGCTGGTTCCAGCTGCAAGCCGCCGAAGCGGTGAGCGAGCAGGCTGCGCTGGAGCTGTCGGCGACCGAGCAGGATTTGATTCTGCAAAGTGCCGATGCCTACTTTTCGGTGCTGCGCGCGCAGGACAACATGGCCTCAACCAAGGCTGAGGAGGCGGCGTTCAAGCGCCAGCTCGATCAGGCCAACGAGCGCTTCGATGTCGGCCTGTCGGACAAGACCGACGTGCTTGAAGCTCAGGCTGGTTTCGACACCGCCCGCGCCAACCGGATCATCGCGGAGCGCGAGGTCGAGGATGCGTTTCAGGCGCTCATCACCCTGACCAACCGCGACTACAACTCGATCGAAGGCATCCAGCACACACTGCCGATCCTCGCGCCGACGCCGAACGATGCGAAAGCCTGGGTCGATACCGCTGCCGCACAGAACCTCAATCTGCAGGCCAGCAACTACGCGGTCGAAGCCGCCGAAGAAACCCTGCGTCAGCGCAAGGCCGGCCACGCGCCGACCCTCGATGCGGTCGCCAGCTATCAAAAGGGTGACAACGACAGCCTCGGCTTCACCAACTCCGGCGTCGCCGGCAGCCCGCGTTACAGCGGCGACGCCGAACAGCGCACCATCGGCCTGCAGTTGAATATCCCGCTGTACAGCGGCGGACTGACCAGCTCTCAGGTACGCGAGGCGTATCAGCGCCTGAGCCAGAACGAGCAGCTGCGCGAAAGCCTGCGCCGTCAGGTGGTGCAGAACACTCGCAACCTGCACCGCGCAGTGAACACCGACGTGGAAACCGTACAGGCGCGCAAGCAGTCGATCATCTCCAACCAAAGCGCGCTGGAAGCAACGGAAATCGGCTACCAGGTCGGTACTCGCAACATCGTCGACGTGCTGGACGCGCAGCGCCAGCTGTACAGCTCGGTGCGCAACTACAACAACGCCCGTTACGACTACATCCTCAACAACCTGCGCCTGAAGCAGGCGGCCGGCACCCTCAGCCCCGCCGACCTTGAGGCACTGGGCAACTTCCTCAAGCCGGACTACGACCCGGACAAGGACTTTCTGCCGCCGGATCTGGCTAAGGCCGCCGAGGCGCAGTTGCGGGGCAATCCCGAATACTGAGCCATCAGCCTGGGAGAGGACGAAGCCGGGAGCCTCGTCCCACTCCCGGGTATCGCTGCGCTCAACCCGAGCTACGTTTGGGCGACAAAAGCTCGTAGCCTGAGTTGAGCGCAGCGATACCCAGGAAAATGCGTGAGGGCTGACGCGATACCCAACGCTACGGAGATGCATCAAGCAGGGATCACTGGGGCCAATCGGGCGGATTCTCTCTGAGCCATTGCCATCGATCTGCGCGCGATTGCAGTTTCAAAGGGAATGACCGGCCCTCTCCGATTGACCGCCCGTCAACAATCGCTCTAGCCCCGCCAGCAGGCGCGCAAGAGCGCCCTGATTGGCCTGCATCACCGCCAAACCGGCCGCACGCATGCGTTCTACTGTCGCCGGTTCACGCCAGAGCCGATCGACGCATTGCGCCAGGCTCAGGGCATCGGCGACTTCCAGCAAAGCACCGGCCTCACGCAGCTGCGCGGCGATATCAAGAAAATTGAACAGGTGCGGACCGCTCAGCACCGGCTTACCGAGGGCCGCCGGCTCCAGCAGGTTGTGGCCGCCGCTCGCTATCAGGCTGCCGCCGACAAATGCGCAGTCCGCCAGGGCGTAGAGCAGCATCAGCTCGCCCATGGTATCGCCGAGCAGCACCTGATCGCTGGCGAGCAGCGGCTCGCCCTTGGAGCGCCGACGCGTGGTGAAGTCCGCCTGGCAAAGCTCGAACACCGCGGCGAAACGTTCGGGGTGACGCGGCACCAGAATCAGCAGCGCGTCGGGCCATTGCTTGAGCAGCTCACGGTGGGCCGCCAGCACGACTTCGTCTTCGCCAGCATGGGTACTGGCGGCAATCCAAGTCGGGCGCTGCGTTGCCCCCCACTGCCCGCGCAACGCCTCAGCGCGGCTTATCAGAGACGGCTCGATGATCAGGTCGAACTTGATCGATCCCGTGACCTCGACGCAGCCGCTACGCGCGCCCAGGTGACGAAAGCGCTCGGCCTCAGCCGGCGTCTGTACGGCGATCAGGTCCAACTCGGCGAGCATTGGCGCGGTCAGCCCGCCGAAGCGCCCATAACCGCGGGCCGAGCGCTCGGACAGCCGAGCATTGGCCAGGGCAATCGGAATGCCACGCCGGGTACATTGATGGATGTGGTTGGGCCAGAGTTCGGTTTCCATGATGACCGCAAGCACTGGCTGGGCCTGCTTGAGGAAGCGCGCCGCCGCCCAGGGCAAATCGTAGGGCAGGTAGCAGTGCTGCACCCGGCCACGGTATTCGGCGCCCGCAAAAATCGCCTGAATCCGCTCCGAGCCGGTCGGCGTCATGCAGGTAAGGGTAATCGGCAACGCCGGGTAGCGCCGCAGCAGCTCGCGAACCAGGGGCGCGGCGGCAATGCTTTCACCCACTGAAACGGCGTGTATCCAGATACCGCCCGGCTGCAGCGCTGGCAGGCCAAGGGCAAAGCGCTCGCCGATGCGTTTCGCGTAGGCTGGCGCTCGCCAGGCACGCCAGGCCAGACGCCCGGCAATCAGTGGCAGGCCGAGGTGGAACAACAGCGTGTAGAGGGCTCTATTCATGGGCGCGCAGCTTAGCAGAGAGGGTCGTCGCGATCAGCCGATGGCCTGCAGATGATCGGCAAAGCACTCGGCCAGCCACAGCGCCGCCGGACCGAGCGCCTCGTCACGCCGGCAGACCAGCTCGACTACCAGCGGTGGCGGCGTCCAGTCGCTGCGCAGTTCGACCAGCTGGCTCTGATAGGTCGGGTACTGCACAACGTGACGCGGCAGCCAAGCCCAGCCCAGGTTGCGCATCAGCAGTTCGGCCATCGCGTAAAAGCTGTCGGTGCGCCAGACCGACGGGCTGATCTGCTCGCCGCCCGGGTATTGCGGGGTCATCAGCAATTGCCGATGACGCGCCAGTTCACGGCGGTCGACATGGGCCGCCTGCGCCAGGGCATGCCCGGCGCCGCAGACCGTGACCATCTCGACGCTGCCCAAGCGCTGGCGTTCCAGCGCCTCGGGCATCTGCTCGTGGTGAAACAACAGGCCGAGGTCGGCACGGCGCTCCAGCAGCTTGCGCGCAACATCGCCCTGGGCGCCGCTGGCCAGCTGCACCTCCAACAATGGGAAGGCCTGCGCCAGTGCTTCAAGGCTGTCCAGTACCGGTTGATAGGGCATGGCTTCATCCTGCGCCAGCCGCAGGCGCACCTCCTCACCCCGAACCAATCCCAGCGCGCGGCCCTCCAGCCGCTCGCACTGACGCAAAACTTCCCGCGCCTCTTCCAGCAGCGAGGCACCCGCTTCGGTCAGACGCGGCTGACGACCGCTGCTGCGCTCGAACAGCAGCACGCCAAGGTCCGCCTCCAGCAACGCAATCGCGGTGCTGACAGCGGATTGCACACGGTTCATCCGCCGCGCTACCGCAGAAAAGGACTGTCCCTCCGCGACCCCGACAAACAGCCGGATTTGTTCAAGGTTCCACTGCACAGCCCATCTCCCCTTCAGATAGGTAACAACTTTATCCCATCACGTTAATGCCTAGACTAGCTGCTTACCACGCCAGGAGAATCACCATGACCGGCTATATCTATCTCGCCATCGCCATCACCGCCGAAGTCATCGCGACCACTTCGATGAAAGCCCTGGATGGTCTGAGCAAGCCGATCCCGTTGCTGCTGGTGGTGGTCGGCTACGGAATTTCCTTCTGGATGCTCAGCCTGGTGGTCAAGACCATCCCTGTCGGGATTGCCTATGCGGTCTGGGCGGGGCTTGGCATCGTGCTGGTGAGCATCGCTGCGGTGTTCCTCTATCAGCAGCGCCTGGACCTGCCGGCCATACTCGGTATGGGCCTGATCGTCAGCGGCGTGGCGGTGATCCAACTGTTCTCGCACAGCACCGGGCACTGAGCCGACAAGGCGCGCTCGGCACAGCGGGTTATACTGCGCGCCAGTTTTCGCAACGAGGCGCGTACATGTCCCAGGCTCTGAGCACTGATGTTCTGATCGTCGGCGGCGGTGTTGCCGGCCTTTGGCTAAATGCGCGCCTGCGCCGCCAGGGCTTCGCCACGCTGCTGCTGGAAAGGGCCAGCCTGGGTGGCGGGCAGAGCGTGAAGTCCCAGGGTATCATCCATGGCGGCGCTAAATATGCGCTGCACGGCGCGCTGACCGGCGCCTCGGAAGCCATCGCCGATATGCCGCGACGCTGGCGCGAGGCGCTAGCAGGCAACGGCGAAGTGGATCTGGCTGGCGTGCGCCTGCTTTCCGATGCGCATTATCTGTGGTCACCAGGGAGCCTGGCCGGCAACATCACCAGCTTCTTCGCCAGCAAGGCGGTGCGCGGCCGGGTCGACCAGGTAAAAGGCGAGCAATTGCCGTCCGCGCTGCAACACCCGCAGTTCAGGGGCAAGGTCTACCGCCTCGCCGAGCTGGTGCTCGATGTGCCTAGCCTGATCAAGCGACTGGCCGAATTGAGTGCCGATGGGTTGCTCGCAGCCAGCAGCATCGAACCCCTGCGCGAGCATGATGAGCTGGTCGGCCTGGTCGTCGATGGCCGGGAGATTCGCGCGCAGCGCATCGTCTTGAGCGCCGGCCAGGGCAATGCGCAACTGCTCGCGACCCTGGGTCTGCAGCAACCGGCGCAGCAGCAGCGGCCGCTGCACATGGTGCTGGTCAAGGGCCCTATGCTTAAGCCGCTGTATGCCCACTGCCTGGGCGCCGGCCCCAAGCCGCGAGTGACAGTCACCACCCATCCAGCGGGCGACGGTGAGTGGGTATGGTACCTGGGCGGCGACCTGGCCGAAGCCGACGGCGTTGCGCGTGACGAGGCGGCGCAAATCAAGGCCGCCCAGAAGGAAATGGCCGACCTGCTGCCCTGGGTGGATCTGACCGCCGCACACTGGTCCACCTTGCGCGTGGAACGGGCCGAGCCGGCACAATCCGGCCTGGTGCGCCCTGACAACGCCTTTCTCGTCGACCAGGGCAGCTTGCTGGTTGGCTGGCCGACCAAGCTGGCGTTGGCACCGGATTTCGCCGACCGCGTGCTCGCCGCGCTGGATCGCGATGGCATTCAACCGCGCAGCTATCCGCCATTACCACCGCTACCGCAGCCGCCTCTGGCCACTGCAGCCTGGGAGGACATGCGCTGATGCACAGCCTGCACAACCTTTATCGCCCGCTCGGCAGTACCGACCTGCTGGTTTCTCCGCTGGGCCTGGGTACCGTCAAGATCGGCCGCGATCAAGGGGTGAAATACCCCAACGGCTTCAGCATTCCCGATGACGCGACCGTGCGCCGGCTGCTTTCCCAGGCCCATGACCTGGGCATCAACCTGATTGACACCGCGCCGGCCTATGGCACCAGCGAAACCCGGCTCGGCTCCTTGCTACGCGGCCAACGCCCGCAGTGGGTGATCGTCAGCAAGGTCGGTGAAGAGTTCGACAACGGCCACTCGCACTTCGACTACTCGGCCGCGCACACGCGTTTTTCCGTCGAGCGCAGCCTCAAGCGCCTGGAGACCGACTACATCGACCTGCTGCTGGTGCATTCGGACGGCAACGATGTCGCCATCCTGCGCGATTGCGGTGTCTACGAAACCCTGGCCGAGCTTAAGCGTGAAGGCAAAATCCGCGGCTTCGGGCTTTCCGGCAAGACCGTTGAAGGCGGACTGCTGGCGCTCGAGCAGGGCGACTGCGCGATGGTCACCTACAACCTTAACGAACAAGGCGAAATACCGGTGCTGGACTACGCCGAGCAGCACGGCAAAGGCATTCTGATCAAGAAGGCCCTCGCCAGCGGCCATGCCTGCCTGAGCGCCGGTGAAGACCCCGTACGTGCCAGCTTCGAGCTGATTTTTGCCCACCCCGCCGTCGGCAGCGCGATCATCGGCACCATCAACCCGGACCATCTGGCCCACAACGTCGCCACCGCGGCGGCTGTAATTCAGGATATTGCCTGACCATTCGCCAAGCGTTTGAGTGTGCCAAGCTCCTGTTCCGCCGCCAGGCGCTCAACACGATAGGAGGCGAGATGCCGCGTACCTTGAGCCGCAAAGACCCAAACAGCTTCAAAACGCTGCAGCTGTCTGTTACTGCGGGCGTCGACGGGCTCAGTTATCAGAGCCTGGGTATGCCACTCAACTTTGCCCAGATGCTCGACCGGCGTAAGCCCGTGAGCATTGCCGATAGCGAGCGCTTTAGCGTCGACCTGGCCAATCTGGGCGTATCGGTACGCCTGACACTCAACTGGCAGGGCCGTGACTACTGGGTGCTGGTTCGGCAACGCCGAGCCGACCGTGGTGATGTCGTGCTCAAACTGATTTCGGGCTATGTGCCTGCCCACGAGCTCAATCTGCCGCTGCTCACCGCGATTCAGGAAGTCGCGGAAGAATGCCTGCTCGAAACCCCCGAAGGCTGGCTGAGCGGTCGTTTTGGCGACACCTGGCTGCCAACGCCATACCAGCACAGCCTGCGCTATCGGGAAACGGCGCACTTTCGCCTGAGCCCGCTCTCCGGTGCCGCGCGACCGGTGCAGTGCGGCAACCTGACATTGCTGGAACGCCCACGCGCTTACGTGCACACGCCCACGGCATCGCTGCAACTGATCTACGACTTGCAGCTGCAGCTGCCGAAAGACATCAAGCAGCTCAGCCTGCTGCATGTTGATGAGTGCCTGAAAGAAGGCCAGCTGATCGCCCGCCTCAACCGCACCCGCCCAGACCTGTACCTGATCCCCCTGGAGCACGGCAAGCCAACCGCGGAGCTGCTGAGCCTGAACAAAGGCCAGTTGATCCGCGCCAACACCCGCGGCCTTTGGCTGGCGGAAAGCTTCGCACCACAAGACGGCTGGCTGGTACGCGACGAGCGAATAAGCTGGAAGACATGGCTGGGGCAGCAGAACCTGGTGCAGCCGCTAACGAGTGCCAGCTAGACCAGCCTCCAGTCTCACTGCGCAGCGCTATCGATAACCGCTGGCGCAAAGATGGTTTTCAGCATTGGCACTAGAAGCCTGTTGCCGACTTCGTTCAGATGATCGTCGTCGTAATACAGCGCAGTACCGTCTTTGCTGCCATAACAGCGCTCGTCATCGCACAGGTAGGGCAGCGGATCGAGAATGCGCGCACCGCACTTTTCACGGGCCTCATCCTGCACGCTCCAGACAAACGCGTGGCGCGCGTGGTACGCCTCGCGGGTAATGAATACCTCACGCGGCGACCCACGAAGCAGCGAGCGCCCCATGGCCAGGGGTACGTTTATGCCCATCTCGGGTATTGGCCGCATCAGGTAAAGCGGCCTCTCCGCCGCCAAGCTGCAGGCTGTTTTCAAGTATTGCGCACGGAATTCCTGAAGAAATTCCGGTGTTGTCTCAGCATATTTTTTCGAGAAGTAGACCCCTGGCGTTCCAAGCGGCACGCCCTCTTCAGGATCATGACCACCCCATAGATGAAATGACGTGCGATCAATGAGGACCATGGGCATGCCCGGATACAGGGTTTGATGGTCCGCCTCCAGCCAATCAACCAGTTGCAGGCAGCCGGTGCGCTCCTCATCGACTTTCTTCGCACCGAACACCATGAGGCAGCCGGGCATTCCCCGGAAATAGACACCCGCCTGTTCCGATGGAAGACTGGCCTCAAGGGCCGTCACGACGGTATCGGCATGACTGTCGCCCAGAACCACGACCTGCACATCCTCACCGCCGTAGATGCAAGGCTCCCCCGAATCAAGGCACTCGGCTTGTCGCGGATTTCTGTTCTCTCGTTGCGCTTCAAACGTGGCAACCTCCGCTGGCAGACGATCCGGGATGCCCGTCTTGCGAATCAGCTGCGCCGCGATTGCAACCAACAGCAAACATGCAACGAGCGCCAACGCTTCGCGCCTGGGTCGCCAAGCCCGCGACTGCTTGCGTAACGGCGTTTCGATCAGCACATACGAAAAGTGCCCCAGCACAACGCTAAGCGCGATACCCGCGACTACCCATTGGACCTGTGACAGCAACTCCAGATTGGCCAGACCAACGACCAGCGGCCAATGCCACAGATAGATGGAATAGGATCGACTGCCCAGCCACTGGGCTGCTGCCGTTCCTGTCCAGTGGCTATGCTCGCGCGCCGCCAGCAGAACCAGGCAGGTGCCGCTTATCGGCATGAGCGCGAGCCAGCCCGGCCAAAGGCTCTGCGCATCGACCCATAGAAACGTGGCGACGATCAGGATGAAGCCAAGCCACTCGCAGTACCGTGCAGCAAGCGCGGACAACCGAACGCGCTGGCTGAGCAAAAAGATCAGACCACCTGCAGCCATCTCCCATGCACGGGCCTGGAGCTGATAGAACGCCATGTCCCGGTTGTCGAGCGTCCAGACGATGCACACCACGAGTGACGCGACAAAAACCGCGGCCAACGCGAGAAGCGCTTTACGCCTACCCGGGAAGAACTTCCACACCAGCAGCAACAGCACCGGTAGAAGCATGTAAAACTGCCACTCCACAGAAAGCGACCAGGTGTGCAGCAGCCATTTTTCGTGAGACGCCGAGTCGAAGTAACCCGACTCCTTGAAGTAACGCACATTGGAAATAAACAGCAGACTGTCGCGCACATGCCGGCCGAGTTGCTGGTACTCGTCGAGCATCAGCAAGAACCACCCGGCGATCAGAACGGCCACGCAAACGGCAATCAGCGCGGGGAAAATCCTGCGAGCTCTCGCGAGATAGAACCCGCCCAGGGAGAAGCGCTCCCCCTCAAGACCCAGGATGACGATTGCGGTCATCAGGTAGCCAGAGATCACGAAGAACACGTCGACTCCGGCGAAGCCTCCGCTGATGCCGGGGATAGCAAAGTGGTAGAGCACAACCGCGAGTACGGCCCAGGCCCTCAGACCGTTGATGTCTTTGCGAAAGCCCTTATTCACGCTGCGGCCTCGCCGAGGGCAAACCTACAGCGTTGGGAAATGCCAGCCCCGCGTGGCATGAATCGCGCAGGGTCGAACCCAAGAACGTAAGCGTTCCGGTTTCTTGCCACCGGGACCGACAGGAACTCAGCCGCAGGCATGGCGACTCTGGCCGAGGCCGGGGCAGCAGCCGTCACAAGAAATTGAAAAATTGCTTGAGCCCCGACTGGAAGTCGGTCAGGGGCAGAGCAGCGATAACTACCAGTCTCCAGCCTGCGCGCCATGGTTTAAGCGTCGGAGCGGTTGCGGATTTTCTCGACTATCGCCGTTGTGGAGCTGTTCTCCACCAGGCCCAGCACGCGGACCTCGCCGCCGTAGGCCGTGACGATGTCAGCACCGACGACCTGGTCGATGCCATAGTCGCCGCCCTTGACCAGCACGTCCGGCTTCACTTCACGCAACAGATTTTCCGGGGTGTCTTCACTGAAGCTGACCACCCAGTCCACCGCACCGAGGCCGGCCAGCACCGCCATCCGCCGATCAACTGAATTGATCGGCCGGCCTGGGCCCTTCAGGCGACTGACCGATGCATCGTCGTTGACCGCAAGCACCAGCCGATCCCCCTGAGCACGGGCCTGCTCCAGGTATGTCACATGGCCGGCATGGAGGATGTCGAAACAACCATTGGTGAACACGATTTTCTCGCCGTGGGCGCGGGCATCGTCAATCGCGACCAGCAACTGGTCAAGACTCAGCACGCCCCGCTCGGAGCCCGCCTCACGCTGGATGGCGCGCCGCAACTCGGGCGCGCTGATGGCTGCAGTACCCAGTTTGCCGACCACGATACCCGCAGCGAGGTTGGCCAGTGCCACCGCCTGAGGCAGTTCCTCGCCGGCCGCTAGGCTCGCCGCCAGGGTAGAAATCACCGTGTCGCCCGCGCCGGTGACATCGAACACCTCGCGCGCTCGAGCCGGCAGGTGCAGCGGTGGGCATTGCGGACGCAACAGGGTCATTCCGTGTTCGCCGCGGGTCACCAGCAATGCGCCCAGGTCCAACTCGCTCATCAGCGCGGCGCCCTTGGCAACCAGTTCGGCCTCGTCATGGCAAGGCCCGACAATGGTCTCGAACTCATGCAGGTTGGGCGTTATCAGGCTAGCGCCACGGTAAATTGAAAAATCCTTGCCTTTGGGGTCCGCCAACACGGCAATGCCCTTGCTGCACGCCAACTGCACCAGCGCCTGGTGATTTTTCAGCGCGCCCTTGCCGTAGTCGGACAGGACCAACACCTTGATGCCGACAAGCTGGGCTTCGACGCTGGTAGCCAGGGCATTTGCGTCGGTATTGAAGGGCTCTTCGAAATCCATGCGCAGAAGTTGCTGGTGACGACTCATCACCCGCAACTTGACGATGGTCGGCTGGTTTTCAATGCGCTGGAAATGGGTGCGGACGCCGGCCGCCTGCAGGCTATTACCCAGGCTATCGGCAGCCTCATCCACGCCCGTAACGCCAACCAGCACGACTGGTGCGCCAAGCGCGGCAATGTTCAGCGCCACGTTCGCTGCGCCGCCGGGACGGTCCTCGATCTGCTCGACCTTGACCACGGGCACGGGCGCTTCCGGGGAAATTCTAGAAGTGCCGCCATGCCAATAGCGATCAAGCATCACGTCGCCCACAACGAGAACGGCGGCCTGGTTGAAATGGGGCATGGTCAACTTCATAAGTACTCCGCTGCGGCAAGTTCGCCGCAATTCATAAACGTAACGCCGAAAATGAGAGGCTCAATGGTCGAGCGAATGTTCAGGCGTGGCCCGTCAATCTTCGAGTGCCTGAGAAGACTGGCCAGCCTCGACGAAGTCTCTCTCATGCAGACGCGCGTAATAGCCATTCAGCGCCAGCAGTTGCGCATGGGTTCCGCGCTCAACTATTCGTCCCTTATCCATCACCAGGATCAGATCCGATTTCTCAATTGTGCTCAGACGATGAGCGATCACCAAAGTGGTGCGACCTTTCATCACCTCGTCCAGTGCCGCTTGAATATGCCGTTCGGACTCGGTGTCCAGCGCTGAAGTGGCCTCATCGAGAATCAGCAACGGGGCATTCTTGAGCAACGCCCTGGCGATCGCCAGCCGCTGCCTCTGCCCGCCGGAAAGCAGCACGCCATTTTCGCCAACCAAGGTCTCGTAGCCCTGGGGCATCTGCTCGATAAATTCGGCGGCGTAGGCAGACTCGGACGCGCCGCGTATATCTTCAATCGGTGCGCCAGCAAGATCGCCATAGGCGATGTTGTTCGCCACCGTGTCGTTGAATAGCGTGACGTGCTGAGTGACCAGTGCGATGTGCCTGCGCAAGTTGCGTAATTTGTAGGCTTGCACATCCACGCCATCAAGCAGGATCTGCCCCTGGTCATGCTGGTAAAAACGCGGAATCAAATTGGCCAGGGTGGACTTGCCGGAGCCGGAGCGACCCACAAGAGCCACCATCTGTCCCGGCTCAGCAACGAAGCTGATGTCGTCCAGCACGGGCTTCTCGCTGCCTTCATATTGGAAGCTGAGATTGACCACTTCGAGACGTCCCTGGACGCGCTCACACTCGACAGTACCGGTATCGGTTTCCGGCGCCTCATCAAGCTGCTCGAAGATGCTTTCAGCACCGGCCAGGCCCTTCTGGATGGTTGAGCTGACCTCGGAAAGTTGCCGAATGGGCTTGGGCAGAAGGCCCGCAAGGGTGATGTAGGCGACCAGATCACCTGCTGAAGCATCGCCACGCAGCAACAGAACCAAGAACATCAACACGGCCATAGCGCTGTAGATGACAAGCTGCAAACTTGGCGTATAAACGGCGCTGGTCTTCACCATTTTCAACTGCTTCTGGCGGTTCTCTGTGCTTGCATTGCCGAAGCGCTGCTGTTCATAACCCTCACCACCGAAGCTGCGAACCACCCTGTAACCATGAATGGTTTCAGAAGCCACATGCGTGACATCGCCCATCGCAAGCTGGATTTTCTTGCTCTGCTTACGAAATTTTTTGCTGGCACTCGTCACCATCAAGCCAATGATGGGCAATATAGCGACCATGACCAGGGTCAATTTCCAGTTCATCCACAACAGCGTGGCGAATAGGAAAATGACCGTCATGCCTTCGCGCACAACCACCTTGATCGCATCCGTGGCGGCACCGGTTACCATGGTCACGTTGTAGGCGATTCGTGAAATTAAATGGCCGGAGTTGTGGTTGTCGAAGTAGCGATTGGGCAACGTCAACAGGTTGTTGAACAGGGTCACCCGGATATCATGCACCAGCCCGAGCGATACCTTGGCGAGAAAGTAATTTCCGAGAAACGAGCCAATGCCTTGGAGCAAGGCGATCAGCACGATAAGCATCGGAACCGCCTGCAGCAACTTCAATTGCCCAAGCCACGAAACGTCTTTCAGATAGGGGACGCTGGCAAAAAAGCTGGCATCGGGGTTGTTCAAGCCGTCGACAAAGAACTTGAGCATGTAGCCGAGCATCGGCTGAGTGGACGCAAAAATGAGGAAACCCAAAATGCTGACAGCAAACAGCCCCCAGTACGGCACGACATAGCGCAGCAACCGCAAATACACTTTGAAACTGGATTGCTGGGTAGAATTGGCCATTCGGCAAGCCTCATACGACTGGCTAGAGAGACAAAGATGCGGATTGTAACAGCGAACGAATTACAAGGATGGCTCAGCCAAGGCGAGCTATTGGAAAAAGACAGCAACGGTCCCAAGGTGATTCGCTTGCCGGACTCCAGGATCGTTAAGATTTTCCGCAGCCGCCGCCTGTCCTTGATTGCTCGTTTGCGCCCCGACGCACGTCGCTTTGCAGAACGTGCCGAGCGCCTGCAGCAACTTGGCATCAAAACGCCGGTCATTGATGAGCTCTGCTGGATAGAGCGCGGCCAGTCAATCAGCGCGTGTTTGTATCATCCCTTGCAAGGCAACCCACTGGACAAGCTGTTTCATGCCTCCAATGCCGACTTCCAAGCCCTACTTCCGCATCTGGCCGGCTATATTCATCAGCTGCATCAGAAAGGCATCTATTTCCGCTCCCTGCACCTGGGCAATATCGTGCAGACGCCTGATGGGGGGTTCGGCCTCATCGACTTTCTCGACATTCGTTTCAAGAAGCGCCCCCTGGGACGCATGTTGATCCGGCGAAACTTTCAACACCTGCAGAACTATCTGCAACGCAGAAAAGTTCAGAACTTCCCATGGAGTGAGTTGATGCGGTGCTACGAAGAGGTCAGCAAGTCGTCCAGTTGATCCGGGGCGACATAAGGAAACAGCTCTCTGGGCAGCCGGCTTGCGCTGGACATGTTGAAGACTTTGAAGTGTTCGCCCACCACCCGCTTAGCCAAGAGCTCGAAGCTAGGCAAGATGTAATCGTCAAAGTCGTCATCCAGACGAGTGGGTAGAGCAGCTTCGCCTTGCTCATAGAAGCGCCCCGGCTGAGCGTTCAAATCAACTCCGACCAGAAATACCTTGGTAAACCCCAGATGATAAGCAAGCTGCAGCGCCGCAAAGGGTATGGTTCTGCCAATGAAGTAGCCCTTGCTCATATTCCGACTGAAGCCGATACGATTGGGCTTTTGTCGCAACAAGGAAAAATCACACTCGATATCAGGATCTTTCTGTGCCCGCCAGGCATAGCGTCGATCTGACAGCACGCGGCCGTTGATGGGCCGATTGGTCCGCTGCATAAGAAAAATGGAGTGATCATCGACCGCCTCAGAATCGTTCTGGAGTAGAACCTCAAGTGCTCCATAGCCCAACGCCGCATGCTGTGAGCGCTGTATGCCCTGACGTACCAGCGGCAGGCGCAGGCGAACGAAACCTCGATCATCACATAGATAGAACAGCGGACGAATCGACGAGTCGGCGAACCGCATGATCGACCCGTTCATTGCGATCATCGGGATGTGACCATAGCGCTCTACAGGAAAGGCACCTGCCGAGGGACCGGACGCAATGATGAAAACCGCGCCCGAATATTTGCCGCGACAGCTCTCGAACGGTCGTCCCCCATCCCAATAGGCCTCTAGCTGCTGCTCTATCGCGCCAGTTGAATCGTTTGCATTCATTGTTCGCGCCCCGCCTGGTCACGCCAGACAAGGCGTTGCGCGACCATACCCATGCTTAAAAAAACCGGCAGCCAAAGGCAGAACCACTCTTCGCGCGGTTTGACCCAGGGACCGACCCCGTCCGTAAACAAGGCGATACCGGCAAAACATATCAACGCACACAGCATTCGCCCCTCGGTGCTCGCACGCGCTTGCCAAGCATTCAAGAGAGTCTGCCCTTGCAATATCAGCCACGCCCCTAGACCAACCAGGCCTAAGGTCACAGCGATATGCAGATAGATGTTGTGGGCATGCTCGTAATACTTGTTCGACGATGGCACCAGCAAGCTGTATTCGGACGTAAAGCCCAGACCGCGCAAGGGTTGTTCAGCTACTAACCTCAGCGCCTGAGTGAAGAGCTCAGGCCGATAGGAAAATCCTCGCTGCAAGATCAGCTCTGGCCACATCACGAGTGCCGTGACACCCCCAAGTACGGATATCCCGAGGGCGATTAACAGCTGAGGACTGCGCTGCCATAACGATGCAACTAATAACGTGAATACCGCAGCTACCCAGGGCCCCTTGGACTGGCTGAGCAGCAGAAAGCCAAGTACGCCAGCGCAGGCGAACAGCCAGCAAAAACCTTGCATAACCATAGGCAGGCTTCGACGCATGTACAGGAGGATCACGCCCATGGCGCCGAACAGCTGCGCCGCCAGAATCGTGTGGTCGGCAACTCCGGTACCGGTCAGGCGCCGGTCCCAGGCTTTATCTTCCCAACCATAGAACCAGATGATACTTACCCAGGCGAGCATGCCTACTAGCCACCCGCTTAAAGCCAGGGTCCTTCGCATCAGCGGCAGATTGAGGCAAGCCAGCATTATCACGGCATTGGCCGCCAGGAAGATGTAGAGAAATATCTTCAACTCGCGGGCATCGAATTGCGCGGGCATCCATAGCGCGGAGATTCCAGACCAGAGCGCAAAGGCGAGCAACACCAAAGCCATGGGCTGAAGCCAGCCCCGCCGTACCAATGGGGTGAAAACCAAGGCCAGCAGGCCTGGGAGCCAGAACAGCAGTATCAGCAACTGGTGATACTGCTTGCTATCGGTAACCAGCAGCATGCCGACCAGCCACCACGCCAACCCCAAGGCCAGCCATTTCTCCAGCATCCCTCGCATGCCGATTGAACCAGTCAAAGCGATCTCCATTCAGGACGCACCATAACGAATTTGGCTCCATAGCCGACGCATTGCCTTTCGCGTCTTGAATTCATGCGCGCGCTCGACCAGCTCGATATCACTCATGTCCTGTAAACGCTGATACGCCAGGAGCGGTCGTACCAGCAGGCAGGTGACGTCGCGCTGCAACACCTCCGAGTAATACCAGTCGATGGGTAAGCCGGAGCCTTCGCACTCGCTTAAAATACGGTCATAGATACGCGCACTTATCAGGTAAGCGTGGCCAAGTCGGATACGGTCGGCCTTATCCACATTTGCCGAGAAACAACTTTTCCTGCCGCCCTTCTTGAAGGTGCCGCCCAGGTAAAGCATGTCCCATGTCTGGCCGACCAGCTGCGAAGCAACGCGGCGCAATACCGGCAACGCATATGGTTCAAGCTCACAGTCGTCCTCAAGAATCAGGACATAAGGCCAGCCTTGGCTTTTAGCTAGTCGAATGACACCCAAATGGCTCTGCATGCAGCCCCAGGTGGCACGCAGCTTCCCAGCCAAGCGCTCACTGTCCCCATCGACGCGCACCAGAAAGTCCCGAAGCGGTTGCAGTGCCGCTTGCTCGACAATCTCGACAGGCGGGCTAATTGCCGGAAAGCGCTGTGCCCCCTGGATACCAAAATGAGCGAACTGTTTTTGCATGGCCTCCCAGCGATCGGGCCGATGATCCAGATTGATCACGCACACATGCTCGAAAAAAGGCCACATCGCTGCGTCATCGCTCACACACGATGCTCCCATCGCTTTATGGGTTCAGAACGAACCGACAATACAGGCGCCAGTACAGACCTCATCAAGCCGTCGGGCAGCTGCGCGGTACGCAGTAGCGACTCGAGCGCCTCAATTGTACTTTCAAGGCCATGGATACCATTGGTTAGATGAAAGTCGGCAAACGCATTAGCCTGCGCCAAAGCCTCTGGCGACTTGCGTTCGATGTCCAATACGCGCTGCTCAAGATCCGTCAGGGTCTGGATCCGCTCACCGAAGAAAACTTCTTGCTGCAACACGTCGCTTTGCCCCCCAAGGTTTACACACAGGACAGGGCGACCCGCCAGTGCGGCCTCAATCACGGCATTGGAAACGATATTGATGACGAGCGACGCTCGAGCAAGCGCATCCGCCAAAGAACAATCACAATCCAACACGCTGACATTCGCGCTACGGCCGGCCACCTCCTGCCAGAACCTGACTTTGCTGCGCGGATGAGGCTTGATAAGAACCTGATACTCGGGGTGCTTTTGCACCCAGCTAGCCAGCAATTCATAGGTCTGCTGATACTCGCCTTCCTTTTCCTTGTCAGGCCCTACTCCAAGAATCAGCAGGGTCTTCTTGGTCACATCGGGGGCAGGCATCTGGTAACTCATATCGATCATGTGAGAACCCACGAGCACCGCCGTTGATTGACCAAAACGCAGGCTCCGCGCGCGCAGTGCATCGAGAGAACTCTGGCCGAACAGAAAGTAGAAATCGTAGTCATTCATGCCCAGACGACGCGAGCCTTCGACAGTCGTAGCGTGGGCCAGATGCACGAACAGACGCTGCCGCTGATTCAGCGAAAGACGCAAGAAGGGGCTGCACAGGCTGCCGTTACGGTCGTTGATCAGCACGCGAGGGTCGTGCCGCTGCACCAGCCACTCGGCATACGCCGCATAGCCAAGATAGCGCAGCGGAACGGGCTGCACAGGCCGCGCGACCAAACGCTTCGCGATAACCTGGCGTGGCTCCTCCTGGCCAGTTTCCACGAGGTGATAACCCCGCGCTCTGAGCGTCTCGATCAAACGCTTCTTGCGCTGCAACGGAATGACTTTCGGGGAGCCCTGCAGCAATAGAAAATCGCAGGGTTCAGCGATGACACGGTGATTTGCCATGGCCAGCCGAGCGCGGATGCCGAAGACCAGGTCCACGAGGGCATCACGCCCAAAGCGAATGACCGATCCAAGGAATCCATGGTGCTCGCGCAGCAATAGCCATCGGTACTGATCCAACGCCCGCGCTTTTCGCGCCCAGGCGCCTGGAGCAGGCAACTTGGGCTCAGCGACCTTCATGTCCACCCTCCACAACGGAGGCGAGCATCGGTAAAGCCCAGAATCGCCGACTGACCGCTGTATCGGAAAAGCGCTCTTTCAGTGCTGTCTGCATAGCCGCTGCGCAGGCTTGACGCTGTTGCTCGTCAACCAGAGCCAAGTGGCGCAGAGCCTGTGCAAGCGCCGCGTCATCCGCAAGCGGGAACAGCACACCGACACCCTCGACGACTTCGCGCGCGCCGCCACAGGCGGTTGCGATCAGTGGCACGCCAGCGGCCATGGCCTCCAGCAGCACCATGCCGAACGGCTCGTGATCGGAACTCAAGGCAAATACATCGAACGCCTTGAAATAACGCCTCGCCTCCGGCACCTGGCCGAGAAATAGCACCTGCGAGGCGACATCCAATTCCCTCGCAAGCGCCTTTAGCGTGCCTTCGAGCCGGCCGCTGCCCAGTATAGCCAGCACGCTATTTGCTGGCAGGTCCGGCAGTGCAGCGGCGAATCCACGAATCAGGGTCGCCTGGTCCTTGTCTGCATGCAGCCGACCCACGTTGCCTACAATCCAGGCCTGTGGTGGCAACCGCAGCGCCTCGCGGGCGGCATGGCGATCCACTTGCAGGGCGCGCACTTGCTCTACATCAATCCGGTTATGCAGCGCTTCGATGCGTTCGGCTGGCCAACTCGGCAGACAGCGGCGGATATCGTCGCGCACCGCCTCGGACACCCCCAACAAACTCAGGCGACGACGAAACGCCTGGGCGAACAAACGCCGCGGCCAGCGCTGGTAGACAGCAAAAGCGTGGCTCACCCCAATAATCGGCAAGGCGGTAGCCAGCGCCGCGATATAGAGCGGTTTGAACCGGTGTGCCAGGCACAAGACGAACGGCCGGGAGCGGGCGATGGCGCGCAGATCGCGGATCGCTCGCAGCTTCAGGCCGCGAATATCCTTGGAGCGATAATCGAGAAATAGCACCTCGTCGGAGGCGCAGCCGGAGACGACTTCAGGGGCAGGCGCGCCGGTCAGAAAAACCGTGAGCACCTTGTAGCGGGTTCCGGCGAACAGGCTGGCGTACTGACGGGCACAATCCAGAAAAGGCCCGTCATAACCATGGCAAAACTGCAGCACCCATGGCTGCTCGGCCGCGGTCGCCTCAGAGCTGCTCATACCAATCCTTGCCGTCCTTGACCACCAGGATTTCTTCCATGATCAGGTACTGCAGGTCGGAGCCGTAGAACATGTTCAGCGCGTCGGTGGGCGAGCAGATCATCGGCTCGCCACGCCGGTTGAGCGAAGTATTGAGCGACACGCCGTTACCGGTGAGTTTCTCCAGCTCGAGCATCATGTCGTAATAGCGCGGGTTGTACTCGCGCTTGAGCACCTGGGCGCGCGAGGTGCCGTCTTCGTGCACCACTTCGCTGACGCGGGTCTTCCACTCTTCATTGACTTCGAAGGTGAAGGTCATGAACGGGCTCGGGTGATCGACCTTGAGCATCTGCGGGCCGACGGTATCCAGCATCGACGGGCAAAAGGGGCGCCAGCGCTCGCGGAACTTGATCTGCTCGTTGATTCGGTCGGCGACGCCAGGAATGCTCGGGCAACCGATGATCGAACGGCCACCAAGGGCGCGTGGGCCGAACTCCATGCGGCCTTGGAACCAGGCCACCGGGTTGCCCTCAACCATGATCTTGGCGATGCGCTGCGGCATGTTATCGATCTGCTTGAATACCGGCTTGCTCGGGTGGCGGGCGCAGGCGGCGATCACGTCTTCGTTGGAGTAGGACGGGCCGAGGTAGACGTGTTCCATCTTCTCCACCGGCACGCCGCGCTGGTGCGAGACATAGGCAGCAGCGCCCACAGCGGTACCGGCGTCGCCGGAAGCCGGCTGGACGAACAGCTCCTGAACGTCATCGCGAGCGATGATCTTCTGGTTCAGTTTGACGTTCAGCGCACAGCCGCCAGCGAAGGCGATCTTGCCGGTTTCGCGGATGATGTCGCCTAGGTAGTGCTCCATCATCTGTAGCGCCAGCTTCTCGAACAGCGCCTGCATACTGGCCGCATAGTGAATATACGGGTCATCGGCGATGTCGCCCTGACGCTTCGGCCCCAACCACTCGATCAGCTTCTTGGAGAAATAAAAGCCTTTGCCGTTCTCTTTATAGCGGCGCAGGCCGATCACGTTGGCGTAGTCGGTATTGATGATCAGCTCACCGTTTTCGAACTTGGCCAATCGCGAGAAATCGTACTTGCTGGCATCGCCGTAAGGCGCCATGCCCATGACCTTGAACTCGCCGTCGAGCATCTCGAAACCGAGGAACTCGGTGATCGCACCGTACAGGCCACCCAGGGAATCCGGATCGTAGAATTCCTTGATCTTGTGAATCTTGCCGTTCTCGCCGTAGCCGAAGAAAGTGGTGGCGTACTCGCCCTTACCGTCGATGCCGAGGATCGCGGTTTTCTCGGTGAAGCCCGAACAGTGATAGGCGCTGGAGGCGTGAGCCAGGTGGTGCTCGACCGGCTCGATCTTGATCTTCTTCAGGTCGAAGCCAAGCTGCTGCAGGCACCACTGGATGTGCTTGTAATAGCGCTTGTAGCGCCGATTCCCCATCAGGATCGCGTCCAGCGCGCGGTCGGGTGCGTACCAGTAGCGCTTGGCATACTGCCAGCGGGCCTTCTCGAAGATGCTGATCGGGGCGAAGGGAATCGCCACCACATCGACGTCGCCCGGCTTGATTCCAGCTTGCTCCAGGCAGAACTTGGCGGACTCATAAGGCATGCGATTCTTCGCGTGCTTGTCGCGCACAAAGCGCTCTTCTTCGGCCGCCGCGATCAACTTGCCGTCGATGTACAGGGCGGCGGAAGGATCGTGACTGAGAGCGCCGGACAGGCCGAGAATGGTCAGTGCCACAAGTTTTGCCTCTATTGCTGGCGGGTGTCGGGCACCCGCGGTAGACGTTGGTTAAGCAACTGATACAGAGCCGATTCGGCCGGCCAGTTGCGCAAGAATCGCGCGCGGTCGCGGGCATAGGCCAGGGCGAAACTGCGAGCGCTATGGTGCTGCTGCATGGCGTCAAGATCGATCAACGACCAGCACGCTCGCGCCTCATCCCAGAGCAAGTTGTGCCCCTTGAAGTCACCGTGGCTGATGCGCTCGCGCAGCAAGGCGGCGAACAGGCGATCCAGCGCCAGCAGCTCAGCTTCAGGGGGCGATCCATGCAGGTGGCCTTGAAAGCGCGCGATTATATCCTGCCCACCGCAATATTCGGTAATCAGGTAGGCGCGCCCGCGCAGCCAGCACCAACGCCGCTCCAAAACGGCTAACGGCTGCGGTGTGGTGATACCGAGCACCTGCAAACGATGCCCCTCGATCCAGCTGTGCCAGGCTCGGCTCGGCCGCCAGAATCGTCGCAGCCAATGGGCGAAATGCTTGATATTGTAACGCTTGCCGACGAGCGACCTGTCGTCCAGCGCAATTCGCGCCACGGTCGCGGAGCCGCCATCCTTGAAGCGCTGGCCTTGCTCGATAACCCGGTCGATATCCACCAACACCGGTGCCAGCGCGTGCTGCTCCCGCCGGAGTATCACCTGCAAACCAAACGGGCCACTTACCGCACTGAACAAGCTGCAATCGCGCGCGACCTTGCGCAGGTAATCACGCAAGCGCCATTGACGGGTCCTGGCGATTTCCTTGAGCAGGGCCTCTAGCGGCAACGCATGCGCGCCGTTGGCCAGCAGGTAATGCACCAACAGCTCCTCCAGAAAAGGCTCGAGCTCGGCCGGCAGCTGCGCAAAGAAGACCCCGAGATTCGCCAACACCCGGCTTTTCGACAGGGGCTGCCCCGGCACTTCGGCCTGCACCCCACCGCCGTCAATGATGAACAGCTGGCCGCCATGCTGCATCAGGTTGTCCAGGTGCAGATCCGCCTGCCACAGGCCTTTGCCATGCAACTGGCCGATCAAGGTCAGCGCCTGCGCCAGCACGGTCTGCTGCGCCTCGGACAGCAGCGGTTGCTGTTCGACAGCGCGCCAACCGTCCCACAGGCTACTGGCGCTTTCCAGATAATCGAACAGCAACCACCCGCCCTCGCCGTCTCGCACCCCGTGGGCCAACAGCGGCGGTGTTGGCAGGCCCTGTTCAGCCAGCCAGCCAGCGCCCTGAAGCTCCCGCTCAAAGTGGCGGGCGGTCTTGTCGCCTACCAGCACCTTGGCGAGCACCTTGCGGCCGCGCCACTCGGCTACGCCCACATAACGCTGGCCGGGCAACACCCGCAATAACTGGGTGAGCACCAGCGTGGCGGGGCCGGCAGCATCCTCAAGATTCAGGTTCAGTGGCAGGTCAGGCTGACGACCTGCCTGCTTCAATTCAGCAAGCTCCAACGGCGAACTCCTTGCTGCGGCGGCGCGCGTCAAGGCGCAGGCGCCAACGCTCGATATCAGTGCCAATGGGCAAGTAGGCTGTCAGAAAATGACGCACCTCATCGTCACTCCAGGCGCAGGTACGCCGTAAAAACGGATCCAGGTCCTTGAGCCGATCGCGCTCACCCAGCAGCAGCGGGCGGGTCTTCTCCAGGTCGATCAACCTGGCGGCGTAACCGCCAGAGCTGCGCTGGAGAAATACGTGCTTGGGGTAGAAACAACCGTGCAACTGCCCGGCAGCATGCAGATTGCGCATCAGCTTCCCGCACGCCGTTACAATCTCGCCGCGCTCCACTCCAGGCAAGCGTGGCCAGCTCTCGAGTAAACCTTGTAGGTCACTCCAGCCATCCAGCGCTCGGGTCACTAAAACCGCCTGACGTTCAGTATTAATGCGCCTTTTGGCAAAAAACGCGGCCTCGAGCGAAGGGATACCCAACCGTTTGAAGCGCTGAATATTGCGAAACTCGCGGGCAAATGTGGGCTCGCCGAAGGGGCGCAGCACATTGCGGGTCAGGTGATTACTTTGCCGCTTGAGGTAGAACGCCTGCTCGCCAAGATCCAGGCGATAGACGCTGCTCCAGCCGCCGCGCTCGGTGTTGGGCTCGTCCACCGCTTCCAGCGTCAACGCCCACAACGCCTCGTAGCTGGCCAATCCATGGCGCTCGAGCAGGACGCGATCCTGCTCTGCGATGAAATCGCTCATTCCCTTCCCTCGAAAAATCCGACGATCCTGCGGACCTGTTGTTTATCGGCTTCCAGCAAACTGCTGCGCCCACAGTATTGCAGATAGAAGCGCAAACGCTGGCTGCGGGATAACGTGGACTTGGCGACCTTGTCGAGGCAGGCCAGGTCCTTGATGATGCGTCGACGCAGGAGCGGCCCGCTCCAGAACGCCCCGCTCGGGCAGTCGATGAAATACAGAACGCCCGCCTCATCCACCAGCAAGTTGCGCCACTTGAGGTCATTGTGGGCGAACCGGTGATCGTGCAACGCACGGGTGGCCTGGGCCAGTTGCTGACTGATGCTCCTCACCCAGGCGGCATCGCCAAAACGCGGATCTGCCGTCGCGGCCAGATGCGCCAGGTCTTTCGAGCCGACAATTTCCTGGGTGATCAGGGCGCCTCGGCGAAAGGCCCCGGCGTGACGTTCCAGGCCCCAGGCAACGATGGGCGCGGTCGCCACCCCCCAGCGCGCGAAGTGGCGAAGGTTCTGCCACTCAGCTTTTACCCGCGGCCGGCCAACGTATCGCCGCAGCCCTTTGCCTGCACCGACATAGCGCTTGACGTAATAGCCTATGCCGTCGATTTCGACGCGGATCACTTCCGAAAGCGGATCACGGGTCAATCGCTTGCCGACCAGCGCGAACACGGCATCCAGCGAACCAAACGCCTGTTGCAGATGGGGGTATGCAGCGGCAACCGTCCAGCCGCTCATCGCGCCGGCCCGCCACAGCATTGTCCGGATGGCACAAGCCACCCATGCGCGCTGATTGCACTCTCAATCTGAACGTTCCCGGCCCGTCTTCCCGCGCCGGTAATCAATTTCGACGCCCCAGTGCTTTGGGGATTCGCCATACGGGCACGAATGGCCGCCAGACGTAATCGCCCAGCCACTTGAATCGAATCAGCGGGCGCAGAACGGTATTCTTCTGATTGAACCCCGGCCGCCAGACGAACGCTTCGCGGCGGCGGGTGACGGTATAGGTGGCGATATCCATCATCGAGGCCAGGTGGCCGCCACCCGAGTCGTTGCTGATGACCAGAGACGCGGAAGCAAGGTAATCGATCAGGCCCGCGATATCGGCAAAGGCGTAAACCTTGAAGCCCGGCATGATGCGGGTGATGTACTCATGCTCATGCGGCATGCAGACAAATTCCACCCTCCAGCCCAGTGCCCGAATCCACCGCGCCAACCAAAGAAAACCGGTCAGCCAGTAGTTCTTGCTGGCATGGGGCGTGGTCGGAAAAATCACCACGGACCGCTCGCCCGACACCGCACGCACCTCCATCGGCATCGCACCTGGGGTTTCCGTCAAGCCAAATACCTTGCGCGCGTAGGCGTCGATGCAGTCGATCATGCTCAGACCGGAACGGGTGTCGGTGCAGAACGGCATGCTCGCCTGCGCATAGACCTGGCCTCGCACCACCACCTCACGGCCGCGCACGCCCGACTTGAGCGGTATCCGCTTCGACGTGACGAATGCCACATTGGTGAGCGCAGCGTGTGTCTCGGCCGTTTCGCCGTTGCTGTAAAACTTGCTGAAGAAGGCGAACACCAGATCGAAGCGTGCCGCAACCTGGGGCAGCGACTCGTCCTCACGCTCGACATTCAGCCAGCTGAAATGATGCCGCGCCGGGTAGAGGGTATTACTGAAAAACGAGACCCGCGCACCCGCTTGATGAAACCACAGGGCCAGCCGCAGATAGATCGTCACATCGCCCAGCGGCGTGGCTGAAATCACCGCAACGCTGAGCCCTTCGAAAGTCTTGTTCATGGTGCGTTTTCCACTGCAGCTAGGGACGCAGCTGCATCTATCTCGAGTGAATTCACAAGGCGCCGCCGTACCTGACTTTGCGCGCGTAGAGCTTCTCCGACTTACGCGTTAGTGCCTTCAGCAACTCGGCATGCTCGCCAAGCACGCGGCGCAAAGGCTGCTGAAAATAACGCTTCAGAAAGCGCAGCTTGTCCCGTTCGGTCAGGCCGATATCCATGGCTGAGAAATACAGCGCCGCCAGGTCCTTGTTACGCCAGCGTGGCGGCAGCACCGCATGAATCTGCGCGCGGTGCAGGTCGATGACCGACAGGCGAAACTCATCGGCCGTTACCGGTTTATCGGTGTGCAGCAAAAAATGACAGATGTAGCAGTCACGGTGATTCACTCCGGCGCGGTGCATGCGCCCAGTCATGCCGGCCACCTCGCGGATCAGCGCATGCTTCAGCGCCACCGGCGGTGGTGTGTCGGCCCAGTCGCGGCTGAAGTCTTCCAGGCTGATGGTTGGCGCCAGCTCCTCGGTGACGATGAAAGAATGCTGCGCCGCAGGATTGCGCCCACGTTCGCCGTAGGCAACCGCCGTCATGGTCGGCACAGCCACCGCCTGCAAGCGCTGGATCGCCAGCCACTCCTGGCGCGCACCGAGCACCGGCAGCTTCGCTGTGAGCAGATTCTTGAATATCTCGCGCCAGCCAATACCGCGGTGGATCTTGACGAAGTAACCACGCCCCGCGACCTCGGTGCGCAGGGTGCGCCGGCCTTCCAGTTCGCGGTACACCTGTCCCTGCAAGGCCTCGACTTGCGCGAAAGCGTCTTTGCCTGCCCACAGCGTTTTGAATGGCTCGCTCAACAGTAGCGTCATCGCGTTGCCCTTTTCTCGTGACCAGTTGCCGCCCTATAAGCCGTCACAACACCTGCCTTGACTGCTCCGCTCACGGGCGCTTCTCCGCCAGAATCACATCGGCCGCGCGCTGCGGCATGCTGTATAGATCAGCCGAATCGGCATAGGCCAGGCCGTTGCGCCCCCAGAAAGCGCGACGCTGGTCATCGGCGAGCATGTCGGCGAGAACGCGGTTGAGGCGTTCCTGCTCGAAAGGGCTGGGCAATACGCGCCCGGCATCGGCTTCGGCGATGTAATGGGCATAACCGCACACATCGGTGACCAACACCGGCAAACCGGAAACCAGCGCCTCAAGCAATACGGTGCCGGTGTTCTCGTTGTAGGCGGGATGAATCAGCAGATCGGCGCCCAGCAGAAAGCGCGGAATGTCGCTGCGCCCCTTGAGAATCTGCACCTGATCGGCGATGCCCAGCGCCTTGGCCTGCAACTGGAACGCACGCGGGTCGTCCTGACCGATGACGATCAGCCGAGAGCGTTGCTTCAGCTCGCGCGGCAAGGCGGCAAGGGCCTTGAGGCTGCGATCCAGGCCCTTGGTCTTGAAGCCCGAACCAATCTGTACCAGCAGCAGATCATCATCTGCGAGGGCGAACTCGCGGCGGAACTCGGCGCGAATCTCGGCGGCATTGGCCGGTGCTCGGCGATCGGCGGCAATGCCCGGCGGCAGCAGGTGAAAACGCTGCAGCGGGGTGTGGTAATGCTTGATGAACAGCGGCTGCTGCACTTCGGAAATCATCAGGATCTCGGTCTTGGCCTGCGGCCCGAACACCGCCCGCTCGTAACCGGCAAAATGCTTGTAGCGACCCCACTTGCGGTAGATCGGGTTGCGCAACGTCTGCGCCTTGTCTTCGAAACAGCCGTCGGCGGCGTAATAGAAGTCCAGCCCGGGCATCTTGTTGAAGCCAATCACCCGGTCCACGGGACGCTTGGCCAGGTCAGCCTCGACCCAGACGGTGAGTTTCTCGTTGCGCTTGTGGTTGAACAGCGCCTTGACCGGCACCACTACCACCTCGAAACCGGTCGGCACTTCGCCTTCCCAGATCGGTGTGTAGACACGAATGGCATGGCCGCGCGCCTGGCACTCAAGGGCGATACGCAGGAAGTCGCGCTGCAGGCCACCGAATGGAAAATATTTGTAGAGGATAAAAGCCAGCTGCATCAGGCGCGTCCTTCCGTCATGTAGCCCGGCTGCACGTCCGGGAAAAACCCCTGTATCGATATCACGCGTTGTCCTCGGCCAGCAGCAAGGCGTGCAGTTCGGTCATCACGCGTTGCGGCGGCAGCGAGTCGAAGCACGGCTTGTGGCGGTCGCCGAGGCCGGCATTCGGCCCGCTGGCGCAGAGGTGAATCTGCGAGCGGCCGTAGGCGCCGACGCGACCCGGCAGCGTAGGCCCGTAAAGGGAAATGGTCGGCACATCCAGCGCCGCGGCCAGGTGACCGAGACCGGTATCCACTGCCACGCAGGCACTGGCGCCCGCGATGACCTTGGCCAGGCCAGCCAGATTCAACCTGGGCAACACTGCGGCATTCTCCAGGCCGGCGGCGATCTGCTCCGCGCGGGCCTTTTCCACCTCATTGCCCCACGGCAGGCGAATCGCCCAGCCGAGCGCGCTCATCTGTTCCGCCAGCTCGCGCCAGTGGGCCTGCGGCCAGTGCTTGCTCGGCCAGGTGGTGCCATGCAGAAACAGCAGATAGGGCTGGGCGGCGGCATCGGCGAGCTGTGCCCGATTCAGACCATAGTCGCCGATACCCGTTGGCAGCGGGTAATTCAGTGCCTGGGCAAACAACTGACGCACCCGCTCCAGCGCATGCTGATCGCGCGCCACCGTGTAACGTCGGTCGTAAAAGCGACAGGCCATGGATTCGCGTGCCGAGTTGCGATCCAGCCCGGCGACCGGAGCTTGCGCATATCGGGTCAGCCAGGCGCTTTTCAGCAGGCCCTGGGCGTCGATTACCAGATCGTAGCGGGTGCCTTGCAGGCGCTGTTTGAAGCGCGCCCATTCGCCACTTTTCAGGGTGTGCCACAGCTGTTTGCGCCAGCGCCGGATCGCCACTGGAATCACCTGAGCCACGGCCGGGTGCCAGGCAGGTATCTCGGCGAAACCCTCTTCCACCACCCAGTCGAACTGGATGCCGGGGATTGCCCGCGCCGCATCGGTAAGCGCCGGCAAGGTGTGAATCACATCGCCAAGCGACGAGGTCTTGATCAGCAACACCCGCATCAATCGGCCTCGACCAGCTCAAGCGGATCGGCAATCAGGCGATCCAGCGCTTCAACCACTGGCCGCGGCTTCAGCTCGCGCAGGCAGTTGTAGTGCCCGAAGCGGCAGGTCCGGTCGAAGCACGGGCTGCACTCGATACCCAGGCGCACCACCTCCACCTGCTCCGCCAGCGGCGGGGTGAACTGCGGCGAGGTGGAACCATAGACGGCCACCAGCGGACGGTTAAGGGCCGCCGCTACGTGCATCAGCCCCGAGTCGTTGGAGACCACGGCGCCTGCACAGGACAGCAGATCGATCGCTTCGGCCAGACTGGTGGTGCCGCACAGGTTCACCGCTTCCTCACGCAAGCCGGGAATCAGGCGGGTGCGGATGTCCTCGGCGACGCCATGGTCGTTCTTCGAGCCGAACAGCCAGACCTGCCAGCCCGCGCGAATCTTCAATTCGGCAACCTTGGCGTAGTGCTCGCTCGGCCAGCGCTTGGATTCGCCGAACTCGGCGCCGGGACAGAGCGCCAGCACCGGCCGGTCCAGGCTCAGGCCGAACCTGGCCAGCGCGGCATCGCGGCTTTGCGGGTCGATCTGCAAGGACGGACGCGGGTAGGGCTGCGGCAGCGCGCTGCCCGGCTCGAAGGCCAGCGCCATAAAGCGCTCGATCATCAGCGGGTAACGCAGTTTATCGAGAATGCGGAGGTCGTTGAGCAGGCCGTAGCGCATTTCGCCCTTCCAGCCCGTGCGCTTGCGGATGCCGGCGAAAAACGGCACCAGCGCGGACTTCAACGAATTGGGCAGCAGGATGGCTTGATCGTACTGACCGGCCAGGGATTTGCCGATCCTGCGGCGAGTGGCCAGCCCCAGCATGCCATGGCCGAGCGGAAAGCTCAGGGCCTGACGGACTTCGGGCATGCGCTCGAGAATCGGCCGGCTCCATTCGGGCGCCAGCACATCGATCTCGCAACCGGGATGGCGCTGCTTGAGACATTGAAACAGCGTCTGCGCCATCACCATGTCACCGACCCAGCTGGGGCCTACGATCAGTATTTTCATGCCTATTCCAGAAACGACCAAGGAGGCTTTCGCCTCCCGGACAGACTCAACGCTCGACTATCAGCCTAGCCTGCACCACCGGATGGAACCCCACCCAGCACACGCGAGGGGGCTTATTTAACCAGGGTGCGCCACTCGGCGTGGGCAGCGGTTTTACCGGTCACCAGATCGAAATAGGCAGTTTGCAGTTTCTCGGTGACAGGGCCGCGTCGGCCTGCGCCGATCTGCCGGCCATCGACTTCGCGAATCGGTGTGACTTCGGCGGCGGTGCCAGTGAAGAAGGCCTCGTCGGCGATGTACACCTCGTCGCGGGTGATGCGCTTCTCGACCACCTGAAGGCCCTGTTCGGCAGCCAGAGTGAGAATGGTGTTGCGGGTGATGCCGTTGAGGCATGAGGTCACTTCCGGGGTGTAGACCACGCCGTTGCGCACCAGGAAGATGTTCTCGCCCGAGCCTTCGGCCACGTAGCCTTCGGTATCCAGCAGCATGGCCTCATCGGCGCCGCCGGAGATGGCTTCCTGCAGTGCCAGCATCGAGTTGATGTAGTTGCCGTTGGCCTTGGCGCGGGTCATCGAAATGTTGACGTGGTGGCGGGTGAAGGAGCTGGTGCGCACCTTGATGCCGACCTGCAGCGCTTCGTCGCCCATATAGGCGCCCCAGTTCCAGGCCGCGACTATCACCTGGGTCTTCAGACCGCTGGCGCGCAGCCCCATGGCTTCGGACCCGTAGAACACCATCGGCCGGATATAGGCACTTTCCAGGTTGTTCTCCCGCACGGCGGCGCGGGTGGCTTCGTTGATTTCGTCTTTGGAGAAGGGAATCTTCATGCCCATGATGTGGGCCGAATCGAACAGGCGGTCGGTGTGCGCTTGCAGGCGGAAAATTGCCGTGCCTTGCGGGGTGTTGTAGGCGCGCACGCCCTCGAATACGCCCATGCCGTAATGCAGGGTGTGAGTCAGCACATGGGTGGTCGCGTTGCGCCACGGCACCAGCTCGCCGTCATACCAAATCACGCCATCACGATCGGCCATCGACATAGTTGCCTGCTCCTCAAATTCGATTGGTAATGCATGGTACAGCCGGACCTCGAGCATCCGACTGGCAAAATTCAGTTCAACCCCAATTCGTGCCAGATGCGCAACACGCTACGCCGCTCGGCATGGAACTGGTCGCCGCGCACCACACCGGGTTGTTTTTGCAGCGCCTGGCGGTGGGCCGCCGAGCGGTAAGCCTTGTAGACCTCCTGCAACAGACGGGCGTCCTCGCCGGGCAACAGACCGGCCTGTTCGAGCCCCTGCAGAATGCGGATGTTATCGGTGAATTCCAGCAGCTGCGGATACTGTCGCGACCAGGCCAGGGCCGCGTATTGCACCATAAATTCAATATCGACGATACCACCGGCGTCCTGCTTCAGATCGAAGGGCGCAGTGGCTTCGAAGGCATTGGCCGCGGTGCCGGCAGCGGTTGTCTTGCTGCCCAGGTTGTCGCGCATCTTCGCGCGCATCTCGCTGACTTCGCCGCGCAGCGTGGCCAGATCGCGCTCGCGCCCGAGCACGGTTGCGCGCACCATTTCGAACGCCTTGCCCACCCGCTCGCAGCCGACCAGCACACGAGCGCGCACCAGGGCCTGGTGCTCCCAGGTCCAGGCTTCGTTTTCCTGATAGCGCTGAAACGCGCCGAGCGAGCTGACCAGCAGCCCTGCCGCGCCGGACGGACGCAGGCGCATGTCCACTTCGTAAAGCTGGCCGGAGTTGGTCTGCGCCGTGAGCAGGTGGATGATGCGCTGACCCAGGCGGTTGAAGAATTGCGCGCCGTCGATGGGCTTGGTGCCGTCGGTTTCGCCCTGGGGGTCGCCATCATGGATAAACACCAGATCCAGATCCGAGCCATGGCCCAGCTCGATACCGCCGACCTTGCCATACCCGACGATGACGAAATCCGGATCGCAGGGGCTGCCATCGGCCCGCCGCGGCGCGCCATGCTTGGCCACGGTCTGCCGCCAGGCCAGCGCCAGCACCTGATCGAGAATCGCCTCGGCCAGCCAGGTCAGGTAATCGCTGACGTTCATCAACGGCAGACTGCCGGCGATTTCCGAGGCTGCCACCCGCAAGCGGTGCGCCAGCTTGAAATGCCGCAGCGCCTCCATCTGCTGTTCCAGATCCTCCTCGGGAATGCGCATCAGGCGCTCGCGCAGCTCGGCGGCCAGCTCCGGCGCCAGCGGCGGCTTGAACAGCCGCCCCTCGTTGAGCAGTTCGTCAAGCAACAGGGGGAAGCGGGCAATTTGCTCGGCGATCCACGGGCTGGCCGCGCACAGGGTCAACAACCGCTGCAGGGCACCGGGGTTCTCGGTCAGCAGTACCAGGTAGGCCGAACGCCGCGCCACCGCTTCGATCAGCGGCAATACGCGCTCCAGTACCAGATCCGGGTCATCATGCTCCACCGCCTGCGCCAGCAGCCGCGGCATGAATGCATCGAGCCGCTCACGGCCGAGGCGCTGCATGGCGCGCACCTGGTTGCCATTGCGCAACCCGGCAAGGCGCTGCCAGGCGGCCTGGGGCTCGGCAAAACCGGCGTCGGCCAATTGCCGGCACGCGGCCGCCTCGTCCTGCACGTCTGCCCACAACGGCAACCACTCGCCGCCCACCACCTCATCGGCGGCCGTGTCGAGGTCTTCGTCGGGATCGGCGATCACCTGGCGGAAGTGCCAGTCAACACGACCGCGCCAGTGCATCAACCGCTCGTGAAACGCGTGCCAACTGTCGAAGCCCATGATAAAGGCGACCCGCGTACGATCCTGGTCGTTGTCCGGCAGCATCTGCGTTTGCCGGTCACCGATCGCCTGCAGCGCGTGCTCGGTGTAGCGCAAAAACTGATACCCCTCGCGCAACTCGTCGACCACCGCGGCCGGTAAATAGCCCTGTCCTTCGAGGGTTTTCAGCACGTTCAACAACGGCCGCTGCTGCAGGCTGAGGTCGCGTCCGCCGTGGATCAACTGGAAGGCCTGGGCGATGAATTCCACCTCACGAATGCCACCGGCACCGAGCTTGATGTTTTCGGCCATGCCTTTGCGCCGAACCTCCTGCTGGATCAGCTGCTTCATGGTGCGCAGCGCTTCGATGGCAGAAAAATCCAGGTAGCGCCGGTAGACGAACGGCCGCAGCATTTCCAGCAGATGGGCGCCCGCGACCTGGTCGCCGCCGACCACACGCGCTTTGATCATCGCGTAGCGTTCCCAATCGCGACCCTGGTCCTGGTAGTACTGCTCCAGCGCGTTGAAGCTGAACACCAGCGAGCCCGAGGAACCGTAGGGGCGCAAACGCATGTCGGTGCGGAAGACGAAGCCATCAACGGTGATCGCATCCAGCGCCTTGATCAGCTTCTGCCCGAGGCGGATGAAAAATTCCTGATTATCCAGAGGCCGCTTCACGCCATCGGTTTCACCGCCCTCGGGGTAACCGAAGATCAGGTCGATGTCCGAGGACAGGTTCAGCTCGTGGGCGCCCAGCTTGCCCATGCCGAGAATCACCATGTGCTGCGCTTCGCCGCTGCGCCGACCGAGCGGCGTGCCGAACTGCGAGCAGCACTGGGGATAGAGCCACTGGTATGCCAGGTCGATACAGGCATCGGCCAGGTCGGAAAGATCGCGGCAGGTTTCCACCAGATCCGCCTGCCGGCTGAGGTCGCGCCAGATGATGCGCACCTGATGACGGTTGCGAAAACGCCGCAGCTGTCGCCCCAGCCCGTCCTCGTCGGCGCACTCAGCCAGTTCCCCAGTGAGCTGCTCACGCAGTTCACCTGGGCGCAGCGAGCGCTCCAACGATCCCTCGCTTGCAAGATTCAGCAACAGGTGCGGATCACGCACGGCCTGTTCGCTGACAAAATCGCTGGCAGCGCATACCCGCCGGAAAACCTCGTGACGCTCGGCTGGCCAGGCGGCAAAGACGGCCGCCAAGTCGTCCTGCAACTCGATCAGCGCCGCCCGTAGCGACTGCTCAGCACGGCACGCGAGTGGGTCTAGGGTGGCGGGCAGGGAAGCGAGCGCGGGAAGGCTCATGGTCTATCCTTTTGGCGGGCTGCGCGTGTTCGAGGAGCGCCGGTCGAAAGTCACGACCCAGACAGTCCGCGAACCGCTGGCAGCAAATATTTGTAGTTTTGCTACTAAAGAATGTAACCAGGGAGCTGAAACGGCCGTCGAAATGTAGTAAAACTACACAGAGCCGGGCCGACACCTGGTAAAACCTAAGAATTTTCGTGCCCGCTCACAAAGCAGGACACGATCCTGGCCTCCGATTCTGGAAGCCTTTCCGCCCTGGAGCAAGCTATGCAAGACCTTGATCCCGTCGAAACCCAGGAATGGCTGGACGCCCTGGAATCCGTCCTCGACCGCGAAGGTGAGGACCGCGCCCACTATTTGATGACCCGCCTGGGCGAATTGGCTACCCGTAGCGGCACCCAACTGCCGTACGCCATCACCACGCCATACCGCAACACCATCCCCGTCACCCACGAAGCACGCATGCCTGGCGACCTGTTCATGGAACGCCGCATTCGCTCCCTGGTGCGCTGGAACGCGCTGGCAATGGTGATGCGCACCAACCTGCAAGACCCCGATCTAGGCGGCCACATCTCCAGCTTCGCCTCGTCGGCCACGCTCTATGACATCGGCTTCAACTACTTTTTCCAGGCGCCAACCGAGGAGCACGGTGGCGATCTGATCTACTTCCAGGGCCACGCCTCACCGGGTGTTTATGCCCGTGCCTACATGGAAGGTCGCATCAGCGAAGAACAGATGAACAACTTCCGTCAGGAAGTCGACGGCAAGGGCCTGTCGTCCTATCCGCACCCCTGGCTGATGCCCGACTTCTGGCAGTTCCCGACCGTTTCCATGGGTCTGGGGCCGATTCAGGCGATCTACCAGGCGCGCTTCATGAAGTACCTGGAAGACCGCGGCTACATCCCGGCCGGCAAGCAGAAGGTCTGGTGCTTCATGGGCGACGGCGAGTGCGACGAGCCGGAATCGCTTGGCGCGATCTCCCTGGCCGGCCGCGAGAAACTCGACAACCTGATCTTCGTCATCAACTGCAATCTGCAGCGTCTCGACGGTCCGGTGCGCGGTAACGGCAAGATCATCCAGGAACTCGAAGGCGTGTTCCGCGGCGCTCAGTGGAACGTCAACAAGGTGGTCTGGGGCCGTTTCTGGGACCCCCTGCTGGCCAAGGATACCGACGGCATCCTGCAACGCCGGATGGACGAAGTCATCGACGGCGAGTACCAGAACTACAAGGCCAAAGACGGCGCCTTCGTGCGTGAGCACTTTTTCAACTCGCCGGAACTCAAGGCCATGGTGGCCGACCTTTCCGACGATGAAATATGGAAGCTCAACCGCGGCGGCCACGACCCGTACAAGGTGTATGCCGCCTACCACGAAGCGGTTAATCATAAAGAGCAGCCGACCGTCATCCTGGCCAAAACCATCAAGGGTTACGGCACCGGTGCGGGCGAAGCGAAGAACACCGCGCACAACACCAAGAAGGTCGATGTCGACAGCCTGAAGAAATTCCGCGACCGCTTCGACATTCCGGTCAAGGACGACGAGCTGGAAACCCTGCCCTTCGTCAAACCTGAAGAAGGCAGTGCCGAATACAAGTACCTGCATGGCCGTCGCGCCGCCCTGGGTGGCTTCGTGCCGCAGCGTCGCGCCAACAGCTTCAGCATTCCGACCCCACCGCTGGATACGCTCAAGGCCATCCTTGACGGCTCGGGCGATCGTGAAATCTCCACCACCATGGCCTTCGTGCGCATTCTCTCGCAGCTGATCAAGGACAAGGAACTGGGCCAGCGCATCGTGCCGATCATTCCGGACGAGGCGCGCACGTTCGGCATGGAAGGCATGTTCCGTCAGTTGGGCATCTACTCCTCGGTCGGCCAGCTGTACGAGCCGGTCGACAAGGATCAGGTGATGTTCTACCGCGAGGACAAGAAGGGCCAGATCCTTGAGGAAGGCATCAACGAAGCCGGCGCCATGAGTTCGTTCATCGCCGCGGGCACCAGCTACAGCAACCACAACCAGCCGATGCTGCCGTTCTACATCTTCTACTCGATGTTCGGCTTCCAGCGCATTGGCGACCTCGCCTGGGCCGCCGGCGACAGCCGCACCCGTGGCTTCCTGATCGGCGGCACCGCTGGGCGCACCACGCTCAACGGCGAAGGCCTGCAGCATGAGGACGGCCACAGCCACATCATGGCCGCGACCATCCCCAACTGCCGCACCTACGACCCGACTTACGGCTACGAGCTGGCGGTGATCATCCGCGAAGGCACGCGGCAGATGATGGAAGAGCAGCAGAACATCTTCTACTACATCACCGTGATGAACGAGGCCTACCAGCAGCCGGTCATGCCGGCAGGCGTGGAAGAAGGCATCATCAAGGGCATGTACCTGCTCGAAGAAGACAAGAAGGAAGCCGCGCATCACGTCCAGTTGCTCGGCTCCGGCACCATCCTGCGCGAAGTGCGCGAGGCGGCGAAAATCCTCCGCGAGCAATTCAACGTCGGCGCCGATGTATGGAGCGTCACCAGCTTCAACGAACTGCGCCGCGAAGGCCTGGCCGTTGAGCGCCGCAATCGCCTGCATCCGGGCCAGAAGCCCAAGCAGACGCACATCGAACAGTGCCTGAGCGGGCGTAAAGGCCCGGTGGTTGCCAGCACCGACTACATGAAGCTGTTCGCTGAACAGATTCGCCAGTGGGTGCCGAGCAAGGAGTACAAGGTGCTGGGCACCGATGGCTTCGGCCGCAGCGACAGCCGCAAGAAACTGCGTCACTTCTTCGAAGTGGACCGCAACTGGGTGGTTCTCGCCGCCCTTGAAGCCCTGGTCGACCGTGGCGAAATCGAAGCCAAGGTGCTGGCTGATGCCATCACCAAGTTCGGGATCGACCCGGAAAAACTCAACCCACTGGACTGCTAAGGAGCGAAGAAATGAGTGAATTGATTCGCGTACCCGACATTGGCAGTGGCGAGGGCGAGGTCATCGAGCTGATGGTCAAGGTCGGCGATCGCATCGAAGCCGATCAGAGCCTGCTGACCCTCGAATCGGACAAAGCCAGTATGGAAATCCCGGCGCCGAAAGCCGGGGTGATCAAGAGCCTGAAGGTCAAGCTCGGCGACCGCCTGAAAGAAGGCGACGAGCTGCTCGAACTGGACGTCGAAGGCGCAGCCGATGCGGCACCCGCCAACGAAAGCAAAGCAGCCGCCGCTGAACCAGCCAAACCTGTCGAAGCGGCCGAGGCCGCAGCGCCTGCAGCGGCAGCGGCACCCGCCGCTGCCTCGGTGCAGGATATCCACGTGCCGGATATCGGCTCGGCGGGCAAGGCGAAGGTTATCGAAGTGCTGGTCAAGGCCGGCGATACGGTCGAAGCCGACCAGTCGCTGATCACCCTGGAATCGGACAAGGCCAGCATGGAAATCCCTTCGCCGGTTGCCGGCGTGGTGGAAAGTGTCGAGGTCAAGCTGGATGCCGAGGTCGGCACTGGCGACCTGATCCTCAAGCTGAAAGTGACGGGAGCTGCGTCAGCCGCCGCACCCGCACAGCCCGCAGCGCAGGCTCCAGCGGCAGAGACGCAAGCAGTTGCGCCCACCAAGGCGGCGCAACCGGCGCCCGCAGCAGCGGCACCAGCTGCTGCGTCGGCACCGAGCGGTGCCAAGGTCCACGCCGGCCCGGCGGTACGCCAGCTGGCGCGAGATTTCGGTGTCGAGCTGACCGCCGTTGCTGGCAGCGGCCCGAAGGGGCGGATTCTCAAGGAAGACGTGCAGCTGCACGTCAAGGCGATGATGCAGAAAGCCAAAGAGGCGCCGGCTGGCGCAACTGGCGGCGCTGGCATTCCGCCGATTCCGACGGTCGACTTCAGCAAGTTCGGTGAAGTCGAAGAAGTGGCGATGACCCGCCTGATGCAGGTCGGCGCCGCCAACCTGCACCGCAGCTGGCTCAACGTGCCCCACGTGACTCAGTTCGACTCGGCTGACATCACCGAGCTGGAAGCCTTCCGTGTCGCGCAGAAAGCCGTGGCGGAAAAGGCCGGGGTCAAGCTCACCGTACTGCCGTTGCTATTGAAAGCCTGCGCCTACCTGCTCAAGGAGCTGCCAGACTTCAACAGCTCCCTAGCACCGAGCGGCAAGGCGATCATCCGCAAGAAATACGTGCACATCGGTTTTGCCGTGGATACTCCGGAGGGCCTGCTGGTACCGGTGATCAAGAACGTCGACCAGAAGAGCCTGCTGCAACTCGCCGCCGAAGCCGCCGCACTGGCGGAGAAAGCCCGCACCAAGAAACTCGCGGCCGACGATATGCAGGGCGCCTGCTTCACCATCTCCAGCCTCGGCCATATTGGCGGCACCGGCTTCACGCCGATCGTCAACGCGCCGGAAGTGGCGATCCTCGGCGTCAGCAAGGCGACCATCCAGCCGGTGTGGGATGGCAAGGCGTTCCAGCCCAAGCTGATGCTGCCGCTGTCGCTGTCCTACGACCACCGGGTGATCAACGGCGCCGCCGCCGCACGCTTCACCAAGCGCCTCGGCGACGTGTTGACAGATATCCGCACGATGCTGCTGTAACGCCCCCGCATTACTTTCGAGCACGCCACGCTCGTACCTCGACCCCGCCCAATAAGCGGGGTTTTTTTTGCCTGTTCATCAGGTTTGCAGTACGGATGCGGCGGGTTTCAGGGCGGTACGCGGTTATGCATCCTCAGCTATCAATCCGCTAATGGCGTCAGCCTTTCTGCACGTTGCGAATCAGGAAACTTAGCGCTTTGGCTAATTCCGCAGCGCCGTCATGATCGCGCACTATAGTTAACAACGAGCCGCCGTCGGCAGGGTTGGCGAACTCGCAACTGATGCCCTGCGCTGGGCAGTCGTATTTGATGTAGGGGTCGGCGCCGAACAGCATGATCCGCCGGTTGCGCACCGATACGCCGGCACTGTCGGGATCGCGGCGCTCTTCCCGCAGGATCAGCTCGCCGGAGGCGCCTAAACGCAGTTGATAGAGCAGGTCGTTGCGCTCGGTCTGCCCGACTTGATAAGCAGCTCGCAGTGCATAGGTTTTCAGCAGGTCGTTACTGTGTGCAAGCAAGGCCTGACGCTCGTCTTGGGTCAGGTACAGACGTTTCAATTCGGACAGATAGCGGGCTTGCTCGGAACTGCTCAAGCCTGCGGCTGGCTCGGCGGCCAGAAGCGGATTAGCACCAAGGCAGACGGCCAGGAGCGCTGTGTTTATTAGTTTTCTTGTCAGTCGCAATTGCATGATGCACCCTTACTCATCGCTATAGTGAAGTGAGCTGAAACCCTTGCCTTGGTCAGCATACTGGAAGCCAGCCACCTGATGAAAAGCCATCCCGATGCCGCCAATGCTTTAGCGGCCGAGGTTGTGACACAGTTGCCAGTCCCATCGCGGCTCGGCATGCTGCGTTTCGAGCGGCTCAACGAAGCCAGCTGGACCCTGCTGTTCCTCGATCCAGCCTGCGAACGCCAGTTGGGCGTGGCGGCCACCGAGCTCTGCACGCTGCTCGAGTCGCCCTACGCCAGCCTGATGGAACCTCAGGCGCGCCATCAACTGCACGAAGATATTCAGCTGCAACTGGCGCAAAAACCGCAGTACCTGGTGCATTACACGCTGCACACCCCCAAAGGCGCCTTCAGCCTGATGGAGGTCGGCGAGCCCTATAAGCAACGCGGCCGCTATCTGTTGCGCGGCTACCTGCTGATCACCGGCGCCTCGCCGAACCCCACGCCGCACGCCAACCCACCGCAGCTGGCGACCCATCAGCAAAGCGAATTGCAGCAGGCGCGCACCCGTGCCCAGCAGAACCTGATCGTGCGCCTCGCGCGCCAGCGCTACAACGCGGCCAACCCGCTGCACGAGGCGGCCCAGCACATCACCCAGGCGGCCTGCGAAACCTACGGCGTGGCATGCGCAAGCATCTGGGATCTGCATGGCCGGCAGTTCGAGCCCATCGTGATGTACCGCGCCGATACCCAGCGCCATGAGCATCCTGGGCCGATCGATATCAGCCGTTACCCGGCCTATCTCGAGGCACTTCAAGGTGGACGGGCGATCGACGCACATGACGCTCAGACGGACCCACGCACCCGCGAGCTGAATGACGACTACCTGCTGCCTTTGAACATCGGCGCAATGCTCGACGCCAGCATTCGTGTCGATGGCGAGGTGGTTGGCGTGCTGTGCATGGAGCACGTCGGCGCACCGCGGGTCTGGCTGCCGGATGAAGTGGCCTTCGCCGGCGAGCTGGCCGACCAATACGCCCAGGTCCTCAGCAATCAACAGCGACGTACCACTGCGAGCGCCCTGCACCTGTTCCAACGCGCGGTGGAGCAAAGCGTCAGCGCCTTTATCCTGGTGGATCGTGACGGTCGGGTGGAGTATGTGAACTCAAGCTTCACCGCCATCACCCAGTACAGCGCGGACGACATCAAGGGCAAGCACCTGGCGGAGCTGCCGGCCCTGGAAAACCTCGACGAACTATTGGAGACCGCCCGCAACAGCCTTGCCGAGCACAACAGCTGGCAGGGCGAATTCAAGAGCAGCCGCAAGGATGGCCACCCGTACTGGGCCCAGCTGTCGATATCCAAGGTGCATGCCGATGACGGCACGCTGACCCATTACATCGGCATCTATGAAGACATCAGCAAGAACAAGCAGGCGCAGCAGCGCATCGAGCGCCTCGCCTATAACGACAGCCTGACCGGCCTGGGCAATCGCTTCGCCTTTATCCGCAGCCTGGATGCGCACTTCGCCGAACGCACTACCTCCCCCGTCAGTCTGCTGCTGGTCGACATCGACAATTTCAAACGAATCAACGACAGCCTTGGTCACCAGATTGGCGACAAGCTGCTGGTCACCCTGGCCGAGCGGCTGCGCCACCACCTCAAGAGTCCGGGCACCCTCGCCCGCTTTGCCAGTAACGAATTCGCGCTGCTGATGCCGGTCGCCGGCTTCGAAGCGGCCCAGCAACTGGCGCATCAGGTGCAGCACAGCCTGGACCAACCGATGTTCGTCGACAGCCACCTGATCAGCATCACCGGCTCGCTCGGCCTGGCCTGCGCCCCGGAACATGGCCATGACCCGCAGACCTTGATGAAGCATGCAGGGCTCGCGCTGCACAAGGCCAAGGCCAATGGCAAGAATCAACTGCAGGTCTTCAATGAAGCGCTCAACGCCGAAGCCAACTACAAGCTGTTTCTAGAAAACAACCTGCGCGGCGCGCTGGAGCAGAACGAGCTGGAGGTGTTCTACCAGCCCAAGCTGTGCCTGAAGACCGGACAGCTGCTCGGCCTTGAGGCGCTACTGCGCTGGAATCATCCGGAAAAGGGCATGATCCGCCCGGACCAGTTCATCAGCGTGGCCGAAGAAACCGGCCTGATCATCCCCATCGGTAAATGGGTGGTGCGCCAGGCCTGCCGCATGAGCAAGCGCCTGAGCAAGACCGGCCTTGGCGCGCTGCAGGTAGCGATCAACCTGTCACCCAAACAGTTTTCCGACTCCGACCTGGTCGGCTCCATCGCCGCGATCCTCCACGAGGAACAACTCGACCCCGGCCTGCTTGAGCTAGAACTCACTGAAGGCCTGCTGCTGGAAGCCACCGACGACACCCGCCATCAGCTCAGCCGCCTGAAAAGCCTCGGCCTGACCCTGGCCATGGACGACTTTGGCACCGGCTATTCGTCGTTGAGCTACCTGAAGAAATTCCCCATCGACGTGATCAAGATCGATCGCAGCTTCATCAAGGACATCCCGCAAGACCAGGACGACATGGAGATCACATCCGCGGTAATCGCCATGGCTCACAACCTGAAACTCAAAGTCGTCGCCGAAGGTATCGAAACCGCCGCCCAATTGGCGTTTCTGCGGCGACATCGCTGCGATATCGGCCAGGGCTACCTGTTCGACCAACCAATTGCCGGCAGCCTGCTGGCCGCCAGCCTCAAGCGCTACCCTTGCCGGCCGTAACAAGCCCGCGCCAACGCTGTCCACTGCATATGTTCAATCTGAGGAAATGGCTCATGGTTCTGCGTTCGCAAATTCTTGCCCACAAACTCGAGCTGCCCAGCGCCGAACAGGCATTGCCGGGCCGCGAAACACCGCTATCGGTACCTGACGCCCATTTCGTCAATGGCAATCCACTTCGTGCCCCGTTCCCTGCCGGCCTGCAGCAGGCGGTGTTCGCCATGGGCTGTTTCTGGGGTGCCGAGCGACGTTTCTGGCAGCAGCCCGGCGTCTGGACCACCGCCGCCGGCTACGCTGGCGGCCACACGCCCAACCCCACATATGAAGAAACCTGCTCCGGCCTGACCGGCCACACCGAAGTGGTACTGGTGGTATTTGACCCCCAGCAGATCAGCTACGGCGCCTTGCTCAAGGTGTTCTGGGAAGCCCACAACCCAACCCAAGGCATGCGCCAGGGCAACGATTTCGGCAGCCAATACCGTTCGGCGATCTACTGTTACGGCCCTGAACAACTGGCCGCCGCCCAGGCCAGCCAGGTGCAATTCGAAGCCGAATTGGCCAAAGCCGGTTTCGGCCCCATCACCACCGAAATCCGCGAAGCGCCGCCTTTTTACTACGCCGAGGCCTATCACCAGCAATACCTGGCCAAGAATCCGGGTGGCTATTGCGGGCTGGGCGGTACCGGGGTGTGCTTGCCGGACTGAGTGGACGGCGACGTTAAGCAGTGAGCGATATAAGCGATAGCGAACTTATCTACATCTGTAGGCGCTGGCCCAATGTGAACACCCTGCTGGTCAAGGTTGATACTTAAAACCGAAAAAGCTTGAACACCCTGCTGGGGAAATTGATACAGCTGGGGGCACATAGACTCTCGGAATTGATTAATGACAGGACGCTGAGCACGCGGCCATCGCTCTGTGGACTGCTGGCTTCACCTGCATGGAGTCCTGGCATGCATGCCAGAGTCGGCAAAAACAATGGGGACATAATCAAAACGTTCAAGAACAGGAGTACTGATAGAGCGTTACGGCCTGGAAAATTAGCTGGACATGTTGTAACCGAGCGAGCAAAAAACACCGGCACAGGGCCGGTGTCGGAGAAGTTCTGTTTCCGTAGAAGAAAACAGCGGTCTGCCCCGTTTTTTCGAGGTCATATGTAAGACCGGCCCCCTTAGAGGTCAAAGAGATCGGGGGGCTGACATATTGAACTTTACTGATGTGTGCCCGCCATGAGAAATGGAGATCATCCAACAGGCGCTATTATCGAAGATTTCTATATCGTCACTTCCAGGATACCAAATATAGTCAAAATATCTGCATAGGTCTTTGAGTTCAATTTTGTCAACGACATCAAATCTATACCAGTTTATATATACGATGCTGTCTGGAGATATTTTGAACTGGGCCATGACCTCTTCTAACTTGAAGTCAGGTGACTCTGCATTTATGGGGAAGAAGTCTTGCTCAAGCAGCTCAAGCCTGCTTATTTCTTCCGGAAGCTTTATATTCAGATTTTCCCTGACCGACTTGAATATTTTATCTAGCACAAGGGAAAGTTCTTCTGCTGCTAGTTTTCTTATTGACGGAAATGGTGTGCCAGGGTGATCTTGGGCAAAGTTATCAATTTTATGTTGATCCATCTCTACAATCCCATAAATTTCTGCGGGACAAGCGTTGACCACCTGCCCATGGCGCGTGACTTGTAGCACTTATAGTGTGCGGTTACTCACACCACACTATCTCTGGCTCTGGTTTGGGGCAGCCAAACATGGTTGGATTTTCTTGGCATGCCTCTTCAAACCCCGGCGGCAAGATTAATGGAGGAATAATTTCTAAGATTGGCTCAACTCCTGACTTACCACCCCGGCCCTTTTTCCCGTTTGTGTAATCCCACCAATTTATATGAGGGTCGCGCTCTGGATGCCCATCTGGGCGATTGTCATGTGGAGGATCAAGTCTATATCCCTTTTTACTATCTCCGGCCTGGGGACTGCCAAACTTCCCTGGCTCCCCTTTTGGTAATTTACCACCCAAGTGTTGATGTACTTTATTTAGCGCATTCTTAATTTGGCTAATAGTTGGGGCCAGCCCCAGCGGGTCAGCGCTCGCAAGTGGATTTGCCTCCACGTATCCATAGGTATTCATGCCCCCCGCCAACCCAATCGGATCGCTTTCGACGTAGCGCCCGGTCTCGGGGTCGTAATCGCGGAAGTAGTTGTAAACTAATCTCCGGTACCACCCCTGGCCCTCTGGCTACCTACCGACCATTCAATCCCAAGAGAAGCCTACTGCGAGCGACCCAACGTCACCTCCGATTCCGGTTCTTCCGGCGCATGCAGATCGGCGTAGATGTTCTCTGCTAGCACAATATCTTCATCCGTCAGGTGCTGGAACAAGCTCGTCCGCTTACGCTTAGAGACACGTCCGCTGTTTTCGTAAATCACCGCAATAAGCAGCTCAAGATCCCGGTTCGACAGATCCAGTTCGCGATTCATTTGCTCTTTGAATCTATCGCGGCGGACGAGATGGTTGACCTCATCACGCATGAGCCCATCCAGAACTCGTGCAGCGCTTTTATTGACCTCGCCTTGCAGATCAGTGAAGTCCAGGTGGGCGAATAGATGGGCATGCGCCTCATCCAGTTCAGGGTCGCTGGCCAAGTCTCTCCGGTGGTACTGCGTAGCGCTAAGTAGCCGCCGTGACAGTGCGTCGAGCGTGCCGATGTAACTGTCCAGATTGACCAGAAGGCCGGCGGAGATGGGCATGATGATGCCCTGCAGCTTGAGGCCTTCATTGGCCAGGATGTCCTGCATGATGAAGCGGGACAACCGGCCGTTGCCGTCCATGAAAGGATGGATGTAGATGAAGCTGTGTGCGATTGCGTTTAGCTTCACTAGCGCAGGGGCGTCACTGCGCATGACACGCTCACGCATGACGAACCACTCCTCCATCATCCCAGGCACTGTTTCCGGCGTCGGCGGGATCAGGTGAATGAGATCCCCGCGGCCGAGCCAGTTCTGCAGGTGCCTGTATGCACCAATGGACGGATCGGGACGCCCCGTACCGAGAGCTATCCGATGAATCTCGAACAAAAACTCTTCGTCCAGTGGGCGCTGACCCGCCTGTTCCAGTACTCGTACAAAACGCAAGATTCGATCAGGAGCTGGGCGCTCGTGCTCGATTTCGTATGAGCTGCGAGTCTCGGTCGTCAGCAGGTACTGCGCCGCTCTAGCAATCTCGGTGACTGAGAAATCAACCATCTGGTCATGCATGCGCTCGACTATTTGCGCATTCAAAAGACTGTTGTCTGTCCAGCCCTGGCGGGTAATCAGAGCTGACAGCTGTGGCGTCCCCAGGAGATTCATCCGAACGCGATGCCTACGCGACATCTCCTCTGGGCCGGTGAAATATTTCTCCGCTGGGAGCAGGTGCTCATAGGGAATGTTCTGGGCTGTGTCGGGCAGAGGCAACTGATGGCCAGCAATATTCTCGCAGATGTACCAGAGGCGGCGCAGATAGCCGCTGGCTGGTTTCTCAACGATTGCCGCAGCCAGGTCATCTCGGACAGCGGGAATCTGGAAGGCGCGCCCCAGGACACCCAGATTTACCCCTTCGTACGAGAGCGCAAACAGCATCTGGTCGATGGGGCGGTGCTCTCTGGCGTATCCCTTGGTGAAGACCTCTACTTTCACTCCACCAGCGGACTGAGAGAGCGCTTGGCGCGAGCCTATGACACACTCATGATCAAGCGGCACACAGCGAAGATCGAGGGCGTTGATCAGCCAGCTGTATCCGGCTCGCTCAATGGGTTGCCGCATGGCGAATTTCCTATAGGAAGCGCGAGAAAACTATAATTTACACGGATTTCTGTGAAAAAGTTATAGCGCGATTGCCCGTGCCATTGTGATGCGTCACGACGGCAAAGTCGAAAAAGTTTCTCCCTAATTTCGTCGACAGCGCATTACAGATTGAGTGGCGGGCCTTCTACCCTGAGCTCCGCCACTCAGTGCCGAATCAAGATCAGCTCGACTGTGGGCCCAGGGCTGACGGATGCGTTTTGCTATACACGCCTTGAAGGTCCGTGATGGTCACGTGTGTGTATATCTGGGTGCTTTCGATGCACTTGTGCCCCAGCATTTCCTGCACATAACGAATGTCCGCCCCATTGCGCAGCATGTGTGTCGCTGTTGCGTGACGAAGCGCGTGGCAGGAACCACTTTTACCGATCCCGGAACGCCGGATGTACCCCCCAACAAGCGTCGTTAGCTTACTTTTCTGGATGCGCTTGCCAGTTATGCCCAGAAAGAGCGCTTCACCGCTGGCCATTGTCGCCAGGCTGCTTCGAACCTCGTTCAGGTACTGCTCAACCCGGTCGAGTGACTGCTGTGCAATGGGAACACGCCGATCCAGGCCGCCTTTACCTTTGCGCACGGTAACGATGTTGTTTTTGAAGTCCACATCTCGGATATCCAATCCGGCCAATTCTGCTCGGCGTATTCCTGTGGCGTAGTAAACCTCCATGATGGCCCGATCCCTTAATCCCATCCGACCCTTCGTGGTCGTCTGATGCAGAATCGGAGCAATCTCATCTTCGTCGGGGATCTGCTTGGGTATCTGGCGAGGAGCCCTGGGCAACGGAAATCTGGAGTAGAAATCCGACTGCACAATGCCGAAGTAGTGCAATCGCTTGAGCAGGCCTGTCACCGCCATTAACCGCATACGCTGCGTTGCAAGCTCCAGGGGTTCGTGGTCGTGCGCCTTGCGATAGCGATACAGGTGTTTGCGATAGCGCTCCAACAGGTCCAGATCGACCTGCGAAACATCACTGATACCCTGCGGCTCGCACCAGAGCACAAACATTTGCAGCACTGTCGTCTTGGCATACGCCGTCGCATCGCTTTGACCACGAGCCAGGCAGTCATCCACGTAAAAGGTTACACACGCGGACAGGCCGGTTGGATAAGTCTCATTGGTCATAATCACCTCCCGTTCTCTTAGGAAACACCAATGACTCCTTCAGCAGGAGTGAGAGCTCTTTGGCGGGGTCGCTAACCGTAAGGGCAAAAGCGTTGCTATCTACGCCCTGCGGAAACAGAACGAAGCGCACATCGATGTCGTTGTCAGTAAGCAGGTAGGCAATTCGCCTAGCCTCATCCAGCTCTGGCCGCGATGAACCAAAGGCGAGATACACCAGGCTGACCAGGCTGCTCTGCAGGATGCTCAGGTGCTCATCGTCAAATCCAGCGAACCCCAGAATGGCAACCACGTTGCGATATCCATGGCACCACCAGGTCAGTGCTTCTATCGGGCTTTTACAGAGAATCAGCTCAGGGAATTCGAACAGCGCCTTCTGGTTGAAGAAACCGGCTTGCTCAAGGTGCCAGTGGACGTGGTAGGCCGAGTGCGCTGTCAGCTTGGGTGTGATCCGACGGCCATATCCACCCAGTATCTGCCCGTCCTGATCGAACATTGGAAACACTAGCGCGCCACGAAACAGCTCATGCCCTGACACCTTCAGTAGGCCGACACGTTGCAGCGCACCTCTGACTGTTTCCTCCTGAAGGTAATCCAGCTTGTGTAGCTGCAACCCCAATGTGCGATCCGCAAAACCCAGTCGGAAATGGGTCAGCAGATCGGCATGAAAAAGACCTCTGTCCTGCAAAAAGGTCTTAGCCTTGGCATGGCGGCGTAAGGTCTCGGTGTAGTAGTCGACCACCTGGCCAATCATCAGACCATCAGCCATACCATCGTTGTAGGTACAGCGAACGATAGGCTGGTGGATCACTACATCTTGGTTCTGAGTTTGATGGGGTTCGTGCATGACTAGCCCTCCCCATCATCAAGACCACGCTTCTTGCGCATGGACTCGCCGCGCAGCTCAACCTTGTGCGCACGATGAACAATGCGGTCCAGGATGGCGTCCGCCAAGGTGGGTTCGTTAACGTAGTCGTACCATTTGTTCACGGGGAGCTGAGCAGCAATCAGGATGGCACCGGTACCCGTACGGTCGTCAACAATCTCCAGCAAATCCTGCCGGCCGACATCAGTCAGAGGGGACATTCCAAAGTCATCAAGAATCAGCAGATGGCACTTGGCAAGCTTGCTACGGAGGCTGGAAAGGGAACCATCGGCGCGTGCAATTTCAATCTCTTCCAACAGACGACTGACGCGGTAATAAGCGACAGACCAGCCGCGGCGAATAGCCTGCATGCCAAAAGCACAGCTGAGCCATGTTTTACCCACGCCGGTGGGGCCGGTAATCAACAGGTGCTGGTGACGTTCGATCCAGCTGCATTGTCCCAACGACAACAGCTGCGCTTTGTCCAAACCTCGCCGTGGCCTGTAATCGACATCCTCAAGGCAGGCATTGCGAACCTTCAGCTTTGCCTGCGCCATAAGGCGTTGCTGCCGGCGATTGTCACGGTTGTGGCATTCGGCTTCTACGAGCAATGCCAGACGATCACTGAAAGGCAGGCTTTGAGAGCCAGGGCTTTCCAACTGGATCTCCAACGCTTGTGCCATTCCATTGAGCTTCAGTTCCCTGAGCTGCTGGATCGTATGCGCTTCACTCATGACGGTTCTCCCCAGCGTAATAATCGGGGCCGCGTACATTGGCGTGGGGCGGGATCAGAGTGGCGGTGGGATGCGTGGAGCTTTTCAGTTCATCCAACCTGTGCTGCAGAATTGAACGAATACTTTTGACCGTCGGTGACTGAATAGCCAACGCTCGTGCGCAAGCAGCTTCCAACCTTGCGTTGCCGTACTGTTTAGCCAAGTGCTGTAACTGCTGAGAAGCTTTGCTGCCGGCGATGGAAAAATCGTTTTTGCCCTGGAACTGAGCCTGCACGACCCGAACAGTTGCAGCGCCCAGTCCATAGGCCCATTCCAAGTAATGATGAGCGGTTTGCGAGGCATAGGCCTGGTGAGCCTCTGGACGGTGATTTGGGTTCGTTGTCGCGGCTCCGGGCGTGTCACTGCGTGGGTGAATTGCTATCCGTTTGCTCAGATGAAAGAACGAGATGCTTGATGGAGTGACTCGAACTTCTACTCGCTCGCCCACTAAGCGCCAAGGCACTGAATACGCGTGGTTCTGCACATATATATGGTAGTCAGGGCCGATTTTCTGCGCGGATAACCACTCGCCGTACTCGTACGGCTCAAGTGGCAGAGGCTTCAGAGCGGGTTTATCCAGCTCCTGGAATCGTTCGAAACGATTACCGGGCAACCGCTTGAAAGAGCGCCGATTCAATTGCTCTAGCAACTCAGCCAGGGCAGCATTTACCTCCTCAACGCTGAAAAACTGTCGGCGGCGTAACCGCGCCGTGATCCATTGTGTAACCAGCTTTACACCGAGCTCTGCCTTGGACTTGTCTTGGGGTCTTCGCACACGGGCAGGCACCACGACAAAGCCGTAATGCTCGGACTGCTCTTGATACGTCTTATTGATGACCGGTTCACTGCCTGGAGTAGTCACCGCCGACTTAAGATTGTCTGGGATGATCGTCGCCGGCACGCCGCCGAAGAACTGAAGCATCCGATTATGGGCATCAATCCAGTCGCACAGCTTTTGGCTGGCGCTGGCCCAGGCGAAGGTATAGCTGGAGCAACCCAGCACACCGACGAAGACCTGTGCCTCCCGCTGCTTGCCTTGAACCGAGTCAAACCACGGGATGGTCTGACCTGCGTAGTCCACAAAGATACAGTCGCCTGCGTAATGGACCTGCCTCATCGTAATGTCGAGCTTGCTCAGGAACTCGCGGTAATAAAAAGTGAACTGCGAATAGGAATATGCAGCCGCCTTAAGCTGGTCGCGATACTCCTCCCAGAGCTGGATCAAAGTTTGATGTTTGGCCTGCATCAATTTATGGACGGCAACCCAGTCAGGCATAATTTTGCCATTCTCTTGCTGCCGGCTGCTTTGGAAGAAGGTTTTCAGCTGGTGATCGTCCATTTCTTGGACAACTGCCCAGCTCCACTGATTGGCCTCAGCGACGGACAGAACCTTCCCTGCAGTACCGACGGAGATGCCAGTCTGTCTGGCGATTTCCCGTTGGCTCATTCCAGCGCAGCAGCGTAGCTGCAACACCTTACGATATGTTTGTGCCTGCATGACCGTACCCTCCACGAGGCCTGCCACGGCCACTCAACGGGCGCGTGGGCTCGGCATCGCTAGACGCAATCAAAATAGGGGTACAGAGAGGCCCCAAAGCCACTGTTTGCAGACAGGCTCTCGCTTGACAGACTGGACTTCGGGGATAAGACTGGAAGCAGTCGGGTGTTCAAATCGACTGTCGCAAAAGGCCTCCGGGGTGACCGCCTCGGGGGCTTTTTCTTATCCGCGCCTCACTGTGTTTGTTACGCGCGTGGTAGTTAGCTCATCTGGGATCACCTCCTTGCTCTCGATTGAGTGAAACTCCGATCTTGGCGCTGAATCGCTGCTCGGCCAGATGGCGGGCAACGTCTCTCACCAACGCGAACTTCCCGCGACGGTGTTCCAAGTTAAATAGGGGGACAGCTACGGTGTTTCGTATCCGCGACTGCCGAAAGGCCTCCTTCGAGGGATAGCCTAAAGCACGCAGTAACTCATCTCCGCCCATCACCGGGCCATAGCGGCCAAGCAACTCGCTCTCCAGGCTTTTGGCCAACTCATCAATCACCATGGCCTTCTCGGCATCGTCCATCGCAGCACATCCTGATCGTTGAAAAGCGTGACTTCAGAAAGTCTATGACAGGCCGCTCATGGCCGCACTTCGTCGTTTTCCCCGTAAAAGTCGCAATACATTCAAAAACTGAGACTAAATTTTCTAACTGTAGTCATATGGATTAAGGCTGCTCCAAGTTGCAGGCGTGGATACATGTCTCGCGTGTATCAGTTTCACAAGGTACTCCCCCTTGAACCGTTTTTTCATATTATCCAATCCTGTAATAGCTATTCGCGGCAAGTACTATGTGAGCGTACTGCTCCGGAGGCTAGGCGTTAGGAGGGTTTCGAAAATTACGCCCGCGCTAATTGAGATGGCAGGCCCTGAAAGCGCCACCATATATTCGAAATACCGCGCCGATTTTTACCGATACATGAACGGTGGAAATATAAAGAACGAAAACCTTGTAAAGGCGGTCGACAGACTTTTACCAGGTACTGCCCGAGTCTTTAGCCACCCAATCTGGTCGTTGCTCTCGATTCGCGATGCCGAAAAGGAAGTACTAATAGACCTGGCTCAAAAGCTGCAGCCGAACCTTCACCAGTTCCTTCTTAAATATGATGAAGATACTCACGCTATAGATCTCAGAAGTCTCTCAAAATACCGTGGGTGGTTCAGGTCTGGATCGCATTTTTTACGTACGATTGATCTGCGCAGCCTAGATGAACTCGCCGCTTTGGTGATCGCAATTGAATCTCATGAGATGCGAGGCGAATATAATGTTTCTCGACTTCTAAGAGAATTAACAAAAAGCTTCTTTGTGGAACTCAGCTTGATGGCTGAATTCGATGAAATAATCGAAAAACTATATGAAGAGGTACACAGAAGAATTAGCGATGTTATATGTGGCGAAAGATGTGATGGAGAGCTGTTCCTTATGTGTGCTCAGATACTGGCTCTAGAGGATTCTGAGTGGATGCTTAAAGTTATTAGAAAAGTCTCAGTTGGCCGGGCAAGTCATGATGGTAAATACAGTGAAATATTGAGATGTAATCGGGCTGCCTAAGTCACCTCTGGCCACTGAAAATATTTAACCTATAACAGGCGGCTAGTACTTTTTCACCGAGTTACATTAGGAGCGTTAATTGGACCGACCACGGTGCGCCAGTGAAAAAGCGCTCCAATACGCTCGATGTATCAAAAGCCCATTAGAGAAGCAGTTATGCCAGGGATTCCAGTTACTCTCGGACTGTCGATGTAAGTACACAGCTGGTTAAACACCCCCGATGAGAAGCGATTAGCCGTGACGAGTGCTGCTTGTTAGCGAGCGCGGTGGATTCAACCGCGTATCTAGGCGTAAGCGCTCTTGTAATACAAGCTCATACTTGCCGGCAGCCAACTCGGGGTTCATGAGTAGATTCCAGCTGTGTGGGTTCACAGAAGAAGGCACCAGAAGGAAAGGATGTTGGGTAAGCAAGGCATCGCCAAATTGCTGCTGGCCACCACTGGGAGTTCCAGGGAAAAGCCAGTTTGGGTTCGGAACAGACTGATCGTCGATAGTGAAAACAGACGATAAATCTGTAATCCGCGCACAGGTCAGCATCATCCGCACAGTATCTAAGGACTCGAAGCCTTTATGAACAGCAACTTCTAGGATGGCGGTTGACGAGTCTAGGCTGCCGTAAACCACTCGAACACCTTTCGAGTTCCACCGGCCACCGACCTTCTCGGCACCAATCCCGCTATCCCATGTTGCACCAAACTCTTCAGGGTCCAATCTCCAAATGAACAGGTCGCCGCTCCCTGGCCTCATGATCATTGGTAGACCCCGTACTCCAGACGGGTCAGGAACTCACTCACCAGTTGCGTGCCGATCGAGTTATCCAGTAGATCGATGGGTCTCCTGCCATCAAGGCCGATGGCAGGCTTTGACATCCATGCCTCTGCAAGCTCGGGGGTACCGATCACTCTGATTGCCTGTTCTAGGATCTGAGCGCCCAAGAATGCTCGGGCACTCTGCTCTGAGTTCAATGGCTCTGCTGGTTTCTGCTGACGTCGCTGAATGGTTCGTTCAGAAAGGCCTGTCAGAGCCATCAGCAGATAGTCGCTATTGAACATCTGGAGCGACTTCGTGAATTCAGTGAGGGCGGCAATCGTGATCCCTTCTTTGGTCACGCGATACACCGCTCCCAGATCATCAGGCGAAGCTCCGCTAGTGAGAAGGCTAGCCACCAGCGCACTCTTAGAGAGATCTGTACTCTTCCCTTCGAGCGTGGCTTTGTAGCGCTTGGCTGCGTAACGCGTTTTAAATAGCACGCCCTTACTTTTTACGACGGCTGATTTGGCTTTTCCGGCTCTGCCGGGGGCTGCCGCTTCCATAAGCACCTCCCTTTTTTCGTCACGTGACGCTGAATATTGCGCCAGATGCCGAAAGTGTGCGCTTGATTTGTAAGTCATGCCAGTACCGTTCGGAATACGATATGCTCCCTTAAAGTCAGTCGAGTCTCACCGGCAATCGGGACCGCTCGTGCTTTCCGGAGGGGCCGTCCAAAGGTGGTTCGTTCAGCTCCAGGCAAGCGACGCCGCTGCGGGAAGCATCGGGGCATTTGTATAAACAGAGGGTGGCGCAAGCCCGGTGAATAGCTGCTGGGCTACAGACAGATACCTGGGCTATCGGTGCCGAAAGCGACCACACAAATAGAAAAGCCCGCTTTTGACGGGCGGGCTTTCGGGTGTATCCAAGGGGAGGCGCGGATGCCAACAAATTCTCGGCGCAAGCAGTATCAGATTCCTGAATTGCCGCTAACGACCAACAGCTGCATGCGACCACTCCATACCCAGCTAAGGATGGCAAAATGCTTTCACTAAGAGCAGTATCCATACTAACTAACAGGGATCTAGGATGGCACCCGAATGCTGTGGTCAGTAACAATAACAATCGACGCGCGAATCTACCCTGTGCAGGTGGCCCAAAAGGCAGCCTACGCCTTGGCCGACTCGCTCTCGATTCTGATTCAGCAATCCTCAGAAGGCTTTGATCTTCTCGTTAGCCCCGCAGCCCCCTCCGCAGTCCTTACAGAATCCGCCGCTCGGATACTAATCATCCGCACACTGAATGATTTTGCCCTGCGCGAGAAGGTGCTTAAAGAGACTTCAGGCATCCGTGAATTGCTGGCCCGCACAGCCCTCAAAGAGGCCGGTGTTTGAGCATGCAGGCCCAGTTGATTGCCAAAGAGACCAACTATCGTCTTTTGCCATTTCGCTTCCTGCGTATGGATGATGGGCGGCAGGATGGTGTGTTGGTGACGGCAGAGACGGGCGAGTACCTGTTCCTCTCAGATACCCAACTGAACCAACTCGTACACAAGCAGATTGATCGTCATACGAACCTGTACCGAGACCTGCTTGCACGCCACTTCATTTACGAGCCTGGTGTGCATGACCCCTTGCCGGAAATGGCTGCCCAGTACCGTAGCCGCAAAAGCTTCATGTTCGGAGGCCCAGCGCTTCATCTCTTCGTCGTCACGCTGCGTTGTAACCACACTTGCCAGTACTGTCAGGTCTCACGTGCTCCGGTTGGTGGTTCTGGCCACGACATGTCCACCGAACATGCGGCTCATGCAGTAGATCGTTTGTTCGAATCCCCGTCCCCCGTGCTAACAGTTGAGTTCCAAGGTGGTGAGCCCCTTCTAGCATTTGATCGCATCCGGCAAGTAATTGAGTCTGTTCAGAGGCGAAATGAGGTTGAGCAGCGCAGCATCCAGTTCGTCATCAGCAGCACCCTTCATCATTTGAGCGAGGAGATCCTCGACTTCGCAAATGAACACGGTGTGCATTTTTCGACGTCCCTGGATGGCCCAGCGTTCCTACACAACGCCAATCGTCCGACACCGACGAAGAACTCTTATGAGCGTACCCTTGATGGCATTCACAGGGTGCGGGAAAGGCTTGGCCGTGACAGAGTTTCCGCACTGACCACGTTGACCGCGAGGAGTCTGGAGCACCCACAGGCGATTATCGATGAGTATGTCGAGCAAGGCTTTAACAGCATCTCATTACGGCCGCTGAGTCCCTATGGCTTTGCCAAAAAGTCGGAGTCACGACTGGACTACTCGGTAAGCCAGTACACAGACTTCTACAAGAAGGCGCTGACACACCTGATCGCCGTTAACACCCAAGGAGCTTACCTGTCCGAAGGCTATGCCTCCTTGTTGTTGACTAACATCCTGACCCCATTTTCTACAGGCTACGTAGACCTTCGCTCGCCGGCGGGTGCCGGCGTAGGAGCCCTGGTATACAACTACGACGGCAGTGTCTATCCCTCGGACGAAGCGCGGATGCTGCTGGAAATGGGCGAGGATGGGCTTCGGCTCGGTGCCGTTAGCCAGCCCTTGAAAGAACTACTCACGTCCCCCGTGATCGAGCTTCTCCTTTCCGCGGGTGTGGCAGAGGCACTTCCAGGCTGCTCCGACTGCGCTCTGGTTCCTTACTGCGGAGCCGACCCTGTTGAGCACTATGCTCGCCAAGGAGACCCGATCGGTCACCGAGCATTCAGTGCATTCTGCCAACGAAATATGGAGCTACTGACGCATATATTCCGATTGCTGCGCGATGGAGATGAGCCAACCAGGCGCGTTCTACTGTCCTGGGTCTCGCGTCGCTCACTTGCTGACCTTCCATCAGCTGGATACAAGGGGTGAGATGTGCTCAGGCTTGATACGCAGTTCGAAATTCACAACCTTTCCAGTACGAGGCTGTTCAAGGTGATCACCCCTTCCGAGCTAATCGAGAAAGGGACCGCCGCCAGTACTGGGCCGACGGGCTTTGATGACCTGATGTTGTGGATAGAAGCCCCGAACGCAACCAACCAACAACTGCTGTCGTTACCGGTTGGAGGCTTACTTTTCCCAACAAAGACCGCGCCATCGGATGCATTCCCTGGCCCTCAGCTCTGCAACCCCCATGATTCTCAGGTGGTACAACCAGGTGATGTGATAGTCGTGTCTCCTGGGTCACCGGTGGTGCGAGTGCTATATCGCCGTGGCTCTAACAGCAACCTGCTGTTCATGACCGACCGCTGTAACAGTCTGTGCCTGATGTGTTCCCAACCGCCCAAGGACATTGATGACGCCTGGCATGTGGAAGAAAACCTTCGGCTAATAGATCTGCTCGATCCGGGTAAGGAGCAGCTTGGCATCAGCGGTGGCGAGCCGACGCTATATCGCGAAGGGCTGCTGCAGATCCTCTCGAAAGCCAAGGCGGTGCTCCCAGAAAAGTCGCTGCACCTCCTCAGTAATGGCCGCCTACTACACGACAAATCCTGGATTTCAGATTTACGACAGATCAATCACCCCCAGCTGACCTGGGGTATCCCGCTTTATGCAGACAATGCCAGAGACCACGACCATGTGGTTCAAGCCCCTGGCGCATTCAGTGAGACGATGCAGGGCATCTACAACCTCGCCAGGGCAAACCAGCGAATAGAGATTCGGGTGGTACTGAGTCGACTGACCACACCCCGCTTGCCCGAACTTGCACATTTCATCTTCCGAAACATGCCCTTCGTTGAGCATGTGGCCCTTATGGGGATCGAGAACATGGGGCTTGCCAAGAAGCATTACGAAGAGCTCTGGATCGATCCGGTCGACTATCAGGAAGAGCTCAGTCAGGCAGCGCACTTTTTGGACGCACGAGGCGTGGCAGTGTCGGTGTATAACCTACCGCTCTGTACTCTGAGGCCGTCACTCATGCCCCTCTATCGACAGAGCATTTCGGACTGGAAAAACCTCTTCATCGACACCTGCCAAAGTTGCGCGGGTATTACTCGGTGCGCAGGATTCTTCAAGTCACACTCTGCCCGCTGGCAGAGCCGAGGAATTCATTCACTCACTGCAGACGAATTCGCTGAATACGCAAGGAGAGCATCATGAGGTTGCTTACTCGCTGGAAGCTACTGATCGGCCAAACTATGGCACTAATTCCCATAGTGAGCACACCGCTTGCCCATGGGAGCCAGATGGCACTTGAAGGGTTCGATTGGAGCAAGAATTCCAATGATGAACCGCCCGTATTCAAGAACACCCTTAATGCGGAGGACGCGGTAAACATCTATGCCGCGCATCGTTCACATAGTTCTCACAGATCCCATAGCTCACACCGCTCTCACTACAGCGGTTCAGGTGGCTACAGTGCACCTCGGACCGTTTACTCGACACCGGCGACAACACCTCGGCCAAGTACTATCTACGACAGTTCTGGCTCTGGGACCAGTTACGGTAATGGCTCCAACTTGAACGGCTCGACTACCAGATCCCTGAACTCCATTACCCAACCCACTACAACACCCCAGCGGGTTAAACCCGCTAGCAACGATCTTGCCGAGCTTCTTGCACGTGTGCAGATGGCACTTATGGTCAAACAGTATTACACCGGCCCGCTGGACGGGATGATGGGCAAACAAACTCGTGGTGCAATCATGGCATTCCAGGCCGATTCGGGACTTGAGATTAACGGTCGGGCGGATACGCCAACTTTGAATGCCCTAGGCATTGCGATTCCTTAGGGAGGTCCGCATTGCTGTTTAGGCATTGCGGCCACTAATACATATAGGTAGTCAGCCATAACGCTGCAACAGAGCGAATTAAAGTGGGTCACCCACCAAAACCGCAGCACCTATGTCCCCCTCACAGCCTTCTTGAGGCATCCATTCCAGGCTTGCCGTTTTGTCGTTCAGGCTTACATAGAGGTTGCGGTCGATGCACTCCTCCATCGCGCCTTTGGCTACGGCGTGTAGTAACGAATCAGTCCACTCCACGACCTGGTAGCTAAACACTTGGGCCTCGATGTCCTCGCCTTCATCGTGGTGCAGCAGGTTGGCATATGCCTCACTGCAAGCGGTTTTGGCTGCATTGCAGCGAATCTCGATGGCGTTCTTGCCGGGCTGTTCATACCCTGCGACCGTTTTCCAACTCCCCCAAATTAGCAAACTCCCTTGATGCTCCTGCACAGCCAGTGGCGGCACTGTTATGGCATGGGACTGTTCAATTGGTGCGGGAGACGCGTACCAAAGAGCCGCATAAGCAGCCACCAGAGCAGAGGCAAGTGAAACAGTGAGGTAGCGAAAAATAGGCATTGTCGAGTTCCTTTCGAGGGTCTGGCTGTCCTAGCCATATGTAAGCAGGGATACGGTAATGACTGTAGCCTATGGCTCGCACAGTTTCACGATAGTAAGATTTACAGACTGCAGCTCCCATCACCACACCAAGGTTCCGTCAGGCAGCTTCGGATATTCAGCCATTGATCGCTCTATTAGAAGTGACCGGCTTCCATCTAGATTGTTTTTGAAAACCCGAAAAGCGGAATACCATTCGCCGCTAACCTTTCTCAAGCGAAGTTCCTCTATGAAAGAGCCATTTCGGGCACTAATAAATAAATTGAATTTCGCGTAGTCTGATTTTCCTTCCAAGTCGAATGCAGGAATTCTTTCGTACACACTTTGACCGGGTGGAAGTGTTGCGATATTGAGTTTCAGAGGGCGAGCAATCTGGTCTTCATGATTTTTGTGCTCGTCAAAAAAACGAATTGAAAGGTCGTATTGTGGGTACGTGCTTTCCGATACAACAACCGGAGAAAGTGCATTTGGAAACAAATTTTTAAGAATATCGACGTAAACAAATCCATCACCGCCGGTTACTGAGGCTATCCCCTCTTTCGCAAGAGTTTTATTCTCTTCAGAAAGAGTGAGAATCCTAGTGTTTAGTTGCTTAATTTCGACAGTCTGACTCTCAGAGCTTCTCTGCGCTTTGTTCTGCTCGTAAGACGCCCAGATTGCCCCTCCGGCACTAAGAAAAGCACCGAAGCAGGCAAGTATGGCAGGAAAAGAAAATGTTTCATGAAGCCAATTCAGCATATTCGCGACCACCTCTAGCTATGCATATATATTATTGCGTAATATCCCACAGGCTTCTGATAATTCATATTCTATGTCGTATCTCAAGACTGGCTGAAGTATCACGCCGAAAAATGGGATAGCTATGCGCATCATAGGAATTTCAGTAGCGTATCCAAGGCCTGAATTTGACCGAAGTTAGTCTCTCACCTGTCATTCGAAAGCTCCATGGAATAGAGTTTCTTAAAATTTACGATGACTGCGGTCATCAACTCCGCCTGTAAGGACCAAACATGGCACCGGAAGAAGCCCTTTCAATCGCAACGATCACCTTTAAAGGGGTGAAAGAAATAGCGTCGTTTCTGGCCATAGTCGGAACCGGGGGACTACTACTATTTAGCTGGGTCAGAGCTGGCTCCGCACACTTTTTGCGGGAAAGGGTCTGGGCGCTCTTCGGCGGCAGCAAAGAGTTTCACGACCCCTATCTAAATGAGCAATGGATGAAAGTCCGTGATCTAGAAGCAGCTAGGTACAAAACCGGCATACACTTTCAATGCAGAAAGAAGGCCGCAGAAACTTTTGCATGGCTAGATGCCCATGATGTCCCTCTCGATGACCTTCTCAAAGGTGCACGCTATTTCGATCCCAGCGAAATACTAGTTAGGGACCCACAGCTGAAAGCAAAATGTATAGCTAGTTGGCTTTCTACAGGAGTGTTGCTCCTAATTATGACGGTCTTTATTGCATTTAGCCTATCAAGCTATGCCTTGCTAACGGTCAAAAAAACTGACACCGCAGTCTGGACTGACGGCGAAACCGCGAAATCTTGGGATTTCAGGTCATGGAAGGCGGATGCAAAAAGTTGTAAAGATGGTAATGCTCCAATTCAGAATGAGCATGACAAAAAAGTTATTTGTGAGCTGATAACAACGGACACGAAAGCTTTCATTGAAAAATCACTTAGCTCTCAAAAATATGTCGGTGCTCTATCAGCAGTTTTCTTGATGCTGATCGTGGTATTCATTCTTCGATCGTTGAATCAAGCACGCGCAGCTCAGCGGGTGTATGAAAAAACCACATACTCCCAACCTATCCAACTAGACCTAAATTTGTCCTAGCCGTCATACCTGCCAAAAGATCGAAGATAAACGATTTACCTCCAGTTTTTAGTGAACGCCGCCGACCAATACAAGGCATTTATGTAAGATCAAATAGACCTGTAAAATTTTTCCGGTTACTGAAGTTTACTACAAGATACGCTACTGATCAGTAGTTGGTCATAAGTAAGGCAAAAGGATTACACGAAGCGATTAGAAGGATTCGTATGGAGGCATATCCATATCGGACTCCGCATATTCATTTTTGCCCTTGAAAAACCCGAAAAGTTTAGATGATTGATCAACGAAGTAGTCATGAACGAAAGAAATTATTTCGATCCTGTCTTCATAGATTATATGAAGCTGATTACTGTAGTGCTCTGACCTAGGAAATATTCGCCAATGCACCGGCTCTTCTAGAAAGTGATCAGTTTGACCGTCGCTTCGGAGCACAATAATTCTGTCGCTAAGTTCAAGAACCGTTCCAAAGGATGCGGTTCCAGATGATATTACTATCGGACTAAAATCTACAAAATTCATGACACCAATAATATTGAATTTTTGACTATAGTGCTTCTTCGACTTTTTCTCATTTGCTCGGTAGTGCTGAACCTCAATACTGTCGCCAGTCAATTTATATAGTTTCTCACGGCTACCCCAAGTAAACCCTTTTTTTCCTGGAGAGCTATTAAATATTTCACTTTGATCAATTATCCTATCAGGAACTCGAATAGTCTTCTTTGAGTTAGGCTGCTTCTCCTCTCGAAAGGAAGCCATGAATGCCGAGTCGGCACTCCAGCCCAAGACACTCTGAAATGCCCAGTCGCATGCATTGCATGGCCGATCTGCAATCTGCCTAGCACCACTCAGTCTTTCACCTGCACCCTTTAGCAAGGAGAAGTCAAAAAGACCATCGGCACCTGAAGCAGTTGCTAAAGCTGTATAACTATCAGACGCTTTTACTTGGAGAACGGTGGCGTCATGATGACGTGCAGGTTTGTAACTGGAGGAGAATTTTCCGCTGGGCCGCCCTTGTCGTGGAGCGGAATATAATCCCTCGTTACCACCAGCAAAAATATTGTTGTAATAGATTTCAGTATCGGTTGGAAGAAAGTCAAATGGAGTGCTTTCTGTTACCCATATACTTGACCATGACTCTCTGCTTTCGTGTATTTCGAGATTGGATAACTTGGCTAGCTGGGCTTTAATCGGCCTTTCCAAGTCTGGATCTCTCAATACTTTTACGACTTTCGGATTGTAAAAAAGATCACTATCAGAAAAAGCAACCCTAACTGCTGTTTGAATTGTTTCATTTTGAATTGCTACCTGATCTACAAAGTTTGACCAGTTTATTCTATGGAGGCCGCCCTCATTATCAAAAAGTAACAGTTCACCTGAGTATATTTGAGAATCCCAATAGCTCCCGGCAATGGTTAACTTTACAGAGCGCATTGTTTACCCCTGTGAATTTTAGCCATTTTGGGTTTGCTGATTAGGCCAAGCGCAAGCCATGCGCAAAGAATAGTTTCGCCTGGTTTATCGTAAGGGGATAACCAATGGGCGACTGGATAACCATGCCAATTACCGTTTGCATCACCTACAAATTTAGCAATGTGAAGCCCGCATGACGCTGGTGGCGGTGCAATGCCTAAGACACCAAGACCTTGAGCGCTAAGGTGGAGTCCCCAATAACAGCTTCGGTGCTGCCACTCAGAACGCCAAGCAGTATCAAAGCACTGGTATTCATCGTCGTGAGAAATAGACCACTGCGACTTTATTGCCGCGTAGCCCGCGTGGCGGTGCTGAATATTGGGAGTGTATGGCACAGCTCGCTCCATGAGTTGTGGCGTTTGCAGGCATAAAGCCCTTAGGAGATGCATCTAAAATAGACGGGATGAAGGGCAATAGGCAAGGAAGCGGATCAAAAACGGACCTGTGCGGTCGCTTTTTGGATAGAAGCGGATACGGTTGCCACTGTCGTTTGTACAGTCTGGCACGCAGCCAGTACTACAATTATCGCGTGATGCCTGGCTGGGCTGGCGCTGCGATTAGATGTCAGAGGTACCCGTACATCAGAAAGTACAGACCGGCAAAGATGAAGTAGATGCTGCGAAAAGGCTAGACTAAGCCCTCGGTTTATTCGCAATGGAGGCGAAGTGAAAATAAGAAGAATCGATACCCTGAATTTCAGAGGGATCAAAAAACTCGTATGGGATCTGCCAGATCAACACATCTTTTGCCTGATTGGCAAAGGAGACTCAGCCAAAACGACTATTCTCGAAGCAATTCGCTGTACCTTTCATCCCCAGTGGAATCTAGCTTTCAATGATTCGGATTTTTATCTTTGTAAGACGGACGATCCGATAACGATTGAAATTCTGTTTGGCGACCTGCCAGACGAGTTCTGTTCGGCGCAAAAATATGGCGCCCATCTTCGAGGTTGGGATATAGCCACGTTTAACCTTCATGACGAGCCGGAGGACGATGACGAGCTGGTACTTAGCGCACGGCTTACAGTTGCAAGGGATCTGGAGCCAAAATGGAAGATCGTCACGGATAGAAACCCCGAGGGTGTTGACTTCAAGGCTGCGGACAGAGCGAAGGTAAATGTCGGGCTGATCGGTTCGTATAGCGAGAAACAACTGACCTGGGCGGCTGGAACGGCGCTGGCCAGGATCACAGAATCTGACAATCTAAGTGAATCTCTCGTGGACGCAACACGTGCCGCACGAAGTTCGCTCGACGGACAGCGCGAAGTAGCATTGAAGAGTTTTGATGCGGCAGCAGCCAAGTCAGAGGGTGTAGCAAAGACGCTTGGTGTTCCAGTCGCAGACTCATACAAGGCTCACTTGGACGTTGGGTCCATTAGCATCCGTGTCGGTGGACTGACTTTGCATGACGGTGAGATACCGCTACGCCAGCTTGGGTTGGGCTCTCGGAGAATGCTTCTTTGTGGCATACAAAAGGAAAACCTAGAGGAGAGGCACATCACTCTCTTCGACGAGCTGGAGCTTGGCTTAGAGCCTCATCGCATTGCACGTCTGATCAAGCACATCAAAGCTGACGAAACTGGACAGTATTTTGTTACTACCCATTCGCCGTCCGTCCTGCGCGAACTTACTGCTGATCAACTTCACGTAGTTCACAAAATTGCCGGTGAAGTAAACGTGGTCGCTACGGCAGATAAGAAACTTAATGGCTTGAACATTCAAGGTCAACTTAGATCCAGCGCAGAAGCGTTCTTGTCCATGAAAGTAATTGTTTGCGAAGGTGCAACGGAAGTAGGATTCCTGCGCGGCTTAGATAACTATTGGTTGAGAGCTGGTTTTAATCCGTTCTCATACCTAGGTGTCGTACTTCTGGATGCGAACGGGGCAAGCAAGCTAAAAAGCCTAGCTACTGGCTTCAAAGCGCTGCACTACGATGTATGCGCTGTTGTAGATGGCGACGCACCTGTACAATTCTCACCTGAGGATGCAAAAGATTTAGAGGCGCAGACCATTGAAGTGCTTATGTGGTCAGAACAATTAGCCCTTGAACAGAGAGCAATGCTAGATCTGCCTTGGGCTAGCGTTCTCGCAAGCGTGAAACTTGCGCAGGACTCGGGATTCCCCGTACATGACAATGTGCGTTCGAAACTAGCCGTTGTACTCGACCAAGATGTCATGAAATGGGCTGAGTCTAGCAACTTGCGGAAGGCTATCGGCAACGCAGCGAAGAGTTCCAATTGGTTCAAGTCCATCTCTGGTGGAGAACGCTGGGTTGAAGTAATAGCTGCGGCTTTCGAGAGTGCAGAATTCAAGAAATGCGACCTTGGCACGAAGTTGAGCCAACTCCGCATGTGGGTGGATCATGGATGACAACTTACCCGTAGTACTGGCGGAGTTTAACGGCAAAGGCTACGTGATTGCCCCGGCGGGATACGGCAAGACGCATTTGATTGCTATGTCCGTCAAGGCGTCCAAGCAACGGCAATTGATTCTGACTCACACGTATGCGGGCATTAACGCGATTCAGAAAAAAATGCAGGCGTTGGCAGTACCCTCGTCGCGCTACCAGATTGATACTATTGCAAGCTGGGCGCTGCGGATGTGTCTGAGCTATCCAAAAACGTCCAATTGGACGCAGGAATACCCAAATGGAAATGAATGGAAAAAGCTCTACATTGCTTGCACGTCTTTGCTCGATAGGCCATTTTTCCAGCGAATAGTCTGTAGCTCGTATTCAGGTGTATATGTCGATGAGTATCAGGACTGCTCGACTCAACAACACCTGCTGGTCGAGGCTTTTGCGAGTCTGTTGCCTTGCCGTTTGCTAGGCGACCCCATGCAGGCAATCTTCGACTTTGCGGATCAACCTGTGGATTGGGAGCAGCATGTCTACCCTGACTATCAGAAACTAGGTGAGCTAAGGACACCATGGCGTTGGCGTTTGGCCGGCGCTGATGACCTTGGTGACTGGCTCGACGACGCTAGCAGGCGTCTTCGGGCCGGTGAAAAGATATCGCTCAATGCGCCATTACCCAAAGGTGTCGAGAGAGTTGAAGTAGATTTAGAGGACTTTACCAACCCAAAACGTCTCAATCTCTTCTACAAGTTTCTAGACTATGAAGAAGCGGTGATTGCCATTCATGCGGGAGACCAAAGGTCCAAAAACAAGACGCACAAGCTTGCGCTACTACTGCGCGGGAAGTTCTCTAGCATCGAGGAAGTCGAGGGAAAAGATCTATTCATCTTCATCAAGAAATTTGAAGGTGCACTGACGCCGGCAAAGAAATTGCTCCTAGTCATCGATTTTTTAAAAAAGTGCTTCAACTCGATTGATGGAATTCTAACGGCTACGACTAAGCGAGGGGAGCGCGCGAAGCTGACTAAGGCGACCAAATACCCAGACGTCTTGGCAGCAGCAAATGACTTCCTTACTGAACCGACGAGTAAGAAATTATCGCACTTGATTACGACTATCCAGCTCAATCCGGAAACTTCAGCATATCGTCGCGACCTGTTGAACAGGTGGATGAAGGTTTTGCGTATTCATGAAGAGAATACAGATTTAAGCCTCATGGAAAGTGCACAGCGTTTCCAGCGAGACTTTCGCCATGCCGGACGACCAATACGCCACAACAAACTTATAGGAACGACTTTGCTGGTCAAGGGACTGGAGTATCCCCATGCAATCATTCTGGAAGCTGATGCGATGACACCGAAGGAACTCTATGTCGCGCTAACTCGCGGGGCCAAGAGCATCACTATTGTGAGTCTAAAGAGTGTCATTCCTACCTGACTCCGAGTCGACCCATTTATGAACATCGCTGAACGTCCGTATGGATTAGTAGCCAGTTATCTCCGTCTGCTATAGCCGAAAGCAGCTTGCTGTGAGGACATATGCGGTGAGATGCATGCGGCGGTCGATCTAGTGCCATGAGTCCTACCAGCAGAGTGTTCGTATTTTTCCGGCACGGTGTATCAAACCTGACCAGCAGGCCGTATTAAATCTCCCGGCCCCCACAATTGTAGGGGCTGGCCCAACGTGAACACCCTGCTGACCTAACCTGACACCTTGAACCGAAAAAGTCTGAACACCCTGCTGGTGAAATTGATACACCCGGTATGGATCGACGCTCAGACTCATTCACCCTACGTAGTACCAAGGTTGTTAAATATTGGGGCGGCTAAGCCAGGGCCAGGAGTGGAGAGTCACTGTGGAAGTTTAAGTACGGAACTGTTCCATGAATTATATAGCCAAGAAAAATATTTTAAGCGTACTAATAAAAACACCGGCACGAGGCCGGCGTTATAACAATTCAGCTACGGTATAAAAATCCGTGACAGACTCACTTAGCTGACTTTTCAGCTAGATCATACCACCAACTCAATTTAATTAATGTTAGTGATGGCTACTCATCACAGTATGCACTTACACCGTCGATTATCAGATGCTCAGCAGCAATATCTATTTTCACAGCACCATTATCTGCTCTTAGGCGAACAACACCTTTTTCTTCAGTGACACTTAGATCAAGTATGCAGTTTGACTGCAAACCATTAATTTGCAATTCATTCACACCTACGGCTAGCAACCGTAATTGAACGCGATTAAACCCAGAGTTCTCCCACTTCTTGGGGGGCTGCTTGGGAAACTCACCGAGGTCAAACCTTAGAAGAACTCTTGGGCCATCACGCTGGATATCTAGGCCATGCAGGTTGATACCTTCAAGTGAGGGCATGTCCTGCCCATAAATAGCCTTAAGCGCTGTCGCATCGACAAGATTTTTAGTCCAAATTTCCATTTTTACCTCACCAAGAGTAGTGACTTTGAGTCCCTGGGACAGAGCCAGTACGTGTGTTTTCTGGGGGGCGAACATTAAAGTGAGGCCCCTGATCGCCGACACCTTTCTGCCCAAATTGATGGCCTGCTGAGTGCTCTTGTATCACCACTTTTGTTCCGTCTGGCCGTGTATAGGTATATTCCCGAGTCATTACTGGCTTGCCATCTAAGCCGAGCACCGATGTCCCGCCACGATTAGTCATAGGCACCTTTGTAACTGAATCGGGGTGTTGTGCTCTAGGAATCCCAAGATCTCTTTTTGCCGACCCAAGAGCACCACTCCGACCTAACCCGGCTGGAATAGGGCAATACGCAAGCTCCCCCTGTGGGGTAAGACCGCCCCTAAGTCCGCCCATAGGGCCGAAGCCACCAGTCCCACCAGGACTGCAAATCATTGTCTCAAAGCCTGGGACACACGGTGGTGCCATCGTGCCGCCAAGTTTGGCCAGCCCCAGTGGGTCGATAAAGTTAACGGGATTCCCTTCTACGTACCCGTAAGTGTTAAGCCCGCCATTGAGCCCAATCGGGTCGCTTTCGACGTACCGCCCCGTCTCGGGGTCGTAATCGCGGAAGTAGTTGTAGTGCAGCGTGCTGTGGGCGTCGTACAGCTGGCCGGGGAAGCGCAGCGGGACGTCGGTTTGGATGCCGTCTCCATCTACGTCCTGGTTCGCAGCACCCACGCCAAACGCATCGCTTTCCCAGCTCCAGATCAGTTGCTGGCTCTGGTTGGTGGCCAAACGCGGGGTGTTGAGGTGGTCGGCGTGCAGGTACTGCACTTGGCTGCTCGCGACTGTTCCGTTGCTGGCAAACGTCACTGCAATCTGCGCCACGGGCATGCTGTCGAGCCACACCCAGTACTGCGCCTGTTTCGCTTTGCCGTTGCTGAAGTACTGCACCTGCCCCAGGCGTTGCCCGTCCAGACCATAGAGGTAGGTGTAGGGATAGATGGCCGTGCCGGTGGTTTGGTGCACTTGCTTGAGGGTGCGCTGGCCGAGGGCGTTGTAGCGGTAGCTGGCCAGGAGTTGGCCATCTATGTTGAGCACTTGGTTCAGACGCCCTTGCTCGTCGTAGGTGTAGCGACGGTTATGGCTGTACCGGGTGAAGTTGCCGGCCGCGTCGACCTCAACTGCATAGCTTGAGCTGCGTTTGCTGAGCCGGTTGCGGTTGCTGTTATAGGTAAGCGATTGCTTGGCGGTCTGGGTTTCCACGCCATTATCGAGGCTGTAGGTCAGACGGTTAAGGCGATTGCCGGCGGCGTCGTAGGCATAGGTCTTTTTCGTCTCTTCACTTTGTTCCAGGGTCAGTCGATCAAGGGCGTCGTAGTCATATTGCAGTGGGCCCCAGAGGCTGTGGTTCAGGCTGTCGATATTGCCGTTAGGATCAAAACCATAGGTGCTGGTCCAAGGGCCGATGGCTTGTTCCGCCATCCGGTAATCCTGGTCGTATTGGCGATTGAGGACGATTCCGTTACCCCAGGTCAGGGTCTTGAGGGGACCAAACGGCAGGTAGCTGATTTGGGTGGCCAGGGGCGTGACCGGATTGTTGCCGATTTGCAGGTCGATCTGCTCGACTTGGCCCGCACCATTGCGCTGGTAGCTGACGGCGATGCCGGACGGGTAGCTGATGCGCCGCAGCTGGTTGGCCCCATCGTATTGATAGGCGAGCCGGTCGTATTGATCGACACCCAGCACGTCCACTGAGCGCAGTTGTTCGATCAGGTTGCCACGAGCGTCATAGTGGTAGCCGAGGATACCGCTGGCATCCTGCACTGCGGTCAAGCGGCCGATGCCCTTGTTGCCATCGGCCGTCATGTCGTAGTGGTACTGGACATTGAGTGCCGGGTTGGCGGGATAGGTGCGGGTGGTCAGGCGATTAAGTGCATCGTAGCTGTAGAGGGTGACGACCTTGCGGGCATCGGTTTTCTTGATCAAGTTGCCGGCAGCGTCATAGGCAAACGCGCTGGTATTGGTGTCGGCGCTGGTCTGTTTGATCAGGTCGCCAAGGCCGTTGTAGAAATAGGTCGTGGTCACGCCGCGCGGGTCTACAACCTGCGTCAGGTTGTCCTGGGCGTCGTAATCCAGTGTGGTAATGCCGCTGGCGGCATCGGTATGGCTGACCAGTCGATCCAGCGCGTCAAAGCCCTGGCTGCTGCTGAACTGCCGAGGGTTGGTGTTGCCTGCCGGGTTGTCGTTGAGGTCATAGCGGTACTGGCTCGTTTGACCAGCCGCACCGATCGAACGCAGCAGGCGACCCAATTCGTCATATACCCACTGTTGCTGCTGTTTAAGCGAGCCACTGGCATCGGTAATGCGCTGAGCCTTACGGTTGCCCATCGGGTCGACGTCGTACTCGATGACCTCACCAAGGTTGTTGGTGATACGCACCAGGCGCCGCGCACCGTCATAGGTGTACTCCAGCCAGCTGCCGTCGCCGCGGGTCACCTTGGTGATCTGGCCAATCGCATCGTGATCAAAGCTGGTGATGCTGCCCGCCGTGCTAACCGAGGCCAGCCAGCCTTGCGCTGTGTAGCCCAGGCTGGTGACGACGCCGTTGGCATCGACCATGGTTTGCGGGTTGCCATAGTTGTCGAAGTTGGACAATTGGGTGATATGCCCTAGGGCATTGGTGACCTGCGATAGGTGACCCTGGGCGTCATAGCCGTAGGTGGTGACATCCGTTACATCAGTGCGGGGACCGTCAGCGGTTTCGATAAGGCCCAGGCTGTTGTAGGTATACGTCCAGGACCGCGTGGCGGCATCAGCTGCGCCGATGCCCAGTGCGCTGACCAGCGCAAGCGACAGCAGGCTGCCGCGATAATATGTGCTCATCTTCAAGTCCCTTTGCTATCAGCGTTCGGTCACGGACTGGCTGCGCTGCCGTCCCTGGGTGTCGTAAGAATAAGTGGTGATGCGATCCGGCTCGGTGACCGTCACGGGCAAGAAAAACTCAGGATGCCAGTCGGTGACGATCGTACGCGCCTGCGGTGTGCCTGAGGCCTCGGTGCGGCTGATTTCCAAACCGCGTTCGTTGTAGTCGTAGGTGGTGAGGTTGCCTTTGTTGTCGGTCTTGGTCTTGAGCAGACCGCGCGAGTCGTAGGTGAATGTCGAGTTGCTGTTCGGGCAGTTGGCTGATGCTTCGCCCTCGATAGTAGTGATGCGCTTTACACCCTTGATGTACTGGAAGCTGTACTTGGCCACCTTGCCCAGTTCATTAGTCACCGATACGGTGCCGTCGCTGTTATAGGCCACGCTCACCCGATCTGCGCCATTGGCGTGTTCGCTGGAAGTAGCTCGCCCTTGGTCGTCATAGGTCCATGTCGCATAGCGCACGCCGCGCTCATCGGTGATGCCGGTAAGCCAAGAGTTGTTACGCGGATCTTCGTAGTGGAACTGACGCTGAGTGGTCTGCCCGCCGACAACACGGACCACCGAGGTAAGGCGCTTGTTGGTGTTATAGCCATAGGTGATCTGTACGCCGGAAGCAGTCAGGCTCAATGGTTGATGGTCAGCATCTTCGGTAAAGGACAGACTGTTGCCGAGATTATCGGTAACAGTGACTTGGCTATCCACATAACTCAGCTGATGCACTGCGCCGTGGGCATTCGACCAGTGGGTAAGCTTACCGGCGGTGTCAAAGGTGAATCGCTCATTCTCGGTCGAAACGAAATTCCAACCGATGGCTGTCTTGCTTAGCACACCTAGGTCAGCGGAAGTGGATGTGACTGTTGTTCCGCTGACAGTGAAGAAAGACTCACGGCCATGAGCCCAAACTACTGACACATATTGAGTGCCGGCAAAGCGCAGGTAAGTCGAAAAACTATGGCGCCAGAGTCCGTCGAGGCTGTTGTAGCTGCGAGCGAAGCTCAGGGCTGAATTGTCTCTGGTTTGGTAATCGGTTTCGGTTTGAAACTTGTTGCCAATAGCGAAGTTAATAAAATTGCCGGTGCTGGAACAGGCGCTGGGCTGCCCTTTCTGTTCGTCTGCTTGGCACTCTCCAGTTGTAAAGTTGAACGTGGTATGAGTAGGGCAAGAATTGCCATAGCGGTTGATACTCATCAAATTTGCAGCGGATAAAAACCATTCATTTTTGTAAGGGTGATACCAATAATATTTGTACTCACATACGGCCCCAACATAATCGCCATCTACGTTTATTTCAATATCGGTTGCGTGATAGTCGCGGGGCGTACTCCCAGGATTGATATTAACGCGAACATCAAAATATCTTTGACAGGCGCGCTTAGGTGCTTCAGCGTGTGTTTGCTGGCCATTTGATGGCATGGCGGCATTCCAATAATAGTCAATAGCTTGAGCTGATTCGCTAAACTCCAATAGAAATACAAAAATCAGAACAGCCGGCGACAGACTACGATTAGCGATCCGCAGTGCTCCAAATAATCTATTTAATGATGAAAACAAGATGGAGCCATACAAAGCCTTGTTCAACTTTAATCCCTTTTGCTATTAGCGTTCGGCCATGGACTGGCTGCGCTGCCGTCCCTGGGTGTCATAAGAATAAGTGGTGATGCGATCCGGCTCGGTAACCGTAACGGGCAAGAAGAACTCAGGATGCCAATCGGTGATGATCGTACGCGCCTGCGGTGTGCCCGAGGCCTCGGTGCGGCTGATTTCCAAACCACGTTCGTTGTAATCGTAGGTGGTCAGGTTGCCTCTATTGTCGGTCTTGGTCTTAAGCAACCCGCGGGCATCATAGGTGAATGTCGAGTTGCTGTTCGGGCAGTTGGCTGAAGCTTCGCCTTTGATGGCAGTGACGCGTTTTGCGCCATGAATAGTCTGAAAAGTGTAGATGGACTGCTTGTTTAAGGGATTAGTAACGGTAGTGGAGCCGTTACTGTTGTAGGTGAACTGGTACTTGTCGGCAGCATTATTCAGTTCACTCTTAATAGCCCGGCCTTGAGCGTCATAAGCCCAAGTAACATAACGCACATTACGCTCATCAGTTATACCGGTGAGCCATCCGCCTTCACGTGCGTCTTCATAGTGGTAAGTACGTGAAAAAACTTCACCACCCTGCGTACGGGCTGCCCTGACCATACGGCCTGAGGTGTTATAGGTGTAAGTCACTTGCAACGGGCCAGCAGAGAGCCCAGCAAGACGCTTGGCGGTGTTGAAGGTCAATGTCATAGTCCGATTGAGAGAATCGGTTACCACAACCTGATTGGCACTATGGCTTAGCGTCTCGTAAGTTCCATCCGCACGGTCGATACGTGTCAATTGACCCAACTCGTTGAAGTGTAGGCTTTCGTTCTGGGCGCTGTCATAACGCCAACCATCGGTAATCTTTTCCAACGACCCGAGCTCTTTAGGAGAAGCGGTGACGACAGCGCTGGAAATATTAAAGAGGCTTTCACGGCCATCTGTAGAAATTAACAAAACCTTTGTTAACGAAATATTTAGCTTGGCTGAATACGTATGAGTCCAGTTAGCAGTCTTACTATTATAGTAACGAGAGAAATGAAGACGGGTTCCTGGCAACCCTCTGTAATCCACCTCAACCTGATAGCTGTTGCCGTTTGATACATTAACCGGATCGCCGAGCGCTAAACTAGGCCCACCGGAGCCCGCAAGAACTGGATCAGCTGTTTGGATAGGACACACCCCTGGTAAATCAGGATTGCCTATTCCCGGAACCTCTGGACAAAGCAATTCTGCGGGCTTGTCATAGAAAACAGGCCCTGCAAAAACATTGAAGTGTGTTTGATTAGGGCCTGTGTAATTAGTGGCTGCAACGCCATCAACTGAACCCGTGAAATTATCGTGAAACAACACTACATGTGTTTTGCATGCATTAGGGAAGGCCCGACGCATATTGATGTTGGACTGTTTGACCACCGTCAGCATTTGGTCTGGGGTATACCAAGCACTGCTTTCTGTCCACTTGATTACCTTACCTCCAGAGCACTGCAAGCCTGCAATTTTGTATAGATACTCACCGTAGCCATTAGGTTGTTGCGGGGCAGCGTAAACCTCTGTGCCAAAATAACTGACACCACCCGTAGTGCAATTAGCGGCTACGGCTGCAGACTGATGAGCGAAGGTGCCGGCTGAAAAAACGAGGCCAATAAACAGCCTTCTGAAGGAACGATCCATGTTCTGAGCTCTGAAATAACTGAAGGGAGACGCAAGCCTAGAGCTACGTAGCGGGCATTGCCACTATATAACTGAGCGCCGGTGCTCAAATCGAATCAATAAAAAACGCATTCGAACTTTAACGGCATACCCACATTCCAGCGGTCTAGTTCGTAGGTTTTTCCTCAATCAACCAATCCATCCGCCACCCCGCCTGGCCTTGCCGCAGCAAGCTGGTGAGCCACGGCAGCAGGTGTTTGAGTTCTTCCTCCAGCCCCCACGGCGGGTTGCTGATTGCCAGGCCCGAGCCGTTCAGGCGCTGGGCGTCATCGGCAGCCTGTACATAGAGTTCGATACGCAACAGCTTGGGAGCGGTGCTTTTTTCCAGGTCGCGGTAGAAGCGCTTGAGCTGGCTCACATCCTTGATCGGGTACCAGATGGCGACGATCGCCTGGCGCATCCGGCCAATGGCGTCGTTTAGCGACTGCACGCAACGCTCCAGTTCATCGGCCTGTTCGAAGGGCGGGTCGATCAACAGCAGCATGCGTTTTTCCCGGGTCGGCAGTAACGCGCGCGGTACGTGCCAACCTTCACCCAAGTGGACGGCGACGCGGCGGTCGCCGTGCATGTTTTCCTTGAGCAGGCGGCCATCTTCCGGGTGTTTCTCGTTGAGGTGCAGGCGATCCTGTTCGCGGGTCAACATGCGCGCCAGTTCAGGTGAGCCCGGGTAGTGGCGGAGCACGCCATCCGGATTCATCGCACGGATGATTTCCAGATAATCCACAGCCTGGTCAGGCACATCCTCCGCTTGCCAGAGGCGGTCGATGCCTTGCAGCCATTCGCCGGTGCGGCTGGCCTGGTCGCCTTGTAGGTCATAGAGGCCGACACCCGCATGGCTGTCGAGGTAGGCGAACGGCGCCTCCTTGCGCGACAGCAAGGTGATCAGACGGCTCAGTATCAGGTGTTTCAATACATCGGCATGGTTACCGGCGTGGAAGGCGTGACGATAGTTCATGGTGGGCGGGCTCCTGGATGGGCGGAGTTTAACCGTTGCCGCGGCTCCGGGCAGATGAATGCGTCGATCTGTTAAGGTGCCAGGCCCGTTCTCGGTGACTAATCCATGACCCAGATCGCAACCCGTCACGTGACTCTCGCATTGCTGGCCGGCGCCAGCGCGCTGGTGGTGGTGCATGGCCTTGGCCGCTTTGCCTTCACCCCGTTGCTGCCACACCTGATCGCCGACGGCCTGCTCAACCTGGAACAGGGCGCGCGCCTGGCCACCTGGAACTATATCGGCTACCTGCTCGGCGCCCTGCTCGCACTGGCGTTGTCGAGCCCGGCAAAGATGCGCATCGCCCTGCCACTGGCGTTGCTGGTGAACGCGGGAATCACCCTGGCTCAAGGCTTCAGCGAATCCTATGAAAGCCTGTTGTGGCTGCGCCTGGCCAACGGCATCAGCAATGGCGTGGTGTTCGTCCAGGCACCCGCGCTGGTGCTGGAATGGCTGGCGCTGCAGCAACGCACGCGCCTGAGCGGTTTGATCTACTTCGGCCTGGGCGGTGGCCTGCTACTGTCGAGCGCGGTTGCCGACTGGCCGGCGGCCTGGTTCAGCGGGGCGCACCGCTGGTGGCCAGCCGCCGCACTGGCTCTACCGCTGGCCGTGCTCAGCGCGCTGCTGCTGCGGCGCTTGCAGGTATCGTCGCATAGCCCCGCGACCAGCAAGGCACAACGCCCGACCAGCGCACTTTTCGATAAGGCCAGCACGCCGCTGTTTCTCGCCTATACCGGTGCAGGCCTTGGGTACATCCTGCCGATGACGTTTCTCCCGGCGCTCGCCCGCGAACAGCTTCCGGCCAGCCACGCGCTGCTCGCAGGCGCCTGGTGGTGGACGGCCGCGGCCAGCGTGCTGTCGATTCCGCTGTGGAATTACCTGGGCGCGCGCCTCGGCGACCGGCGCGCCCTGCTTGGCAATTACGCGGCACAGGCCATGGGCGTCAGCGCGCCGCTGATCTGGCCGGGCGCGGCGGGCGTATGGCTGTGCGCCGTGCTCGTCGGCGGCACCTTTATCGGCAGCGTATTTCTCACCCAGCGCCTCGCGCGCAGCCTGCATCCGCACCAGGGCCCGCGCCTGTCAGCGGCGCTGATCGCGCTCTATGGCGGTAGTCAGCTGGTCGGCCCCTGGCTCGCCGAACGCTGGCTGGCACAGGGCGGCAGCCTGGGGCAAAGTTTCGTTCTTGGCGCTGCGGCCCTGCTCTGGGCGCTGGCCTGGTCGTTCGCAGTTCCTGCTCACTCATCAGCAAGGAGGTAATGAAATGCCCTACGTCAATATCAAGATCACCCGCGAAGGCGCGACTGCCGAGCAAAAGCGTCAACTGATCGAAGGCGCCACCCAATTGCTGGTCGATGTGCTGGGCAAGAATCCGGCAACCACGGTGGTGGTGATCGATGAAGTGGACACCGACAACTGGGGCATCGGCGGTATTCCGGTAACCGAGCGGCGGCGCAGCGAGGGCAAAGGCTAGGCATCAGCGTCTAGCTGTCGTCGGTGTAGGGGCCTGGCTTCGTAGGGTGCGCCGCGCGCACCAATACCAAAACCCAGTGCCGCTGCCGGGAGCAACTGTGCCTGGTGCGTACGGCGCCCCCTACAGATTGCGGGGCTTGAGCAGAGCATCGCCAGCTGGCTCCTACAATACCGAGGAGGCTAGGGCACTCTGCGCTGAGCGGGTTTTGCCGCTTTATCACGCCAATGGATGGTACTTGGCCGGGGTGTTAACCGCCCCTAGACTGCTGCCATTCCATTGGAGGTGCATCCATGTCCGAGACCCTGCTCAGTTCCCGCAACCTGGCCTTCGAGCTCTACGAAGTGCTGGACGCCGAAGGCCTGACCCAGCGCGAGCGCTTCGCCGAGCACAGCCGCGAAACCTTTGACGCGGCCATCGGCACCGCCCGCAGCATCGCGGAAAACCTGTTCGCCCCGCACAACCGCAAGAACGATGAGCACGAGCCGGAGTATGTCGACGGCGCAGCGGTGCTGATTCCCGAGGTCAAACCGGCGGTGGAAGCCTTCCTCGAAGCCGGCTTCCTCAATGCCACCCGTGAGTTCGACGTCGGTGGTATGCAGCTGCCCAACCTGCTGTCGCAGGCCTGCTTCGCGCACTTCCAGTCGGCCAACGCGGCGACCACCTCCTACCCGTTTCTGACCATGGGCGCGGCCAACCTGATCGAAACCTTCGGCAGCGACGAGCAAAAACAGCGCTTTCTGCAGCCGATGATCGACGGCCGTTTCTTCGGCACCATGGCCTTGACCGAGCCGCATGCCGGCTCCTCGCTGTCGGACATCCGTACCCGCGCTGAACCAGCAGGCGACGGCACTTACCGACTCAAGGGCAACAAGATCTTTATCTCCGGCGGCGACCATCCGCTGTCGGAAAACATCGTGCACATGGTCCTGGCCAAGCTGCCGGATGCCCCCGCCGGGGTGAAAGGCATCAGCCTGTTTATCGTGCCGAAGTTTCTGGTTAACGATGACGGCAGCCTGGGCAAGCGCAACGACGTGGTGCTGGCGGGCCTGTTCCACAAGATGGGCTGGCGCGGCACCACATCCACTGCATTGAATTTTGGCGATAACAGCGACTGCGTTGGCTATCTGGTCGGCAAGCCGCACCATGGTCTGGCCTATATGTTCCAGATGATGAACGAGGCGCGTATCGGCGTCGGCATGGGCGCGGTGATGCTCGGTTACGCCGGCTACCTCTACTCGCTGGACTATGCCCGCCAACGCCCGCAAGGTCGCCTGCCGGATGGTAAGGATCCGACCTCCAGCCAGGTGGCGATCATCGAGCACGCCGACGTGCGGCGCATGCTGTTGACCCAGAAGGCTTATGTCGAAGGCTCGTTCGATCTCGGCCTGTATGCGGCGCGGCTGTTCGACGACACCCAGACCCTGGAGACCGAGGAAGAGCGCCGCATCGCTCTGGAGCTGCTCGATCTGCTCACGCCGATCGTCAAATCCTGGCCGTCGGAGTTCTGCCTCAAGGCCAACGAGCTGGCGATCCAGATTCTCGGCGGCCATGGCTACACCCGCGATTACCCGGTGGAGCAGTACTACCGCGACAACCGCCTCAACCCGATCCACGAAGGTACCCACGGCATCCAGTCCCTCGACCTGCTCGGCCGTAAGGTTTCGATGAATGGCGGTGCGGCGCTCAAGCAGCTGCTCAAGCTGATCCACGGCACCTGCCAGCGCGCCGAAGCCCATGCCTCGCTGACCGCCCTACGCCAGCCGCTGGAGCAACTGCTGGCGCGCCTGCAAACGGTGACCCTGGCACTGCTGGGCGATTTGATGAGCGGCAAGGTCAACCAGGGCCTGGCCAACTCGGCGCTGTACCTGAAGGTGTTCGGCCATATGGTGATCGGCTGGCGCTGGCTGGAACAGGCGATCCGCGCTGAAGAAGGCCTGGCGCGACTCAATAACGGCCAGGGCAACAGGGCCGATGCCGACTTCTACCAGGGCAAGCTGCAGGCCGCACGTTACTTCCTGACCTGGGAAGTGCCAGGCTGCCACCACGATCTGGCGATCCTCGAAGCGCGGGATGACACCTGCCTGGCAATGCAGGAAAACTGGTTCTAGGCCTCACCACGCCCGTCAAGAATGCGCCCGGCCATCCCGGGCGTTTTTTTTGACAGCGAGCCGAGAGCACGGGTTAGAATCCCCTGGCACGCGCCATGCATAAGCGCGTTTTTTTCGATTGCCAGGAGTGCGCCGACGTGGATGCCAGCAGTATCAACAGCCTTTTTCTTATCGGCGCACTGCTGGTTGCGGCAAGCATCATGGTCAGCTCTTTGTCCACCCGCATAGGCATTCCCATCCTAGTAATTTTTCTCGGCGTGGGCATGCTGGCAGGCGTCGACGGCATCGGCGGCATCGTTTTCGACGATTATTCTTTAGCATATCTGGTCAGCAACCTGGCACTCGCGGTAATCCTTCTCGATGGCGGCATGCGCACACGTACAGCCACCTTCCGCGTGGCGCTGTGGCCTGCATTGTCACTGGCGACTTGCGGGGTCGTCATCACTGCGGGCTTGACGGGCGTTGCCGCGGCCTGGCTGTTTAACCTGAGTTTGCTAGAGGGCTTGTTGATCGGCGCCATCGTCGGCTCTACCGATGCTGCGGTGGTGTTCAATCTGCTCAACGGCAAAGGGCTCAACGAACGCGTTGGCTCCACGCTGGAAATCGAATCGGGCAGCAACGATCCGATGGCGATGTTTCTTACCGTATCCCTGATTGCCATGCTCGCTGCCGGAGAAACCAGTTTTGGCTGGGAAATTCTCGTGAGCCTGGTGCAACAATTCGGCATTGGCATCGTCCTCGGCCTCGCAGGTGGCTGGCTGCTCTTGCAACTGATCAATCGTCTTGTTGTGGCTGACGGCTTGTATCCGCTGCTGGCAGTCAGTGGCGGCATCATGATCTACGCGCTTTCAAGCGCTATTGGTGGCAGCGGAATCCTGGCCGTTTATGTGTGCGGTTTGCTTCTGGGCAATAGCCCTATCAGGAACCGTCATGGCATTTTGCACATGTTCGACGGCCTCGCCTGGCTCAGCCAGATCGGCATGTTCTTGGTCCTCGGCCTGCTGCTTACACCGAGCGACCTGTTACCTATCGCAGTACCAGCGCTACTGTTATCGCTGTGGATGATCCTGCTCGCGCGACCCTTGTCAGTATTCATTGGGTTGCTGCCGTTCAAGGGATTCAACCTACGCGAACGCACCTTCATCTCATGGATCGGTTTGCGTGGCGCTGTCCCCGTGATTCTTGCGGTATTCCCGCTGATGGCTGGCCTACCGAATGCCCAGCTATTTTTCAATGTGGCGTTTTTTATCGTTTTGGTTTCCCTATTGCTGCAAGGGACCACACTGGGTTGGGCCGCGAGGAAAGCCAAAGTCGAAGTACCACCCGTTCCGTCGCCGATCTCGCGCGCGGGCCTGGAGATTCATCCAACCAGCCAGTGGGAATTGTTTGTTTATCGTCTAGGCGCCGAGAAATGGTGCATTGGCGCGCCTTTGCGTGCGCTGAAGATGCCCGACGGTACGCGTATCGCGGCGTTGTTCCGCGGTGAGCAGCTTCTTCACCCTTCAGGCAGTACCACCCTTGAAGCCAGCGATATTCTTTGCGTGATCGGCCACGAACACGACCTGCCGGCCCTTGGCAAGCTGTTCAGCCAGGCGCCTAAACGCGGCCAGGACCTGCGCTTCTTCGGTGATTTCGTTCTGGAAGGCGATGCCGAACTTGCCGCCATCGCAGCGCTGTACGGCTTGAAACTGGATGGCGTCGACGGCCAGCAAGCGCTGGGCCGCTTTATCTCCCACGAGATCGGCGGCGAGCCAGTTGTCGGTGACCAGGTGAACTGGCAAGGGCTGACCTGGACGGTCGCGGCAATGGAAGGCCACAAAGTCCGCAAGGTCGGGGTGAAGTTCTCCGAAGGCGATCGCCCCGGCCCCGGTCTTTTTCTTTGAAAGGCCAATAAAGCCCGCTTAGCGGCGCCCCGTGGCAGGCTGTAGACTCTGCATCTTTTCGAGCCCTACGATCATCATCATGCCTTCCATACGTATCCGTATCGCCGCGCTATTTCTCGGATTTTGTCTGAGCGCACCACTGCTGCATGCCGCCGAAACGCCCACCAGCGCCGAGGTGCAGAGCGCCCTGGAAAACCTCGCCGAGCGCAAATTGCCCGAAGCCGAGCAACTGGCGCTGAAGCAAACCCTGGAAAAAACCCTGAGCCTGCTGAGCGGCGAAGCCGACAGCAAGAAGCGCATGGCCGACCTGAAGAAGCAGCTGGAACAGGCGCCTCGGCTGATCGCCACGGCGCAGCGCGAGCTGGCTCGACTGAAGGCCAGCAAGCCCACCGATGTCGCCCAGCAATATGGCAACAGCGCCGTGCCGCAGCTGGAGCGCCAACTCAGCGAGCGCAACACCCAACTGAGCGAATGGCAGAAGCAGATGATCGAGGCCAATAGCCTGATCGTCACCGCTCAGACCCGCCCCGAGCGGGCACAGGCGGAAATCAGCAGCAACCAGGTGCGCACCCAGGAAATCAACGACGCGCTGAAAAGCGACAAGGACGCCGGCAAAGCCCTGACGCCCGAGCGACGCAACCTGCTCAAGGCCGAACTGGCGCAACTCAACGCACTGACTCTGCTGCGGCGCCAGGAGCTGGCGGGCAACAGCCTGTTGCAGGACCTCGGCAGCAGCCAGCGCGACCTGCTCGAAGAGCGCATCACCCGCATCGAGCGCGAACTGCTCGACTTGCAGACCCTGATAAACGAAAAGCGCCGCGAGCTTTCCGAAAAAACCGTTGCCGAGCAGTCGCTCGAAGCCAAGAAAGCCGGCTCCGGCTCGTTGCTGGCCAGCGAAAGCGCACACAACCTGCGCCTCTCCGACTACCTGTTGCGCGCCACCGATCGCCTCAACCAGCTGACCCAGCAGAACCTGCAGACCAAACAGAACCTGGACACCCTGGACCAGAGCGACCAGGCGCTGGAAGAGCAGATCAGCGTGCTGCAAGGCAGCCTGTTGCTGGCGAAGATTCTTTATCAGCAGAAGCTCTCGCTACCGACTCTGGACCTCGACAGCAACCTGGCCGATGAAATCGCCGACATCCGCATCTATCAGTTCGAGCTGAACCAACTACGCGAAAAGATCAGTAATCCGAGCGCATACGTCGATGCGCTGCTCGCCAAACAGCCGGCGGCCGAGGTGACCCCGGAGGTGCGCGCCAACCTGCTGGAGCTGATCGAAACCCGCCGCCAGTTGCTCGACCGCCTCAACCGCGAGCTGAACGCGTTGCTGAACGAGTCGATCACCCTGCAGCTCAGCCAAAAACAGCTGCAAAGCCGGGCGGACGCCCTGAGCAACACGCTCGATGAGCAAATGTTCTGGATCCCCAGCAACAAACCGCTGGGGCCGGACTGGTTCAGGTCGGTGCCGCGCATGCTGCAGCAGCAGATTGCCGAACTGCCATGGGGCTCGAACCTGCGCCAGCTGGGCGCTGGCCTGAGCGAGCGGCCGCTGTTGTTCCTGCCGCTGCTGCTGTTGATCGGCGTGCTGCTGTGGAAGCGTGGCTTCCTCTACCGCAAGCTGGCCGGGCTGCACGGCGACATTGGCCACTTCAAGCGTGACAGCCAGTTGCATACGCCGCTGGCGATTCTCCTCAACATGCTGCTCGCCCTGCCCGGCACTCTGTTTCTCGGCCTGTGCGGTTTCGCCTTGCAGATGGATGCGCGTGGGCAGAATTACAACCTCGGCTCTGCCTTCTTCGAAATGGCCCAGGCCTGGTTCGTGTTCTACACCATCTACCGCATTCTCTCGCCGGGCGGCCTGGCGGAGATGCATTTCCGCTGGCCGCGTGCCAGCGTCAACTTCCTCCACCGACACATTCGCTACCTCGGCCTGGTGGTACTGGCACTGGTTGCGGTGGTAAGCATCGCCGAGCATCAGCCAGCCAGCCTGGCGGAAGACGTTATCGGCATTGGCGTGGTGCTCAGCTGTTACGCGCTGATGACCTGGCTGCTGCATAAGCTGCTGCTGACCGGCCCGGCGCGCGAACACGCCTCGGCGTTCCGCATGTTGATCGGCATGGTGTTCAGCCTGCTGCCGCTGGCCCTGATCGTGGCGGTCGGGTTCGGCTACTACTACACCGCGCTCAAGCTCAGCGATCGACTGATCGACACCCTCTACGTGCTGATGGTCTGGCTGATCATCGAGGCCGCGTTTATCCGCGGGCTCGGCGTGGCAGCGCGGCGGCTGGCGTACCAGCGGGCGACGGCCAAGCGCCTGGCGCAGGCCAAGGAAACGGCCGAAGGGCCTGAAGTGGTCACCGAACAACCGACGCTGGACATCGAGCAGGTCAACCAGCAATCCCTGCGCCTGGTTCGCCTGGCCTTGCTCGGCGGTTTCCTGGCCGCGCTCTACTGGGTGTGGGCCGACCTGATTTCGGTGCTGGCCTACCTCGACAACATCAACCTCTACGAATACACCAGCGGCACCGGTGAAACCGCGACCCTGGTGCCGATCAGCCTGCGCGATGTGCTGGGCGCGCTGTTGATCATCGGCATCACGGTGGCGCTCGGACGCAACCTGCCCGGCTTGCTCGAAGTGCTGGTGCTGTCGCGCCTGAAACTCGCCCAGGGCAGCGCCTATGCCACCACCACCCTGCTGTCCTACGCGATTGTTGCCATCGGCTTTGTCGTCACCTTGTCCACTCTCGGCGTCAGCTGGGACAAACTGCAATGGCTGGTGGCCGCGCTGTCGGTGGGCCTGGGCTTCGGTCTGCAGGAAATATTCGCCAACTTCATCTCCGGCCTGATCATCCTGTTCGAGCGGCCGGTGCGCATCGGCGACGTGGTAACCATCGGCAACCTGTCGGGCACGGTCAGCCGGATTCGCATTCGCGCCACCACCATCACCGACTTCGACCGCAAGGAAATCATCGTCCCGAACAAGACCTTCGTCACCGATCAATTGATCAACTGGTCGCTGAACGACACCGTCACCCGGGTGATCATCAAGATCGGCGTAGCCTACGACACCGATCTGCCCCTGGCGCGCAAGCTGATGCTGCAGGCCTGTATCGAGAACCCGCGGGTATTACGCGACCCCGAGCCGCTGCTGTTCTTCCTCACCATCAGCCCGAGCACCTTCGATTATGAGCTGCGCTTCCACGTACGCGAGCTGGGTGATCGCAACGCCTCGACCGACGAGATCCTCACCCGCATCGCCATGAGCTTCCGCGAACACAAGGTCGAGATGGCCTTCAACCAGGTCGAAGTCACCTTGCGCAACCTTCAGGGGCAGGAACTCAACATGAGCAGCGGCGAGGCCATGTTGACCCCGCAACCCGCGCTGGAGCAGGACCCGATCACGCCGACCACACCGGCCGTCGATCCGGGCTAACCATCTGGCTCGGCGGTGGGTCTACAGCGCAGACACACGCCGCCCACCTGGCGACCGGGCCTGTTCGGTCGCCTTCGCTTTGCTGGAGTGCCGCATTGAAGCCGCTGAACGAGCTGACCTTTGACAATCGTTTCGCCCGACTGGGCGACGGGTTTTCCACCCACGTTCTGCCCGAGCCGATCGACGACCCGCGCCTAGTGGTCGTCAGCGAAGCGGCGCTGGCGCTGCTCGATCTCGATCCGGCCGAAGCGCAGACGGAGGTGTTCGCCCAGCTGTTCAGCGGGCACAAGCTCTGGAGCGAGGCAGACCCGCGGGCGATGGTCTATTCAGGGCATCAGTTCGGTGGCTACAACCCGCGCCTGGGCGACGGCCGCGGCCTGCTGCTGGGCGAGGTGCGCAACGATGCGGGCGACTACTGGGACCTGCACCTCAAGGGCGCCGGACGAACGCCCTACTCGCGCATGGGCGACGGCCGCGCCGTACTGCGCAGTTCGATCCGCGAGTTTCTAGCCAGCGAACACTTGCATGCGCTGGGCATCCCGAGCTCGCGCGCGCTCTGCGTGACCGGGTCCAGCACACCGGTCTGGCGGGAAAAGAAAGAAACCGCCGCCATGGTACTGCGCCTGGCGCCGAGCCATGTGCGCTTCGGCCATTTCGAATATTTCTACTACACCCAGCGCCACGACCTGCTCAAACAGCTCGGCGAGCATGTGCTGAGCTGTCACTTCCCCGAGTGCCTACAGCAGGAGCAGCCATACCTCGCAATGTTCCGCGAAGTCATCGAACGCAACGCCGCGATGATCGCCTACTGGCAGGCCTACGGCTTTTGCCATGGGGTGATGAACACCGACAACATGTCGATCCTCGGCATCACCTTCGATTACGGCCCCTATGCCTTCCTCGATGATTTCGACGCCAAACATATCTGTAACCACTCCGATGACACCGGCCGTTACTCGTTCAGCAATCAGGTGCCGATCGCCCAGTGGAACCTCGCCGCCCTTGGCCAGGCCCTGGTGCCGCTGGTCGATGTCGAAGCGCTGCGAGAAACTCTTAACCTGTTTCTGCCGCTGTACCAGGCGCATTACCTCGACCTGATGCGCAAACGCCTGGGCCTGCTCACCGCCGATGAAGGCGACGAAGCCCTGGTGCAGCGCCTGCTGCAACTGATGCAGAGCAGCGCGGTGGATTACACGCTGTTCTTCCGCGAACTCGGCGACAGCCCGGCGGCGCAAGCAGTGGCGCGCCTGCGAGACGACTTTACCGACCTCGCCGGGTTCGACGCCTGGGCCGCTGACTACCTGGCGCGCAGCGCTCAGGATGGCGGCGACCAGCCGCAACGCCGCACGCGTATGCATGCAGCCAACCCCAAGTACATCCTGCGCAACTACCTGGCGCAGCAGGCCATCGAGGCGGCTGAACAGGGCGACTACGCCCCGGTGCGCGAGCTGCACGCGGTACTCAGCCGGCCCTTCGACGAGCAGTCCGGTCAGGAACGCTACGCCCAGCGGCCGCCGGACTGGGGCAAACACCTGGAGATCAGTTGCTCGTCTTGAACAGAGACGTAGGGTGGATGACGCCTTTTTCATCCACCACTGCCCCGGTGGATGGATAGAGCGCCATCCACCCTACGAACCGAGCCGCCGATGCGCGGCGATGACTCGATGGCGTGGAGCGTAGCGACGCCTCACGCCGCGGCGCCGTCCGGCACCAATACCGGCTGCACCTAGTCTGCCAGCATCCACTCCAGGCCCATGTCCACGTGCACGGCGCAGCTGTCGAGCAATGGCAGGGCCGGCGCTACACCCTCCAGCAGCAAACCGATCTCGGTACAGCCGAGAATCGCCACTTCCGCGCCCTGGTCACGCAGCGTTTCCAGGCACTGCAGATAGAACGCACGGGCCTCGTCGCGGAACTGGCCCTGGCACAGCTCGGCAAAAATCACCCGGTCGATTTCCGTCATCTGCGCTGGCGTGGGAATGATCACCTCGATCGCGAAACGCTCGGCCAGGCGTTGCCGATAGAAGTCTTCCTGCATGGTGAAGCGGGTTCCGAGCAGCGCCGCCCGCTTGACGCCCTGCTCGCTCAAGGCGCGGCCGACGGCATCGCCGATGTGCAGCAGCGGCGCCTCATGCAGCGCGGCCTCCAGCGCCGGAGCCACCTTATGCATGGTGTTGGTGGCCAGCAATACTGCGGTGGCACCGGCCTGCTCCAGCCGCCGCGCCGCCTCTGCCAGCAGCACACCGGCGGCCTGCCAGTCGCCGCGACGCTGCAGCTCGGCAATTTCGGCAAAATCCACTGAATGCAGAAGCAGGGACGCGGAATGCAGCCCGCCCTTTCGCTCCCGCACACCCTGGTTGAGCAAGCGGTAATAACTTGCGGTGGACTCCCAACTCATCCCGCCGAGAATGCCTAGCTGGCGCATTGTGTTTTCCTTCATGGGGTTTGCTTGGAGCCTATCCGCGTTGGCACCTCGCGCACAGGCACAGTCCGCTGCACAGCGGGCGGTACAGGCTTATCTGTTAAACCGAAAAGGCATATAAACCTTTTCAAACATTCTTAGACTCTCTAACGCGAAGCCCTTATCTTCTGCGCCTCGTATGGCCGCCCAGCGCGCGCCCGATACCTCACCCGAGATTCGCCGCTAAGGATTGTCATGTTCTGGGATTCACTGCCCCTGCCGCTGCTGTTTGTCGGCGCCCTGCTGATCTGGGTGCTCGTCACCTTCGTGCGGGAAAAGTGGAGCCCCGATGTGGTCGCTGCGATTGCCGTGGCCGCGCTGCTGTTGACCCAGATTCTCACCCCCGCCGAAGTGCTCGGCGTGCTCAGCAATTCGGCGCCCGTCACCATCGCCTGCATGTTCGTGCTGTCGGCCGCGCTGGAGCGCACCGGCTGCATCGACGCGCTTGGCAACTGGCTGGGTAACCTGGTCGGCGACAGCCCCGTCCGGGTACTCGCAGGGCTGATGATAACCGCCCTGGTGATTTCCGCATTCCTCAACAATACCCCGGTGGTGGCCATCCTCACCCCGGTGGCCATCGCCCTGGCCAAGCGGGCCCATAGCTCGCCCTCGAAACTGCTGATCCCGCTGTCCTACGCCACCGTGCTGGGCGGCATGCTGACCATGATCGGTACCTCGACCAATATTCTGGTCGACGGCGTGGCGCGCAAGGCCGGTCTCGAACCCTTCGGCATGTTCGAAATCACCCCTGCGGCGCTGATGTTCGCCGGGGTCGGCTTCGTTTACCTGATGCTGTTCAGCAACCGCCTGCTGCCGGACCGCGATACCCTGTCCAAACAGGTTCGCCCTGACCTCGGGCGTACCTTCATGACCGAACTGCTGGTGCCCCAGGATTCGCCGGTCATCGGCAAGACCCTTAGCGAGGCAAGCCTCAACGGCGCCAGCGGCCTGCAGGTGCTGAAGATTTTCCGCGAAGACCAGGAGCTGACCGAGCCGGCCGCCGATACGGTGCTGGCGGCCGGCGATCAACTGGTTCTGCATGGGCAGGTCAAGGATGTAGTGGACGTGCGTGAGAGTGGCCGCCTGACATTCAACCGCGGCGAATCCTTCGAAACCATCAGCAGCCACGACGTGATCCTCGCTGAAGCGATCGTCGGCCGCGGCTCGCGCTACAGCCACCGGCCGATGCGCGACCTCGACCTGACCGCGCGCTATGGCATCGCCGTGCTCGCGGTGCACCGACAAGACGAAAACATCCAGGGCAATCTCGACGATCTGCACCTGCAGTTCGGCGACGTGATGCTGGTCGAGGGCACGCCTGCGCAGATCAAGCGCTTTGCCGAAAATGGCGAACTGATCAGTCTCAACACCGTGCAGGAACGCGCCTACCGTCGCGACAAGGCACCCATCGCGATCATTGCGACCTTGGCGGTGATGCTCCTGGCTGCACTGGAAGTCATGCCGATCGAAGGCCTGGCACTGATCGCCGCCGTTACCGTGGTGGCCACTCGCTGCCTGGAAATCGAAGACGCCTACAAGGCGGTCGACTGGAAAATCCTCAGCCTGATTTTCGGCATGCTGGCGATCAGCATCGCCATGAGCAAAGTCGGCCTGATCGACCTGATCGTCGAGCAGGGCATGGCCGCCGTGCCCAATGCCAGCCCGCTGTTGGTACTTGGTTTCGTCTACCTGCTGACCACAATTCTCACCGAAATCCTCTCCAACAACGCGGTGGCGGTGCTGGTCACGCCAATCGCCATTGGCATCGCCCAGAGCCTTGGGCTCGATCCGCGCCCCTTTGTGGTGGCGGTGATGTTCGCCGCCAGCGTCAGCTTCGCCACGCCGATTGGCTACCAGACCAACACTTTCGTCTATAACGCCGGCGGCTATCGGTTCAGCGACTTCATGCGCATCGGCATTCCGCTGAACATTCTGATGGTGATCGTCGCCATGCTGGTCATCCCCTGGATCTGGCCGTTGACGCCCGCCTGATCGAGCCCGATGCTCAACGCCAAGGCGCGCTGGTCTCTTCGCTATGGGCGCGCCGCCACAAGGAGGCTGCGCCGTGAATCAACCCCTGCTGATCGCCTGCCCGCATTGCAACGGGCTCAACCGCATTCCCGCCGAGCGTATCGCTGACGCTCCGCGTTGCGGGCGCTGCAAGACCGCCGTGCTGAGCGGCCAGCCGATCGAGCTGAACCAGGCCAACTTCGCCAGCCAGCTCAAGGGGGACCTGCCCTTGCTGGTGGATGTATGGGCCGCCTGGTGCGGACCCTGCCAGGCTTTTGCGCCGGTATTCAGCCAGGCCGCCGCGCAGCTCAAGGGCCGCTATCGGCTGGGCAAGCTGGACAGCGAAGCCAACCCGCAGCTGTCCGCGCAGCTGGGCATTCGCTCGATCCCCAGCCTGATTCTGTTCAAAGGCGGTGCTGAAGTCGCCCGGCAAAGCGGCGCCATGCCGCTGCCGCAACTGCTGGCGTGGCTCGGCACGCACGACCGCTAAGCGGATCGGTCAGTGACGCCGGCATTTCGGATCAATTGCAGCGCGCGAGTCAGGCACTACGCTGGAAGAACCTCCAGCCCCAGTCCAGGAACCGCCATGCCGCTGCCCTTTGAGATCGCTCGTCAGCTCACCGAAGAACAGATCGCGTTCGTCAAACGCTGCGGCCTCAAGGCCGAAATCCTCGAACCGGGTCATGTGCGCCTGTGTATGCCGCTGGCCGGCAATCAGAACCATATCGGCAGCATGTATGCCGGCGCACTGTTCACCCTGGCGGAAATACCCGGCGGGGCGCTGTTTGTCACCAGCTTCGACACCCAGCGCTTTTACCCGGTGATCAAGGAAATGAACCTGCGCTTTCGGCGGCCGGCGACCGGGAACATTCGGGTCGATGCGACACTCAGTGCAGAGACCATCGAGCGCTTGCAGGACGAGGCCGCACGGCACGGCAAGGCCGACTATCCGCTGACCCTGGAGCTCACCAGCGAAAGTGGCGAGGTCGTCGCACAAAGTATTGGCCTTTATCAACTACGCTCCCAGCAACCGCCCGCACGCGCGCCGCAGGTCGAACGGCCGCCAAGCGATGGATAACAATGACTTTGCCAGCATGAATTGGCAGGAGCCGCCCCATGTTCAAACACATTCTGATTGCCCATGACCTGCGTGATACCGCCGACCTGGCGCTGCGCCGCGCCGCCCAACTGGCGCAGCAGCACAACGCCAAGCTGACCATGCTGCACGTACTTGACCCCAACCAGAGCGAGCAGGATCAGGAGAAGGCACGCCAGGCGCTCGACCGCAGCCTGAGCCAATACGCCCCGCTGGGCAGCGAGCTGCGCGTGCGCAGCGGCGTCAAACCCTCGGAAGTGGTGCTGCAGCAACTGAACGAGCTGGGCTGCGACCTGCTGGTGCTGGGCGCCCACCATCAACGCCACGATTTCTTCTCCGGCACCAGCCTGGACCGGATCGCCCGTCGCTGTCCGGTTGCCCTGCTGCTGGTCGCCCGTGGCGACAGCCAGCCTTACCAGCGCGCGCTCTCGGCCATCGATTTTTCGCTGTGCGCCTGCAGTGCCCTGGCCCAGGCGTATCAGGCGCTGCCGGCAACCGCTGAACTGCACGCCGTGCATGTGTTCGAGCCGGGCAAGGGCTCGCCTAAGCAGATCGAGGAGCAGCTGCAGACCCAGCGCGGGCTGATTGATCAACTGATGAAGGATGAGGCGCAAAAGCTGCCGGCCGAGGGCCCGACGCTGAGCCATTCGGTGCAACAGGGCGGAATCCTGCGCTGCCTGCAGGAGAACATCCGCAGCCGTGAAGTCGACGTACTGGTGCTTGGCAGCCATGGCCGCAGCGCCTTGTCGCAAGCCCTGCTAGGCAGCCTGGCGCAGCACTTTCTGCACCGCGCGCCCTGCGACGTGTTCGTGGTGCGCTGAGGTGCGCACAGCCCTTTCGCTCATTCGCGGCCATGTTGCTTGACGGCCAGGACGTTTAGCGTGACTGCGCCGCGCCCAGCTTTTGCAACTGCTATGAGCCGAGCACTGATCCTGCTCGGCGTTCTGTTTTGCATGAACGCAGCGGCCGAGCATGGTACGAAGCACCTGAACATCGTCACCATCGACATACCGCCGTTCGGCATGCGCCAGGCTGACGGCCAGTTGCACGGCATCATGTACGAGATCGGCAACCGCATCGCCGCGCAGGCCGGCTTTGCCTCGCGCAATGTGCTGCTGCCGTATGCCCGTACCGTGGTAGAGCTCAAACATGGCCGCGCCGATTTTGTCCTGCGCTTTGACAACGACGCCCTGGGCAGCGCGGCGATCAAACTGGCGCCGATCTTCCCGCTGCAGGTGATCGTGCTCTGCGCAGCCGGCCGCCAGCTGCGCACCCTGGAGGATTTGCACGGCCTGACCATTGGCGTGATGCGCGGGGGCCACTTCGACGACGCCTTCGCCGCAGACACCGCCATTGGCAAATACCCGATCAGCAACTACGAGCAGGGTTTATCAATGGTCGCCAGCGGTCGCCTGGACGGCCTGATCGGCTCTGACCTGGGGATCTACACCGTCGCCGAGAACATGGGCCTGAGCCAGGCGCAGTTCTCCCACCCGCTGGTATTGGGCGAGCAGTACTTCTGGCTGTTTCATTCGCGCAAAACCGCCGACGAAGCCACCTTGAATCGGCTCAAGCAGGCAGTGGAGCAGTTGCGCGAACAGCATGTCTATGAGCAGATCGTGCTCCGCCATGCTCGCGCCACTTACCTGCGCCCAGGCTTTGCCCGCCCACCGTCGAGCGGGCCGTCGCAGCCATAACCTCTCGACAGCCTTATTCGGCCGCTTCCAGCAGGTCATGCAGCTCGACGAACTGCTGGGTCAGTTTGTGGCTGCGCTCCAGGTAGATCAGCGGCATGCAGGCCTGGTGCGACTCACGCATCTTCACCGAACTCATCAGGTTCACCGGCAACACTGGCAGGCCCTCGGCAACCAACTCGTCGAGCAGTTGCTGCGGCAGGGAGGCGCGCGGCTGGAACTGGTTAACCACGATGCCTTCGACCTGCAGGTTTTCGTTGTGGTCTTCCTTAAGCTCCTCGATTTCGCGCAACAGGCCGTATAGCGCCTGACGCGAGAAGCTGTCGCAGTCGAAGGGGATCAACACCCGATCAGCGGCAATCAGCGCCGAGACGGTGTAGAAGTTCAATGCCGGAGGAGTGTCGAGGTAGATGCGGTCGTAATCCTCGGCCAGTTCATCAAGCAGTTTGCGCAGCTTGTTGATCTTGTGTTTGGCCTCGAGCTTGGGCTGCAGGTCGGCCAGCTCGGCGGTGGCGGTGACCACGTGCAGGTTGTCGAATGGCGTTTCGTAGATATCCACCGTGCCTTTCTTGGCGAACGGCCCGCCGGCCAGGGTCTGCTTGAAGAAGTCGGCGATGCCCATGGGGATGTCGTCGCCGGTCAGGCCGGTCAGGTAGTGGGTGGAGTTGCCCTGCGCATCCAGGTCAACCAACAGCGTGCGGTACCCCTGGGACGCGCTGACCGCCGCCAGGTTGCAGGCGATGCTGGATTTGCCCACGCCGCCCTTCTGATTGAATATCACGCGCCGCATGTCACACCTCTCGATAGCCGCAAATACTGTGGATTCTATGCAAAGCGCATGACAAGGGCGAGGCATTCGGTCACCACGTGACCGCAAGCCTCCCGTCAGAACCCCATGCACAACGTTTGCACAGCGACTGAACGGTCTGGATAATGCCGGCCATTCGCCATGGCAGCCACGACAAAACCCCTGTCGTCCCTGGCTGCCAACTTCAAACATGGAGCCCTTCCGGGCCGGACAATCCGAGTGATGCACTTCAGGATCGAGCAATGGCGTGCCTGGGCCCCTGGCCTGGAAAGCGCGGAAGACTGGTGCCTATGGAGCAAGGCACCGGTGATTCTGAGCGATAGCCGCGAACAGGCCGATGTCAGCTTCCTGCCGGCGATGCAACGCCGACGCCTGAGCCCGCTGGCGCGCATGGCCTTTCAAGTTGCCTGGCCGCTGGCCGATAGCTACGGGCAACTGCCGATGGTGTTCGTATCCCGTCATGGCGAAACCTCGCGCACGCTGTCGATCATCAGTGACCTGGCCCATGACGAAGCACTTTCACCGACCCAGTTCAGCCTGTCCGTGCATAACGCCGTTATCGGGTTGTGGTCGATCATGCGTGGCGACACCAGCGAAATGACCGCCCTCGCCGGCGAGGGCGACGGCCTGGAGCATGGCGTGCTGGAAGCCTGCACGCTGCTGGGCGAGGGCGCGCCGGCGGTGTTGCTGGTGGTGACCGAGGAGCTGCCACCGGCGTTCTATACGCCTTACATCAACGACGTGCCCTTTTCCTATGCCGTGGCGCTGCTGCTGACGCCCGGCGATGACTGGCACCTGCAGTTGCAGGCCGCCGCCGGCCCTGCCGCCGAGTGGCCCCACGCGCTGAATCTGGTGCGCGCGCTGTGTAACCAGCAACCCTTACTGCAGCATCACTGGAAGAGCCGTCAATGGACCTGGTCACGCAAGGCCTGAGCCGCTACAGCGCACCTTACTGGTGGCGCCTGGTCGCGACGGCCCTGAGCTTCACCCTGTTCGGCATTGGCGGCGTATTGCTGCGCGTGCTGATCTTTCCGCTGCTGTCCTTGCTGCCCGGCGATGCGCTTGCCCGCCGCACCCGCGCACGCCTGACCGTCAGCCGGACGTTCCGCCTGTTCGTCAACTTCATGTACCACAGCGGTGTGCTGACCTATTCGGTGGAGGGCGCCGAACGCCTTGGCCGACCCGGGCAGATGGTGATTGCCAACCACCCGTCGCTGATCGACGTGGTGGTCTTGATCGGCTTCATCCGCGACGCCAACTGCGTGGTCAAGCAAAGCCTGTGGAATAACCCGAGTATGAGCGGCCCGCTGCGCGCCGCGGGCTACATCAGCAACAGCGGCAGCATGGACATGCTCGACGAGGCGGCTGAGGCGCTGCAAAGCGGTCAGACCCTGGTGATTTTCCCCGAAGGCACGCGCACCACGCCGGGGCAGGCGCCACAGTTTCATCGCGGCGCGGCGGCCATCGCGGTGCGCGGCGCGCGCATCGTCACCCCGGTGGTGATCAGCGTCAGCCCCACCACCCTGACCAAGGCGGAACCCTGGTACAGCATTCCGTCGCGCCGTTTTCACTTTCATCTGCGGGTTGGCGATGATATCGACCCACAGGAGTTCAATGATCTAGGGCCGCCACCAGTCGCCTCGCGTAAACTCAACGACCATCTGCACCAACACTTTATGAAGGAGCTCGCTAAAGATGAGCGAATTACAGCTGGAGATTAAAAACCTGATCATCGACGCCCTAGGCCTTGAAGACATGGCTGCCGAAGATATCGCTGCCGATCTGACCCTGTTCGGCGAAGGTCTCGGTCTGGACTCCGTGGATGCACTGGAGCTGGGCCTGGCGATCCAGAAACGCTTCGGCATCAAGATCGACGCCGAAGCCAAAGACACGCGCAAGCATTTTGCCAACGTCGCAAGCTTGGCGGCGTTCGTTTCCGCGCAACAGGCTGCTTGAGGGCGTCCGCAGATGCAAACCCGTGAAGAAGTATTCGCCACCCTGCGCGCCGCCCTGGTCGAACTGTTCGAGCTGGACGCCGAGCGGGTGACCCTAGACGCCAACCTCTACCAGGACCTGGAAATCGACAGCATCGACGCCGTCGACCTGATCGACCACATCAAGCGTCAAACCGGCAAGAAGCTCGCAGCAGAAGAGTTCAAGGCCGTGCGCACCGTCAATGATGTGGTTGAGGCAGTGCTCAACGTCGTCAACACCGCACCGACCTAAGACCGAACCTATGGCGCGCTTGCTTGGCCTGCTGCTGGTAGTGGCTGGTTTGCTGTACCCCTTTGCGGTGTATTTCGGCATCGAATACCTGTCGCCGCGCCTGTTCGCCTTGCTGCTAGGTACCCTCTGGCTGGCCCGCGCGCTGAGCCAGCCAAGGCAGCCCGGCAGCTTGTGGATGGCCGGTGCCGCGCTGGCGTTCTGCCTGCTGCTCGGCCTGACCGATGCGCCGCAGCTGCTGCGCTGGTACCCGGTGCTGCTGAACGGGCTGCTGCTGGCGCTGTTCGCCCTCAGCCTGAAGTTCGGCCCACCGGTGGTGGAGCGCTTGGCGCGATTGAGCGAACCGCAGCTGCCGGACGTGGCGGTGCGTTATACGCGTGCGGTGACCAAGGTCTGGGCTGGTTTCTTTCTGATCAACGGTCTGGTGGCGATGGCGCTGACCCTGTGGGCGCCGTTGAGCTGGTGGACGCTGTACACCGGCCTGATTTCCTACGCACTGATCGGCCTGTTGTTTGCCGGCGAGTGGCTGCTGCGTCAGCGCGTCCGGCGCCAAGGAGCACTGCATGAAATGGATTAGCCCGGAACAGCTGCTGAGCGCGCCGCACCCCGGCCGTCTGGTCACCCCGGACATGGACCACGCCACGCTGCAGCAGCGGGCGCTGAGCCTGGCCGCAGCGCTGCAACAACGTGGTGTCCAGCGCATCGCCCTGCACCTGGAAGACGCCGGCGAGCTGGCCGTCGCCCTGCTCGGCGCCTGGCGTGCCGGGGTGAAGGTGCTACTGCCCGCCGATGCCCAGGCGCAAACCCGCAAGCGCCTGGCCGGGCAAACCGAGCTCTGGCTCGATAGCCTGAACGTCGCTGCGCTCGAAGGCCTGACCGGCGAGCCGTTGGCGGCCGCGCCACTCGATCTCGACGCCTGTCAACTGGTGCTGTGCACTTCCGGCTCCAGCGGCGAGGCCAAACTGATCGACAAGAGCCTGCGCCAGCTGGCCAACGAAGTAACCGCACTGGAACAGCTGTGGGGCGCCGAGCTGCAGGGCGCGACCATCCTCGGCAGCGTCGCCACTCAACATATCTATGGCCTGCTGTTTCGCGTGCTCTGGCCGCTGTGTGCCGGCCGCCCTTTCCTGCGGCGTGCGCAGCCCTTCCCGGAAGACCTGCAGCGCAAAAGCCTGGCAATTACCCGAGATGCGGTCGCCGACAGTTCGGCGGGCTTCGCCTGGGTCGCCAGCCCGGCCCTGCTCAAACGCATGGGCGACAACCTCGACTGGCCGGCGCTGCGCGGCGTGCGCAAAGTGTTTTCGTCCGGCGGTGCCCTGCCAGCCGAGGCCGCGCAACTGCTGGAGCAAAAGCTCGGGCAATGGCCGACGGAAATCTACGGCAGCTCGGAAACCGGCGGTATTGGCTGGCGCCAGGGCAGCGAGCATTGGCAAGCATTCGCGGGAATCGAACTGCAGCTGAACGAGGAAGGCGCGCTCAACCTCAGCTCGCCGTACCTGCCGGAAGGGCACCGCGAACAGACCGCTGATGCGGCGCAGTTGCTGGCCGACGGGCGCTTTATCCTGCGCGGTCGGCTGGACCGCATCGTCAAGCTGGAAGAAAAACGCATTTCCCTGCCCATGCTGGAACTGGCCTTGGCCGAACACCCCTGGATCGCCGACGCGCGGCTGGGCGTGGTCCAGGAAGGCCGGGCATTTCTCGGCGCTCTGGTGGCACTCAACCCGAGCGGCATCCACGCGCTGCGCAACCAGGGCCGGCGCGCCGTCACCGACAGCCTGCGCCGCCACCTGGCGGGCCACTGCGAACCGATCGCCTTGCCGCGGCGCTGGCGCCTGGTCGATCAGTTGCCGTACAGCAGCCAGGGCAAGCTGGCCCAGGCGGCGGTCGAAGCGCTGATCTGCGCGCCCCGGCCAACCCAGGTCGAGCCGCTGAGCGCGATCGAGCAGAACGGCGAATGGCAGCTGGAGCTGGATGTGCCGCTGGACCTGGCTCACTTCACCGGCCATTTCCCGCAGACCCCGGTGCTGCCGGGCGTGGTGCAGATCGACTGGGCCCAGCAACTGGCCCGGCGCCTGATCACCGATCTGCCGCCACGCTTTAGCGGCATGGAAGTGCTGAAATTCCAGCAACTGGTACGCCCCGGGGATCGCCTGCAACTGTCGCTGCGCTTCGATGCAACACGCGGCAAGCTGTATTTCGCCTTTCGCAATGGCGAAGCGGCCTGCTCCTCCGGGCGTATTTTGCTGGGGCCAGTGCAATGAGATGTTCATCTAGGTGGGCGTTGAGCGCAGCGATACCCAACAACGGCTCGATGGATATCGCTGCGCTCAAACCATCCTACGGCGCGGTACCCCATGCATAAGCCCTGCGCAGTCATACCGGTTTACAACCACGAACACGCGCTCCCCACGGTGGTCGCCGCCTTGCGCGCCGCCGGACTGCCCTGCGTGCTGGTCGACGATGCCTCGAACGCCGCCTGCGCCGCGGTGATGGACGCGCTTGCCGAAGCGGCGGACATCCATCTGGTGCGCCTGGCGACCAACCAGGGCAAGGGCGGCGCAGTGATGACCGGCCTGCGCGAGGCCGCGCGTCTGGGTTTCAGCCATGCGCTGCAGGTGGACGCCGACGGCCAGCATGACCTGAGCGACGTCGGCAACTTCCTCGCGGCGTCCGCGGCCGAGCCCCAGGCGTTGATCTGCGGCTATCCGCAGTACGATGAAAGCGTGCCCAAGGGTCGCCTGTATGCGCGCTACCTGACCCACGTCTGGGTCTGGATCAACACCCTGTCGCTGAGCATCCGCGATTCCATGTGCGGCTTTCGCATCTACCCGCTTGCGCCGACCCTGGCGCTGATCAACTCGGTGAATATCGGCAAGCGCATGGATTTCGACACCGAGATTCTGGTGCGCCTGTTCTGGCGCGCGCAGCCGATGCACTGGCTGCCGACCCGGGTGCACTACCCGCTGGACGGCCTGTCGCACTTTCGCCTGTGGCACGACAACGCGTTGATTTCCTCCATGCACGCCAAGCTGTTCTTCGGCATGTTGCCACGGGCGCCGGCATTGCTCTGGCGCAGGTGGCGCGGATGAGCAACTCGCCGCACTGGGCCGGGCAGAAGGAACGCGGCAGCTACTGGCTGATGAAATTCACTGCAGTCAGCAGCCGCGTGCTGGGCCGGCGCCTGGTCAGTCCGCTGATTCACCTAATCGTGCTGTATTTCTTCCTGTTCGGGCGCCAGGCGCGCCGGAGCATCTGGCAGTACCAGCGCAACCTGGCCGATTGGAGCGGGCGCGCCGATCTGCGCCCGAGCCTGCGCTCGGTGTTCCGCCAGTTCATGTTGTTCGCCGAAACCCTGCTGGACAAACTCGACATCTGGAACGGCAAACTCGGCCTCGACCAGGTCACCCTCATCGACCCGGACGACATGCGCCGCCTGCTCAAGGGCCAGGCACGCGGGCAGATTCTGGTTGCCGCGCACCTGGGCAACCTGGAGGTCTGCCGCGCCCTGGCCGAGTTCGGCGAGCAGGTGCAGATGAACGTGCTGGTGCACACCAAGCATGCCGAACAGTTCAACCGCCTGCTGGGCGAAGCCGGTGCCACTCACCTGCGGCTGATCCAGGTCAGCGAGCTGGACCCGGCGATCATGCTGCAGTTGTCCGAGCGGCTGGAGCGTGGCGAATGGCTGGCGATTGCCGGTGACCGCGTGCCGCTCAAGGGCGGGCGCAAGGCCACGGTGGATTTCCTCGGTAAACCCGCCGCCTTTCCCCAGGGCCCCTGGCTACTGGCCGGGCTGCTGCAGTGCCCGACCAACCTGCTGAGTTGCCTGAAAATCGACGGCCGCTACCAGGTCACCATCGAGCCCTTCGCCGCGAGCGTGCAGTGGAAGCGCAGCGAGCGCGAGCAGGTGATCCTTGGCCTGGTACAACGTTACGCCGACCGCCTGGGCGCACGCTGCCTGGATGCGCCCCTGCAATGGTTCAATTTCTACCCGTTCTGGAATGAAGATGACGACAAATCAGCCTGATCCCATCGTGTTTGGCGAACAGCCCCTCCGCATCGAACAGGTTGTCGCCCTGGCCAGCCGCAGCGCCACGGCGCAGCTGCAAAGCGATGCCGCCTACCGCGAGAAAATCGCCAAGGGCGCGCGCTTCCTCGACAGCCTGCTGGACAAGGAAGGTGTGATCTACGGCGTCACCACCGGTTACGGCGACTCCTGCGTGGTGGCCGTGCCGCTGCACCAGGTCGAGGCCCTGCCGCGCCATCTGTATACCTTCCACGGCTGCGGTCTGGGCAAGCTGCTCGATGAAGCCAGCACCCGCGCGGTACTGGCCGCGCGCTTGCAGTCGCTGTGTCAGGGCGTTTCCGGGGTAAGGGTTGAGCTGCTGGAGCGCCTGCAGGCGTTTCTCGAATTCGATGTGCTGCCGTTGATCCCGGAAGAAGGCTCGGTGGGCGCCAGCGGGGATCTCACGCCGCTGTCCTATGTCGCCGCCACCCTCAGCGGTGAGCGCGAGGTGATGTTCAAGGGTGAGCGCCGCAGCGCCGCCGATGTGCACAAGGAACTTGACTGGACGCCGCTGACCCTACGCCCGAAAGAGGCGCTGGCGCTGATGAACGGCACCGCGGTGATGACCGCCCTGGCCTGCCAGGCATTCTCCCGTGCCGATTACCTGCTCAAGCTGGCCACGCGCATCACCGCGCTTAACGTGGTGGCGCTGGAAGGCAACCCGGAACACTTCGACGAGCGCCTGTTCGCCGCCAAGCCGCACCCGGGGCAGATGCAGGTCGCCGCCTGGCTGCGTCAGGACCTGGCCATCGACGCGCCGACCGCGCCGCTGCACCGCCTGCAGGATCGCTACTCGCTGCGCTGCGCCCCGCACGTGCTCGGCGTACTGGCCGACAGTCTGGGTCTGCTGCGCCAGTTCATCGAGATCGAGCTGAACAGCGCCAACGACAACCCGCTGATCGACGCCGAAGCCGAGCGCGTGCTGCACGGCGGGCACTTCTACGGCGGGCATATTGCCTTCGCCATGGACAGCCTGAAAAACCTGGTGGGCAACGTCGCCGACCTGCTCGACCGGCAGCTCGCTCTGCTGGTGGATACCCGCTACAACCACGGCCTGCCAAGCAACCTGTCCGGCGCGCCGAGCGTCAGCGCGATGATCAACCACGGCTTCAAGGCCGTGCAGATCGGCACCAGCGCCTGGACCGCCGAAGCGCTGAAAAACACCATGCCGGCCAGCGTGTTCTCGCGCTCCACCGAATGCCACAACCAGGACAAGGTGAGCATGGGCACCATCGCCGCCCGCGACGCCCTGCGCAGCCTGGAACTGACCGAGCAGGTCGCCGCCGCCACCCTGCTGGCCGCCAACCAGGGCGTGTGGTTGCGCCTGCGCGACGGCAAGAACGACATTCCTGCGCCGGTAGCGGCGATGCGCGAACAACTGGCCGTGGACTTCCACCCGGTGATCGAAGACCGCGCCCTGGAAGCCGAGCTGCGTCTGTGCCTGGTACGTATCCGCGAGCAGCACTGGAGCCTGTATGCCTGAGTCCGCCCTGGTGCGCACGGCGCACGCTACGAACGGCACCGCATACCGCGTAACGTTGGTGCGCACGGCGCACCCTACGGCCAGCACCGTACATCGCGTAGGGTGCGCCGCGCGCACCACCCACCAAGGGGGCAACCATGCGTAACAAAGGCGTGCTCCAGGCCGAGATTGAAATGCGCGTGCCGTTCTTCGACGTCGACATGATGGAAGTCGTCTGGCACGGCCACTACGTCAAATACTTCGAAGAAGCGCGCTGCGCCCTGCTCGACAAACTCGGCCACAACTACGTGCAGATGCGCGAAGCCGGCTACGCCTGGCCAATCATCGACCTGCAGCTGCGCTATATCCGTGGCGCCCAGTTCGGTCAGACGATCATCGTCCGCGCCGACCTAGTGGAGTGGGAAAACCGTCTGAAGATCAACTACCTGATCACTGATGCCGCCACCGGCGAACGCATGACCCGCGGCAGCAGCGTGCAAGTGGCGGTGGAAATCGCTACGCGGGAGATGCAGTTTGCCTCGCCCAAGGTGCTGATCGACGCCGTTGCAAAGGTGCTGGCGTGAACAGTCTTTTGGCCGGACTGAGACGCATACTGGGCTCCTGTCTAACGGCGATATTGGAGCGGGAAAAGTCTCCGCCAGAAGGCCGAGTGCAATCATCACAAAAAGGGTTGAGCGGCATGGATGCTGCGAGAGCCGTGATGGGCCAAGGATGGCCCTTGGCGGCGGGCCCTTGGAGTGGTGATGGGGCGAGGGGAGTTTCGCGCAGCGAGACCCGGATGCCGGGGTGTCCTTCTTTTTGGTTACTTTTTCTTGGGCAAGCAAGAAAAAGTGACGCGCGCGAGGGAGCGCAACCCAAACGCAAGCTCACCGCGACAATAGGCGTAACGCTAGGCCTGCTGCTCTTAACAAGCCACGCCCACGCCTTCGACCTCGACCAGCTCAGCGCCCAACTGGCCAAGCCCGCCGTAGTGCGCGGTTCGCTGATCCAGGAAAAACACCTGCGCGCCCTGCCCATGCCCCTGACCAGTCGCGGTCAGTTCGTCCTTAGCCGGGATCTCGGCCTGCTCTGGCAACTGCAAAGCCCGCTCGAGCAGGACTACCGCATCGACAGCCAGGGCATCGCCAAGCGCACGCCCGACGGCTGGCAGCAGCAACCCGGCCAGGATGTCGCAGCGCAGCAGAGCCGGCTGTTTCTCGCCGTGCTCAAGGGTGACCACAGCGGCTTGGCGCGTGATTTCGAGCTGCAACTGAGCGGCAGCAGCGACGCCTGGCAACTGAGCCTCACCCCGCATTCGCTGCTGCTCAAGCAGATTTTCGAGCGCATTCAGATCGAGGGCGGCGCGCTGGTCAAGCGTATCGAACTGCGGGAAACCCAGGGCGACAAGACCGTGCTGCGCCTGCCCGATAGCCAGCCAGGCGATGCCCTGAGCGAACAGGAGCGCCGCGATTTTGCCGATTGAACGTCGCACGCTGGAGCGCAGCCTGCCGCGCCTGTTCGGCGTACTGTTGCTGGCACTGCTGGCACTGGCCGCCTGGCAATGGCGCAACGGTCCGCCCGTGGCGGCGAGCATGCTCGATCTGCTGCCCGACGGTGGCGGCGATGCGCTGGTGCAGCAGGCCGAACGGCGCATGCAGGAGCCGCTGAACCAGGAGCTGCTGTTGCTGGTCGGCCATCCGCAGCGGGAGCAGGCCATCGCCCTGGTCCAGCAGATCGGCGAGCAGTGGGCCAGCGGCGAACGTTTCGAGCGTGTGCAATGGCGCCTGGACGCTGACCTGCCGGCCCTGCGCGAGCACCTGCTAGCCAGCCGCCTGGCGCTGTTACCGGCGGCTGACCGACAGCTGCTCGGCGAGCAGCCAGATGCCTATATCCAGCAACGCAGTGCGCAGCTGTTCGACCCCTTTGCCGCCTTTAGCCTGCTGCCACTGCAGCAGGACTGGCTGGGGCTGGGCGCCCGCGCGCAACACACGCTGACCCCGCACAGCCGGGTGCAGGCCGATCTCGCCAGCGGCGCCCTGCTGGTCGACGACAATGGCATGACCTGGGCGCTGTTGCGTGCCCGTGTGCAAGGCGATTCGTTCGACCTGCAGGCACCGCCCGCCATTGCCGCAGCAGTCGCCGACGTGCGCCAGCAGGTCACGGCTGCGGGCGGCCAGTTGTTGGCTGCCAGTGGGCTGCTGTACGCCGCCGCCGGTCAGGCCCAGGCCAGCCGGGAAATCAGCTGGATCGGCGGCGGCTCCGTGCTCGGCGTGTTGCTGCTGCTCCTGCTGGCATTCCGCAGCCCACGCGCCCTGGTCAGCCTGCTGCCAGTGGGCGTCGCGCTGCTGGCCGGCATTAGCGCCTGCGTGCTGGTATTCGGCCAGATCAACGCGATCACCCTGGTGCTCGGCGCCAGCCTGATCGGCGTCGCCGCGGATTACCCGCAACATTACTTGAGTAAAAGCTGGGGCCAGCGCGACTGGCACAGCTGGAGCGCGCTGCGCGCTACCTTGCCGGGCCTGAGCCTGAGCCTGGGCACCAACCTGATCGGCTACCTCGCCCTGGCATTCACGCCCTTCCCCGCGCTGACCCAGATCGCCCTGTTTTCCGCAGCCGGGCTGATCGCCGCCTACCTCTGCTCGATCTGCCTGTTGCCGGCCTTGCTCAGCGGTGCGCGCCTGAGCCCCGCACCGGTGCTGCTCAGGCTCAGCAAAAACCTGCTGGCGCTGCGGGCGCGGTTGCTCGGGCGCGTCGGCAGTGCGCCGCTGCTTGGCCTGCTGTTGCTATTCTGCGCCGGCGGCCTGTGGCAGGTGCACACCCAAAACGACCTGCGCCACTGGCTGGGCCAGCAGCCGCAACTGCTGAGCGAGGCCCAGCGGATCGCCGAGCTGACCGGCCAGCAACCCACCAGCCAGTTCTTCCTGGTACGCGCCCGTGACGAGCAGCAGTTGCTGCAACGCCAGGCCGCACTCGCTGCCCGGCTGGACCCGCTGGTGGCGAATGGCGAGCTGCTCGGCTACCGCGCCCTCAGCCAACTGGTGGCGCCGGCGCAACAGCTGCAAGCGCTGCGTGAGGACCTGGCGCGCCTGCCAGCACATTGGCAGCCATTGCTCGACGCCGGCATTCCTGCCACGGCGCTGCAGGCAGAACTGGCGCACCTGCTGCAGGCGCCACAGCCGAGCCTGGGCGAGGCGCTGGCCGGACCGCTCGGTGAGGCCTGGCGGCCGCTGTGGCTGGGCGACGACGGCGCTGGCCAGGTGGCTGCGCTGGTCAGCCTGCAAGGCCAGGCCAATGGCGCGCCGCTGCAGGCCGCGATCAAGGGCTTGCAGGGCGTGCAGTTGGTTGACCGGCTGAGCGAACTGAACGGCCTGTTCAGCGCTACCCAACTGAGCGCAGCGCAACTCAAGCTGGCGTCCTGCGTGGCGATTCTGCTGCTGTTGTGCCTGCCGTTCGGCCTTTCCGGCGCGCTGCGGGTGGTCTGCCTGCCGCTGCTGGCGGCACTGGCGGCGCTGGCCTGCCTCGGCTGGCTGGGCCAGCCGCTGACGCTGTTCAGCCTGTTCGGCCTGCTGTTGATCACCGCCATTGGCGTCGATTACGCGATCCTGATGCGCGAAGGCATCAGCGGCGCAGCGGTCAGCCTGATCGGCACCCTGCTCTCCGCGCTAACAAGCTGGCTGTCGTTCGGCCTGCTGCTGATCAGCCAGACGCCGGCCATCGCCAACTTCGGCCTGGCCATCAGCCTGGGGCTCTTCTTCTGCTTCCTGCTGTCGCCCTGGGCCAGCAAGGCCGAGCCGGCCGAGGGGCACGCGCGATGAGCATCGCCCTGTTCTGGCTGGGCCTGATGGCCTTGTTCGCTGCCGCCACCTGGTTGGGCAAACGCCTGCGCCTGATGCCGATCGTCAGTCAGTTGCTGCTGGCGACCCTCGGCTTGCCGCTGGTGCTGCTGTGGAGCGAACCCCAGGGCTTCGGCGCCCGCGAGCTGCTTGCGCAGGACTGGCTGACGATGCTGTATGGCCTGGCCTTTACCCTGCTGCTCGGGCATATCCTCAGCGACGTAATCGACCTCGACCTGGATGCCAGCAGCATCAAGGTCGCCTTGCCAAGTTTCTTCCTGCCGTTCTTCTGCGGCCTGGCCTGCGCGCTCTGGCTGCTTCCGGCGCAGGACACGCTGGCGAGCATCGCGGTGGGCCTGCTGTTCGCCCTGACGGCGATCCCGGTGCTGTTTCTCTACCTTCAGCATTTCGCCTACCCGCCGGGAAAAATTCGCCAGCTGCTGCAAGCGGCAATCCTGATGGACCTGATGTGCTGGGGGATTTTCGCCGTGGCCCAGGGCAGCAGCGCGCCGGCCACTCTGCTGTGGCCGCTGCTCGGCGCCTGCCTGCCGTTGCTGCTGAAAGTGCTGCGGGTGACGTCGCCGGGGTTCAACGGCCTGTGCTTTTTGGGGCTGCTGCTGGTGATGCAGCAGCTCAAGCTGAATGCCCTGGTGTTCGGCATCGTCTACCTGCTGGTGCTCGCCGCGCTGCGCCTACCGTTGCGCCTGCCACTGCCCGCGGCCTGGTTCGGCGCGCTGCAAACCTGGCTGACGGTTCCGCTGATCCTCAGCTACGGCCTGCTTCAGGTCGATTGGCAAACAGCCTGGGCCGCCTATTCCTGGCTGCAGTTCGGCGCGCTGCTGCTGCTGCCGATCCTGAGCAAACTGGCCGGCAATTGGCTGGGCCTGTCCTGGGCCGAACGCCAGTTGGGTGCGCGGCCTGGTAAATGGCGCGAAAGCCTGCTGTTGAACACCCGCGGGCTGACCGAAATCGTCTTTCTCAACCTGCTGTTCCAGCAACAGGTGATCAGCGCCGCGCTGTATTTCGCCCTGATGCTGATGGGCCTGATCGCCACTCTGCTGCCAGCCCTGGCTGGCGCACCTACTCCCCCTGTAGCTACTGATAATGAGGCAAGCCACCGCTATGAAGTCTCTTGAAGTCGAACACCGTCAGGTCGTCGTTATCGGCGCGGGCCCTTCGGGCGCCATCGCGGCCGCGCTGCTCAAGCGACAGGGGCACGATGTGCTGGTGCTCGAGCGCCAGCGCTTCCCGCGTTTCTCGATCGGCGAAAGCCTGCTGTCGCACTGCCTGGACTTCGTCGAGGAAGCCGGCATGCTCGACGCGGTCCAGGCGGCAGGCTTCCAGACCAAGCACGGCGCGGCGTTTGCCTGGGGCGAGCGCTACACCGAGTTCGACTTTCGCGACAAATTCACCGAAGGCAAGGGCTCGACCTACCAGGTATTGCGCGCTGACTTCGACAAGCTGTTGGCCGACCAGGCCGAGCTGCAGGGCGTGGAAATCCGCTATGAGGAAGAGATAGTCGCGGCCGATTTCAGCGGCGTCCGCCCGCAGCTGTCGGTCAGGCGCCTGGCCGATGATGGGGAATACCAGGTCGAATGCGCCTTCGTCCTCGACGGTAGCGGCTACGGCCGGGTGTTGCCGCGCTTGCTCGACCTTGACCTGCCGTCGGCCTTTCCGGTGCGCCAGGCGGTGTTCACCCATGTCGAAGACCGCATCAGCGATCCGGGTTTCGACCGCGAAAAGATTCTGATCACCACCCATCCGCAAATGCGCGATGTGTGGTTCTGGACCATTCCGTTCAGCAATGGCCGCTGCTCCCTGGGCGTGGTGGCCGATGCCAAGCGCTACGCCGGGCGCCCAGAGGATATGGACGTCTGTCTGCGGCAGTTCGTCGACGAAACACCCAGCCTCAGCCGCCCGCTGCAGAACGCCGTCTGGGACACCCCGGCACGCGCCCTCGGCGGCTACTCGGCCAACGTCAAGCGCCTGCACGGGCCGGGCTTCGCCCTGCTGGGCAACGCGGCGGAATTCTTAGACCCAGTATTTTCCTCCGGCGTGACCATCGCTATGCGTTCGGCGAGCATTGCCGCCGGCTTGCTGCACCGCCAGCTCGGCGGCGAGACGGTGGACTGGGAAGCTGAGTTCGCTATCCCGCTCAAGCGCGGCGTGGACACGTTCCGCGCCTATGTCGAGGGTTGGTACGATGGCAGCTTCCAGGACGTCATCTACTACCGGAACGCCACGCCTGAAATTCGCCGGATGATCAGCTCGATCCTCGCCGGCTATGCCTGGGACGAACGCAACCCCTATGTCGCCGAGCCCAAGCGCCGCCTGCGGGTGCTCAGCGAATTCTGCGCCTCGAACGGATAAGGACAGTCATGCACAACGCCGCGCCCAGCCCCAGTTCCCCGACCTACGTCGAGGAAACCCGTTTCGGCTTCTGGTTTCTGCAGAGTCACGTCTGGCAGCACCATGTGCTGCGCGTGGCGATCAATGACCTCAAGCGCCTGCGCGATGAGTGGCCGGATTCGCCGGTGTTGCTGGATGCCGGCTGCGGCCAGGGCAAATCGTTCGGCCTGCTGGCCGAGACCTTCAAGCCGGCACGGATGATCGGCCTGGACGCCGACCCACACAGCCTCGACTGCTCGCGCGCCGAAGCTGAACGCCAGGGGCTCGAGGTGCAATTGATCGCCAGCGACTGCGCGGCCATTGACCTACCGGATGCCAGCGTCGACCTGCTGTTCTGCCACCAGACTTTCCATCACCTGGTCGAGCAGGAGCAGGCGCTGGCCGAATTCTGGCGTGTGCTCAAGCCCGGCGGCCTGCTGCTGTTCGCCGAATCGACCAAGTACTACATCGACACCTGGGTGATCCGCTGGCTGTTTCGCCACCCGATGCACGTGCAGAAAAGCGCCGACGAGTACCTCGCCATGCTGCGCGCCCAGGGCTTCACGTTTGGCGAAGGCAATGTGTCCTACCCCTATCTGTGGTGGAGCCGTTCGACGGATTTCGGCCTGCTCGAACGCTGGGGGCTGCGCCGGGCGAAACCGCCTGGCCAGCGTGACGAGACCCTGGTCAATGCGGTGGCGCGCAAGCCGCTCGGCGTGGGCCAGTCATGACGCGCAGCCTTCTGCTCGGGCTGTGTCTGCTGCTGGCGGCCTGCAGCACCCATACGCCATTGCCCGCTGTGCCGCCGCCCTTCGTCGCACAGTTGCCGGTGGCGCTGCAGATCGAGCGGCAACAGGCCAGCACTACGCAGGCCTGGTGGCTGGTGGTGCAGGGCGAAGGGCAGACCTTGCGCTGGTCGCTGTTCGACCCGCTTGGCGTGCCGCTGGCCCGCCAGCTGCTGCGTGACGGCAGGTGGCAGAACGAAGGTTTGCTGCCGCCCAATGGCGAAGCGCGCGAACTGTTTGCCGCCCTGCTGTTCGCCCTGACGCCGCCGGCTGAGTTGGCGCAGCATTATCCGGCCGGCGGCTGGCAGGTGCTTGCCGACGGTCAGCGGCGGCTTAACCCGCACTGGCGAATCAGTTACCGTGCGCCCCTGGATTTCACCCTGATTCACGCCGAAGGCCCGACTTATCAGGTCTCCGAGCTCCTCGACAAAGAGATACCCTGATGCCCGCTTACCTCAACGCCCTGGGCTTGGTGTGCGCCCTCGGTCACGGCAAGCGTGCGGTGGCCAACGCCCTGTTCGCTGGCGATGCCTCGGGCATGCAGCTGCAGGAGGGCTGGGTCGACCAGCGCAGCCTGACCGTCGGTGCGGTGCGCGGCGAATTGCCCGCCATGCCCGCCGGCCTGGAACAGGCGCAAAGCCGTAACAACCAGCTGCTGCTGGCCGCTGCGCTGCAGATCGAGGCCCCGCTGCGCGACGCCATCGCCCGTTACGGCGCGGACCGGGTTGGCCTGGTACTGGGCACCAGCACCTCAGGCATCGACGAGGCGAGCGACAGCATCGGCCGCTTTCTGCGTGACGGCGCGCTGCCGCCGGGCTACCAGTACGCACAACAGGAAATGGTCGCGCCAGCGCGCTTCCTCGCCGACTGGCTGGGCCTGAGCGGCCCGGTGTACTGCCAGTCGACCGCCTGCACCTCCAGCGCCCGCGCCCTGCTCAGCGCGCACCGTCTGCTCAGGCAGGGGGTATGCGATGCGCTGATCTGCGGTGGTGTCGACAGCCTGTGCCGCCTGACCCTGAACGGTTTTGCCGCCCTGGAAGCCATTGCCAGCGAGCGCTGCAACCCGTTTTCCGCCAACCGCCGCGGCATCAATATCGGCGAGGGCGCGGCGCTGTTCCTGATGACCCGCGAAGCGGGGCCGATAGCGCTGCTCGGCGGTGGCGCCAGTTCCGATGCCCATCATATTTCCGCGCCTCAGCCGGAGGGCCTTGGCGCCCGCGAGGCGATGCACAAGGCGCTGCAAACCGCCGGCCTGCACGCCAGCGAGATCGACTACCTGAATCTGCACGGCACCTCCACTACGCACAACGACGCCATGGAGAGCCTGGCCGTCCATGCAGTGTTCCCGGAAGGCGTGCCCTGCTCCTCGACCAAGCCGCTGACCGGCCACACCCTCGGCGCGGCCGGGGCGCTGGAAGCGGCGTTCTGCTGGCTGAGCCTGAGCGAGTACAACCCCGCCAACGCGCTGCCGCCACACCTCTGGGATGGTGTGGCCGAGCCGGGATTGCCGGCCTTGCAGCTGGTCCCGCACAGTGCCGTCATGCGCCGCGCCCATGGCCGCCGGCTGATGAGCAATTCGTTCGCCTTCGGTGGCAGCAACGTCAGCCTGATTCTCGGTGAAACACAGGGTGACGCCCCATGATCCAGTGGCCGATTGCCGAATTGCTGCCCCATGCCGGCGACATGATCCTCATCGAAGCGGTGCAGCGGTTTGGCGAAGACGATGTGGAAACCCGCCTGTGCGTGCGCGCCGGCGGCCTGTTCAACCAGGCCGACGGCAGCCTGCCGGCCTGGGTCGGCATCGAACTGATGGCGCAGAGCGTCGCTGCGTACGCCGGTTGCCAGGCGCGTCAGGCCGGGCAACCGGTGCAGTTGGGCTTTCTTCTCGGCACGCGCAACTACCAGTGCAATGTCGACCGCTTCGCGCTGGGTGCCGAGCTGCGGATCAAGGCGCTGCGCTCGTTGCAGGACGACAACGGCATGGGCGTGTTCGAGTGCCACCTCGAGGGCCCCGGCATCCAGGCCAGCGCCCGCCTCAACGTATTCTGTCCACCCCAGGTGGCCAGCTACCTTCACGAACCACCCAAGGACCCCGCCCATGAATGATCCGATTCTGGTAACCGGCTCTAGCCGTGGCATCGGCCGCGCGATTGCCGTGCGCCTGGCCCAGGCCGGTTTCGATATCGTTCTGCATTGCCGCTCGCGCCGCGACGAAGCCGAGGCGGTGCAGGCGCAGATCCAGGCACTCGGCCGTTCGGCGCGCATCCTGCAATTCGACGTTTCCGACCGTGCCGCCTGCCGCCAGGTGCTGGGGGCCGATATCGAAGCGCACGGCGCGTATTATGGGGTCGTGTGTAATGCAGGGTTGACCCGCGACGGTGCCTTTCCGGCGCTCAGCGAGGATGACTGGGATCAGGTGCTGCGCACCAACCTCGACGGTTTCTACAATGTGCTGCACCCCTTGAGCATGCCGATGATCCGCCGCCGCAAACCCGGCCGCATCGTCTGCATCACCTCGGTATCCGGCCTGATCGGCAACCGCGGCCAGGTCAACTACAGCGCCTCCAAGGCCGGCGTGATCGGCGCGGCCAAGGCCCTGGCGATCGAGCTGGGCAAGCGCAAGATCACGGTCAACTGCGTGGCGCCGGGGCTGATCGACACCGAGATTCTCGACGATCAGGTGCCGGTCGAAGAGATTCTCAAGATGGTCCCTGCGCAGCGCATGGGCACGCCGGAAGAAGTGGCCGGCGCGGTGAATTTTCTGATGTCCGAGGAAGCGGCGTACATCACCCGCCAGGTCCTCGCAGTGAACGGCGGGTTGTGTTGATGAACGGATGCAAACGGGTTGTGGTCACCGGCATGGCCGGTGTGACGTCGCTGGGCGACGACTGGGCGAGCATCGAGGCGGCGTTCAAGGCGGGCCGTAGCGGCATTCGCTACATGCACGAGTGGGACAGGTTCAGCGAGCTGAATACCCGGCTTGGCGGTCCGGTGGATGATTTCGTGCAACCCAAACACTGGAACCGCAAGCAGACCCGCAGCATGGGTCGCGTTTCCAAGCTTGCCGTTTACGCAGCTGAAAAGGCCCTGGACGACGCCGGGCTGCTCGGCGACCCCTGCATCCAGGACGGTCGCATGGGCGTGGCCTGCGGCTCGTCCACCGGCAGCACCGAGGAGGTCAAGGCGTTTGGCAACATGCTGCTGAATTCGGTCGCCGATGGCCTCAACGCCAACTCCTACATCCGCATGATGCCGCACACCACCGCGGCCAACATTAGTATCTTCTTTGGCCTCAAAGGCCGTCTGATTCCGACCTCCAGCGCCTGCACCAGCGGCAGCCAGGGCATCGGTTACGCCTTTGAGGCGATCAAGTTCGGCCGCTTGAAGATGATGGTCGCCGGTGGCGCCGAAGAACTCTGCCCGACCGAGGCCATGGTGTTCGACGCACTCTATGCCACCAGCCTGAAGAACGATGCGCCACAGACGTCGCCGCGCCCGTACGACAGTGGCCGCGACGGCCTGGTGATCGGCGAAGGGGCCGGCATTCTGGTGCTGGAAGAGCTGGAACACGCCTTGGCCCGCGGCGCGCGCATCCATGCCGAGATCGTCGGCTTCGGCTGCAACTCAGACGGCCAGCACGCCACCAAACCCGAGCTGGTGACCATGCGCGGCGCCATGCAGCTGGCCCTCGACGATGCCGGCCTGGAACCGTCGGCCATCGGCTACGTCAACGGCCACGGCACCGCCACCGAACAGGGCGATGTCGCGGAAACCCTTGCCACCAGCAGCCTGTTCGGCGCGCAGATGCCGATCAGCTCGCAGAAAAGCTACTTCGGCCATACGCTTGGCGCGTGCGGCGCGCTGGAATCCTGGTTCAGCATCGAGATGATGAACCGCAACCGTTACGTGCCGACCTTGAACCTGGAACAAGTCGATCCCGCCTGCGGCGAGCTGGATTACCTGCGTGGCGAGTTCCGCGAGATGAGCCACGAGTACGTGATGAACAACAATTTCGCCTTTGGCGGAGTCAACACTTCGCTGATCTTCCGGCGCTGGAGCCAGTAGGCTCCGCTCGGGCGCACCGATTACACTGATTGCCGTTCCGCTTTGCGCAACCTGCTGTACCCGCAGTTATTACCCACAAGGAGACCGTAATGAAAATGAAGAATTGGATCATCGCTGCGTTTTGCCTGAGTGCCCTGCCCGGCGTGAGCCAGGCCCGCGATACGGCGCACTTCCTGCCGTTCGATGCCGTGGTGCAGGAAGCCATCAACGCTGGCCGCCTCGATGGCAGCGTGAAGTTCTACCTGGCAGGCAACAAGCCCGCCGGCAACGTCAACGTGGTGAAGGCCGGTGTCACCACCAGCCAGAAAACCAATGCTTTCAACAAGAGCGATGAAGAGGCCTGCAGCTGGGTGCTGCAATCGGCGCTGATCCGCATGCAGAGCGCTGCCAAGGCCGCCGGTGCCAATGCCGTGGTGAACATTGCCAGCAACTACAAGAACGTCGAATACAAGGACCCGCAGAAGTATGAATGCCACGCAGGCGCCATCATGGCCGGCGTTGCACTCAAGGCAGACCTGGCCAACGTCAAGTAAACCTGCTGCTGCAACCTGCCGCGAGTGCGGCGGCAGATTGCAGCGAACGGCCCACTCAATCGGAACTGAACAAACAAGCTGACCCTCGAGTCAATTAAAACGATGCGCACACCGCCGCATCGCAACCGACTCCGAGGATTACCAATGCCTTCGTCCCGTCCGTTCGAAATTACCTACCGCTTCAACAGCGAACCGCGCCGCCATCCGTTCGATATGCAGAATGATGCGCTGCCTGTGCACGAAGCGGCCTTGCACCTGATCGAACTGCACTTCGCCGACGCCGAGAACAGCCTGGCAATGCCGGCGCCCGACGCCACACCTGCGGAAATTCTTTCGCAGGCTGAAACGCTCGGCATCACCGACATCCGGGTGAACAGGCCCTGAGCGCGCTCGACGCGACTGCGTTTCAGGCGGTGTGATAGGCCGCGGACAGCTCGTGCACGGCTTCGAGAAATGCCCCAGCGTGAGCGGGGTCGACTTCCGGGGTGATGCCGTGGCCCAGATTGAACACATGACCCGAGCCGCTGCCGTAGCTGGCCAGGATGCGCGCCACCTCGGCGCGTATGGCCGCCGGCTTGGCGTACAGGGTGGTCGGGTCCATGTTGCCCTGCAGCGCCACCTGACCACCGACCCGCATGCGCGCCTGGCCGATATCGCAGGTCCAGTCCAGACCGAGGGCATCCGCGCCGGTCGCGGCCATGGATTCCAGCCATAGCCCACCATTCTTGGTGAACAGGATGACCGGCACCTTGCGGCCGTCATGCTCGCGGATCAGGCCGTCGACGATCTTCTGCATATAGGCCAGGGAGAACTCCTGATAGGCCGCGGAAGACAGATTGCCGCCCCAGGTATCGAAGATCTGCACGGCCTGGGCACCGGCCTTGATCTGGCCGTTGAGGTAGGACGTGACCGATTGCGCCAGCTTGTCGAGCAGGGCATGCATGGCCTGCGGGTTGTCGTAGAGCATGGCCTTGGACTTGCGGAAATCCTTCGACGAGCCGCCTTCGACCATGTAGGTCGCCAGGGTCCAGGGGCTGCCGGAGAAGCCGATCAGCGGCACGCGGCCGTTCAGCGCGCTGCGGATGGTGCGCACCGCGTCCATCACGTAACCGAGGTCTTTCTCTGGATCGGGGATCGGCAGCGCGTCGATATCGGCGCCGCTGCTGATGACGTTCCTGAAGCGCGGGCCTTCGCCCGTCTCGAAATACAGGCCCTGGCCCATGGCATGGGGAATGGTCAGGATGTCCGAGAACAGAATGGCCGCATCCAGCTGCGGATAACGGTCCAGCGGCTGCAAGGTGACTTCGCAGGCGAACTCGGGGTTCATCATCAGCTTCATGAAATCACCGGCCTTGGCCCGGCTGGCGCGGTATTCCGGGAGATAACGACCGGCCTGGCGCATCATCCACACCGGGGTGACATCCACAGGCTGCTTGAGCAGGGCACGCAGGAAACGGTCGTTTTTCAGGGCAGTCATGGCAATCCCGAGCAAGAGGCGGCGGCAAAAAAAGTGCGGGCATTTTCGCAGACCACCAAACAAAAGGCACGGCGAGTGCCGTGCCTTTTGTCTATCGCGACGATTTGCCTCGCCCGTCGTAGGGTGCGCCGCGCGCACCGGGCCGACAAGGTGGTGAGCGGCCTACCGATCAGACGCCCAGATAATCCAGGATGCCTTCAGCGGCGTTGCGCCCCTCGAAGATCGCTGTCACCACCAGGTCCGAGCCGCGCACCATATCGCCACCAGCGAAGATCTTCGGGTTGCTGGTCTGGTGCTTGAACTGGCTCTGCTCCGGCGCGACAACGCGGCCCTGGCTGTCGGTCTCGATGCTGAACTGCTCGAACCAAGGCGCCGGGCTCGGGCGGAAACCGAATGCGATCAGCACGGCTTCTGCCGGGATGATTTCTTCGGAACCGGGAATCGGCTCGGGGCTGCGACGGCCGCGGGCATCCGGCTCGCCAAGACGGGTCTCGACCACCTTCACGCCTTCAACCTTGTCCTCGCCGACAATGGCAATGGGCTGGCGGTTGAACAGGAATTTCACGCCCTCTTCCTTGGCGTTCTTCACTTCCTTGCGCGAGCCCGGCATGTTTTCTTCATCGCGACGATAGGCGCAGGTCACGCTCTTGGCGCCCTGGCGAATCGAGGTGCGGTTGCAATCCATCGCGGTGTCGCCACCGCCGAGCACGACGATGCGCTTGCCCTTCATGTCGATAAAGTCTTCCGCGCTTTTCTCGAAACCGAGGTTGCGGTTGACGTTGGCGATCAGGAAATCCAGGGCATCGTAGACGCCTGGCAGGTCCTCGCCGGGGAAACCGCCTTTCATGTAGGTGTAGGTGCCCATGCCCATGAAGACCGCGTCGTACTCGGCGAGCAGCGCTTCCATGGTCACGTCCTTGCCGATTTCGGTGTTCAGGCGGAACTCGATGCCCATGCCGGTGAAGACGTCGCGGCGATTGCTCAGCACGGTCTTTTCTAGCTTGAACTCGGGAATGCCGAACGTCAGCAGGCCGCCGATTTCCGGGTTCTTGTCGAACACCACCGGCGTCACGCCGTTGCGCACCAGCACGTCGGCGCAACCCAGGCCGGCCGGGCCTGCGCCAATCACAGCGACACGCTTGCCGGTCGGTTTGACCTTGGACATGTCCGGGCGCCAGCCCATGGCGAAAGCGGTGTCGGTGATGTACTTCTCCACCGAGCCGATGGTCACCGCGCCAAAGCCGTCGTTGAGGGTGCAGGCACCTTCGCACAGGCGGTCCTGCGGGCAGACGCGGCCGCAGACTTCCGGCAGGGTGTTGGTCTGGTGCGACAGTTCGGCGGCGGCGAGGATGTTGCCCTCGGACACCAGCTTCAGCCAGTTGGGGATGTAGTTGTGCACCGGGCACTTCCACTCGCAATAGGGGTTGCCGCAACCCAGGCAGCGATGCGCCTGATCGCAGGCCTGGGCCGGCTTGAAGTTGTCGTAGATCTCGACGAATTCTTTCTTGCGCTGACGCAACAGCTTCTTCTTCGGGTCTTTACGCCCGACTTCGATGAACTGGAAGTCGTTATTCAGACGTTCAGTCATAGCAAACCTCTTTACAGCAGCTGCGGGCCGGAGCGGGCTAGCTGCATGACACATCACGGTAAGTCTGCAAGCCGAGCACCTGATCAGGCACTCGGCTGGCAGCTTGAAACGACATTTATTGCGGGTTGGCGCGGGTGCTGGACAGCAGCGACTTCAAGCTGGCGGCCTTGGGTTTGACCAGCCAGAACTTACGCAGGTAGTCATCCAGGTTTTCCAGCAGATGAGCGCCCCACTCGCTGGCGGTCTCCTGCACATATTCGCTCAACACGCGCTGCAGATGACTGCGGTAGGCCTCCATGGCCTCGTTGTTGATGCGCTGGATTTCCACCAGTTCATGATTGACCCGGTCGTAGAAGCTATTGTCCAGGTCAAGCACGTAGGCGAAGCCCCCGGTCATGCCGGAACCGAAGTTGTAGCCGGTCTTGCCCAGCACGCAGACGAAACCGCCGGTCATGTATTCGCAGCAATGGTCGCCAGTACCTTCTACCACGGTATGGGCGCCCGAGTTGCGCACGGCGAAACGCTCGCCCGCGGTGCCAGCGGCGAACAGCTTGCCACCCGTGGCGCCATACAGGCAGGTGTTGCCGATGATGGCGCTGTCCTGGGTCTTGAATGGGCTGCCCTTGGGCGGAACGATCACCAGCTTGCCGCCAGTCATGCCCTTGCCGACGTAATCGTTGGCATCGCCTTCCAGATACAGGTTCAGGCCGCCGGCGTTCCACACGCCGAAGCTCTGCCCGGCAGTACCCTTGAAGCGGAAGGTAATCGGCGCCTTAGCCATGCCCTGGTTGCCGTGAACCCGAGCAATTTCGCCGGAGACGCGGGCACCGATGGAGCGGTCGCAGTTGCAGATGTCCAGCTCGAACTCGCCGCCGCTGGCGGCATCGATCGCCAACTTGGCCAGCTCTACCATCTTCTCGGCGAGCAGGCCCTGGTCGAACGGCGGGTTGCGCTCGACCTGGCAGAACTGCGGCTTGTCGGCCGGAATATGATCGCTGCCGAGCAGCGGGCTCAGGTCCAGATGGTTCTGCTTGGCAGTTTCACCCGGCAGGATATCGAGCAGATCGGTACGCCCGATCAGCTCTTCTAGGCTGCGCACACCGAGCTTGGCCAGCCACTCGCGGGTTTCTTCGGCGACGTAGGTGAAGAAATTCATCACCATTTCGACGGTGCCGATGAAGTGGTCCTTACGCAGCTTGTCGTTCTGCGTGGCCACGCCGGTGGCGCAGTTGTTCAAGTGGCAGATACGCAGGTACTTGCAGCCCAGGGCGATCATCGGCGCGGTACCGAAGCCGAAGCTTTCGGCGCCGAGGATGGCGGCCTTGACCACATCCAGGCCGGTTTTCAGGCCACCGTCGGTCTGTACCCGTACCTTGCCGCGCAGGTCATTGCCGCGCAGGGTCTGGTGGGTTTCGGCCAGGCCGAGTTCCCAGGGTGCGCCGGCGTATTTGATCGACGTCAGCGGCGAAGCGCCGGTACCACCGTCGTAGCCGGAGATGGTGATCAGGTCGGCATAGGCCTTGGCCACGCCAGCGGCAATGGTGCCGACACCGGCTTCCGCCACCAGCTTGACTGACACCAGGGCAGCCGGGTTGACCTGCTTGAGGTCATAGATCAGCTGCGCCAGGTCTTCGATCGAGTAGATGTCATGGTGCGGCGGTGGCGAAATCAGGGTCACGCCCGGCACTGCATACCGCAGCTTGGCGATCAGCCCGTTGACCTTGCCGCCGGGCAGCTGGCCGCCCTCACCGGGCTTCGCGCCCTGCGCCACCTTGATCTGCAGCACTTCGGCGTTGACCAGGTATTCAGGAGTCACCCCAAAGCGGCCGGTGGCCACCTGCTTGATCTTCGAGCTGCGCACGGTGCCGTAACGGGCCGGGTCTTCGCCGCCCTCGCCGGAGTTGGAACGCGCGCCCAGACGGTTCATCGCCTCGGCGATGGCCTCGTGGGCTTCCGGCGACAACGCGCCGAGGGAGATCCCCGCGGAGTCGAAGCGCTTGAGGATCGCGTCCAGCGGCTCGACCTGATCGAGCGCCAGCGGCTGGTCGGCCAGCTTCAAGGTGAGCAGGTCGCGGATCATCGACACCGGCCGGGTATCGACCAGCGCGCTGTATTCCTTGTACTTCTCGTAGTTGCCCTGCTGCACTGCAGCCTGCAGCGTGTTAACCACATCGGGATTGTAGGCGTGGTATTCGCCGCCATAGACGAACTTGAGCAGACCGCCCTGCTGGATCGGCTTGCGGCTGTTCCAGGCTTCGGCGGCCAGGAGCTTCTGCTCGGCTTCGATATCGACGAAACGAGCGCCCTTGATCCGACTGGCGACACCACGGAAGCACAGCTCGGTAACGTCGTCGGCCAGGCCGACCGCCTCGAACAGCTGCGCGCCGCGATAGGACGCGACCGTGGAAATGCCCATCTTCGAGAGGATCTTCAAGAGTCCCTTGGAGATGCCCTTGCGGTAGTACTTGAACACTTCATACAGATCGCCCAGCACTTCGCCGGTGCGGATCAGGTCACCCAACACCTCATACGCGAGGAAGGGGTAAACCGCGGAGGCACCAAAACCGAGCAGCACCGCATAGTGATGCGGATCGCGGGCCGTGGCGGTCTCGACCAGGATGTTGCAATCGCAACGCAGGCCTTTCTCGGTCAGGCGGTGGTGCACCGCGCCTGTTACCAGCGCGGCATGGGCCGGCAGCTTGCCAGGGGCGATATGCCGATCGCTGAGAACCAGCAAGGCCTTGCCGGCGCGCACGGCCTCTTCAGCCTGGTCAGCCATATTGCGCACGGCTGCTTCCAGTCCCATCGACTCGTCGTAGTTCATGTCGATGATCTGGCGCTCGAAACCCGCGCGCTCCAGCGTCATTAGCGCACGCCATTTGGCTGGAGAAATCACCGGGCTGCTCAGAATCACGCGGGTCGCATGCTCCGGCGACTCTTCGAAGATGTTGCGCTCGGCGCCGAGGCAGATCTCCAGCGACATGACGATGGCTTCGCGCAGTGGGTCGATCGGTGGGTTGGTCACCTGGGCGAACTGCTGGCGGAAGTAGTCGTAAGGCGAACGCACGCGCTGCGACAGCACGGCCATCGGCGTGTCGTCGCCCATCGAACCAACCGCTTCCTGACCCTGCTCGGCCAGAGGACGCAGCACCTGATCACGCTCTTCGAAGGTGACCTGGTACATCTTCATGTACTGCTTGAGCTGATCGACGTCGTAAAACGCCGAGCCATGGTCGTTGTCTTCCATGGTCGCCTGGATGCGCAGCGCGCTCTTGCGCAGCCACTGCTTGTACGGATGACGGGACTTCAGCCGGTTGTCGATGTCATCGGTATTGAGCACCTGGCCGGTTTCGGTATCCACCGCGAGGATCTGGCCTGGGCCGACACGGCCTTTGGCAATGACATCCTCGGGCCGGTAATTCCACACGCCGATTTCCGAGGCGAGGGTGATATAGCCATTGGTGGTGGTGACCCAGCGCGCCGGACGCAAGCCATTGCGATCAAGCAGGCAGGCAGCGTAGCGGCCGTCGGTGAGCACCACGCCGGCTGGGCCATCCCAGGGTTCCATGTGCATGGAATTGAATTCATAGAACGCGCGCAGATCGGCGTCCATGGTTTCGACGTTCTGCCACGCTGGCGGGATGATCATGCGCACGCCGCGGAACAGATCGATGCCGCCGGTGACCATCAGCTCGAGCATGTTGTCCATGCTCGACGAGTCCGAACCGACTCGGTTGACCAGTGGTCCGAGCTCCTCAAGATCCGGAATCATCTCGTTGGCGAACTTGGTGCGACGCGCCTGGGCCCAGTTGCGGTTACCGGTAATGGTGTTGATCTCGCCGTTGTGGGCGAGGAAACGGAACGGCTGGGCCAGCGGCCACTTCGGCAGGGTGTTGGTGGAAAAGCGCTGGTGGAACACGCAGATCGCGGTCTGCAGACGCTCATCACCCAGGTCCGGGTAGAACTGCTGCAGGTCGGCCGGCATCATCAGGCCTTTGTAGATGATGGTCTTTGCCGAGAAGCTGCAAATGTAGTGGTCGCTGTCGTCGGCATTGGCGACCGAAGAGCGACGACGCGCGCTGAACAGTTTGATCGCAAACTCCTGATCGGACAGGCCTTCGCCACCGATGAACACCTGCTCGATCTGCGGCAAACGCTCAAGCGCAAGACGGCCGAGCACGCTGGCGTCGACCGGTACCTTGCGCCAACCGATCAGGTGAAGGCCGGCGCTGGTGATTTCGCGGTCCATGTTCGCGCGAGCCGCTTCCGCTTTGGCCGGGTCCTGATTGAGGAACACCATGCCGACGGCGTACTGCTTAGGCAGATCGACAGCGAATTCTTGCTGGGCGATGGCGCGCAGAAACTGGTCCGGCTTTTGAATGAGCAGTCCACAACCATCGCCCGTTTTACCGTCGGCGTTGATACCGCCGCGGTGGGTCATGCAGGTAAGCGCTTCGATGGCGGTTTGCAGCAGGTGATGACTCGCCTCACCTTGCATATGGGCGATCAAGCCGAAGCCGCAGTTATCCTTGAACTCATCAGGATGGTATAGACCTGCTTTCATAGGGAACTCTCACCAGACTGCCTCTAACAACAGGCAAATTGCTTTTTAATTCAACCACTTAACTCGCAGGCAGGAACAGGCTCCAGCTGTGCGCAGGCAAAAGGGAGGTCATTGTACATATCCACCCAAGCCGTCACAAATCTTCGTGACGACCTGCTGAACGGTTATGTCGCGAAAACGAAGGAAGAGACTGAAAGGTCGTGCTAACGACCAGTCAGTCACTTGTCGAGAGAGCCTGGGCAGACTAGGGCGCCGAAGAAATTTCCTGGCGAATGCTGGCGAACGTACGCGGCCACGGCTTGCCCGCCTGCACCTTGGCCGGCAAATTTTTCAGTGCAGCCTGAGCAGCCTGACGAGTTGCGAAACTGCCATACGTCACCACATAGAGTGGCTTTCCTTGGTGCTGCTTTTTGAAATAGCGATACTGCCCACCCTGCTCCTTCACGAACGCTTCCGCGCTGCTCTGCGCGCGCGCACCCAGGATCTGCAAGGTGTAATGGCTGGCTGTCTGCGCCGCATACCAATCGCTCGCTGGCGCTGCGCGCGCGGACTCAGCAGCCTTTGGGGCGGGGCTGGACGCTGCGGCTACGGCAGGCTTTGGCTCAGACTTGATCGGCGCAGGGGCAGCAGCTACAGGAGCGGCGGGCTCGGTAGCGACAGGCGGCTTCACTGCTGCACCCAGTTCAGCGGGTGGCGCAACAGGGGGTGATACCGGTATCTCTGCAGCCTCTTCGGCCTCGATTGTGGCGCCACCTTGAACATCAGCCTCCTCGGCTCCGCTTAAACCAGCGGCCTGAGCCAAAGGCTCTCGGATAACGGGTTGAGCCTCACCCACCAATGGCAGGGGCAGCGGCTGATTGGCACCCTCGAATTCGATTGAGGGCGACTCGCCAGGCGCGACAGCGGGCTGGTCCACAACCGCCTGCGTAGGCGGCTCTCCCTCCAGCGGTAACTGTGCGGAGATCGGCGCGGGCGGCGAGTCTACCTGCTGCCCCTGCATAAACCATGCGGCAAGGACGCCGACACCGACCACGGCGAGCGCCAACAAATGCTTCCTAGGCAGCTTCATGGCAAACCCCGCACGCTTGGCGGCGCCTTTTTGCGCCAGCATATTTTCAATCAGGGTTTCGTGTGCAACCTGATTGATCAGGCCCGGCCACCCATCAGCAGCCTCATGAATCGAGGCGACCTGCTCATCGGAAAACACATTAATACTCTGGCCCGCGCCTTCCAGGCGCTGAGCCAGGTATTCCCGCGTCTCCTCCTCGGCGTAGGGCTGCAGATCAATGATGTGAAAGCACTCCTCGCCGTCAGCCAATCGCTCTAGTCGGGCGGTCAATTCCGGCTCGGAAAACAGGAAAACGTGGGGCTTGCCCTCGCTATTTCCTGCCGCCAGCGTCAACAGACTTGCCACTGCCGCATCGCTCAGCTCTTCAGCGTCATCGACCAGCAGATAAACTTCTTGCCCTGTGAGCGCAAGCTGCCCAACCTGCGCCAATATTGCAGCCGGCTCTGCTTGTTTCAACTGCAGCCCCTGAGCGACCTGCCGCAATAGGCTGCCGGGATCCGCCGCACCCTGGGCGGACACGATCACGCTTTGCACCGTCTGTTTATTGGTGCTGGCCACCAAGGCCTGTCGCAATAAAGTCTTGCCGCTGCCTTTCGGGCCGGTCACTACTAGCAGCAACTGGCTGTAGCGAGCAAGGTGGTGCAATTGGCCCAGCACTGGCTTGCGCTGGGCGGGGAAAAACTTGAAGCCTGGGACCCGCGCGGCAAAGGGGTCATGGCTGAACTGGTAGTGATCGAGAAAAGCCTCGTCAGCATGCAAACTGGTCATGGGGCACTCTTAATGTCTAAAGCTGATTCAGCCGTGCAGCGTAATCTGCACTAAGCGTTGCATTCAAAATCTCGCGAGGAAAATCACTCGTCACAACAGCCTCGCCAATGGCGCGTAACAACACCAGGCGCAAGCGGCCATCCAAGACCTTCTTATCGACCGCCATATGCTCTAAAAAGTGCTCTGGCGTCATATCCAGCGGTGGCACAACAGGCAGGCCAGCCGCCAAGAACAAGCGTACGGCTCGGTCGCGCTCGTTGGCACCGATCCAGCCCAGCCGACACGACATGTCGAGCGCCATGACCGTCCCGGCAGCCACCGCTTCACCATGCAACCAAACCCCGTAGCCCTGATGCGTTTCGATCGCGTGGCCGAAGGTATGACCTAAATTGAGCGTGGCGCGGACGCCAGACTCCCGCTCGTCGGCCCCAACCACGCGCGCCTTGGCAGCGCATGAACGCTCGATCGCAATGCTCAGCGCCGCTGGATCAAGCCCCCGCAGTGCCGACATATTGTCCTCGAGCCAGCCTAGAAAAGGCTCATCGCAAATAAGGCCGTACTTGATCACCTCGGCGAGCCCGGCGGACAGCTCACGGGCAGGGAGGGTGTTCAAGCTCTCGATATCAATCAATACCGCTTGCGGCTGGTAAAAAGCGCCGACCATATTCTTGCCAAGCGGATGATTGATGCCCGTCTTGCCGCCAACCGATGAGTCGACCTGAGACAGCAACGTCGTAGGAATCTGAATGAAGTTGACTCCGCGCTGATAACAGGCGGCAGCAAATCCCGCCATATCGCCGATGACCCCGCCACCCAACGCAATAACGGTGGTGCCTCGATCATGGCGCGCCTTCAGCAGCTCATCGAAGATCAGCTGAAGTGTTTCCCAGTTCTTGAAGGCTTCGCCGTCAGGTAGGACGATCGACGTAGTACTGAAAGCTGAGAGCGTAGTCTCAAGACGCGACAAATATAGCGGCGCTACTGTTTCATTGGTGACGATGGCGACCTGACGTCCGGCGATGTGAGCGGCCAATAAATCAGCCCGGGCCGTCAGCCCCGTGCCGATAAAGATCGGATAGCTGCGCTCGGCGAGATCGACGTGGAGAGTTTGCATGTGGCCCTCACTTTCAAAAGGGCTCTAGGATAGCGCAGTTCGAGCTGCGCTTTAACGGGGAGGTAGCGCTTCTAAACGTTCTAGAATTTCTTGCACAACTAAGCGAGGCGGGCGCTCGTCGGTTTCAACGATCACGTCTGCAATTTCGCGGTAAAGCGGATCGCGAACAGCAAGCAGGTCCGCAAGAACCTTACCTGGATTACCGTTACGCAATAGCGGCCGATTCCGGTCACGTGATGTTCGATCGATCTGCTGCTCGACTGAAGCATGCAGATATACAACCCGACCGCCACGCCGCAGTGCGTCTCGATTGCCAGAGCGCATGACGGCACCGCCGCCAGTGGCTAGAACCATGCCATCCAGCTCGCATAGTTCGACAATCACCGCCTGCTCACGCTCGCGAAAGCCCTGCTCACCCTCCACATCAAAAATCCAGGGAATATCGGCACCGGTACGCTGCTCGATTTCCTTGTCGGAATCTTTAAAAGGCACCCGCAGCTCTTTGGCAAGCAGACGCCCGATGGTACTTTTACCAGCACCCATCGGGCCAACAAGGATCAGATTTTTCACTCTATTAACGATTAGCAGCTGCTACTGATGAATTATTTAAGATTCGTGGGGTCAGAAAAATAAGAAGCTCTGATTTCTTATCCTGAACCAAGTCGCGCTTAAATAGGCGGCCAACATATGGCAAATCGCCTAAAAACGGGACCTTGTCGACAGATTTAGATTGTGTATTCGTAAACACACCACCAATTACTATTGTCTCGCCATCAGCAACCAGAACTTTTGCATTAACTTCATTCTTACTTATTGACGGCACGCCACCTGTAGAGGCTGCTTGAGAAAAGTCTGGAGCGTCTTTTGTGACCTTTACCTCTACAATAATCCGATTATCAGGTGTGATTTGCGGCGTAACTTCAAGCGACAGAGCCGCCTCTTTAAAGGAAGTGCTAGTGGCCCCGCTGGAGCTTGCCTCTTGGTAAGGAACCTCAGAGCCCTTAAGAATTTTTGCTGTTTCTTTATCCGAAGTTACTACTTTCGGCTGAGAAACCACCTCACCGTTCCCGGTTTTTTCCATGGCCGACAATTCGAGATCAAGGATAGTGTTATCTGTTAAGAAACCTATACCTATACCTGATGTAGCCCCACTCGCGCCCATGTCTACAAAAGTACCTAATGAAGGGGTTGGCGCTTGTACGCCTGCGTTCTGCCCATATCCTGGCGCCCCAGGACGGTTACCTCCTCGCCCGCCAACTACGAAGTTATTATCCCCTACACGAGCGCCGCGCCAATTAACACCAAGCGATTTATCATAATCAACATTAGCTTCAACAATACGAGCCTCAATCATAACTTGTCGCACAGGAATATCTAATTGAGCAACAATTCGACGTAGCTCATCCAAGCGGTCTTGCGTCTGATAAGCAATAATACTGTTTGTACGATCATCGACGGTTATTGAACCTCGATCATCGGCGCTCCCCTCGGCGCTGGTAACCGACTGAAAAAGCTTAGCCATATCGGCAGCCTTCGCATAGTTAACTTGAATTAGCTCACGACGCAAAGGGGCAAGCTCTGCTATCTGCTTTTGAGACTCAAGCTCTTGCCGTTCACGAGCAGCAATCTCGTCAGCAGGGGCAACAAGAAGAACATTACCTACTTTACGTTTATCTAGGCCTTTAGTTTTAAGGACCAAATCCAGAGCTTGATCCCAAGGTACATTTTGCAAACGCAGAGTAATATTTCCTTGAACAGTGTCGCTAGCAACTAAGTTCAAATCCGTGAAATCAGCTATCAACTGTAGAACTGAGCGAACATCAATATCTTGAAAATTAAGCGATAACTTCTCCCCTGTGTAAGTAAACCGCTCACTTTTACGCTTCTCAACATCATCTGGAGTTAAGGCTTTTATACTCAATGTAAGCTTATTGTCCGTCTGATAAGCCAAGTAGTCATAAACACCTGCTGGCTCAATAATTATACTAGCCTTATCCGCACCGCCAGTTGCGCTAACAAATTGAACTGGAGTAGCAAAATCCTTCACATCCAATTTCACTCTCAATGCTTCTGGAAGCTCGGTTCTAGCAAAATCCAAACGAATCTTCCCACCTTGATCCTGTATATTTGGACTAACTGCAGCGCTAGACAGGGTAATGACGACATTACCTTCTCCATCCTCGCCGCGTTGAAAATCAATATTATTTATAGCTCGGCCTTTAGGTGCATATATTTTTTCTTGCGCCGGGCCACCTACCACTACCGCATCTGACTTCGGCACCGCGGCATTACGACTAGCTTCACCGCCAACTACAACATAAAGATCGTTTCCGCTTACTCGAGTAGCATAAGGAGCTAAGTTTGTTAAATTAATAATTAAACGAGTTCTATCCTTAGCCTCTACTACGGTTACGCTGCGCGCATTACCTACACCTAACTCACGACTTTTTGTTCCCAGCTTATTCGATACTCCAGGTAGATCTAGAGCGATACGCGCCGGCTGTTCAATGGTATAGCCTTTGGGAGCAAGTATAGGCTCATCAAATGAAAGCTTTAACTCAACCCTATCACCAGGCAGAGCAGCTACATTTAAAGTTTGCAAATCGGCCGCTAAAAGAACTGGGGACAGTGCTACCACAAAAAGCGAAAAGCCAACACGTAAAAGAGAGTTATTCATTATAAATTTCCGATTGGCAGACCGATTATTTTTTATCATATCTACTCCGCTCATTATGAGCGCTCCTTAAGGGAGAGACTCCGCGGTCGCTCCAGCCAGCCACCCTCACCATCTGGAACAATTTCTATCACATCAATTTTTGAATCTTCTATAGCAACTACTTTGCCATAGTTTCTACCGAGATAATCACCTAATTTAATTCGATGCACACCGCCCGCACCACTGACTAACGCATATACACCTTCATCGTTAGAGAGCGTACCAACCATTTCAAAAATCTCTATATTGAAACCTTCAAGAAACTGTTTAACCCTTAACTCATCAGGCTTTATTTCCTGAGTGCCTTTTTGTCGATTTACGACCTCTATTTTGACGGGCGGCTGAAATGGGCTACGCATAGAGGCAGCGCTATACGCGAAGCTCTCGTAAGGCTGAAAAATCGGAGCTGGTTCGATAGCACCTTGCGGACGAGCTCGCACCTCGTCCATATACGTTTGTAAATCACTAAAATCTCTTGCCGAACCGCAACCGACTAAAGATAAAAATGAAAAAACAATGAGGGGCCGAACAAAATTCATCATTTAGCCTCCTGATCGTTATAGCGATAGGTCTTAGCCAAAATACTCATACGCAACTTAGACGCAGTATCATTTCTCGCTGGTACTAATTCAAAGTCATGGAGAGTAACTATTCGTGGCAAGCTTGCGACTCCAGTTACAAAGGTTGCAAGATCATGATAAGAACCCACCACTTTAATCTCAATGGGCAATTCTATATAAAACTGCTGGGCCGTTTCCGGAAGCAACTTAATTTCCTCAAACTCTAACCCACTACCTAGACCAGTTCGGGTAATATCTTCAAGCAGGCCGGGAACCTCGGTATCGCTTGGTAGCTGCCTCAATAAAGCACCAAAAGAAACCTCCATCTCTTTCATTTGATCTTTATAAGCTTCCAAATTTGCAGCTTGAAATGCTTTGCTTGAAAACTGTTCCTTTAATACAACCTCCTGAGCTTCGCTCTGAGCAAGACGCTCTTGCAATTCCTTAAGATGAAAATTATAGCCAAGGCCGACTACCACAACTAAAAGTAGAAGCCCAGCAATAAACTTAATCGCCGAAGGCCAAGAACCAACATTGTTCAGATCTAATTCGCTTAGATCCACTTTACGAAGGCCATCTAAAGCTTCACTCATGCTCATTTAGCTGCCTCCTCTGGTTCTAGCTCAGGTTGAGTTTGCTGAACTGTTAACTGAAACACGTTCGCTTGATCAACCGCGCCAGCGGTTACAGACTTGACTTCAGTTAGATTGGGCGAAGCTAACCACTCCGACGCATCAAGATTCCGCATTAAATTAGATACTCTATTATTCGACTCAGCTGCACCAACAATAGATATTGTCTTATCTTCCATTTTTAGCGCAGTAAAATAGACACCATCAGGCAATGTTCTTACAAGCTGATCGAATACTCGTCCAATTATTGGCCGGTTACCCTGCAGATCCTGAATAATCTTCATACGCTCTATCAATTGCTGACGGCGTGTCTTTAACTCACTAATTTCCTTAATGCGAGCATCCAACACAGCAATTTCTTTCTGCACGAATTCGTTGCGCGCATCTTGCCGCTCAATCGCGTTGTTGAGGTACTGATCACCCAGGAATACGGCGCCAGCCGCAATAATTAGAACACCACCCAGCGTGACCAAGAATCGCTGTTTGCGCTCTTCGCGGAGCTGCTCACGCCAAGGAAGAAGGTTAATCCGCGCCATTAGTCGAAACTCCTCATCGCCAGGCCACAAGCAATCATCAATGCAGGCGCATCACTCGCTAAGGCGCCCGCATTAACTTTGCTGCTTAACGCCATGTCCGCAAATGGATTGGCTACCAATGTTTGAGTGCCAATCTTTTGTTGGATCAAGCGATCGAGGTCCGGAATCGATGCGGTACCACCGGCCAGCAAAATATAATCAACATCGTGAAACTGGCCAGCGGCGAAGAAAAACTGTAATGAGCGAGAAACTTGTTGCACTACCGCCTCTTTGAACGGCTGCAACACTTCGCTGTCGTAGTCATCTGGAAGCCCTCCCTGTTTTTTTGCCAGGCCAGCCTCTTCGACGGAGAGACCATAGCGGCGCTGGACTTCTTCGGTAAGCTGCTTGCCACCAAACAACTGCTCACGCGTATAGATCGTTCGCCCGTTGTGCAGAACGCTTAGGGTCGTCATCGTCGCGCCGATGTCGACAACCGCAACAGTCAGCTCATCGCCACCACCAAGCTGCTGGGAGAGCAGGCCATAGGCTCGCTCTAGCGCGTACGCCTCAACATCGACCACTTTTGCAGTGAGGCCGGCCAAGGCGAGTGCAGCCTCACGCACCTCCACGTTTTCCTTACGGCATGCTGCCAGCAATACTTCGACCCGGTCAGGATTGCGAGGCGAGGCCCCCTGGACTTCAAAGTCGATTGCGACTTCTTCCAGCGGATAAGGAATGTATTGATCGGCTTCGATTTTCAGCTGATTTTCAAGCTCGTCGTCGGACAAACCCGACTCCATCTCGATGGTTTTGGTGATCACCGCAGAGCCGGCCACCGCAACGGCAACGGTACGTACTCCAGACTTGGCTTTCGCGAGAACGCGAGTTAGCGCCTGCCCCACCCCTTCAAGCTCGGCGATATTTTTCTCGACAACCGCGTTTGGCGGGAGCGGCTCAACCGCATAAGCCTCTACCTTGTAGCGGCTTCCGGAGCGGCTCAATTCGAGGAGCTTGACGGAGGTCGAGCTGATATCGATCCCCAGTAGCGTATTCGCTTTCTTATTGAAGAGCCCTAGCACGACCGATTTCCTATTAGCATCCGCGACTTACGGACTGTTTATGTTTTTTCACATTAAATATCAGTCTTGACAGAAGCGCAAATGGCTACCTAGTAAAAAAACCGCTTATAATGTGAACAGTTTTTGTCTTTTAACCTTCTACTGCACTTAACCCGTTCTTTTACTTGGAAATCCGAAGATCTTGATGCGTTTGCTTAAGCTATTTTGCTGGTCGGGTGTCGCAATATTTTGTGGGCTGCTGCTCAGTTTGAGCGGGGCCTTTCTTTATCTTAGCCCCAGCCTCCCATCCGTCGAATCCTTGCGCAGCATCCAGTTGCAGATCCCACTTCGGGTTTACAGCAGCGACGCCAAGCTGATCGCGGAGTTTGGCGAGATGCGCCGCTCGCCGATCGCCTTCGCAGACATCCCTCCAGACTTCATCGGTGCTTTGTTATCGGCCGAGGATGACAATTTCGCAAATCATTATGGCGTCGACCTTACCAGCCTGATGCGCGCTGCCACGCAAATATTAAAAAGCGGGCAAATTCAAACGGGTGGCAGCACCATCACGATGCAGGTGGCAAAGAATTTCTTCCTCACCAGCGAGAGGAGTTTTTCGCGCAAGATCACCGAGATTCTCCTCGCACTGCAGATTGAGCGCGAGCTGACCAAGGACGAAATCCTTGAGCTGTACGTCAACAAAATCTACCTTGGCCACCGCGCATACGGAATCGAGGCAGCAGCCCAGATCTATTATGGCAAATCCATCAAAGAGCTCAGCCTTGCGCAGCTCGCGATGATTGCCGGTTTGCCAAAGGCGCCATCGCGCTTCAACCCACTAACCAATCCGAGCCGCGCCAAAGAGCGCCGCGACTGGATTCTGGGCCGCATGTACGCCCTGGGACGCATCGAGAAAGCGCGTTATGAAAGCGCCTTGGCTGAACCTAACAGCGCCAGCTATCACGCGCCGACACCCGAACTGGCGGCACCCTACATTGCAGAAATGGCCCGCGCGGAAATGGTTGGCCGTTACGGCAGCGAAGCCTACACAGAAGGTTTTAACGTATTCACCACGGTGCCAAGCGATCTGCAAACTGCTGCTAACTTTGCGCTGCGCGAAGGCTTGATCGCTTACGATCAACGCCATGGTTATCGCGGCCCCGAAAGCCGCCTACCGGGTATGACCCAGGAAACCTGGCTAGCCGAATTAAGCAAGCGGACCTCGCTCGGCGGCCTTGAGCCGGCGATTGTCACCCAGGTAGAAAAAAGCGGAATTCTGGTCCTCCTGCGCAGTGGCGCGGAAGAAGCGGTTGCCTGGGACAGTATGAAATGGGCACGACCGTTCCTTAATACCAATAGCCTCGGACCGCGTCCGCAGAAACCGGCGGATGTCGCGCAGATAGGCGATCTGATTCGCGTACAGCGCCAGGACGATGGCAGTTTGCATTTCGTGCAACTGCCATCGGCACAAAGCGCTTTGGTTTCGCTCGAACCGCACACGGGCGCGATCCGTGCGCTGGTTGGCGGATTCTCTTTTGAACAGAGCAATTACAACCGCGCAGTTCAGGCCAAGCGCCAACCAGGTTCCAGCTTCAAACCCTTCGTCTATAGCGCCGCACTGGACGCCGGCTACACCGCTGCGAGCCTGGTCAACGATGCGCCTATCGTCTTTCAGGAAGCGGGGATGAGCGAAGCCTGGCGGCCGAAGAACGATAACAACACCTTCCTCGGTCCGATCCGCCTGCGCGAGGCGCTGTATAAGTCACGCAACCTGGTGTCCATTCGCCTGCTGCAAGCGATCGGCATCGACTACGCGCTTGATTACGTCAGCCATTTCGGCTTCAACAGGCAGGAGCTTCCGCGCAATCTTTCCCTCGCACTGGGTACCGCCAACCTGACGCCAATGGAGATCGCTACGGGCTGGACGGTTTTCGCCAACGGCGGCTACAAAATCCAGCCTTACCTGATCGCCCGTATCGATGATCGCGACGGCACCACGCTGTTCACTGCCAACCCTGTCAGCACGCCCACGGCGCTGAAGGCTCAACCCGAAAGCACCGATGCGCAGCCAGGTGCTGTTCAAGTCGCCCTGAATGACTCGGCGCAATCGGTCGACGCTGGCGACCCAGTAGCAGCCGAACGGATCATTGACGAACGCACCGCCTATATCATGACCAGCATGCTTCAGGACGTGATCAAGCGTGGCACGGGCAGACGTGCCATGGCCATGGGCCGCGATGACCTGGCGGGAAAGACTGGCACCACCAATGAATCCAAGGACAGCTGGTTTTCCGGGTACAACGGCGACTACGTCACGACAGTCTGGGCAGGTTTCGATCAGCCGGAGAGCCTGGGCCGCAACGAGTATGGCGGTACCGTTGCGCTGCCAATCTGGATGAATTACATGAGCGCGGCGCTGAAAGACAAGCCCAGCAATCTACCGCCTGAGCCCGAAGGCATGCTGACGCTGCGCATAGACCCCTATAGCGGCCGCGCTGCGCTGCCAGGGGCGCCGGACGCCTATTTCGAGCTGTTCAAAAGCGAAGACACGCCGCCCCCAATGAGCGAGCTTGATCCGAGCCTGGGTATTCCTGGCAGCCCGCTGCCGGCAGACGAGTCTGCGCCGCTCGACCTGTTCTAGAAGATAATCCAGCCAATAAAAAACCCGCCGCAGCGGGTTTTTTATTGGCTACCGATTAACCGTTGAACACGTCGTTCACGGACTGCAACGGGTAGTTTTTCGGGTAGGGCAGTGTGGCAACACCGCTTTCGATCGCCGCCTTGGCGACCGCGTCGCACACCACGGTGATCAGGCGCGGGTCCATCGGCTTGGGGATGATGTATTCACGACCGAACGACAGGGAGATGCCACCGTAGGCATCGCACACTTCCTGGGACACCGGCAGCTTGGCCAGATCACGCAATGCCAGCGCAGCAGCAATCTTCATTTCTTCATTGATGCGGGTTGCCCGCACATCGAGAGCGCCACGGAAAATGAACGGGAAGCCCAGCACGTTGTTGACCTGATTCGGATAATCCGAGCGACCGGTGGCCATGATCACGTCGCTGCGCACGGCATGGGCCAGTTCTGGCTTGATTTCCGGATCGGGGTTGGAGCAGGCGAATACGATCGGGTTTGGCGCCATGCGCATCAGGTCGTCCTGGCTGAGCAGATCGGCGCCCGACAGGCCGACGAACACGTCAGCGCCGTCCAGGGCATCGGACAGCGTGCGCTTGGCGGTTTCATGAGCGAATACGGCTTTATACTGGTTCAGATCATCGCGGCCTGAATGAATCACGCCCTTGCGGTCGATCATGAAGATATTTTCGACCTTGGCACCCATGCTGATCAGCAGCTTCATGCAGGACACGGCGGCAGCACCGGCGCCCAGGCAAACGATCTTGGCTTCTGGAAGTGTTTTGCCGGCGATTTCCAGAGCATTGAGCATGCCGGCGGCGGTGACGATGGCGGTGCCGTGCTGGTCATCGTGAAAAACCGGGATGTCGCATTGCTCGATCAATGCGCGCTCGATCTCGAAACATTCCGGTGCCTTGATGTCTTCGAGGTTGATGCCGCCGAACGTGATGGAGATGCGCTTGACCGTATCGATAAAGGCCTGAGGGCTTTCCGAATCGACTTCGATGTCGAATACGTCGATGCCGGCGAAACGCTTGAACAGCACGCCCTTGCCTTCCATGACCGGCTTGGACGCCAGGGGGCCCAGGTTGCCCAGCCCGAGAATCGCTGTACCGTCGGAAATGACCGCAACCAGATTGCCCTTGCCGGTGTAGCGATACGCCAGTTCAGGATCGCGCGCGATTTCACGGACTGGTTCGGCAACACCCGGGCTATAGGCCAGCGACAGGTCGCGGGCGGTCGCGGTGGGTTTGGTTAGCTCGACGCTCAGCTTTCCTGGACGGGGATTGGCGTGATATTCGAGAGCGGCAGTTTTCAGATCTGACATTATGGCGTTCCGCTTTGGGCTGTTGAACTAGCAGGCGGCCGAGGATACGCAAGTTGTACGCGGCTGCACAAGACTGTTCAGTCACCGAAAAGGCACAGTGCTATCGCACGACTTTGAGCCATTCACCCGCTTGCGGCTCACCTGCCGGATAAAGGTTATTGAGCAGGCGCAGCGTGCCCAAGGCATCACCGGGCAATTTGCTTTGCTTGGCCAACGCCGCCATGGTTTGCCCCGATTTGGCCTGCACGCGATAGATACGCAAGGGTTCGGCCAGCTTTCGGTCAGCCGTGGTGAGTGGGCGGAAGCTCCTTATCACACTGAGGAAGTGCTCATCCTGACTTTCCAGCGACGCCCGGCCGCGCACCGCGCCGACAAACAGATAAGCACGGGCGCCATGCTGCAACACCGCCACACGCTTGGCCGCATTGCCCGGGATGACGGCACTGTAGCCGGTCAGACCCGCCTGCCGCAGTTCGCTCTCGGCAACCAGCCGCTGCCCGCCCACGCGCTGGCGCAACAGCTGCGCCGGTGTCAGATGCTGCGGATTGGCCTCCAGCATCATCGCGATAAAAGCCTGCTGATCGGCCGTATGTCCTACCAGCACATCGGGGCGATTGACGATGCTCCAGCCCTTGGGAAAAGTCAGGGTGAAATCCAGCTCGGCATGAAAAAATTGCTGGTCGCGACGCACGCCCGTTTCCGCGGAGTCACCAAAGGGCAGGCCTTGCAGGTGCTGGAGGAAGGTTTCGCGGTTGACTTCCTGACGACCGGTAGCCAGCGCACGGGCCGGACCCAACACTTCCTGCAGGCGACGGTCATTGTCAGGGTGAGTGTCGAAAACGCCATGGTAACTGCCAGCCTGTTGCGCCTCGCCGCGTTTGGCCGCCTGGTCACGAGCAAAAACCTCCTGGTTCTTCAGCACCTTGACCACTTCGATCATCGCCTGCGGGTCGTAACCCGCGCGCGCAAGGTACTGCGCACCCAGGCCATCGGCCTCGAGCTCCATGTCGCGCCCGTAGCCACTCACCACCGCACTGCCCAGTACATTGGTCAGGTCCGCAGCAGCGCCGACGCCGGTCCCAATCGCCACCGCCTGGCCCAGAATGCCCCACGCACTGGATTGGCTTTGCTGCTGCACGCTGTGGCGAGCGGTCACATGGCCGACCTCATGCCCCAGCACGGCGGCCAGCTCCGCCTCGGAATTGAGGTAGGCCAGCAAACCACGATTGATATAGATGTAGCCGCCGGGCAAGGCGAAGGCGTTGATATCCGGGCTGTCGACTACGGTGAATTGATAATCGAGCTGGTTGCGATGGCTGTTCCTGGCCACTCGCTCGCCAACCTGCTGCACGTAGGCCTGCAGCTTTTCATCGGCGTAACGCGGCGTCTGCTTGAGGATTTCCTGGTTGTAGCGACGCCCCAGGTCGAGCTCCTGCTGCTCGCTCATCATCACGAAATTGGTCTTGCCGGTTGCCGGGTTGACCGCGCAGCCGGCCAGTTGCCACAACACCAGTGCCAGCGCAAACACTCGTATGCTCATCGAATCACCTCCAGCATGGCGTTATGGGTCAACGGCAACAGCCAACGGGAACGCCCCGGTTGTAGGCTGCCGCGCCGTGCTCGGTCAACCACCCAACCTCTCACTTCGACAGTTCGTCCCGACAAACCTTGCAGCTTGCGCACATCGAAATCGGGTAACGCCTGCGCATCCACATGCGCTACCAGCGAACCGCCAAGCTCCAGCCATAATCCGCCACGATTGCGGTCGACGCGCTCGACCTTCGCGCGAATCAGCGCAAAGCCGCCGGACTTCAGTTGCTCCGGCGTGCGCAGCGGCGGCTGCCGCCACAACCCCGAGCCCGTTTGCCGAGCGCTGCGTTCGGCGCTGCGCTGACAAGTCACCAGGGCGACATTGGGGGCCACGGCGACCAGATAGCCCAAACCCTCGGCCAGCAACTGCGCCTCGAGATTGCCGCCCTGGCTATCGTAGGCATGGGCGAGGACACGGCCGTAACGATCCCTTGCCTCAAGGCCGACCTGCAGACCGACGTGGCCGTCGCTGGCCGCTACCAGCGTCTGCAGCCGCTGGCGCGCGGCTTCGGCATAAGGCTCCGCAGGGCGGCCTTTGCGGCCCAGTTCGGGAGCATTCACGCCGATCAGTCGCACGCTGCGCCCGTCGACCAGGCGCAACGTATCGCCGTCAACCACGCGCTGCACCTTGAAGGTCGGCAGTTCAGCCGGGGCGGGGCAAAACGCCTGGGCTGACGTGAGATAAAACACAGAAACGAAAAAGGCGCCCACAAGGGACGCCTTTTTCTGTGGCGCGGTGCAACCCATCAGGCCGCCCGTCGCTGCGCGCAAGCTTACTGCTTGGCGCCGAACATGCCGAAACGCTGCTTGAAGCGATCAACACGACCACCGGTATCCAGCATTTTCTGCTTGCCGGTGTAGAACGGATGGCACTCGTTGCAAACGTCCAGGCTCAACGGCTTGCCCAGGGTGGAGCGAGTTTCGATCACGTTGCCGCAGCTGCAGGTAGCGGTGATGGCTTCGTAGGTAGGATGGATATCGGCTTTCATGATGTTTCCTCGGGGCTGACGTGCCGCCACCCAACACAATTGTCGAGTACCGCACGCAATTAGGCCGCGGATTATACCGGAGCCCGGCAACGGCGCAAGCCGCCACAACCGCCGGTCGTCCGGGCCCGTGCTAAGATCGCGCCTCGCTTACGTCACCAGAGCCTGGGAGCTCCCCGCGTGTCCGACGCCATCCTGCGCCTCGCCCTGCCCTCGCCACTGCGCCGCCTGTTTGACTACCGTGCCCCGCCCGGCGTACCGAGCAGCGCATTGCAGCCCGGCGCACGGTTGCGCGTGCCCTTTGGTCGACGCGAGCTGATCGGCATTCTGATCGAGGTCACCGATCATAGCGACGTACCGGCGAACAAGCTCAAGCCCGCTCTGCAATTGCTAGACGCCCAGTCGTCACTGCCACCCGCGCTGTTCAAGCTATGCCTGTGGACGGCGCAGTATTACCAGCACAGCCTCGGCGACACCCTGAGCTGGGCGCTGCCGGTGCTGCTGCGCCAGGGCGAACCGGCCGAGGCGCGCCAGGAAAGGTTCTGGTGCCTGGCCGATGGTGCGCAGCTGGACGATCCACGGCTAAGCCGCGCACCGCGTCAACGCGAAGCGCTGAAAACCATCGCGCAGCACCCTCGCGGGGTCGCTCATCAGTTGCTCAGCAAACTGCTGCTGAGCAAGGACAGCCTGGAGCTGCTGCGCGAAAAAGGCCTGCTCACCGTCGAAGTTCGCCGTCACGCCGCCAGCGAGCGCCACGCCAACTGGCTGGCGCAGCCGGAACTGCCGCTGAATGAAGAGCAGCGCCGCGCCGTCGATGCGATTCGCTCCGGCTTCGGCAGCTTCAATGCGTTTCTGCTCGCTGGCGTCACCGGCAGCGGCAAGACCGAGGTGTACTTGCAACTGATCCGCGAAACCCTGGAGGCCGGCAAGCAGGCGCTGGTGCTGATCCCGGAGATCAACCTCGGCCCGCAGACCCTGGCGCGTTTCGAGCAACGCTTCAATGCGCGCATCGCCCTGCTCCACTCCGCAGTAAATGACCGAGAGCGCCTGGACGCCTGGCTGGCGGCGCGCGATGGCGAGGCCGACATCATCATCGGCACCCGCTCGGCGCTGTTCACCCCGATGCAGCGGCCGGGGCTGATCATCATCGACGAAGAACACGATGCCTCCTATAAGCAGCAGGAAGGCCTGCGCTATCACGCCCGCGATCTGGCCGTGGTGCGCGCGCGGCAGGACAACATTCCGATTGTCCTCGGCTCGGCTACCCCCTCGCTGGAAAGCCTGCACAACGCCCACAACGGCCGCTACGCCCTGCTGCACCTGCGCGAACGTGCCGGTGGCGCCAAGCAGCCGCGCTTTCTACGCCTGGATGTAAAAAGCCGACCGCTGGATTCCGGCATTTCTGGGCCCATGCAGCAGGCCATTGCCCAGACCCTGCAGGCCGGCCAGCAGGTTCTGGTGTTCCTCAACCGCCGTGGCTTTGCCCCGACGCTGTTGTGTCACGACTGCGGCTGGCTGTCGGAATGCCCACGCTGCGATGCGCGGATGACCGTGCACCAGCGCTCGCGCGAGTTGCGCTGCCACCACTGCGGCCACGTCCAGCTCCAGCCGAGCAACTGCCCAAAATGCAACAACGTCGACCTGCGCTCGGTCGGCGCCGGCACCGAGCGTGCCGAAGAGCGCCTGGAGATTCTCTTCCCCGACGTGCCGGTATTGCGCGTCGACCGCGACAGCACCTCGCGCAAGGAGGCCATGACCACCCTGTTCAACACCGTGCAACGCGGCGAGCCGTGCATCCTGGTCGGCACCCAGATGCTCGCCAAGGGCCACCACTTTCCCCGGGTGACCCTGGTGGCGATTCTGGATGCCGATGGCGGGCTATTTTCCGCCGATTTTCGCGCCAGCGAGCGCATGGCTCAGCTGATTGTGCAGGTCGCTGGTCGTGCCGGGCGTGCCGAGGAACCGGGCAAAGTGATTATCCAGAGCCACCTGGCCGACCATCCGTTATTGGTGCAGCTGACCGAGCAGGGCTATTTCGCCTTTGCCGAACAGGCCCTCAGCGAGCGTCGCAGCGCCGGCCTTCCGCCGTTCTGCCACCTCGCCCTACTGCGCGCCGAAGCCCATAAACCAGGGCAGGCCGAAGGTTTTCTCGATCACGCCTGCGCCGAAGCCGAGCTACTGCTGAACGAACTCGAACTCGCCGGCATCGAACTGCTCGGCCCTGTGCCTGCGCCGATGGAGCGCCGCGCCGGCCGTTACCGCGCGCAGTTGCTGGTGCAGGCTAGCGCCCGCGCGCCGCTGCACCGCCTGTTAAACCGTTGGACCCTGGCGCTCGAACAGATGCCCAGCGGCCGTGCGGTGCGTTGGTCACTAGATGTCGACCCCATCGACCTTTTCTGAGCGCCGCCGTCAGCGCCCGCAAAAACACCCGCTTTAGCCGAGGCTTACGACGCGCAGCTTGAAGCTGCGACCGAAGCACGTCGATAATGCGCAATTTTCAACCAGCGCCTTTGCGCGCCGCCGCTGACAACGGCCGACCGAGCAGACCATGAAAGACAGCATTCGCCACCTGATCCAGCAAGCCTTGACCCGCCTCACCACCGAAGGCGTGCTGCCCGAGGGCCTGAGCCCGGCCATTCAAGTGGAGAACACCAAGGACAAGAGCCACGGCGACTTCGCCAGCAATATCGCCATGATGCTGGCCAAACCGGCCGGTATGAAGCCGCGCGACCTGGCCGAGAAGCTGATTGCCGCGCTGCCGGTCGACGCCGCCATCAGCAAGGTCGAGATCGCCGGCCCGGGCTTCCTCAATTTCTACCAGAACACCCAGGCCCTGGCCGCGCGCCTGGATGCCCTGCTGGCCGACGCCAAGCTTGGCGTGCGCAAAGCCGGTCCGGCGCAGCGCGTAGTGGTCGACCTGTCGGCACCCAACCTGGCCAAAGAGATGCATGTCGGCCACCTGCGCTCGACCATCATCGGTGATGGCGTGGCGCGGGTACTGGAGTTCCTTGGCGACGACGTGATCCGGCAAAACCACGTGGGCGACTGGGGCACCCAGTTCGGCATGCTGTTGGCTTATATGCAGGAAAACCCAGTGGCTGCCGAAAGCGAGCTGGCTGACCTGGAAGGTTTCTACCGCGCCGCGAAGAAGCGCTTCGACGAATCCCCTGAGTTCGCCGAGCGTGCCCGCGAGCTGGTGGTACAACTGCAAGCTGGCGATGCCGAATGCCTGCGCCTGTGGCACCGCTTCAATGATATTTCCCTCAGCCACTGCCAGGCGCTGTATGACCGCCTCGGGGTGAAGCTGAGCATGGCCGACGTCAAGGGTGAGAGCGCCTACAACGACGACCTGGCCAACGTGGTCGCCGACCTCAAGGCCAAGGGCCTGCTCAGCGAAAGCGACGGCGCCCGGTGCGTGTTTATGGACGAGTTCAAGAACGCCGAAGGCAACCCGCTGCCGCTGATCGTGCAGAAAGCGGGTGGCGGTTACCTGTACGCCACCACCGACCTGGCTGCTACCCGCTACCGCGCCAATGTATTGAAAGCTGACCGCGCGCTGTACTTCGTCGATCAGCGCCAGGCCCTGCACTTCCAGATGGTCTTCACCGCCGCGCGCCTGGCCGGTTTCGTCCCTGCCAACATGCAGCTGGAACATATGGGCTTCGGCACCATGAACGGCGCCGATGGCCGTCCGTTCAAGACCCGCGACGGCGGAACGGTGAAACTGGTCGACCTGCTCGATGAAGCAGAAGAGCGCGCCTACGCCCTGGTCAAAGGCAAAAACCCGGAGCTGGACGAAGCCGAACTGCGGCAGATCGCCCGCGCCGTGGGCATCGGCGCAGTGAAATACGCCGACCTGTCCAAGCACCGCACCAGCGACTATCGCTTCAACTTCGAACTGATGCTCAGCTTCGAGGGCAACACCGCGCCCTACCTGCTGTATGCCTACACCCGTGTGGCCAGCGTATTCCGCAAACTGGGCAAGGGCTTCGAGCAGATCGAGGGCACCCTCGACCTGCAGGCCGCCCACGAAATCGAACTGGGCGGCAAGCTCGCACAATTCAATGAGGTACTCGCCAGCGTCGCCGAAAAGGGCGAACCGCACCTGCTCTGCGCCTACCTGTACGACCTGGCCGGTTTGTTCTCCAGTTTTTACGAGAACTGCCCGATCCTCTCCGCCGAAGACGAAGGGGTACGCAACAGCCGCCTGCGCCTGGCTGCGCTGACCGCTCGCACGCTCAAGCAGGGCCTTGAACTGCTGGGCCTGGAAACCCTGGAGCGCATGTAATGGCCGCGCGCAAGAAAGCCGCGCCCAAGCGTGGCGCCAGCCGCTACCAGGCACAAACCAAGAAATCGGCACCAGGCTGGATCTGGCTGGCCAGCGGCCTGGTGATCGGCGGCTTCATGATGTTCCTGTTCAGCCTCGAACCCGGCCGCGACGAGATCAAACGCGACAAGGGCGAGCAGGCCCGCGTCCAGGAGCGCGCCAAACCCAAGCCGAGCGCAGCCGAGTCGGACAAACCCAAATACGACTTCTACACCCTGCTGCCCGAGTCGGAAGTGATACTGCCGCCGCAAGCCGTCGAGCAGCCAGCGGCCGTCCCTGAGCAGAAGCCGGTGACCCCGGAAGAAGCCGCGAAGATCGATGCGGCGCGGGCCCAGGCCGCCCTCAATGGTGAAACGCCACCGCCGCCACCGGTGGTCGCCCAAGGCCCGGTTACGTCGCAGTTCTTCCTGCAGGCGGGCTCGTTCCGTCGCCGGGAAGACGCCGATACGCTGCGTGCGCAGATCATCCTGCTCGGCCAGAGCGTGCAGGTCGAGTCCGGTACGGTGCGTGAAGAAACCTGGCACCGCGTGCTGGTGGGTCCGTTCGCCAGCCGCGAACAACTTGGTCAGGCGCAGAAAACCCTGGCCGGCAACGGCTTCAGCAACCTGCTGCTGCAACAGCGGCAAGGACGCTGACGGCGGCGCGTTCGCATCTGGTTACAAGCCGCCCAGGTATTGCGCGCCTGTGCGCGGCTTGAGACTTGAAGCCCGGCGCAACAGCCCCCATCTGAGTCTGCATTGGGCACTTTCGCCCCGCTGCGTGGAGACTCTCCCCTTGACCACCATCGTTTCAGTACGCCGCAATGGCAAAGTCGTCATGGGCGGCGACGGCCAGGTGTCGCTCGGCAACACCGTGATGAAAGGCAACGCGAAAAAAGTCCGCCGCCTCTATCACGGTCAGGTGCTCGCCGGCTTTGCTGGCGCCACCGCCGACGCCTTCACCCTGTTCGAGCGCTTCGAAGGTCAGCTTGAGAAACATCAGGGCCATCTGGTGCGCGCCGCCGTCGAGCTGGCCAAGGACTGGCGCACCGACCGCTCGCTCAGCCGCCTGGAAGCCATGCTCGCGGTCGCCAATAAGGACGCCTCGCTGATCATCACCGGCAATGGCGATGTGGTGGAACCTGAACAGGGCCTGATCGCCATGGGCTCAGGCGGCGGTTTTGCCCAGGCCGCGGCCATGGCGCTGCTGCAGAAGACCGACCTGAGTGCCCGTGAAATCACTGAAGCGGCGTTGAACATTGCCGGCTCCATCTGTGTCTTCACTAACCAGAATCTAACTATCGAAGAAGAAGACTGCGCCGATCCGGCCGTTTAAAGCTGCTGCGCTCGGCCATGCTGCGTTGAAAGCAGGCTCGGAATGCTCATTTACAGACGTAAACTCCGCTTCCTCGCCTACTTTCGCCTTGCCTGACCTTCGCTCGCGACGCTTTAAACACCCTGATTAGCGGTCTTTTCTGGAGTAAATCTGCATGTCCATGACGCCCCGCGAGATCGTCCACGAACTCAACCGCCATATAATCGGCCAGGACGACGCCAAGCGCGCAGTCGCCATCGCACTGCGCAACCGCTGGCGGCGCATGCAGCTGCCGCTGGACCTGCGTGCCGAAGTCACGCCGAAGAACATTCTGATGATCGGCCCGACCGGGGTCGGCAAGACCGAAATAGCCCGACGCCTGGCCAAGCTGGCCGGCGCTCCCTTCATCAAGGTCGAGGCAACCAAGTTCACCGAGGTCGGCTATGTCGGCCGCGATGTCGAATCGATCATTCGCGACCTCGCCGACGCTGCAGTGAAGATGCTGCGCGAACAGGAGATGATCAAGGTCCGCCACCGCGCCGAAGATGCCGCCGAAGAGCGCATCCTTGATGCGTTGCTGCCGCCGGCCCGCACTGGGTTCAACGAAGAGCCGGCGCAAAGCGGCGATTCCAACACCCGTCAGCTGTTTCGCAAGCGCCTGCGCGAGGGCCAGCTGGACGACAAGGAAATCGACATCGAAGTGGCCGACAGCCCGGCCGGCATCGAAATCATGACCCCGCCTGGCATGGAGGAAATGACCAGTCAGCTGCAGAGTCTGTTTTCCAACATGGGCAAAGGTAAAAAGAAGAACCGCAAGCTCAAGGTCAAGGAAGCGCTGAAGCTGGTACGCGACGAAGAAGCCGCGCGCCTGGTCAATGAAGAAGAGCTGAAGGCCCGCGCGCTCGAGGCGGTGGAGCAGAACGGCATCGTCTTCATCGACGAGATCGACAAGGTCGCCAAGCGCGGCAACACCGGTGGCGCCGACGTGTCCCGCGAAGGCGTGCAGCGCGACCTGCTGCCACTGATCGAGGGCTGCACGGTCAATACCAAGCTGGGCATGGTCAAGACCGACCATATCCTGTTTATCGCTTCGGGCGCCTTCCACCTGAGCAAGCCGAGCGATCTGGTGCCGGAACTGCAGGGCCGCCTGCCGATTCGCGTCGAGCTCAAGGCGCTGTCGCCACAGGACTTCGAGCGCATTCTCAGCGAACCCCATGCCTCGCTGACCGAGCAGTACACCGCCTTGCTGAATACTGAGGGGCTGGGCATCCAGTTCGTTCCCGAGGGCATCAAGCGCATCGCCGAGATCGCCTATCAGGTCAACGAGAAGACCGAGAACATCGGTGCGCGCCGCCTGCACACCCTGCTCGAACGTCTGCTCGAAGAGGTGTCGTTCAGTGCCGGGGATCTGGCAGGCCAGCAGAACGGCACGCCCATCTTGATCGATGCTGCCTACGTCAACAGTCACCTCGGCGAGCTGGCGCAGGACGAAGATCTGTCGCGCTACATTCTCTAAACAGTCACTGCCTCTAAACAGCCACTGCGTCAGGAGCCCCAGGGCTCCTGCAACAAAAACGGGCACCCGCGATGCGCATCCCTACCTCGATCAAGCTGCACAAGGCCTCAAAAACCCTGGAGCTGCACTACGGACCCAGCGAGCGTTACAGCCTGTCCGCCGAATTTCTGCGGGTGCACTCGCCCTCCGCCGAGGTACAGGGCCACGGCAAACCCGTGCTGCAGAGCGGCAAGCTGCACGTCGGTCTGCAGCGCATCGAGCCCGCCGGCAATTACGCGCTAAAGCTGTGTTTCGACGATGGCCACGACAGCGGCCTGTTCAGCTGGGACTACCTGTACCGCCTGGCGAGCGATCAGCAACAGCTCTGGGATGACTACCTGGCCACCCTGGCTGCCGCCGGCAAGTCGCGTGATCCCGATGAGTCCGCCGTCAAACTGATGCTCTGATCCGCCAGTACCCACCCTGCACAACCAGCCCTCCGGCACCGCCGCGCTGCTCGTCCCAGAGCAGTTTCGCTGCAGTTAGAACGCTTTTTCTAATCCATATCGGCATACTTCGCCGCTCTTTGGCCTGCTCATGGCCTGCTTGCACAAATGAATAAACTCGGGTAACCAGGGAGCTATAAATAAAATTCCGGCGCCGGGGCTTTCCTGGCGCGCAGAAAGCGGCGGATATTGTTCCGCACCGGTAAAAACCCGAGCAGTACCAGGCCCCTGGCTCTTGTCGCCGCGCACAGCCGTACGCCGGTATTCGTCTCAGGACAATGGAGCGTTGTAGATGACTGATAAGAATAATGATGATCTGAAGTCCCAAGCTTCCGAAAACACTCTCGGCCTCAATCCGGTCATCGGAATTCGCGGCAAGGACATCCTGAGTGCAGCGCGAATGGTGCTTCGCCAGGCGATCAAGCAACCCCTCCATAGCGCCAAGCACGCGGCCCACTTCGGCATCGAACTGAAAAACGTGCTGCTTGGCCAATCCGAAATGCAGCCGGAGCCGGGCGATCGTCGCTTCGCCGATCCAGCCTGGAGCCAGAACCCGCTCTACAAGCGTTACCTGCAGACCTACCTGTCGTGGCGCAAGGAGCTGCATGACTGGGTCGAGCACAGCAACCTATCCGAGCAGGACGCCAGCCGCGGTCACTTCGTGATCAACCTGATGACCGATGCCATGGCGCCGAGCAACACGCTGGCCAACCCCGCGGCGGTCAAGCGCTTCTTCGAGACCGGCGGCAAAAGCCTGCTGGACGGCCTTTCTCACCTGGCCAAGGACATCGTCAACAACGGGGGCATGCCGAGCCAGGTCAACATGGCGGTATTCGAAGTCGGCAAGACCCTGGCCACGACCGAAGGCTCGGTGATTTTCCGTAACGAGGTCCTGGAGCTGATCCAGTACCGCCCCACCACCGAGCAGGTCCACGAGCGCCCCTTGCTGGTGGTGCCGCCGCAGATCAACAAGTTCTATGTATTCGATCTGTCGCCGGAGAAGAGCGTGGCGCGTTTCCTTCTGCGCAACGGCGTGCAGACCTTCGTCGTCAGCTGGCGCAACCCGACCAAGGCCCAGCGCGAGTGGGGTCTGTCGACCTACATCGCTGCGCTCAAGGAAGCCATTGATGTGGTCTGCTCGGTTACCGGCAGCAAAGACATCAACATGCTGGGCGCCTGCTCTGGCGGCATGACCACCGCCTCGTTGCTTGGCCACTACGCCGCACTGGGCGAGCAAAAGGTGCATGCGCTGACGCTGCTGGTCAGCGTGCTGGACAACCGCCTGGAGACCGATGTCGCGTTGTTCGCCGACGAGAAGAGCCTGGAGACCGCCAAGCGCCGCTCCTACCAGGCCGGCGTGCTGGAAGGCCGTGACATGGCCAAGGTGTTCGCCTGGATGCGGCCGAACGATCTGATCTGGAACTACTGGGTCAACAATTATCTGCTCGGCAACGAACCGCCGGTTTTCGACATCCTTCACTGGAACAACGACACCACCCGCCTGCCGGCTGCGTTGCATGGCGAGTTCATCGAAATGTTCAAATCCAACCCGCTGATCCGCAGCGACGCGCTGGAAGTGTGCGGCACCCCGGTAGACCTGAAAAAGGTCACCTGCGACCTGTACTGCGTTGCCGGCACCACCGACCACATCACGCCGTGGGACTCCTGCTACAAGTCGGCAAATTTATTTGGCGGCAAATGCGAGTTCGTGCTGTCCAACAGTGGGCATATCCAGAGCATTCTCAACCCGCCGGGTAACCCGAAAGCGCGTTACATGACCAACACCCAAATGCCGTACAGCCCGAAGGCCTGGCAGGAAAGTGCGACCAAACACGCCGATTCCTGGTGGCTGCACTGGCAACTCTGGCTGGCCGAACGCTCTGGAAAAACCAAGAAGGCGCCGACCAGCCTGGGCAACAAAAACCACCCAGCCGGCGAAGCGGCACCGGGAACCTACGTTCACGAACGTTAATACTGCGCCTTGCGCAACACCGCCCGCGGCGCCTGGACGTGCCGCTCGCCAGCCCTGCACATGTTGCCGGGCTGGCGAACCAGGTTTGCCCTGGTTGTTCTGGCAACGGTCGGGAAGGCCTGACCCAGCGTTTTAATTCTTGGGGCTTTGCGCATGTCGTCACCTTTTGTATTTCGCACCATCGAACTCGATGGTCAAACGCTCCGCACCGCGGTTCGCCCGGGCAAACGGCAGATGGCGCCGTTGCTGATTTTCAATGGCATCGGTGCCAACCTCGAGTTGGTCATGCCGTTCGTCAAGGCGCTCGATCCAGATCTCGAAGTGATCGCCTTCGACGTACCTGGCGTTGGCGGCTCGTCGACGCCAGCCACCCCCTTTCGCTTTCCCGGCCTGGCCAAGCTGGCGGCGCGCATGCTCGATTACCTCGACTATGGACAGGTCAACGTGATCGGCGTGTCCTGGGGTGGTGCCTTGGCGCAACAGTTCGCTCACGACTACCCGGAGCGCTGCAAGAAACTGGTGCTTGCGGCTACATCGGCGGGGGCAGTGATGGTACCGGGCAGGCCCAAGGTGCTCTGGCGCATGGCCAGCCCGCGGCGTTACGTGCAGCCTTCCTATGGCGTACAGATCGCGCCGGATATTTATGGCGGTGCTTTCAGGCGTGACCCCAGCCTTGCCATGGCGCATGCCAGCAAAGTGCGTTCGGGCGGCAAGATGGGCTATTACTGGCAGCTGTTCGCAGGGCTGGGCTGGACCAGCATCCATTGGCTGCACAAGATTCGCCAGCCGACGTTAGTGCTGGCCGGCGACGATGACCCGCTGATTCCCCTGGTGAACATGCGTCTGCTGGCCTGGCGCATACCGAACTCGGAGCTGCACGTGATCGATGACGGCCATCTTTTCCTGGTCACCCGTGCCGAAGCAGTGGCACCGATCATCATGAATTTCCTGGCGGAAGAGCGGCAGCGCGCAGTAATGCATCCCCAGCCAACGGTCGCCCGCGGCCACTGACGAGCCCCGGGTGGCGTTCGCACAAATGTAGTGCACGACGCCCATACTGGCGCCAATCCAAGGCCGCAACCTGTCCGAAAGGACACCCGCACAGCTCAAGCATGCGCCCGCGTCCCTTGGTATAAGCTTTGCTGCTAAGTAGTAAACCTTGAACTCTCAACGGTTTGACGACGGAGTGTTGCCCTATGCGAGACAAGTCACGCGACGACTCGGCATCGACCTCGGTACGGTACATGACTGCGCAAAATGCGGTGGTCGGTTTACGCGGTCGCGACTTGCTATCCACGGTCCGCAGCATGGCCCTGCACGGCCTCAAGCATCCGCTGCACAGCGCGCGCCACGCGCTGGCCCTCGGCGGCAAACTCAGCCGCGTCCTGCTCGGCGATACGCCTTACCAGGTCAATCCACACGATCCGCGCTTCGCCGACCCGACCTGGCGCCTCAACCCGCTCTACCGGCGCACCCTGCAGGGTTATCTGGCCTGGCAAAAGCAGCTCGGCTGCTGGATTGACGAGAGCAACCTGGAGCCCGACGATCGCGCCCGCGCGCACTTCGTGGCCACGCTCCTTGGCGATGCACTGGCGCCGTCCAATACCCTGCTCAATCCGCTGGCCATCAAGGAGCTGTTCAACACCGGCGGCGCCAGCGTATTCAAAGGCCTCAACCACCTGCTTGACGATGTGCTGCATAACGACGGCATGCCTCGTCAGGTCGACAAGCAGGCATTCGAAGTCGGCCACAACCTCGCGGCTACCCCAGGGGCCGTAGTGTTTCGCAACGAACTGCTGGAGCTCATCCAATACAAGCCGATGAGCGAGAAGCAGTTTCTGCGGCCGCTGCTGATCGTGCCGCCGCAAATCAACAAGTTCTATATCTTCGACCTTTCCAGCAACAAGAGCTTCGTCCAGTACGCGCTGAAGAATGGCTTGCAAACCTTCGTCATCAGCTGGCGCAACCCTAATGCGCAGCACCGCGAATGGGGTCTGTCGAGTTATGTCCAGGCGGTGGAAGACGCGGTGGATGCGTGCCGCGCCATCACCGGCAGCAAAGAGGTCAATCTGCTTGGCGCCTGCGCCGGCGGGCTGACCATCGCTGCGCTGCAGGGGCATTTGCAAGCCAAGCGCCAGCTGCGTAAGGTTTCCAGCGCCACCTACATGGTCAGCCTGCTCGACAGCCAGATCGACAGCCCGGCGATGCTGTTCGCCGATGAGCAGACCCTGGAAATGGCCAAGCGCCGCTCGTATCAGCAAGGCGTGCTCGACGGCCGCGACATGGCCAAGGTGTTCGCCTGGATGCGCCCCAACGATCTGATCTGGAGTTACTGGGTCAACAACTACCTGCTCGGCAAACAGCCACCGGCGTTCGACATCCTCTACTGGAACAACGACAACACTCGCCTGCCAGCAGCATTTCACGGCGATCTGATCGACTTCTTCAAGCACAACCCGCTGACCCGCCCGGGTGGCCTGGAGGTGTGCGGCACACCGATCGATTTGCGCAAAGTCACGGTCGACAGCTTCAGCGTCGCCGGGGTCAACGACCACATCACGCCCTGGGATGCGGTGTATCGCTCGGCACTGCTGATCGGCGGCAAGAAGCGCTTCATCCTGTCCAACAGCGGGCATATCCAGAGCATTCTCAACCCGCCCGGCAACCCCAAGGCAACCTACTTCGAGGGTGAAAATCTCAGCAGCGACCCGCGCGCCTGGCTATACGATGCGCAGAAAACCGAGGGCAGCTGGTGGCCGCAGTGGCTGGAATGGATCGGGCAACGCTCCGGCGAGCAGCGCGAGACGCTGCCCACCCTGGGTAGTGCGGAGTTTCCCGTCATGGGCGACGCGCCCGGCACCTACGTTCACATGCGCTAACCGGTAAAACTGGCCGGCCGCGTATGTGGCCGGTTATCGTTCCACTCCCGCCGCAGAATAAGAACAATCGAATGAAAACCAGCGAGCGTATCCTCGAATGCGCCAGAGTGCTGTTCAATCAGCAGGGCGAAACCAACGTTTCAACCTTGGACATCGCCAACGAACTCGGCATCAGCCCGGGCAACCTGTACTACCACTACCACGGCAAGGAGCCACTGATTCTCGGCCTATTCGAGCGCTTCCAAGCCGAGCTGGCGCCGCTACTGGACCCGCCGGACAACGTCAGTCTGGACGTCGAGGATTACTGGCTGTTTCTTCACCTGATCGTCGAGCGCCTGGCGCACTATCGCTTTCTGTTCCAGGACCTTTCCAACCTGGCGGGCCGCCTGCCGAAGCTGGCGCGCGGCATTCGCACCTGGCTGAACGCACTGAAACGCACCCTGGCATCGCTGCTCGCGCGTCTCAAGGCGGACGACCATCTGGTCAGTGACACCCAGTCCCTCGGCCAACTGGTCGAACACATCACCTTGACCCTGCTGTTCTCCCTCGACTATCAGCGCATCCTCGGCAATGAGGGCGAAAGCCGGCTGGTGGTCTATCAGGTGATGATGCTGGTTGCGCCTCACCTGAACGAAGAGTCGCGCTTCGCCGCCGAACACCTGGCGCGGCGCTATCTGGAAAGCTGACAACCACTAACGAAAACGCCCGGCACTGGGCCGGGCGTTGACGGGTAGCGCTGCTGGCCTTACGACTGGCTGGCAGGTGCCGCAGGTGCTGTTGCAGCTGCCGGAGCGGCCGCAGGTGCAGTGGCGGCCGGCGCAGCAGCCTTGACTGCAGGCTTGGCAGCAGGTTTAGCCGCTGCCTTAGCTGCGGGCTTGGTGGCCGGTTTGGCTGCAGGCTTGGCGGCTGCTTTCGCAGCAGGTTTGGCCGGGGCCTTGGCGGCGGGCTTAGCTGCTGGCTTGGCGGTTGGCTTGGCTGCCGGTTTGGCGGTGGCCTTCGCGGCTGGTTTGGCGGCAGGCTTTACGGCTGCTTTAACTGCCGGTTTGGCGGCTGCCTTGACGGCAGGCTTAGCAGCGGGCTTGACCGACTTGACCGATACGCCGGTCAGTTTTTCGATCTGCTTGGTCAGGCTTTCAACTTTGGCATTGAGCGCTTTCACTTCGTTGCGGCTCGGTACACCGAGGCGCGAAATGGCATTGTTCAAGCGTTTGTCGAAGGCTTCTTCCAGCTCGCCCCATTTGCCGATAGCACGATCCCGAACGTCGTCGACGCGGGACTTGGCGGTGTCGACCTTGGAGTTGACATTGGTCTTCACGGCGCCAACTTGCTTGTCGACTTCGGTCTTGGCAACTTTCTCGGCTTTCTCGCCGTCCTTGACCAGCGTGTCGAACAGCTTGGTGCCGTCCTTGCTGACCTTGGAGTAAGCGCCCAGGCCTGCCAACCAGATCTGACGGGAGTATTTTTCAACTTCGCCGATCCAGGAAGAAGCCTGCTTTTCGGTTTTCTTTTTGACAGCCATCCTGCTCTCCTTATTTGGTACGCGCGACGTGCTCGAGCAACGCGCTCAGCTCATCCAGCTTAGCAGACAGAACTTCAACGTCCTGCTTCGACGGAATGCCGATACGGTTGAGCGCGCCGGCAACGCGGGTGTCGAATGCCTTCTCGATCTTATCGAGTTGCAGCTCGACTTTGCCTTTGACGCTGGTCACGTTGTGGGTGACGTTGTTTTTGACACTGTCGATCTGACTATTCGCCGCTTCGACTTGTTCGATAACCAGTTTTTTGCCTTGCTGCTCGACGCCTTCGCCGTTCTTGACCAGCTCTTTGAAATAATCGGCGCCTTCCTGACCAGCCTTGACGTAGGCACCCAGGCCAGCCAGCCAGATTTTACGGGCGTAGACTTTTACGTCGGCCAGCACGGTGGCTTTCGCTTCGACTTGTACTTTCTTCTTAACGGCAACTTTCGACATGGTGCACCTCACTCTAATGTTTCGAGGAAACGCCCACGGGACGTAGGCTTAGGTGCAAGGTATCGATGAAAATTAGAAACCGCATACTAAGTCCAAAAATTCCAAGTCCGAAAATTTGTGCCAACCATTCGCCCGCTCGAACTCAGGCCGTCAGGCTCTTGTCCAGCACGTCTTCGATTTCACGTTTAATGCTGCCGCTCATTGCCGACAGCAACAGCCCCAAGCTCAGCTGCACGCGCACATGATCCTCACCCACCTCGATCTGGCCATCCGCGCCACTGCGTTTGAACTCGAGCGTGTCGCCGTTCCACTGGTAGCGCACGCTGTACTCGCGCGCCAAGCGTTCGGCCAGTTGCTCGGCCTTTTCGCGGGCAGCCTCACGGCCAAGGGAGTGGGAACGTTCGACTGTTATTTTCGCCATGGCGCGTCTCCTCGTAATGATGGATTCAAGTCGTTGCGACTATAGCAACTAGCAGCGGACTCACGCGTCGCCACTGCATTGAGGCCGCGGCGATGCCGATGGTCGCAGCTGCGACAGCGTACTTGCGGTCGCAGCGGGCATTTCGGTTTAGAATGGCCGCCACTTTGCTTCGCCCTCTTTAGCTCAGGTAAGGCGCCATGAACGATCCGCGTAACAGCAACGACAGCGAACCCACCACGCATTTTGGTTTTCAGAGCGTGCCGGAAAGCCAGAAAGCTGAAAAAGTCGCCGAAGTGTTCCATTCCGTCGCCGCCAAATACGACCTGATGAACGACCTGCTCTCGGGCGGCATGCACCGCTTGTGGAAGCGCTTCACCATCGAGCTGTCCGGCGTGCGCACCGGCAATCGGGTACTCGACATTGCTGGCGGCACTGGCGACCTGACCCGCAAATTCTCCACCCTAGTCGGCCCGACCGGCGAAGTGGTGCTGGCCGACATCAATGAATCGATGCTCAAGGTGGGCCGTGATCGTCTGCTCGATCGCGGCGTCGCTGGCAATGTCACCTTCGTCCAGGCCGACGCCGAGAAGCTGCCGTTCCCAGACAATCACTTCGACTGCGTAACCATCGCCTTCGGCCTGCGCAACGTCACCCATAAAGAGGATGCGATCCGCTCGATGCTGCGCGTACTCAAGCCAGGTGGGCGTTTGCTGGTGCTGGAGTTCTCCAAACCCGCCAGCCCCTTGCTGTCAAAGATCTACGACACCTACTCGTTCAACTTCATGCCGATGATGGGCAAGCTGATCACCAACGACGCCGAGAGCTATCGCTACCTCGCCGAGTCGATTCGCATGCACCCGGACCAGGACACGCTCAAGGCGATGATGGCCGAAGCCGGATTCGAGCGCGTGACCTACCACAACATGACCGGCGGCATCGTCGCCCTGCACCGGGGTATAAAACCCTGATGCTGCTGACCGGGCTGTTCGCCGGGGTCGAACTCGGTCTCAATCGTGTGCTGGCGATGGACAGCACCGCGCTGCCGCGCCTGGCTCGCCTCGGCGGCCGGGTCATTGCGATCGAGTGCACGGCCCCCGCGCTGCAGCTGTACCTGCTGCCCAGCGCCGAAGGTTTGCAACTGGCCGCGCAATGGGCCGGTGAAGCGGACTGCCGCCTGCGTGCGCCCGCTGCCAGTCTGCTGCGACTGGCGGTCAGCAAAGATAAAACCGCCATCCTGCACAGCGCGGATGTCAGCCTGGAGGGTGACAGCGCGGTGTTGCTCGAACTGACCGGCATTCTTCAGGACCTCGAGCTGGACTGGGAATATGAACTGTCGCGCTGGCTCGGGCCGGTTGGCAGTCAGCTGCTCAGCGGCCATTTACGCAACCAGGCCAACTGGACCAGCCAGACCCTCGACAGCCTGCGCCTGAACCTTGCTGATTACCTCAGCGAAGAATCGCGCGCCCTTGTCGGTCGTCGCGAGGCCGAGGCGCGTTTCGCTGAACTGGACCAGTTGAAACTGGCCCTCGACCGTCTCGATGCCCGCATCGAGCGCCTCGCTCACCGCCATAAGCCAACCGCATGAAACTGCTCGCCGTCCGCCGTCTGCTGCGTATTCAACGCGTCGTCATCCGCTACCGACTCGACGACCTGCTGTTCGCCCTGCCGCTGCCGCTGTGGTTGCGCCTGCTGCGCTTTGGCTTGCCATGGCGCTGGCTGCCACGCCGCACGCTGGCGTTGTCGCGTGGCGCTCGCCTGCGTCTGGCGCTGGAAGAACTGGGCCCAATCTTCATCAAGTTCGGCCAGTTGCTTTCCACTCGCCGTGACCTGCTGCCGCCGGATATCGCCGATGAGCTGGCCAGGTTGCAGGATCAGGTCCCACCCTTCGACCCTGCGCAATCCCTGGCGTTGATCGAGGCGCAACTTGGCGCCAAGGTCACGGAGGTGTTCGCCCGGTTCGATACCCAGCCGCTGGCCTCGGCATCAGTGGCACAGGTGCACGGCGCGCAGCTGAAGAGCGGCGAGGAAGTCGTGGTCAAGGTCATTCGGCCGGGGCTCAAACCGATCATCCAGCAGGACCTGGCATGGCTGTTCCTGCTCGCCAAGGTGGCGGAAAAATCGTCAGCGGACGCGCGTCGCCTGCGCCCGGTTGAAGTGGTCAGCGACTACGAGAAAACCATCTACGACGAACTCGATCTGCTGCGCGAAGCAGCCAACGCCAGCCAGCTGCGCCGCAACTTCGAAGGCTCGCCGCTGCTGTACGTACCGCAGGTGTACTGGGACCTGTGCCGGCCAAAAGTGCTGGTCATGGAGCGCATCTACGGCATCCAGGTCACCGACCTCGCGACCCTGGCAGACCAGCGTACCGACATGAAGCTGCTCGCCGAGCGCGGCGTGGAAATCTTCTTCACCCAGGTGTTTCGCGACAGCTTTTTCCACGCAGACATGCACCCCGGCAACATCTTCGTCAGTACCCGCCAGCCATGGAACCCGCAGTACATCGCGGTGGATTGCGGAATCATCGGCAGCCTCACGCCGGAGGATCAGGACTACCTCGCGCGCAACCTGATCGCCTTCTTCAAGCGCGACTACCGGCGCGTGGCGCAGCTGCATATCGACTCGGGCTGGGTGCCGGCCGAGACCAAGGTCAACGACTTCGAAGCGGCGATCCGTACCGTCTGCGAGCCGATCTTCGAGAAGCCCTTGAAGGACATCTCCTTCGGCCAGCTGCTGCTGCGCCTGTTCCAGACCGCGCGACGCTTCAACATGGAGGTGCAGCCGCAACTGGTGCTGTTGCAGAAGACCCTGCTGAACATCGAAGGCCTGGGCCGCCAGCTGTACCCGGACCTGGATCTGTGGAATACCGCGCAACCGTTTCTCGAGCGCTGGATGCGCGAGCGAGTCAGCCCGAAAAACCTGCTGCACAATCTGCACAGCCAGGTCGAGCAGGTTCCGCACCTGGCCAACATGACCCGCAGCCTGCTCGAACGCATGGCGCAGCCCCACGCCTACGACCCACCGCCACCCTGGCGCGACTCGCGCGGCGACCGGCCACTGCGTCTGCTCGGCGCAGCGCTCCTGGGCGGTGGGGTAATGCTCGCGTTCAGTGCGGTCAGTTTGAGTGCGCTGGCTGCGTGGCCGGCCTGGTTGATGGGCGCCAGTGGCCTCTATCTGATAGTGCGCCGATAGCCAGTCGCTGCCGCGGCTGGCACACTGGGCGAATGCCGATAAGCGCAGGCTGCATGCGCGATGTGAACCACGGAATTGCAATGAACGACTGGCTCGACGAAATCAATTGGAACAGCGACGGCCTGGTACCGGCGATTGCCCAGGACCATCAAAGCGGCCGCGTGCTGATGATGGCTTGGATGAACCGCGAAGCCCTGGCGCTGACCGCTGCCGAACAACGTGCCATCTATTGGTCACGTTCGCGTGGCAAACTGTGGCGCAAGGGCGAAGAGTCCGGCCATGTCCAGAAGCTGCATGAGCTGCGCCTCGATTGCGACGCCGACGTGGTCATCCTCGGAGTCGAGCAACTGGGCGGCATCGCCTGCCACACCGGACGCGAAAGCTGCTTCTATCGGGTCTTTGAAAATGGCGCCTGGAAAACCGTCGATGCGGTGCTCAAGGATCCACACGCCATCTACTCCGCAGGACACAAACATGAGTGATACCGGCATGAGTGACACAGGCATGACTGATACCCTGAGTCGCCTGGCCGAAGTGCTGGAGTCGCGCAAAGGCGCAGCTGCCGACAGCTCTTACGTCGCCAGCCTGTACCACAAGGGGCTGAACAAGATTCTGGAAAAGGTCGGCGAGGAGTCGGTGGAAACCATTCTTGCCGCCAAGGATGCTGCCGTCAGCGGCGACTGCAGCGACGTGATTTATGAAACCGCCGACCTGTGGTTCCACAGCCTGGTGATGCTCGCCGCCCTTGGCCAGCACCCCCAGGCGGTACTGGACGAACTGGACCGGCGTTTTGGCTTGTCCGGGCACGCGGAAAAAGCTGCGCGCCCGCAAAACTGATCAACCTCTTTCACTTACGGAGTACGCGTCATGGGATTCGGTGGCATTAGCATCTGGCAACTTCTGATCGTCCTGCTGATCGTGGTCATGCTGTTCGGCACCAAGCGCCTCAAAGGCCTGGGCTCTGACCTGGGCGATGCGATCAAGGGCTTCCGCAAGTCGATGGACAACGGCGACGCCGACAAGCCGGCTCCTGCAGTGGAAGAGCCTAAGGGCCATACTATCGACGCCCAGGCACGCAAGGTCGAAGAACCGGCGAAAAAAGACTAAGCCATGTTCGATATCGGCTTTACCGAGCTGCTGCTGGTTGGCGTCGTCGCCCTCGTGGTGCTGGGGCCTGATCGCCTGCCGGGCGCAGTGCGCACAGCCGGTCTGTGGATCGGTCGGATCAAGCGCAGCTTCAGTGCGATCAAGGCTGAGGTGGAGCGTGAGATCGGTGCGGACGAAATTCGCCGTCAACTGCACAACGAGCAGATTCTCGACCTGGAGCGGGAAATGAACGCGATGAAGCAAAGCATCAGCGCGCCGCTCGGTTCGTCTACCTCGTCGAGCCCTGCCACTGCACCGACGGCAGAGCCGGCAGTCGCCACCGATATCAGCACCCGCCAGGATAAAAGCCCACAGCCATGAGCCAACGACCGGACAGCGACCAGGAAATGCCCCTGATCTCGCACCTGACCGAACTGCGTACGCGCCTATTGCGCATTGTTGCGGCCATCCTGCTGCTGTTTGCCGGGCTGTTCTACTTTTCCCAGGACATCTACGCACTGGTCGCCGCACCGCTGCGGGCGTATTTGCCGGAAGGCGCAACGATGATCGCCACCGGGGTGGCCTCGCCGTTCCTTACACCGTTCAAGCTGACCATGATGGTCGCGCTGTTTCTCTCGATGCCGATCATCCTGCATCAGGTCTGGGGCTTTATCGCGCCGGGGCTGTACAAGCACGAGAAGCGCATCGCCATCCCGCTGCTGATTTCCAGCATCGTGCTGTTCTATGCCGGTATGGCGTTCGCCTATTTCGTGGTGTTTCCGATCATGTTCGGCTTTTTCGCCAGCGTGACCCCGGAAGGCGTGGCGATGATGACGGATATCGGTCAGTACCTGGACTTCGTGCTCACCCTGTTCTTCGCCTTCGGCGTGGCATTCGAGATCCCGATCGCCACCTTCCTGCTGATCTGGGTCGGTATCGTCGAGGTCGACACCCTGCGCAAAAGTCGGCCCTATGTGATCGTCGGCTGCTTTGTCGTCGGCATGCTGCTGACCCCGCCTGACGTGTTCTCGCAGACACTGCTAGCCGTGCCGATGTGGATGCTCTTCGAGGTCGGCCTGCTGTGTGGCAGCCTGGTCAAGGCCCGCGCCGAAGAAGACATTGCAGATGAAACCGAAGCCGACAGCCCCACAAACGACCAGCCGCCCGCCGCACAGCCGTGAACCTGCTGCTGCTGGAAGACGGCGACTTCATTGCCGCCGACCGTGTGCTGCTCAGTGGACGGCGCCTCAAGCACCTGCATGAAGTGCACCGCGCCGAAGCCGGCGACAGCCTGCGCGTCGGCCGCCTGAATGGCCTGATGGGCAGCGGGCAACTGGTGCGTCTGGATGCCGAGCAGGCCGAGCTTGCCGTGCAACTCGACCAGCCGCCACCCGCGAAACTGCCGCTGACCCTGCTGCTGGCCCTGCCCCGTCCGAAGATGCTGCGCCGTGTGCTGCAAACCGTCAGCAGCATGGGCGTGCACCGGCTGATTCTGCTGAACAGCTACCGGGTGGAAAAAAGCTTCTGGCAGACGCCGTTCCTCGAACCTGCAGCAATCCGCGAACAGTTGATCCTCGGCCTGGAGCAGGCCCGCGATACCGTCCTGCCCGAGGTCATGATCGAGAAGCGCTTCAAGCCTTTTGTCGAAGACCAACTGCCAAATATCGCGGCCGGCACCCTGGGCCTGGTCGGCCACCCCGGCGACTTCCCGGCCTGCCCACGGGCAGTCAAACAGGCCGTGACGCTTGCTATCGGCCCGGAAGGCGGCTGGATTCCCTACGAGGTGGAAAAGCTTGCCGATGCCGGCCTGCAACCGGTGCAACTGGGCGCGCGGATTTTGCGGGTGGAAACTGCGGTTACTGCCTTGCTGGCACGCTTGTTTTAACCAGGCATCCTGACCTGGTGCCGTATCCATCCACCAAGTCGCGCTGGTCGATGGGAAAAACACCCGCTACGCGCCCCGATCCACCCTACAATGCCTGCTTTTCGTGCCAATGCGCCGGCAATAACTGACCCTTGAGCGCGGGCGCTTCCTCCAGTTGAACATCGCGCGGTTCCAGCGGCTCGCCGCAATCCGAACACACCAGCACGCCATGCATCGGCTGGCCGCAGGCGCGGTGAATATGCCGAATCGGCGCGCCCTCCGCGCCGCTCATATGCCGGTCGCCCCAGTTCACCAGGGCCATGATGGCCGGATACAGATCGCGACCCTTGGCGCTCAGGCAGTATTCCTCACGCAACGGCCGCTGCTGATAGGCCACCTTGTCCAGCACACCGGCCTCCACCAGCTTTTTCAGCCGCTCGGCCAGCACGTGGCGGGTAATCCCTAGGCGCTTCTCGAAGTCATCGAAACGGCGAATGCCGAGAAAACTCTCGCGTAGCACCAACAGGGTCCAGCGGTCACCCACCACCGACAGGGTGCGGGCCAGGGAGCAGGGTTGCTGCGCCAGTTCTTCCCAACGCATAAGCCAGTCTCCAACTGCGATGGCTCACCATAGCTTGACAGGTTCCAAAATGGAACCGACTATCAATCCAGGTTCCAAAACAGAACTGACGGAGAACGCAATGACCGAACGCAAAGCAATTCTGGTGGTGGGTGCTGGTGATGCCACCGGCGGCGCCATCGCCAAACGCTTCGCCCGCGAGGGCTATGTCGCCTGCGTAGCGCGGCGCAATGCCGAGAAACTCGGCCCGCTGGTCGCGGATATCGAGGCGGCCGGTGGCAGCGCACGGGCCTTTGGCTGCGATGCGCGAGTCGAGGAGCAGGTAGTTGAACTGTTTGCCACCATCGAACGCGAGGTCGGCCCGCTGCATGCAGTGATCTTCAACATCGGCGCCAACGTGCAGTTCTCGATCACCGAAACCACCGAGCGGGTTTATCGCAAGGTCTGGGAAATGGCTGCGCTGGCCGGTTTTCTCACCGGCCGTGAAGCCGCCAAAGTCATGCTGCCACGGGGCCAGGGCACGATTATCTTTACCGGCGCCACCGCCTCCTTGCGCGGCCGGGCGAATTTCTCCGCCTTCGCCAGTGCCAAGTTCGCCCTGCGCGCCCTGGCCCAGAGCATGGCCCGTGAACTTGGTCCCCAGGGCATTCACGTCGCTCACCCGATCATCGATGGCGCCATCGACACCGCGTTTATCCGCGACAACTTTCCCGAGCTGTATCAGCGCAAGGAGCAGGACGGCATCCTCAACCCCGAGCATATCGCCGACACCTACTGGCAGATCCATTGCCAGCCACGGGATTGCTGGGTGCATGAGCTGGACCTGCGTCCTTGGACGGAAACCTTCTAAAGCGCGCTCGCCCAATAACAAGACCTCCCAGAGGAGCATGCAATGAGCAAAACCGTAGAGTTCTTTTTCGATGTCGGCAGCCCGACCACGTACCTGGCCTGGACCCAACTGCCACGGATAGCCGAACAGGCTGGGGCGCAGATCATCTGGCGACCGATGTTGCTTGGCGGCGTGTTCAAGGCCACCGGCAACCAGTCACCGGTGACGATCCCGAGCAAGGGCCGCTACATGCTTCAGGATCTCGCCCGCTTCGCCAAACGATACGCCGTGCCTTTGGCGTTCAACCCGCACTTCCCGATCAACACCCTGACGCTGATGCGCGGCGCCGCCGGCTATCTCGACAGCGACCAGTTGCAGCCTTACCTGCAGGCAGTGTTCGAGGCAATCTGGGTGCGCCAGCAGAACCTTGGCAAACCCCAGGTCGTTGCCGAAATAGTGGGCGCGGCAGGCTTGGATGTTGCAGAGTTCGAGCGCCTGATCAACGACGAAACGGTCAAACAACGGCTGAAAGACAACACCGAGGAGGCGGTCAAACGCGGCGTATTCGGCGCCCCGGCCTTCTTTGTCGGCGACGAGATGCACTTCGGCCAGGATCGCCTGGATTTCGTCGCCGAGGCGCTGGCAAAGAGTAGCTGAGGCGCTGGGCGGCTTCATCTGGGCGACGCCTAGGGTTATGGTCGACGCAGATGAAGCCTGGAGTCAGACCATGATGCGTTCTCTGAAACTCGAACTCACGCCCATTGAACAGGCCATGCTGCGCCAGGATGACGCCGAGTACTTCCTCGATCTGGAAACCGGCGGCGTCCTGCGCGTGCGTGACAAGGCGCGCCCCGGCGCCGATGAAAAGTACGACGTGCAGCCCGACCGCTACCTGACCATCGAACCCCTGACGCCGGAAGATCAGTTGGCCATGCGTGCGACTTTTCTCGCCAGCGTCCACGACCTCAACGCCCATGTCGCCCTGAGCCAAGCCCTGGACGGGCGCAAGCCGCTCCGCACCTTCGACTTTCTGCTGGAAAACCTGCCTCAGGCGCAGCGGGAGTGGCAGGTCTACCAAGCCCAGCGCATGCGCGAACATGTGCTGGAATGGTTGCAGATCAATGGCTTGGACATGTTGCCGGCGCGTTGACTGGCGCCTCAGACATCCAGCAGAAATGTCACAGGTCCGTCGTTGACCAGGTGTACCTGCATGTCGGCGCCAAAGCGCCCGGTCGCCACGTGCGGATGCTTTGCCCGGGCCTGTTCCACCAGCAACTGGAATAGCTCGGCCGCTAAGGCCGGCGGTGCGGCGGAGGAAAAGCTCGGGCGCATGCCGCTGCGGGTATCGGCCGCCAGGGTGAACTGGGATACCAGCAGCAGGCCGCCGCCGGTGTCGCTGAGCGACAGGTTCATCTTGCCTGCCGTATCGCTGAATACCCGATAGTTGAGCAGCTTGTGCAGCATTTTAGCGACGTGGGCCGGCGTGTCCTGCGGCTCGACCGCGAGCAGCACCAACAGGCCCTGCTCGATCGCCCCTACGACCTCACCCGCAACCTCCACCCGCGCGCCGGCCGCACGCTGGATCAAACCCCTCATGCTTCTTCGGGAGGCAGGTCAAGCAGACGCCGGGCGATCTGGCTGGCGGCGCGCACCAATGCATCGGCAATACCGCTTTCCGACGCGGTATGGCCCGCATCGCGAATAATCTGCAGCTCGCTGTTGGGCCACGCCTGGTGCAGTTCCCAGGCATTTTCCAATGGGCAGATCATGTCGTAACGACCATGCACAATTATTCCCGGCAAATGGGCAATCTTCGGCATGTCGCGCAGCAACTGATCCGGCTCGAGAAAAGCATTGTTGACGAAGTAATGGCATTCGATGCGGGCGATCGACAGCGCCCGATGGGTATCGCTAAAACGATCGACTACCTGCGGGTTGGGCCGCAGGGTCGCCGTGCGGCCTTCCCAGGTCGACCAAGCTTTGGCCGCATGCATCTGGGCAATTTGATCAGGCCCAGTCAGGCGCCGGTAAAACGCCTGCATCAGGTCATCACGTTCTTCAACGGGAATCGGCGCGAGGTAATCCTGCCAGTAATCGGGGAAGATCCGGCTCGCACCCTCCTGATAGAACCACTTAAATTCCTGCGGACGGCACAGGAAAATGCCGCGCAGAATCAGCGCGTGGACGTGCTCAGGGTGGCTTTGTGCGTAGGCCAGCGACAGCGTCGACCCCCAGGACCCGCCAAACAGTACCCACTTATCGACACCCAGGTGCTGGCGGATCAACTCAAGGTCGGCGACCAGGTCCCAGGTCGTGTTGTTTTCCAGGCTTGCATGCGGCGTGGAGCGCCCGCAGCCACGCTGATCGAACGTGATGATGCGGTAAAGATTGGGATCGAAAAAGCGCCGACTCAGGGCATCGCAACCGGCACCGGGGCCACCATGGATAAACACCACAGGCAATCCATCCGGAGTGCCGCTCTCGTCCACATAGAGCACGTGCGGCGCCTCTACGGCCAGCTCGTGGCGGGCGTAGGGTTTGATTTCCGGATACAAAGTCTGCATGGTCCGCTCCTGTTTTTATGCGTACGGTGCGAACCAGTTACCACTCAAGGCTGTTTGTCTGGTCAGAATCTGCGTGGCGAATGGTCGCAACCGTTTACCGCTTATCCCGCATCATAACCATGTAAAAGGAATTCAGCATGTCAGCATGGAAATTTGCCCTACCTTTGCTGGTGTTTTTCGCCCTGCTCGCCGGCTGTGGCGGCAACGATGATCCACAGGCAGCGCTCGAAGCGGCCGTCCAGCAGCTGCAGGACAACCTCGAAGCGAAGAAAACCAGCGCGGTGCTTGAGCAACTGCATCCCGAGTTCTCGGCACAACAGCAGTTCGACCGCGACTGGGCCAAGCGCACCATGACCCTGCTGTTTCTACGGCACAAGAACGTCAAGGTCATCGCCCTGAGCAAAACCAGCCAGATCGACTCCACCTACAGCGAAAAGGGCCATACCGACGCCCAGGTGGCGATGACCGGCGCCGAGGGTCTGATCCCCGACAGCGCCCGTCATTATGGGGTGAAGCTGGAGTGGTGGCTGGAAGACGGCGAGTGGAAACTCGCGCGCCTTGGGTGGGAGTGAGCGACTCAATCGCTCAAAACAGCCAGGGGATGAACATCCAACTGCGCTGCCTATACGCTGCGTACGCATCGCCGAAGTAGGCCAGGCATTCGGCCTCGTCGCGCTTGGCGGTGAGGTAGAGCATCAGGCTGGCGAACAATGCCAGCCCCACTGTCAGGGCGCTGACCTGCTTGCAGCAGATACCCCAGGCCAGCAGTAGCAACGAGCAGTACAGTGGATGGCGGATGTAGCGAAAGATTCCGCTGCTGACCAATTGCGAGGTGCGTTCGAAGGCGAACAGCTCGGCGCCTTCGCGCTGGCCGTCAGGGCGACCGGCGCGGCGCAGTTGGTGCACGCCCAGGAACAGCACCGCCAGCGAGCTGAACAGCAGAGCCCAGGAACACAGCTGGTGGGGGGCAAATCGGTCGACAAACCACACCGGGGTGTTGAGCACCAGCAAGGCGAGGATCGCCTCCCAGGCAAAGAATCGATAAAAGCCATGGGAATTCGGCTGGCGCAGCGATCGCCAGGAAATACCCGCCAGCACCACTGTTCCCAGCAACAAGCCTAACCCTTGCAACGCCAGCATGCCTGCTCCTCATCTTGCCTACATTCGCTCAAACCCAGGCGCTGCGTGTCTTGCAGGCCCTCTGTTACACTGCCGACCCACCCGCACCGACCGTACGCAATGGATCGCCCGTACCTGCAGACACTGCTACCCCATCAGGGTCCCGCGCTTTGGCTGGATGCCCTGCTCGATCACGACACCCTGAACATTCAGGGTCTCAGCGCCTGGCACCACCTTGATGCGTTCGGACCCGACGCCCCGGCTTGCCTGTTGTTCGAAGCCGCCGCGCAGTTGTGCGCGGCGCATGGTGCCCTATACGGCGAAGACAGTGCCATTGAAATGGCCTTGATCGGCAAGCTCTCGCAGCTGCAGGTGCATCATGAACCCGCACAGCGCCAGGGCGTTCTGCACATAGCGGCGAACCAGCAAGCCTTGAGCCCCGCCGGCGCGCTCTATGCCTTCAGTATTCATACCGATGAGCGCTTGCTGCTCGACGGCAAACTCCTGCTGGTACTGGTTCATGCTTGAGCTGAACAACCTCGGCTATAGCTACCCCGACGCCGCGCAGCCGGCGCTGCAGAATATCAACCTGCAGGTGCGGGCCGGCGAGTGTCTCGGCCTGCTTGGCAGCAATGGCGCAGGCAAGACTACGCTGCTGTCGCTGCTGAGCGGTGTAATGCAGCCCCAACAGGGTGGTATCCGCTGGCACGGCGAGCGCAGCCTTGGCCTTGTCCCGCAGCAACTGGCGTTCTACGGCGGCTTGAAGGTGCGGGAGAACCTAGAGCTGTTTGCCGACCTTCATCGCTTGCGCGGTGCCGAACGGCGGGCGCGCATGGAGCTGAGCATTGGCTGCACTGACCTTGGCGACAAGCTGCAGCGGCGCGGCGAGCAACTTTCCGGTGGCGAACAGCGCCGCCTGAACTTCGCCATCGGCGTGCTGCAACCGGCGCAGCTGTATCTGTTCGACGAAGCCACCGTGGGCGTCGATGCCAACAGCCGGCAGCTACTGCTGAGTGCGGTCGAGCAGCTCGTTGCCGATGGCAGAAGCGTGATCTACACCAGCCATTACCTCGATGAAGTCGAGCGAGTCGCGCAACGCATCCTGCTGCTGCATGAAGGCCGCATACGCCTCGACCTGGACAAGCGCCAGCTGCTCGGCAACAGCCATGGCCTGCTGCTGGAATGGCCACACCAGCCGCCCGCCGGACTCGATGAGTTGCTGGTGCGCCTGCAGCTGCAAGCCGAGACCTTGCCCCGCGGCCTGCGTGTCGCCGAGCTGAACGGCGCACAATTGCTGGAAGTCGTGGCCTTCATCCAGGCCCAGGACAGGCTGCCATGCCTGCTGCGCTTTGGCCGTCCGTCACTGGAGCAGCTTTACCTGCGCCTCAACGGGGGCCAGCTATGAGGCTGCAAGCGTTGATGCGCAAGGAATGCCTGCTGCTGGTGCGCGACTACCATGCCCTGGCGGTGCTGTTTCTGATGCCGGCACTGTTCCTGCTGCTGATGGCCGGCGCCATGTCCAGCTACCTGCAGGACCAGCCGCCGCCGCTGCAGCTGGTACTCGAGGTGCCGCAGCCCAGCGACTCCAGCGCGGTGTTTCGCGACGCGCTGCAGGCCCAGCTGATCGGCAGCACATTGCTGGATGACAGTGATCGGGCATTGCCACGCATCGGCCTGGCGGATGACTTCGCCGCCACCTTGCTCGACAACCCGCACCGGGGACCTCGTCTGAGCTTTCCGGCGCAGACCGACAACTTGACCCGCCAGCGCCTGCGCAGCGCCGTCACCATCGCCCTGGCGCAGACCCGCTTACTCGCTTATCTGGAGGACAGCGGCGTGGTCGATCCACTGACGCCGCTCGAAGAGCGCCTGCAACTGGCGCAACAGCGCACCCAGAGTCAAAGCGATGAACACGAACTGCTCGCCAGCGGCGATCTGAGCGGCAAGGCCAACGCCAGCCAGTTGAGCGTGCCGGCCTGGCTGATTTTCGGCATGTTCTTCGTCATGCTGCCGATGGCCGCAGGGTTTCAGCTTGAGCAGCAGAGCGGCACGCTGTTGCGGTTCCGCGCCATGGGCCTGAGCCTGAGCAGCCTGGTGATCAGCAAGTTGCTGCCGTACCTGGCGATCAATCTGCTGCAATTCGCCCTGCTGCTGGCCCTCGGCGTCTTCGGCCTGCCGGCCCTTGGCTTGCCCGCACTGAGCCTGCCCGGCAGCCCATTCGCCTATGCACTGCTGGCGCTCAGCCTGAGCCTCGCCACCTGCTGCCTGGGCCTGTTACTGGCAGCCGTGGCGCGCAGCAGCGAGCAGGCGTTGTTGCTTGGTGGCGGGATCAATATCATCCTTGCGGCCATCGGCGGCATCATGGTGCCGAAGAGCGTGATGCCCGAAGCGATGCGCCAGCTCGCCGAGCTGTCACCCATGAGCTGGGCGCTGGACGCCTTTCTCACCCTGCTGGTGGGCCAAGGCTCGCTGGCTGATATCGCGCCCTATTGCGCCCGCTTGCTGCTGTTCGCCGCATTGCTGGGCACCGGCGGGCTGCTTCTGTTCAAACGACGAGTACAGCAAACGCAATGGACCACTCACTACTAGAACAACAACTCAAGCAATTGCTGATCCGCGAGTGCGACAAAGAAGACGATATCGATTGGCAAAGCATCACCGACGATGAACCGCTGTTCGGCCGCCAGAGCCGTATCCAGATGGATAGCCTGGATGCACTGCAGGTCTCGCTGGCCCTGCAGCAGACCTACGGGGTGCGCATCGAAGGCGCGAAAGACGGCCGCCGCATCCTGAACACCATCGCCAGTATTGCCGCCTACATCCGGCAGCACTCGTGACCCCGGTTTACCTGCAACGCGGCGAAATGCGCAGCGCCCTCGGCGCCGACCTGAGCAGCGCCGTCCAGGCACTGGGTCGTGGTGAGCGTCCCCAGGCTGGGCAATTTCTGTTGCATGAAGTGCAGCAGCCGCGCCCCTATCTGAGCGTCGCCGCCAGCGCCGAGTCTCTCGATCAACGTCTCGACCAGCTGCTGCGCGATACCCTGGGCGATGCTGCGCTAGCGCGGGACGACTGCCTGCTGATCATTGCCAGCACCGGCCTGGACATCCAGGCATTGGAGGCCCAGGTCAGCGCTGAACAGGGTTTTCGCCATGAGCACTCCACCCCTCTCGACCTGCTAGCCGATCAATTGCGCCAGCGCTGGGGCTTCGCCGACGCCTTTACCCTCAATACCGCCTGCACCAGCGCCGCCAACGGCTTGCTGTATGGCGCGCGCCTGATCGCCGCCGGGCAACGCAAACGCGCGCTGGTGCTCGCCTTCGAAACACCCAGCGCGCTGGCCATGCAAGGCTTCGGCGCCCTCGACCTGACCAGCCGCAGCGGGCAGTACCGGCCGTTCCATCCGGCGCGCGACGGCCTGATCCTGGGCGAAGTGTATGCCTGCGCCCTGCTCGGCCTAGAACCCGGTCATGCGCCTCTGGCGCGGCTGCTCGGCGGCTTCAGTGCCTGTGATACCAACAGCCTGACGACCACCCGCGAGGACGGCAGCCATATCGACTGGGTGATGCAGCGCGCGTTGCGCAGCGCCAACCGGTCGCCCGCTGAGGTCAGGCTGGTCAAGCTGCACGGCACCGCGACCAGCGCCAATGACCACGCCGAAAGCAATGGCATGCGCCGCCTCTACGGCAACGCCCTGCCGGCGCTGTGCGTACTCAAGCCCTGGCTCGGCCACACCCTGGGCGCCTGCGGGCTAAGCGAAACCTTGCTGCTGGTCGAAGCCCTGCGTCATGGCCAGCTGCCGGGCTGCGACTACGCCGACGAAGCCATGCTGCCGCTGACCGCCGAACCCTTTGGCGACCCCGACGACGTGCTGCTGGCCAACTATTTCGGCTTTGGCGGCAACAATGCCAGCCTGGTGCTGCAAGCCTGCTCGCCGGAGACGTACCCATGAAGGTCATTGCCGCCAGTGAAATTCGCGGGCTGGCCACCACCAGCGACAAGCAGTTGAAGACGGCCCTGGGTCAGTGGCTCGACTGCCCGCCGCGGCGAGTCGACCGCTTGATCCTGCAAGCGCTGCTCGCCGCCGCCGTGCTGAAGAGTCAGGTGCGCAGCGACTGCGGCCTGTACCTCGCCGCGCGCCACCCGGCGCGGCCGACCATGGGCGCGCTGCTGGACGATGTGTGCGTGCAGCACAAACAACCCAAGCCGTTCGAGTTCGTCAACAGCGTCAGCAACGCGGCGGGCTTTCATGTGGCCCAGCAACTCGGCCTCGAAGGGCCGAACCTGTTTATCGGCGCTGGTGCCAACGTCTGGCCGCAGCTGCTGAGCCTTGCTGCGCTGGACCTGCAGGACGCGCTGATCGGCCAGGCTCTACTGCTGCTGTGCGATGAGCGCGTGGATTTCTGCGTACAGGCCGTGCTGCTGGAAGGCGATGAGCCTGGCGCGCCAGCCGCGGGCTTCGCCGCGCTGACGACCGGCATCGAGGTGCAGCGCCTCGACCTGTAGGGTGCGCGGCGCCGCCCAGGCCGTGCGCACCTGATCGCACCGCACGGAGCTTGAGGTGCGCATGGCGCACCCTACGACTCCGGTGACCTACCTCAGCCCCTGTGCTTGGCCCAGGCGCCCAGCTCTTTCATCAATACCCGCTCCTGCCCGGCAATGCCGCGCAGCATTTCGGCGATCGGGCGGAAGTCCGGCGCCTCGCCCTTGTTGCGGCTGGCGCGCACACACGCCGAGGCAAATTGCCGCCAGTTGTCGCCGATAGCGGTCAACTGCACTGACGCTTGTTGCAGCGCGGACTCGCCAAGCTTCTGCCCGGCTTCCTGCAAAAAGCTCGCATACATAAAGCGAAAGCCCGCGCCGCCGGTGCCGATTTCTTCCTGCATGCGCACGATGTGGGTCAGGTACAAGGCGTTGTACTTGGCCTGCGCCGGATCGAGTTTTTCAATCTGCCTGGCCAGGTGCTGGATACCGCGGATGCCGATCCATGGCAGCGGCATACCGTCGAGAATACGCGTGGTGGACAGCACGCTCTGGCGAATCAACTTGGCCCAGTCCTGCTCCAGTGGTACATCGTCGAGCCAGTACATCAGCCCCTTGGCGGCCAGCGCACCCTTGGCGAAACGGGCTTTCTGCAGGTCTTCGGCGGCGCAGCGCACGGGCTCTTCGAACACCGGGTCGCTGATCAGGTATTCATTGCCTTCACGGCCGTAAGCCAGCAGGTTGTGCGCATTGAAGTGAAAGCGCATCTCCGGCGGGAAATACGGCAACCAGAACACCGAGCTCTGCAAGCCGGCCAGCCGCCCTGCGTCCAGCGCCGCATCTAGCTCGCGACGGCCCTGTTCAGGATCGCCGAAGGTACGCGTGTGCAGGCGTGCGCCGAGGCGTTTGCTGAGGGTCTTGATCAGATGCCTGGGCGGCATGCGATAGGCAATCAGCGGCATGCCGCTGAGCTTGACGATCGGCAGATAGGCAAACGCCAGGCCCGAGGCTAGGCCGAACGCCATCGGCTCGCTCATCGGCAGGCCGGCGTGTGTCAGCAGGCTGGCCATCACCCCGCTCTCGCAGTGGGCGCTCTGGCGGTGCTCGAAACGGCTCATGCCATGTCCTTCTGATAAGTAAGCAGTTGCTCGACCGGCAGGCCAAACGCCTCCGCGTAGCGCGCCAGGATCGCGGCCGACAGGCGTCGATAGATGGCGGGCCGGAAATGCCGGCGGATGCGCCATTGCCATAACCCGGTGATTTGCGCGAGTGCCGGTTCGTCGAGCCGATAGCGGTACATCAGGCACTTCAGCGGCGACTGCTCGCCACGCTGCCAGGCGGCGAGCGCCTCCGCCTCCTGCGCCTGCAACTCGGCTACCGCCAGTTGCGTGGCATACGCCTCAGGCGCCCAGCCGTCGCTCTGCGCGCCCTGATAGTGGCCGCTGGCGTCGACGGCATACACCAGCTTGCAGTGGCCACCGTAGGTTGAACTGTGATCCTGAGGCACGTCATCAAGCTTCATTGCCAACCACCGTCAGGTGCATAAAGGCGCTGGAAAAGCGCCCGCTTTCAGGAACGTAACAAAGCATCCGCTCGCCAGCGCGCAGGCGGCCGCTGCTGAACAATTCCTCAAGCATGATGAAAATCGAGGCGGCGCCGGTGTTGCCCTTGCTGGTCAGGTTGGTGAACCAGCGCTCCTGTGGAATCGACAAACCGACATTGGCCAGACCGGCCGCCAGGCGCTCACGGAAGTATTCGGAGGAATAGTGCGGCAGGAAGTGATCGATGGCGTCGACGTGCAACGGGCGCCGCGCCATGATCCGCTGCAGCGTCTGCTCCACGGTGTATTTGACGATATTGTCGTTGAGCAGTTTAACGTCCTGCTTGATTGCCATCACCGAGCGGCTGTTGCGCGCCTCGCCATCGAAGCGGCTCCAGCCGGTCAGACGCCCGTTCTGCATGTCGGCGCCGGCATACATGCAAGGCGGCATCTGATCGGCAAACGAGAGGATGTCGATCCAGTCGATGCGCAGGCTCAGGCCGTGCGTATTCGGCTCAGCCTGCAGCCAGACGGCGCCCGCGCCATCGGAGAGCATCCAGCGCAGAAAATCCTTCTCGAAGGCGATTTCCGGCTGGCTGTGCAACTGCTCGACCCGGCTCTCGTACTCATCGTTGAAGTTGTGCGCGAGCATCAGGCTGGACGCAAGTTCGGAACCGCACGCCACGGCATTTTGACTCTCGCCGCTGGCAATGCTCATCCAGGCGTATTTCAAGGCGGTCATCCCGCACAGGCAGATGCCCGCAGTGGATACCACCTCGCATGGCGGGTTGCCCAACTCCCCCTGCACCATCACGGCGTGGTTGGGCATGACCTGATCCGGCGAGGAGGTACTGGCGACCAGGCAATCGAGGTTGTGCATGTCGAAGCCGGGACCTAAAAGGCCGCGCACCGCCGCGGCACTGAGCTGGGCATTGCTCATGCTCGGTGCACCCGTCTGTGGATCGATCGCGTAGTGGCGCTGCTGGATGCCGTTGCGCCGCAATACCAGGCTGCGCGCCCGCGAAGGCTTGCCGCCGACCAGACCAAGGCGGGCTTCCATCTGCTCGTTGCTGACCGGTTCGTGGGGCAGGAACGCGCTGATGCGATTGATGAATACAGGTAGTACCACGGGAGTTCCTCGGGTCACTTCACTCGCCGGACGGGCCGGCAAAGTAGGCCTTCTTCTGTTGCATGCGCGCTTTGAACAGCGGCGCCAGCAACTTTTTCAACAGGCTGCTGAGCGGCACGACGGTGACGATCAGGCACAACAGAAAAACGATATAGAGCACCAGCCCGGCAGCGCGACGACGGCTCTGCTGTGGGCCCAGCGCCGCGAGCAAACGACTCCACAGCTGGAAGCTGCGATTGCCGACCGTCTCGCTGCCAATCAACGCCTCATCGATACGCACAGCGCCCAGGCCCTTGAGCATGGGCTGTTCAATCGGTGATTCGTCGGCAGTCAGGCGCAGCGCCATGGCGTCGCCGAAACGGCGGGCGGCGGCAATCTCCGCCTCGTCGATGCCGGCGCGCGGTACCCAGCCGTAAGGTTTCTGCCGCCCGGTGAACATCCACAGGGGCGTCGCCAGAAAGCTCGCGGCGGTGCCACAGGCGTCGGTCAGGGCGATGTTGTCCACCAGTCGGGCGCCGAGTTCGGTCAGGCGTTGCTTGACCTTCTCCTGGGCCATCAGCCACATATTGCGACAGCCGATCAAGGTCACCACGGGCGTACCTTTGAGCAACCTGGCGGCTTGGGGCGAGGCGAGGAAACTGGTCATCGGTTGCGACGGCGCGAGGAACCAAACCTGATACGCCAGAATCACAAGGTCGTAGCGCTTGTCCGCATCGACCGCCATCGGCCGCAAGGGCTGCGGGCGCATCAACACGGTCTCGGGGAATATCCGGAAAAAACCGAGAAACGGCCAGGGAAACGGATAAGGTTGTGCAGGCTGGAGGTTAAGGAAATCCACCTGAATCGCCGTCTGCTGCAATAATGGCGCGCACACCGACTGCATCAGCCGATCGAGCTGGCCGGTTTGTGAATAATGGACCACCAGTACCTGTCGCATTCCTAGCAACTACCCGCCAAAAAATGACCGAATTATGCCACAGCGTCTTCGCCAAACCGTAACAAGGATCGGCTACAGCCCACTGTTTATGCTGCTGTTGGTCTGCTCCTCGACACATGCGGGCGACATTTTGGTCAATATCGATGCCGATCAGGCCAGTGGCACCGTGTATGTGGCGTTGATGCAAGGCGACTCGCAGGATTGGCCAACAACTCCGCTTCGCCAAGCCACGCTCACGGACGGCGTTGCGCGGCTGTCCGATGTAGCGCCGGGCGGCTATGCCATCCAGGTCTATCAGGACCGCAATGGCAATGGCCGGCTGGACCTCAGCCGGCGAGGCATCCCCCAGGAGCCGGTCGGCTTTTCAGGCAATCCGGTGCTGGCCAGGGGCAAACCAACACCGGCGAGCTGCCGGTTCGAACACGCCAAAAACGACACGCTGATCCATATCAAACTGCAGAGCAACCGAAAGCCCTAAGGCTTCGCGGGCATTTCGTCGTCCGCGGCGCGCCAGATCAACTCGGCGGTGTCGTAACCCCGCAGCCTGGCTTGCTCAAGCATTAGCGCCTGGGTCACTTCGGGCACCTGCGCCTGACGCGAGAGCAGCCACAGGTACTCGCGATTGGGGTGCCCTACCAGTGCGGTCCGATAATCAGAATCGAGGTAAAGCACCCAATACTCGCCCCTGGCAACGTCGGGCAGCAACTTGCTGAACCAGTTGTCGAAGCGAACCCAGAGCTTGTCGGTGCGCCCTTCGACCTGAGCGCTGGCCTGGCCACGCGCCTCGATGGTCTCGCCGTCCGCAGTGCGGCAGCGATTGGTAACAGCCATGGTGCCATCGGCTTGCAACTGGTAATGAGCTTCGGACTGTTTGCACTTGCGCTGGAAAAACATCGGCAAGCGCGCCAACTCGTACCAGGTGCCCTGATAGCGCTGCAGATCCACATCACCGGCCGTGCTCGGTGGTTCACCCTGGTTCGACGAGCCTGTGCACGCCACCAGTGCCAACGTCAGCGCGAGCAAGCTGACGCCGTTGCGTAGACGCGTCATTTCAAGCCCTGGCCGGAAAACATCATGACGTTGTCACCTGCGAACTGCACGCTGATAAAAGCCGTCTCGTCGCCCCAGGTGCAACTGGTCAGGCCTATCGCCCCCGCACACTCGCGGGGCTTGCCCAGCAGGCTCTCGACTTCAGCCTTGGGCATGCCGGCTTTGATCTTCGAATAGTTTTCCTGATTGACCTTGCTGCACGCAGCAAGCAGCAGACAGGCACTCAGTAATACAAGATTACGCAGCGACATGAAGTACTCCGGATTGAAGGTCTTGTTGGCTGAGCTTGGCACAGGCGCAGCATGTTCGGCGATCAGAAGTGCGAGCCAGGCTGTGTCAGAAACAACGCCTCGGCCTGACTCGACGGCCTCCCCAAGATGGCATTGCGGTGAGGAAAGCGCCCGAACCGGGCAATCACCTGCAAATGGCGGTTGGCAAAATCCAGGTAGTCGTTGAATAACTGCCGCTCGGACGCCGGCACACAGTCACGCAACCGGGTAAAACATTCGACAGCCTGGCGTTGCCTGGCGAGGTCTTCGGCATGTTCGAGGACAAGGTAGATGAACACCCGCTGGATCGGCTCCAGCTGGGTGTCCAGTCCCCTGTTCATGCCCTCGACCACCACTTCGAGTGCCCGACCATCACCCGAAAACGCGCGAGGCGTGTCGCGGAAAATCATCCGCGGCAATTGGTCGAGCAGCAACACTTCAGCGAGCCAGCCGTCGGGCTGCTCGCGCCAGTGCTTGAGCTCACCCGCCAGGGCCTGCTCGACCGATTCGGCAAAGCGCGTACGCGCGTCGGCATCCTGCGCATCCTGCTTGCCGAACCACAGCGAACTGCGCGCCGCAGCGACTTCGGCAGCCGTTGTGATGGGGCCGAACCACCAATCGAGCAACGCCTGCCACGCCATTGCGACTACTCCTGGTGATACGCGGTGACGCGCTCGACTTCCTCTTTAGAACCGAGGAACACGGCGACACGCTGGTGCAACGAGGTCGGCTGGATATCGAGGATGCGCTGCTGGCCGTTGGTGGCTGCACCGCCCGCCTGCTCGACGATGAACGCCATCGGGTTGGCCTCATACATCAGACGCAGCTTGCCTGGCTTCTCAGGCTCGCGGCTGTCACGCGGGTACATGAACAGGCCGCCACGAGTCAGGATACGGTGTACATCGGCCACCATCGCCGCAACCCAGCGCATGTTGTAGTTCTTTTCCAGCGGCCCGCTTTTACCGGCCAGCAGCTCATCCACATAGCGCTTCACAGGGGCTTCCCAGTGACGCTGATTGGACATGTTGATGGCGAATTCCTGGGTGGTTTCCGGCACTTTGATGTTGTCGTGAGTCATCACGAAGCTACCCAGCTCGCGGTCCAGGGTAAAACCCTTGACGCCATTGCCCAGCGTCAGCAGCAGCATGGTTTGCGGGCCGTAGATCGCGTAACCGGCACACACCTGCTCAGTGCCCGGCTGCAGGAACGCTTCCTCGCCGAGGTCGCCGCAATCGCCATTGCGGTCCGGGCAACGCAGCACCGAAAAGATGGTGCCGACCGAAACGTTCACATCGATATTGGAGGAGCCGTCCAGCGGGTCAAATACCAGCAGATAGGCGCCTTTCGGGTAGCGACCTGGAATCTGATAGGCCTTGTCCATTTCCTCGGACGCCATGCCCGCCAGGTGGCCGCCCCATTCGTTGGCTTCAAGAAGAATCTCGTTGGACAACACATCCAGTTTCTTCTGCACTTCACCCTGCACGTTCTCGGTTTCCATACTGCCCAGCACGCCGCCCAGCGCACCTTTGGATACCTGATGACTAATGGCCTTGCAGGCCCGCGCTACTACTTCGATAAGAAAACGCAAATCGGCGGGGGTGTTATGACTGCGGGTCTGCTCAATGAGGTAGCGACTCAGGGTAACGCGCGACATAGAAGGCTCCGGGAAGGAAAGAAATCGCGCGCAGTCTAAACCTTTATGGGCGGCGGCGCCTCTTGCCGCCGCCCATCGGTATTACCAGTCCAGGCTCAAGGACAAGCTGATGCCCTGCTGCTGATCATCTTCACCTCGGCGCAAGCTGTAGGCACCACTGAGGGCCAGGTCGCTTGTCAGCTGCTGGCGGACGCCAAGGCTGGCTCGATCCAGACGATCATCGGGTTGATAACCCTGCAACGTGAAGTCGAGGCTCGGCAAGCTGTTGAGGGCCATATCAACCTCACTGCTGTCATCCTCGAACTCTTTTTCGCGAGCGATTTCCGCAAAGAGCTGGGTATTCGCCGTAACCGCCCAGCGCCCCTGCAAACCAATGCCAAGGCGCTTGGAGGTACGTTCCTGATCACCGAAGGTAAGCGCCGTAGCACTTGAGCTCGATTCCGAATAACCATCGACTTCGACTCGCGCGTAGTCAGCACTGATAAACGGGCTCAGATGCCATTCACTACCTGGCTGGGCGATGTCGTAACCGACCCGGCCGCTCAATGCCCAAAGTTGACCTTCGCTGTCCCCTTCCTGACCCACATCGACAATACCGAGGCTGAAATTACGCTGCAGATCCCGATAGTCGAGGTAGCCGGCACTGGCTGAAAGGTCCGCCCACCAGCGATTCTGCTGATATTGGGCAAATGCGGTGCCCAGGTAGCTGCGCATGTCGTAATCCGAATCGGCATTGCCAGCTTCCAGCTCCTGCTCGTATAGGCCGAGCGATACACCTACGCGCCAGGCCTCGTCGATCCGATAACTGCTACCGACGTTAAGGCTGTAACCGTCGCCATCGGCATCTGCGGAGGCGTCTTGCGAGTCGAAGTCGAGACGCTGTCCGGAAGCGGACACCATCGACCGCCACTGGCCAACTGGTTGCCAGGCTTCCCAATCTCCCAGAAGCTGCGCACGCAGTTGGTCTTGATGCGAACGCAGGGTGCCGTGCGCCATTTCCGGCAGCAAACTCAGCTCCCAGGGAGCGGCCAGTAGCGAGTAGGTGTAATCAGCAAAGATTTGCTGCACGGCAGTTGTCGGATGGACGCTATCGTTAAACAACAGCTTGGTTGGGTCGGGCGTCGCACTGTTGATACCCCACGTAGCGTTTTCGTTGGCGCACCCGTCGAAACAGGTTCCGATCAAATCCTGGGTCGCGTCAAAACCTAAAAATTCTGCATTTTCAAGCACTTCACTGAAAAGCGCTGGCACATTAAGGGGAATGATCTGGGCGTCGATCCCCTCTAGTCTACGAATCAGTTCGACATTGAATTCACTGCCAATCTGAGAAATGGCCGGGGCCAAGCCGGTACCGGAAATTGCCGGAGTGCGACCTACGTCAGGAAGTAGTGACACAACGATATAGCGCGCGCCTGCACCTTGCAGAGCCGCTACACCATCAGCCAGACGTCCTGCGGAAACGGCTGCACCGTCGGTAAAAATGGTGCCTTGCAAGAAATCGTTACCGCCACCGTTCACGTAGAACAGCGTGTTGGAATCGAGCGTCTGCCCACGGCTGCTCAGATCGGCCAAGAAACCGCCCGGCGCAGTGATCGAGTCGAGAATCTGGTCGGTCCGAAAACCACCAACAGCCCAGTTGGAACCCTCATCAACACCAGCAACTTCGGAATCTGAAGGCGTTTGCGGCCCCAAACCCAGTTGCTCACCCAACAGCATCGGTGAAGTAGACCCGAAAATTTCGCCGCTGCCTGGCTGATAAGTCGGCCCAACTCGGTTGGTGAAACGACGCGTTGCACCAGGTGGACCATCCGGATCAGCAAATTGACCGGCATCGCTGAGGCTGTCGCCGAAGACAACCAGACCAGAGTAAGGCGCCGCCAGGGTTATTGAAGAAACTGATGCAAGCAGGCACGCCGCCGCTAGTGGAGTTAGAAGACGTTTCACGGGATACCCCTGATTATTTTTATTGGACTGTACTAACGCTGAATGTAATTAGATTTGTGAACCAATGCACCACCCGCTGCGCAGAGTCACCCGTTTGGGTGAATCAAACGGCGCAATTCTTCGCTGGTCAGTCTTACGGTTGTAGCGCACGCCTATGAAAAGCCGACCAGCCAGCAGAAGTTTGTTCACAAATTCACCAGCGCCGCTATCATCCTCCGCCGCTTAACCATCCATGCCGAACCTGATGAAAAACAACCTGATCGCCGCCGCAGAAATCGACCGCCTGGACACCTGGGCGAAATACACCGCTGATATGTGCCACAGCTGTATATCCAGTTGCTGCACGCTGCCGGTGGAAGTGCGCCTCAAAGACCTGATCAGGATTGGCGTGGTGGACGAGTTCGAGCGCGACGAGCCGCCCAAGAACATTGCCAAGCGCCTGCAGAAGGACGGCATCGTCGAACGCTTCAACCAGAAATCGGGGATCTTCACCCTCATCCGCATGAGTAATAACGACTGCCTCTATCTGGATCGCAAGACGCGCCTGTGCACCATTTACGACAAGCGCCCCGACACCTGTCGCAACCATCCGAAGATCGGCCCGCGCCCCGGCTACTGCGCCTACAAGCCAAAAACCTGAATGCCACCTGGGCCGAGCGCCTCGGCCCAACGGCGTATGAGCGCCGGCTTAGCGGTCTTCGGGCTTGGCCCGCAGCAGACTGATCGCCATCAGCGCCAACAGGCCGACCCCGGCGAGCAGCACGCCCCAGAGTCCCAAACGCTTCCAGTCGAATGCGCCCTGCTGCTCGACAGCCGCAGCTACTTCGCCGGTTGGCGCAGACGCTGCGGTCGCCAAGCCTAACGTGGCCAGGCGCGGCTCATCGTATCCAGGAATCAGCGTGCTCAGCGGCAGATCGGCCGCTTTGCCTGCGGCATTGCCGATCGCCAGGGTATAGGGCGGTGTGCCCCTGGCCAGGAACACCAGCTCGGTCGAGCGAATGCCGATGCGGATGGTCGGCGACGCCCCCAGACCACCGCCGCGTTCATCCACCAACAGTCGCAACTGGCGCACGGGTGCACCGTACAGCTCCAGCTCGTTATGCAGGACGTCCTTGCCATTCTGCGGCAAACGATAAAGCAGGCCGCGCGCCAGTGGTTGCCATTGCACCTCGCCGTCACGCCGCCCGACAACGCTGACGGGCGCCAGGCTGTTAGCCTCGGTCAAGCCGACTTGGATGCGCTGCAACGGCAGCGCGGATGGCAGAACCCAGGTGTATTCGGCGGCTTTGACGCTGCTGGGCGTCAGCTCCGCCGACCAGGTCAGAGGCTCGGGCAGCAGGTCGCCGCTGGCGCTGAGCACATGCGCAGAGACCAGCTGTGGCGCCTGTTGATCTCCCAGCCACAGCAAACGCAGGTAACGGGCGGTCTGCCGCGGCAAGTCGATCTTGCGCTGATCAATCCGCTCATCGGCAAACGACAAGCGGGCGATCTGCCCCTCACCCCAGGTGCGCCATTGCTGCAGATCGTCGCTGGCCTCGATGGAAAACCGCTGGAAGCCCTCGCGCTCGCTGCTCCAGTCAAGAATCAGCGCGTGCAAGGGTGCGGTGACGGCGCTGGTATCCAGCAGCCAACCCCGCAGTTCTTGTTGAGCGCCAACTGGCGTGCTCTCAGGCACCACTTCGATCAGCGTGCCAGCGGTGCTGCGCTGTACCCGTATGCCAAGTGCCTGCTCGGCATCGCGCGGCCCCTGCAGCGGGAACCACTTCACCGCCGTTTCGGTAGGCGTCTCGCGTGGCCGGGCACTGCCGTGGACCAGGGCATAGGCCTGCGCCTGGCCTTCGCCGTTGAACACCCGCAGATCACGCAGATCGGCGTAGCGCGCCGCCAGGTGCACGTCCATCGGCAACGCCAGGCGGTACCAGGGCCCTTCACCACTGAGGGTAAGCGGTGCACGAACCGCATAGTCGCTCGCCTGCTCCTGCGCGCCAGCTGTGGCTATGGTCGTGCCGGCAACCCACACCAGCATGGCCAGGGACACTTTCCGTAGTACCGCATTCATACCTGTACCTGCTCCGTATCGGCGACCGACCGCTTCGGCGGCAACGGCGCGAAATAACCGACGATCAACAGCAACACGCCCACCCCGATAAACGAGACGATGCGCTCCAGCCCGCCCTGGTTGCCCAGTTCGACGAAAAACAGCTTGGCCACCACCACGCCGATCAAGGCGGCGCCCACCAGCCACAGACCTCGTCGCGCGCGAAGATGGCCGACGATCATCAGCGGCAGGGCAATCAGGGTCCAGACGATGGAAAGACCGGCCTGCACCAGCATCGATGCCAGCAACAGATCCAGGTAATAGGGCACGCCGCCCCAGTGGTGAGCGGTGCGGAACACTGCCGCGGTCAACAATGCGAACAGCGAAATTCCGGCCACCAGCTGCGCCGCCTGGCCGCCGCCCCAATTCGCCAGGCCCAGCTGCGGCAAGCCACTGCGCAACCATTGGTAGACCGCGAGCAGCGCCAGCAACAGGCCCAGTTCCAGGGGATTTATCAGTGGCAGATAAGGCAACGGCTCGGCTGCACCGTCGCTGGCAATGTTGGCCAGCCAGAACCAGCCCAGCATCAACAGCGCCAGTGGCGCCGCGGCCAGCACGCGGTATTCGCGCGGATACACCGCCACCGGCCACGGCCATTGCCGCGGTGCGGCCATCAGCAACAGATAAACGCTTGGCAACAGTGCCCAACCCAGCCAGCGCCAGGCGTTGTATTGCTCGGACAGCATGAACAGCAGGTAGCGCAACTCGAGGGCCAGCACGCCCACGATCAACCAGCAACCCGATACGTGAACGGCGCTGATCACGCCCACCGGCAGCAGCCCTTCGAGACGCCGCAGCGACAGCAGGTGCACGGCAAACAGAATGCCCCAGGCGAGCCAGCCGAAATCCGCCGCCGGGTGATAGGTCGGTTGCCAGGCGTGCAGCAGCGTCACCACCGCAGCGGGTACCAGTAGCGTGCACAGCATCGCCATCGCCGACCATTGCAGGCGCACCGCGAGCAATCCCCACAGCGCGACGCTCAGCGCGGCGCCCAGCAACAGCGCCGAAGTACGCAACTCCGGTATGACGAAACGCAGGACTTCGCCGGCCAGAGCCAGCACCCACCAGGCCGCGCCCCACACCACCAGCAACTGCGACAAGCGCTGCAGGCTGAGCGCCGGGAGCGCGCCGTCCGGTTCGCGGCGGGCGACCTGCCGCACGCGCCAGGCGCCGATCAGAGCAGCGAGAGCCAGTACGGCAGGCGTCCAGAACCCTGCGTGGGCGAGCGGACGCAGGCCCTCGCCGCCCAGTTGCGCGAGCAGCAAGGGGCTCGCCAACAGAAACGACGCCCCGCCGAATACCTGCAGCAACAGGCCGAAGACAAAGCTGGCGCGCTGCCGCACATGCAGGCTCAGCCAGATGATCAACAAGCCACTGCCGCCCCAGACCGCACTGGCGCTCTGCCAAGGCAGGACAAACAGCACGGCGAAGTTGATAAACAGCAGCCCCACCAACAGCACCAGCGAGAGTGCACGCAGCAAGCGGCGGTCTCTGCTGACCTGCTCGTTCCGCGCCGCCAGCAACATGCCGCCGATCAGCGCCAGGCCGATCACCGAGGCACTCAGCAAGCCACGCCAGCCGGCGCCAAAGGCTCCGCTACCGAGACCGGAGGCGCCGTCCAGCTGCAGCAGGAATACGGCGCCGCCAAGCAGTTGCACCGCGAAGGAGGTGAACAGAAAGGTGCGCGATTGCAGGCGCAGCCCCACCAGCAACGTCGCCAGGCCCGCCAGCGCCCAGCTGATGGCCGTGGCTTCGGCGTTGAAACACAGTGGCGCGATCAAGTACAGAAATCCCAGCCCCGTGCAGGCCAGCAATGGCATGCCGCGACGCTCCCAGGCCGAGCAGTGAGCTGCCTCAGCTTGTCGCAAGTTCCAGAAGCTGAACAACAGCGCAGCGCCCAACATCAGTGCGCCAAGCGGCGGACCTGCGAGAAGGCTGTCGACGCCATCGCGCACTTCACCAATGAACGCCAGCGCCGCACCAGCCTGCAACAGCAAGGCGAAGCCCCGGGCGAGCGGACGTCGCTGACGCAGCCCAAGCCAGAAGATGCCTGCGCCTTCCACCGCCCAGGCGGCAGAGGTCCAGCGCGCGTCGAGCCCCAGCGGAATCGCCAGGGTGCCGAACACCACGCCCAATGCCAGGCAGGTCTCCACCAACAGCAGCGCACGGCCGCCGGTGCGCTTGGCCAGCACCACTGCCAGGCCCATGTAAAACAACCCCAGCGCCAATGCGCTGAACGCGGCGGCGAACTCGATGTGCTGCACCAGCGCGTATTGCAGACCAAACCCCACCAAGGGCGGGCCGAACAGAATGGTCCCGTCAACGTAGTCACCCTGACGCGCCGACCAGCGCAGCAGGGCGTCCCGTTCGCTCGGCGCATCTGCCGCTTCGCGTAGCTTGCGACGGGCAAAGAGCAAGCCGATGGCCACGTACATAAGGAAAAACAGCACCAGGAACGGCTCACTGCTCCAGAGCAGCTCCGGGGTGTAGGAGCGCATGCCCCACGCGAAGCTAATGCCAAACGTGCAGATGAAGCCGATCAGGTTGAGCAGGCGCCAGGCCTTGAACCAGGCGATGGCGAAGACGCCGCTGTTGAGCAGGATGAAATAGGAAAACAGCGCCACATGGTCGCCGCTGCCGGTGGAGGTCAAAATGGGCGCAGCGAATCCGCCCAGTACCGCGGCCGCCGCCAAACCCAGAGCGTTCTGCATCACCGCGAGAATCGCCGAACAGACCGTCACCACGACCAGCAGCGCCAACGCCATCTTCGGGTCGAGCAGCGGGTGCAAACGCATCGCGGCGAAAACCGTCAGGTACATCACGGCGATCCCGGCGCCTTGCAGCATCAAGCCATAGCTCGGGTTGCGCCGCCGCAGCCACCACCCCAGGCCGAGCAAGGCAATCGCACTGGCCGCGACGCCGGCGTAGCGCAACTGCACAGGCACCACCATGCCCTCGGTGGCGTAGCGCAGCAGAAAAGCCAGACCGAGGAACAGCAACACCACACCGATGCGCAACACGGTATTGCCGCCAAACAACCAGTTCTGGGCGGCGCGCAGCACCCGCCCGATAAGCGAAGGCCTGGCAGGTTTGCGGGGGGTGGCGGGCCTGCTCTCGGCGCTGACCGGCTCGGCCGTCCACTCGCGCGCACGAGCCTGTTCGGCGGCGATGGCGAACGCAGGTTCCGGGGTGATCAGCTCGGCAGGCAACTCCCAGTTCAGGGTCGGCTCGTCGACGGGAGCCGAGTCGTTGCCAGCTGGACGTTGCGCGACTATGGGCGGCCCAGGCTGGCTGACCGGTTCGGGGGCTGAATCGCCCTGCTCGACCTTGAGCAGGCGCTCATGGATCGCCGAAGTGCCTTGCTCGAAGCGCTGGGCAAAGCCCTTCAACTCCGCGAGCAGTTCGGCGTTCTGCTTTTCCAGCCCGGCGATCTTCAGTGCCTGAGCGAACGCCAGGCCGAGCAAGCCACCCAACAAGGCGCCGGTTACCGACTCGCCCACGAGGGCGCCGATGACCAGGCCAACCAGCATGAAAATCCATTGCATGCAGTAATTCCCTATAACCGTTGTGCAGAAGCGCTATGCCCCGGCCACCGCGACCTCGCGCAGGCGGCAAGGCGCCAGTATATCGGGCGGATCGGGCGCACTTATACAGACGAATGCCGGGCGCTTCACAGGCACACCAAATTCATTCGCTGCGACAAACGCGAGCGATGACGCCTGATGGTTTACGCCCCCGACACGGGCGGAGGTGGATAATCAGCAGCCAATAAAAAGCCCCCGCCAACTCGCGTTGGCGGGGGCCTCTAGTCAGCCAGAGCTAGATCAGTTCTTGGCTTTCTTCGCGGCGCGGGTACGTTCGCCTTCGTCGAGGATCTTCTTGCGCAGACGGATCGACTTCGGCGTGACTTCGCACAATTCATCGTCCTGGATGAATTCCAGCGCCTGCTCCAGGGTGAACTTCACCGGAGGAACCAGGGCGATGGTTTCGTCCTTGCCGGAAGCACGCATGTTGTCGAGTTTCTTGCCTTTGGTTGGGTTCACACCCATGTCGTTGTCGCGGCTGTTTAGACCGACGATCTGACCGTTGTAGATTTCCTGGCCGTGCTCGACGAACAGCTTGCCGCGCGCCTGCAGGGTTTCCAGGGAATAGGTCAGGGCTTTGCCGGTCTCGACCGACACCAGTACGCCGTTCTGACGACCGGACATGGTGCCGGACTTCATGGTGTCGTAACGGTCAAAGATCGAGGTCAGGATGCCGGCACCGTTGGTCAGGGTCAGGAACTGGTTACGGAAACCGATCAGACCGCGAGCCGGGATGTTGTACTCAAGGCGTACACGGCCCTTGCCATCCGGCACCATGTTGCTCAGGTCGCCCTTACGCAGGCCCATCTCTTCCATGACCTTGCCTTGAGCGTCCTCAGGAATGTCGATGGTGACGTTCTCGAACGGCTCCTGCTTGACGCCGTTGACTTCGCGGATGATCACTTCCGGGCGGCCAACGCCCATTTCGAAGCCTTCGCGACGCATGGTTTCGATCAGTACCGAGAGGTGCAGCTCGCCGCGGCCTGAGACCTTGAACTTGTCGGCGCTGTCGCCTTCTTCGACACGCAGGGCCACGTTGTACAGCAGCTCCTTGTCCAGACGCTCCTTGATGTTGCGGCTGGTGACGAACTTGCCTTCCTTACCACAGAACGGCGAATCGTTGACCTGGAAGGTCATGGATACGGTCGGCTCGTCGACGGTCAGCGGCTTCATCGCTTCGACATGGTTGATGTCGCACAGGGTGTCGGAGATGAACAGCTGGTCCATGCCACTGACGCAGACGATGTCACCGGCGGTGGCTTCTTCAACGTCGATGCGGTGCAGGCCGTGGTGACCCATCAGCTTGAGGATCCGACCATTGCGCTTCTTGCCTTCGGCGTCGATGGCGACCACCGGGGTGTTCGGCTTGACGCGACCACGGGCGATACGGCCAACGCCGATGATGCCGAGGAAGCTGTTGTAGTCCAGTGCGGAAATTTGCATCTGGAACGGACCGTCGATATCAACCTTAGGGGACGGCACGTTGTCCACGATGGACTGGTACAGCGGGGTCATGTCTTCGGCCATCTCGGTGTGGTCAAGACCGGCAATGCCGTTCAGGGCCGAGGCGTAGACGACTTTGAAGTCCAGCTGTTCTTCGGTAGCACCGAGGTTGTCGAACAGGTCGAAGATCTGGTCCAGAACCCAGTCTGGACGCGCGCCCGGACGGTCGACCTTGTTGATCACCACGATCGGACGCAGGCCGGCTTCGAAGGCCTTCTTGGTCACGAAGCGGGTTTGCGGCATCGGGCCGTCTTGGGCGTCGACCAGCAGCAGTACGGAGTCAACCATCGACATCACGCGCTCAACTTCACCGCCGAAGTCGGCGTGGCCGGGGGTGTCGACGATGTTGATGTGGTAGCCGTTCCAGTTGATCGCGGTGTTCTTCGCGAGAATGGTAATGCCGCGCTCTTTTTCCTGGTCGTTGCTGTCCATCACGCGCTCATCGTTGAGCTCGTTGCGCTCAAGGGTGCCGGACTGGCGCAGGAGTTTGTCTACCAGGGTGGTCTTACCATGGTCAACGTGGGCAATGATGGCGATGTTGCGTAGATTTTCGATCACGTGTGTATCTCGATCAGAGGATTCGGTGTGCCGCTTAGTCTAGGCGGCGGATATTAACTAAATGCGAATTCGGCCAGGCGGCGCACCAGCGCGGTGGCTCTTACGCCGCCTGTGGGTCGGGAGGGCGATGGCGGATACTGCCGCCATTCAACCCGGGCGTCTTATGTCGGACGATAAACGCGCACATTGGCATACCCCTCGCTGAGCAAATGGTGGGCATGCAGACGACTCATGACGCCTTTGTCGCAATACAGCAGGTATTGGCGGGTGGCATCCAACTCTTTGAAGCGGCTGTTCAGGGCATAGAACGGCAACGCTTGCACCTCGACGCCGGGCAGCTGCAGGGGCTCCTCCTCGGCGCTGTCGGGGTGACGGATATCGATCACCACATGGCTGGCGAGCGCCTCGCTGAGCTCTTCGACCTTGACGTCCTTGCCCAGTTCGTCGATCACCTTGTCGATTGGCAGCAAGGTCGCCCGCTCCAACGCGCGCTCAAGGATGGCCATGTCGAACTGGCGCTCCTCATGCTCAATTCGGTCCTTCTTGGCCTTGGTGGTCGGGTTGACCGAAATCACCCCGCAGTATTCCGGCATGTGCTTGGCGAATTCCGCAGTGCCGATCTGGGTGGCCGTATTGATGATGTCCTGCTTGTGGCTGGCGATCAGCGGGCGTAGCACCAGCATATCGGTGGCCGAGTCGATCACCGACAGGTTCGGCAAGGTCTGGCTCGACACCTGGGAAATCGCCTCGCCGGTCACCAGGGCATTGATCTGCAATTGCTCGGCCATACGCGTCGAGGCGCGCAGCATCATGCGCTTGAGGATCACGCCCATCTGGCTGTTGTCGACCTTGCCGAGAATCTCGCCGAGCACTTCCTCGAACGGCACACTGATAAACAATACGCGCTGGGAACTGCCGAACTTCTGCCAGAGGTAATGCGCCACTTCCATCACCCCCAGCTCATGGGCGCGGCCGCCTAGATTAAAGAAGCAGAAGTGGGTGACCAGGCCGCGGCGCATCATCTGATAGGCGGCAACCGTGGAATCGAAGCCGCCGGACATCAACACCAGGGTCTGCTCTAGCGAGCCGAGTGGATAACCGCCCAGGCCTTCGTGCTGATGATGAATGACGAACAGGCGCTGGTCGCGGATTTCCATGCGCACCACAACGTCCGGGTCTTTCAGCGAGATGCCGGCCGCGCCGCACTGCTGGCGCAGCTGGCTGCCGACATAGCGTTCGATATCCATGGAACTGAAGCTGTGTTTGCCGGCACGCTTGCAGCGTACGGCGAAGATCTTGCCGGGCAATTGATCGGCGAAATGCAGCTTGCACTTCTCCAGCACGTCATCGAAATCGCCCAGCGGGTATTCATCGACCTGAAGGAAATGGGTGATGCCTGGCGTGCAGCTGAGGCGCTCGATCATCGCCTGGAGGGTTTTCGCTTCGCTGACCTGGGTTTCGACCTCAAGGTTGTCCCACACGCCGCTGACCTGCAGCTGCGGATCGAACTCACGCAAAACCGAACGAACGTTCTTCGCCAGCTGCCGGATAAAGTGCTTACGCACCGGCCGACTTTTGATGGTGATTTCCGGGAAGACTTTAACGATCAGTTTCATGAAAACAGGGGGCGCCAGGACAGCCAAAAAACAGGGGCGCGGATTATAGCGGAAATTGCTCAAGCTTTGATCAAAAATACTCAACCACAGAACGAGAGACCCATTTTGGTGCGCAAGGAAAATATCTCGACCCAATATGGTGCAAATATTTATTGCTGACCCATAGCAGGCCCGCGCCAGCCCTGCGCTGCAGCCAGCTTCCCCATTGCGGGGCACTGGCATGCAATTTGCTCTCTTGTGAGGCAGGTTGCCCTGGAGGACTATGCCGCCGGGCTGCACCGCATTATTGAGGGCTCACCATTCGAGCCTCATCCACCTGGAGGACAGCATGTCGAAGTCGATTCAATTGATCAAAGAACACGACGTGAAGTGGGTTGACCTGCGCTTCACTGATACCAAGGGCAAACAGCATCACGTGACCATGCCGGCCCGTGACGCTCTGGACGAAGACTTCTTCGAACACGGCAAGATGTTCGACGGCTCCTCCATTCATGGCTGGAAAGGCATCGAAGCCTCCGACATGATCCTGATGCCGGTTGACGATACCGCCGTGCTGGACCCGTTCACCGAAGAGCCGACCCTGATTCTGGTCTGCAACATCATCGAGCCAAGCACCATGCAGGGCTACGACCGCGACCCGCGCTCCATCGCGGCCCGCGCTGAGGAATTCCTCAAGTCGACCGGCATTGGCGACACCGTATTCGTGGGCCCGGAGCCTGAGTTCTTCATCTTCGACGAAGTGAAGTTCAAATCCGACATCTCTGGTTCGATGTTCAAGATCTACTCCGAGCAAGGCTCCTGGATGTCTGATCAGGACGTCGAGGGCGGCAACAAGGGCCATCGTCCGGGCGTCAAAGGTGGCTACTTCCCGGTTCCGCCATTCGACCATGATCATGAAATCCGTACTGCCATGTGTAACGCCATGGAAGACATGGGCCTGGTTATCGAAGTGCATCACCACGAAGTGGCGACTGCTGGCCAGAACGAAATCGGTGTGAAGTTCAACACCCTGGTTGCCAAGGCTGACGAAGTTCAGACCCTGAAGTATTGCGTGCACAACGTGGCCGATGCCTACGGCAAAACCGCGACCTTTATGCCGAAGCCGCTGTACGGCGACAACGGTTCGGGCATGCACGTGCACATGTCCATCTCCAAAGATGGCAAGAACACCTTCGCTGGCGAAGGCTATGCCGGCCTGTCGGATACCGCCCTGTACTTCATCGGCGGCATCATCAAGCACGGCAAGGCACTGAACGGCTTCACCAACCCGTCGACCAACTCCTACAAGCGTCTGGTCCCAGGTTTCGAAGCGCCAGTGATGCTGGCCTACTCGGCACGCAACCGTTCGGCTTCGATCCGTATTCCGTACGTTTCCAGCCCGAAAGCCCGCCGTATCGAAGCACGCTTCCCGGATCCGGCTGCCAACCCGTACCTGGCCTTCGCAGCGCTGTTGATGGCCGGCATTGACGGCATCCAGAACAAGATCCACCCCGGCGATGCTGCCGACAAGAACCTGTACGACCTGCCGCCAGAAGAAGGCAAGCTGATCCCGCAAGTGTGCGGCAGCCTGAAAGAAGCCCTGGAAGAGCTGGACAAGGGCCGCGCGTTCCTGACCAAGGGCGGCGTGTTCTCCGACGACTTCATCGATGCTTACATCGAGCTGAAGAGCGAAGAAGAAATCAAGGTCCGTACCTTCGTACACCCACTGGAATACGAGCTGTACTACAGCGTCTAAGCCAGTAAGCAGCATAAAAGGCCACCTTCGGGTGGCCTTTTATATTGGCTATGTCGCCGCACCCTGTTGCGCTCAGGCATTGGCGCCCAGCTGCAGGACTAATTCGCAGAGTACGCAGGGCGCCTCCCAGGCCGTGCGCATCGACATGAACACCACATCAACACCAACACCGGTGCCGCCACAGACGCCTGGTGCGCACAGCGCACCCTACCGATTGCGCCCGCTGCAAGCAGTGTCATGCTTGCCCGAGGCTAACCACCTGACGCTGTCACCCCGGTTTGGTGCACCAATCCACGCAGCAACATCAGCACCCTTGCCAGAAAGGCCCGCCGGTGCAAGTCTTAACGGCACAATTCTCGGGAGATTGGCCATGCGCCTGTTACTCACCTGCCTGCTGCTGAGCCTCGCGATCCCTGCGGCGGCGCAGATCTATAAATACACCGATGCCAACGGCAACACCGTCTTCACCAACCAGCCACCGGAAGGCACCGATGCGCAAAGCGTCGAGCTGCCGCAAACCAATACTGTCGAAATGCAGGTACCCAGCCCGGCGCCGACAAGCAGCGAGGCGCCGGACGAGACGACCCCGCCTTACCAGGTACTGCGACTGACCAACATTCCCGACGACGAGGCGCTACGCGCGAACAACGGTACCTTTACCGTCGGCGTCGAAATCCAGCCGCGCCTGGCCAGCGCCCATCGTCTGCGCCTATTGCTCGACGGCAAGCCCTATGGCCAACCGAGCAATGTCACCCAGCTGCAACTGGTCAATCTCGACCGTGGCGAACACAGCCTGGCGGTCGAGGTGTTGAGCGGCGAGCGCTCGATCCAGCAAAGCGCCACCGAGACCTTCACCGTGCAGCGGGTGCACACCGGCAGCCCGGCGCTGCGTCCGCCACCCCCCAAACCCAAACCAAAACCGGCGCCCTAAATCATGCGCACTCTGCTTTTCTGCCTGCTGATCCTGAGCCTGCCTGCGGCTGCCCAGGTGTATACCTATATAGATGCCGAGGGTAATCGGGTCTTCACCGACAAGCCACAGCAGGGCGATGCCGAAACGGTGCAGCTGGCGCCCGCCAATGGTATGGGTGCGCCTGCCAGTGTGCCCGCCTACGTCGAGCCACCCACCGCTGCGCCGGCGCTTGCCTACCAGATGCTGCGCATTCTGATACCCAACCCTGATGCGACCATCCGCGACAATGCCGGCAATCTGATTGTTACCGCCAACAGCGAACCTACCCTGCATCCAGGGCATGGCTACCGTCTGCTGCTCGATGGCGCCGCAGTCGGCGAAGCCGGCCGCAGCCCGGTTTTCACCCTGGAGAACATCGACCGTGGTACCCATCAGTTGGCAGTGGAAATCGTCGATGCCCAGGGCCGCACCGTGGAACGCACGCCCAGCCAGCCGTTTCATATGCTTCGCATCTCCCTGGCGCAGAAGCGCATGGTCAAGCCCTGCAAAAAAGCTGACTACGGCGTGCGTCCGGAATGCCCGCTGAAAGACAAGCCACCGGAAAAGAAAGACATTCCCTTCGTCCCCTTCATCTAATCCAGCGCAGCGCACCAAAGCGGTGCGCTTCTTGCCCGGCATTTCTATACTCTCCCTGTTTTGGGTCGCGCTACATCGCCCAGCTGCGCAGTAAAGCAGCCAACGCTCGGCATTCCTCAGCTAAACACGCTTCTTTTCGGGGCTTTGGTTTGCTTCTTGCATTTTCCAGCTGCACTGCTGGAGCCCAAGGGTCTGCTGACATCTCTATGATCATCAACGACGCACTGCATCGCCTGCTCCTGGACAACCTGACCACAGCCACCCTGCTGCTCAATGATGGCTTGCGTCTCGAGTACATGAATCCGGCGGCAGAAATGCTGCTGGCCGTCAGCGGTCAGCGCAGCCATGGCCAATTTATCAGCGAGTTGTTCACCGAATCGGCCGAAGCCCTGAGCGCCTTGCGCCAGGCGGTCGAAGAGGCGCACCCGTTCAACAAGCGCGAAGCGGTGCTCACCGCAGTGACCGGCCAGACCCTGACCGTGGATTACGCGGTCACGCCGATCCTCAGCCGCGGCGAAACCCTGCTGCTGCTGGAAGTCCATCCACGCGACCGGCTGCTGCGCATCACCAAGGAAGAAGCGCAGCTGTCCAAGCAGGAAACCACCAAGATGCTGGTGCGCGGCCTGGCCCACGAAATCAAGAATCCCCTGGGCGGTATCCGCGGCGCGGCGCAGTTGCTGGCCCGCGAGCTGCCGGAAGAAAGCCTCAAGGACTACACCAACGTCATCATTGAAGAGGCGGATCGCCTGCGTAACCTGGTCGACCGCATGCTCGGTTCGAACAAGCTGCCGTCGCTGGCCCTGACCAACGTGCATGAGGTACTGGAGCGGGTCGGCAGTCTGGTCGAGGCTGAAAGCCAGGGCAGCATCACCCTGGTGCGTGACTACGACCCGAGCATCCCGGACCTGATGATCGACCGCGAGCAAATGATCCAGGCGGTGCTCAATATCGTGCGCAATGCGATGCAGGCCATCGGCGGGCAGAACGAACTGCGCCTGGGCCGCATTACCCTGCGCACTCGCACCCTACGCCAGTTCACCATCGGCCATTGCCGCCATCGTCTGGTGACCCGAATCGAAATTCTCGACAACGGTCCCGGCATCCCGCCGGAGCTGCAGGAAACCATCTTCTATCCCATGGTCAGCGGGCGTGCCGACGGCACAGGCCTCGGCCTGGCCATCACCCAGAACATCATCAGTCAGCACCAGGGCCTGATCGAATGCGAGAGCCACCCAGGCCACACCGTGTTTTCGATCTTCCTGCCGCTGGAACAAGGAGTAACCTCGTCATGAGTCGCAGTGAAACCGTTTGGATCGTCGACGATGACCGCTCCATCCGCTGGGTGCTGGAAAAAGCCCTGCAACAGGAGGGCATGACCACCCAGAGCTTCGACAGCGCCGACGGCGTACTCAGCCGACTGGTGCGCCAGCAACCCGACGTGATCATTTCCGATATCCGCATGCCTGGTTCCAGTGGTCTGGAGCTGCTCGCACGGATTCGCGAGCTGCACCCGCGTCTGCCGGTGATCATCATGACCGCCCACTCCGACCTGGACAGTGCGGTGGCGTCCTACCAGGGCGGTGCCTTCGAATACCTGCCCAAGCCGTTCGATGTGGATGAGGCTGTGTCCCTGGTCAAGCGCGCCAACCAGCACGCCCAGGAGCAGCAAGGCCTGATTGTGCCGACAGTGCTCGCCAATACGCCCGAAATCATTGGCGAAGCCCCGGCCATGCAGGAGGTGTTTCGCGCCATCGGCCGCCTTTCGCATTCCAATATCACCGTACTGATCAATGGCGAGTCAGGTACCGGAAAGGAGCTGGTCGCCCACGCCCTGCACCGCCACAGTCCGCGCGCCGCCTCGCCATTCATCGCGCTGAACATGGCGGCGATTCCGAAAGACTTGATGGAATCTGAGCTATTCGGCCATGAGAAAGGTGCTTTTACCGGCGCCGCCAACCAGCGTCGCGGCCGCTTCGAGCAGGCCGATGGCGGCACGCTGTTCCTCGATGAGATCGGCGACATGCCCGCCGATACGCAAACACGCCTGCTGCGCGTACTGGCCGACGGCGAGTTCTACCGGGTTGGCGGACACACGCCAGTGAAGGTCGATGTGCGCATCATCGCCGCGACTCACCAGAATCTGGAAAGCCTGGTGCAGGCCGGCAAGTTTCGTGAGGACCTGTTCCACCGCCTCAACGTGATCCGCATCCATATCCCCAGGTTGTCGGATCGGCGCGAAGACATCCCGACCCTCGCCCGCCATTTTCTCAGCCGCGCGGCGCTGGAGCTGGCCGTCGAACCCAAGCTGCTGAAAAGTGAAACCGAAGACTACCTGCGCAACCTGCCGTGGCCTGGCAACGTGCGCCAGCTGGAAAATACCTGCCGCTGGATCACCGTAATGGCGTCCGGCCGCGAAGTGCACGTCGACGACCTGCCGCCGGAACTGCTGAGCCGCCCCCAGGACAACGCGCCGGTCAGCAACTGGGAACAAGCCTTGCGCCAATGGGCGGATCAGGCGCTGGCCCGCGGTCAGTCGAGCCTGCTCGATACGGCGGTTCCGGCCTTCGAACGGATCATGATCGAGACCGCCCTCAAGCACACCGCCGGGCGCCGACGCGATGCGGCGTTACTGCTGGGCTGGGGCCGCAATACCCTGACCCGCAAGATCAAGGAACTGGACATGAAGATCGACGGCGGCGACGAGGACGACAGCGAGGACAGTTGACGGCTTCATACCGTAGGGTGCGCCGCGCGCACTATGTCGGTGCCGGTACACATGCCGCCCCCTAGGGCACATGCGACACCTTGATCAATCCAGCGCGCGGGCCAGGCGGATCAACTCGGCGCGCCATTCGGCGGCGGCTGGCAAGGCCAGAAAGGACGGGTTGAGCATGGATTCGCGCGCTTCGTACCCCAGCGCTTCGCCCTTGAGTGTCAGCACTTCACCGCCAGCCCCTTCCAGCACACCCTGGGCCGCGGCGGTGTCCCATTGCGAAGTAGGCGCCAGGCGCGGATAACAATCGGCGCTGCCTTCGGCGAGCTGACAGAACTTCAACGAGCTGCCAACGCTGACCAGTTGCAAGTCGCCGAAACGCTCCTGCAAGCCTTCCAGCAAGCGCTCCTGCGCCGGGCTCGTATGACGCCGGCTGGCGACCAGGGTAAACGCCTGCTCAGGCGCCAGGCGCACATTGATTGGCGCGCTATTTCCCGCGGCTTCGGCGCGCCAGGCACCCAGCCCGGCGCCGCCGTAGTAGCAACGGCCGTTCGCCGGGATGCCAACCACGCCGAACACCACTCGGCCATGTTCGATCAGCGCGACGTTGACGGTGAACTCCTCGCTACCGGCGATGAACTCCTTGGTGCCATCGAGCGGATCGACCAGCCACCAGCGTGTCCATTGGGCGCGTTCGCTCAGGGGAATATCCGCAGCCTCCTCGGACAGCACCGGGATGCTCGCATCGAGCGCGACCAGGCCATCGTTGAGGATGTGGTGTGCCGCCATATCCGCGGCAGTAACGGGCGACGCATCGGCTTTCTCGCTGACAGCCACATCGGCTCGCCAGTGCGGCAGTGTCGCTGCGCCCGCCCGGCGAACCAGTTCGATCACGGCAGGAATCAGCGGATGGTTCACGATTACCGGGCTCATAGGCTCCGCTCTTTGCGCTGACCGAGCAGATCACGCGCCAGGTAAAGCGCCGCCAGGGCCCGTCCTTCACTGAACTGCGGATGCTGCACCAGGCTCGACAGCTCATTCAGGTTGACCTTGTCCACCCGCATCGGCTCGGGTTCATCACCCGGCAGGCTTTCCGGGTACAAGTCACGGGCCAGCACCACTTGAATCTTCTGGCTCATGTAACCCGGCGACAGGCTCAGCTCGGCCAGGTGTTCCAGTTGCCGCGCGCCGAAACCGGCTTCCTCCTTGAGCTCGCGGTTGGCGGCTTCGAGTACGTCTTCGCCGGGCTCGATCAGCCCTTTGGGCAACGACAGCTGATAGTCATCGGTGCCGCCGCAATATTCCTCGACCAACAAGGCATGCTGCTCGTCGGCCATGGCGACGATCATTACCGCGCCATAGCCAACACCTTTGCCAACCAGGCGCTCGTAGGTTCGCTCGACGCCATTGCTGAAGCGCAGCTGCAGCTCCTCGATGCGGAACAGGCGGCTGCTGGCGACGATTTCGCGAGCGAGTACGGTGGGCTTTTGACGCATCGGGCGGCTCCTTGGAAGGCGCTGACGAGGGCGACGACGCGCATGGGCAACTGGCCGTCGACTGTGCGCACCCTCGTGGCGTGGCTTAGCGGGTTATCATACCGCGGCTTTCGCGATTATCCCCGTCGCAGATTGCGCGCCGGCGACAGCAGGGGCGCGAATAGCGACAGCCTGCCCTTTCACCGAAGAAGCCGCCATGCCGCCGATGCCCTGGACCGAGATCGATACCGTACTGCTGGATATGGACGGCACCCTGCTCGATCTGCATTTCGACAATCATTTCTGGCTGCAGCACTTGCCGCAGCGTTATGCCGAGCACCATGGCGTCAGCCGCGCGCTGGCTGAGGCGGAGCTGATGCCGTTGTTCCAGCAACACGCCGGCCAGCTCAACTGGTATTGCACCGATTTCTGGAGCCGCGAACTGAAGCTGTCGATCCGCGACCTCAAGCGCGAGGTTGCCGACCTGATCGCCCTGCGCCCCGACGCCGATACCTTTCTTGCCGCCTTGCGCAAGGCCGGCAAGCGAGTCGTGCTTATAACCAACGCACACCGCGATTCGCTGTCGCTGAAGCTCGAACGCATTGAGCTTGCGCCTTACTTCGACCGATTGATCAGCTCCCACGACTACGGCTTCCCCAAGGAGAACCAGCAATTCTGGTTCGCCCTGCAGCAGGATTTTGCCTTCGAGCCGGCACGCAGCCTGTTTATCGACGACAGCCTGCCGATCCTGCGCAGCGCGCGGCAGTACGGCGTCGCTCACCTGCTCGCGGTGCGTCAGCCGGACAGCCAGGCCGCCGTCAAGGACACCGAAGAGTTCGCTGCGGTCGAGGATTACCGGGCGCTGATCGAGGGGCTGTGACGGCTTCGCAGCCGAGCCAGCCTTGCGAGACCGAGAGGCTACCGAGTCCGTGGGGTACGCTGTGCGCACCACCAACAACCGGGCATCGGTGCGCGCGGCGCACCCTACGAGCCGGGCTCATCAAGAACGCTGAGAGAGCATCCTTAGCACGTCGGGCTGTAGACCCGGGGCGCGCTGTGATGCGGCAGGTGGATCAGATTGAGCCGATGCTCGCGCGCCCAGCGCACCGTGAGACTGGTCGGTGCCGAGAGGCTGACCAGGGTGGCGAACTCACTGCGCACCGCCTTGTGAATCAGCTCGAGGCTGCAGCGGCTGGTGACCACTACGAAGCCTTGCCGTGCGTCGCGACCTTGCCTACGCAACCCGCCGATCAGCTTGTCCAATGCGTTGTGCCGACCGATATCCTCGCGGCACAGGCTGATGTCGCCCGCCTGGTCGACGAACAGCGCGGCATGCAGCGCACCGCTGTGGCGCGCCAGGCTTTGTACGCTGGCAATGCGCGTGCGCAGATCGTTCAGGTGTTCCGCCGGCGGCAGAGGGCTGGGCGGCAACGATGCTAACTGCGGCAGCGCCTGCTCCAGCGCCGCCACGCCACACAGGCCGCAACCGCTGGTTCCGCTGAGTTGCCGGCGATGCTGCTTGAGTGCCCAGAAGGCTCGATTGCTGATCTGCACGTCGGCGCTGAGGGCGTCGCCATTACGCTGAACGCGGATGTCATAGATCTCCTCGACGCTGTCGACAACTGCACTGCTGAGGCTGAAGCCGATCACAAAGTCCTCGACGGCCGAGGGCGAGACCATCATCACCGCATAACTGATGCCGTTGTAGACAATCGCCAGGGCGCACTCTTCGGCCAGCGTGGCGTTGCCCTCGGCAGCCGCGTCGTTCAGCTCAACGTAGGCGTACCCATCCTGGACCGGGCTGGCGATCTCGCCAGTGACTGGGACGGGGGTGCGACGTGGCATCATCGAAGGCTCCAAAGGGCGCTCAGTCCGTAGGGTGGATCACGCTTCATCGATCCACCATGGTGCCGCGATGGTGGATGAAAGAGCATCATCCACCCTACAGCGAACCGAAATTAGATGATTGTTGAACATTAACGATGGCTGACGCATATAGCCTCTAGACTGCTCGCGCCGCCAGCGGCTCGACCTGGTCGCGTCGCGCACGCATGGCATCCACGACGAAGGCACTCAGCCCCACCCCACCGCTGGCATCCAGGTGGGCGTATAGCGCGGTGCGCATCTGCGGGTCCCACTGACGCTTGAGGTGCAGGGCAAAATCATCCCGCGCCTGCTGCGGATCGGGCTGGGAGGTGAAGAAATCGCCGATCTGGTTGGCCATCTTGATCAGTTGCGTGGCGTTCATGCCCATGGACGTGCTCCGCTGGTTGACCTGAATACTCCGCAGGCTGGTTTGTATCGGGTGTCGCGGAGCCGCCTAGGCAGTGCGCAGCACTGACAACCGGGGCCTGGTGCGCACGGCGCACCCTACGGGCTATTCGCCACCCGGTCATAGCTGCACCACCTTGATCGGCGGCAGCAAATCGAGCTGCTCGTGGGTGAAGGCCTGGAACTCGTTCTGCCATCGCGAAGGCGCTTCGACCTTGCTGATCTGTACGGCGGTGACCTTGTATTCCGGGCAGTTGGTGGCCCAGTCCGAGTTGTCGGTGGTGATCACGTTGGCGCCGGATTCCGGGTGATGGAAAGTGGTGTAGACCACCCCCGGCTGCACCCGTTCGGTAATGGTCGCGCGCATCGCCGTCTCGCCGGCGCGGCTGTTGATCGATACCCAGTCGCCGTCGTTGATGCCGCGGTCCTCGGCATCCAACGGGTGGATTTCCAGGCGATCCTCGGCATGCCAGGCGCCGTTGGCGGTGCGCCGGGTCTGCGCGCCGACGTTGTACTGCGAAAGGATACGCCCGGTGGTGAGGATCAGCGGGCGCTTGCGCGAAGTGCGCTCCTCGGTGGCGATGTACTCGGTGATCATGAAACGGCCCTTGCCGCGCACGAAGGCGTCCTCGTGCATGATCGGCGTGCCTTCAGGGGCGGCGTCGTTGCATGGCCACTGAATGCTGCCCATGCGGTCGAGCTTGGCGTAGCTGACGCCGGTGAAGGTCGGGGTCAGGCTGGCGATCTCGTCCATGATCTGCGAGGGGTGCGTGTAGTTCATCGGGTAGCCGAGGGCGTTGGACAGCGCCACCGTCACTTCCCAGTCTTCCTTGCCAGCCAGCGCCGGCATCACCTTGCGCACCGGCGAGATGCGCCGCTCGGCGTTGGTGAAGGTGCCGTTTTTCTCCAGAAAGGAAGCGCCGGGCAGAAACACATGGGCGAACTTGGCGGTTTCGTTGAGGAACAGGTCCTGCACCACCACGCACTCCATGGCCTTGAGCGCATCGGTGACGTGCTGGGTGTCGGGATCGGACTGCGCCGGATCTTCGCCCTGAATGTAGATGCCCTTGAAGGTGCCGGCATGGGCGGCGGCGAGCATGTTGGGGATACGCAGGCCCGGCTCGTCGAGCAGGCTGACGCCCCAGGACTGTTCGAACTGCGCCCGCGCCAGCGGGTCGGAAACGTGGCGGTAGCCGGGCAGCTCATGGGGGAAGGAACCCATATCGCAGGAGCCCTGCACATTGTTCTGCCCGCGCAGCGGGTTAACGCCGACGCCGGCGCGGCCGATGTTGCCGGTGACCATGGCCAGATTGGCGATCGCCATCACGGTCGAGGAGCCCTGGCTGTGTTCGGTCACGCCCAGGCCGTAGTAGATCGCGGCGTTACCGCCGGTGGCGTAAAGCCGTGCGGCGGCGCGTACCGTGGCGGCCGGCACGCCGGTCAATTCCTGCATGGCCTCGGGACTGTGCCGTGGGTCGGCGACGAAGGCGCGCCATTGCTCGAAGGCCTCAATCTCGCAGCGCTCGGCGACGAAGGCTTCGTCGACCAGATTCTCAGTGACGACGACGTGAGCCAGGCTGTTGAGCAGGGCGACGTTGCTACCCGGACGCAGTTGCAAGTGGTGGTCGGCCTTGACGTGCGGGCCGCGCACCAGGTCGATGCCGCGCGGGTCGGCGACGATCAGCTTGGCCCCCTCGCGCAGACGACGCTTGAGCTGCGAGCCGAACACCGGGTGGCCGTCGGTGGGGTTGGCACCGATCACCAGCACCACATCGGCAGCCAGCACCGAGTCGAAATCCTGAGTGCCGGCGGATTCGCCGAGGGTGACCTTGAGGCCGTAGCCGGTCGGCGAATGGCAGACCCGCGCGCAGGTGTCGACGTTGTTGTTGCCGAAGGCGGCGCGCACCAGTTTCTGTACCAGGTAGGCCTCTTCGTTGGTACAGCGCGACGAGGTCAGGCCGCCGAGCGAGCCGCGGCCGTACTGCGCCTGGATGTCCTTGAAGCGCTGGGCGGTATAGCTGATCGCCTCGTCCCAGCTCACCGTGCGCCAGGCGTCATGGATGCTCTCGCGAATCATCGGTGCGGTGATGCGATCAGGGTGGGTGGCGTAGCCCCAGGCGAAACGGCCCTTGACGCAGGAGTGGCCATGGTTGGCGTGGCCATCCTTGTTCGGCAGCATGCGCACTACGGTATTGCCCTTGATCTCGGCCTTGAACGAGCAACCGACGCCGCAATAGGCGCAGGTGGTGGTCACGCTGCGTTCGGCCTGGCCCATCTCGATCACCGACTTTTCCATCAGCGTCGCGGTCGGGCAGGCCTGCACGCAGGCGCCGCAGGACACGCACTCGGAGTCGAGGAAGGTTTCGTTCTGCCCGGCGCTGACCTGCGAATCGAAGCCTCGGCCACTGATGGTCAGGGCGAAGGTGCCCTGCACTTCCTCACAGGCGCGCACGCAGCGGTTGCAGACGATGCACTTGGCCGGGTCGAAGGTGAAATAGGGGTTGGATTCGTCCTTGGTCTCGGCCAGGTGGGTCTTCACCGGGTCGTAACGCACCTCGCGCAGGCCGACCACGCCGGCCATGTCCTGCAGCTCGCAGTTGCCGTTGGCCGAACAGGTCAGGCAGTCCAGCGGGTGGTCGGAGATATACAGCTCCATGGTGCCGCGGCGCAGTTCGGCGAGTTTTGGGCTTTGCGTGCGCACCTTCATACCCGGCTCTACCGGGGTGGTGCAGGAGGCCGGAAAGCCGCGTCGTCCTTCGATCTCCACCGTGCACAGGCGGCACGAGCCAAACGGCTCGAGGCTGTCGCTGGCGCACAGTTTGGGCACGGAAATGCCGGCCTCCTGGGCGGCGCGCATCACTGAAGTGCCGGCCGGTACTGTGATGGACGTACCATCGATTTCCACCGTTACCGGGGCGCCGGTGCGGGCGGGGGTTCCGTAGTCGAGTTCACGAAACAGGGCCATGGGGGCGTCTCCGGATCAGCGAGCTTCGGCGCTGTCTTTCGACACGCCGAAGTCTTCGGGAAAATGATTGAGGGCGCTCAGCACCGGATAGGGCGTCATCCCGCCAAGGGCGCACAGCGAGGCACCGAGCATGGTGTCGCACAAGCTTTTCAGCAGTTCGATGCGTCCCGGCTGCGGGCCTTCGGAGCGGGCGACGATGATCTGCTCGAGCAGCTCTTCGCCGCGGGTCGAGCCGATCCGGCAGGGCGTGCACTTGCCGCAGGATTCGATGGCGCAAAACTCCATGGCGTAGCGCGCCATGTCGGCCATGTCGACGCTGTCGTCGAACACCACGATGCCGCCGTGGCCGAGCACCGCGCCAAGGGCGGCGAAGGCCTCGTAATCCAGCGGCGTATCGAACTGCGATTCTGGCAGGTAGGCACCGAGCGGGCCGCCGACCTGCACCGCGCGGATCGGCCGGCCGCTGGCCGAGCCGCCGCCATATTCATAGAGCAGTTCGCGCAGGGTGACGCCAAAGGCTTTCTCGATCAGGCCGCCACGGGCGATGTTGCCGGTCAGCTGGATCGGCAGGGTGCCGAGCGACCGGCCCATGCCGAAGTCGCGGTAATAGGCGCCGCCCTTGTCGAGAATGATCGGCACCGAGGCCAGCGAGATCACGTTGTTGATCACCGTCGGCTGGCCGAACAGGCCCTCGATCGCCGGCAGCGGCGGCTTGGGCCGCACTTCGCCGCGCTTGCCTTCGAGGCTTTCCAGCAGCGAGGTTTCCTCACCGCAGACATAGGCGCCGGCACCGCGGCGCAGATGCAGGTGAAAGCGCTGGCCGCTGCCGAGAATGTCGTCGCCCAGGTAGCCCTCGGCATAGGCCGTGGCGATGGCTGCCTTAAGCGCCGCCTCGGCGTGCGGGTATTCCGAGCGCAGGTAGATATAGCCTTCGGTAGCGCCGACGGCCAGGGCGGCGATGGTCATGCCCTCGATCAGCACGAAGGGGTCGTCTTCCATCACCATGCGGTCGGAGAAGGTGCCCGAGTCGCCTTCGTCGGCGTTGCAGACGATGTACTTCTGCGCAGCCTGGCAGCCGGCCACGGTGCGCCACTTGATGCCGGTGGGAAAGGCCGCGCCGCCGCGCCCGCGCAGGCCGGAATCGAGCACCTCGGCGATGATCGCCTCTGAGCCAATCTCCAGCGCGCGCCTGAGACCGCGGTAGCCGTCATGCTCGATATAGTCGGCCAGCGACAACGGATCGGTGATCCCCGCGCGGGCGAAGGTCAGGCGCTCCTGGCGCTTGAGGTAGTCGATCTCTTCGGTCAGACCAAGCCCGAGCGCGTGCCCATGGCCTTCGAGGAACCCGGAGTCGAACAAGCCGGCAACCTCGCGGGCCTTGACCGGGCCATAGGCCACGCGCCCGGCCGGGGTGGCGACCTCGACCAGCGGCTCCAGCCAGAACAGCCCGCGCGAACCGTTGCGCACCAGGCGTACGTCAATATTGCGCGCGGCGGCCTCGGCAACTATGGCCTGGGCCACCTTGTCGGCCCCCAGACTCAAGGCGCTGGCGTCTCGCGGCACGTAAACGGTGACGGGCGAACTCATAGCCGCGCCTCCTGTTCTTCCACCAGGTGCAGCAGGTCCTCGACGTCGACCCGGCCGTGCAGCTCGCCATTGAGCATGGCGTTCGGCGCACAGGCGCAGTTGCCCAGGCAGTACACCGCCTCCAGGGTCAGGCTGCCGTCGGCGCGGGTCTCGCCCAGCTGCAGGCCGAGTTTTGCCTGCAACTCATGGGTCAGCGCCTTGGCGCCCATCGACTGGCAAGCCTCGGCCTGGCACAGCTTCAGGTGCTTACGCCCGGGCGGGCTGGCGCGGAAGTCATGGTAGAAGCTGACCACGCCGTGCACCTCGGCGCGCGACAGGCACAGATCTTCGGCGATCAGTGGCAACACCTCGGGCGGCACCGCGCCAAGACGATCCTGAAGGTCGTGAAGAATGGGCAGCAGCGCACCCGGTTCGTCGCGGTGCGCCGCCAGCACCTCGCGGGTGACGGTCTGATACCGGAGAAAATCAGTCTGCGAGGCAAGCGTGGCCATGTTTCGAGGCTCCGGCCGTTGTGCTGGCTGACGCTCAACTGCGCCGATTATCCGGCGGGTGATAGAGCGAGCTGCCAACACAAAACATATGAAATAGAGTTCTTATTTGATGATCATGAAAATCACGCCAAGCCAAGCTAACATGTGCTCATGACGCAACAAATATGAAGCAGAGAGCATATGATCCGCATCGAGATCCAACCGCGTTGGCGCTTCCACCAAGCCGATGGCAGCAGCCTCGATCCCCAGGGCATGAGCCTGCTGCAAAACGTTCACGACTGCGGCAAGTTGACCGAGGCTGCCGCCCGCAGCGGCTATTCCTATCGGCATGCCTGGAACCTGCTGGGCAAGTGGGAAGCCTTCTTCGGCAGCCCACTGATCGCTCTGGAGCGCGGCAAGGGCGCGCACCTCACCAGCCTCGGGGAAAAACTGCTGCGCGCCGACCAGCGCATCCGCGCACGCCTGACCCCGCAACTGGACAACCTCGCCGGCGAATTGGAGGTCGAGCTCAACCGCGCACTGCAGGAAACCCGTCCTGGCCTGCGCATCCATGCCAGCCATGGTTTCGCGGTCGCGGCGCTGCGCGAATGGCTGGAACAGGATGGCCGCTGGCAGTGGAAACTGCAGTTTCGCAGCGGCGTCGAGGCGATGCTTTCCCTGCATCGCCGCGACTGCGATCTGGCCGGGCTGCACGTGCCGGCCGGGCCGTTGGGCAGTCTGAGCATGGCGCGCATCCAGCCCTGGCTGCGCGCCGAACACCGGGTGATTACCTTCGTCGTGCGCACCCAGGGCCTGATGCTCGCTCCCGGCAACCCGCTGGGCATCGCCGGGCTGGCCGATCTGCAACGTAACGGCCTGCGCCTGGTCAACCGCGAGCAGGGTTCAGGCACGCGCATGCTGCTGGAAAGCCTGTTGCAGCAGGCGCAGATCGACAGCGCCGGGATCAATGGTTTTCATAACGAGGAATACACCCATGCTGCGGTGGCGGCCTACGTCGCCAGCGGCATGGCCGATGTCGGTTTTGGTGTGGAGGCGGCGGCGCGGATGTTCGGTCTGGCCTTCATTCCCATTGCCAGGGAGCACTACTGCCTGCTTTGCCACCAGGACAGCCTGGCCCTGCCTGCAATGGTCGCTCTCCTCGACGTGCTGCAGCACCCGGAGTTTCAGGCGCGCATCGGCCAACTTCCAGGCTACGCCTTGAGCCGCCCTGGCGCGGTGTTGCCGCTGAGCCAGGCGCTGGATCTATGGAGCCAGGAAAGCCTGCTGTAACAGGCCGTTTACGCCAGCAATGCTGGAAACGCCTGCCAAGGCTTCCCACCGAAGTTTTGAGCACCTTGCTCAAGCGAGCGGCGTATCCGCCAGCCATTGGTCTTTTGCCAGCAGCATCAGGTATCACGCTGGCTGCACGCATTCCGGAGGCGGGAGCGTTTTTTGAGCATTCGCCAGCAATATCAGCGAGTTCCTTATGGCGCGAGCTGGTGGATCCGGAACTATTTCATTGGCCCGGTTCTAAAAGGTCGCGAGTTCGAGCAGCATGCGCTCGATCGCCAACCCGCAGCTAAATCTTGAGGTCTGCAGTATGCGCAAAATTGTTTCCGCACTAGCCCTGAGCGTTTTGATCGTTCCCGCCGCCTTCGCTGGCGATACCGGCAAGGTCGCCATCGGCAGCGGTGTCGGCGGTGCCCTGGGCAACGTCATCGGCCAACAAGTGGGTGGCAGCACGGGCGCCGCCATCGGAGCAGGCCTGGGCGGCGCTGCAGGTGGCGTGATCACCGCGCGTGACGGCAATAAAACCGAAGCGGCGCTGGGCGGTGGCCTGGGCGCGGCGGGCGGCTCGGTGCTGGGCGGCTCCGTCGGTGGCAGTACCGGCTCCACCATCGGCGCAGGCCTGGGCGGCGCGGCAGGCGGCGCCCTCGCCAACGAAGTGGCCGGCGGCAGCGATCGTGATCGCGACCGTGGCCACTACCATGGCCATGGCAAGAAACACAAAAAGCACAAACATAAGCACAAGCACCACTGATCCAGCTCGCCCGCCAGAGGCGGCGCGCTCGACAACCTGAAGCCCGCACCTCCGATGCGGGCTTCTCGCTGTCAGTGGCGCCCTTTTCCACTGCGGCCATTCAGCACACAACCCTTGGTTCGCCAGGCTTTTGTGCATAAAATCGCCTGCCCTTCTGCTTTCGCAGGCGAGCCGACATGCCCGATTTCACCCAACGCTTCCTGTTCGACGACACCGATGTGCGCGGCGAACTGGTTGGCCTGACCGACACCTACGCCCACGTACTGGCCAAGCACCCCTATCCGCAACCGGTTGCGCAACTGCTCGGCGAACTACTGGCCGCCGCTTCGCTGCTGGTCGGCACCCTGAAGTTCGAGGGTCTGATGATTCTCCAGGCGCGCTCATCCGGTGCCGTCCCCCTGCTGATGGTCGAATGCTCGAGCGAAGGCGAACTGCGCGGCATCGCTCGCTACCATGCCGAGCAGATCGAGGCTGATGCCGGCCTGATCGACCTGATGCCCGAGGGCGTGCTGGCCATCACCATCGACCCCAAGAGCGGCCAGCGCTATCAGAGCCTGGTCGATCTGGACGGTACGACCCTGGCCGATTGCCTGACCAACTACTTCGCCACGTCCGAACAGCTGCCCACCCGCTTCTGGCTGTGTGCCGACGGTCAGTGCGCCCGTGGCCTGCTGCTGCAGCAGTTGCCGGCCGACCGCCTGCGTGACGATGAGGCCCGCGAGGCGAGCTGGCAGCACGCAGTGACCCTGGCCGACACCTTGAAAACCGAGGAATTGCTGGGGCTGGACAACTCGACCCTGCTGCACCGCCTCTATCACGAGGAAGCGCTGCGTCTGTTCGACCCGCGCATACTGGAATTTCGCTGCAGTTGCTCCAGGGAACGTTCGGCCAATGCGTTGGTCAGCTTAGGGCTGGCCGATGCGCAGCAACTGCTGAGCGAAAACGCCGGCAGCGTGACCATCGACTGCCAGTTCTGCAATCAACGCTACGCCTTCGATGCCGCCGACATCGCCCAGCTGTTTGCCGGCGGTGGCAGCCAGGCGCCGTCTGGCACGCGGCATTGATAACGATAGCCACAGCCTATTGAGTCGCTAGACGGTTCAAAGGCTGCCAAGGGATATGCTTTCTGGCATACTCCCGCGACTTTTTTCTCGCTGTAGTAGAACCCACGTTCCACTACACACTGTTCGGAAAACCGGCCACTTGGCCGACGGGGACTCACATGACGCAAGCCAACAACGCCGTGTACACCGACATCAGCGCCGCTCAACTGGTCGAAGAAGCCCTCCGTCGCGGTGAAGGCGAATTGGCTGCCAACGGCTCTCTGGTCGTTCGCACCGGCCACCGCACCGGTCGCTCGCCAGCTGACCGCTATATCGTGCAAGAGTCGAGCACCGAGGCGAAAATCGCCTGGGGCGCGATCAACCGCCCGTTCCCGGCCGACAAGTTCGATGCCCTGTGGGACCGCGTGCAGGCATTCTCCGACGCCCAGGACAGCTTCGTGTCCTACGTTCATGTAGGTTCGGCCGACGCTCACTACCTGCCGATCAAGATGACCACCGCCACTGCCTGGCAGAACCTGTTCGGCCGTTGCCTGTTCATCAACCCGGAGCAGTACAACCCGGCGGGCAAGGACGAGTGGCAAGTGCTCAACGTCGCCAACTTCGAGTGCGTGCCCGAGCGTGACGGCACCAACTCCGACGGCTGCGTGATCCTCAACTTCGCCGCCAAGAAAGTCCTGATCGCCGGCATGCGTTACGCAGGTGAAATGAAGAAAGCCATGTTCAGCGTGCAGAACTTCCTCCTGCCGGACGCCGACGTGCTGCCGATGCACTGCGCCGCCAACATCGGCGAAGAAGGCGACGTGACCCTGTTCTTCGGTCTATCCGGCACCGGCAAGACCACCCTGTCGGCTGACGAAAGCCGTTACCTGATCGGCGACGACGAACACGGCTGGGGTGTTGGCGTAGTGTTCAACATCGAAGGCGGTTGCTATGCCAAGTGCATCGACCTGTCCGAGAAGAACGAGCCGGTGATCTGGAAAGCCATCCAGTTCGGCGCCGTGCTGGAAAACGTGGTGCTCGACGAGAACCGCCTGCCCGATTACGCCGACGACAGCCTGACCCAGAACAGCCGCGCCGCGTACCCGCTGACCCACGTCGAGAAGCGCAGCGAGAAAAACCTCGGCGGCGAGCCGAACGCGGTGATCTTCCTGACCTGCGACCTGACCGGCGTACTGCCGCCGGTGTCGATCCTCAACGAAGAGCAAGCGGCCTACCACTTCCTGTCGGGTTACACCGCACTGGTCGGCTCCACCGAAATGGGTTCAGGCAGCGGCATCAAGTCGACCTTCTCCACCTGCTTCGGCGCGCCGTTCTTCCCGCGTCCGGCTGGCGAATACGCCGAGCTGCTGATCAAGCGCATCCGTGGCTTTGGCTCCAAGGTCTACCTGGTCAATACTGGTTGGACCGGCGGCGGCTACGGCGTCGGCAAGCGTTTCAACATCCCGACTACTAGAGGCGTGATTGCGGCGATCCAGAGCGGCGCGCTGATCGGCAGCGAAACCGAGCAATTGCCGATCATCAACCTGAACGTGCCGAAATCGGTACCAGGCGTCGAGACCAACCTGCTCAACCCGCGCAACACCTGGGAAGACAAGAACGCCTACGACGAAGCCGCGAAAGGCCTGGCCAAGCTGTTTGTCGACAACTTCCAGAAGTTCGACGTCTCCGACGCCATCAAGAACGCCGGCCCGCAGCTCTAAGCCGCAGCGCACGGATAAAAAAACCGCCTTCGGGCGGTTTTTTTTGCCTGGCATTTGCCGCAGCGATGGGGCCAGCCACACCAGACAGCCCGAGCGCCGACGTGGTAGAGCGACCTAGGCACCGCGCTTGGGAATCGTCAGCCCTCTGATCACCGCAGGCCGCGCGACAAACGCATCCAGCGCGCGGAGCACGTGGGGAAAATCATCGATGCCGACCAGGTCGCCGGCCTGGTAGAAGCCGATCAGGTTGCGGACCCAGGGGAATGTGGCGATATCGGCGATGCCGTAATCGTCGCCGGTAATCCAGGTGCGCTGCGCCAGTTGCCCGTTCAGCACGCCCAATAGCCGTTTGCACTCGGCGACATAGCGGTCGCGCGGGCGCTTGTCCTCATATTCCTTGCCGACAAAGGTGTGGAAGAAGCCCAGTTGGCCGAACATCGGCCCGATCCCGCCCATCTGGAACATCAGCCATTGCAGGGTCTGGTAGCGCCCGGCAGCATCCGCGGGCAATAGCTGCCCGGTTTTTTCCGCCAGGTAGAGCAGAATCGCGCCGGACTCGAACAACGCCAGCGGCCGACCACCCGGCCCGTCGGGGTCGAGAATCGCCGGAATCTTGTTGTTCGGGTTGAGCGAGAGGAAGGCCGGCGAGAGTTGATCATCGGTCTCGAAGCTCACCAGGTGCGGCTCATACGGCAGGCCGATTTCCTCGAGCATGATCGACACCTTGACGCCGTTGGGGGTCGGCAGCGAATACAGCTGCAGGCGTTCCGGATGGCTGGCCGGCCATTTTTCGGTGATTGGATAAGCGGAAAGATCGTGCATGGAAATATCCTCGCGTTTGGGTTGTGAAGGCATTGCGACTTCTGGCGACGCTAGCGCAGTTGTTATCCAGACTGCCAGAGGCGACGTTGGTGCCGGCTGCCGGGGCGCACCTCTAGCCACCGCATTCGATCAACCGCCGACACAGCGCGACGACGAGCTGCGCAACCTGACCAGCGAGCGCGGCAAGCGATACAGCGTCGGGACTCGATGCCTACAATGGCGGCCCGCTCTTGATCCAACGGACCGCCCAATGCTCCAGCAAACCCTCGCCCAGACCTTCGGCTTTACCCACCTGCGCACGGGCCAGGAAGCGGTGATCAACGCCGTGCTGGCCGGGCGCTCGGCGGCGGCGATCTTTCCCACCGGCTCGGGCAAGTCGTTGTGCTACCAACTGCCGGCGCTGCTGTTGCCGCACCTGACGCTGGTGATCTCGCCGCTGCTGGCGCTGATGCAGGATCAACTGGCCTTCCTCCACCAGCGCGGCATCAGCGCGGCGAGCATCGATTCGGCGCAGAGCCGCGACGATGCCAGCGCGGTCATGGCGCGGGCCAAGGCTGGTGAGCTGAAAATCCTGATGATCTCGGTGGAGCGCCTGAAGAACGAGCGCTTTCGCAACTTCATCGCCCAGGTGCCGATTTCCCTGCTGGTGATCGACGAGGCCCACTGCATCTCCGAATGGGGCCATAACTTCCGCCCGGATTACCTCAAGCTGCCGGATTATCAGCGCCAGTTCGGCATCCCTCAGGTGCTGCTGCTCACTGCCACGGCCACACCGCCGGTGATCGCCGACATGCAGGCCAAGTTCGCCATCGCCCCGGCCGATGTGGTCACCACCGGTTTCTACCGGCCGAACCTCAATCTGCTGGTCGAGCCGGCCGGCGGCGCCGACAAGCAGCGCCGCCTCACCGAATGGCTGGGCGCCAAGGCCGATCAGCCGAGCATCGTCTACGTTACCCAGCAGAAAACCGCCGAGCAGGTGGCCGAGCGTCTGAGCCAGCGCGGCATAGCCGCCAGTGCCTACCACGCCGGCATGGCCTTTGATGCGCGCGAGGCGATCCAGCGCCGCTTTATGAGCGGCCATTTGAATTGCATCGTCGCCACCATCGCCTTCGGCATGGGCATCGACAAGGCCGACATTCGCAACGTGGTGCACTTCGATCTGCCGAAATCGATCGAGAACTACAGCCAGGAAATCGGCCGCGCCGGCCGTGATGGCCAACCTTCCGACTGCCTGGTACTGGCCAACCGCGACAGCCTCAACGTGCTGGAAAACTTCGTCTACGGCGATACACCGGAGCTGGAAGGTATTCGCTGCGTGCTCGACGAGCTGCTCGCGGGCAGCCAGGGCGGCCAATGGGAACTGATGCTCAACGCCTTGAGCGAGCAGAGCAATATCCGCCAGCTGCCGCTGAAAACCCTGCTGGTGCAGCTGGAGCTGCGCGGCATCATCGCGCCGCGTTACGCCTATTTCGCCGAATACCGCTTCAAGTACCTGCTGGAGCCCGAGGCACTGCTGGGCAAATTCGCGGGCGAGCGCCGGCAGTTCGTCGCGGCAATCGTTGCCAGCGCCCAGCGCGCCCGCACCTGGTGCACCCTGGATTTCGACGCGCTGTACCAACAGCACCAGGCCGAGCGCGGGCGAGTGGTCAAGGCGCTCGACTACTTTCAGGAACAAGGCTGGATCGAACTGGAAAGCAAGCTGATGACTGAGGTCTACGAACTGCTTGATGTGCAGTTCGATGCCGAGGCGCTGAGCCGCGAGTTGCACGGCTACTTCGTGCAGCAGGAGCGCAGCGAAATCGCCCGTATTCACGCCATGCTCGCGCTGTTCGCCAGCGAGCAGTGCCTGAGCCAGCGCCTGGCCGGCTATTTTGGCGATGACAAAGCGCCCGAGCGCTGCGGTCACTGCTCGGTCTGCCACGGCCAGATCGCTCGCCTGCCGGCGCCGCCCCCTCTGGCGCCGCTAAGCGAACAGTCGCTCGAAGCACTGGCGGGCAGTTTCAGCCAACGCCATCGGCAGGCTAAAGGTAACGAACCCAGCGCCGAGTGCCTGACGCGGTTTCTCTGCGGCATCAGCGTGCCGCTGTTGACCAAGCTCAAGGCGCGCCAGATCGCCGGGTTTGCTGCCCTGGAAAACCACCCCTACGCCGACGTGCGCACCTGGGTGACGGCGCGGTCGTAACCGGCGCAAACCTCCGGAAAAGCTGCCGTGCGCACCAGCGCGGGTGTTGGTGCGCGCGGCGCACCCTACGTAGTCAGCCCTCCGGCACTTGAGTGCCGGCCTGAACGCAACAGGGTATTTCCTTTTATCTGCACTTTTCCTGCATGCCGACCTCACACGTTCAGGACCTCCAACGGCATGGGAAAAACAATATGTTGGATCTACTGATAGTCGCCGCGTTTGTCTTCTATGGTCTGGCTGCAGGATTGCGGGCGCGCAGCAAAGCCTCGCAGAACCTTCAGCAGTATTTTCTCGCCGGCAAGACGATCAAGGGTTGGCAGGCCGGCACCTCGATGGCCGCCACTCAGTTCGCCGCCGATACACCTTTGCTGGTGACTGGCCTGGTCGCTACCGCCGGAGTGTTCGCACTGTGGCGTTTGTGGATCTACGGCCTGGCGTTTCTCATCCTCGCCTTCATTTTCGCCGCCGGCTGGCGCCGCGCGGGGGTGTTGACCGATGCCGAGCTGACCAAGGTGCGTTACAGCGGTCGTGGCGTGATGCTGTTGCGTCTGCTCAAGGCGATCTATTACGGCACCGTGATCAACTGCGTGGTGCTGGCGATGGTGCTGGTGGCGGCCATTCGCATCGCCGAGGTGTTCCTGCCGTGGCACGACTGGCTGCCCGCTGGCCTCTATCAGCCTATCGTCGGGTTTATCCAGAGCAGCGGGATCAACCTGGGCGAAAGCGTGACGGGCCTGAGCCCGGCGATGATGAGCGCCAACAACATGATTTCGATCCTGCTGATTCTGGCGTTCACGGCGATGTACTCGATCACCGGCGGCCTGCGCGCGGTGATCAAGACCGACGTGGTGCAATTCGCCCTGGCGATGATTGGCACCATCGCCTACGCCTGGTTTGTCGTCGATGCGGCCGGCGGGCTTGGCGGGTTGACCGACCGCATCGTCGAACTCTATGGCGCTGAGCAGGCGGGCAAGATGCTCTCGTTCGGCCCGCCGGACAGCGCAGGCGAGGCGCTGATGCCATTTCTGGTGATCATCGGATTGCAGTGGCTGTTCCAGATGAACTCGGATGGCACCGGCTACCTGGCGCAACGTTCCATGGCCTGCCGCAGCGATCGCGATGCGCGCTTCGCCGGGGTGCTGTTCACCTGGTTGCAGATCTTCTTTCGCAGCCTGTTCTGGCTCGCCATCGCGCTCGGCCTGCTGGTGCTCTACCCGTTTACGCCCGAGGAGATGAACAGCGAAGGCTTTGCCGCCGCCCGGGAAATCCTCTTCGTGCAGGGCATCGACGACCTGCTGCCACCCGGCTTCCGCGGGCTGATGCTGGTTGGCCTGCTTGCCGCGCTGGCATCCACCGTCGACACCCACCTCAACTGGGGCGCCTCGTACTGGAGCAACGATGTGTATGACGGCGTGCTGTGTCGGCACTTCCTCAAGCGCACACCAAAGAACCGCGAGCTGGTGCTGGTGGCGCGCCTGTCGAATGTGCTGATCCTGATCATCGCAATGATCATCATGACCAACCTGGGCTCGATCCAGACTGCCTGGTTCATCTCGCTGCTGTTCGGTGCGGGCATGGGCTCGGTGCTGGTGCTGCGCTGGCTGTGGGAGCGCATCAACCTCTACTCCGAACTGACGGCGATGGCCGTCTCGCTGATTACCGCGCCCTTGCTGCTGTATTACCTGGGCACCAACCCCGAAGACGAGTGGATCCGCCTGAGCATCATGGCGACGGTGACTACCACGGCGGCGATTCTGGTGACCTTCGTCACCCCGCGCACCGATGAGGACACCCTCGATACGTTCTACCAGCGCGTGCGCCCGTTCGGCTTCTGGGGCACCACCGCGCAGCGCTGCGGCGACCGTCGCGGAGCCTCGCGCCTGGCTCTGGGCAAGCGTCTGGGCGCAGCCAGCCTGACGGCAATTTCGCTGTTCAGCCTGCTGATCGGCTGTGGCCGCTTGCTGTTTCCGCCACCGGGTGATGAAGGCGCGTTGCTGAACTGGCTGTACGTCGCGGTCGGCCTGCTGCTGATCCCGCTGTGGCTGCGCATAGCTACCGCCAAAGACCTCGCCACCGAGCGCGCCATAAAAGAACCGCATAGCCAGCCTGGCTGAAGCGCGGGTCGAGCCAGTTGCGGCATGAGCGCGCGCGGCGCTCGCCGCGAGAGGCTGATCGCGCCTAGACTGAGGCAAGGCAGTGGCCAGCACGGCGCTGTCTGTTTACATGCTGCAATGAAGCGCCTGGGTACGCCGCGGTGAAATCGGCAATTATCAGGAACCTCGGCAGCGTGGCTGCCTCGAATAGTACAGACCCGTCAAAAGCGAGGAATACCATGCAAGTTCAAGTGAACAGCAACCATATTGAAGGCAGTGCCCGGCTTCAGGAATGGGTCAGCGCGGAAGTGACTGAGCGGCTCGATCGCTTTGAGGATTACCTCACCCGCGTCGAAGTTCATCTCAGCGACGAGAACGGCGACAAGTCCGGCGCCGACGACAAGCGCTGCCAGATCGAGGCCAAACCCAAAGGTCACCAATCCCTGTCCGTTACCCACAAGGCATCGTCACTCGACCTCGCCGTAGAAGGCGCGACCGAAAAGATGCGCCACGCGCTAGATCACCTGATCGGCAAACTCGACAGCAAGGCTGTCATCTCGACTGGCCACCTCAACGATTCCCTGCAGGATGACGAGCCCGTCGACGCGCTGCTCCAGGAAGAATTCCTGGCCAAACAGGAAGCCCTCGACAAGGATTGATGGCGCTTAAACTCCGATCCGTATCCGGGGTTCCGTGCACGGAGCCCCACCAAGGCCGCTCCAGGCCGAAGTGAATTCCGCCGCCTCCTCCCCACTCCTCCTCGCCCTAGCATGATCGGCAGTTGTACCATTCGCTTCCGCTCCCCGCCGAAGCTAGATACCCCGTGAACCCTATCCTCAGTGCCTTGCTGCTCGGCGCAGTTCTGCTGCCGTTAACGGCGTGCGACCCCATTGAAACGACCAGTGCCATCCAGCCCAGCGCCACCCAATCTGGCGACGCCAGCCGGATTAGCGTGCAGATGCTTAAGCCGGGTGGTGCACCCGCCGAGCAATGGCAGGCATCGGTGGTCGCCAGCTACCGCCCGCTCGAGCAAGGCGCTGAAGGCACCACGGTGACCACCACCAGCCGCGACAACTGCCCGCGCAGCACCGGGGTGGTGTTTGTTCCGCTGCCGTCGTTCGGCAAATGCACGCGCACCTTCGACCGCACCGTGGACCTCGACCTGCCGGCACGCCAGATCAGCTGGGCCGACGCGCAGACGATCAACCTGGATGTTCAGCCGGTCATCGAGGACGGTGGCGCGCAGTATCGGGTCGATGCGCTGCACCTGCAGCTCAAGCCATGCGAGGGTGACTGCGAGGAACTGAGCCTGACCCTCGACCTGAGCTGCTACGCAGGCGAGCGAACCGATGAAATCATCAGCCAGAGCCTGCGCCTGAGCTACAGCAACGGTTCGCAGGTTCATGCAGACGCAACCGCGTGCGGCCTGAAGAAGGGCGACTGGTATGGCTGGGCCGGGCGTGATGCGATCATGGCGCGCATCCGCGGCCATTTCGGAGAAGCCGAAGGGGGAATCAGCAACGACCTGCTCGACACCTTCACCGCCTTTCCGACCCAGGACAACCGCTGGATCTGGAACCCGACCGCCAACCTGGGCAGCTTCTCCGACTTCTGCCCGGCTGGCGACGGTGGCTATGCAAACACCGATTATCAAGGCCAGCTAAGCGCCGAACAGGGTTGGCCTTATGGGCCAGACGCCGAAGTTCGGGTATTCAGCAAAAACAATGGCGAAGTCTGCGCGATCTGGCTCGAGAACAATCACCCTCACCCCGAGGGCTACGTCACGCGCGTGCGCTATTTCGTCGAGTTCGCCAACGGCCAACTCGTGCAGCTGCACACGGAGGAACCGGACAATCTGCAACGCACCTGGCGTTACGTCGATGGCCAGGCGATGGAATACATCAGCCGGCAGGACCCCGACTCGGTCGCCGGCGAAGACAACGTCAACTATTGGCACAGGCTGGCCGCAGAAGCATGGCCGGCGCGAATGGACTACACGCCGGACCTGCAGGAATTTGCCGCGCAACAGGCCTTTGCCAAGGTGCTGCTCGAACGCTTCCCGCCCGCCCCTGCGCCTGAATAAGCGGGCAGCCTTAGCAGGTGGGCTCCAGGGTAAAGGTCTTGTTCGAGTCGACCAGGCCGATCCGCTCAAGGGTGCGCCGGCCGATCAGTACTGGGTAGTTCATCTTGTCGCGGTCGTTCAGGGAAAACTGCTCTTCGTAAACGCGGTCGCCGAGACAGACCTTCATCAGTACCACCGGACGGCGTTCCGCGCCGCCGGCGCCACGGACCTTGATAGTGCGCTCGACCTTGCGCTCGAAGGTGGTTTCGACCTTCTTGTCGGTGTCGATGTCCTCCAGCTCGATGTCGAAGCGCACCCAGTCCTCTTCGCCCTTTTCGAAGCGTTCGACGTTTTCGGCATGCATCGACGAGGTCAGCGCGCCGGTGTCGAGCTTGAACTTGACCGCGGTTTTCTCCGGCATGATCAAGCCTTCCTCGACCCAGCCGAACACCCGCTCGGTCGCCGCCGAGACCGGCGCGGCGTACAGCGGCGCCAGCAGCGACGCCGCCAGCAGCAAGCGGATCGACCGCCCTTCTTGGGTTTTTCTAGCGAACATCTACCACCTCGACTCAAGACTTTGCGTGAACAGGTAGAGTCGTCAGGCCGGTATATGTTCAGTCTCGCCGTTACCCGGCGCCTGCACGGGCGCGCTGGCAGGTATCCAGAGGTCGAACACAGGACACTTCACCGGCAGCCGGCGCCTTAGCGTAGTTGAGCTGTTCAGCCGACTACTTGGAGCCCCTATGCAACCCATCACCGTACTTCGCGACACCTCACCGCTGCCGCTACTGGACGCTTGCAAATGGACCAAGCTGGCGGGCGACCCGCATACCGTCAACCTCAACGCCTACACCTCGGCAGACGGCAGCAAGATCATGGGCACGTGGATCTGCACACCCGGCAAATGGCAGGTGGCGTATGAAAAGTGGGAGTACTGTCATTTCCAGGAGGGTTATTGCGTGATCACCCCGGAAGGCATGGCGCCGATTCACTTACGCGCCGGGGATATCTTCATCGTCGAACCGGGGATGAAAGGCACCTGGGAGGTGCTGGAGACGGTGCGCAAATACTTCGTGTTTGCCTGATAGCGCGTGTGCCACCACGGTCATGCATGCATAACCGTGATGGCGGCTGCCGCGGTCAGGGTTTGAAGGCGCGGGCATCCTTGGCCCACTGGTCCAGCGCAGGCTTGAGGTCCGCCAGCTTCAGCTGAGTGCTGTCGTTCTCCAGGTTCAAGCCATGACCTTTGCGGACCACGCGCGCCACCGGCTTGCTGGTGCGGCCATCGATGGCCTCAAGCTCGACGAAGATTTCCGTGTCCAGGTCGCGGGTTCCCGCGGCCGTGCTGGCTGCCGCCGCAAGCAGTGCGATGGGCACGACCTCGTACACCTTGAGCCCTTCTGGCGACAGGCTGACCGCGCTGATTGCCGAACGCAGCACCAGGGTGTCCTGATCCGCCTGCGCAACAACGCGCATGCGCCCCGACAGCTCGCGCTGCATCGCCTGCTGCAGGTAACCGGTGATTTCATCTAGGGTTTTCTGGCTGACCTGGGCGGTCGGTACTGGCGCCGGGTAGAGCACTGGCCTCACCACCATCACCGAGCTGTAACGGTTCAAATCCAGGTCAGGCGCAACCCAGCGCATCACCGGCGAACCGCTGGCAGAAACGGTCGGCTGCAACTGCGAATAGTCAGCGAGGAAGCCCGAGTACTGGTCCGGCTGCGTGGTTTTGCTGGCGCATGCCGACAGCAGGAGCACGGAAGACAAGCCAAGCACGGTGAAGGCATTAAACGTCATAGCGGTACTCCTGAGAAATGAGAGCTAACTGTAGTCGAGATTAGGCGCGCCAATCAGCGGTCAGCTTTTTGCTTCTAACAGAAATACGTGATGCAAAGGTGTTCGGTGCTGTGATCTGCACGGCCTGAATTACGCAACCAGCGACAGCCTATGCGTTACCGGCCCACGCTCGGTGGTGCGGTAAAGCGCAAGCGCCTGCGCGGCCCGCCATGAGGGCACCCAGGGGCCGGCATCGCCCGAGCGTTGCGGGTCGATATACAACCGCTGCCGCGCCAGGTATTCAGCAGAAAAGGAACCCTCGACAGCGCGTTCTTGCCCCGGCTTGCCGGAGGATTCGTGCCAGGCCTCACGGCTACGCTCTTCGAACGCATCGCGGGCTCGTTTCTGTCGCAGTGCGGCATCACGCGCCTCGCGCGCTCCCTCTTGGCGCAGCTGTTCGGCGCGTTGCTCCCTGGCGAGAAAGGCTTCACGGCTGAACGGCGACGGTGTCTCGGCCTGCCTTGCCGCGCCCGGGGTGCGCTGGCTGTCCGCTGGCAAAACGTCGTCATGCCGCGAGCGCTTGTTGTTGCTTGAGTCGCCATGGTCGATGACCAAGGGCATGGGCATCCCTCGTTTTTCGGCTGGTGAATCAAGTGTAAGGCCGCTCTAGCACGCGCCTTTAGACGGTTGAGTCATAGCCTCAAGACGGGAATGGACTAGCACTTTTCCAGAAGAGCGCGGTCCCCTTCAGCCGCAAGCGAAGCGCCAGGTATCCACCGAAAGCTCGCCCTAGAGCGGCGCGTTGCTCCAGGCAGCTATTGAAAAGCCATGGGGAGCGGTGAGCAGCTCGCCTCGGCTGCGAAGGACGCCGCAACCGCGGGTTCGATCCCAGCTGACCAGTGGCACCCGCGACGCTACCAGAACGCTATTCGGCAGCAGGTAATGGCGCAGCCTTTTCCAGGGCAGCTGCAGACGGCAATCGCAGCCAGCCGAGCACCTTGCTGTTATCGACATGCCAATGTCCGTCGCGCTGGCTCAATCCCAGCCGCTCCCGGGACTGACCGAAAGGACCTGGGTTCTGCTGGGCAATTTCAATGGCCGCGCCACCGACCTGGGCGACGATCGCGACATGGCCGTAGCGATTGAACAGCGAAGGGCCGAACACCAGCAGGTCATCGGCCTGCGGTTGGCTAGCGCCACCGTTGACGAATTGCCACATCGCGCGCTTGGCATTCATGGCGCCATCGCCGAGGGTCGGGTCGAAGAAATCCTTGGCATGCCCGTAGCTGTCCGGCATCCGATGCCCGTAGCGCTCGAAATAATAGCGCTTGATGAACTCCACGCACTGATAACGCAAACCGAGGTTGTAGCCATCCGGGGTCAGGTTGCGGCCCTGCACCGTATTGACGCCGCCGTTGTAGTAGATGGCGACGCCATGCAGTTCGTCGAGCGGCTCGCCGACTGCATAGTGATCGTTCAGGTTGATACGGGTGGCGAAGGCGTGCAGCGCGAACGCCATCAATGGCACCAGCGTGCAGACGGCCAGAATGGCCAGTCGACGTTTATTCATAGTGCGGTCGTTGAGTTCGCAGTGACCAGTGGGTAGCGCCTGATCGCAGGCGCCGGAGAAGACGATGCATGCGCTTAGGGCGCCTCGCGTTCGGCTGCTTCGATCTCGGCAAATACCTTGAGGAATTCGGCATGGGCGGGGCTACCGTCGATGACTTCTTTGGCCGAACTCACCGGGAGAATGTCGCCCGTCTGCGCATCACGGGAGAATGTAACCGCATAACGTTTTCCGCCTAACTCCAGAAAGAGGTGGTAGTAATCCTCTGGCTTGTTGGGTTCGGCAAACGCGCTATACGCATAGCGTATGCGCTTGTTCAAGGCCGGCGGGTTCATTAAAAACTCGTCTAGATCGGCTTCTTCAAGCTTTTCGTCCAGCGCTCCCGCTGCCACATAAGGCAGTTCGTTCAGGTGTTCCGGTTTAAAGGGCGCGGGTTTGCTGCGCAGCAGGGTGACCTTGCTCGCGCTTCCGTCTGCTTCGATAGTGCGCGGCCTATACATGCCGCTGGCGAACCACTGGGTGGCGTCGAACATCTCTTCGATTTCGAAACCACCGTAATACATCATGATTTTCTTGGGCATCTCGCCCTCCTTGGCATTCAGGTTAAGCCCGGCGATGGCGGTGGCCGCGAGCAGGGCAAGCGTCCATAACAATGATTTATCCAGCCTCAGGCCACTCATAGTGGCTTGTACTCGCGCAGCGTCGCAGGAACGCCCGTTGGCGAGTCGCCGGCCCGCACCGGGCGTAAAGCGCCTTCGCCATCGAGCGGATAACCGATGGTTTGCTCGTATTCATCGCGACTCTTGGCATGCCGCGCAATGGTTTCGTCGTGCGCGCTGGCGGTCTTGCGCGGTTGTCGCGGAGCGGATTCGTTGGGCAATTGCGCGCCCTTGTCCTTGGTTGCCAGCCGGTGGGCGGCCAGGCGCTTCTGATACTCGGTTGCCTGCCGCCGATAACGCCGCATGGCATCGGCATCGGCTGTGATTCGTTCCCGCGCGCCGGACAGCGCTCCCCGGTCATCGGAATTGCCATAGGTCTGGTCGTAATTGCTGCGCCGGGGAAATGCCCAGACCGGAGTCTCGGTGGTATTGGCGATCAGTTGCGCTAGGCTTTTCTCGTACTGCGGGTCTTCACCTTCATTGACGTGCACGTCGGCGTGAATGCCGAGACCGGTGCGGCAGGCGTATGAATAGATCTTGCCGGCGAGATCGAACGCCTCGGGCTTGAGCATCCGCGCTTGGGCATCGCGCAGGCGGTAGCTGTCCACCTTATCCAGTTCGTAGCCGAACTCGATCGTGCCAACCAGACCATGGGCAAACACGTCGAGCTGTTTTATCTCGCGCTTCTTGCTCACCCGCTGGTTGATGAAGTCGAGCAGCTGCGAAATCGAATCCAGCTCGCGGTACGTGGCGCCGTAGCCCTCGACCACGCCTTTCACCGCGTCGAGCAGCTTGCGCTCGTAATCCTCGATGAAGATCAGAAAAATCCGCTGCGTGGAGTCATTGGCCGTGGCCGGTGGGTAGGCGCGGATCTGCCGGATGCCCTGATTGATAAAGCGCATCTTGTTGCCCTTCTGCCCACGCAGGGTTTCCATCATGGTCATGTGCGACGCACCGACCACGGTGATGAAATCGCGTTGCAGGGAAACCGGAATCTGCTTGATCGCGTGCTCTGCGCTGGTCTTGCCCTGGTGTGGCGTTGTCATTGCGTCCGTCCTTAGAAGCTGATGCCCTTCTGCTTGAGGTAGCTGGCGGCCTCACGGCCCCAGCGCACCACCACCGACTGCGGATCGCTGGTAAACACCCGCTCGGTGTTGCCATAGCTGTTGGTGTAGCCGATGAAACGCTGGCCATCGCCGCATTCCACGCAATAGAGAATATCTTCGGCTGGCTGGCCGCTGCTCTCGTCGACGAGCTGATACTGCTCACTGTGTCTGGGTAGAATTTGCGGTGCGACGAAGGGCGCGCTGCCGGCCTGGGTACCGACCAGAACGTCGCCCGAGCCAGTGACGATGATCCCGCCATGGGCGGTCGCACTGCCGAGAAATGCGATGGGCTGGCCATTGATCAAGATACTGCCGATGCCCTCGGTGACTGCATCGCCACAGGCGCTGCTATCGCCGACCCTCAGGGTGGGCAGGTTATTGATCAGGACGTTGGGGGACCCGCTGGTGGTCGGGTTGGTGCCATGACCGGGAAGCGGGCAGGCGTTCTTGTCGCTGAGGCGGGCGGCGGGTTTGGCCATGGCGGACATCCTTGTGCACGGGGTGGTGAATCCTACGCAGCATCGGATTTTCCCGCTGTGGCTAAGTTCACCTTTGGCTGCAGAAACACCCCATGCAGCGCCGTCTCGCCGAACTGGCTACCCGAGGCGAAACAGCAGTGCCTTGAGTCCGCCGTTCGGGTCGACATCGGCGAACTCCGGCGGATTGCTCAGCCGCTCGACGAAACGCAGGCCTGGCGCCTCGCGGGCAACCCCGTCGAGAAGAAAGTCCGGGCCGATCAGCGGGTCGTTGAAGCAGGCCAGCACCTGACCCTGCTCACTCAGTAATTCGGGCAGGCGGCGCAGCACCTTCTGGTAATCCTGGGTGAGGACGAAGCTGCCCTTCTGGAAGGACGGCGGGTCGATGATGATCAGATCATACGGGCCGTACTTCCTGACTTTACCCCAGGACTTGAACAGCTCGTGGCCGAGAAAACTCACTCGACTCAGATCGTGCCCGTTGAGGCGATGGTTGTCGCGGCCGCGACTCAGCGCGGCCTTGGCCATGTCGAGGTTGACCACTTGCCGTGCGCCACCGGCGATGGCTGCAACTGAAAAGCCGCAGGTATAGGCGAACAGGTTGAGCACCCGCTTGCACTCGGCATTGGCCTGCACCCACTGGCGGCCGTGGCGCATGTCGAGAAACAGACCGCTGTTCTGTTTGCTGCCCAGGTCGAGCTTGAAGCGCAGGCCATGCTCGTCGACCAGCCACTGCTCCACGGGCCCGCCGGCCAACCACTCGCTGGTGCTGTCCGCCCGGTAACGGTGATGCAGCAATAGACCTTGAGCTTGACGCTGCTGCCATAGCGGGGATGCCGCAAGGTCCGTCAGCATGCGCGTGAGCTGTTCCAGTTCCACCACCTCCGGCTCGCGGAACAGCGCCACCAGCAACACGCCCTGCAGCCAGTCGACGGTGACCTGCTCAAGCCCCGCCCAGCACTGGCCACGGCCATGAAACAGGCGACGCGCCTCATCGGGGGCGACACTCAGGGCATCCAGCAAATGGCGGTGCAAGGTGGCAATGGCTGCGGCGTTCATGGTCCCTTCAGGCGAGGTCGGCGGGCGCGCAGTTTAAACCAGCGCCGCAGCACGAATGGATGACAACGGCCGCGTTTGCGGCGACTCTGACAGGCGCGCCGACCGACGCCGTCGGCAATGCGCCCAACAACTACAACAAGAAGAAGAAAACAGGAGTCGGCATGGCTGCGGAACATCTGCATGTAGTGATCATCGGCGCCGGTCTTTCCGGCATCGGCGCGGCCTGCCACCTGAGCAAGCAATGCCCGCAGAAAGACTTCGCCGTGCTCGAAGGTCGGGCGGCGATGGGCGGCACCTGGGACCTGTTTCGCTACCCGGGTATCCGTTCCGACTCGGACATGTTCACCCTTGGCTACAACTTCAAGCCCTGGACCGACCCCCAGGCGATTGCCGACGGCCCGTCGATTCGCCGCTATATCGAAGACACCGCACGCGAGTACGGCATCGACCGCAAGATCCGTTTTCGCCACCGCGTGCTCGCCGCCGACTGGTGCAGCGCAACGGCGCGCTGGACCCTGCAGGTGCAGCGCGGCGACGACCCCGCGCCGCTGACGCTAAGCTGCGACTTCCTGCTGATGTGCACCGGCTACTACCGCTACGAAGCCGGCTACACCCCGGAATTTCCTGGCCGCGAGCGCTTCCAGGGCGACTTCGTTCACCCTCAGCACTGGCCCGACGACCTCGACTGCAGCGGCAAGCGCGTGGTGGTGATCGGCAGCGGTGCCACGGCGGTCACCCTGGTGCCGGCGCTCGCGGGCAAGGCCAGTCACGTGACCATGCTGCAACGCTCGCCCAGTTACGTGGTGAGCCTGCCGCAGCGCGACAAGCTGAGCAATTTCCTCCGCCGCTTTCTACCCGCCAAGCTGGTGTACCGACTTGCACGCACGCGCAACGTGACCTTGCAGATGGCTTTCTACAAACTCGCCAGGGCAAGGCCGACGCTGGTGCGCAAGCTGCTGCTCGGTCAGGCTCGCCGTCAGCTTGGCGAAGGCATCGACATGCGCCACTTCAGCCCGCACTACAAACCCTGGGACGAGCGGGTGTGCGTGGTGCCGGATGGCGATCTGTTTCGCGTGCTGCGCGAGGGTAAGGCGGCGGTGGTGACCGAGGCGATAGACAGCTTCACCGAAACCGGCATCCGCCTGCAGTCGGGCGAGGTGCTCACGGCGGACGTGATCATCAGCGCCACCGGCCTGGAGCTGCAGCTGTTCGGCGGCATCGAGGTCGCGGTGGATGGCCAGCCATTCGATGCCTCCAGCAGCATGGGTTACCGCGGCATCATGCTGCGCGATCTTCCCAACGCCGCCGCGGTGCTGGGCTACACCAACGCCAGCTGGACGCTCAAGGCCGACCTTTCCAGTGAATACGTCTGCCGCCTGATCAACCACATGGACGCCATCGGCATGCGCCAGTGCACGCCCCGCGACCACAGCCGGCAGGTGAAAGACGCGCCGTTTCTCGACCTAGCGTCCGGCTACATCCTGCGTGCCGCCGACAAGATGCCCAAGCAAGGCGACCGCGCGCCCTGGAAGCTGTATCAGAACTACCTGTTCGACCTGGCGCTGCTGCGCTACGGCAAGGTCGAGGACGGCTACCTGGAGTTCAGCTCGCCGCAACCGAGCGCGAACAGCCAGGCGGCGAATCCCGAGCAGGCGCTGTAAGCCAAACGCCATAGTGTTCTGACGATCATCGGCTACAAGGTTGCGGCTTTCCAACAAGGCATAACGCCACTATCGTATGTGACACGCATCACGGATGACCGCGTCGTCCCCCTGCGCAGGCGCTATGCCGATAAAAAGCCAATAAGAAAGAAAGGACTCGACCGTGCAAGAACAACGTTATCTGCCCGCTCTGCGTTCGCATATCGACTCGTTACTCAGCAAAGGCTGGGCAATCGTCGACCGCACGCCCCTCACCCTGCAAAACGGCCGCAAGCGCTACCTGGTCATGCACGGCATGCTGATCAGCGATGGGCTGTTATGGGGCCAGGGTGCATCGGCACCGACCAGCCAGACGGCCGATTACGCCGCGATCTAGGCAAACCCGACCGGGGTGGCGGCCCGCTTAATCAAACCGCGTCAGTCCCACCGAGTGCAGCGATCTGCTCGATCAGCCATTGCAGCGCCGCATCGCGCTGACGCTGCGCCAGGCTGACGATCTCCAGATGAAACGGCCCCAGTTCAAATGGCAGGTCGACCAGCTGCAGCGGCAGCAGCGCGGCGAAGTGGCGCGCCAGCTCGCGCGGCAACACCGCCACCAATTCGCTGCCGGCGACGATATGCGCCGCTTGCAGGTAATTGGGCGTGGTGTAGAGGATGTCCCGACACAAGCCCTGCTCGCCAAGCCACTGATCGACCATGCCGCGCGTCTGTCCGCCGTGCACCCACAGGTGACGCAGGCGCAGAAACGTATCCAGATCGACATCGCCGCGCACCAGTGGGTGTTCGCGCCGCAGCGCCAGTTGCAGCGTCTCGCTCATCCAGTGGCGACGAGAAAAACGCGCGGGGATGGCCTCGAAGCGCCCCAGCACCAGGTCCAGCTCGCCCTTGTCCAAGGCATCCGCCGGCAAACTCGGGCTGAGGTGACGGATGTCGAGGCGGATGCCCGGCGCTTCGCGGCTGAGGTGATCGATCAGTCGCGGCATGCAGATCAGCTCGACGTAATCGGTGACCGCAATGCTGAAGCGCTGGCGGCTGGTCGCCGGCTCGAAGACCTCGCCCGCATTCAAGCTCTGCTCGATCTGCTGCAATGCCGCGCGGATCGGCGCTTCCAGCCCCAGCGCCCGCGGCGTCGGCTGCATGCTGCGACCCACACGCACCAGCAATGGATCGCCAAGCAACTCGCGCAGCCGGCTCAGCGCATTGCTCACCGCCGGCTGGCTGAGCGCCAGCCGTTCGGCGGCGCGCGAGACATTCTGCTCACGCATCAATGCATCGAATACCCGCAGCAGGTTCAGGTCGAAGTTGGGGTGCACGCCCATCGCTTGCTCCTTGGCGCCCGTGAGCCGATCAGGCACCCCATATCGAGTGCCGAACGCCGATCTATATTCACGAGCTAAATACGAAGTATCACAAGACTAAATTTCAAAAATAGTAGCGTCTTGCTTATGGTGGTGGGCGAAATTTCTTTTGGCATATGAGGCACCACCATGAGCCACGCTGCTTTCAACCTTCAACTCGCTGCCGTGATCGGCGCCGGCACCATGGGTCGCGGCATCGTCATGAGCCTGGCCAACGCTGGCATTCGCGTGCTGTGGCTGGACAACAACCCGAGCATGCTCGAGCAGGCGATCACGGTGGTTGCCGATACCAACGCGCATAACGTCAAGCTCGGCCGCATCAGCGAAGAACAGGCAGCAGCGCGCTTGGCCTGTATCACTCCGGTGGCGGATTACCCGGCCCTGGCCGACGCCGACCTGGTGATCGAGGCGGTGTACGAGAACCTGGAGCTCAAGCAGCAGATCTTCCGCACCCTGGACAGCATTCTGAAGCCCGCCGCGATTCTCGCTAGCAACACGTCGGCGCTGGATATCGACGCCATCGCCGCCGTCACCAGCCGCCCACAACAGGTACTGGGCCTGCATTTCTTCAGCCCGGCGCACATCATGAAGCTGCTGGAAATCGTTCGCGGCGCCAAGACCTCGGCCGCCGTACTGGATGCCGCCGTCGCCCTCGGCCAGCGCATCGGCAAGGTCAGTGTGGTGGCAGGCAACTGCGATGGCTTTATCGGCAACCGCATGCTCGCCACTTACGTACGCGAAGCACGCATGCTGCTGCTCGAAGGCGCTTACCCGCACCAGGTCGACGCCGCGTTGCAGGCATTCGGTTTCGCCATGGGCCCGTTCCGCATGTACGACGTGGTCGGCATCGACCTGGAATGGCGCGCCCGCGAGCTGGCCGGCAAGGGCCAGGACGAGCCAACGGTGCAGGTCGACAACCGCCTGTGCGAGCTTGGTCGTTTCGGTCAGAAATCGCGCATGGGATATTACCGCTACGCTGAAGGCAGCCGCCAGGCCGAACATGACCCTGAAGTGGATGCCCTGGTGCAGGAGGTTTCCCATGGGCTGGGATTCAGCCGCCGCGAAATCGGCAACGAGGAAATCCTCGAGCGCTGCCTGCTGGCGCTGGTCAACGAGGGCGCGAAAATCCTCGAAGAAGGCATCGCCGCCAACAGCCACGACATCGACCTGGTCTACCTCAACGGCTACGGCTTCCCGGCGGCCCAGGGTGGGCCCATGAGCTGGGCGGACAGTCAGGGCGTGGCGGCAATCCAGCAACGCCTGAATACTCTGCAAGGGCTGTTCGGCTCCCATTGGCAGCCCGCAAAACTGATCGAGAAACTCGCCGCCGAAGGCAAGCGCTTCGCCGACGTTCAGGAGCAAGCCGTATGAGTTATCAAGCCCCACTGCGCGACATGCGCTTCGTCCTGCACGAACTGTTCGACGTGAGCGCCCACTGCGAGCTGCTGGGCCACGGCCTGGACCGCGAACTGATCGATGGCGTGCTTGAAGAAGGTGCCCGCTACGCCGCTGGCGTGGTCGCCCCGCTCAACCGCAACAGCGACGAACAGGGCGTGACCCTGCGCGACGGTCAGGTGACCACCCCCGACGGCTTTGCCGAGGCCTATCGGCAATATGTCGACAACGGCTGGGCGAGCATGACCGGTCCAAGCGAGTATGGCGGCCAGGGCCTGCCGCAGCTGCTGGCATGCAATTTCCACGAGATGCTGATGGGCGCCAGCCTGTCGTTTCGCGTGTATTCCGGGCTGACCGAAGGCGCCGTTCTGGCGCTCTACAAGCATGGCAGCGAGGCGCTCAAGGATGCATACCTGGCGAAGCTGGTAAGCGGCCAATGGGCTGGCACCATGTGCCTGACCGAACCCCAGGCCGGCACCGACCTGGCGCTCCTGCGCACCCGCGCCGAACCCCAGGCGGACGGCAGCTACCGGGTCAGCGGCAGCAAGATTTTCATCAGCGGCGGCGAACAGGACATGAGCGAGAACATCGTTCACCTGGTGCTGGCGCGCCTGCCCGACGCCCCCGCGGGGGTCAAAGGCATCAGCCTGCTGCTGGTGCCGAAATTCATCGCCACCGCCGACGGCGAGCCAGGTACGCGCAACGCGCTGAGCTGCGGCGCCATCGAACACAAGATGGGCATCAAAGGCGCGGCCACCTGCGTGATGAACTTCGACGGCGCCACCGGCTGGCTGGTCGGCGAGGCGAATCAGGGCCTGGCGTGCATGTTCACCATGATGAACGACGCGCGCTTCCAGGTCGGTCTGCAAGGTCTCGGGATTGCCGAAGCGGCGTTTCAGGGCGCCCTGCGCTATGCCCGCGAGCGTTTGCAGTCACGCGCGCTGACCGGCGCGGCCGAGCCGCAGAAAGCCGCCGACCCGATCATCGTCCACCCCGATGTGCGCCGCATGCTGCTGACCCAGAAAACCCTGGTCGAAGGCAGCCGCATGCTCGCCGCCTACTGCGCGCGCCAGCTCGACTTGGAGCACGCTCATCCGGATGCCGCCGCACGCAAAGCGGCAGGTAAGCGCGCCGCGCTGCTAATCCCGATCGTCAAGGCGTTCTTCACCGACATGGGTCAGGAAGTCGCCAGCCACGCGGTGCAGGTGTATGGCGGCCACGGGTACATCCGCGAATGGGGCATCGAGCAACTGATGCGCGACAGCCGGATTACCCAGCTTTACGAGGGCACTAATGGCATTCAGGCGCTGGACTACATCCGCCGCAAGGTACTGGGCGACGGCGGCGCCGAACTCGCTGCACTGCAGGCTGAGTTCAGCCAGCTGTGCGACCAGCAGGCAGCTCGCCCGGCGCTGGCCGAGCTCGCCAGTACCGTGCAGGCGCGCCTTGGCGAATGGCGCGAGCTAAGCGCCGAGGTGCTTGCCGCCAGCCAACGCGACCCGCAGGAGATTGGCGCCACTTCGGTCGACTTTCTGCAGTATTCGGCTTATGTATTGCTGGCGGGTTTCTGGCTACAAGCCGCCGCACGGGCGCAGGATGCACTGGAAGCCGGCAGCGGCGAGGCGGCGTTCTATCAGGCCAAGCTGCACAGCGCGCAGTTCTATCTGCGCCGTGTGCTGCCGCGGGCCAGCGGACATCGCGAGGCGCTGCTGGGTGGAGCGGATTGCTTGATGGCGATGCCCGAGCAGAGCTTTGCGTTCTGAGGCGGCGCATCGCTTTGCCAGGTTGATGGTGGGCGCAGCGATAGCCAATGACTGGCGTGGCTAGCTGCCCAGGGCGGCGGTGATCCGCGACGGGTTCGCGCATATTCCCCGGTTTGCCTCCGGGTTACGCATAACAAGAGGATCAAAGCATGCACCCATTCAGCTTTGCCACCACCGCGCAGATCATCTGCGAAGCCGGTTCGGCGCGTCGGCTGGCCGCCCTGTGCGCCGAGCGCGGGGCGCAATCGGTGTTGATCGTCACCGATCCCGGGATCACCAAGCTTGATCTGCTGGCCGAGGTATTGCCGGGTTTTGCCACTGCCGGCGTAGCCGTGCAGGTGTTCGACCAAGTGGTTGCCGACCCGCCCGAAGCCATCGTGCTCAACGCCGTGAACCAGGCGCGAGCACTCGAGGTGCAGCTGATCATCGGCTTTGGCGGCGGCAGTTCGATGGACGTCGCCAAACTGGTCGCCCTGCTGGCACACCCGAGCTGTCGGCAAACGCTGCAGGATGTCTACGGCGTCGGCAATGCCAAGGGCCAGCGCCTGCCGCTGATCCAGGTGCCGACCACGGCGGGAACCGGTTCCGAAGTGACCCAGATCGCCATCATCACCACCGGCGAAACCACCAAGATGGGCGTGGTTTCGCCGCTGCTGTTGCCGGACCTGGCCTTGCTCGATGCGGACCTGACCCTTGGCCTGCCGCCTGCGGTGACCGCCGCGACGGGCATCGATGCCATGGTGCACGCCATTGAGGCCTACACCAGCGCACTGAAGAAGAACCCGATGTCCGATCTGCTCGCGCGCGAAGCGCTGCGGCTACTGGCGGGCAACCTCGACGAGGCGGTGCGCAACGGCAGCAACCGCGAAGCGCGCCAGGCCATGCTGCTTGGCGCGTGCCTGGCGGGTCAGGCGTTCGCCAACGCCCCGGTGGCCGCAGTGCATGCGCTGGCCTATCCGTTGGGTGGCCATTTTCATATTCCCCACGGGCTGTCCAACGCCCTGGTGCTACCCCACGTGCTGGGTTTCAACGCAGAAGTGGCGGCGCCGCTGTATGCCGAGTTGGCGCCGCTGGTACTGGGCGCGCAGCTGCAACCCGGCGATGCGATGACGCAGACCGAGCAGTTGATCGGCGCGCTGGCCGACTTCAGCGCTCGCAATGGCTTGCCGACACGCTTGCGCGAGGCGGGAGTACCCGAAACCATGCTGCCGCAACTGGCCCGCGACGCCATGCTGCAACAGCGACTGCTGGTGAATAACCCGCGCGAGCTGAACGAAGCCCAGGTGCTGGCGATTTATCAGGCGGCGTATTGAGCCTCGCTCGTCGAGCCTTGCAGGATGGAGATGGCGAAGCCTTGTCTTCCGCGCAATCGACGAAGGACCCAGATGGCGGACGAGCCTGCGGCATGTCTGCCCTACAAAGCAGCATTGGCCGCGAAGCCATTTCAAAATCACCGACACTCTGTATGGCCTAGTGCCGGAAAAGCAGAACACAAGGACAGCCGATGAACCCACCTCAGCACCTGCGCGGCGATTACCCGCACTTCCAGTCGATCACCACGCGCTGGCATGACAACGACCTGTACGGCCACGTCAATAACGTCACCTACTACAGCTATTTCGACAGCGCGGTGAATACCTACCTGATCGAGAGCGGCGGGCTGGATATCCACAATGGCAGTGTGGTGGGTTTTGTCGTCAGTTCGAGCTGCGACTACTTCGCCTCCATCGCCTTCCCCGAGCGCATCGAGATCGGTCTGCGCGTCGGCAAGCTGGGCAACAGTTCGGTGCAATACGAGCTCGCGGTGTTCAAGGCCGGCGAGAACGAAGCCTGCGCGGCAGGACGTTTCGTGCACGTTTTCGTCGACCGGCAAAGCAACCGCCCCGTCCCGATTCCGGAATCCCTGCGCAGCGCGCTTACAACGTTACGGGTAAGCCCTCAATAAGCGACACCCGCAGCCTTAGCGACATAAAAAGACTCCGCCCAATGTCTTTTGCCATCAGCGTAGGGTGCGCCGTGCGCACCAAAACCCATACCAATACCAACGCTCATACCGCTGCCTGCGCGCACGGCCCAGACGCGCCGCGCGCACCTACCTTTGCGGCACCGTTACGCAACGTCATCTTTATTCAGATGCAATTGCGAAATCCAAAATAAAGGAAACGGCGTTGGGTCATAAAACTGGCACATCTGATGCTTAGTATCAGGTAACTCCAGTTTTGGGGACCTTGGTACAGGCAGGCCGGGGATTCCCCTCTTTTACACCCAACGAAAAAGGCCACCTTCGCAGGTGGCCTTTTTCGTTTTCAGCGCAGTATTACCGGGGCCTGCAGGCTGCAAGCCGTTTTTTCAAGCGGAGCGCCATGCGCCTGAAGCGCGCTGTCACTGTCGGTTCGGCCTCGGGCGTTTCTGGTGCGCTGTGCCCCATACCGATCCATATTTCAGCGATACAGCTCGCGGCGGAAGATTAGCGGCGTGGCGCCGCGGTAAATGCCGAAAGTGGCGAGGCCGCTGGCCATCTCGCGGCCAGTGCCGTTCCAGTCGTAGTAAAGCCAGGTAGGCGGCAGCACAGGTGAAAAGCTGGCCCGTACCGATCCATCGTTGCCTGTGCCCGGCGCGGTCAGCCCAATAAAGCCAACACCCGCAGTTGGGCCATTAAGGTTCGCCGTGGTTTCGCCGGACGCGAGATTGCCACTGAAGCCCGTTAGTGATGGCGCAGCCAAGAAGGTCGCGGTGCAATTGTCCAGACCTTCCCGCGCAAAACCGTTGCTCACTCCGGACGCTTGCCAACTCTCGATAGTCAGCGGGAGGCTCAAGGCCTGTAGCTCTGAGCCATGAGCATTGCCAATACGTAAACGACCCAGACGCACCTCGCTACCGGGGCTATCGATAAAGTCATAGCTGAAGTCGCTGCAAGCCGTGCCCTGGCACGTACCATCCTTGTCTGTAAGAGCAGTGGAAGAGAACGTGTGCCGTACCTTCGCCATAAACGGTAAGTCTGCTGCCGAAGCAGCATTTGTGGGGACACCGTATACCAACTGCTGCCCGCTCCAGCGATACGTGCGGGCGCCGTCACCATTGTTCTCCCCCAGAGATGCAACGCTCGCTGTGCCCGATGTGGTTAGACGCGTGTCCACCGCCGTGCCAGTAATCGACGAGTAAACACCGACGGTAGGAGTGTCTAATCGCCAGAAATCACCTCGATCGTAGTTCCGCGTAACCGCTCCTTGGCGGTTAAAACCTGTGACGGTTAGCGTCGGCTGATGTGGCGTCGCGAAGCTCATCGGTTGCCCCTGGTAGCTGAAAGCGCTGCCGCAACTCGGCGTTAAACTCCCGCTACCAGCTGCGCCAAGATAAGCAGGAGCGATGCGCCCGATAAAAGCACTGTTACCGCCGTCGACAATCTCCGTGCCCAGATAGCGACCCAGCGCGGTCGTTGGCGGTGTGGCAGTAAGACGGAATACGCCCACTTCCGACAACGACAGGTTCACTGTGGTCTGCGCGCCGAGCACATGGTTGTAGCTTAAGGGGCTCGCCGCGCCGGGAACGCCATCCTGCGGCTCAATCAAAGCCGAAGCCAGACCGATACCGGCCATCTCAAATTTTGGCGTAACAATATTAACGGCGCATAGCTCAGCGGCAGTTAGCGGCTCGCCATCGCGCTGCCAGCCCACAGCGCTGATGCGCAGAGGGAAATTATCACCGGCCCTTGCGAAAATACTGCAGTTGCCATTGACACCCGCCTGGGTACAGGTCGACCCAGTCTGTAGGCAGAGCCCGTATGGACGGCTCTTGAATTCCCCCGACCCGGTCATGCCCAGGCCGATATCATTATTAACTGCGGTGCCTGCATAGCTGGCATTAAGCCTCACCGACCCGGCATCGTCGTAGCGCACCGTCAGAGGAGCAGACCCATTTTCATCAAAGGTCAGAGTGAGGCTGGCCGTCGCGCTATGGCTGACAGGAATTCCATTGACCACCACGGGCTGATTAACGGTAACCCCAGCCGCGGCGCTGGCGGCCAGGGTTGGGCTGATATAGCTGGTGGTAAACCCAACGTTACGATCGCCAACAAAACCCGGCACGCAGGCCTGGGTGCTGTCATCTTTTTTAACCGCGCGCAACGTTGCTGCCACCGGTTTGGCTGCCAGCGTATTGGGTACATCAAAGACAAAACCGCTGTCGACAAAATTGATGTCGCAACTGGTCGAGCCCTCGCCGGTCCGACAGCGAAAAGCGCCGACGGTCTGCGGACTTGTATTGGCCACGCTCAGCGCCACCGCACCAGCGGTACGTCTATTGAATGCCAGGGATCCCGTACCGCCAGTGAACGATGTCGTACCCACTGCGACGCCGCCGACCTGCAGGGTGGTGCTGACGCTCCCCGTGTACACATTGGTGCATAAGCTATCTGCGCAGGCCTGCAGCGAAACGCTTTCAGGACTGCAGGTCAGGCCTTCGCCGTCATGCAGGATGCGGATATGGTTGAAGACCTGACACGGATGGGTTGCCTGCATATCCAACCCTACATCCGCATTGCTGATTTCATAGTTATAAACCCGCACGCTGTCGAACGTTCCCTCTGCGGAGTTCAAGGTGCCGCTCTGGCCTGAGACATTACTGCGGTTGTCGCCGATGAACAGCGTGCCCAGGCTGCTTGCGAGGCTGCCATTCGTCGTTGTTTGGGTAACGACCGAGAGCGTGCCGTCGACATAGATGCGAAGTACGGTCTGGTTGGTACCTGCTGCGAAGCGCCACGTCACAGCGATGTGCTTCCACGTATTGGCGCTGACATTCTGCGCTGCGGTTTCGGCAATGGCATTGGCGCCTGCGCTGTCACTCATTACAAAACGCAGGGCGCGAGTCTGTCGCTTGACTAGGAAAAACCAGCGATTGTTCTGGGTGCTGGCGTCCAGCAACTGATGATCCCGGGTGTTCCAAGCATTATCGGCGCGGTACCAGAAGCTGATAGCGCCGCTGTTACCGATAGTGGCATCTACGTCCAGATTGGTATTAATTGCACTGATGCTGTTGCTGGTGTTGCGCGGAATACGCACCCCACGACAGGTGTAGCCGTCAGCCTCGGATGCCGCACTGCCCACAGCCTGGCCGTAGTAATCGTTGCCAGACCAGTCGATCACCTCGTTAACGGTACCGTTGAGCACGCGCTCCTCAAATCGGTACTCGGCCAACCGGTTAGGTTCGCCAGATGGTCTGAACCAACGAATAGCGGTGCCAGCGTAGCTGTAACTGGTGTCGAAGGAATACTGCGTGTAATCGCTGTCATTGACCTCGGTACCAATGGTTGCGCTGACGCCGCTGGCGTTGCCCGTACCGTATTGATAAACAAACTCCCCCTGCTCGTAGAGGATCACCTGGAAGCTGTACGAGCCGCCAAAATTGTAATGCGGTACGGCTTCCCAAGAGACCACCAACCGACGATTCGGAGCCGTGCCCTTGGTTTGATAGCGCACCGTGCCGCCTAGACGCGGGTTGATATCATCCCAATACACAAGCATCAGCCGGTCCGCAGCAGACCCGGATGTGCAGCCCGTACAGCTGGGCGGCGCCGTATCTACCGGTAAATCCGTATTGGTGAACTGGCGATGGAACTGGGTATCGGCGCCAAACTGGAGGGCACCGTTGGCATGTATTCGAACCTGGGTGTAGTTCGCCCCGGCGAAATTGAAAGTAAACCCGATATTGATGAGCTGCTTGTCGTCGTCACGCGGATACGCAGTCTGCGTCTGGTCCCAGACCACATCGGTATTGGCCGATTCCCAGGCGTAGCTGGTGGACTGAAATGCATAAGTAGCCGCAAAGACACTCGGCGCTATGAGCAGGCAAACCAATAGCAACATCATCGTGCGGGCGCAGTTGATAAACCTGCGATATCGTCTGCCACCGTTGAGGCCCATTCTCACCACCCCCATCCCAATACGAAAAACCGCGGACTTATCACAGGTGCTGCCTCAACATTAATACCGGGCGGATACTCGACGCTCCGACTAGGGTAAGCGTTCCACCACGGCGGACAACCGCCGGAAAGCATAATCCGGACGAGAGCCTGGCGTACCGTTTTGCGCCTCGGCCGTAATACGCAGGATCGCCACCGGGCTACCGTTGTTATCAACATAGCTGGTACTGCCACAGCTGACCGTTACGCTGAACTCACTGAGTGCGCTGCCGGCGAGGCTGGGTGACTGCGCGGCAACACAGCTGTTATTTCTTATAGCCTGAACAACCCCCCACTCCAGCCCAGCCTGCGACGCCTGATAGGCGCGGGCCTGCTGGATGGCCAGGCTGTTGCTGCCATGTTGGGCAGTGGACAGGCGCGTCATGGCGATGATCACCAGGCTGATCACGATCATCACGAACATCGCCGCGACCAGCCCGAAGCCACGAGCGTGGGCAGGCAAGTGTTTATCAGGGCGCATTGTCGACGTGCACCTGGCGGAGAAGTTGAAGGTTTTCACCCGCTTGAGTAATGCTCAGGCTTAAGGTCAATAATCCCGCGCGCTGGGTAGTGCCCGCCTGATAGAGAAAACGGGTCTGCCCGCAGGCCACGCTGGTCGCCACGGGCTGAGGGTTGGAGCCAGCGGGGGGCGAGCCGGGAATAGCGTTCAGCAGAGCGTTATAGCTGTAGCGCACCAGCTGCCCACCCTGGCAGCGGTAGCCCACCACGGTTTCGGCCAGGTAAAGGCGGCGTTGTGGCGAGGCGAAGGCGAAGCGAAAGCCGCCCGCCGGCAGGTTGCCCAAACCAATAAGGCTTTCGCCAGCGGGCGCGCCCGCGATGAGGCTGAACGTGGTTCCCGTAGGCGTCACGACCCCCGGGTTGGCGAAACCCCAGACATTGCTGCCCGGAGCCGGATTGCCGCCCGACTCCGCGCCCACGTTGTAGAGCACCATCCAGCGAGCGCCGGCCGGGTTGAAGCCACCATCCAGCACCTGCACGCTATCGCAGCGGCCACCGACCGTCGTGCTGGCGCAGCTGCCGGCAGCGTCGCTGGAAAAGCGCAGGCCATCGATGCCGACACGGTTGGGCCGATAACGAGCAGCGCTGTGAATCAACAACAATTCCAGCGCCTGGCCATCGGCCGACACGCGCAATGAATTGGGTATCGCTAAGCGGACATCGCGGGTCATGCGGTTCAGCGCGCCGGCGGCCTGATCGACCAGCACGGCGCGGCGACTCTGATCGACAAAGCCATCCAGCGGTCGCGACAAGGCACTGCTGATCATCACCGCCACCACGCCAGCCAAGGCGATGACCATGACCAGTTCGACCAGGGTAAAGCCGCGTGCTGTCACGGGCATTGATTCACCCCGGCGCTGTTCGACTCGCCGTAACAGGTGCGAAAACCGGTGAGCAGCAACTGCTGGTTGCCGGGATCGGTCACGGTTATATCCACCCGCATGGCCGGCACGCCGTTCCAGTTGGCCAACTGCTGAACAGCAACCTGCACGCGGTAATTGGTCAACTCAGGTACACCTGCGCCGCTGGAGTTGCGTGCCCCTGCATCATTGAGCCCGCGATAGTCACAGACATCGTTGAACTGGGCGCGGTTGCCGGGCACGGCCTGGCATGCCGCCAGGGTTGCGGGGTCCAGGTAGGGTTGCAGCAGGATCTCTTCAAGGTAGGCTTCGGCAATTGACAGGCTCTGCTGACGCAGAAGCGGGTCGGCCGAGCGCCCGGTAATACTCGCCATGGCGCTATAGAGCGCAGCCGAAGCGATGCCGAGAACGACAATGGTGATCACCAGCTCGACCAGGGTCATGCCCGACTGTCTTCCGGCGAGAACCCTCATTGCACCATTCCGGTTTCAGCCGTCACGCTTATGTTGAACGTACCAATGGTGGCACTCGCAGCGCCGTCCAACGGACGGCCCTGGGAATCGAATACCACGGGGAAATTGGTAGCCGTAACCGCTACGCCATTAGGTACTTGAAGGTTGGCATACGGGCTAGTGCCGTCCGGCCCGACGACTTCTCGGTTATAGGCGCCGCTATTGCAGTTTGCCGCCTGGCGCAGGTGGTAACCCCCTGCGCCAAGACTGACCTGGGTCAGGCAACCGCTGGCAACCGCCAGCTTCTGCCCATAACGCACGGCCGCCAGGCTTTCTTCATAGAACATGCGTTCGTCGAAGACTTGCCTGTCGAAAAAACGCGGCCCTATCACAGCGGCGAGGGTGCCTATGATGACCATCACCATAATAAGCTCGACCAGAGTGAAGCCTTGCCGCCTAAGCTTCAACTCAGCAGCCCGCAGTTCCTGCGTCCGTATCAACGATTGCACCAACCGTGGCAGGCGCCGCTGCGCCAGTTGCCTCGGTATAGGTGAACGAGCAGGTCCCCAATGTAACGGTCATGGTGGTGGCGGTCGGGAAAGCAATCGTATAGTCATTCGCTGAAAGCTGCGCGGCAGCCTGAATGCCAGTAGCGCTAGCTTCTGGAGAGCCAAAAACGACGCTGATGTTTACGCCGTCCATAGCGACGTTAGCTGGTGTCGCAGCAGTTCCCTGAATATTCCTTGCCAAAGCTGCAGAGCGCACTATACCTACAGCACTACGGGTTGCCCCCAACGCGCCATCGATAGACGCCCGACGAGCTTCACCGCCCAAATCCGCAAACCTTGGCAACGCGAACGCCGCCAAAATTCCCAGAATCACGATCACCATAATCAGCTCGATCAGGGTGAAACCACGTTGTTGTCTGCTCATATTCGTACCCCTTATTGATATTAGCGAACGAAGGTTGTCGCTACGTCGCCATCTGCTGAGTTATAGACAATGAAGTCGTTGCCATCATCTTTCTGGTACGTATAAGTGCAGCTCGTACCGGCCGAAGTGGCTACATAATCGATACCGTCCGCCGCAGCTGCTGCAACGGACGGAGCGGAGCCTTGCAGTACGGCGTCCCAGAGCTCCAGGCAATCCAACGCGCCGTTTATCCCTAGTGGCCACCCAGCAGCATTGACGTCGACCTGCCCGGCGCCAAAACCAACCACGTTGGTATTAGGGGTTGCCACTCCACGCCCCTTGTTTACCTCCCATTGCGCACGTACCAGCAGTACCGCCGAAGCCAGAGCGCCACCCGCCCCGTTTACTGCCGACTCATGGGCATCTTTGCTTACATTGATAAACCGCGGCAGCGCCACGGCGGCGAGGATGCCGAGCACAACGATCACCACCACCAGTTCAATCAGGGTAAAACCTTTGCTGTTCTTCATGCTGTTTCCTCAATTGCCTAACCAACCCTGCGCGGCCAGTTCCACGTCAGGTACCGCTTCCAGTTCGAGTGCAGAGACGGCCTGCAGCAAGTGTGAACCAGTTGGCAATTTGTCGCTAATCGCCACCAGCCGATACGCCTGCGTTTCACCCTGCCCCATCAGCCATCCGTCGGCAAATTGCGTCCTGTAGACCACCCACGCTTTTGCAGGTAGCCAGTGCCAGCAGCCCCGCTGCGGTTCGTTGCCTGCGGCCAGTTCGCCGCAGTAGTTGTCCTGCTGCCAACGCAGTAGGACGAACGGATTGGTTTTCGCCCAGTCGCTATCCAGCGCCTGGTTCTTCGCCACACTTTCAGCGACCAGGCTATTCAGGCTGGTCGCCAGGTATTCACGCGTCGCCTGCATTGCGCGGGCCTCGCTGACCTGGGCAATTTTCCAGGCCATTGCCAGCACGATCAGCAACGCCATCACACTACTCAGGGCCCAGCCCCAGCGTCGCGTTAGGCGAACCTGATCATCGACGCCATAGTCTGGGCTCATCCCCCACCTTTCGCCGCCGAGGACAGCTCCCACATCGGTAGAAACACGCCGAGAGCCAGAATCAGCACCAGAACGCCCATGGCGACGATCAGGATCGGCTCTATCGCATCGGCCAATTGCTTGAGGTCGTAATCCACTTCCTGTTCGTAGAAATCCGCCACCTCGATAAACAGGTCGTCGAGCGCGCCGGTCTCCTCACCCACCGCCACCATCTGCAGCACCAGCGGGGTGAACAGGCCGCTGGCCGACGCGGTGCTGGTCAGCGCTTCACCGCGCTCCACGCCTTCGCGCATGCCGAGAATCGCGCGGCCGATGTAGCGATTGCCAACGGTGGCGCTGTTGATCGAAAGGGTTTGCAGCAGCGGTACGCCGGCGCGGTACATCATCGCGAAGGTGCGGGTGAAACGGGCCAGCGCGATGCGCTCGAATACCCCGCCCACGATCGGCAGGCGCAGTTTGATCTGGTCCCACTTGAGCTCGCCCGCTTCGGTCTGCTTCCAGCGTAGAAAGCCGTAAATCGAGCCGACCAGAAGGATCAGCATCAGCCACCAGTAATTCTGAAAAAACTCCGAGGTGCCGATCAGGATGCGCGTGGGCAATGGCAACTCGGCACGAAACTGCTCGAACACCTTGGCGAACGCCGGGATCACGAACATGTTGATCACCACCAACGCCACCGCCATGGCCGACATCACGAACAGCGGATAGCGAGTCGCCTGTTTGATCCGCTTGCGCGTCTCGCGCTCCATCTCCAGGTAGCCGGACAACTGCTTGAATGCCTGGTCGAGCTGGCCGGTGTTTTCGCCGACGCTGATCATGCTGATAAACAAGGTGTTGAACACCTTGGGGTGGGCGTTGAGCGAGACCGCCATGCTCATGCCGCCTTCGAGGTCCGAGCGCACCTCTTGCAGCACTTCGCGGAAAAACTGATTGCGATGGGATTCGGCCAGGCCGCCGATAGCGCGGATGATCGGCACGCCGGCCTTGCTCAGGCTGTACATCTGCCGGCAGAAGATGATCAGCTCGTCGAGCTCCACCTTCTTCTTGCGCAGCATTTCCTTGAAGCTGGCGAGCACATCCTCGCTGCTTTGCTGGGCCAGCTCCTCGATCTGGATCGGGGTGATCTTTTCCGCCAGCAACTCGCTGGCCAGGTTGTCAGCCGAGGCGCTTTCGCGGCTACCGGTGATCTTGCCGCCCTGGGCATCGCGCGCGGTGTAGCGGAACTGGCTCATGGCAATAACGCCCTCACAGCAAGGCCGGCGATCTTGTAGGGTGGATCGGGGCGCGTAGCTGACACCTCATCCATCCACCGACTGCCCTGGTGGATGAAAAAAGCGTCATCCACCCTACACAGCTCCTGTAGCCCGGATACATCAGGCAACCACCTCGTCGGTGAGCGTCGCGCAGACCTTCAGCACTTCCTCGACGCTGGTGACGCCGGCCAGGGCATAGTCCAGCGCGCAGGCGGCCAGCGGCCGGTAGTGGGCACTGACCTGCGCCGCCTCGGCAAATGCCTGGGGATCGTTGCGGCGCAGCGCAGCGACCATGTTCTCGTCCATTTCCAGCAGTTCGTACACCCCCACGCGCCCGGCATATCCCGTGTTGTGGCAGCGATGGCAGCCGCGCCCGCGCTTGAAGGTGCGCTCGATCAGTGGCTTGCCATGCAGCGCCTCCAGCCACGCCAGTTGGCGCGGATCGGCGGCGTGGTCTTCCATGCAGTTTTCGCAGACCCGGCGCACCAGGCGCTGGGCCAATACCGCGTTCAAGGCGGTGGCCACCAGAAACGGTTCTGCCCCCATGTCGACCAGGCGCATGGCGGATGTCAACGCATCGTTGGTGTGCAGGGTGGACAGCACCAGGTGACCGGTCAGCGCCGCACGCAGGCCGATTTCCGCGGTTTCCTGATCGCGCATCTCGCCGATCAGCACGATGTCCGGGTCCTGACGCAGGGCGGCGCGCAGCACGCGGGCAAAACTCAGGTCGATCTTGGCGTTGACCTGCACCTGGTTGACCCGCGACAGGCGATATTCCACCGGGTCTTCCACGGTGATGATCTTTTTCTCCGGGCTGTTCAGTTCAGACAGCCCGGCATACAGCGTGGTGGTCTTACCCGAGCCGGTCGGGCCGGTCACCAGCACCAGGCCGAACGGGCGCTGCAGCAGGCGACGGAAGCGCACCAGCATGTCCGGCGGCATGCCGCTGCCGTCGAGGCTGGAAACACCGCCAGTCTGGTCGAGCAGACGCATCACCACCGACTCGCCGAACTGCACCGGCATGGTCGAGACCCGGACATCAATGGCACGCCCCTTGACCCGGATATTGAAGCGCCCGTCCTGGGGCAGGCGTTTTTCGGAAATATCCAGGCCGGACATGATCTTCAGGCGCATCACCAGGGCCGAGGCGACCCGCGCCTCCTTCATCACCTGTTCGTTGAGCACGCCGTCGATGCGCTGACGGATGCGCACCACGCCTTCGTCGGGCTCGATATGGATGTCCGAGGCCTTCATCTGCACCGCATCTTCGAACAATGTCTGCAGCAGGCGCACCACCGGTGCTTCGGTATTGTTGTCGGCACCCAGCTTGGACAGGTCGAAGTCACTGTCCTTGAGCTCGCCTTCAAGCTCGCCGGCAATCGAGGCGATCTGGCTGGTGCGCCGGTATACGGTGTCCAGCGTCGCCAGCAATTCCGCTTCGCGGACCACCGCCGGGTGCACGCGGGCCTTGAGGATGCGCTCCATCTCATCGAGGGCGAACAGGTCAAGCGGATCGGACATGCCGACCCGCAGGCCGCCGTCTTCGCGTGACAGCACGATCACCCGGAAGCGCCGCGCCACCGCCTCAGGCAGGGTTTGCACGAGGGCGTTGTCGAACTTGAAATGCTTGAGGTCGATAAAGGGGATTTTCAGCTGTTCGGACAGCGCCGTGAGCAGCCGCACCTCATCGACGAAGCCCAGGTCGACCACCGTGCGGCCAAGCTTGGAGCCGCTGCGTTTCTGTTCCTGCAACGCCTGCTGCAGTTGCAGGTCACTGAGCAGCCCCGCCTGGATCAGCAGGTCGCCCAGGCGCAGTTTGTTCTGCCGTACGTCACCTTCGGCCATCAACGTTCTCCCAGCGCAGTTGCGCGTTCGCTGGCGAAGCGCCTGGCGCTGTCGTCCAGCCCCGACCCTTGCAGGGCCAGGCGGTAATGACGACCAGCGGCGGCCGGCTGATCCAGTTGCTCCAGGGCGATCGCCAGGCCCAGTTGCCAGGTCGACTGCGCCGGGCGCAACTCGATCAGGCGCTGGTAAAGCGCTGCGCTTTCACGCCACTGTTCGGTCTGCTGATAGCTGGCCGCCAGCAGCGCGTGGTAGGTCGGCTCCCGGGTCACCGGTGGCGCGTTGCGTTCCAGGGTCGCGACAGCGGTGCGGGTATCCCCGGCGAGCAATTGCGCGCGGGCCAGCAGCAAACGCAGCTCGCTGTCATGGGGCACGCGCTCGAGTTGCGCCGGCAACCAGGCGAGCAGGCGCGCCTGATCGCCGCTGGCTAGGTAGGCACGCGCCAGCCAGCGCAGGACTTCCGGGTCCTGCGCGCGGGTGGTCTGCAATGCTTCCAGCTGGCGAATCGCGCTCGGGTAATCGCCCTCCTGCATGGCCTGACGCGCCAGAGTCATGGCATCGGGTTGGTAGGGCGCGATCTTCACCTGGGCCGGTCCCGGCACACGCGCGGGAGCTTTAGCAGGCGCAGGCGGCTCAGGAGAAGCCGGCGCTGCTGCGGGTTCTGCCGGCGCCACCGGGGCGCTGACCCAAGCCGGCATGCTGGCTTCGCTGTCCACGCTGGCCGCCGGCAATTGCTCCAACGGCAGGGGCTGGTCAAGCTCCGTCGCAGTCGGGCTTATCGGCACTTCGATCCAGAGCAGCCAGCGATCACCCGCAGGCTCAAGCCGGTCGCGCACCTCGAGGCTGTCGCCGAGGCCGACCAGTAATACCTGAACGTCATCGCCACGCCCCTCGACTCGCCAGGAGAAACTGCTGCCTTCGCGCCGCACATGGCCGCGCTGCGCTTCGCCGGCCATCTGTACGCCGGTCAGACGCAAACTCACCGCGCCGCTTTCTTCGGTGCGCTGATAGGCCACCGAGCGGTCGAGCAGCAGCTGCAGGATCAGGCCGCGGTCATCGTGTTGCGGTAACACGTCGAGCAGCTGCGCCGGCGCTTGCATAACCGGCAGCTGCACGGGTTGATCGACAGCGGCGGCTGGCTCGGGCGACATCATCTGCACCACGCGGCCAATCATCACCCCAATCAGCACTGCGATCAGAATCACGGCCATGAACCAGATCGAGCCACGGCGAATCCGCTCGATGCGTTCACGACGCGCCGCCGCGGCTTCATCGACGGCGTACAAGCCGTCCAGTTGCAGGCGCTCGGTCGGCGCGGCGCGGCGCTGCTCGAGGTCACGCAGCATGTCGTTGACCAGGCTCATGGCAGCATCTCCCGCCATTCCAGCAGCCAGGGCCAGACACCGAGCAGCAGAAGCAGCGACACGCTGCCCGCCAGCAGGCCCCAGCCCAGCCGTCGCCACAATGGCGAGCTGCGCTGCAGAAACGGCTCGGCACCTTCGGTGTCCAGTTGCGCACGGCGCACATGGCTGGCCGTAACCTGCCGGCGCCCTTCGCCGTATGCCGCCATCAGCGCCTTGTGTGCGAGCACGTTGAGCAGCCGCGGTATGCCGCCACTGCCGCGTACCAGCCGGCGCACCGCCGAGGCGGCGAATAGCGGCTCGCCTCGATAGCCGGCCACCGCCAGACGCTCTTGCACGTAGCGCGTGGTGTCTTTGAAATCCAGTGGGCGCAGGCGGTAGGAAAAGGTGATGCGCTGGCGCAACTGGCGAAACTCGTTGCGTGCCAGGGTCTGGTCCAGTTCCGGCTGGCCGAACAACACGACCTGCAGCAATTTGGCCTGCTGGGTTTCCAGGTTGGTCAGCAGGCGCAGCGCTTCCAGGGTTTCGTGCGGCAGGGCCTGGGCCTCGTCGATCAGCACCACTGTGCTCTTGCCTGCGCCGGCCAGCTCGATCAGGCGTCGGTGCAGCGCTTCCAGCACGTTGGCTGCATCCAGGTCCTTGACGTGCAGCTCACGCGCCAGCGCCTGGCGCAAGCCAGCCGGGTTCAGACCAGGATTGGGCAAATAGGCGACCTGGTAACGCTCCCCTTCCAGCTCATGCAACAGGGTGCGGCACAGCAGCGTCTTGCCGGTGCCTACTTCGCCGGTGATCTTGATGAACCCTTCGCCTTCGCCCAGGGCCACGCGCAGCATGTTCAGACACGCCTGGTAGGGAGCCAACTGCACCAGAAAACCAGTGTTCGGCGTCAACGCGAAGGGCTTTTCACTGAGCCCGAAGAAGGCTTCATACATCGCTTATCTCAGCTCCGAAAAGGTTTCGGCGCTCTTGCGCAGTTCGTCCAGCCAGACTTCATCGCTGACCACCTGAGGGCGCACCAGAATCACCAGTTCGCTTTTGCGCAGGGCCTTGCGCTGCTGTTTGAACAGGTTGCCCACCAGCGGCAGGCTGCCCGCCCAGGGAATTTCCGCGTCGGTGTTTTCGTTGCTGTTCTGCAGCAGGCCGCCGATCACCACGACCTGGCCGCTGCGGGCGCGCACGATGGAGTCGGACTGCCGGGTGGTGGACAGCGCCAGCGGCAGGTTGAAGACGTTGTCTTCACCGAGGGTGATCACCTTGTTCTGGTCGCGCACCCGGCTGACGGTTGGGCGGATATGCAGGGTGACGTTGTCGCTCTGGTCGATCTGCGGCGTCACGTCCAGCGAGATGCCGGAGAAAAACGGCGTCAGGGTAATGTCCTGGGTCGGCTCGGTAATGCCAGCGGCCGTGGTAGTGGAGTTGCTCGACGACACTTCGGTGACGAAGAACTCGTCCGTGCCGACCTTGATTACCGCCTTTTGGTTATTCAGCGTGGATATTCTCGGGCTGGACAGCACCCGCACCTCGCCCTGGGTTTCCAGCAACTGGATCAACCCGGTGAAATCGCCCAGGGTGAGCACGCCGCTGAACACCCCACCGATACCCGTCGGCCCACTGAGTGCATCACCGTCCAAACCAGTGCTGACATCGCCACCGATCTGATCCCAGCTGATGCCCGCCTGGAAGCCGTCGGACAGTTCCACTTCGAGAATCTTGGTTTCCAGGATCACCTGGCGCTGCAGGTTGCGCTGGGCCTGCTGGAGAAAGCGCGACACGTTTTCCTGATCGGCACTGTTGGCGCGCACCACCAGCATGCTCGCCTGCGGGTTGACCACAACGCTGTTGCCCTCCTCGCTGCCGACGATCATGGTCACCACCTGCTGCACTTCACGCCAGAAGTCGACGTCGCTGGTGGTAATCACCTGACTGGCATTGACGGTACTGACCGAGCTGTCGTTGCCCGAGCTGCCGTTATCGCCGTTGTTACTGCCGCTGTCGCTGTCGGAATTGCTTTCGACCTGCCCCGAGCTGACCCGGGTGTCGGTCTGACCAAGGCGCTGCAGGTTCAGGTAATTGAGGTCGTAGCTGCGGGTGATCGCCCGGTTGGGCAGAATCTGATAACCGTAGGTGGTGCGGCGGTAGTCATAGCCGTAGCTGTCGCGCACCGCGGCCAGCACCTCATCCAGGGTGACCCGGCGCAGGCTGAACGTGATAGTGCCGTCGACCTCGGGATGCACCACCAGGTTCTGTCCGGCGCCGTCCATCAGGCTGAGGAAGAATTCCTGAGCCGGCATGTCGATCGCCGCCACATCGAAGCGCGGGCCGCCGCTCGGGGTCATCGTGCTCATGGGCGGGATCAGCGCGGCCTGCACCGATAGCGGCGGCAACACCTTGGTTTGCGCCTGCTGCAGGCTCTCATCGAGCAGCTTGCCGCTCTGCTCGTACAGTTGCTTGTCACCATCGGTGAAGGTCTGGCAGGCACTCAGTAGGCTGACCAGCCCCAGCAGGCCGAGGCGCGGTAGAAGGTTCGGCATCATGGGCATCATCGGCTCGGTTGCATAACGGGTTCAGCCAGGCGCAACAGCTCACGCTGGCCCTGGCGCTCAATCAATACGGCATGGGGGTAGATCGCCACTATGCGAGCGCCGGCATGCACATCGCCGACACTCAGGCGCTCGCCGCCAATGGTCGCGCGGTTGCCGCTGGCACTGCGCAGGATCGCTTGCAGGACCAACGGCGCCTCGCTCTCGCCACTGGCATCAGGGGCTGGCAACAGATTTGCCGGCGGCAGCGTCGGGTCGACGCCCTGGGCGTGAGCCAAGCCGCAAAACAACAGGCTGAACAAAAGCACTTTAAACACCGACCCACCCCGCCTGACGACTCAAGGTATACAGCTGCAGGCTGATCTTCGCCCGCGCAGGCCCGGCTTCGCCGACCTGGTAATCGAGGCTGTCCCAATTCAGCGTCCACTCGGTGCCCTGAATGGCCTGCAGGTAGGTCAGCAGATCGAAATAGCCGCCTTCGAGCTGCAGACGCACGCCGTGGCGATACAGGGTCACCGGCGCGACCGCTGGCGTTTCGTCCGCGGCGGTAGACGCACTGGGCACACCGCGTAATTCAACGGGCTCGCTGTAGCTGTTCAAGCCGATCAGCCGCAGGCTCGGCTGCGCGCGCAACAGGTCTTCCAGCACGGCGCGCATTTTTTCGGGGGTTACCAGTGCCGCGGTGTTCTCGTCGATCTGCCGAATCAGTTCTTCGCGATTGGTCGCAGCGGCCAGCAGGGCACTGCGGTATTGCTGATTCGGGTCGGCCGCGAGCTGGGCCTGCAAGGCGGCGATGGCGCTTTCAGCCTCAAGCCGCCGCGCCTCGGCAAGCTGGAAACTGGCTTGCTGCTTGGCCAGCCGAGCGGCCAGCGGATCACCGACGAGCAGCAGATAAAGCACCCCAGCAACACCAGGGCGATCACATAACCCATCCATTGCTCACGGGGCGCCATGCCCTGCCAGCGCAACAGCCACTTATTCATCGGCGCTTTCCTCGTCCTTGACGCGGGAGGACAGGTCGAACCGCAGCAACTGATCGTCGCCCCGTTCAACATCGAAACGGGCGAACTCGCGCCCCTGGAATACCGGACTCCCGCTAAGGAGTTGCAGGTATTGCGGGAGCAATTCCTGGTTCTGGCTGCGGCCCTGCAAGCGCATCTCGGTGCCGCCGGCGCCGAGGGTGATCGCCGTCAACCAGAGCCCGCTCGGCGGGTGATGGTCGGCCAATGCCTGCAGCGGCGCGACGAAACCGACGTTGCGCTGACTGGCGAGCAGTTGCAGGTAGCCCATCATGCGTTGCAGCTGCTGGTTCTCGGCTTCGCGGGCGGACAACTCAGCAGGCAGATCGGTATCCAGCTGCGGCTCGACGAAACTGGCCTTGGCCGCCTGCAGCAGCGCTTCCTGTTGCTGCGCATTGGCTTCCGTCTGCGCCAGCAGCGCAGCGCCTTGGCGCAACTGCCATGCCTGCCAGCCGGCATGCAGCGCGCAGACCAGCAGCAGCGCCACCAGCCCCAGGAGCATGTGCGAGCGCTGCGGGCCGCTGCTACGGGTGCGTTCGAGTTGATAGAGGTTGAGGTTCTGCATCAGCGCGACTCCTCGCGCAGCGCAGCACCAACGGCGGCGATGCAGTAGGCCTGCTGGGGCTCGTCCAGGTCGGCGGCGGGCTGATCGACAAAGAGCTCGCGCAGATCCAGCGCCTGCAGCTTGACGGCCAATCCGCTGCCCAGCGCCTGCAACGCAGTGGCGCCATCGCGCTTCATCGGCAGCAACAGCAATCGATTGATATAGCCCTTGCCCAACTGGCTTTCGAAGTAATCGAGGGAGCGCTGAATTTCCAGGGTGACGGTGGAGAACTCCTGACCGGCCTGCTCCAGGCCATGCTCAATGCGACGCGCCATGTAAAGGTCCGCGCCGTGCTGCACGCAGATCAGCCCCTCGCTGGAACGCAGCCGCAGCACCGCCACGTTCATGCCCTCGGCGCCGGCCAGCAGACCGAGGTTGCGAAAGGCCATTTCGGTGACGTCGATGCTGGACAGCACGAGCCCTGCCTGACGCATCAGTTCGTCCCAGCGCAGCATATTGGCTTTGCCGAGCACCGCGCAGTACGCCATGCGCGAACGGCCGCGATAGGCATCGGTGGGCAGGGCGAACGCATCGACGACGACTTGATCCAGCGGCTCGCTGATCAGTTCCTTGATGCGCCAACGCATCGCGTCGCGCAGCTCTTCGGCGGGAATATCGGGGCTGTCGAGCAACAGCATTTGATAGGTGGCCGGGTGCAATACCAGATTGACCGGCAGGCCTGCGAGTCCCAAGTCTGCAACCAGAGCTTTCAGAGCAGCGGCCTGCTGGTCGGGAGCGGCCGCGCGGAACTCACAATCGAGCAATTGCGCAGCCTCACCAGGCGTCCGGATCACGCGTGCCAGGGCAATGCCTTCCGGCCCGATCTCGATACCTAACTGACCTTCGTTTCTTATTTTTTTTCGAGTGAACCACACCAAGTCGTGCTCCCCGTCTTCACCGCATCACCCTTGTCGCCTTAGGGCGAACGACAACGGCATCACACTGTAAACTCTAGCCTGGCCCTCTCCATGAGCATGATCAATGTTCCATGTCGTTTTGTTTCAGCCCGAGATTCCCCCGAATACCGGCAATATCATCCGCCTTTGTGCCAACACCGGCTGCCAGTTACACCTGATCGAGCCGTTGGGTTTCGAGCTGGACGATAAACGCTTGCGCCGTGCCGGGCTGGATTACCACGAATACGCGACATTAAAACGCCATCAAAGTTTAGCGGACTGTATCACGGACACCGCTACTGACAGGATATTGGCATTTACTACAAAAGCCAGTAATAGCTATGCGCAAACGACGTACCGCCGTGGCGACCTGTTGCTGTTCGGGCCCGAAAGTCGTGGCCTGCCGGCCGATCTGCTTGCACAAATTCCGGACGAACAGCGCCTGCGCATGCCCATGCGGCCGGAGAGCCGCAGCCTGAACCTGTCGAACGCCGTTGCGGTGGTGGTATTCGAAGCGTGGCGCCAACACGCTTTTGCCATGGAATAAACCCTTTACGGCTGTGCCACCAACCATAAAAAAAGCGCCCCGCAGCGCGCTTTTTCATGCAGCGGCCACCCTTACTGAACGGGCGTCGCTTCGGCGGATTGCTGAATGCGCTGCAGCTCCTGCGCATACAGCGCATCGAAGTTTACCGGCGCCAGCATCAATGCCGGGAACGAGCCACGGACGACCAGGCTGTCCAGCGTTTCGCGGGCATAGGGGAAGAGGATGTTCGGGCAGAACGCGCCCAGGGTGTGGCTCATCGACGCGGCATCCAGACCCTTGATCAGGAAGATACCGGCCTGCTGAACTTCGGCGATAAAGGCAGTTTCTTCACCGGTCTTGACGGTAACCGAGAGAGTCAGCACCACTTCATGAAAGTCGCCATCCAGGCTTTTCTGCCGAGTGTTGAGGTCCATCGCCACGCTAGGCGCCCACTCCTGACGGAAGATCTCAGGGCTCTTCGGCGCTTCGAAAGACAGGTCACGCACGTAGATGCGCTGCAGGGAAAACTGTGGGTTCTGTTCGCCCTGAGCGGCGCCGTTGCTAGCTTGTTCAGTCATGGCAAAGCCTTCTTATTTAATGACACAGAGGGTATGGATTAAGCCTTCAGCAGCGCGTCAAGCTTGCCGGCGCGCTCCAGGGCATAAAGGTCGTCGCAACCACCGACGTGGGTGTCGCCGATCCAGATTTGCGGCACCGAGGTGCGCTGTGCTTTGCGGGTCATCTCGGCACGTACCGCGGGCTTGCCGTCGACGTTGATTTCTTCGAACGCCACGCCCTTGTTGGCCAGCAACTGCTTGGCGCGAATGCAGTAAGGGCACCAGTCGCTGGAGTAGATGACGACGCTCTGCATGCTATTTCACCACAGGCAGATTATCGCCACGCCAGCTGGCGATTCCGCCGGACAGCTTGGCGGCGTTATAGCCGGCCTTTTTCAGATCGCGGCTGACGGCACCAGCGTGCTGGCCCATGGCGTCGACCACGATGATGGTCTTGCCTTTGTGCTTGTCCAGCTCTGCCATGCGCGCGGTGATTTTTTCGTAGGGGATGTGCAGGGCGCCAACGATATGGCCGGCGGAGAAATCCTTCTGCCCGCGGATGTCCAGCACTACGCCCTGGTCGCTGTTGATCAGCGCGGTCAGCTCGCGGCTGCTCAGGCTCTGACCGCCTTTGCGCAATTCAGTGAATGCGAGCAGCGCGAGCAGCAGGACGAATATCCCGCTCAAAACAAAATGGGTAGTGGCGAATTCGATCAGATTGGCAAGCATTACGTGATTCCGGGACTGATAAGTCGACTAGGTGCGGTCGCGCGATGGAGCGCGATGGTGCAAGCAGCTTTCGCTCACCTTGCACGCGACCTTCCTGAAAACCGTGCGCGACTTCAACCACTCGGGCTCAAGCCTGCTGATGCCGATCAACCTGACCGACAACGCACGAAAAGTTGCGCGCGACTTTACCACTATCGGCCCGGATGGGGCAGGTTTGTATGGCTCGCCTCAAGCGCAGCGGCGCGCCTGCAGCACCTAGATGGTTGCGGAGCGCGCCTGGGCGCGGCGGCGCCGGGTCAGGTCGACCTTCAGGCAAATGACCGTCACCAACAGAAAAGCCGCGCCGAGGTTGCCACGGGTGACGGTAAAGCCGAACAGCTCGCTCAACCAATGCGCAATCGGGCCGGGGAAGTTGGCCAGCATGGCGCCTAGCGGCACCACTACGAACAAGAACAAAAACCCTATCGAACGCAGTAAATCCATCTTCAACTCCTCTGATTGGCCGTCCGGCAGCATGCCCAGTCAAATCGCCCTGGCGACACTAGACATTGGTGCAAAGGTGCAGGCTATCACCGACAATCCGCATTCCCGAACCTCGGCCCTTTCCCGTGAACAAATCCCGTCTTCAGCAACTGGTGCTGGAAAAACTGCACGCCGACCTCGCCCAAGCGGAGCGTGCCGCGCTGACTGCCTACGAGGCGGCGACCCACGAAGAGAATATAGCGGAGAACAAATACGACACCCTTGGCCTGGAGGCTTCCTACCTCGCTGCCGGGCAGGCGCGGCGGGTTGAGGAAATCCAGCAGGCGCTCGCGGCTTGGCAGCAGTTGGTGCTGCGGCCCTTCGATGAGCAGCGCGGCATTCAGCTCACCTCGCTGGTCTGGCTCGCCGACGCGCGCGGCGGCGAACAGTGCCTGTTTCTCGGCCCGGACGGCGCCGGCCTCAAACTGCAGCAGGACGATCAGGACATCATGGTGATCAGCCCGCGCGCGCCGCTGGGCCAGCGTTTGCTGGGCTGCAATGCCGGCGATGAGGTGCAGGTTCAAATCGGCAGCAGCCAGCAGTCATACGAGGTGCTGCGGGTCTGTTGAGCCTCGCTGGCTAGGTCGCGGAGCGCCCCTGCAGCTCGCGCCAGGTCAGGTAAACGCGCAGGTCGAACTCGATCTGGTGATAACCAGGCAGCATGTACTCGCAGAGCTTGTAGAACGCCTTGTTGTGATCGGACTCTTTCAGGTGCGCCAATTCGTGCACCACGATCATCTGCAGAAACTCCGGCGCGGCATCCTTGAACAGGGCCGCAACGCGGATCTCCTTCTTGGCTTTCAGCTTGCCACCCTGTACCCGAGAGATTGCCGTGTGCAGCCCGAGTGCCCGATGGTTCAGGTCGAGGCGGTTGTCGAACAGGACCTTATCGATATTCGCCGCATTCCTCAGGTGCTCCTGCTTGAGCGCCAGGGTGTAGGCATACAGCGCCTTATCGCTCTGCACGTCGTGTTTGCCGGCATAGCGTTGCGCCAGGTAATCGCCGAGGCGGTCCTGGGCGATCAACCGGTGAATCTGCTCTTGCAACGATACAGGGTAGCCCTGCAGGTATTTAAGCGGCGTCATGGCATCGCGGTTAGCGCAGCTGAAGATCGCGCCAGTATGCCGCAGACGTCACGAGCCCGCAGGCAGAACCCGCAGCAAGCGACCTTCAGGGCTGTCGGTGAGCAGATAGAGCGCGCCCTCGGGACCAGCGCGGACATCGCGAATGCGCTCCTCCAGCTCTTCGAACAGCACCTCTTCGCCTGCCAGCATGCCGTCCTTCAGACGGATTCGGCGAACGCTACGTTCCGCCAGGGTGCTGGCAAACAGATCGCCCTGCCACTCCGGAAACAGCGCGCCGCGATACAGTGTCAGACTCGAAGGCGCTACCGAAGGCGACCAGTGCAGCAGCGGTTGTTCGAGCCCAGGCAGCCCGGTGTAGGGCGAAATACGCGCGCCAGTGTAGTCGATGCCGAAGGTGATCAGCGGCCAGCCGTAGTTCTTGCCGGGCTCGATCAGGTTCAGCTCGTCGCCGCCGCGGGGGCCATGTTCGTGGCTATAGAGCCGTCCCGACTGGGCGTCGTGGACGATCCCCTGCACGTTGCGGTGGCCGAGGCTGTAGATTTCCGCCGCGGCACCGGCCTGACCCACCAGCGGATTGTCCGCCGGTACGCTGCCATCACGGTTGAGGCGTACGGTCTTGCCGATGTGATTGCCGAGGTCCTGGGCCTGTTCGCGCAGGTCGAACCCGTCGCCGAGGGTCAGCACCAGGGTGTTGTCCGGCAGAAACGCGATACGCCCGCCGTAATGCGCAGCGCCTGCTTTGGCGGGCTGCGCGCTGAACAGCACCTGCACGTCGCGCAGTTGACCATCGACCAGCCGTCCGCGAGCCAGCCGGGTGTTGTTGGCGTCGGCGCTGCCATAGGCGTAGCTCAGGTAGATGAACTGGTTGCTGGCGAATTCCGGATCGACCGCAACTTCCATCAAACCGGCCTGCGCCGCGATAAAGCCCTCGGGGACCCCATCAACAGGGGCGGGAGCCAGACTGCCGTCCCGTTCGATCAGGCGCAGACGACCCACTCGCTCGGTGACCAACATCTTCCCGCCCGGGAGAAACGCCAGTGACCAGGGATGCTCAAGCCCCTCGGTTACGGTTTCGATACGGTAGTCCAGTGCCTGAACCAGGCTGCTGCACAGCAGGCCGGCGGCGAGCACAACGCGGGAGGGCTTCAACATGACGCCTGCCTTATAACCAGGGATTGAATGATCAGCTTATGACTGCGCCAGGCTGGCGCGACGGCCCAGTACCGCAAACAGCAGCGCGCCGGCACTGCCACTGGCCATCAACGCAAGGGTGCCGGCAACACTGCGATTGGCGCCGATCAGGGTAGGCATGGGCGCCAGGGCGTTGGCCAGCATCAGCGCCAGCAGAATCGCCACCGCCCCAGCCAGCGCAAACATGACCCCACGCGTCCTGGGCAGCGCGCGGCTCGCCAGTGCCGCCACCGGCAACGCCAGGCTGAACCCCAGCAGCACCAGCAGCCCGAAGGTCGGGCTGAAGCCCAGCAGATCCAGGCCGCTGGTATGCAGACGCACGGCTAACGGGATAGGCGCGCCCAGCGCCTCCAGCATTGCCAGGTTGAACTGGGTCTGCAAAACGGTACCCAGTACGGTTGCCAGCAACACGGCCAGCACGAACGACCGCAGGGTGTGCATCTTGCTCGGCATCAGACACCTCCTGACTGACAAGGGCTAAACGGTGGGCGCCAGTATGGCTCAGGCGCTTATGCTGATCGGTGCAGGTGTTTTACCAGGTTTTGCCAAAGGCTAAATAAGCGTGAATAGCTCACTGCGACGGGTTTGTTGACCCTTGCCGAGCGGGCCATCTGCTAATCGAGGGTTAGAGCAGACAAAAAATGCTCAGAAGTCACCTGAGCATTCTTGCAAAAACCGCTAAATCGATAAAATCAGCTCAAAAAAACGGATTTTTTTGCTACCACTCGTCGGATGCCAAACCCGCTAGCTAGAGGCATTTCGACGACTTTTTTCAAAAAACTGACGCCCCGCTCAGGAAAAAATTCCTTATCCATCAAGCCATCGCTTTTGTCCGACAATTTTCAGTTCAGCCCACGCTACTGGCGCCGTGATCTCAAAATCAAAAAACATCATTTTTTTGACGCCAACAAAACGACTTTTGGGTATTAACAACCCTCCAGCCGGGACGTATAAAGCACACCAACGGGACAGCATTAAGCCCCCGCAACTACGGCATAACGCCAAAACTGAAACCTACTTTTAGCTCGTGTGCACAGGCCGGAATGCCGAAGTAACAACTACTGACTCGTGGATGAGATATGCCCCCGACTGGAAGCTCTCGTAGAGAACTTTAGTCATGATCGACCTCGCTACCTGGAACCTCTCCATCCCTGTCGGCATTCCTGCTGCCACCATTGAAACCCCGATGCTGGTAGGCGGCTATCAGGATCATTACTTCAAGACCGCGTCTGGCAACGTGATCTTCTGGGCACCGGTCAACGGCACCACCACCCCAAGCGCCAGCTACCCACGCAGCGAGCTGCGCGAGACGTTCGCAGACGGCAAGCTGCGCAACTGGAAATACGCCAGCGCCGATAACTTCCTGCGCGCAGCGCTGCGGGTAACCCAGGTGCCATCGACCGGCAAGATCGTCATCGGCCAGATCCATGCCCATAAAAGCACCCAGCCGATGCTCAAGCTTGAGTATCAGCTGAAGTCCACCGGCACCGGCAACATCGTCGCCAAAGTACGCCTGACCCCTGCCGGGGCAACCCAGGTCTACACCGTCGCGACCGGTATCGATCTGAACGAGCGCTTCACCTACAACATTCACCTGACGCCAAAGGGCACCCTGGGGGTGAATGTGAACGGAATCAAATGGTCGACTCGCCTGGACTCCACCTGGGCACCGAAAGACCTGTATTTCAAGGCCGGTGTCTACCCACAGGACAACAGTGGCTACGAAACCGAAGCTGGCAGCGCCACCTTCTACAAGCTCGAAGCCGAGCACCGCGCACTGGCCGTTCAGTAAGAAGCAAAAAGCCCGCCTTGTCGGCGGGCTCGGGGCGGGACTTTCACACCCTGCGAAGCCAGGCTCGCAGGGTGTTTTTTTATGTCGCGCTCAAGGCCTAGTTGACCTTGGCAGCCAGTTCGCCTTTCGCGTACCGCTGGAACATGCCTTCCAGCGAGATCGGCTTGATCTTCGACGCATTGCCAGCAGTGCCGAAGGCCTCGTAACGGGCGATGCAGATATCGCGCATGGCCGTGACGGTCTGGGCGAATACCTTGCGCGGGTCGAACTCGCTCGGGTTCTGCGCCATGAAGCGGCGGATCGCACCGGTCGAGGCCAGACGCAGGTCGGTGTCGATGTTGACCTTGCGCACGCCGTACTTGATGCCTTCGACGATCTCTTCGACCGGCACGCCGTAGGTTTCCTTAATGTCGCCACCGTACTCGTTGATGATCGCCAGCCAATCCTGCGGCACCGAGGACGAGCCGTGCATCACCAAATGGGTGTTGGGGATGCGCTTGTGGATTTCCTTGATACGGTCGATGGCGAGGATGTCGCCGGTCGGCGGCTTGGTGAACTTGTAAGCGCCGTGGCTGGTGCCGATGGCGATGGCCAGGGCATCCACCTGGGTCTTCTTGACGAAGTCGGCGGCTTCTTCCGGATCGGTGAGCATCTGGCTGTGATCCAGCACGCCTTCCGCGCCAACGCCGTCTTCTTCGCCGGCCATGCCGGTTTCCAGGCTGCCCAGGCAACCCAGCTCACCTTCCACCGACACACCGCAGGCGTGGGCGAAGGCCACGGTCTGCTGGGTCACGCGGACGTTGTAGTCGTAGTCGGCCGGGGTCTTGCCGTCTTCTTTCAGCGAGCCGTCCATCATCACCGAGCTGAAGCCCAACTGGATCGAACGCTGGCAGACGTCAGGGCTGGTGCCGTGGTCCTGGTGCATGCACACCGGAATGTGCGGGAATTCTTCGATGGCCGCCAGGATCAGGTGGCGCAGGAACGGTGCACCGGCATATTTGCGGGCACCGGCGGAAGCCTGAACGATCACCGGGGAGTCGGTTTTATCCGCCGCTTCCATGATGGCGCGCATTTGCTCGAGGTTGTTGACGTTGAAGGCCGGCACGCCGTAGCCGAATTCGGCGGCGTGGTCGAGCATCTGGCGCATGCTGATAAGTGCCATGGTTTCCTTTCTCCCGGTTGGAGGTCGTTAATCGTGCAAGCCTGCCGCACGGGCAGGCGCTATTCAAGTATTGCGGGAAAGCCGGCTGGCCTGCCCACCCCCAAGGACTTCGCGGGGCTCAATCATTTACCCGGACCAGCCGGGACATTGCGTGACAGGCCGGGCAGGGCCCGGACCGTCGAATCATTGCGCTGTGCAGCCGCGACCGATCAGATCATCGGTGGCGGTCCAGTACACCAAGCCTTGCTCGCCCTTGGTGTGGAAGGACAGGCGCCCATCGCCGTACAGCTCGCCAGACCCCGAGGGTTCCTGCTTGAGGTGGTGGACGGCGCCTTTTTCGCCCAGGCGTACATCCACCCGCTCCATCTCGCTGTCGGTAAAGCGCCAGAACACCTGGGCACCGCTGTCGCACACCCAGCGCGTCCACTGCGCAGGCGGCTGGCTCGCGCAACCGGCCAGCAAGACCGGCAGCGCGCACATCATCAGCGACTTGGCGACCTTGATCACTTTACCCATGGCTGCATTCAACAATCTTGCGCCCCCGAGGTAGCAGTCGCATCGCCTGTGCTCTGGTCTTCAACCCGCTGGTCGTTCTGCGTGGTGGGCAGATCGATCTCGGCCGGGCTGAACACCTCACAGGCCGGGTTGCTCGCAGAACCTCCGGCACAACCAGCCAGACCAACGCATAACATCCATACAATGGCGCTATTTCGCATGACAGTTACTCCCTTGTGAGTTGAGTTAAAGACCGTCCATCAACGACAAGGTTTTATCTCCAGGCGAAAACGGCAACCCGCGTCACACCGCCAGGTTATTTGGCGCGCTGTTCCAGTACCTCGACGGCGGGCAGCACCTTGCCTTCGACGAACTCAAGGAACGCGCCACCGCCGGTGGAGATGTAGCTGATCCGGTCGGCCACGCCGTACTTGTCGATGGCGGCCAGGGTGTCGCCACCGCCGGCAATCGAAAATGCCGAGCTGTCAGCAATGGCTTCGGCCAGGACCTTGGTGCCGTTACCAAACTGGTCGAACTCGAACACGCCGACCGGGCCGTTCCACAGGATGGTTTTCGACGACTTCAGCAGCTCGGCGAACTGCGCCGCGGTTTGCGGGCCGATATCCAGAATCATGTCGTCTTCAGCCACATCGGCCACCAGCTTGACGGTGGCTTCGGCGTCTTCGGCGAAGGCCTTGGCCACCACCACATCCACCGGCAACGGCACGCTGACCTTGGCCGCAATGGCTTTGGCGGTGTCGACCAGATCCGCCTCGTACAGCGACTTGCCCACCGGGAAACCGGCAGCGGCGAGGAAGGTGTTGGCAATGCCGCCACCGACGATCAGCTGATTGCACACCTGGCTCAGGCTGTTCAGCACGTCGAGCTTGGTCGACACCTTGGAACCGGCGACGATGGCCGCCATCGGCTGAGCTGGGTTACCCAGCGCCTTGCCCAGGGCGTCCAGTTCGGCGGCCAGCAACGGGCCGGCGCAGGCAACCTTGGCGAACTTGGCCACGCCATGGGTCGAACCTTCGGCGCGGTGCGCGGTGCCGAACGCGTCCATCACGAACACGTCGCACAGCGCGGCGTATTGCTGGGCCAGTTCGTCAGCGTTCTTTTTCTCGCCCTTGTTGAAGCGCACGTTCTCGAACAGCACGATCTCGCCGGCCTTGAGCTCGATACCGTTCAGGTAATCCGCCACCAGCGGGACGTCGCGGCCCAGCGCCTTGCTCAGGTAGTCGGCTACGGGTTTGAGGCTGTTTTCTTCGCTGAACTCGCCCTCGGTCGGGCGGCCCAGGTGCGAGCAGACCATCACCGCAGCACCCTTCTCCAGTGCCAGCTTGATGGTCGGCAGGGAGGCGAGGATGCGCGCGTCGCTCTTCACCACGCCGTCTTTTACCGGCACGTTGAGGTCCTCGCGGATCAATACGCGCTTACCTGTGAGATCGAGGTCGGTCATCTTCAGAACGGTCATGAAATCAGTCCTTCAAGGGGCTGGTTGAAGTGGATAAGGGGGATACAGCGAGAAAGTGTTCGGCGACATCAAGCATGCGATTGGCAAAGCCCCATTCGTTGTCGAACCAGGCCAGCAGATTGACCAGACGCGGGCCGGACACACGGGTCTGGCTGCCATCGACGATGGCCGAGTGCGGGTCGTGGTTGAAATCGCAACTGGCATGGGGCAACTCCGTGTAGGCAAGCAATCCTTTTAACGGCCCGGTTTCGGCGGCCTGGCGCAGCACCCGATTGATTTCTTCCGCACTGGTATCACGGGAAGTTTGCAGGGTGATGTCGAGGCACGAGACGTTGACCGTCGGCACGCGTATCGCTTTGGCCTGGATTCGTCCCGAGAGTTCCGGAAGCAGGCGCTCTATTCCGCGCGCCAGGCCGGTGGACACGGGAATGACCGACTGAAAGGCCGAGCGCGTGCGGCGTAAGTCTTCGTGGTGGTAGGCGTCGATCACCGGCTGATCGTTCATCGCCGAGTGAATGGTGGTGATGGACACATACTCAAGACCAATCGCTTCGTTGAGCAGCTTGAGCAGCGGCACCCCGCAATTGGTCGTGCAGGAGGCGTTCGAGACCAGCAGTTCGGTGCCGGACAGCGCATGCTGGTTGACCCCGTAGACGATGGTGGCGTCGATGTCCGCCTCGCTGGCCATCGGCTGCGAAAACAGCACACGCGGCGCACCGGCGGCGAGAAAGCGCTCGGCATCCGCACGACTGGTGTACTGGCCGGAACATTCGAGCAACAGGTCGATGGTCAGCGCCGCCCAGTCGATACCTTCCGGCGTCGCCTCGCGCAGCACCTTCACGCAGTCGCCATTGATATGCAGGCTGTCGCCGTCGACGCGCACCTCACCAGGAAAACGCCCATGGGTGGAATCGAAGCGCGTCAGGTATTCGATGCTGGCCTGATCGGCCAAATCGTTCAACGCGACGATCTCCAGCCGCGCTCCGGCGCCGCGCTCGTGCAGCGCGCGCAATACGCACCGACCGATGCGACCGTAACCGTTGAGGGCAATTCGATAGGGGCGCTTGGACATCGGATATCTCGGATGAACGTAGGGTGGATCGCGCTTGATTGATCCACCGGCTGTGTAACGGTGGATGAAAGAGCGTCGGCTACGCGCCCCGATCCACCTTACGGCGTCGTTCTCACTCAGGTGTCGAGCAGTTCTGCAGCGGTTTCCAGAACGTTTTCGACGGTGAAGCCGAAATGCTCGAACAGCGCCGGCGCCGGCGCCGACTCGCCGAAGCTGGTCATGCCGATGATCCGACCGTCGAGGCCGACGTACTTGTACCAATAGTCGGCATGGGCCGCCTCGATGGCGATACGCGCCCCCACCTCCACCGGCAGCACCGACTGCTTGTATGCCGCGTCCTGGGCATCGAACACGCTGGTGCAAGGCATCGACACCACGCGCACCTTGCGGCCCTGTTCGGCCAGGCGGTCATAGGCCTGGATCGCCAGGCCGACTTCCGAGCCGGTGGAGATCAGGATCAGCTCCGGCTCGCCCTCGCAGCCCTTGAGCACGTAACCGCCACGGGCGATGGCGCTTTCTTTCTCGTGATCGCGCAGGTTATGCGGCAGGTTCTGCCGCGAGAAGATCAGTGCGCTCGGGCCATCCTTGCGCTCGATGGCGTATTTCCAGGCCACCGCGGCTTCCACGGCATCGGCCGGGCGCCAGGTGTCCAGGTTCGGCGTCATGCGCAGGCTGGCCAGTTGCTCGACCGGCTGATGGGTCGGGCCGTCTTCGCCGAGGCCGATGGAATCGTGGGTGAACACGTAGAGCACGCGCAGTTTCATCAGCGCCGACATGCGAACGGCGTTGCGCGCGTACTCCATGAACATTAGGAAGGTCGCGCCATACGGCACCAGACCGCCGTGCAGGGCCACGCCGTTCATGATCGCGCTCATGCCGAACTCGCGGACGCCGTAATACATGTAGTTACCGGAGGCATCTTCCTGCACCACCGCCTTGCAACCTTTCCACAGGGTCAGGTTGGAGCCCGCCAGGTCGGCCGAGCCGCCGAGCAGTTCCGGCAGCAGCGGGCCGAAGGCATTCAGGCAATTCTGACTGGCCTTGCGGCTGGCGATGGTTTCGCCTTTTTCCGCGACGTCACGGATAAACGCCGAGGCTTTCTCGGCGAAGTCCGCCGGCAGCTCGCCCGCCATGCGGCGCACGAATTCGTTGGCCAGCTCAGGATAGGCTGCACTGTAGGCGGCGAAACGCTGGTTCCAGTCGGCTTCAACGGCAACCCCGGCCTCTTTGGCATCCCACTCGGCATAGATGTCGGCGGGAATGACGAAAGGCGCGTGGTTCCAGCCGAGCGCCGCGCGGGTCAGGGCGATCTCGTCATGACCCAACGCCGCGCCATGGCTTTCTTCCTTGCCCTGCTTGTTCGGCGAGCCGAAGCCGATGATGGTCTTGCAGCAGATCAGGGTCGGTTGAGCGCTCTTGCGTGCGGTCTCGATGGCGATCTTGATCTCTTCGGCGTCATGCCCATCGACATTGCGAATCACCTGCCAGCCATAGGACTCGAAGCGCTTCGGCGTGTCGTCGGTGAACCAGCCATGCACTTCGCCGTCGATGGAGATGCCGTTGTCGTCGTAGAAGGCGATCAGCTTGCCCAGGCCGAGGGTTCCGGCCAGCGAGCAGACTTCGTGGGAAATGCCTTCCATCATGCAGCCATCACCCATGAACACATAGGTGAAATGGTCAACGATGCTGTGGCCGTCGCGGTTGAACTGCGCCGCCATGATCTTTTCGGCGAGGGCGAAACCCACCGCATTGGCGATGCCCTGGCCGAGCGGGCCGGTGGTGGTTTCCACGCCGGGGGCGTAGCCATACTCGGGGTGACCCGGGGTCTTGCTGTGCAGCTGGCGGAAATTCTGCAGGTCGTCGATGCCCAGGTCGTAACCGGTCAGGTGCAGCAGCGAATAGATCAGCATCGAACCGTGGCCGTTGGACAACACGAAGCGGTCGCGGTCAGCGAAATTCGGGTTGCTCGGGCTGTGCTTGAGGTAGTCACGCCACAGCACTTCAGCAATATCCGCCATGCCCATCGGGGCACCGGGATGGCCGCTGTTGGCTTTCTGCACGGCATCCATGCTCAGGGCACGAATAGCATTGGCGCGCTCACGACGGCTGGGCATCACTGAATCTCCTGCGGGGCTACTTGGCAGCAGCGGGTCGAAAAAAGACGGCCATTTTCGCCCACCGATGGCCGCTGGGGCAATGACAGATAGTCGCAAGAGCCCTATTTTCCGGGAATTTGCCGCGCGCAGCGTGGCGAAAGGCAATATCAAAACTTTTTGATATTGGTATTGCTGTATGAAAAATGACCGACTAGACTGCGCGCCTTATGAACATGCGCGTACCCCACCTCCGTTTCGAGCCTGCTGACGAGCTCGCCGCCCTGTGCAAGGCCGGCGGCGATCCGCTGCGTCTCAACGTGTTGCGCGCCTTGAGCAACGACTCGTTCGGCGTACTGGAACTGGCGCAGATTTTCGCCACCGGTCAATCAGGCATGAGCCACCATCTGAAGGTGCTGGCCCAGGCCGGTCTGGTGGCGACCCGCCGCGAAGGCAATGCGATCTTCTACCGCCGTGCCCTGGCGCAGAGCGAGCAACTGGGCGGCACTCTGCATGGTGCGTTGCTGGATGAAGTGGATCGTCTGCAGCTGCCGGCGGACGTCCACGGCCGCATCGCCGAGGTGCATGCGCAACGCGCCGCGGCCAGCCAGGATTTCTTCGCCCGCACCGCGGCCAGCTTCCAGGCCCAGCAGGACCTGATCGCCGGCCTACCGCAGTACCGCGACAGCGTGCTGGCGGTGCTCGACTCGCTGGGCTTTTCCAGCCAGGCAACGGCCTTGGAAATCGGCCCAGGCGATGGCGGCTTTCTGCCCGAGCTTGCCCGTCGTTTTGCCCAGGTCGTCGCGCTGGACAACAGCCCGGCCATGCTCGAACTGGCGCGCGCACGCTGCGAACAGGACGGTCTGACTAACGTTGCGCTGCAACTGGCCGATGCCTTGAATGACGAGTACCCGGCTGCCGATTGCATCGTGCTGAACATGGTGCTGCACCATTTCGCCGCACCAGCCGATGCGATCAAACAGCTCGCGCAGCGGATCAACAACGGTGGCAGCCTGCTGATCACCGAACTGTGCAGCCACAACCAGAGCTGGGCCCGACAAGCCTGCGGCGATTTCTGGCTAGGCTTCGAACAGGAAGACCTGGCCCGCTGGGCCGTCGCCGCCGGGCTGACACCCAGCGAAAGCCTGTACGTCGGTCTGCGCAATGGTTTCCAGATACAGGTGCGGCACTTCGCCAAACCCGATAACACAGCGGCCCACGAGACTACTCGCAAGGCCCACTCACCCACCGGTAACAATAGGAAAACCGATCGATGAGCGAATACTCCCTCTTCACTTCCGAGTCCGTGTCCGAAGGCCATCCCGACAAGATTGCCGACCAGATTTCCGATGCGGTGCTGGACGCCATCATCGCCCAGGACAAGCACGCCCGCGTAGCCTGTGAAACCCTGGTGAAGACCGGCGTGGCAGTGATCGCTGGCGAAGTCACCACATCTGCCTGGGTCGACCTGGAAGAACTGGTGCGCAAGGTCATCATCGACATCGGCTACAACAGCTCGGAAGTCGGTTTCGACGGCGCCACCTGCGGCATCATCAACATCATCGGCAAGCAATCCCCGGACATCAACCAGGGTGTCGACCGTTCGCGCCCTGAAGATCAAGGCGCCGGCGACCAGGGCCTGATGTTCGGCTACGCCAGCAACGAAACCGACGTGCTGATGCCGGCGCCGATCCGCTTCTCCCACGCGCTGGTCGAGCGCCAGGCTGAGGCGCGCAAGTCCGGCCTGCTGCCGTGGTTGCGCCCGGATGCGAAATCCCAGGTCACCTGCCGCTACGAGAATGGCAAGGTGGTCGGCATCGACGCCGTTGTGCTGTCCACCCAGCACAACCCGGAAGTCAAATACGAAGACCTGCGCGAAGGCGTCATGGAGCTGATCGTCAAGCACGTGATCCCGGCCGAACTGCTGCACAAGGACACCCAGTTCCACATCAACCCGACCGGCAACTTCGTGATCGGCGGCCCAGTGGGCGACTGCGGCCTGACCGGACGCAAGATCATCGTTGACTCCTACGGCGGCATGGCGCGCCACGGCGGCGGCGCGTTCTCCGGCAAGGATCCATCCAAGGTCGACCGCTCGGCTGCCTACGCGGGCCGTTACGTGGCCAAAAACATCGTCGCCGCCGGTTTGGCCGAGCGTTGCGAAATTCAGGTGTCCTACGCCATCGGCGTGGCCCAGCCGACCTCCATTTCGATCAACACCTTCGGCAGCGGCAAGATCAGCGACAGCAAGATCGTTCAGCTGGTGCGCGAGCACTTCGACCTGCGCCCGTACGCGATCACCAAGATGCTCGACCTGCTGCACCCGATGTACCTGCCCACTGCGGCCTATGGTCACTTCGGTCGCAACCCGGTGGAAATGAGCTACGGTGCCGACACCTTCACCGCGTTCACCTGGGAAAAAACCGACAAGGCCGCCGACCTGCGCGCCGCTGCCGGCTTGTAATCCCGCCGCGTCACCCGAGCCCCGCCCCGTGCGGGGCTTTTTTATTGGCTCGTCCCAATTGCGTGTTGCATGGCACACCTGGGTAAGCGTGACATTGCGTAGGTAGGGTGCGCCGTGCGCACCAGGCATTGGCATTGGTGCGCGCGACACACCCTACGAAGTCAGGCCCCTACACCTGGAAAACCTAGGCGCCCATGCCTGAGCACAACAGACTACGGGGACAGAGCCATTTTATTGGACCATCGGCTGGCAAATCGCAGCAGATGGCCAAGCATCCAACTGAAAACCACAACAGCCGAGCCGGCCGTGGAAAACCGGCTAGGCTGTCAGCGTACCCCTCGAGCAAGGATGCTCATGATGAAAGCCTGGCCCCTGGTATTCCTGCCTTTTCTCGCCCCGCTCGGCTATGCCGCGCCCTGCCCCGACTGGCCCGCAGCGCAGGCCCAGGCAGAACTCTCCGCCCTTGCCGCACAACTGTCTCAGTGGGATGACGCTTATCACCGCCAGGGAGTCGCACTGGTCGCCGATGAACTCTACGACCAGGCCCGCGCGCAGTTGCAGCATTGGCAGGGCTGCTTCCCCACACTGCAGGTACCCGCTGCGTCGCCGCTGGCCAGCAGCGCGGGTCGGGTGGCGCACCCGGTGGCCCACACCGGCCTGCATAAACTCGCCGACCGCACTGAGGTGGATGCCTGGATGACCTCCAGGACGGATCTCTGGGTGCAGCCCAAGGTCGATGGCGTCGCGGTCACTCTGGTCTACCGCGATGGCCAGCTGCAGCAAGCCATCAGCCGTGGCGACGGCCGTAACGGCCAGGACTGGACCGCCAATGCACGGCTGATAGCGGCCATCCCGGCGCAGTTGCCCGAACGCCTGGATGCGGTACTGCAAGGCGAGCTGTACTGGCGCCTGCACGACCATGTACAGGCTCGCTCTGGCGGGTTGGGCGCACGCGGCACGGTAGCGGGACTGATGGCGCGCCAGCAGCTTGATCAGCAGAGCGCGGCCGGCATTGGCCTGTTCATCTGGGACTGGCCCGATGGCCCGGCGCAGATGGGCCAGCGCCTGCAACGGCTGAGCGAGCTCGGCTTCAGCGATACCCTGGGTTTCAGCCAGCCGGTGGCCGATGCCAAGGCCGCCCAGCAATGGCGCAAGCGCTGGTACGAAAGCCCGCTGCCCTTCGCCAGCGACGGTATCGTCCTGCGCCAGGGCAGCCGGCCCGCGGCGGCGCGCTGGCAGGCGCAACCGCCGCACTGGGCCGCGGCCTGGAAATACCCGCTCAGCCAGGCGCTGGCGGTGGTCAGGGCGGTGGATTTCAGAATAGGCCGCAGCGGCCGCATCACGCCGGTGCTGCGCCTGCAACCGATCAAGCTGGATGACCGCCGTATCGAGTTTGTCAGCGCCGGCTCGCTGCAACGCTGGGAAACGCTGGATATTCGCCCTGGCGATCAGGTGTCCATTCGCCTCGCCGGCCTGACTATCCCCAAACTCGATGACGTGCTCTGGCGCACCCAGGCGCGGGTCGAGCTGGCCGTCCCCGACGCTGCCGACTACCACCCACTGAGCTGTTGGCGCGCCACACCGGCCTGTGCCAGCCAGTTTCGCGCACGCCTCGCCTGGCTCAGCGGCAAACAGGGTCTGGCCTTGCCTGGCGTAGGCCCTGGAACCTGGGAAAAGCTGTTGCGCGCACAGCACCTGGACGGCCTGCTCGATTGGCTGCACCTGAGCGAAGCGCAGCTGCGGGCGACGCCCGGCCTTGGGCCACGCAGCGCCAGCACCCTCAATGCCAGCTTCGCCCTGGCCCGGCAACGCCCGTTGAGCGCCTGGCTGCGCGCGCTGGGCCTGCCGCCAAGCGGCGACGCGGCGCTACCGGAAAGCTGGGATGAACTGGCGCGCCGCAGCCATGGGGACTGGCAGCAACAGCCAGGCGTGGGCCCAAGTCGGGCAACCCAGCTGCAGGCATTTTTCCGCCATCCAGAGGTTCTGGCGTTACGGGCTCAATTGCAGCAGGCGGGAATCCGCGGCTTTTGAGCCGCTAGAACGCGCGAAACTCTTCATGACAGGCCTTGCAGCCGTCTTCGACCCGCTGCATTGGCGCGACCAGGTCGGCACGGTGTAGTGGGCTGATCGTGGTCGCCGCCACCAGTGCCGCCGTGCTGACCTCCATCTCGCGCGCCAGCTGCTGAAACCGTGCCTGGCGTTGCCAGACCTCATCCTTGGCGCGGGTTTCACCGCCCTCTTCCTTCACCTGGGGGAAGTGCTGCCAAGGCGTACGGCTCAGTTGATCAAGCTGGGCAGCACCCTCAATAAACCGCTGCTCCTTAAATGCGATACGCCCACGCAGCATGCCGCCGAGCTCTTCGCTGACTTTCAGCATTTGCTTGAAGATCGCCTGCCGCTGGCCCTGAGGTGAGTTGGGGTCGACTCCACCGCAAGCGCTCAGCAGCACAATGGCGAACATCAGGGGGATCAGGGTCTTTAACTTCATATCACCTTCATCTACGGCAACGGACCAGGCAGGGGGCCGCCAGTATCGCCACCCCTTGGCCGTACGCCAAGTCGACTTAGGCCGACACCACAAACAGGCTGACGATCAGCCCCATCCCCACGAACCAGACCAGGGAGCGCGCAGCCGCCCAATTGCCTAGGTAGCAGATCAGATAGAGCACACGGCTGACGACAAAAGCGATGGCGAGCTGATCGAGCAGAGCCTGCTCGGCGCCACCGGCCAGATGGGCGATGATCACCGCCGCGGCAAACGCCGGGGTGACCTCGAAACTGTTGAGCTGGGCATTATTGGCGCGCCGACCGAGGCCACTGAGATTGTCGAGCAAGGCCCGCGGATCGTAATTGTGTTTAGGATTGAAGCCGCCGCTGACCGCCTTGGCGGTGACGGTGGACAAATACGGCAGAAACAGCGCGACCAGCACACACCAGTAAGCAAGCGTCATGGCAACTCCGGGCAATGAGGGGAACCCTCGAAGCCTGCACCAGACACCCGGCAATTGCCACCGCCGATAGAAAGCCTTGGGCTTATCCGCCAGCCTGGCTATACTTCGCAGGCTTCACGCGCGCGGCCAGCTCCGCTCGCGCCCGCCACCTGTTCGAGGGGCGCTGCAGCAAACCCGCAAGACGGGATTTGTCAGGCTCGAACAGGGCGTTAACCATACGCATCAACGGCGCCCATTCGAAGACAACGAATGGAGAACTCATTTATGAGTGCTGTACTGACGCCTGCCGGTTTCAATGATTTCAAGGTCGCCGACATTTCCCTGGCCGCCTGGGGCCGTCGCGAAACCATCATCGCCGAATCCGAAATGCCTGCCCTGATGGGCCTGCGCCGCAAATACGCCGGCGAGCAGCCACTCAAGGGCGCGAAGATCATCGGCTGCATCCACATGACCATCCAGACTGCCGTGCTGATCGAAACCCTGGTCGCACTGGGCGCCGAAGTGCGCTGGTCGTCGTGCAACATCTTCTCGACTCAGGACCAGGCCGCTGCTGCCATTGCCGCCGCTGGCATCCCGGTATTCGCCTGGAAGGGCGAGACCGAAGAAGAGTACGAGTGGTGCATCGAGCAGACCATCCTCAAGGACGGTAAGCCATGGGACGCCAACATGATTCTCGACGACGGCGGCGACCTGACCGAAATCCTGCACAAGAAATACCCGCAGATGCTTGAGCGCATGCACGGTGTCACCGAAGAAACCACCACCGGCGTACACCGCCTGCTGGACATGCTGGCCAAGGGCGAGCTGAAGATCCCGGCGATCAACGTCAACGACTCGGTAACCAAGAGCAAGAACGACAACAAGTACGGCTGCCGCCACAGCCTGAGCGACGCGATCAAGCGCGGCACCGACCACCTGTTGTCCGGCAAGCAGGCGCTGGTCATCGGCTACGGCGACGTGGGCAAGGGCTCGGCACAATCGCTGCGTCAGGAAGGCATGATCGTCAAGGTCACCGAAGTTGACCCGATCTGCGCCATGCAGGCCTGCATGGACGGCTATGAAGTGGTTTCGCCGTTCATCGACGGCATCAACGACGGTACCGCCGCCAGCATCGACGCACAGCTGCTGGGCAAGATCGACCTGATCGTCACCACCACCGGTAACGTCAACGTCTGCGACGCCAACATGCTCAAGGCCCTGAAGAAGCGCGCCGTCGTCTGCAACATCGGTCACTTCGACAACGAAATCGACACCGCCTTCATGCGCAAGAACTGGGCGTGGGAAGAGGTGAAGCCACAGGTGCACAAGATCCACCGTACCGGCGCTGGCAGCTTCGATCCGCACAACGATGACTACCTGATCCTGCTGGCCGAAGGCCGTCTGGTTAACCTGGGCAACGCCACGGGCCACCCAAGCCGGATCATGGACGGCTCGTTCGCCAACCAGGTGCTGGCGCAGATCTTCCTCTACGGCCAGAAGTTTGCCGACCTGCCGGCTGACAAAAAAGCCGAGCGGCTGACCGTGGAAGTGCTGCCGAAGAAACTCGACGAAGAAGTGGCGTTGGAAATGGTCAAGGGCTTCGGCGGCGTGGTCACCCAGTTGACCAAGCAGCAGGCCGACTACATCGGCGTGACCGTCGAAGGTCCGTTCAAGCCGGACGCCTACCGCTACTAATGCGTAGGGTGGGTAAGCCCATGGCTTATCCACCGCCGACTTCCCGCACGGTGGATGGAAAAACGCCATCCACCCTACGTCTCCAAGGCTAGAAACCCCATGAGCCAAGAACGCCGTTACAGCTTCGAGTTCTTCCCCACCAAGACCGAAGCCGGGCATGAAAAACTGATGAACGTGGCGCGCCAACTGGCGGGCTACAACCCCGATTTCTTCTCCTGCACCTACGGTGCCGGGGGCTCCACCCGCGATCGCACGCTGAACACGATTTTGCAGCTCGATGGCGAGATCAAGGTACCGGCCGCGCCGCACCTGTCCTGTGTTGGCGACAGCAAAGCCGAGCTGCGCGAGTTGCTGACCCAGTACCGCAATGCGGGAATCAAACGCATAGTCGCGTTGCGCGGCGACCTGCCGTCCGGCATGGGCATGGCCAGCGGCGAGCTGCGTTACGCCAATGAGCTGGTCAGCTTTATTCGCGAAGAAACCGCCGATCATTTCCATATCGAAATCGCCGCCTACCCGGAAATGCATCCGCAGGCGCGCAACTTCGAAGACGACATCGCCAACTTCGTGCGCAAGGCCCGCGCCGGTGCGGACAGCGCGATTACCCAGTACTTCTTCAACGCCGACAGCTACTTCTACTTCGTCGACCGCGTGCACAAGCTGGGTGTGGATATTCCGGTGGTGCCGGGCATCATGCCGATCACCAACTACAGCAAGCTCGCGCGCTTCTCCGATGCCTGCGGCGCGGAAATTCCACGCTGGATTCGCAAGCAGCTGGAAGCCTACGGCGACGATATCGACAGCATCCAGGCCTACGGCGAACAGGTCATCAGTGAGATGTGCGAACGCCTATTGCAGGGCGGTGCGCCTGGGCTGCACTTCTACACCCTGAACCAGGCCGAGCCGAGCCTGGCGATCTGGAACAACCTCAAGCTGCCACGCTGACCCGTTCATGCCGCATCCGCGTTGCGGAGTGCGGCACTTTTCTTCTGCTGCACGGGTCACAAGGCCCGGCAGAGGGCACCCGTCGAGGCCGACCCGACCCGCGCAGCCGCACTCAGGCCACAACTGACCGAGCGATAGCCACGTATGGCTTAAGCGGTAACACACATGGAGCGCCGCAATGGCCACACGTAAAACCACCAACGCCACGGTAACCCCCAAAGGCAGCCTGGAAACCTTGTCGCAGCGCGAAGTGCAGCAGCTTCGCGAGACTGGCTCGGGCAGCATCTATTCGCTGTTCCGCCAATGCGCCCTGGCGATCCTCAATACCGGGTCGCACAGCGACAACGCCAAGACCATCCTGGAAGCCTACCCGGACTTCGAAATCCGCATTCACCAGCAGGACCGCGGCATCCGTCTGGAGCTGATCAACGCCCCTGCCGATGCCTTCGTCGACGGCGAAATGATCGCCAGCACGCGGGAAATGCTGTTCAGCGCCCTGCGCGATATCGTCTACACACAGAGCGAACTGGAGAATCAGCGGGTCGACTTCAGCAGCTCCCAGGGCATTACCGATTACGTCTTCCACCTGCTGCGCAATGCCCGCACGCTGCGGGCAGGCGTCGAGCCAAAGATGGTGGTGTGCTGGGGCGGTCACTCGATCAGCACCGAGGAATACAAGTACACCAAGACCGTGGGCCACGAGCTGGGTCTGCGCGGTCTGGACATCTGCACCGGCTGCGGACCGGGCGTGATGAAGGGGCCAATGAAGGGCGCGACCATTTCCCACGCCAAACAACGCAACGTGCATGGCCGCTACCTGGGCCTGACCGAGCCGGGCATCATCGCCGCCGAGGCGCCCAATCCGATCGTCAACGAGCTGGTGATCCTGCCGGATATCGAAAAGCGCCTCGAGGCATTCGTCCGCGTGGGCCATGGCATCATCATCTTCCCAGGCGGCGCCGGCACTGCCGAGGAACTGCTCTACCTGCTGGGCATTCTGACCCACCCGGACAACGAAGCCGTTCCCTTTCCGCTGATTATCACCGGGCCGAAGAGCGCCACCGCCTACATCCAGCAACTGTATGACTTCGTCGGCGCCACCCTCGGCCCTCAAGCACAGCAGCGCTGCACCATCATCGTTGACGACCCCAGCCAGGTCGCGCGGGAGATGGCCCAGGGCATTGCCGAAGTCACCCAGTTCCGCCGCACCCACAACGACGCATTCCATTTCAACTGGCTGCTGAAGATCGACGAGAGTTTTCAGCATCCCTTCGAACCGACTCACGCGAACATGGCCAGCCTGCGCCTGAGTCGCGACCAGCCGGTGCACCTGCTGGCCGCGCACCTGCGCCGGGCGTTTTCCGGGATCGTCGCCGGCAACGTCAAGGACAAGGGCATCCGCCTGATCGAACAGCACGGTCCGTACGAGATCGCCGGAGATCGGGAAATCATGCAGCCGCTGGATCGTCTGCTGCAGTCGTTCGTCGACCAGCACCGGATGAAACTGCCTGGCAACAGCGCTTACGTACCTTGCTACCGACTGGTCACCTGACCGCCATCCGCAAGCTGCGAGCGCAGTCTTGAGCTACCCGTGGCGGCCCCAAACCGCCGGGCAGCCTGACGCTCGCACAGACCGGCCGCTCTGTTATACTCGGGCCTTCCCGCCAGGCTTGCGCCCGGATGCTAGCCCCCAGAGGCCAGCAGTACCGGACGGGATTGCGTCCCCCAAACGCGATTCAAGCCAGGCAATACACCCCATAGGGCCAAGCCCTCACTAGACAGGATTACACATGTCCTTTGCCTCCCTCGGTCTCTCCGAGGCTTTAGTCCGTGCGGTCGAATCCGCCGGCTACACCCAACCCACTCCGGTGCAACAGCGGGCCATCCCCGCCGCGTTGCAAGGTCGCGACCTGATGGTGGCAGCCCAGACGGGTACAGGTAAGACAGGCGGTTTTGCCCTGCCGATCCTCGAGCGACTGTTCCCCAACGGTCACCCGGATCGCGAACAGCGCCATGGCCCAAAACAACCGCGCGTGCTGGTACTGACCCCCACCCGCGAACTGGCCGCCCAGGTGCATGACAGCTTCAAGCTGTATGCCCGCGATTTGAAATTCGTCAGCGCCTGCATCTTCGGCGGCGTTGGCATGAACCCGCAGGTCCAAGCCCTGGCCAAGGGTGTCGACGTACTGGTCGCCTGCCCTGGCCGCCTGCTCGACCTGGCCAACCAGAAGGCCATCGACCTCTCGCACGTGGAAATCCTCGTGCTCGACGAGGCCGACCGCATGCTCGACATGGGCTTTATCCATGACGTGAAGAAGGTCCTCGCCAAGCTGCCGACCAAGCGCCAGAACCTGCTGTTCTCGGCGACCTTCTCCAAGGACATCACCGATCTCGCCAGCAAGCTGCTGCACAACCCCGAGCGCATCGAAGTCACGCCGCCGAACACCACGGTCGAGCGCATCGAACAGCGCGTGTTCCGCGTGCAGGCCAGCCACAAGCGCGCCCTGCTGGCTCACCTGATCACTGCCGGGGCCTGGGAACAGGTGCTGGTGTTCACCCGTACCAAGCACGGCGCCAACCGCCTGGCCGAATACCTCGACAAGCACAACCTGCCGGCCGTGGCGATCCACGGCAACAAGAGCCAGAACGCCCGCACCAAAGCGTTGGCCGACTTCAAGGCAAACAAGGTCCGCATCCTGGTGGCTACCGATATCGCCGCGCGCGGCCTGGATATCGATCAGCTGCCCCACGTGGTCAACTTCGAACTGCCGAACATCGAGGAAGACTACGTTCACCGCATTGGCCGTACGGGCCGAGCTGGCCGTAGCGGCGAGGCGATTTCGCTGGTCGCACCGGACGAAGAGAAGCTGCTGCGCGGCATCGAGCGGATGACCAAGCAGAACATCAGCGATGGCGACATGCTGGGCTTCGATGTCAGCAAGGTCGAGGCCGAGCGCCCGGAAGTGCGCGAGCCGCAGAAGCCGCGCCAACCGCGCGGGGCCAAGCCGGAAGGCGAACGCCACGGCGGTGGCCGCAAGGACAAGGGCAAGGACAGCGGCCGCGACAACAATCGCAGCAAGCCACAAGGCGGTCGCAGCCAACAGCCGCGCAGCTCGTCCTCGGGACGTGCCGCCGCGCCGGCCGTGCCCGCACTCCCTCCGGACCGCGCGCCGGATGAGTTTCGCGACGATGAAATCGATAATTTCGGCAACCGTGCCGACTATGTGAGCCCGAACCAGGGCAAGCAGCAGAACCGTGGCCGTCGGCCCGGTGCGCCTGCTACAGGCCCAAGCGCCAGCAACGGTGTCGGTCAGGCGGCACGTCCGGCCAAACCACGCGGCGGCGGCGATGGTGCTGCGAGCGGCAAAGGCCGGCGTCAGGGCTCATCAACCGGTGGCCCGGCGCGCAACGGTTCCGGCCGTGCCCGTCCGCCTCGCGACACGCGCACCACGTCGCTGAACCGCGACGAGTTGCCGCGTCAGGAAGGCCCGAAAAAGACCCCGAGCGACAAGCAGCCGGTGATCGTGCACAAGGGTTCGCGACTCGATCGCTTCCCGACGCCCGAGCAGCTCGACGAGCTCACCAACTCGCGGCCACGGGGCGAGAAACCCGCCCTGCTGACGCGCAGCCGCGAAGACTGATTCGCGCACATGAAAACGCCGCCTGATGGGCGGCGTTTTTGTTTGTGCAGCACTAGACGTCTGCAACCGTGATGGGTCAAGCCGCGGCGCGGTTAACCCATCGAGCCAGGGTTACTGGCGTACACCTTCAACCGAGATGATCAGCTCGACGCTTTCCGAGGCTGGGCCCAGGTCTTTGCTGATGTCGAAGTCTTTCAGTTTCAGCGTGGTGCTGCCCTCGAAGCCGGCACGGTAGCCGCCCCATGGGTCCTTGCCTTCACCGATGAACTTGGCGGCAATCACCACCGGCTTGGTCACGCCATTGAGGGTCAGGTCGCCAGTGATGTCGGCAGTGCCTTCGCCAGTGGATTTGACCGACGTGGACGCGAAGGTCGCGGTTGGGTGCTCGATGACGTTGAGGAAATCATCGCTGCGGATGTGCTTGTCGCGTTCGGCATGGTTGGTGTCAACGCTGGAGGTGTTCAGCGTCACGTTGACCTTGCTGTCCTGCGGTTTGGCGGCGTCGAAGCTGAAGCTGCCGTCAAAGTCCTTGAACGTGCCATACAGCCAGCTGTAGCCCAGGTGGCTGATCTTGAAATTGACGAAGGCGTGCTGGCCTTGCTTGTCGATGGCGTAATCGGCGGCCGAAGCCTGGCCGGCGCCGAGCAGCGCGGAACCGAGTGCGAGTGCAACGAGGGTTTTCTTCAACATGAACGTTCTCCTTGTGAGTTGAGATTGACGCAGGCGACACGCCGCGCCCGATACCGCTAGCGGCCGAAGATGCGCACCAGCGTGCGATCACGGTCGATGAAATGGTGTTTGAGCGCGGCAAGGCCGTGGATACCCGCAAAAATTACCAGCGCCCAGCCCAGGTATTCATGCACCAGGCCGGCGACATCCTCCTGATCGGCAATCGAGGTGATAGTCGCGGGCACTTCGAACAACCCGAACACGCTGATGCCACGGCCATCGGCGGTGGAAATCAGGTAGCCGGAAAGCATCAGCACGAACAGGCCGATATACAGAAATGCATGGCCCCACTTGGCGCCCAGGCGGGTCAACCTGCCGTGGCTAGGCAGGCTCGCCGGTGGCGGGCTGAACCAGCGCCAGACCAGCCGGCCGAGCATCACGCCGAACAGCAGAATACCGATGCCCTTATGCAGGTCCGGCGCGGTTTGGTACCAGGTGCTGTAGTAGTCCAGCCCCACCATCCAGTAACCCAGGCCGAACAGCCCGAACACGGCGACCGCGACCAGCCAGTGCAGAATCACACTGATCACGCCGTAACGAGCAGAAGAATTGCGCCACTGCATGGTGAACGTCCATGGAAAACAATCCGGCAAGGTTAGCAACAAACCTATCGACTTAAAGCGGAAAATTTCGCTTTGAATCATCAGGAAATACGATTGTTGCAAGTCGCCTTTCGCTGCTCGGATGAACACCTTCACTGCGCTTTAAAACGCGAAAAGCGCCTGTCTAGAGCCTGCGCGTTTCGTGAGCAACGAGCGGTTGCGACCTCAGCGGTGCCGCACATCGCGGCGGGAGCATCTGATAGGCTTGCCGCAGATGATTGGAGAGCGTTTCGATGAGCCTGAATGACCACTGGATGCGCCGCGACCTGAACGTGCTGTGGCACCCCTGCACGCAGATGAAGGATCACGAGCACCTGCCACTGGTGCCGATCAAGCGCGGCGAAGGCGTGTGGCTGGAGGACTTCGACGGCAAACGCTACCTCGACGCCGTCAGTTCCTGGTGGGTCAACGTGTTCGGCCACGCCAACCCGCGCATCAATCAGCGCATCAAGGATCAGGTCGACCAGCTGGAGCATGTGATTCTCGCCGGCTTCAGCCATCAGCCGGTGATCGAACTGTCCGAGCGCCTGGTCAAGCTGACGCCGGCGGGCCTGGATCGAGTGTTCTACGCCGACAACGGTTCGTCCTGCATCGAAGTCGCGCTGAAGATGAGCTTTCATTACTGGCTCAACATGGGCAAACCGGCGAAGAAGCGCTTCGTCACCCTGAGCAACAGCTATCACGGCGAAACCATCGCAGCCATGTCGATCGGCGATGTCGCCTTGTTCACCGATACCTACAAGGCACTGCTGCTGGACACCCTCAAGGTACCGAGCCCGGACTGTTATCTGCGCCCCGAAGGCATGAGCTGGGAAGCGCATTCACGGGCCATGTTCGCCCATATGGAACAGACCCTGGCCGAGCATGCCCATGAAGTGGCGGCGGTGATCGTCGAGCCTTTGATCCAGGGCGCGGGCGGCATGCGCATGTACCACCCGATCTACCTCAAGCTGCTGCGTGAAGCCTGCGATCGCCATGGCGTGCACCTGATCCACGACGAGATCGCCGTCGGCTTCGGCCGCACCGGTACGATGTTCGCCTGTGAACAAGCGGGTATCCGTCCAGACTTCCTCTGCCTGTCGAAGGCCCTCACCGGCGGCTACCTGCCGCTGGCGGCCTGCCTGACCACTAACGAGGTGTATCAGGCCTTCTACGACGACTACTCGACCCTGCGCGCCTTCCTCCACTCGCACAGCTACACCGGCAACCCATTGGCCTGCGCGGCGGCCCTGGCGACCCTGGATATCTTCGAGCAGGACAATGTGATCGAAGCCAACAAGGCGTTAGCCGCGCGAATGGCCAGCGCCAGCGCGCACCTGGCCGACCATCCGCATGTCGCCGAGGTGCGCCAGACCGGCATGGCCCTGGCCATCGAGATGGTGCAGGACAAGGCCAGCAAGACCGCCTACCCCTGGCAGGAGCGCCGTGGACTCAAGGTTTATCAGCACGCGCTCGAACGTGGCGCCTTGCTGCGCCCGCTCGGCAACGTGGCGTATTTTCTCCCGCCCTACGTGATTACCCCCGAACAGATCGATTTTCTCGCTGAAGTTGCCAGTGAAGGTATCGACATCGCCACCCGCACCTCGGTCAGCGTGGCGCAAGGCAATGCCCTGTACCCGGGCTTTCGCGATCCGGGCTAAGTACAGCAGTACATAGGTAGGGTGGATGACGCTTTACCCATCCACCGCGGCGGTAGCCTGGTGGATGAAAAGAGCGTCATCCACCCTACATATATCGGTGCGCACGGCGCACCCTACGGCTAGAATTTGCGCCTTTGCTCCAGGTTCGCCTCCTATGCGCCTATCCCGCTTCTTCGTCGACGCCCCCCTGTCCCTCGGCCAGCACGAGCTGCCGGAAGCCCAGGCCCACTATATCGGCCGCGTGCTGCGGCATGCGGTCGGCGACGCCGTGCAGCTGTTCGACGGCAGTGGCCAGGAGTTTCTCGGCGAACTGGTTGAAGTCGGCAAGAAGAATGTAAGGGTCGAGCTGCGCGAAACCTTTGGCGGCTTACCTGAATCGCCCCTCGCCATCCATCTCGGCCAGGGGCTGTCACGCGGCGAGCGGATGGATTGGGCGATCCAGAAAGCCACCGAGCTGGGCGTACAGGCGATCAGCCCGATCATCAGCGCGCGCTGTGAGGTTCGCCTCAAGGACGAGCGCGCCGACAAGCGTATGGCCCATTGGCGGCAAATCGCGATCAGCGCGTGCGAGCAGTCCGGGCGCTCGGTGATTCCGCTGATTCATGCCCCGATCCTGCTTGACGACTGGCTGCAGCAGACCGAGGCAGCACTGAAACTGGTGCTGCATCCACAGGCGCAACCCTGGACCAGCCACGCCCGACCAGAGTCCTTGGCGATGCTGATCGGTCCGGAGGGCGGACTCGGCGACCAGGAAGTCGCGCAGGCACAAAGTGTCGGGTTTCATTCTGCAAAGTTGGGGCCGCGGGTATTGCGGACCGAGACTGCGCCGGTCGTTGCGCTGAGCGTGGCCCAGCAGCTATGGGGAGATTTCTAGCCCGCGGGCGCAACGGAGAGATTGCACGCCCAGAAAAAAGCCCGCATCTGCGGGCTTTTTCGTCGTGACGCTTATTCGATCAGACCGGCATCCGCCAGCTTCTGCTCGAGGGCAATCAGATCGGGAATCCGCAAGATTTCTTCGCCAATACTGACGGCCTCAAGCTCCAGCGGAGCAAGTGCGACATCGGCGCGCAACAGGTCGCTGCCGACCTTGGTCGAGCGCGGAATCCCCTGTACCAGCAGCGCGATGAACTTGACGGTGGGCCGCCCGCCGAGGGCGTTGATCACCGCCACCCGCGCACCCGCCGCGAGCGTCGCCTGGCCGCCCGAGGCCGCCTCGAACGAGAGCAGCGGCAGATGCAGATCACGCCAGGCAATCTGCCCGAGAAACCAGTCAGGCATGCCCGCACTGACCTGCGGTGCCCGATACGCAATCAATTCGGCGACCGCCACGTTGGGCAGCAACAGCATCCGGTCGGACAGCGGCACCATAAGGCCGGTCAGGCTGTTGACGCTGCTGGTGGTGGCTACGGCTTGGCTCATTGAAACGTCCTATGCGAGGCGCTGCCTCAGGTTAACTGCACTGCTCGGCCAGATGATTGACGAACGCCGCGGCGAGCTCGCGCGGGTCTGCGCTGTAGCTGCTGTAACCGCCTTCACGCAGGCTGTCCGGCATGCTTGGGCAGGCACAGGTGTCGCCGCGCTGAGTCCAGATCAAGCCACCTTGCCGGCGAACGTACGCCGCGGCGGCGCTGCCATCGCTGCCCATGCCGCTGAAAGCGATAACGCCGCATAGTCCGCCGAAGTGCTGGGCGAGGTTGAGCATCATCTGATCGATCGATGGGCTGTACGGCTCGGGCCAGGGGCGCTCGGAAATCTGCATCACGCCGTCGTCGGCGAAGCCCAGCTCCCGGCTGATAGGCGCGACAACCACTTCGCCGCAGCGGATTGGCTCGCCATGACGAGCGGCATTGACGTGCCACTGGCTGTGTCGACCGACCGCCTGCGGCAATGCCGTCTCGAAACTGGCGTCGATGTGCTGGGCATAGACGAAACCTACCGGCAGGCCGCCGGGCAGCGCATCAAGGAAGTTCTTGACCGCTGCCGGACCACCCAGAGAAGCGGCCAGCAACCACACCTGACGCGCCGGTTCGCCGGCAACCAGGGGTGTTTCCGCCAACGACTGAGGTAAGTCCAGACGGGTTGGCCGCTGCGCTTCATCGAGCAGCGCCTGCAGGCTCGGCCCTACCGCCAGGGATGGGTCACCGACTAGCTTTTTCAGCTTGCCGAACAGACGTCGCTCCCAGCGAGGGTAGTTCTCCGAATGACGCTCCGGGGCATGGCCTTCGCCAAACAGGACCGGTGCACTGACGCGCTCCAGCCAGCTGTCGACCAGCGGCGAGTCTTCCGAGAGCGCCAGATCGACCAGCCAGAGGTCGGTCTCGCAGGCGCTCAGCATTTCTTCGTCGAGACGCGCCGGGTCGCTATTGAGAACCACCTGGTAACCGCTACCGGTCAACGCTTGCTGCAGCACGTGGCGCTGCAGCGAGGTGTCGGCAATGACGGCAATACGTGCTGCTGATTTATCCGTCATGTGCGCTTGACCAGGTGGCGACCCACCAGTTGGGTGATGGTTTCGAGCAACAGCGACTCTTGATACGGCTTGCCGAGGTACTCATTGACACCAATGGTCATTGCCCGCTCGCGGTGTTTTTCACCAGTACGCGAGGTGATCATGATGATCGGCAAGTCCTTCAGACGCTCGTCGTGGCGCACCAGAGTGGCCACTTCGAAGCCGTCCATGCGTGGCATCTCGATGTCCAGCAGCATGATGTCGGGCTTGTGCTCCTGCAGTTGGGTGATGGCATCGACGCCGTCCTTGGCGGTCAGCACATTCATGCCGTTGCGCTCGAGCAGGCGGCTGGTCACCTTGCGCACGGTGACGGAGTCGTCCACCACCATGACCAGGGTCGGACGATCCGCCTCGATTTCCTCGGCCGTTGCGGTTTTGGCCACCAGACGAGGTTGCAGTTGCGTCAGCAGATGCGCGTGCAGCACACGGATAGTCGCCAGCAGATCGAGAATCACCACCACGCGACCGTCCCCGAGGATGGTCGCACCGGAAATCCCGTGCACCCCGGCGAACTGCGGGCCGAGGCTCTTCACCACGATTTCGCGGGAGCCCGCCAGGGAATCGACCTGCACCGCCACCGCGTGTTCGCTGGAGCGAACCAGGATCACCGGCAGTGGCAGGCTCTGGCCCACCAGCTTGGGCTGCTGGCCGTTGTTCAGCAGGTCACCCAGGTAGCGCAATTCGTACGCCTGACCGGCGTATTCGAAGCGCGGCGCGTCCGGTGCGTAATAGGCTTCCAGCTCGTAAGGCGAGACGCGCACGATACCTTCGATGGTGTTCAGCGGAATGGCGTACAGGTCCTCGCCGGACAGCACCATCAACGCGCGGTTGATCGATACGGTAAACGGCAGGCGAATGCGGAACGTGGTGCCAGTACCCGGATTCGAGTCGATGCTCATGGAGCCGCCGAGCTGCTTGACCTCGGAGTGCACCACGTCCATGCCCACGCCGCGGCCGGATATCTGGGTGACTTTTTCCGCCGTGGAGAAGCCCGCCTCGAGAATGAACTGAAGGATTTCGTGATCGGTAAGGTCCGAGTCCTCGTCCATCAGGCCGCGCTCGATTGCCTTGCGCTTCACCGCTTCAAGACGAATGCCGCCACCGTCATCGGACAGCGTGAGGACGATATCGCCACCTTCGCGGCCCAGGTTTAAACGGATGGTGCCTTGGTCCGGCTTGCCCGCTGCACGTCGTAGTGCAGCAGGCTCGATGCCATGGTCGACCGCGTTGCGCAACATGTGCTCAAGGGGCGCGACTATTCGCTCCAGAACGGTGCGGTCCATTTCGCCTTCGGCGTTGCCAACCACGAAATCGACCTGCTTGCCCAGCTCGCCGGCAATCTGCCGCACGATCCGGCGCAACCGGGGTACCAGACGGTCGAATGGCACCATGCGGGTCCGCATCAGACCTTCCTGCAGCTCGGTGTTGACCCGCGCCTGTTGCAGCAGCAGAGTTTCTGCGTCGCGGTTACGTGCGGCCAGGGTTTCTTTCAGGTCGAGCAAGTCAGAAGCGGATTCGAACAGCGCGCGCGACAACTGCTGCAACTGCGAATGGCGGTCCATCTCCAGCGGATCGAAATCCTCATAACCGACGCGCTCGGCTTCGGCCTGGTAGCGGCTGATGATCTGCGCCTGGGTTTCAGTATCCAGACGCCTCAGCTGATCGCGCACGCGGTCAATGGTGGCGTCCATTTCGCTGAGGGTGAAACCGAAGTCGCTGACCTGCTGCTCGACACGACCGCGGAAGATCGAGGTCTCGCCCGCCAGGTTGACCAGGCCTTCCAGCAGTTCCGCCGGGACCTTGACCAGCTCTTGCGGAGCGCGGCGCGCTGCAGCTTCCTGGGCGGCTTCCTGAGCACGGCGAACGAACGGCAGCACCTTCGTCACCAGCTCGGCCGCTGGCGCAGTGCTGGCGGCAACGATTGGTGTGGTCAGGCTAGGTTGAGCGGGACCTGGAGTTACTTCAGGGATTGCTGCAACGTCGGCTGCCAAGCTGGTGTGCAAACGCTCGCGCAACTGATCGAGTTCCTTTTGCAGGCCCTCAAACGCCGATTGCACATCCACGAACACGCTTTCTGGCCAAGGTGCGCCCTGATTCAGGGCTTCGGTCAGGTGCTGTTCGAAATCATGGGTCAGGTCGCCTAGGCGCTTCTGCCCAGCCAGGCGCGCGCCACCCTTGAGGGTATGAAGCACCCGCAACATGTCGTCGATCGCGCTTGAGTCGTCGCGACTGCTTTCCCAGCGACCAATGGCGTGCTCCATGGCTTCCAGCAGTTCGTCTGCCTCTTCCATGAAAATATCGAGAATTTCTGACTCGGCATCATCATCCTGCTGGCTTTCGCTGACGGCTTTGAGCTGTACCGATGAAGGCATGCTCAGTTGCTCGTCCGGGTTGGCGCGAAACCGCTTGATGGTGTCGATCAGCGCATCGCCGCTCGGTATCGGGGTCTTGCTACGCACAGCTTCAAGCATTTCGGCCAAGCGGTCATGGCAGGCCTGGAGCAGACCGAACAGATCCTGGCTGGCACGCAAGCGGCCCTGGCCAAGGCCTTCATAAAGAAACTCCAGTTCGTGCGCCAGATCGCCGATCTCGCGAATTTCCGCCATCCGCGCACCCCCCTTGAGGGTATGCAGATCGCGTTGCAACGCTTCCAGCTCCAGGCTGTTGTCGACGTCCTCCATCCAGCGCTGCAACGCCGCGCCCGAGCTGTCGACGATATCGAAACCTTCCTCGAGAAAAATCTCGACCAACTCAGGATCTCGGTCGTCGTCTGCCGTTTGTGCGACCGGCACGACAGCGGGTGCCGGCTCCACCGGCAATGTCTCGGTTTCGCCTTCGGCCGTGGTCTCGCCTAGTTCGGGCAGCTCTGGCAGCTCATCAGCCGTGCTTTCGATCGGCAGTGGCGCTTCTTCAACCTCGTCATCAACCAGCGCGAGCGGTGGCAGATCGAGTAGGTGTGCTTCGGGCTCGTACTCGTCGGCTTCGGCTTCGGCTTCGGCTTCGGCTTCGGCTTCGGCTTCGGCTTCGGCTTCGAAATCAGAATCGGCAAGATCGCTCGCAACCGGCAAGGTCGGCTCGCCACCCTGGCGGAAGCTGCGAATTGCCTCGATCAGTTCGACTGGCTGTTCCAGCAGCGCGCGGTTCTGCAGCTGTTCCAACAGCACCGCCAGGCGATCATGGCTTTGTTGCAACAGCCCAGCCAGCAACGGTGAATAGCTGTAACGGCGATCAACCAGGCCTTCATACAACGACTCGAGTTCGTGGGCGAGATCGCCAATCGGTCGAATCTCGGCCATGCGTGCGCCGCCTTTGAGCGTATGCAGGTCGCGCTGCAATGATGACAACGCAGCCTTATTGTCCGGTTCGGCGAGCCAGCGCTCGAGCGCCTGGCCGGCGCTTTCCAGAATGTCGACGGCCTCTTCCAAGAAGATTTCGACCATCTCGGCATCCAGCACTTCATGGGCTGGAGCCGGTACGACTTCATCCAGTGCAGTCACTTCGACCTGGGCAGGGACCTCGGCGGGCGCCAGTTCGATCGTCTCGGCCGCGTCAGCATCGATCATATTGATCGACCAGTCGGCCTCCTGCAGCGAAGCAGTGGCGTCGTCCAGTTCGACAATCTGCATACCGGCTTCGCCGTCGATCGACAGCAGCGCCAGCTTGCCGGGGTCGAGCGCCTCGCTGAGCAGGCTACGCAGCGCAGCGACCCGCTCCGGACGCGCGCTGACCTGAAGACCCGCGGCGACCTGGTCCATCATGCTGACCAAGGCTTCATGGGCCTGCTCGGCTTCGCTGAAGAAGCGTTCGCTGACAGCCAGACTGCCTTCTTCAACCGCACCGTAAAGGTCCAGCAAGCCCTCGCAAAGCTCATCGATTTGCGGCAGCTCCGCCATTTCCGCGCCGCGGCTCAAGGTGGTGAGTTCTTCCAGCAGCGCGCTCAGTTCCTGACGCTCCGATGGGTGCTCGCGCCAGCGCTTCAACAGGTCCTCGGCGTCGAGCAGGATATCCATGCCCTCGGCCAGGAAAATGCTGATCAGCTGTGGGTCGCGGGTTTCGCCCAGCTCGCCTTCGCGGCTGACCTGAGCAGCGTCCAGGCGTTCGTGATGCAGCTTCTGCACGCGCTCAAGAAACTCGCTCGCACCCGGCAATGGTGCCAGGGGTTGCGTCTCCAACTGGGACAGGCTCACGCGAATCAGCTTTTCCGCGCCACTCAGCAGCTCGGCCTCTGCCAGGTCCATCGGCACCAAGTTGGCCTTGAATTCCTTAACCAGTTTCTCCATCGGCGCGGCGATTTCGGCTACCGGCACTATCCCGGCCATATAGGCGCTGCCCTTCAACGTGTGCAGCGCGCGCTGCAGGTCGTCGGTGATGGCTTGCGGAAGCTCCTGCGCGCAGTCGGCTAGAAACGCGACCAGCGTATCAAGGTGGGTTTCAGCTTCGTTACGAAAAATCTCCAGCAGTTGGGGGTCCAGCTCTTCCTCATATGTCGCGGTGACAGCCGCTCCTTCACCCACTGGCGCGGCTACCTGTTCTACCGGGGCGTTAGTTTTTGGGAGTGCTTGGCCCTTTGCCAAGGCATGGGCAGTAGCAGCCAGGTGGTCCACATCGTCACGCTGACGCTGGGCCTTGGCGGCGAACTCATCAACCAGAGCAGGCATCAATGCGACAACGTCGGCGATTACCTGCTGGACCTCAGGCCCAGGCTGAATGCTGCGATCCAGCACGCGGTTAAGCAGATTTTCAATCGACCAGCCGAGCTCGCCGATGATCAGCGCCCGGACCATGCGGCCACTGCCCTTGAGGGTGTGGAAAGCACGGCGGATTTCGGTCAAGGCATCCTTGTTTTCGCTATTGGCACACCACTGCGGGAAATACTCGGCAATGGTTTCCAGCACCTCGCCGACTTCCTCGATAAAGACTTCCAGCAACTCTTCATCAATCGGCTCTTCATCGGCCGGGGGCGGTAGCAAACTCGGCGGGACATCATGCGCCGGCGGGTTGATCGCCTGCACCGGTGCGGCCATGACATCGGCCATGGACAGCGGTTTATCGAGGGTCTGCGGCAGCTCTTCGGTCACCAGCGGTGCGCTGGGCAGCTCGACCTCAGGCAGTTCCAGCGCTGCGAATTCGGCTTCATCCCAGGTGGCTGGGCTGTCCAGCTCGTCCAAGTTGAATTCTTCCACTGTCAGTTCGCCACTCTCCGCCGCCTCTACGGGCTCGAGTTCGAACTTCGCAGCCGGCTCTGTCTCGCCAGCGAGGTCGGCGCTGAAGTCGACCAGTTCCAGCTCGCTTTCAGCCGGCAACTCGCTCCAGTTGGCTTCGAGCGGTTCCATAGGGCGGCTAGAGTCGTCCGCCAGTTCAGCAAACTCGACGCTCAGCTCATCACCTGGCAACACTTCGATATCTGGCACTGGGAGCTCGTCCTGCTCCGATGGCAAATCGGCTGCAAAGGCCTGGAGCGGTTCGTCAGCCAGTACTTCGATGTCATGCAGCGGGTCGGACAGTGGCGAGAACGACAGATCCTGTGGCTCGACACGGTCAAGAATCGACGGTTTCTCCTTCAGTGGATAGCCGAGGCTTTCGAGGCTTTCCTCGGCCACATCGAGGATCAGGTCACCCTGAGTCGCGTGGTCTTCGGCCAGACGTTCGAGGTAGTACTCGACGCTGGTGATCGCGTCGGCGAGGGTGTCGAGGTTCTGCCAGTTGGGCACCGCCTTGCGCGCCAGCAACTGCTCCTGAATGTAGCGATTGCAGGCATTCAACAGATCAGCCGCGCGTGTCAGCGGGATCATTGCCAGGCCGCCACGGACCTGGGTCAGCAGCTCAGGCACCCGCGCCAGATGCTCGTGGTTCCATTGCGAAGCGATGAACTCGATGATCGCGTCTTTGGATTGCTCCAGACCGTTGCGCGCTTCCTTGATGACCAGTTGATGAATCTGCGCAACATCGGTAGTGGGCAGATGGCTTTCTTCCCGTGCCGAATCGTCGGCCGGGCCAACCATGCCGGCGAGGGTCGCTTCGACATACAGCAACGCACCGGCAACATCCATCAATACGGCGTCGCTGGGTTCCTGCTTACCAAGCGACAGGCCGTGGACGACGTCCAACTGATCAGCGATCACTTTGCGCGGCTGCCCAAAACCAAGCACCGCCAGGGTATCGGCAATCTGCTTCAACGGCGCCATCAGCGCGTCGAGGTCGCTAACCTGCTTGCGGTCGCTGCGTACGAACAGGTCGAGGCTGTCCTTGACCCGCACCAATTCTTCGCAAAGGGCACCAACAACTGAACGCATGGCATCACGGTCCGGGCCGGCCAGACGCGCGCGCTCTTCGTCGATAACGTCACTGTCAGGCAATGCTTCGTCAAGGCGGTATTGCTCCTTGAGGGAGCGCAGTCGCGGCGACTGGGCGGGCGCCTTGGCTATGTAGAACAGCAGGTTCTTGCTCAACTCATCGGGAGCGGACTGGTTGATGCCATCCGCACCTTGTTCCACCAGACGCTTGAGTTCTTTATCGACCTGACGCAACAACGTCCTGACCGTCGTTCCGTTGACCACACTGCCGTTGGCCAGCCCTTCGACGATTCCCGAAGCGATCTGCCACAAGGCGCCAAGCGGCGCGTCCTTGCACAGGTTCTCCAGACGCGCAAACACCCGCGCCATATACCCAAGGTTGGTCGCCATGTCCTGGCCACGGATCACTCCGACCAGGGCCATCTGCAGCATCTGGCGCAGTTTGCGCAATAGAACGGGCAGGTCGTTGGTACGCAGTGCTGCCAGGGACTCGCTGGACAGCTGCGGCGCCCGCAGCGACATATCCGGGGCAAACAGACTGGTTTCCGACAGCAGCTTTTCGCCGCGCGCTGCGCGCAGGTCGTTGAGCAGTGGCAGTACCACCATCGGCAGGTCACGCCGTGCGGTCTGAATACGGTCGAGGTAGACCGGCAACTGCAGGATGGCCTGCATCAACACTTCCAGCGCTTCGCCCTGGTTGGTAACACGACCATCCATAAGCGCCTGGACCAGATGCTCCATTTCTTCGGCAAGCAGCGCTGCACCAAAGAATTCGACCATCTGCAGAGTGCCTTGCACCTGATGCACATAGGTCAGGCAGAAACGCATGCGCGTCGAATCCTGCGGATTCTCGACGAACGCCTCCAGGGCTTGGCGCGCCTGTTTCAGCGTTTCCGCGATTTCGCCTTTGACCCACTCCAGGGCGACATAGTCGTGCCGATCACCCATAGCCACTCCACTCATAAACTTGGCTCTTCTGCCTTATCCCTTGCGGGTAAACGCCAGCACTCGCTCGTCGGCCACCGGAACCAGCTCCGGATGCTGCCAACCGATTACCTCACCAACCCCGACCACCAACAGACCACCCGGTGCCAGGCGCTCGGCCAGGCGGTTGAGGATCTCGCGGCGGCGCCAGCGACGAAAATAAATCAGCAAGTTCTGACAAAAAATAACGTCCATACCAGACATCGGCGCCTTGGCCAGTTCCAGTACGTTGAGCTTGGCGCAGCACACACGGGCCGCCAGGCTCGGAATGACTTTTAAACGACCATCGGATTGCGCCAGAAAGTAACGCTGGCACAAGTCGGCATCCATCTGATCCAGCTTGCGCGACGCATACTGCCCATCCCGCGCCTTGCTCAACGCGTTGAGACTGATGTCGGTACCGGTCACACCAAAATTCGCGGGCTGCTCAGTGTCGCGCAACACCTCCGCCGCACAGATCGCCAGCGAGTAGGGTTCTTCACCGCTGGAGCAACCCACACTCCAGAACTCCCAGGGTCGATCCATGCCCTGCGCTAACCGCTCATGCAAGTAGCGCTCAAGCACTTCGAATGAGGGCCGGTGCCGAAAAAAACGCGTTTCCTGTACGGTCAGGCGATCCAGCAATGTCGACCACTCGACGGCACCACGAGGACCGTCGGTGACCTGTTTGTAATAGCTGGCGTAATCGACCACACCCAATTCGCGCATCCGCGCAGTCAGATTGGTCTGCAAAAAGGCCCGACGCTGCTCGCTAACCACAACGCCGGTACGCTCTTCGAGCAACGTCTGCCAGTTGCGAAACTCCGCGGCGGACATGTCCGCCACAGGTTGCAAGGCCCAGACGCCTGACTGCATGTCGTGACTCTCGCTCATGGCCATAAGGTGCATGCAGTGGCCCTTTCAGGTCACTGCGCCGCGCCTGCTCAGGCCTGGTCCCCGGCGTCCGGCAAGGTAAAGTCGGAAACCGACTTACGCATCTCACTGGCCATCTTGGCCAGGTTACCAATGCTCTTGGCGGTGGCCGTGGTACCGGACGAGGTCTGCGAGGTGATCTCCTGAATCACGTTCATGGTGTTGGAGATGTGGCCAGCGGAAGAAGCCTGCTGACGCGCTGCGTTGGAAATGTTCTGGATCAAGGCCGCGAGGGTCTTGGATACCTTCTCAATCTCCTCCAGTGCCACACCGGCGTCCTGCGCCAGGCGTGCACCGCGCACTACTTCGGAAGTGGTCTGCTCCATGGAGATAACCGCTTCGTTGGTGTCGGTCTGAATCGTTTTAACCAGCGCCTCGATCTGCTTGGTTGCTGCCGAGGAACGCTCTGCGAGGCGCTGTACCTCATCCGCTACCACGGCGAAGCCTCGGCCCGCGTCACCGGCCATGGAGGCCTGGATCGCTGCGTTCAGTGCGAGGATGTTGGTCTGGTCAGCAATGTCGTTAATCAGGCTAACGATGTCACCGATCTCCTGCGACGATTCACCGAGGCGCTTGATCCGCTTCGAGGTGTCCTGGATCTGCTCACGGATGTTATCCATGCCGGTGATGGTGTTGTGTACGACTTCGTTACCCTTGTTGGCGATGGCTACGGAACGTTCCGCTACCGCGGAGGACTCCGAGGCGTTCGCCGATACCTGGTCAATCGACACGGCCATTTCGTTGATTGCCGCCGAAGCACCGGCAATTTCCTGGGCCTGGTGCTCGGAAGCTTCAGCCAGGTGCATCGCCGTGGCCTGGGTTTCCTGGGCAGCACCGGCTACCTGAACGGCGGTCAGGTTGATCGTGGCTACCAGATCACGCAGCTGGTCGATGGAGTAGTTGATGGAGTCCGCAATGGCACCGGTGAAGTCCTCGGTTACCGTCGCCGCTACCGTCAGGTCACCGTCCGCGAGGTCGGCGATTTCGTCGAGCAATCGCAGAATCGCGGCCTGGTTACGTTCGTTCTTCTCGGCGGTCTCAGCCAGACGACGGTTGGTTTCCCGCACCATCACGATACCGATCAGGATGATCGAGGCGAGAGCCAAAATACCCAGGACGTAGCCTGCGAGGGTGTTGATCGCACGGCCGTCAGCCAGGTCTTCGAAGCCCGCGGCGAGATCGGACGCTTTGTCCAACAGGGTCTGCGATACGGTGAAAATGCCGTTCGCCGATTCACGTACCTGGAACAACTCAGGCGAGGTTTCGAGAATTTCGTCCACCGAACCGGAAACGAATTCAAACAGCTCGGAAATTTCCGCGAGACGCTCAAGCGCCTCTTCATCCGTCACCTGGGAAATTTCCATCGCGGCGTTGCCTTCCAGCATCGCACTGAGTACGCGGCCGAACAGGCTGGCATCGCGACCGAACATGTCGGCCGCCTGCACCGAATCATCGTCACCGGCCAACACCTTGTTTACCGAGCCGAGAATACGTTCTGCCAGCAGCGACTGGCGCTGAGCAACCGATACCTGGGCAGCCGGCGCGCCGCTTTCCAGAAGAATGTCGACCACTTCTTCGTACTCGACCTGCAGCTGCGGAATGGTTTCCGCCAACGTCGCCGCTACTTGGTGCAGGGACAGAATGGTCTGTTCACTAGCCAGAATCGCGTCCGTGTTCTGCCGCAAGCTATCCCAGTCTTGCTGCACGGCGGCCATCTGCGCTTGCACAGACTCCGGTGCAGGCGGAACGCCGCTTTCTTCGTGACCTTCGGTCAGGTAGCCCCAGCGGGTTTGGAAGTCGTTGCGCGCGTCACGCAGCAAACCAAACGCCTCGGATGTACCTGCAGCCGCTTCGGTGGCGTTCTTGGCGATACGCTGAGACAGAACACGCAGCTCACCGGAGTGACTGATGTATTCAGTGTCGTAGTTGGACTGCGTGTTGATATAGGCGAAGTTCGCGAACAGCAGCACGATGGAAACGATCAGGACGATAAACAGCCCGGCGATCAACGTACTACTGCGCGTTCCCGCGAGTAGGTTACTTGCATTTAGTTTTTTCATTATCTGGCCCCCGCCTGGACCGACCGCACTACGGTTTCCATGTAACGTCAAAAGGCCGGCAATGCCGACCCCACCGAAAAATTGTTAAATCGCCACATCGAGAAACCCCTGATGCTTAGCCAACTCGTGTGGGCTGAACACCAACCAGGGCTGCTCGCGCTGAAAAACGCCGTGGATAAAAGGCTGAATAGATGCCTCCAAGGGTGGCAGCTGTTCCGAGAATGTATCCACCGGAAAATGCTGCATCCCGAATACTTCATCTACCGTCAGTCCGGCGAACACTTCCTGGTGATCAACCACCAGCACTCGCCTTTGTTTGCGTAGCGGCGATAAGTCATTGCCAAAAAAACCACACAAATCCATTACCGGGAGTAAACGTCCGCGAACGTTCGCTACGCCCTTGACCCAGCTCTTTACGCCAGGCAAAAGGGTATGGCGGGGCTCGTGCAACACCTCACCGACCTCACCCATCGGTGCCACGAAAAAACGCTCACCCATACGGAAACCAATGCCGCTCCAGGTCTGCACCATCGCTTTTTGCGAAGGCAGGCCAGCCGCAAGCGACCGACATAGCCGGTCGATTTCGAGAAGAGTTTGAAAAGGTGTACGGGCTTCCGACATGCCAACCGCAGCCTTCTTTTTATAGTTTCATTTGCATGCTGGCGCGGCTATCAACCGGCCAACACTGCATTCAGGGTTTTCAGCAGCGTGTCTTCGTCAACCGGCTTGGTCAGGTAATCCTTCGCACCTTGGCGCTTGCCCCATACCTTGTCGGTCTCTTGATCCTTGGTGGTCACGATAATCACCGGGATGTGGCTGGTATCGGCGTCCTTGGTCAGTTGACGAGTCGCCTGAAACCCGTTGAGACCGGGCATGACGATGTCCATCAGGACCGCATCAGGCTTTTCCTGACGGGCGAGGGCTACGCCATCGGCGCCATTTTCGGCTTTAAGTACCTGATGCCCATGCTTTTCCAGCATGGCGGTCAGCTTGTACATTTCAGTCGGAGAGTCATCAACAATCAGAATTCGAGCCATGGTGTTTCCCAATACAAAAAGCGGCGTCTAAGGCTGTCAGCCGGACGTCAGGATGCTTGTTCCACCGGAGTGAAGTCTGGCACATGAGCCTTGATAGCACCGAGCAGCTCTTCCTTGCTGAAGGGCTTGGTCAGGTACTGGTCAGAGCCTACGATTCGGCCTTTGGCCTTATCGAACAAACCGTCCTTGGAGGACAGCATGATCACCGGGGTGGATTTGAAAGCACTGTTATTCTTGATCAGGGCACAGGTCTGATAGCCATCGAGCCTCGGCATCATGATGTCGACAAAAATGATATTTGGATGGGTATCGGCGATCTTTGCCAAAGCATCGAAGCCATCTACTGCGGTAATTACCTCGCAGCCCACCTTCTTCAGTAGGGTTTCTGCGGTGCGACGAATCGTTTTCGAATCGTCAATCACCATCACCCTCAAACCCTCGGAATGCTGTTCCATGTTTGCCCTACCATCGCCTCGGTGAGTCGTTATTTTTCTGCGTCTTAATCAGTGCGCCTGAGGCCCTGCCACCGACGGGCTGCAACCCAATCGTCGGGCCTTTTTAGCACACTCTCTAGATGCAATCTATAAGCCCCCGAAGTACGGGGTTTTTCTTGACCGTCCCGCCCTCCAGCGCCACCCTGGCGCCAGAGGCTAGAATCGTCATCTTAGCCGTTACCCGTCATGGAGAATCATCAATGAGCGTCCGTCTTGGCATTGTCATGGACCCCATCGCCCAGATCGCCTTTAAAAAGGACAGCTCGCTGGCCATGTTACTGGCTGCGCAGTCACACGGTTGGTCACTGTTCTACATGGAACAGAAGGACCTGTACCAGGCGAAGGGTGAAGCCCGCGCCCGCATGAGTCCGTTAACCGTTTTCAATGACTCACAGAACTGGTTCGAGCTGGGCAGGGAGCAGGACGTCGCACTCACACACCTCGACGTGATCCTGATGCGCAAGGATCCGCCCTTCGACAATGAATTCGTTTACTCAACTTATCTGCTGGAACAAGCCGAGCAGGCTGGCGTTCTGGTGGTCAATCGCCCACAAAGCCTACGCGACTGCAATGAAAAATTCTTCGCGACCCAGTTTCCTCAATACACCCCACCAACCCTGGTGAGTCGCCGGCCGGACATTCTGCGCGAGTTTGCCAAACAACAGCGTGACATCATTCTCAAACCCCTGGATGGCATGGGCGGTTCGTCGATATTTCGCCACCGCGAAGGCGATCCCAATCTGTCCGTGATTCTCGAGACGCTTACTGCCTTCGGCAGCCAGCAAATCATGGCGCAGGGCTATCTGCCGGCAATCGTCGACGGCGACAAGCGCATTCTGATGATAGATGGCGAACCCATTCCCTATTGCCTAGCGCGCATCCCCGCCGCAGGCGAGACCCGTGGCAACCTGGCGGCTGGCGGGCGTGGCGAAGCGCGACCGCTGACCGAACGCGACCGGGAAATTGCCGCTGCGGTAGGCCCGGTGCTGCGTGAAAAAGGCCTCCTGTTCGTTGGCCTCGATGTTATTGGTGAGCACCTGACCGAGATCAACGTCACGAGCCCGACCTGCATTCGCGAGATCGACGCCGCGTTCGATACCCGGATCGGCGAACGACTGATGGACAAAATCGCCGAGAAGCTCAATGCGCGCAGTGCTTCATAGACTTTTACATGCGCCCTCGGCAGACTGCGCGGCAACCTGAGCCGACCGAAACGCGATGAACGCAGCCGCAAACCCGCCCGCCGCTACCCCCTCCGCCACCGTTCGACCGGAGGATAGGCTGGGCTTTACCCTGTTCATCGCCGCCGTGCTGCATGCCGCGGTCATCCTTGGCCTCGGCTTTACCCTGGCCGAGCCAAGCCAGATCAGCAAGACCCTGGAAATCACCCTGTCGACGTTCAAGAGCGAGGAAAAACCCAAAGAGGCGGACTTCCTGGCCCAGGACAACCAACAGGGCAGCGGCACCCTTGAACACAAGGCGGCCCCGACCACTAACGAACAGGCGACGTTCCAGGACACGCAAGTCAATCAGGTAATTCCGCCCGCCTCCCCGCAGCAGCCGGTAGCCCGCGAGGAAGCACCAAAGGCCGCAGTCGCGACGCGCAAGCCGCAGCCGCAGAAAACGCCGATCAAGCGTGAAGACAGCAAGCCCGTCCCGGAAACGCCACCCGCGCCGGTATTCGATAGCGCGCAGCTGTCTTCGGAGATCGCCAGCCTGGAAGCCGAGTTGGCACGAGACATCCAGCAATACGCCAAACGCCCGAAAATCCATCGCCTCAATGCCGCCTCGACGATGCGCGACAAGGGCGCCTGGTATAAGGATGAGTGGCGCAAGAAAGTCGAGCGGATCGGTAACCTCAATTATCCCGACGACGCGCGCCGCCAGCAGATCTACGGCAGCCTGCGCCTGTTGGTATCGATCAACCGTGATGGCACGCTCTACGAAGTGCAGGTGCTGGAGTCGTCCGGCCACCGCCTGCTGGACCAGGCGGCGCTGCGTATCGTTCGACTGGCGGCCCCGTTCGCCCCATTCACCGGCGACCTGGCTGATGTCGACCGCCTGGAAATCATCCGCACCTGGCGCTTCGAGCGCGGCGATCGACTGTCGAGCAACTGACGCTCCGGCGCTATTTCCCGCAGCGGAGCGCGTGACGCTTGAAGCTGCTAGCCCGAAGGCTGAAACTAACGCCCATGAAAGCCAACAGCCCCAGCTATCTCTCCCAGCATTTTCTGATTGCCATGCCGCATATGGCCGATCCGAACTTTGCGCACACCGTGACCTACCTGGTCGAGCACAACGCGCAAGGCGCCATGGGCCTGATCATCAATAGGCCCAACGGTCTCAATCTCGCCGATGTGCTTGAGCAACTGCGCCCTGATGAAGACCCGCCGGTTATCTGCCAGGGCTTGCCGATCTTCTCCGGCGGCCCGGTGCAGACCGACCGGGGTTTCGTGCTTCACCCTGCAGGCCCGCAATTTCAGGCGACTCTGGCACTGGGCGACCTCGCGCTATCGACCTCACAAGATGTGCTGTTCGCCATCGCGGACGGCAGCGGCCCGGAGAAATACCTGATCACCCTGGGTTATGCGGGATGGGAAGCCGGCCAGCTGGAAAGCGAACTGAGCGAGAACACCTGGCTGACCTGCCCGGCCGCACCCGACATCCTGTTCGACCTGCCATTTGACCAGCGCCTGAATGCAGCAGCCGCACGGCTGGGCGTTAACCTCAGCCTGCTGACCTCGCAAGTCGGCCACGCCTGATGGAGACCAAACCCTTACGGCTATTGCTCGGCTTCGACTACGGCAGCAAGCAGATCGGTGTGGCCGTCGGCCAGGTGATTACCGGTCAGGCCCGCGAGCTGTGCATCCTCAAAGCGCAGAATGGCGTCCCCGACTGGCAAAAAGTCGAAGCGCTGGTGCGCGAGTGGCAACCGGATGCGATCGTGGTGGGATTGCCGCTGAACATGGATGGTACGGCGAGCGAAATGAGCGAGCGAGCGGAAAAATTCGCTCGCCGCTTGAATGGCCGCTTCAACCTGCCGGTACACACCCACGACGAACGCCTGACTACCTACGAAGCGAAGGGCCAGCGCCTGCAGCAGGGGCAGAATAGCGGCTACCGCGAACGCCCGGTCGATGCGCTGGCGGCGGCTCTGCTATTAGAAGGCTGGTTAAGCGAAAACAGCGCTTGCTGACCGCGCGCTTGGGTGCTGTTTTGCCTATTTACGGAGTTTTGTCATGACCCTACCCAATCCTACGGAACTGCTGCCGCAAATGGCTGCAGCGCTGACCAGTCACCTCAATCAACGGCAAATTGACGAGCCGCGCTTCATCGGTATTCGCACCGGCGGCATCTGGGTGGCGCAGGCGCTGCTGGACGCCCTGGGCCGCGACGATGCGCTGGGCATTCTCGATGTGTCCTTCTATCGTGATGACTTTACCCAGAATGGCCTGCACCCACAAGTGCAGCCGTCCGAACTGCCGTTTGAGATCGAAGGCCAACACCTGGTGCTGATCGATGACGTGCTGATGAGCGGACGCACCATTCGCGCGGCCCTCAACGAGCTGTTCGACTACGGCCGCCCCGCCAGCGTGACCCTGGTCAGCCTACTCGACCTGAATGCCCGCGAACTGCCGGTCAGGCCGGACGTGGTCGGAGCGACCCTGTCGCTGGCCGCCAATGAGCGGGTAAAATTGTCGGGCCCCGAACCGCTGACCCTCGAGATCCAGACGCTGGGCGAGTAACGACCGCGTTGAATGAACCAGGCAATGCGTGAATGCCTGATGCGAGACCCTGCAATTAGTCGGCACTTGCAACGCAATATCACCGTGTGCAGCCCTCTTGAAAACCTGCTGAGATGATCGCCATGACCCCGTCGGATGCCAAGCGCCCGCTGCAACTCAATGACCAAGGTCAGCTGCGCCACTTCCTGTCGCTCGATGGTTTGCCGCGCGAGCTGCTGACGGAAATCCTCGATACCGCCGACTCTTTTCTCGAAGTCGGCGCCCGTGCGGTGAAGAAGGTGCCGCTGCTGCGCGGCAGGACGGTGTGCAACGTGTTCTTCGAGAACTCCACTCGCACCCGCACCACCTTCGAGCTGGCAGCCCAGCGGCTGTCGGCGGACGTGATCACCCTCAACGTATCCACCTCCTCGACCAGCAAGGGCGAGACACTGTTCGATACCTTGCGCAATCTTGAAGCCATGGCCGCCGATATCTTCGTGGTTCGCCATGCGGATTCCGGGGCCGCGCACTTTATTGCCGAACACGTGTGCCCGAACCTGGCGATCATCAATGGCGGCGATGGTCGCCATGCCCACCCGACCCAGGGCATGCTCGATATGCTGACCATCCGCCGGCACAAGGGCAGTTTCGAAAACCTTTCGGTGGCCATCGTGGGTGACATCCTTCACTCGCGGGTCGCGCGCTCGAACATGCTCGCACTCAAGACCCTGGGCTGCCCGGATATCCGCCTGATCGCGCCGAAAACCCTGCTGCCGGCCGGGGTCGAGCAATATGGCGTCAGCGTCTACAGCGACCTGGCAACCGGGCTCAAGGACGTCGACGTGATCATCATGCTGCGCCTGCAGAAAGAGCGCATGCAGGGGGGGCTGCTACCCAGCGAAGGCGAGTTCTATCGCCTGTTCGGCCTTACCGAGCAGCGGCTGAAACTGGCCAAACCCGATGCGCTGGTCATGCATCCAGGGCCGATCAATCGCGGGGTGGAAATCGAATCCGCGGTGGCGGACGGTCCGCAATCGGTGATCCTCAACCAGGTTACCTACGGCATCGCCGTGCGCATGGCCGTGCTGTCCATGGCGATGAGCGGGCAGAATGCCCAGCGTCAACTCAATTCCGAGGAGCAGAACTGATGCGAACCGCGATCCTCGGCGCCCGCGTAATCGACCCCGCCAGCGGATTCGATCAGGCTGCCGACCTGTTTATCGAAAACGGCAAGGTCGCAGCCATTGGTCAGCCGCCTGCTGGTTTCAGCGCAGAACAGACGCTTGCGGCGCAAGGTCTGGTGGCTGCTCCAGGGCTGGTCGACCTCAGCGTCGCATTGCGCGAGCCGGGCTATAGCCGCAAGGGCAGCATCGCCAGCGAAACCCTCGCCGCAGCGGCGGGGGGCGTTACCAGCCTGTGCTGCCCGCCCTTTACCAAGCCGGTACTGGACACCTCGGCCGTCGCCGAGCTGATTCTGGATCGCGCGCGCGAGGCGGGGCACACCAAGGTCTTTCCCATCGGGGCGCTGAGCAAAGGCCTCGAAGGCGAGCAACTCGCCGAGCTGGTTGCCTTGCGCGACGCTGGTTGCGTGGCATTTGCCAACGGCCTGCATACGTTCCGCAACAACCGCACCCTGCGCCGCGCGATGGAATACGCCGCCACCTTCGATCTGACGGTGATCCTCCACTCCCAGGATCACGACCTCGCCGAAGGCGGCCTGGCCCATGAAGGTGCTACCGCGAGCTTCCTCGGTCTGCCGGGCATCCCGGAAACCGCCGAAACCGTGGCACTGGCCCGTGATCTACTGCTGGTGGGACAGACCGGCGTGCGCGCTCACTTCAGCCAACTGACCAGCGCACGCGGCGCTCAGCTGATTGCCGAGGCCCAGGCCCGGGGCCTGGCAGTAACAGCTGATGTGGCGCTGTATCAATTGATCCTCACTGACGAGGCCTTGATCGACTTCTCCAGCCTTTATCACGTGCAGCCGCCATTGCGCACCCGCGCCGACCGCGACGGCTTGCGTGAAGCGGTGAGGCGCGGCGTGATCAGCGCCATATCCAGCCATCACCAGCCCCATGAGCGCGACGCCAAACTGGCGCCCTTCGGTGCAACCGAGCCAGGCATCAGCAGCGTGCAGTTGCTTCTGCCGTTGGCCATGAGCCTAGTCCAGGACGGCCTGCTTGACCTGCCGACCTTGCTGGCCCGTTTAAGCAACGGGCCCGCCGATGCGCTACGCCTGCCAGCCGGCCGGCTGAAGGTCGGCGCGCCCGCCGATATCCTGCTGTTTGATCCTCAGGCAGCGACCCTGGCCGGTGAAACCTGGTACTCCAAAGGCGCCAACTGCCCGTTTATCGGGCACTGCCTGCCTGGCGCGGTGCGCTACACACTGGTGGACGGACGCGTCAGCTACCAGGCTTGAGGCCTCTCAGGTTGACTGTCGGCCTCGCATAAAAAAGCCCGCCAATTGGCGGGCTTTTTTATGCTGACGCCTCAGGCGCGCTCGGCATTCTTGATTGATACCTGGGTATTCAACGTCCAGAAGTCGTAGAGCACGCCCACCAGAAACAGGCCACCAGTGAACAGATAGAGAATGCCGGTGATCCATTTGCCCTGGTACATGCGGTGCACGCCAAAGATGCCAAGGAACGTCAGCAGGATCCAGGCGACGTTGTAATCGGTTTCGCCCGCGGTGAAACGCAGATCCGCCTCGCGGTCCATACCGGGAATCAAAAACAGGTCGATGATCCAGCCTACAAACAACAGCCCGAGAGTGAAAAACCAGATAGTACCGGTCACAGGTTTGCCGTAGTAGAACCGGTGCGCGCCGAGAAAACCGAAAATCCACAAGAGATAACCAATAACTTTGCTGTGAGTGTCCCGTTGTTGCATAGCGCTTGCCTCCCGCGGCATGAATTCATCTGGGGGCAATCTACGCGAGGATGTCCGAACGGGAAACGGCAGCCTTCAACCACTCGCGAATAAAGCCTTGATGGTCGGCCGCAATTACCGTTTACTGTATGCATAAACAGTATAGCGGTCGCAACCATGCAACTGATTGAAAAGCTCACCGTCCTGGCTGACGCGGCCAAGTACGACGTGTCCTGCGCCAGCAGCGGCGCGCCCAAACGCAGCTCCAGGGGAAAATCCGGCCTGGGCGCCACCAATGGCATGGGCATTTGCCATAGCTTCACCCCTGATGGACGCTGCGTGGCATTGCTCAAGGTCTTGCTGACCAATTTCTGTCTGTACGACTGCCAATACTGCGTCAACCGCCGCTCCAGCGACGTGCCCCGTGCCCGCTTTACGCCAGAGGAAGTGGTAACCCTGACCCTCGACTTCTATCAGCGCAACTGCATCAGTGGCCTCTTTCTCAGCTCCGGCATCATTCGCTCGTCCGACTACACCATGGAGCAGTTGATAAGGGTGGCGAAACTGCTGCGCGAGGAGCACGAATTTCGCGGCTACATTCATTTGAAAACCATTCCCGATGCCGACCCGCTGCTGATTGCCGAAGCGGGCCGCTATGCCGATCGGCTCAGCGTGAACATCGAACTGCCGACCGAAAGCAGCCTGATCCGCCTGGCACCGGAAAAGACCGTGGTGACCATCAAGCAGGCCATGCATTCGATCCACCAAGGCGAAAGCGAAGCCCGCGAGGAGGTGGGCTCACCACGCTTCGCTCCCGCCGGACAAAGCACCCAGATGATTGTTGGCGCCGATGCCACCGATGACAGCACCATCCTGCACACCGCCGAATCACTGTATGGTAATTACCGACTCCGTCGGGTGTATTACTCCGCATTCAGTCCCATCCCGCACAGCCCGACCAGCGTGCCGTTCGAGGCACCGCCCTTATTGCGCGAACACCGCCTGTACCAGGCGGATTTCCTGATGCGCGGCTACGGCTTCAATGCCAGCGAGTTGCTCAGCGGCCCCGGCAACCTGGCGCTGGATATCGACCCCAAACTGGCCTGGGCGCTGAATAATCGCGATCATTTTCCGGTCGACCTCAATCGCGCCGAACCGAGCCTGATTGCCCGGGTGCCTGGCATCGGTGTGCTCAGCGCAAAACGTCTGGTGGATTTGCGCCGGCAGAAGCGCATTCGCTTCGATGACCTCAGTCGACTGCGCTGCGCCCTGGAAAAAGCCAAACCCTTTATCGTCACCCAGGACTACCGCCCCGTGCAGGCCACTCGGGAATCGCTGCTGTTGCGCCAGCAACTGAGCGAGACACCGGCGCAGATGCCGTTGTGGTGATGCATTGCGTGCACTTCGACAACAGCTTCTCGGGCTGGCGAAAGGCGGCGCGGGAAATGCTGCAATGCAAGATGCCGCCCCATCAGATCAGTTGGCTGGGCACTGGCGATGCCGGCGGCCTGTTCGATCAGGCCGAAGCCCAAGCGCCGCAAATCCAGCCCGGCAGCGTAGCTCGTGTCCCCAGGCAACTCCTCGAGTTCCTGGAAAGCGCCGCGCGCTTTCGCGTTCATGATCGCTGGAGTCTGCTCTATCGGATCCTCTGGCGCGTCGCTCAGGGCGACCACGCCGCCATGCTGCCGGGCGATATCGATGGCAGCGAGCTGCATACGCGACTCAAGGCAGTGCGTCGAGAAGCGCACCATATGCACGCGTTTCTACGTTTCCAACCGCGTGATCTCGCGCTCGGCGCGCCTCAATTTGTCGCCTGGCACGAGCCCGCACACGACATCCTCCAAAGCGCTTCGGAACACTTCGCCGAACGCATGGGCCGTCATTCCTGGCTGATCGCGACGCCGGACGATGGGATGTACTGGGATGGGCAGCGCATGCAGTACCAACAACCCTGCCCGCCCCACTGGCAACAGCTAGCGCGCGCGCAGGACGACGATCAGGGGGAAGCGCTGTGGCTGGCCTATTACGGCAGCACATTCAATCCGGCGCGACTCAATCGTTCAGTGATGGAAACCAACCTCCCCGTGCGTTTCTGGAAAAACCTGCCCGAAGGGCCGTTGATTCCACGCCTGATGAGCCAGGCCAGAGCGGGTGCGCAACGCGACGGCCAGGCGGAGGCCGTCGCGCGGCAAACGGGTAAAAGCATCAAGTATCAGGCGCCCGCGCGAACGGCGGGCGACAAAGTCAGCGAAAACGCCGACCCGGATCTTCCTCGCTGATTTCCAGCGACAGTCCCTGCGCCATGCTAGTCAGGTGATCGCCGTCGGTTTCCGAACCCAGCTTGATCAGCAGGCGCAAATCGTTCGCCGAGTCGGCATACAACAGCGCGTCTTCATAGGTGATTTCGCCCTGGCTGTAGAGGTTGTACAGCGCCTGATCGAAGGTCTGCATGCCCAGTTCGGTGGAGCGTTTCATCAGTGCCTTGAGCTCGTGCACCTCGCCCTTGCGGATCAGGTCAGCGGCCAATGGGGTGTTGATCAACACCTCGATGACCGCTCGCCGACCCTTACCGTCCGGAGTGGGAATCAGCTGCTGCGCGACGATGGCCTTGAGGTTGAGCGACAGGTCCATCCACACCTGATTCTGACGATCAGATGGGAAGAAGTTGATAATCCGGTCGAGCGCCTGGTTGGCGTTGTTGGCGTGCAGTGTGGCCAGGCACAGGTGGCCCGTTTCGGCGAAGGCCACGGCGTGGTCCATAGTCTCGCGGGTGCGCACCTCGCCAATCAGGATCACATCGGGCGCCTGACGCAGCGTGTTCTTCAACGCCACCTCGAACGACTCGGTGTCGATACCGACTTCGCGCTGGGTAACGATGCAGCTTTGGTGCTGGTGGATATATTCGATCGGGTCTTCGATGGAAATGATGTGGCCGCTGCTGTTCTTATTGCGATAGCCAATCATCGCCGCCAGCGAAGTGGATTTACCCGTACCGGTCGCGCCGACGAACAGCACCAGCCCGCGCTTGGTCATGGCCAGTTTCTTCAGCACTTCCGGCAGCTTGAGGTCGTCCAGGGTAGGAATGTTGGTTTCGATACGGCGCAACACCATGCCCGCCAGGTTGCGCTGGTAGAAGGCACTGACGCGGAAACGGCCGACCCCACGGGCGCTGATGGCGAAGTTGCATTCGTGGTTTTCAGCGAAATCGCGGCGCTGCTGCTCGTTCATCACCGAGTGCACGGTTTCCCGGGTCTGTTCGGGCGACATGGGGTTTTTGGTGATCGGCATGATCTTGCCGTTGACCTTCATCGACGGCGGCACGCCGGCGGTAATAAACAGGTCAGAGCCGCCCTTCTCGACCATCAGGCGCAGCAGTTTTTCAAATTCCATGCGTTGTCTCGCCCATCACCATCACGCGCTTAGCCTGGGACCAGCTGCTGGGGCGCGTGTCTCGCCAGCGATCTGGGTCTTGGCCGGCGTTGCCGCAGGCCTGAGACGAATTAGAAGTTTTCCGGATTCTTGGATTTTTCCCGCGCGTTTTCGCGGGTCACCACGCCTCGGGAAACCAAGGTTTTCAAACATGAGTCGAGGGTCTGCATCCCTAGCGAGCCACCGGTTTGAATCGCCGAATACATCTGCGCGACCTTGTCTTCGCGGATCAGGTTTCGAATGGCCGGCGTACCGATCATGATCTCGTGAGCCGCGACCCGACCGCCGCCGACCTTCTTCAGCAGGGTCTGCGAGATAACCGACTGCAGGGATTCGGAAAGCATCGAGCGCACCATGGACTTCTCCTCGGCCGGGAACACGTCGACCACCCGGTCGATGGTCTTGGCTGCCGAGGTGGTGTGCAGCGTACCGAACACCAGGTGACCGGTTTCCGCCGCAGTGAGTGCCAGGCGAATGGTTTCCAGGTCGCGCATCTCGCCGACCAGGATGATGTCCGGGTCCTCCCGCAGGGCCGAACGCAGCGCTTCGGAGAAGCCCAGGGTATCGCGGTGCACTTCACGCTGGTTGACCAGGCACTTCTTCGACTCGTGAACGAATTCGATCGGGTCTTCGATGGTCAGAATGTGGTGATATTTGGTGCTATTGAGGTAGTCGAGCATCGCCGCGAGCGTGGTCGACTTGCCCGAACCGGTCGGCCCGGTGACCAGCACCAGACCGCGTGGCACGTCGGTGATCTTGCGGAACACCTCACCCATGCCGAGGTCTTCCATGGTCAGCACTTTCGAGGGAATGGTCCGGAATACCGCACCCGCGCCACGGTTCTGGTTGAACGCGTTGACCCGGAAGCGCGCCACACCCGGCACCTCGAACGAGAAGTCGGTTTCGAGAAACTCTTCGAAATCCTTGCGCTGCTTGTCGTTCATGATGTCGTAGATCAGCGCATGCACCTGCTTGTGATCCAGGGCCGGCAAGTTGATGCGGCGCACATCGCCGTCAACCCGAATCATCGGCGGCAGACCAGCAGAGAGGTGCAGGTCCGACGCGCCTTGCTTGGCACTGAAGGCAAGCAGCTCAGTGATATCCATGGAACTCCCTAATGGCGAGAAGCAGGTAGAATGCCGCGAACGCAGAACGGCCGGGCTATAGAGCGTAGGTAATGTCCACGATAGCAGAGAATATTGCAAAGGTCGGTGCGCGTATCCGTGAGGCGGCGCAAGCCTCGCAGCGAGATTGTGCGGCAATTGGCATGCTCGCGGTGAGCAAAACCAAACCCGCCGAAGCCATTCGCGAAGCGCATGCCGCAGGGGTGTTCGATTTTGGTGAAAACTACCTGCAGGAAGCCCTGGACAAGCAGGGCGAGCTGAGCGATCTGTCATTGATCTGGCACTTCATCGGCCCCATTCAATCGAACAAGACCAAGCCGATTGCCGAGCACTTCGACTGGGTCCACTCGGTGGACCGCTTGAAGGTGGCCGAACGCCTCAGTGCGCAACGCCCCGCGGGCCTGCCTGCGTTGAACGTATGCCTGCAGGTAAACGTCAGCGGCGAGGCCAGCAAATCCGGCTGCCACCCTGACGAACTGCTGGCACTGGCACAAGCCGTAACACAACTGCCTAACCTGAAACTGCGCGGATTGATGACAATTCCCGAGCCAACCGACGACCCACTGGAGCAACGCGCAGCCTTCGCCCGGCTGCGAGACCTGCAAGCCGGCTTGAATCTCGATCTCGACACCCTGTCCATGGGCATGAGCCACGACCTGGAAGCTGCCATTACAGAAGGCGCAACCTGGGTGCGAATCGGCACCGCCCTGTTTGGCGCACGCGACTATGCCAAGGCATAGCGACTGATGCGCCGGTACCCGTAATAAGGAAGCCCCATTATGAGCATCCCTCGCATTGCCTTTATCGGCGCCGGCAACATGGCAGCCAGCCTGATCGGCGGTCTACGCGCCCAGGGCTTTGACGCCAGCGCGATTCGGGCCAGCGACCGTGGCGCCGAGCAACGCGCGAAGATCAGCGCCGAGCATGGCATCCAGACCTTCGCCAGCAACGCCGAAGCAATCGAGAACGCCGATCTGATCGTGCTCTCGGTCAAGCCACAGGTCATGAAGGAGGTGTGCCTGGACCTCGCCGCGCACCTTCGCACCAGCCAGTTGGTGGTTTCCGTCGCCGCAGGCATCGACTGCGCCAGCCTGGAAACCTGGCTGGCGCAGCCAGACGCAGACGGCGCCCAGCCCACGCGTCCGGCAATCGTGCGCTGCATGCCCAACACCCCGGCTCTGCTGCGCCAAGGCGTAAGCGGGCTTTACGCCAATGCCCAGGTTTCCCCGGCGCAGCGCCAGCAGGCCGAACAGTTGCTCAGTGCCGTCGGCCTGGCGCTATGGCTTGAGCATGAGACCTTGATAGACGCGGTAACCGCCGTGTCCGGCAGCGGCCCGGCGTATTTCTTTCTGCTGATCGAAGCCATGACCGCTGCGGGCGAGAAGCTTGGCCTGTCGCGCGAGATAGCCGCGCAACTGACCGCGCACACTGCCCTTGGCGCTGCGCGCATGGTTACTTCCAGCGAGGTCGACGCCAGCGAATTGCGCCGTCGGGTCACGTCGCCAGCGGGCACCACCGAGGCCGCGATCAAAAGCTTCCAGGCTGATGGTTTCGAAGCCATTGTGGAAAAAGCGCTGAATGCCGCGGCCAGCCGCTCGGTCGAACTCGCCAAACAGCTGGGCCACTAACAGATCACCGAAGGAGTCAAAGATGATCGGACTGAACACCGCCGCCGTATATATCCTGCAAACCATCGGCAGCCTTTACCTGCTGATCGTGCTGTTGCGCTTTATCCTGCAACTGGTACGGGCCAACTTCTACAACCCGCTGTGTCAGTTCATCGTCCGCGCCACCCAGCCGTTGCTGCGGCCGCTGCGCCGGATCATTCCCAGCTTCGCCGGGCTCGACCTGGCGTCGCTGGTACTGGCAATCCTGGTGCAACTGGTGCTGATGGCGCTGACCTTGCTGCTGATGGGCTACGGCGTCGACCCGCTGCAGCTGCTGGTGTGGTCGATCATCGGCGTGACCGCGCTGTTCCTCAAGGTGTTCTTCTTCGCCCTGATCATCAGCGTAATCCTCTCCTGGGTCGCGCCCGGCACCAGCAACCCGGCTGCGGAACTGATCAACCAGATCTGCGAGCCCGTGCTGACGCCGATCCGCCGGATCCTGCCAAGCCTGGGTGGGCTGGATCTTTCGCCCATTGTGGCGTTCCTGATTCTCAACCTGATCGACATGCTGGTGATCCGCAACCTGGCGGTGATGACCGGCATGTACAAAGGCCTCAGCCTGGCGCTCTGACAGGCTGGCGATTTGACTACCGCCTTGCAAGGCCAGCACGCGAGTCGCTGGCCGGCATGACCATCGACACATCGCTGCCGTTAGTAGGCAATGTCAAGGGAGCCTCCTGACCGCTCAGCCGCTCTGGGCGACCTTAAGGCGGGACTGTGAAGTCGTCCAATTGACGGGAATGCCTTTGCCCGCATAATGCCGGCATCGCAGCGCCCGAATTCTCTGGCCTTGACCCCATACAGCGCTGCTAACTGCCGAACCTGCGAAAACCTGACAGTCAGGTTTATGCATGGACGCTGCCCCACGCAAGGGAGACCAGGATGAGCATGCAACGCCTCAGTCAACAGGTTGATATCTACGTCGCCTGGAAGCGCGAGTTGATGCGCCAGATTACCCGCTACCGCAGCTGGCTGGTGACCAACCGCCTGACCTCGGACGCCGTGGAGGCCAAGCTCGAACGCGCGCTCAAGCTGTTGCGCACCGACCACATCACCCTGGCCTTTGTCGGCGAGTTCTCCCGCGGCAAGACCGAACTGATCAACAGCCTGTTCTTCTCTGAATACGGCCAGCGCATGCTGCCCTCCCAAGCCGGGCGTACCACCATGTGCCCGACTGAGGTGTTCTTCGACCCGCGCTCGGAACGCTCCTACATCCGCCTGCTGCCGATCGAAACCCGCGTGGCGGAAGCCAGCGTGGCCCAGTTCAAGCGCATTCCCGGCCACTGGGTGAACATCCCGCTGGATCTCAGCGACCCGGCCAATATGGCCGAGGCGTTTTCCCAGGTGGCGAAAACTAAGTCGATGCCGGTCGAGCAAGCGATTCAGCTGGGCTTTCATCCGGACATGCTGGAAAGCGCCGGCAAACCGGGCCTGGTACTGGTACCGGCGTGGCGTCACGCCATGGTCAACTTCGACCACCCGCTGCTGCGTCAGGGCCTGCGCATTCTCGACACGCCCGGCCTGAATGCCCTGGGCAGCGAGCCCGAGCTGACCCTGTCGATGCTGCCGAATGCCCAGGCCATCATTTTCCTGTTGTCTGCCGATACCGGCGTTACCGCCAGCGACATGGCAGTCTGGCAGCAGCATATTCGCCAGCTCGAAGAAGACAACCAGACCAGCCTGTTCGCCGTGCTGAACAAGATCGACGTGCTCTGGGATGACCTGGCCGGCGAAACCTTCGTGCAGAACGCGATCCAGAAAATGCAGAAGGCCACCGCGCGCCAGCTGGGTATCAAGCCCGAAGACGTACTGCCGCTGTCGGCCAAACAAGCGTTGCTGGCCAAGGTGCGCAAAGACCCGGAATTGCTGATCCGCAGCCAGATGAGCAACCTCGAAGACCTGCTCTGCGAGCGCATCGTCACCCAGAAGGAACGGTTGATCGAAGACAGCGTGGTCAGCCAGGTGCTGTCCTTGCTGCACAACAGCCAGCATGTGCTGAACCTGCGCCTGGAGAAGGTCAACCAGCAGCAGGCGCTGCTGAACAACCATCAGCATGACAAGGGTCAGCTGCTGTTCGACCTGACCGCCAAGACCAAGGAAGACCACAGCCAGCATCACCGTCGTCTGCTCGGTCTGAAAAGCAGCCAGCGCCTGCTGGCCCGTCAGTCAGAGCCGCTGCGCGCACGGACTCGTCCCGAGCGCCTCGAGGCCCATCTCAAAGAGGTGCGCAAGAACCTGGTCGACAGCTGGACGACCATTGGCATCAACCAGGCGATTCTGCATTTCTTCAACTCTGTCGAGGATGACCTGCACCACCTCGGTCACGAAGCCGAGATGGCCAACAAGATGGTCGCGGCAATCTACCGTCGACACAATGAAGAGAACCCGCTGCAAGGCATAGACGCCCCCGAGTTCAACGTCGACCGCTATTTGCGTGAACTGCATCAGTTGCAGGGCAAGGCCGATCAGTTCCGCCTGCATGTGAAGACCCTGTTCACCGAACAGCGCGCATTGACCCGGCGCTTCTTTGCGACGCTGGTGCAGGAGGTTGTCGGGCTGCACCAGCGCTTGCGCCTCGAGGCCGAACACTGGGCCAACAGCACCTTGCTGCCGCTGATGCAGCACAGCCTGGAACACAAGCAGATGCTGGAAACCCACATGCTCCGGCTGAGGGCCCTGGCTCAGGAAACTCAGCAGACCCGCCAGCGCAGCCAGCAACTGGCGCGCTACTGCGCCGAGCTGGAGCAGCAACTGGCCCAGGCCAACGAAATGCTCCGCGCCATGCGCCGGCCGGCGCCCATCCAGCGTCAGGGCAAGGTGGTCAATCTGCCCGGTGCCGCACGGGTCCAGAGTGGCGGCGAGTAAGGTTTCGCGCGCGTCGTAGCCCGCCCGGCTGGCTCACTCCCACCCCGCCGCCCCATGCGCTTGCCGCCTGGGGCGGCGCTCTTTAGACTGCTGCACTTTCTTCACCCCATCCTTATCAAGAGCAGGGTCGATGCCGACTGTCTTTCCTCCAGACTCCGTTGGCCTGGTAACGCCCCAGGTGCTTGGCTTCGCCGAACCGCTTGCGCTGGCCTGCGGGCGCAGCCTGGCCGACTATCAACTGGTCTATGAAACCTACGGCGAACTGAACGCTGCGCGCAGCAATGCGCTGCTGATCTGCCATGCCCTGTCCGGCAACCACCATGCCGCGGGCTACAACGACCCGGACGAACGCAAGCCGGGTTGGTGGGACAGCTGCATCGGCCCGGGCAAGCCGCTCGACACCAACAAATTCTTCATCGTCAGCCTGAATAACCTCGGCGGCTGCCACGGCTCGACCGGCCCGAGCAGCATCAACCCGGCCACTGGCAAACCGTTCGGCGCGGACTTCCCGGTCATGACCGTGGAAGACTGGGTGCACAGCCAGGCGCGCCTGGCCGATGCCCTGGGGATCGAGCAATGGGCGGCGGTGGTGGGCGGCAGCCTGGGCGGCATGCAGGCGCTGCAGTGGACGATCAGCTACCCGGAACGGGTGCGCCACTGCCTGGCAATCGCCTCGGCGCCCAAGCTGTCGGCGCAGAACATCGCCTTCAACGAGGTGGCGCGCCAGGCGATCCTCACTGATCCGCAATTCCATGGCGGGCACTTTCAGGAACAAGGGGTGATTCCCAAGCGCGGCCTGATGCTCGCGCGCATGGTCGGGCACATCACGTACCTGTCGGATGATTCCATGGGCGAGAAATTCGGCCGTGGTCTGAAAAGCGAGAAGCTCAACTACGACTTCCACAGCGTCGAGTTCCAGGTCGAAAGCTACCTGCGCTATCAGGGCGAAGAATTTTCCGGGCGCTTCGACGCCAATACCTACCTGCTGATGACCAAGGCGCTCGACTACTTCGACCCCGCGGCCAACCATGACGGCGACCTGGCCAAGACCCTGGCGCACGTCAGCGCCGACTTCTGCGTGATGTCCTTCACCACCGACTGGCGCTTCTCGCCGGCGCGCTCGCGGGAAATCGTCGATGCGCTGACCGCCGCACGCAAGAACGTCTGTTACCTGGAAATCGACGCCCCCCAGGGCCACGATGCCTTCCTGATGCCGATCCCGCGCTACCTGCAGGCATTCGACAGTTATATGAAACGGATTCAGGTGTAAGCCATGCGAGCGGACCTAGAAATCATCCAGGAATGGATTCCCGCCGGCAGCCGGGTGCTCGACCTGGGCTGCGGCAATGGCGAGCTGCTCACCTGGCTGCGCGAACACAAGCAGGTCAGCGGTTACGGGCTGGAAATCGATCCGGACAACATCGCTCAGTGCGTGAGCAAGGGCGTCAACGTGATCGAGCAGAACCTTGACCAGGGCCTGGGCAACTTTGCCAGCGACAGCTTCGACGTGGTGGTCATGACCCAGTCGCTGCAAGCGCTGCACTACCCCGACAAGGTGCTGGCGGAAATGCTCCGGGTCGGCAAGACCTGCATCATCACCTTCCCCAACTTCGCCCACTGGCGCTGCCGCTGGTACCTGGCGAGCAAGGGGCGGATGCCGGTGTCGGACTTCCTGCCCTACACCTGGTACAACACGCCGAACATCCACTTCTGCACCTTCGAGGACTTCGAGCGCCTGTGCCATGCCCAGCATGCCCGGGTGATCAACCGCCTCGCCGTGGACCGCGATCACCGCCACGGCTGGGCCAGCCGTATCTGGCCTAATCTACTGGGTGAGATCGGTATCTACCGAATCAGTGGCCACGCCGCCGAAGCCGCCCGGTAACCTTCGCCCGCCCCCAACAGGAGAGTCGCCATGCATCGCCTAGCCCTATTCGTCCTGGCCCTGTGCCTGAGCCTGCCGGCGCTGGCCGAGCGCAAGCAAACCTTTGGCGATCTGGATGTGCACTACATCGCCTTCAACTCCAGCTTCCTGCAGCCGGACATTGCCGCAGCCAGTGGCCTGGTGCGCAGCAAGACCCAGGGTGTGGTGAACATTTCCGTGCTCAAGGCAGGAAAAGCGGTCAACGCCCAGGTCTCGGGCGAGGTGAAAGACCTGGTCGGACGCAGCCACGCGCTGACCTTCAAGCAAGTGGTCGAGGGCGAGGCCATCTACTACCTGGCCCAGTTCCCGTTCAACCAGCGCGAAGTGCTGCGTTTCACCATCAACCTCCGCGCCGGTGACGATGTTGCCCGCAGCTTCAGCTTCAACCAGGAATTTTTCCCAGACGAATGATGCCTTTCACGGAACTGGTGCTGGCCAGCCACAACGCCGGCAAACTCAAGGAACTCCAGGCCATGCTCGGCGACGCCGTGCGGGTGCGTTCGATCGGCGAGTTCAGTGATATCGAACCGGACGAAACCGGCCTGTCGTTTATCGAAAACGCCATCCTCAAAGCGCGCAATGCCGCACGAGTGTCCGGTTTGCCCGCGCTGGCGGACGACTCCGGCCTGGCGGTGGACCATCTTGGCGGCGCCCCGGGTATCTACTCTGCGCGCTACGCCGATGGCCAGGGCGATGCAGCAAACAATGCAAAACTGCTCGACGCATTGAACGGCGTGGCCGATGCCGAACGCGGCGCGCAGTTCGTCTGCTGCCTGGCGCTGGTGCGGCACGCCGATGACCCCCTGCCGATCATCTGCGAAGGCCTCTGGCATGGGCGCATCCTGCATGCAGCGCAGGGCGCCCAGGGTTTTGGCTACGACCCGCTGTTCTGGGTGCCCGAGCGCAACTGCTCCAGCGCAGAGCTTTTGCCTGCCGAGAAAAACCAGCTCAGCCACCGCGCCCGCGCCATGGCGCTGCTGAAACAGCGTCTGGGCCTGGCATGAGCACGGCCCCCGGCGGCCACTTCGAGCTGCCGCCACTCGCGCTTTATGTACACATCCCCTGGTGCGTGAAAAAGTGCCCGTATTGCGACTTCAACTCCCACGCCGCCGGGCCGACGCTGCCGGAAGACGAGTACGTCGATGCGCTGCTGGCTGACCTCGATGCAGCCCTGCCGCAGGTCTACGGGCGGCCGCTGACCTCGATCTTTTTCGGCGGTGGCACACCCAGCCTGTTTTCGGCACGCGCGCTGGGGCGCCTGCTCGAAGGCGTGCAGCGGCGGGTGCCGTTTGCCAGCGATATCGAAATCACCCTGGAAGCCAACCCCGGCACCTTCGAGCAAGCCAAGTTTCGTGACTACCGCAGCCTCGGCATCAATCGCCTGTCGATTGGCGTGCAGAGCTTCCAGGCGCCCAAGCTGATCGCCCTGGGGCGCATCCACGACGGCGACGAGGCGGTTCACGCGGCCGACATGGCGCGTGCCGCCGGCTTCGATAATTTCAACCTGGACCTGATGCACGGCCTGCCGGATCAGTCGATCGAGGACGCCTTGAGCGATCTGCGCATCGCCATTGCCCAGCAGCCGACGCATTTGTCCTGGTACCAGCTCACCGTGGAGCCGAACACGGTGTTCTGGAACCAGCCGCCGCTGATGCCGGAAGACGACGTCCTCTGGGATATTCAGGAAGCCGGTCAGGCGCTGCTGGCCGAACACGGCTACGCCCAGTACGAAGTGTCCGCCTACGCCCAGGCTGGCAAGGCAGCGCGGCACAACCTCAATTATTGGACCTTCGGCGACTTTCTCGGCATCGGTGCGGGCGCCCATGCCAAGCTCAGCGACCCGGCCGGTGTGATCACGCGCAGCTGGAAAACCCGCCTGCCCAAGGATTATCTGGACCCCGCCAAACGCTTCAGCGCCGGCGAGCGCAGCCTGAGCGCGGACGAACTGCCGTTCGAGTTTCTGATGAATGTGCTGCGCCTCACGGACGGTGTCGCCAGCAGCTTGTTCACTCAGCGCACAGGCCTGCCGTCCAGCCTGCTCAGCTCAGCACGGGCAGAAGCGCAGCAGCGCGGCTTGATGCTGACCGATCCGGCGCGCCTCACCGCCACCCGCGAAGGCCAGCTGTTTCTCAACGACCTGTTGCAACACTTCTTGCCCTGATGGGCAGCGTGCGCACATTGCGCTAAGGACACCTCATGGACCTGCTACTCGACCTGATCGCCACCCTGTCACGCTGGAGCCGCAGCCACCTCTACGACATTTCCCTGGCCATTATGGCCACCCTGTTCGTGCTGTTCGGCCCCGGCATCAACGCCTGGGTGCAGCGCTCCATCAGCGGCCTGAACTTCTTCTTCCGCACCCTGATCTTCGTCCTGGTCTGCGCCGTCGGTTATGGCCTGGCGATGGTGTTCATCACCCCATGGCTGGCCCAAGGCCTCGGCCACTTCAACAACTACACCCTGGCGCCCGTGCTGTTGCTGGTGTTCTTCCTGATCGGCGTACTGGCGGATCGCAATTAGCGCGCCACACAAAAAATTTTCGCTGCCGCGTCACAAGGCCTGGTGCGCACTCGTCATGTAGGTGTCATTCCCTTTTTGGAGAAACACCGATGAACGCAGCGAGCCCTTTGAACTACAACACCGTCATCCCGAGCGTGATCCAGGCGCTCGGCGAGGTTCACCTGGCGATGGATGCCCTGGGCCTTGAGCGCAGTCTCTATCACCTGGTGCAGCTGCGCGCCTCGCAGCTCAACCAGTGCGCGTTCTGCATCAAGATGCACCTGCGCGAAGCCCGCGAAGACGGCGAAAGCAATGAGCGCCTCGACCGCCTGATGGTATGGCGGCATACCTCGGACTTCAGCCCGCGCGAGCGTGCGGCGCTGGCCTGGGTCGAGGCCCTGACCGTGCTCGACGCCACCACCGATTTCGCCACATTGCGCGTGCAGCTGCGCGAGCAGTTCAACGAGACCGAGATCGGCGCACTGACCGCTTCGGTGGCGATGATCAACCTGTGGAACCGTATTCAGGTATCGAGGCATTGAGATGACGGGAGTCGATCATGTGGCGGTATTCGAAGATGCGCGGCCGTTTCTGATGGGCCTGGCGTACCGCATCCTCGGCTCCCACGCCGAAGCCGAGGACGCGGTGCAGGAAACCTTCTGCAAGTGGCACACCGCAGCGCGCGACGACATCCTCAGCCCACGCGCCTGGCTGACCACCTTGTGCACCCGCCACTGCATTAATGTCCTCCGCTCTGCCCGCAAAAGCCGGGTCGACTACATCGGCACCTGGCTGCCGGAACCGATTCATGGGCAGGCGGACGGCGAGTCCGAACGGGCGCTGGATGTCGCCACCTCGCTGTCCACCGCCTTTCTGCTGCTGCTCGAACGGCTGACCCCGAAAGAGCGCGCCGCCTACCTGCTGCACGATATTTTCGACAACGACTATGGCGATGTCGCCGCGACGCTGGGGGTACAGGAACTCAGCTGCCGCAAGCTGGTGTCGCGCGCGCGGGCCCGCATCGCCGACGCCAAGGTACGTTACAGCGCGCCGCGGGAGCGCCAGGAGCTATTGCTGGAAGCCTTTCATCGCGCCATCGCCAGTGGCACCACCGGCCAGTTGGCGACGCTGCTGGCCGATGAGGTGGAACTCTGCGCAGATGGTGGCGGCAAGGTCTCCGCTCTGCGCGACACCTTGCGCGGCAAGGCCGATGTTCTGGCGTTTATCGAGCATTCGCTGAGCCGCTACTGGCAGCACTACGGCTGGCAGGTCAGCGATTTTAATGGCGGCCGCGGCGTGATGATTCGCGCGGGCGACGAACTGGTTGCGCTGATGACCTTCGCCTATGACGCAGCCGGGCGCGCCAGCAATATCTACATCATGCGCAACCCGGACAAACTCGCGCATCTGAGCTAGGGGTTACCGCCTCGGTTGACTATGCAGCTTGCACTGCGCAATCGGCCCGCTCATGCATTCTGCAAGTATCACTCTGATAGCTGTTTTATATAAGATATTGATTTATAACATATTTTGTTTTCAATTTTGCTTGGCACGCAGCGTGCTTTTCTCTTGGCAGTGAAACCAATTGGAAGGACCTCGCAATGTTGATTGCCATTCAAGAACTGTTTAAAGCCTTTCCCAGCCATGACGTCTCCATCACCCCACGCCCGGACGGCAGATTGCTGCTGACGCTGTGCAAGGACGAGCAACCCGCGATGAGCAAGGTGATTGATCGCGAAGTGGTGCTGTGCGAGCGGCACGTACGCGGGCTGATTCGCGACCTGCTGCGTGACATGAAGCTGGCTTCCGGCGAAGTCTGCTGGAATGGCGAAGGTAACCAGTGGGTCAGCAGCGACCTGCCAACTTTTACCGGCGCGCCTATTCATCAAACCGCCGCCAAGACGCTGTTCGCCCGGCGCAAGATCGACCTCAATCATGATCGCACTGCAGCTTGACCCTACCGTCTTGCTGAAAAGCCCGCAGCAGCGGGCTTTTTTGTGCCTGTTCGACGTGGGCCTGCTCAACCAAGCAGTAGGGCGAACTCAGCGCGGCTGAAGTGCTGAGCGCAACTTGTAGCGATCGCCGGGATGGATCAGCCGCGCGTAGCTGACCAGGTGCTCGCCCGACCAGGTGCGGCGGATCATGCTCAGGCAAGGCGTAGCCGGATCCATGGCCAGCCATTCGGCAGTTTGCCTGTCGGCCAGCACGGCCTCGACCACATGTTCGACATCAGAAATCGGGCAGGCGGCGACCAGCACTTCGTTCGGCGTATGCAGAGCGAAATCGGTCTGCAGGTAATTCGGCACCCAGCGCGGGTTGACGTAACGATCCTCCAATTGGATCGGCAAACCGTTTTCGCGGTGCACCAGCAGGCTGTGGAAGGTCGGTGTACCGACGCGCACGCCGAGGCGCAGGGCGACTTCGTCGTCTGCGTCAATTGCCTCGCAACGCAGCACATCGTTGCTGTAGCTGTTGCCGCGGCTTTTCACCTCCGCGGCGATATTCAGCACCTCGTGCAATGAGGACTCGGCCTTGCGGTCGGTGACGAAGGTGCCGAGGCCGGCCTGACGGATCAGGTAACCCTTTTGCACCAGATCGCGAATCGCTTTGTGCGCGGTCATCCGGCTGACGCCGAAATCCCGCGCCAGTTGCTCTTCCGGCGGGATCTGGTGGTGCGCCGGGTAGGCGCCACTGCTGATCCGCTCGAGCAGATGCGCCTCGATTTGCCGATAGAGCGGCGTTTGGCTGGCCACGGCGTTTCCTTGGTTGTCGATGCTGTCGCGCATCATACCGATGCAGCGCGGCGCCGCCGATAGGCAGCGCACGTAGGGTGGGCAACAGGCTAAGCCGGTGGACAAGCTTCGCGTAGTCCACCCTACCAAATGCTGGGAGAGGGGCTATACGCGCCCGAACTCAGCCTACGGACGGCAGCATCCCAGCCGGCAGCAATGGGCTTAGCACACGGCTGGCCAGCAGTTGATCGGCAGCCTCGATATCCGGTGCGAAAAAGCGGTCTTCCACGTAATACGGCACCCGCGCGCGCAGGGCCTGACGCGCCTGTTCGAGCAACGGCGAGCTTTTCAGCCCTTCGCGGAAATCCAGGCCCTGGCAGGCACCCAGCCATTCGATGGCCAGCACGCCACGGGTGTTGGCGGCCATTTCCCACAGACGCTTGCCCGCAGCCGGGGCCATGGACACATGGTCTTCCTGATTGGCCGAAGTCGGCAGGCTGTCAACGCTGTGTGGGTGCGCCAGCGCCTTGTTCTCGCTGGCCAGTGCGGCAGCGGTGACCTGGGCGATCATAAAGCCGGAGTTGACCCCGCCATTGGCCACCAGAAACGGCGGCAGCTGCGACATGTGCTTGTCCATCATCAGCGAGGTGCGGCGCTCGCTCAGCGCGCCGATTTCGGCGATGGCCAGGGCGATGTTGTCGGCGGCCATGGCCACCGGCTCGGCGTGGAAGTTACCGCCGGAAATCACCTCGCCTTCGGCAGCGAATACCAGCGGGTTATCCGACACCGCGTTGGCTTCCACCGCCAGCACCTCGGCGGCCTGCCGCAGCTGAGTCAGGCAAGCGCCCATAACCTGCGGCTGACAGCGCAGCGAGTACGGGTCCTGCACCTTGTCGCAGGCTTCGTGGGAACGGTCGACTTCGCTGCTGTCGCCGAGCAGATGGCGATAAACCGCAGCCGCGTCGATCTGCCCACGTTGACCACGGGCGGCATGAATGCGCGCATCAAAGGGCGCACGCGAGCCCAGCGCAGCCTCGACGGTCAGGCCGCCGCAGACGGTGGCCGCAGCGAACAGATCCTCGGCCTCGAACAAGCCGCGCAAGGCGTAGGCAGTCGACACCTGAGTGCCATTGAGCAGCGCCAGACCTTCCTTGGCCGCTAGGGTCATCGGCTGCAGGCCGGCGATGGCTAATGCTTCAGTTGCCGGCAGCCATTCGCCGCGATAACGCGCCTGGCTTTCACCGAGCAGCACCAGCGACATATGCGCCAGCGGCGCGAGGTCACCGGAGGCACCGACTGAACCCTTGAGCGGAATATGCGGATAGACCTCGGCATTGATCAGGGCGATCAGCGCCTCGATCACCTGGCGGCGAATGCCAGAGAAGCCGCGCGCCAGGCTGTTGACCTTGAGCAGCATGATCAGCCGCACCATGGCGTCGTCCAGCGGCGCACCAACGCCGGCGGCATGCGACAGCACCAGCGAGCGCTGCAGTTTTTCCAGATCATCATTGGCGATGCGGGTCGAGGCCAGCAGACCGAAACCGGTGTTGATGCCGTAAGCGGTACGGCCTTCGGCAATGATGCCGTTGACGCAGGCGACACTGGCTTCGATGGCCGGATAGGCCGACGCAGCCAGGCTCACGCGCAGGGGTGCCTGGTAGGCGGCGCGCAGTTGGGCCAGGGTCAACTGGCCGGGGTGCAGGGTGAACAGGCTCATGCATGGGCTCCTTGGGTTGCGCCAATCATAGGCAGGTCCAGGCCCTGCTCGCGGGCACAATCGGCGGCGATTTGATAACCGGCATCAGCGTGGCGCATCACCCCGGTGCCTGGATCGTTGCGCAGCACGCGGCCGAGACGGGCGCGGGCTTCGGGGGTGCCATCTGCGACGATCACCACGCCGGAGTGCTGCGAGTAGCCCATGCCGACGCCGCCACCGTGGTGCAGCGACACCCAGGTCGCGCCGCCTGCGGTATTCAACAGAGCGTTGAGCAGCGGCCAGTCGGATACGGCATCGGAGCCGTCCTGCATGGCCTCGGTTTCACGGTTGGGGCTGGCCACCGAGCCGGAGTCGAGATGGTCGCGGCCGATGACGATTGGCGCTTTCAGCTCGCCGCTGGCGACCATGTCATTGAAGGCCTGGGCCAGGCGCGCGCGGTCCTTCAGGCCGACCCAGCAGATACGCGCCGGCAGGCCCTGGAAGCTGATGCGCTCGCGGGCCATGTCCAGCCAGTTGTGCAGATGGGCGTCGTCAGGGATCAGTTCCTTGACCTTGGCATCGGTCTTGTAGATGTCTTCCGGGTCGCCGGACAGTGCCACCCAGCGGAACGGGCCAATGCCCTGACAGAACAGCGGACGGATGTAAGCCGGGACGAAGCCAGGGAAGTCGAAGGCGTTGTCGACGCCCTCCTGCAGGGCCATCTGACGGATATTGTTGCCGTAGTCGAAGGTCGGCACGCCCATCTGCTGGAAGGCCAGCATGGCGCGTACATGCACGGCCATTGACTGCTTGGCGGCCTTGACCACCACGGCCTCCTCGGTCTTGCCGCGGGCCACGTATTCGTCCCAGCTCCAGCCGGCCGGCAGGTAGCCGTGGCGCGGGTCATGGGCGCTGGTCTGGTCAGTGACCATATCCGGACGCACGCCGCGCTTGACCAGCTCCGGCAGAATCTCGGCGGCGTTGCCACAGAGGGCAATGGACACCGCCTTGCCTTCGCCGCAGTACTTGTCGATACGCGCCAGGGCGTCGTCCAGATCGCTGGCCTGCTCGTCGACATAACGGGTTTTCAGGCGAAAATCGATACGGCTCTGCTGACACTCGATATTCAGCGAGCAGGCACCGGCCAGGGTCGCCGCCAGTGGCTGCGCGCCGCCCATGCCGCCAAGACCCGCAGTGAGTACCCAGCGGCCCTTGAGGTTGCCGCCGTAATGCTGGCGGCCGGCCTCGACAAAGGTTTCATAGGTGCCCTGAACGATGCCCTGGCTGCCGATATAGATCCAGCTGCCGGCGGTCATCTGGCCGTACATGGCCAGGCCCTTGGCATCCAGTTCGTTGAAGTGCTCCCAGGTGGCCCAGTGCGGCACCAGGTTGGAGTTGGCCAGCAGCACCCGCGGCGCGTCCTTGTGCGTCTCGAACACGCCGACCGGCTTGCCGGATTGAATCAGCAGGGTCTGGTTGTCTTCCAGGCGGGTCAGCACTTCGACGATCGCATCAAAACACTCCCAGTTGCGCGCGGCGCGGCCGATGCCGCCATACACCACCAGTTCCTTGGGGTTCTCGGCCACTTCCGGGTCGAGGTTGTTCATCAGCATGCGCAGCGGCGCTTCGGTCAGCCAGCTCTTGGCGGTCAGCGTGGTGCCACGGGCGGCGCGGATTTCGGTGTCACGGAAAAGGCTCATAGCAAGCTCCTTATCAACAGATCGTTAGGTGCGGGCGGCTTACAGCCAGCCCATGTAGTGCGCCAGGTAGCCCAGCGGAATGCTGAACAACAGGCTTAAGAACGTGCGCTGCAGCCAGACCAGCAACAGGTCGCGCAGACGCAGGGGAATTCGCGTGGCCAGCACGCAGGGAATCGAGGCGGAGAGAAACAGCACGCTGCTCACCGAGACGATGGCGGTGACGAACTTGACCAGCACGTCGGCGTCTTTCAGCAACATCGCCGGCAGGAACATCTCCGCCAGGCCCGAGGAAATGGCCCGGGCCACCTGCATCGGCTCGTTCAGACCAAACAGCCAGGTAACCGGGTAGAACAGCACGCCCAGGGCATCGAACAGCGGAGTGTATTTGGCGGCGAGCAAGCCGAGCAGGCCGACGGCGAGAATGCTCGGCAGAATCGCGGCGGTCATGCGCAGGCCATCGACAAAGGTCTCGCGCAACGCGCTAAGCAGCGAAGGCGCACTGGCAGCCTGGCTCAGCCCGGCACGCCAGGCGCTGCCGATGCGGCTTTCGCCCGCTTGCAGCTGCGGCTCGGGACGGCTTTCAGTAGGTAAACGTGACAGTGGGTAGATGCGCGCGCTGACAGCGGTAACCGCAAAGGTCACCAGCATCGCGCTCCAGAAATACAGGTTCCAGATTTCCATCAGGCCAAGGGTCTTGGCGATGATCACCATAAAAGGCGCCGACACCGTGGAAAAGCCGGTGGCGATAATCGCCGCCTCACGCACGCTGTAATGGCCCTGCTGGTACATACGGTCGGTGATCAGCAGGCCCACCGAGTAGCTACCGACGAACGAGGCCACGGCATCGATTGCCGACTTGCCCGGCGTACGCCAGATCGGCCGCATCACCGGCTGCATCAGCACGCCGACCAGCTCGAGCAAGCCGAAGCCGATCAGAAACACCAGGGCCAGTGCACCCAGCGGCACGATCAGCGCCAGGCTGAGCACCAGCTTGTCGAACAGAAACGGCAGCATGCCAGGCTGGTACAGCGCTTCAGGCCCGACACGGAACAGATAGGCCACGCCGATCAACAGACCGAACACCTTAAGCACGCTGAACACGGTGCGTGTCAGGTCGCCGCGCCAGCTGCCGCTGAACCAGGGCTGCAGCGCGCCGTAGAGCATAAACAGCATGGCAATGCTGATCACCAGCGGCCGCGCATGGGTTTGCAGGGCGCTGGCGCTATGGTCGAGCAGAATGGTCGAACGCCCGCCGATCTCGAACGGCACAAAGAAGATCAGCAGGCCAATCAGGCTGTAGCCGAGCAACCGGGCCAGGGCGCGACCCTTGGACACGCTGGCGAGCGCCGTAAGTTGTTCAGACATGACGGCTCTCCGCGCGCAACGAGCGGGGTGCCGGGCTGCCGCCGTGGCGGTGCTGGGTGAAGGGTGTCATCTGTGCATTCCTCTGTATTTATTGTTGTCAGGGAAGTGGCCAAGTAGCGCTTAGCCGGTCAGGGTCAACAGGTGAATCAGGCGCGCCGCTACCTTGGCGGTGCGGCTGTCGATATCGTGTTCGGGGTTGAGTTCAGCCAGGTCCATCAGGCGCAACTTGCCGCTGTCGCGCACGGTTTCCAGCAGCGGCTCAAGCAGCGCCAGCGGCACGCCACGCGCTGCCGGGGCGCTGACGCCTGGGGCTTCGCAGGCCGGCAGCACGTCGATATCGATGGTCAGGTAGATCGCGTCGCAACCGGCGATAAACGCCTGCAACTCGGCACTAAGCGCTGTCAGACTGCCTTCGCGAATCTCGCGGTCTTCGCGCACCAGCACATTCAGCTCGGCGGCGCGCTGGAACAAGGCGCGGGTATTGCTGGCGCGGCTTACACCGAGGCAGGCGTAGGCGAATGGCCAGCCGCGGGCGGCGCACTGCTCGGCAATCTGCGCGAACGGCGTGCCGGAGGAACGGGCATGAGCCGGGTCGCGCAGGTCAAAGTGCGCGTCGAAATTGATAATGCCTATGCGCGGGGCGGCCATCCGAGGTGCAGCAGCACCGGCCATATGCTCGGCAATACCCTGCCAGCTGCCAAAAGCCACCTCATGGCCGCCACCGAGAACGACCGGCAAATGCCCGGCATCCAGCAGCGCACAAACGTTATGGCCGAGGCGCGCTTGGGCGCTTTCCAGATCGCCATCAGCGCACAGCACATCACCGGCGTCATAGGCGGCGCCCTGACGGTGCCAGGCCAGATTGGCCAACGCCTTGCGCATCGCCAGCGGACCATTCACCGCGCCAACACGGCCATGGTTGCGCCGCACGCCTTCGTCGCTGGCGAAACCGAGCAGGGCCACACCAGGCTGGCTGTCCGCACTCAGTTCCTGAATGCGCTGATGCCAGCGCGAGCTGTCGGCTTCCGGATCGACGCGGCCCTGCCAGAGGTCCATGGAGTTGCGATCAGCGTGCATAGGTGTTGGCTTCTTTGCTGTAACTAATGGCGCCGTTAAAGATGCGCTGACGCAGCCGGCCCGGTTGGACCGCATAGGCCAGTTCGGCAGGTTGCTGCACATCCCACAGGCACAGGTCGGCGGGGGCCCCAACCTCGATCCGCCCCAGGTCAGGGCGGCCGAGGGCGCGGGCGGCATAGGCGGTCATACCGGCCAGGGCTTCGCACGGGGTCAAACGGAACAGGGTGCAGGCCTGGTTAAGGGTCAGGGTCGGAAAGCAGATCGGCGAGGTACCGGGGTTGGCATCGCTGGCCAGGGCCATCGGCACGTTGTGCTGACGCAGCAGCGCGATGGGCGGCAACTGGGTTTCGCGCAGGGTATAAAAGGCCCCCGGCAACAGGGTGGCCACGGTGCCCGCGGCGGCCATGGCCTGCACCCCGGCCTCGTCGAGAAACTCGATATGGTCAGCCGAGAGGCCCCGATAACGTGCGGTCAAGGCACTGCCGCCCTGATTGGACAATTGCTCAGCGTGCATCTTGATGGGTAGGCCATGGCGCTTCGCCGCCTGGAACACCAATTCGCACTGCGCCGGCGTGAAGCCGATGTTTTCGCAGAACACGTCCACCGCATCGGCCAGGCCTTCGGCAACGGCCGCCGGGATCATCTCGTTGCACACCAGGGCGATATAGCCGTCGCTATCGTCGGCGAATTCCGGCGGCAAGGCATGAGCACCGAGCAAGGTGGTAATGATGCGTAGCGGCCGCAACTCGCCAAGACGGCGAGTGACGCGCAGCATCTTCAATTCATCGTCGATAGTCAGGCCATAGCCGGACTTGATTTCCAGGGTGGTCACGCCGTCGTCCAGCAGCGCCTGCAAACGCGGCAGGCTCTGCGCCAGCAGCTCGTCCTCGCTGGCGGCACGGGTGGCGCGCACGGTGCTGAGAATGCCGCCGCCGGCCTTGGCGATCTCGGCGTAGCTGACGCCCTCAAGACGCTGTTCGAATTCAGCGGCGCGATTGCCGGCGTACACCAGATGCGTGTGGCAATCCACCAGGCCCGGGGTCATCACCCCGCCACGCCCGGCTTCGACCGCGCCATCAGCCATAGCTTCAGGAAACGCGCTGGTAGGCCACAGCCCCGCGACTTTGCCATCCGCCACCAGCAGATTGATCGGCTCAGCCAGCGTCGTCAGGCCGTCGAACAGACAGAGATCACGCCAGAGCAGGCTTGGGACGGGAGAAGGCATAAGGCGCTCCTTGATCGAATTTGTATATACAATAAAATCTGACCGTGCGGTCGTCAACCCCAGCCATCGGTAAAGATGTCACCGCACCACGCTCAATCAGCGAGCAGCATCTAATAAAGCGGAGCCGGCCGATATGCGCGGTTATATCAGCACAGAGGCATGCAGCTGCCACAGGCGATCAGCAACACTGACACCCAGGATTGAGGAGCATCATCTTTTTAATGTATATACATGAAAGAAAACCCTATGAGAGATCCCGTGAGCATCCGCCTCGTCGACAGCCATACCGCCCGCCGACTGCCGTGGAAAAACGGCAAGGGCGTCACTCTGGAGCTGGCCATCTCCCCGTCCGGCGCAAGCCTGGACGACTTCGAGTGGCGCATCAGCAGCGCCTGGGTGAATAGCGCCGGCCCCTTTTCCCAGTTCCCTGGTATCGACCGCAGCCTTGCTCTGCTCAGCGGCGCGGGTCTGCGCCTGAGCCTGCCCGAGCCGATCATTCTCGACCCAAGCAATCCTGTGCTGAGCTTTGCCGGCGAGCTGGATGTGCGGGCCGAGCTTCTCGCCGGCCCGGTACAGGACTTCAATCTGATGAGCCGCCGCGAACGCTGGCGGCACCGCCTGCACTATCTGGAGCTGCAAGGCCAGCAGTGGCTCACTGGCAGCGAGGTGCTGTTTGTCTATTGTCAGGCTGGCAGCGAGCTCGACTGCACGTTGCTCAGTGGCGAGCAGTTGCGGCTACATGCCGGTCAAGGCGTACTGTTGGAGGGTTATCAGGATTACTTGCGCGAGGATTACCTGCGCATAGCCTGCAACGGCTCTGCCAGGCTTTTCCTGGCCAGGTTGGAGCGGCTGGCACCTGTGGGGTTATGAGCGCTGCTGGGGTATCCGATTTTCACGGCCCCAGACGCGTCATTGCCCACTCCGCGACCGAGGCGCCAAGCGCTGCCAAGAGGACTGCAGACCCTTGCGCAGACTGTCAGATGACCTGGCCGCACAGATGGGCAGCTTCCGCCTCTAGGGGTTGCTCCAAATGTGGCCGAAAGCGCCTCGCTGACTCACGGGCCAGCCAGGATTTACACCTTCGCCATGCGCCCGCGGTTGGCATGCGCATAACGAAAAAAGCCGCCTTATACAGGCGGCTTTTTTGCGGACTACGACGAATCAGTTGCCTTCGCGGCGCAGCGCCTGGGCAGTGAAATCGCGCGGATGCAGGTCGGCGTTGAAGTTGTACATGGGCTCGTTGTTGTCGAGGCCATCGACGAAGTAGCGACCACCCTTGAGGTCATAGATGGTCTCCAGGGTGCTGCCGAACATCGGCACTTCGTAGTAGCTGATCGGATGACTTTCCTGCAGGCCGCTCAGCTCACCGCTCTTGTCGTACAGGTCAACTGCGAGGATCTGCCAGCTGTCCTCGTCGAGGTAGAAGCGACGCTTGTGATACGGATGGCTGTGACCCTTGCGCAGGTCCGCTTCGACGACCCAGACCCGGTGCAGCTCGTAACGCAGCAGCTCCGGGTTGACCGAATCGCGCTTGAGAATGTTCTCGTAGGGGATGCCCTTCTGGTGCACGGCGTAGCTGTTGTACGGCACCAGCATTTCCTGCTTGCCGATCAGCTTCCACTCGTAACGATCCGGCGCGCCATTGTAGGAGTCGACAACGTCGGCGGTAGCCAAGCCATTGGTATCCGGCTGCAGGCTATCGTAGGCCAGCATCGGCAGACGACGCACGCGACGCTCACCGCGGCTGAAACGCCAGGCCTTGCGGATGGCGAGCACCTGGTCGATGGTTTCCTGCACGACCAGCGCGTTGCCAGCCAACTTGGACGGCGCGACGACCCGATACTTGTAATAGAACAAGGTGTTGTCGAGGTCCTTCGGTGTTACCCCATCACGGCCGTAAAGGAAGTAGACCTCACGCTCCTGCTTGATCAGGTTGTAGTCGCCACTGGCAAGCACCGCAGCCACATTCGTGACGCTGCTGAACTGCTCGCCGCGGTAACGCATGATGTGGTTCCAGATTGCTTCCTGGCCAGTTTGCGGCATCGGGAACGGTATCCCTGCCGCCGTTCCATCGACGCCATTGCCGCCAGAGATCAGCTCGGCGTTCTGCGCGTTGAAGCGCGTGGCATCGTAGATCCGCTGCGGCGCTGCGGCGCTACGGCGGGTCGGGAAGACCTGAAGGTAATACTCTGGGTTCTTTTCCAGCAGCGCCTTGAAACCTGGTGTCAGCTGCGCCTGGTATTGGCTGAGGTTCTGGCTGTTGACCTTGTACAGCGGCGCATCGCCTGCATACGGATCGGGATGGTGCATGCCCGGCTGGTAGTTGGCCGGAGGCTGCGCCAGGCCGCCTTCCCAGCGTGGAATGGTGCCGGCGGCATTGCCAGCGAGCTCACCGCCCAGGGGCGTTAGGTCCTGACCCAGACGTGCGGCTTGCGCACCGTCGACCTTGGCCTGCGCTTGCATGGCCAGACTGACCAGTAGCAAGAATGGAAGTGCTTTTAACACGTGTGTTCTCCTCACGGCGCACGAGGCTTGCGCCGCTATTTATTGTGCTCGCGACCGACAGGTCGAGCTTCATGAATGCTGCAGGCGGTGAGGAGCCATCCTGGCGTCGGGTTGTCCCGATCTTCAGCAGCCGTCCTGGCTGCCAATTGAGTGTAGTGCCGAACGACGCGGCACTCGAAAAACTGATTACGCGTCGCGCTGAAACTTCAGGTCCCACACACCGTGGCCAAGGCGCTCTCCGCGGCGCTCGAACTTGGTCGTCGGGCGCTCAGCGGGACGCTCGACACAGCGCCCGTCGGCAGCGAGGTTTCGATACCCCGGCGCCACGTTCATCACTTCCAGCATGTACTCGGCATACGCCTCCCAGTCGGTGGCCATGTGCAGCACGCCGCCGATCTTGAGCTTCTGCCGGACCAGCTCGGCAAACGCCGGCTGGACAATGCGCCGCTTGTGATGCCGCGCCTTGTGCCACGGATCGGGGAAGAACAGCAGCACGCGATCCAGGCTGGCATCGGCGACGCAATTGCGCAGCACCTCGAGGGCATCGCAGCTGTAGACCCGCACGTTGCCGAGGCTCTGCGTTATCAGGCCGTTGAGCAACGCGCCGACGCCGGGGCGATGAACTTCGACCCCGATAAAGTCCAGCTCCGGCGCGGCAGCAGCCATTTCCAGCAGCGAATGGCCCATGCCGAAGCCGATTTCGAGGGTGCGCGGCGCGGTGCGGCCGAACAGCTGATCGAAATCCGGCGCACCCGCCGCCAGCTCCAGACCGAACTTTGGCCAGCCCTGATCCAGGCCACGCTGCTGGCCTTCGGTCATTCTCCCGGCGCGCATCACGAAGCTCTTGATGGTGCGGTGCAGGCGCTTTTCTTCGGGCGCGGCCGATGACTGGTGAGATTCGATCATCAACTAACTCTTAAATTCGATTGTACGGGGCGTTCAGCCGATCAGACCGTCCAGCGGGGACGATGCGCTGGCGTACAGCTTTTTCGGCATGCGCCCGGCCAGGTAGGCGAGGCGGCCGGCCTCGATGGCGTATTTCATCGCCTCGGCCATCATCACCGGGTTCTGCGCGTGGGCGATGGCGCTGTTCATCAGCACTGCCTCGCAGCCCAGCTCCATGGCGATGGTCGCGTCGGACGCAGTACCGACACCGGCATCGACTAGTACGGGCACCGTCGCCTCTTCGAGAATGATGCGCAGGTTGTACGGGTTGCAGATGCCCAGGCCCGTGCCGATCAGGCCCGCCAGTGGCATTACCGCGATACAGCCCATTTGCGCGAGCTGGCGGGCGATGATCGGATCGTCGCTGGTGTACACCATGACGTCGAAACCATCGTTGACCAGGGTCTCGGCCGCCTTGAGGGTTTCGATCACGTTGGGGAACAGGGTCTTCTGATCGGCCAGCACTTCCAGCTTGACCAGCTTGTGGCCATCCAGCAGTTCACGGGCCAGGCGGCAGGTACGCACAGCCTCGACGGCGTCATAGCAGCCGGCGGTATTCGGCAGGATGGTATAACGCTCGGGGCTGATCACGTCGAGCAGATTCGGCTCGCCGGGATTCTGGCCGATGTTGGTCCGGCGCACCGCCACGGTGACGATTTCTGCGCCGGAGGCTTCGATCGCCGCGCGAGTTTCATCGAGGTCTTTGTATTTACCGGTGCCTACCAGCAGGCGCGATTGATAGGTGCGACCAGCCAGGGTGAACGGCTTGTTGCTGCGTAATTGGCTCATCGAAACATCCTCAAGGCTGGGTGGCGGGCGGCTTGCAGGCGGCTTCAACCGCCACCGATGGCATGCACCACTTCGACCTGATCCCCGTCGCGAAGCGCCGTGGTCGAGTGCTGGCTGCGCGGCACTATGTCGAGATTGAGCTCGACGGCCACCCGGCGTCCAGCTAAATCCAGGCGATTGATAAGGTCCGCTACGGTTTCCCCATCGGGCAGCTCGAATGCTTCACCGTTTAACTGAATGTGCATGACGGCGCGGTCACAACGTGGAAAAGGGCCGGCATTCTAGCCCGATCATGGTCGATGACCAAGGCTAAAGGACACCGTTCGTCCTGCCCCTCATAGTGGTCATGCCAGCTTCCAGGCGGCCGCGCCCAGGCAGAACCAGCCGACCAGAAAGGCCAGCCCGCCAAACGGCGTGACAATGCCCAGCGCGCTCGTGCCTGTTAGCGTCAACAGATACAGGCTGCCGGAAAACAGCAGGATGCCGAGGGCGAACGCGCCACCCGCAACGCTGATCAGCCGGCCTGGCGCGCGCAAGGCCAGCAGGCCGACCCCGAACAGGGCCAGCGCGTGGATCAACTGATAATGCGTGCCGGTCTGGAACACAGCGAGGTATTCGGCTGACAGCCTGCCTTTGAGGCCATGGGCAGCAAACGCGCCAAGGGCGACCCCGGTGAAACCGGCAACGGCCGACAGCAACAACCACAGACGAGCCATCATCACTCCAGACATAGGGAAAGCGCTGGCTATAATGGCGCGCAAATCCGCACGGGCCAAGTTCGCATGCTTCGATCCATCTTCCGCCGCTTGTTCAAATGGCTGCTCGTGCTGCTGATCGGCTCGTTCCTGCTGGTGCTGCTGTTTCGCTGGGTGCCGCCACCGGGCACCGCGTTGATGGCCGAGCGCAAGATCGAGTCATGGCTGGAGGACCGGCCGATTGACCTGCAACGGAGCTGGCAGCCCTGGGCAAAGTTGCCGGATAACCTGAAGATTGCGGTGATCGCCGCCGAAGACCAGAAATTCGCCGAGCATTGGGGCTTCGATGTCGCAGCAATTCAGGCTGCGCTGGAGCACAACCAGCAAGGCGGTTCTCTGCGCGGCGCCAGCACCCTGAGTCAGCAAGTGGCGAAGAATCTGTTTCTCTGGTCGGGGCGCAGCTGGTTGCGCAAGGGTGTCGAGGTCTGGTTTACCGCGCTGGTCGAACTGCTCTGGCCGAAACAGCGGATCCTCGAGGTCTACCTCAACAGCGTCGAATGGGGCGAGGGGGTGTTTGGCGCCGAGGCGGCTGCGCGGCATCACTTCGACATCGGTGCGGCCTATCTGTCCCGTCAGCAGGCCAGTTTGCTGGCCGCCGTGCTACCCAACCCGCGCGACTGGAGCGCCAGCCGGCCCGGCCCCCATGTCACCCGGCGCGCGGGCTGGATACGCCAGCAGATGTGGCAACTGGGCGGCAGCCACTACCTTGACCGCCTGCAACCGAGCCGACCGGACTGGTGGCCAAGCGGGCTCTAGGGTGAATCGAGAGCCACGGGTTAGCGCTTGAGCGCTTCGCGCGGCACCAGGTGCAGCAGGCGCAGAAAATCACCCTCCAGATGCGCGGTAAGCCCACGCTCGGGATAGACCCAGGCCTGCCCCTCGGGCAATTCCAGACGCAGACGCGGCGGGCCAATGCTGCTCGCCAGCCGCTGCGCCTCGATGTCCTCCGACAACGGCCGAATCATCACGCTCGCCACGCCATACCGGCCTATCTGCGCCAGCAGCTCCTCGCCAAGCGGCTGTTCACCGTCCGTGGACACGAGGCCGAGCGCCTGCATCAGACTCTCGCGCTCGGCCTGGCTCATTACCAGCTCGGCTTCCAGCGCCCAATTGCCCTCGTCGGCTTGCCATTCGCCGCGATACAGCAGGCGCGGACCCTCCAGCCGCGGTTGCAGCCACAGCTCACCGTCCAGCACATCGCTCAACCGGACAAGACTCAGCCGATCCTCCGCCAATGGCGTCAGCACTTCGCTCTGCCACTGTGGCCACCAGGGCAATGGCGCGGCCGGACCGGCAGAGCGCTGCAACCAGGCACCCATCGAGAAAAACAGCACGGCAACCAATGCCAGAAACAACCAATGCTCGACGCGCAGCTTCATGCAGGTTTTCTCCAGGCAGAAAAAAGCCGCACCTGGGTGCGGCTTCTTGAGATGTTGCGCTTACGCCGCAATCGAGCCTTTGAGCTTGTTCATGGCGTTCTTCTCCAACTGGCGTATGCGCTCGGCGGAGACGTTGTACTTGGCGGCCAGCTCATGCAACGTGGCCTTTTCCTCGGCCAGCCAACGCTGATAGAGGATATCCCGGCTGCGCTCGTCGAGACCTTCCAGCGCTTCGTGCAGATTGGCGGTGGAGCTGTCGCTCCAGTCCGAATCCTCCAGCTGACGCGCCGGGTCGTAGCGGTTGTCTTCCAGATACTGCGCGGGCGAGTGGAATGCGCTCTCGTCATCAGCATCGGCGGCCGGGTCGAATGCCATGTCATGGCCGGTGAGGCGGCTTTCCATTTCGCGAACTTCGCGCGGCTCGACACCCAGGCTTTCCGCCACGGCGTGCACTTCGTCGTTGTTCAACCAGGCCAGACGCTTTTTCTGGCTGCGCAGGTTAAAGAACAGCTTGCGTTGGGCCTTGGTGGTCGCGACCTTGACGATGCGCCAGTTGCGCAGGATGAACTCGTGAATCTCCGCGCGAATCCAGTGCACGGCGAACGACACCAGGCGCACACCCATTTCCGGGTTGAAGCGCTTGACCGCCTTCATCAGGCCGACGTTGCCTTCCTGAATCAGGTCAGCCTGGGCCAGGCCATAACCGGAATAACTGCGCGCGATATGCACGACAAAGCGCAGGTGCGCGAGCACCATTTGCCGAGCAGCCTCGAGGTCCTGCTTGTAGAAAAGACTACCGGCCAGTTCGCGCTCCTGCTCAGGCGTCAGCAGCGGAATGCTGTTGACCGCATGCACGTAAGCCTCCAGGTTGGCGCCTGGGACTAGGGCATGAACAGGTTGCAAAGAAGTGGACATTTGAATCCTCCAACTCACGAATCGTGCGCAGTGTAGCACTGAGCAATACGACTGAACACGCCTATACAAGTTCCCTTACACATAATCAATATCAACAAAAACAATAACTTACTAGCGTGGCGCCAATTCGCTCAAATGCCGCGCAACCGCCAGCCAGGCGCCGATGTAGCCAAGCAGAACCGCGCCCAGGACCAGCGAAAAACCATCCGCAACCGGCACGCCACCCAGGGCGAAGTCGCTGCCATACAAGCCAGCCAGACGCACCACGGCGTTGTCCAGCCAGCCCAGGCCGTAGGCCAGCACCAGCCACGCCAACAACCCTGCGCCGAGCCCGTAGAGCGCACCCATATAGAGAAACGGACGGCGCACGTAACTGTCGGTACCGCCCACCAGCTTGATCACTTCGATTTCAGTGCGGCGATTCTCGATATGCAGGCGGATGGTGTTGCCGATGACCAGCAGCAGCGCCATCACCAGCAGCAGCGTGAGGCCGAACACGAACCGATCGCCCAGGTTGAGTATCGCGGTCAAGCGCTCGACCCACAGCAGGTCGAGCTGCGCCTGCTGCACCTTGGGCAGTTCGGCCAAGCGCAGCCGCAGGGCTTCAAGCGTGACCTTGTCGATTTCCCGGGGCGTTACCAGGACCACGCCAGGCAGCGGGTTTTCCGGCAACTCCTTGAGTGCCTCGCCGAGGCCGGACTGCTGCTGGAATTCCTCCAGTGCCCGTTCACGGCTGATCCACTCGGCGTCCGCGACATCGTCCATGGCGGCGATCTGCTCACGCAGCGCCTGGCCTTCCGCCTCGCTGGCATCAAGCTGAAGGAACAGGGAAATCTGCGCCGCACGCTGCCAGGAGCCGCCGAGCCGCTCGACGTTGTCCAGCAGCAGCGCCAAGCCCATCGGCAGGCTCAGCGCAACGGCCATCACCAGGCAAGTAAAAAAACTGCCAACCGGCTGCTTGGCCAACCGGCGCAGGCTGTCGACCAAGCTGGCCCTGTGGCTTTCCAGCCAGGCGTTGAGCTGACTGCGAAAATCCGGACCATCGTCAGGACCGTGCGGATCGGATTTCTTCGGCGCCGCACCCACGCGTTGCGCCGGCTGTGGTGGCGGCATACGAGTCGCACTCATCAGACAGCCTCCCCGTCACCGATCAAGCGGCCGCGCTGCAGCGTCAGCATGCGATGGCGCATGCGCGCGATCAGCGCCAGGTCATGGCTGGCGATCAGCACGCTGGTGCCGAGGCGATTGATGTCCTCGAACACCCCCATGATCTCGGCGGCCAGGCGCGGGTCGAGGTTACCGGTCGGCTCGTCCGCGAGCAGCAGCGCGGGACGGTGGACCACCGCGCGGGCGATGCCGACACGCTGCTGCTGACCAGTGGACAGTTCACTGGGGAACTGCTCGGCCTTGTCCGACAGCGATACGCGCTCCAGCGCCGCGCCGACGCGCTTGCCGATTTCCGCCTTGGACAGACCGAGAATCTGCAGCGGCAGGGCGACGTTGTCGAACACGCTGCGGTCGAACAGCAACTGGTGATTTTGAAATACAACGCCGATCTGCCGACGCAAAAACGGGATCTGCGCGTTGGTGATCTGCGACAGGTCCTGGCCGGCCAGCAGCAGCTTGCCGCTGGTGGGGCGCTCCATGGCCAACAGCAGGCGTAATAGCGTGCTCTTGCCAGCGCCGGAGTGGCCGGTGACAAACAGGAATTCGCCGCGCCGCACGCGAAAACTCAGTTCGTGCAGCCCGACGTGCCCATTGGGGTAGCGTTTACCGACCTGCTCGAATCGAATCATGCACGCTCTCTCTGGGCGAACAGCGCCTGAACGAAAGCATCGGCTTCGAAGGTGCGCAAATCGTCGATGCCTTCGCCGACGCCGATATAACGAATCGGCAATCCGAACTGCTTGGCCAGGGCGAAGATGACGCCGCCCTTGGCGGTGCCATCGAGCTTGGTCAGCGCCAGCCCGGTCAGGTTGACCGTCTGATGGAACTGTTTGGCCTGGCTGATCGCGTTCTGCCCGGTGCCGGCATCCAGTACCAGCAGCACCTCATGCGGCGCCGTGTCATCGAGCTTGCCGATCACCCGACGGACCTTTTTCAGCTCCTCCATCAGGTTGTCCTTGGTGTGCAGACGGCCGGCGGTATCGGCGATCAGCACGTCCATACCACGGGCTTTGGCCGCCTGCACGGCGTCGAAGATCACCGAGGCCGAGTCGGCGCCGGTGTGCTGGGCGATCACCGCGATCTGGTTGCGCTCGCCCCACACCTGCAACTGCTCGACCGCGGCGGCGCGGAAGGTGTCGCCAGCGGCCAGCATGACCTTCTTGCCGTCCTGCTGCAGCTTCTTGGCCAACTTGCCGATGGTGGTGGTCTTGCCGGCGCCGTTCACGCCGACCACCAGGATCACGTAGGGCTGCTTGCCGCTGTCGATCTGCAGGGGCTGCTCGACCGGCTTGAGCAGCGCCGCCAGCTCTTGCTGCAACGCCTTGTAAAGCGCACCGCTGTCGGTCAGCTGCTTGCGCGCGACTTTCTGGGTGAGGCTCTGAATGATCGCAGTGGTGGCTTCGACGCCAACGTCGGCAGTCAGCAGGCGAGTTTCGATCTCGTCGAGCAAGTCGTCATCGATGACTTTCTTGCCGAGGAACAGGCTGGCCATGCCCTCGCCGAGGCTGGCGCTGGTTTTCGACAGGCCCTGTTTCAGCCGATCGAGAAACCCGGCCTTGCCCTCTTCCACGCTTTTTTCCGCGGCTACCGGAGGCGCTGCGGGTGCCTCCAGCGGGGCAACGAACACGGGCTCTTCGATGTGCTCATGCAGCACTTCACTGCCGGCATTGATGCGAAAACGAGACGGCCGAGGCGATGCGGGCGCTTCGGCAACAGCCGGCGCGGCATTGGCGAGTGGCGCGGGAACGCTGTCGACCGGTGCTGACGGCGGCGTTTCGCTCGGGACCTCCGGCACAACCGTGACTGGCTCGGCGGCAGGCTCGACCGCAATCGGCGCATCGGCTGGCGCAGCCGGGGCGGCTGGTTGAGGCTTTTTACGCAGCCAGCCGAACAGGTCTTTTTTCTCGGCGGCTTTCTCGGCAGCGGGCGCTGCGCTCGGTGCGGGGGTTTTCTTGTCGTCGTTTGAACCAAGCATGGAGACGGCTATCTCAAAGGGGCGACGCGCCAGCAGCCTGGTCTAAAGCGTTAACCGTGCAGCGCAAATCAAGCTGAAGAAACTGCTCGGTAATATTTAGACGACTTACCAGACGTGGCCGCCAGTAAAACGGATGCGTATCCTAGCACCTCCGCGCCCGCCGACGCTAAGACCAAGCGGGCCCGTCCGACAGGTCAACACGTGATGAATATGATTGCCCGACGCACTGCCGCCCTGTTCTTCGGCATGCTCTGTACCCCGCTCCTGACATTTGCCGCTGCTCCACAACCCACCCATGAATTCACCCTGGACAACGGCCTCAAGGTCATCGTCCGCGAAGATCACCGCGCGCCAGTGGTGGTCTCCCAGCTCTGGTACAAGGTCGGTTCCAGCTACGAGACGCCAGGCCAGACCGGCCTGTCCCACGCCCTTGAACACATGATGTTCAAGGGCAGCCGCAAACTCGGTGCAGGCGAGGCGTCACGCATCCTGCGCGAGCTCGGGGCCGAGGAGAACGCCTTCACCAGCGACGACTACACCGCGTACTACCAGGTCCTGGCGCGTGATCGCCTGGCCATCGCCCTGGAGCTGGAAGCCGACCGGCTGGCCAGCCTCAAGCTGCCGGCCGACGAGTTCAAACGCGAAATCGAAGTGATCAAGGAAGAGCGCCGCCTGCGCACCGACGACAAGCCGTCGAGCCTGGCCTACGAGCGCTTCAAGGCCATGGCCTACCCGGCCAGCGGTTATCACACCCCGACCATCGGCTGGATGGCCGACCTTGAGCGCATGACCGTCGAGGAGCTGCGCGCCTGGTACGAAGCCTGGTACGCGCCGAACAACGCCACCCTGGTGGTGGTCGGCGATGTCAGCGCCAGCGAAGTGAAAGTCCTGGCCGAGCGTTACTTCGCCGACATCCCCAAGCGCGCCGTGCCGCCGGCAAAAATCCCGCTGGAACTCGACGCACCCGGTGAACGGCGCATCACCCTGTACCTGAAAACTCAGCTACCGAGCCTGATGATGGGCTTCAACGTGCCCGGCTTGGCAACCGCCGATTCTCCGAGCCAGGTGCACGCCCTGCGCCTGATCGCCGCCCTGCTGGATGGCGGCTACAGCGCCCGCCTGGCGACACGCCTGGAACGCGGCGAAGAGCTGGTGTCCGGCGCGTCGGCCTGGTACGACGCGTTCCCGCGCGGCGACAGCCTGTTCGTGCTGTCCGCCACGCCGAATGTGCAAACCGGCAAAACCCTTGAACAGACCGAAGCGGGCCTGTGGCGCGAGCTGCAGGATCTGCAGCGCAATCCGCCCTCCGCCGAGGAACTCGCGCGGGTGCGGGCGCAGGTCATCGCCAGCCTGGTGTACGAGCGTGATTCGATCACCAGCCAGGCCACCACCATCGGTCAGCTGGAAACTGTGGGGCTGTCCTGGCAGTTGATGGATCAGGAGCTGGCCGCGCTGGAAGCGGTCACCCCGCAAGACATCCAGAACGCCGCAACGACCTTTTTCACCCGCGACCGCTTGAGCGTCGCCCATGTTCTACCCGAGGAGAAGCGCGATGAGTGAGCGCAACGGCCTGCGCTATGGCCTGCTCGGCCTGGCTTTACTGGTGTTGCTGGCGGTGCTTGCCTGGGTTGTCAGCCGCCCCGAGGCAGCCATCCGGGCGGCGCCAGCACCGGCGTCAACGACCAGCATTCAGTCCCTCGCCGAACTCGATGGCAAGGCGCCAAGCCGGCGCGACCTGAACATCCAGACCTGGCAAACCGCCGAGGGCGCCAAAGTGCTGTTCGTTGCCGCGCCTGAACTGCCGATGTTCGACCTGCGCCTGACGTTCGCCGCCGGCAGCAGCCAGGACCAAGGCGTACCCGGCCTGGCCATGCTGACCAATGCGATGCTCAACGAAGGCGTGCCGGGCAAGGATGTCGGTGCTATCGCCGCCGGTTTCGAGGGGCTAGGCGCAGAATTCGGCAACGGTGCCTACCGCGACATGGCCGTGGCCAGCCTGCGCAGCCTAAGCGCGGTGGACAAGCGCGAGCCCGCGCTGGCGCTGTTCAATCAGGTGATCGGCCAGCCGACCTTCCCCGAGGACGCCCTGGCGCGGATCAAGAACCAGCTGCTGGCCGGCTTCGAATACCAGAAGCAGAACCCCGGCAAACTGGCGAGTCTGAAGCTGTTCGAGCAGCTGTACGGCGAACACCCCTACGCCCATTCCAGCGAAGGCAACGCCGAGTCGATCCCGCAGATCAGCCGCGAGCAGTTGCAGGCCTTCCATAGCCGCGCCTATACCCCGGCCAACGCGGTGATCGCGCTGGTGGGTGACCTCAGCCGCGCAGAAGCCGAGGCGCTGGTCGCCGAGGTGTCCGCGGCGCTGCCAAAAGGTCCGGCGCTGCCCCCGCCACCCGTCCCACAACAGCCGGAGGCGGGCAAGAGCCATATCGAATTTCCGTCCAACCAGACTCACCTGCTGATTGCTCAGCTAGGCATCGACCGCCGCGATCCCGATTACGCAGCGCTCTACCTGGGCAACCAGGTGTTTGGTGGCGGCGGTTTCGGCACCCGGCTGATGACAGAAGTACGCGAGAAGCGCGGCCTGACCTACGGCGTCTACTCCGGCTTCAGCGCCATGCAGGCCCGCGGCCCCTTCATGATCAGCCTGCAGACCCGCGCCGAATTGAGCGAAGGCACGCTGCAACTGGTCAAGGGGTTGCTGGCGGACTACCTCGCCAGCGGCCCGAGCGAAGAAGAGCTGAATAACGCCAAGCGCGAACTGGCGGGCAGTTTCCCGCTGTCCACCGCGAGCAACGCCGCCATCGTCGGCCAACTGGGCTCGATCGGCTTCTACGACCTGCCACTGGATTATCTGGAAGTGTTTATGGACCAGGTGCAGGCGCTGAGCGCCGAACAGGTGAAAGCGGCGATGGCCAAACACCTCGACCCCGATGCGCTGGTGATCGTCACCGCCGGGCCGACGGTGGCACAGAAAGAACTGCCGCCGCCGACCGACGCGCCTGCCGAGCAACCTTCTGGCGTACCGGAGCACTGATGCGCAAACCAGGCAAAGCAGTGCCGGCTCATGGCGGCGACGGTCAATTGCGGATCATCGCCGGGCAATGGCGCTCGCGTCAGTTCAACTTCCCGATGGCGGCCGGCCTGCGCCCGACGCCAAACCGGGTGCGCGAAACCCTGTTCAACTGGCTGGCGCCCTATGTCGAAGGCGCCAAGGTGCTGGACCTGTTCGCCGGCAGCGGCGCGCTGTTTCTCGAGGCGCTCTCGCGCGGCGCCTCAAGCGGGCTGGCGCTGGACCTGAATCCCGCGGCCGTCGCCAGCCTGCGCAGCCACCTGCAGACCCTGAAGTGCGAAAACGGCGAGCTGTTGCAAACCGATGCCCTGGTTTATCTGCAAGGGTCGCCGGTTTCGGCGTTCGATCTGGTGTTTCTCGACCCGCCATTCAATCAGGAGCTGTTGCTGCCCGCTTGCCAGGCGCTGGAACGCAACGGCTGGCTGGCCGAGAGCGCCTGGGTGTACACCGAAAGCGAAAACCCGCCCTCGAGCCTCGGCCTGCCAGGCAACTGGCGCCTGCACCGCGAGCAGAAAGCCGGCCAGGTGTATTACGCGCTGTGGCAGCGTTCGGCTTAGCTCAACCCCGCCAAACGCAGGCAGGACGAGGTTGAGGTAGCCATTGAAAAGTTTTATCTACGGCAATTTGCCCTTCCTGCTCTTGGGGGCGCTGGCGCTGGCACTAATACTCACCGACAACGAGATAGGGTTCGGACTGACGAGCAGAATCCTCTATGGAGGCAATGACGGCATACGAATCGGGATAGCGGAGCAACGCATGGTCGGTTTTATCGGATTGAGCTACGCAATATTCAGAATGCTTAGGTGCGCAAAACGCTGATCGAACACCAAGCCTGGCCTGGGCCAGGTTCTACTATTCGCCTGGCTCATTCCCCTTCCGTTTCGTCGCTGCTGGCCCTAGCCTGACCACTTTCTTGATAGACACTCCGCCATGACCGCGCCTTTCAAACCCGCCTGGTGGCTGCCCGGCCCGCACCTGCAGACGCTGTGGAACCCGATGTGCCGCCGACCAGCGAAACTTGAGCGGCAGCGCGAGCGGCTGTGGCTGGAGGACGGCGACTTTCTCGACCTTGACTGGCACGGCCCCCATGAAGCCGAGGCGCCCTTGGTGCTGGTGCTGCATGGCCTGACCGGCTCGTCCAACTCGCTGTATGTGCTCGGCTTGCAGCAGACGTTGGCCGCCCAGGGCTGGGCCAGCGTCGCGCTGAACTGGCGCGGCTGTTCGGGTGAGCCCAACCTGTTGCCGCGCGGTTATCACTCCGGCGCCAGCGAAGACCTGGCCGAAGCGCTGCGCCACCTGCGCGCGCAACGACCCATGGCGCCGCTGTACGCCGTGGGTTATTCCCTGGGTGGCAACGTGTTGCTCAAGCACCTCGGTGAGAGCGGCGCCGACAGCCTGCTGCAAGGGGCGGTCGCGGTCTCGGTGCCGTTCCGCCTGGATCAGTGCGCCGACCGCATCGGCCTGGGCTTTTCACGGGTATACCAGGCGCACTTCATGCGCGAAATGGTCGCCTACGTGAAGAGCAAGCAGCGGCTGTTTACCGATCAAGGCCAGGCCGATCACCTGTCGATCCTAGAGAAGCTCGGCCCCCTGGATGGCATGCGTACCTTCTGGGATTTCGACGGCCGCATTACCGCGCCTCTGCACGGCTATAGCGATGCCCAGGACTACTACAAGCGCGCCTCCAGCCGGTACTTTCTTGGCCGGATCGAGACGCCGACGCTGATCATCCACGCGGCTGACGACCCCTTCGTATTCAGTCACAGCGTGCCGGCTGCCAGCGAGCTATCGCCCTGCACGGAAATGGAATTGCACGCGCACGGCGGCCATGTCGGCTTTGTCGAGGGTTCGCTACGGCGACCGAGTTATTACCTGGAGCGGCGGATTCCCCAGTGGCTGGCAGCCCAGGCTACAGAGCCACTGTAGGGCGAGTACGCGGCGCGCAAACCCCGCTTTACAGGGTAAATGTGACCATTCGCTGCCAACCACCCTACAAAAGCGCAACCCGCCGCCCCATCGAAGCCAAGTACTAGTTAAATCACCTGTTCAAGCGGCACATGCAGTTTGGCATAGAGTGCCTCCACAGCCTCGTGCGCTTGTGGTGCGATATAGCCGCCTTCGAGCGCCAGTATCTGATAGATCCCACGGCGCAGCATTTCCTCGCTGAGGTCGCCCGGATTGCCGCGAGTGGTACACAGGAAGCGCACCCAGGACGTCATGATGATCCAGCTATTGAGCGTTAGCGCTTCGATCTGCGCGGGCTTCATCAGCAGGATGCCGGCGTCGACAAACCCCTGATAGATGTCTTGCGCCTGCTGCAGGCAGCGCTGGGCGAACACCTTGTAGCGCTCCGCCATTTCGGCGTCGCTGTCCAGCAAGTGCTCCAGGTCGCGATGAAGAAAGCGGTAGTGCCACATCGCGGCGAGCAGCGCCTCCAGGTAAAAGGTCTTGTCCTCCACCGTCAGCGCGCGCGCAGGGCGGCGCAGGAAGGCGTTGACCTGGCTTTCGTACTGGGCGAACAGTTCGGCGATGATCGCCTGCTTGTTACGGAAGTGGTAGTACAGGTTGCCGGGGGAAATCCCCAGGTGCGCGGCAATGTGATTGGTGGTGACGCTGCGTTCGCCCTGGGCGTTGAACAGCTCCAGGCTGGCTTGGATGATGCGCTCGCGGGTTTTCGGAGGGGACGCCATACACGACTCGTATCTTGATCAATTGCGCAAAGGTACACGGAGAAACCTGCCGGCTGATATCCGGACCGCGTTAAAGGACGCGATCGATAGCGACCAGCACACACAACCGGTGCCGCCCGCGAATGCCATTTGACAGATTAGAGCAATTGCTCTAAAAATCCAGCACACCGTAACGGACGCCATTGCACGCCCCTGGCCGCACTGACTCCGCTGGATCGCCAAGGAGCTAAACATGGTTGCCGACGTCGCTTATCTAGAACAAAGCCTGCAGCAGAATCAGCAGCAGATCAGCCAGCTCGAGACGAGCTTCGCCCGCCAGCGCCAGGCATTTCAGGCCAACCCGATGCCTTCTGCCGAACAGCGCATCATGTGGCTGAAAGCCCTGGCCGAGCTGCTCAGCAACGAGCGCGACAGCTTGATCCAGGCGATCAATCAGGACTTCAGCAACCGCTCCGCCGATGAAACCCTGATCGCCGAGATCATGCCCAGCCTGCATGGCATTCACTACGCGACCAAGCGCATCAAGAAATGGATGAAACCCTCGCGTCGCAGCGTCGGCATGCAGTTCATGCCAGCCTCGGCCAAGGTCATCTACCAGCCGCTTGGGGTGGTCGGCGTGATCGTGCCCTGGAATTACCCGCTGTTTCTCGCCATCGGTCCGCTGGTGGGCGCGCTGTCGGCCGGTAACCGGGTGATGATCAAGATGAGCGAATCGACCCCGGCCGCTTCGCAGCTGATCAAGGACCTGCTCGCCAAGGTCTTCCCGGAGGACCTGGTCACCGTGGTGCTGGGCGAAGCGGAAGTCGGCATGGCCTTCTCCAAACTGCCGTTCGATCACCTCCTGTTCACCGGCGCCACCAGTATCGGCAAGCACGTGATGCGCGCCGCAGCGGAAAACCTGACGCCGGTTACCCTGGAGCTGGGCGGTAAATCACCGGCCATCGTTTCCGCCGACGTGCCACTGGCGGACGCCGCCGAACGGATTGCCTTCGGCAAGACCATGAACGCCGGCCAGACCTGCGTGGCGCCCGATTACGTGCTGGTGCCCAAGGAACGCGTGCAGGGCTTCGTCGAGGCCTATCGCCAGGTGGTGCGCGGCTTCTACCCGCAATTGCAGGACAACCCGGATTACACCGCGATCATCAACGAGCGCCAGCAACAGCGTCTGAACGGCTATTTGAAAGATGCCGAAAGCAAAGGCGCAACGGTCATTTCGCTGTTCGACCAGGGCCAAGGCCGACGCATGCCTTTCAGCGTGCTGCTGAACGTCAACGACGACATGCGCGTCATGCAGGACGAAATCTTCGGCCCCCTGCTGCCCATCGTGCCGTACGAGCGCATCGAGGACGCCTTCGCCTATATCAACCAGCGCGCCCGCCCGCTGGCGCTCTATTACTTCGGCTATGACAAGCGCGAGCAGAACCGCGTGCTGCATGAAACCCACTCCGGCGGCGTGTGCCTGAACGACACGCTGCTGCATGTGGCCCAGGACGACATGCCGTTCGGCGGCGTCGGCCCGTCCGGCATGGGCCATTACCACGGCCACGAGGGTTTTCTCACCTTCAGCAAGGCCAAGGGGGTGTTTATCAAGCAGCGCTTCAACGCCGCCAAGCTGATCTACCCGCCGTACGGCAAGGCCATGCAGAAGCTGATCTATAAATTGTTCGTGCGTTAATTCGCTGGCGCACCGCGCGCCGGCAGCGGCGCGCTTACACCTTTTGCATTGGCGACAACACTACGGGTGATAACAACAATGACCGACACCACCGTTGCTGCGCCGACCCTGTCGCGGCGCAACCTGCTGAAAATCGGCGTGATGGGCACGGCTTTTCTCGCCACCGCCGGGCTGACTGCCACGCTCAGCGGCTGTTCGGCGAGCACGCCGCAGGCCGGCTTTGCGGTGCTTCGTGAGTCCGACCTGCCCCTTCTCAATGCGCTGATTCCGGTGATGCTCGAAGGTGCAGTCACTCCGCAGGCGATGCCCAAAGCCGTCGCGGGCACCATCCAAAGCCTGGATTACAGCCTGAATCACCTGTCACCGGAAATGCTCAAGCTCACTGTGCAACTGTTCGACGTGCTCGCCATGCCGGTGACCCGTGGCCCGCTGACCGGGGTGTGGGGCAGTTGGGAAAAGGCCTCGAGCGAAGATGTGCGCGCCTTCCTCTCGCGCTGGCAGAACAGCTCGATCGCCCTGCTGAACATGGGCCACGCCTCGCTGCTGCAACTGGTGATGATGAGCTGGTACAGCCGCAGCGAGTCCTGGGCGCATTGCGGCTATCCCGGCCCGCCGACGGTCTGAGCCGCTTGTATTTCAAACAAGATCAATAAGAGACGCCTGAGCCGCAGCGAGCGACGCACGGATTCAGCGGCCATCGAGGAAGAAGCATGCCTGTACCCGATTTGTTCGCCGAAGGCCTCGCCCGCGGCTGGAAAACCCACAACGGCTCGCGCCTGGATAACGACCTGACCCTCGAAGCGGACGTCGCCATCGTCGGCAGCGGGGCGGGCGGCGGTACCACGGCCGAAATTCTCAGCGCGGCGGGTTTCAAGGTGCTGCTGATCGAAGAAGGCCCACTGAAAACCAGCAGCGACTTCAAGATGATGGAGGATCAGGCCTACGCCAACCTCTATCAGGAGGGCATCGGGCGGATGAGCAAGGACGGCGCGATCACCATCATGCAGGGCCGCGCGGTTGGCGGCACCACCTTGATCAACTGGACCGCGACCTTCCGCACACCGACTCCGACCCTCGAACACTGGGCCAGCGAATACGGCATTCAAGGCTTCAGTCAGGCGGAGATGCTGCCCTGGTTCGAGCGCATGGAAAAGCGCCTCGGCGTTGCGCCATGGGCGGTTCCGCCGAACGCCAACAACGATGTACTGCGCAGCGGCTGCGACAAGCTCGGCTACGAGTGGAACGTGATTTCGCGCAATGTCGCCGGCTGCTGGAACCTGGGTTATTGCGGCATGGGCTGCCCGACCAACGCCAAACAATCGATGCTGGTCACGACTATTCCCGCCACCCTGGAAAAAGGCGGCGAGCTGCTTTATCTGGCCCGCGCCCAACGTCTGCTGTTCGACGGTGACCGCGTCAGCGGCATCGAATGCCTGGGCATGGACGAGCGCAGCGTCGCGCCCAACGGTCGCAAGATCCTGGTCAAGGCCAAGCATTACGTGCTGTCCGGCGGCGGCATCAACACCCCCGGCCTGCTGTTGCGCTCCGACGCGCCTGATCCACACGGGCGCACCGGCAAGCGCACGTTCCTGCACTTGGTGAATTTTTCCGCCGCGCAGTTCGAGCAGGTCATCAACCCGTTCTATGGCGCACCCCAGTCGGTCTACTCCGACCACTTCCAGTGGAATGACGGCGCCACCGGCCAGCTCTCCTACAAGTTGGAAGTGCCGCCGCTGCAGCCGGCACTGACCACTACCCTGCTCGGCCGCTTCGGCATCGACAACGCCATGCGCATGGAGCAACTGCCCAATACCAACGTCATGCTCGCCCTGCTGCGCGACGGCTTCCACCCGGACAGCGCGGAAGGCACTGTGGAACTGCGCGGCGATGGCAGCCCGGTGCTCGATTACCGGATGACCGACTACACCTGGGACGGCGTGCGCCGGGCATTCCACAGCATGGCCGAGATCCAGTTCGCCGCGGGCGCCAAGGCGGTGCTGCCGCTGCATGCCGACGCCGGCTATGTGAAAACCCTGGGCGAAGCCAAGACCCTGATCGACAGCCTGCCGCTGGAGATCTATCGCACCCGCCTGGGCAGCGCGCACGTCATGGGCGGCTGCGCGATGGGTGAAGACCCGCAACTGGCGGTCACCGACAGCCTCGGCCGGCACCATCAGTTAAGCAACCTGTCGATCCACGACGGCTCGCTGTTCCCCACCAGCATCGGCGCCAATCCGCAGATGTCGGTCTACAGCTTCAGCGCCAAGCTGGCCAGCCAACTGGCGGAACGGCTCAACGCCTAAACGAGGTTGCGGAAGCACGTTATGCAGAAGGTCATTTCAGCACTGTTGATCATCGCCGGGATCATCCACCTGCTGCCGCTCAGCGGCGTGCTCGGTGCAGAACGGCTGACCACCCTCTATGGGCTGGCGTTCCAAGAGCCCAACCTGTTGATCCTGATGCGCAGCCGCGCCGTGCTGTTCGGCCTGCTTGGCCTGTTTTTGCTATACGCGGCGCTGCGCCCAGCGCTGCAACCCATCGCATTGCTCGGCGGACTGGTCAGCGTGCTCAGCTTTCTTGTTCTGGCATGGAGCAGCCCCGGCTACAACGAGGCGCTGCGCCGCGTGGTGATCGCTGACTGGGTGGCGCTGGCCTGCCTGGTCGTCGCGGCGCTGCTGTATTTCCTGGCTCGCGGCAAAGCCTGACCGGCGGCTCGACTTGGCCGCAGAGAACTGCTGCGCTACCATCCGACTCCCAAACGGACCCGCCAGGATGTCACGATGAATCGAGTGTTATACCCAGGCACCTTCGACCCCATCACCAAGGGCCATGGCGACCTGGTCGAACGCGCCTCGCGACTGTTCGACAGCGTGATCATCGCGGTAGCCGCCAGCCCGAAGAAGAATCCGCTGTTTCCCCTGGAGCAACGCGTGGCGTTGGCGCGGGAAGTGACCAAGCATCTGCCCAATGTCGAGGTGGTGGGCTTTTCCACGCTGCTCGCGCACTTCGCCAAAGAACAGGGCGCCAACGTGCTGCTGCGCGGGTTGCGCGCGGTGTCGGACTTCGAATACGAATTCCAGCTGGCCAACATGAACCGTCAGTTGGCGCCGGATGTGGAAAGCCTGTTCCTCACCCCGTCGGAAAAATACTCCTTTATCTCGTCCACCCTGGTGCGTGAAATCGCGGCCCTGGACGGCGATATCTCCAACTTCGTCCACCCGGCCGTGGCCGCCGCGCTGCACCAGCGCTTCAAGGGCTGAGCTGAACGGCCCGGGCAACCGCGTGCATGCCAAGCCTCGATGCGGCACAATTTGCCGCATCGACTTCACGCGTTTTCCAACGCTGCGGCATGCGCCTGCAGCAGGAGTGGTTATTCAATGTCCCTGATCATCACCGACGACTGCATCAACTGCGACGTCTGCGAGCCTGAATGCCCCAATGCCGCGATCTCGCAGGGCGAGGAGATCTACGTGATCGACCCCAACCTGTGTACTGAATGCGTTGGCCATTACGACGAGCCGCAATGCCAGCAGGTGTGCCCGGTCGACTGCATTCCGCTGGATGAAGGCAACGTCGAAAGCAAGGATGAGCTGATGCAGAAGTACCTGATCATCACCGGCAAGGCCTGACCAATGCGCCGTTGGAGTCACGCTCCGCTCTTCAGGCACCTGCTCGCCAGCGTGTGCCTGCTGTTTGCCGTTGGCCTGCAGGCTGGCGAACACCCTGATCGTTCCGCCATTGCCAGCGCCCACCCTGCCGCAACAGTCGCAGGCCAGGAAACCCTGGCCCTGGGCGGCAACGCATTCGATGCGGCCGTAGCCATCAGTGCCGCCCTGGCCGTGGTCGAGCCTTATGGCTCGGGGCTTGGCGGAGGCGGCTTCTTCCTGTTGCGTGAAGCGGGTCCGCAACCCGTCTACCGCTTTCTCGATGCCCGCGAACGCGCGCCCCTGGCGGCGGATGCCGACCTGTACAAGGTCGATGGCGAGGTACAGAAACAGCTTTCATTGAACGGCGCACTGGCGGCGGCCATCCCCGGCTTGCCGGCCGCACTGGTGCAACTGGCCGAGCGTTTCGGCAAGCTGCCTTTACGCGACTCGCTGGCGCCGGCGATCCGCCTGGCACGCAGCGGCGTGAGCATTGATCGGGTATACCGCGAACGCGCCGAGTGGCGCCTGGCAGCCATGCGCGACGACCCGGAAACTGCGCGCATCTTCCTCGATAAAGGCGAGATTCCCGCTGAGTTCGGCTTGTTGCGCCAACCTGAGCTGGCCCGCACCCTCGAACGTCTGGCTGCCGACGGCCACAAGGGTTTCTACGCCGGCGAACTGGCGGAGCAACTGGTCAAGGGCGTGCGCGCCGCAGGCGGCATTTGGTCGCTGCAGGACCTGGCCGAATACCGGATCGTCGAGCGCGAGCCGCTGCGTGTGGCGCTTGCCGAAGGACGTCAACTGATCAGCGCACCGCCGCCATCGGCCGGCGGCCTGGCGCTGGGGCAAAGCCTGCTGATGCTGGAGCAACTGCCCTGGCGAAAGGCCGACGCCGTGCAACGCACTCATCTGGTGGTGGAAACCCTGCGCCGCGCCTACCGCGACCGCGGCCTGCTGGGCGATCCGGACTTCATCGCCAATCCACTGAGCAAGCTGCTGGCGCCGGCTTATCTGCAACAACTGGTCAGCAGCATCGACCTGCAACGCGCGACCTCCAGCGACAGCCTGCCAGCCGCCGGCGCGTGGCATGAGGGCAACCACACCACCCATTTTTCGGTGTTGGATGCTGAAGGCAATGCCGTCGCGGCCACCCTCTCGATCAACCTGCCATTCGGCGCGGCTTTTACCGTGCCCGGCACCGGTGTGCTGCTCAACGACGAAATGGATGACTTCGCCGCCGACGTGCAGGGTGCCAATGCCTATGGCCTGGCGGGCAGCCATGCAAATGCGATCGCCGCCGGCAAGCGCCCGTTGTCGAGCATGAGCCCAACCTTTATCGAAAGCGCCGATGAGTTCGCCAGCTTCGGCACGCCGGGCGGTAGCCGCATCCCGAGCATGGTGCTGCTCGCCATTCTCGAATACCTGGATGGCCAGCCGATCGAGCGCTGGCCCGCGGTCGGTCGCTATCACCACCAGTTCCGGCCCGATCTGATCGAGCATGAACCGGGCACTTTTACCCCGGAGCAGGTCACGGCACTTGAGGCGCGGGGACATCAGCTCAAGGCGCTGACACGACGCTATGGCAATCAGCAGGTGCTGTGGTGGGACAAACGCAACGATCGGGTAAGCGCTGCTAGCGATCCGCGCGGTATCGGTACGAGCAAGGTAGGGGTGCAACGAATTGGCCCGAACGGCCATAAGGAATGGCGGTAGCCCGGTCAGAGCCACTGCTGCAAGGGCGCACGCGAATGCGCCCATGCCGTATCAGCTATCAGTCTTTCTTGTAGCCGCTGGTGGTACAGCCAAGGCAGCGCACGAAGGCGGCCTTGCCCGGCTCAACGACCAATGCCTTGCCGGCTTCACCGACATTGCCGCCAGCAGCGGTAAACGGCAGGCTGACGACAAATGCCGCAGCGCCCAGTACCGTGGCGCCAATCAGCAGCGGCCGAGCAATCAGCAGATCACCCATCATTGAATACGCTTTCGGCGCATCGGCGGTGTACAGGGGATCGCCGCTAGAGTTTTGCTGAACCACTTCTGCATGCGCCGGCATTGCCAGCAAGCCAGTGGACAGTGCCAGGACGACAGCGGTTGAGCGAAACACTTTCATGGGGCGATCCTTCAGCTATTAGAGGAAGCAGTGCAGGTAACTATAACAGCGCTCTGACAATTGTCAGCGTGACGGCCGTCAATCGCCATAAAAGGCGTATTCAGGTTTTTTCGGGATAAACGGCCGGTAAAACTCAAGTATCCGCGCGAGATCAGCAGCCACATCGCCGCTTGGCCAGAACACCGGGCCGATAAACACGCGCCTGTTAGCGTAGTCCAGAGCGGCAAGCAGCACCGGAACGCGCGCGCCCAGCGCGATATGGTAGAAGCCCATCTTCCAGCGCTCGACCTTTTTGCGCGTGCCTTCGGGCGATAGCACCAGGATGAACTCGCGGTGTTCGGCGAACGCCTGCACCGCTTGCTCCACGGTATTGTCCTGCTGGCCGCGGCGGATCGGAATGCCGCCGCACCGGCGCATAAGCCGACCGAACGGCCAGCGGAAAATGCTGTGCTTGCCGAACCAGCAGACATTCACCCGCAGCACGAACTTCAGCGCGATGAAAATCACGAAATCCCAGTTGGAGGTGTGGTGGGCGCCAATTGCGACAAACTTGTCGAGTGCAGGGAGCTGGCCTTCCACGCGCCAGCCAAGCAGGCCAAGCACGGCACGCCCCAGCCACTCGGCCGCACGGTTACGGGGCAGGTAATTACCGGACATCTGAACCTCGGTAGCTGGATAGACGCGCTGCGATTCAGCGCTGGCAGCGCGGGCAATACACGCTGGCGCGTTGACCCAACTTGAGTTCGCGCAGGGTGGCACCGCACTGCTTGCAGAATTTACCGCCGCGGCCATAAACGAACAATTCCTGCTGGAAGTAACCCGGCTGACCATCGCCACCCACGAAGTCGCGCAGCGTGGTGCCGCCACGTTCGATCGCGTAAGCGAGGATTCGCTTGATCTCCAGCGCCAGCTTTACATAACGCGCCCGCGACAGCGAACCGGCCTCTCGGCGCGGGTCGATGCCCGCCGCGAACAGCGCTTCGCTTGCATAGATATTGCCTACGCCGACCACCACTGCGTTGTCCATGATGAACGGCTTGACCGCCATCGCTCGCCCGCGCGACAGCTGATAAAGGCGCTCGCCATCGAACAGGGCGGTCAGGGGCTCGGGCCCGAGCTTGCTGAGCAACACATGGCCCAGCGGATCGCTGCTCCACAGCAGCGCGCCGAAACGCCGCGGGTCGGTATAGCGCAGCGCCAATCCCGACTCCAGCTCGATATCGACGTGCTCGTGCTTGGCGGCCGGCAGGCCCGCCTCGACCAACCGCAGACTGCCGGACATGCCCAGATGGCTGATCAGGCTGCCGGTCTCGGCCTTGATCAGCAGGTACTTGGCGCGCCGCTCGACGCACTCGATACGCTGCCCGGACAGGCAGATATCCAAATCTTCCGGAATCGGCCAACGCAGCCGGCGCTCGCGCACTATCACCCGACTGACGCGCTGACCTTCGAGGTGCGGGGCAATGCCACGGCGGGTGGTTTCGACTTCAGGGAGTTCAGGCATAGGGCTTCAATCAGGGCTGGGCGGCAGGCGGCGGCCAGCTTAGCAGGAAGGCATTCGGCGAACGAGTCAGGCTCGCGCCCCTAGTCAGGCAGCGCCAAGTTCGCGAATGCTTTCCTTCAAATATTCGAAGTCGTATTCCGACAGGCCGACATACTCCAGCACCAGCGTTTCGATGCTGCGCCACTCGTGATCCTCGTCCTGATTGCCCAGTACCTGGTAACAGCGGCAGATGTGCTCGGCCATTTTCAGAATGGCCAGCTGGGTTTTCAACTGAACGTCACCCACGGTGTCGTCTGCGAAAATCGCCAATGCGTTGTGGTGGTTGGCGATGGCCTCGCACAGGTGCAGCGGCAGGTTCCACGACTTGGCCGTGAAATAGCCCACCACCGCATGGTTGGTGTTGAGCAGACGGTTTTCGGTGTCCACCACGCGGCGCTCATCGCCAGCGCTGGCGTAGGACTCCTCCATCACGCTGATGTAGTTGGGAAACTGCTTGAGCATCAGCGGGATACCGCAGTTATGGAACAACCCTAGGCTGTAGGCCTCGTCCACCGCCTCGCTACCGATACGCCGGGCGAGCACCATGCAGGTCATGGCAACGTCCTGGGCGGTGTCCCAGAAGCGGTTGAGCGTGACGATGGTTTCATCGCTCATCTCGCCCTTGATCGACAGCGCGTTGACCATGTTGATCACCGAACGACTGCCCAGCAGCGTGACCGCCCGCTGGATCGAGCTGACCCTGCTCGACAAACCGAAATACGGCGAGTTGACGATCTTCAGCAGCGCGCCGGACAAGCCCGGATCCTGGCTGATCAGGGTGGCGATCGCCTGCAGATCGGGATTGGGCATGTACTGCTCCATCTGCAGATCCACCATGATCTGCGGCTGCGGAGGGACGCTGATGCCCTGCAGAACCTTCTGGATTTGTTCGGCGGTAAGTTCGATGTCCATGGTGGTCGCAGCGAGAGACTGAAGCACTCAGTTTACCCAGTTGTCGGCAAAACGCGCTTGGTCCTTTTACCTGAACTTTCACCGCCTGACGGGTCGGACCTTTAACAGACCGATTTCTCATTTACCCAGGTAAGGAGGTTTTTCCATGAGCAACTCCCTCAAAGGTAAACGCGTTGCCCTGCTGGTCACCGACGGCTTCGAGCAGGCCGAGTTGACCGGGCCGAAACAGGCCCTGGAACAGGCCGGCGCCACCGCTGATATCGTCTCCGCGAAAGCCGGCGGAGTGACCGGCTGGAACCACACCACGCCTGCCGACACCTTCACCGTAGACACCACATTCGATAGCGCCCGCATCGAGGACTACGACGCCATCGTGCTGCCCGGCGGAGTGGTCAACTCCGACACCATCCGCATGGACGAACTGGCCCAGAAACTGGTCAAGGATGCCGCCCGCGCCAACAAGACCATTGCCGTGATCTGCCATGGCGCCTGGATTCTCGCGTCGACCGATCTGGTCAAGGGCAAGACCATGACCAGCTGGCCATCGCTCACCGATGACCTGAAGAATGCCGGCGCCAACTGGGTCGATCAGGAGGTGGTGGTCGATGGCCAGCTGATCAGCAGCCGCAAGCCGGACGATATCCCGGCGTTCAACAAGAAGCTGATCGAGGCGCTCGCCGCCTAGCCAAGGTACGGGCGCAACGCGCGGCGGTGCACCGTGCTCGCACCGTCGGGCGTTGCGGCTTTGTTATACTCCCGCTCTTTTTTCGGAGCACCCACCCATGTCCCTGCCCAGCCTGCGCCTTAAAGCCAACGCCGATCGACGCCTGCGCGCCGGCCACCTGTGGGTCTACAGCAACGAGATCGATGTCGCCGCCACGCCTCTCGCAGGCTTCGCCGCTGGCGATCAGGCGATTCTCGAAGCGGCTGGCGGCAAGCCACTGGGCATAGTTGCGCTCAGCCCCAACAACCTGATCTGCGCGCGACTGCTGTCGCGTGACGTCAGCCATGTGCTGGACAAGTCGTTGCTGGTGCATCGCCTCAACGTCGCGCTGTCGCTGCGCGAGCGGCTGTTCGATAAGCCCTGCTATCGCCTGGTGTACGGCGACTCCGACCTGTTGCCGGGGCTGGTGGTGGACCGTTTCTTCGACGTGCTGGTGGTGCAGCTAGCCTCCGCCGCGATGGAGCGGCACAAGGACGACGTACTGGCCGCGTTGATCCAGGTGCTCAAGCCAAGTGGCATCCTGCTCAAGAACGACTCCGCCGCCCGTGATGCCGAAGGCCTGGAGCGCTATGTCACCACCGCGTTCGGCGTGGTGCCCGAGTGGGTCGCGCTAGAAGAGAACGGCGTGAAGTTCGAAGCGCCGGTGATCGAGGGGCAGAAAACCGGCTGGTTCTACGACCACCGCATGAACCGTGCGCGCCTGGCGCCGTACGTCAAAGGCAAACGTGTGCTGGATCTGTTCAGCTATATCGGCGGTTGGGGTGTACAGGCCGCAGCCTTCGGCGCGAGCGAAGTGATGTGCGTCGATGCCTCGTCATTCGCCCTCGACGGCGTCGAGCGCAACGCCGCGCTGAATGGTTTGTCCGAGCAGGTTGCCTGTATCGAGGGCGACGTATTTGCCGCGCTGAAAGAACTGAAAAACGCCGAAGAGCGCTTCGATGTGGTGATCGCCGATCCGCCCGCATTCATCAAGCGCAAGAAAGACCTGAAAAACGGCGAAGCCGCCTATCGCCGTCTCAACGAGCAAGCCATGCGCCTGCTCAGCAAGGACGGCATTCTGGTCAGCGCTTCCTGCTCGATGCACCTCCCCGAGGATGACCTGCAGAACATCCTGCTGACCAGCGCCCGCCATCTGGACCGCAATATCCAGCTGCTCGAGCGCGGCGCCCAGGGCCCGGATCATCCGGTACATCCCGCCATTGTCGAAACCCGCTATATCAAGAGCCTGACCGTTCGCCTGCTGCCCAACAGTTGAGCAATCCGCACCTGCCGAGTGCGTGTCGGCAGGTGCCTTTCCCTTCTCCAGTGTTACCTGTTCCCACACCCTCGCAACGCTCCTCCCAATCTGGACTAGGCTTGCAGCCACGGGCTGGACCCGCTCCAGCTCGTTGCGCCTAGCTGGCACAGGGTTTGCCTGATATCAGCTTCTAATAAGCGACCCGGCGCACATGGATCGGGTTAGCTGGTTCAAGCAGTCAGGCCGGGCCACAAGCCGAGCGTCTGTTTAAAGAGCATGTTGGGGAGGGGTATGGCTGACCAGGCTGGGGACAAACCGTTCCTGCAATTCACCAATGTTAAGAAGACCTATGACCACAAGAACCTGGTGGTCAAGGATTTCAACCTGGATGTGGCCAAGGGCGAGTTCATTACCCTGCTCGGCCCCTCCGGCTCAGGCAAGACCACCTGTTTGATGATGCTCGCCGGGTTCGAGGACGTGACCAGCGGCGAGATCCTGATCAACGGGCGTTCGGTCACCAGCATCGCGCCCTACCAGCGCAACATCGGCATGGTGTTCCAGCAATACGCGCTGTTTCCGCACATGACCCTGCGCGAAAACCTGGCCTACCCGCTGAAGATCCGTAAGCAGCCCAAGGACGTGATTCGCGCCAAGGTCGACGAATACCTGTCGCTGGTCGAGCTGCTGGATTTCGGCAATCGCTTCCCCGGCCAACTTTCCGGTGGCCAGCGCCAGCGTGTCGCCCTGGCTCGCGCGCTGATCTTTGCCCCCGACATCGTGCTGATGGACGAACCCCTGGGCGCCCTGGACAAAAAGCTGCGCGAGCAGATGCAGTTCGAGATCAAGCGCCTGCATGAGCAGCTCGGTTTCACCGTGATCTACGTAACCCACGACCAGACCGAAGCGCTGACCATGAGCGACCGCATCGCCGTGTTCAACAACGGCATCGTCCAGCAATGCGCACCGCCCCATGTGCTTTACGAGCGCCCGGCGAACCTGTTCGTTGCCGACTTTATCGGCGAGAGCAACAAGCTCAAGGGCGTGATCGAATCGGTTGGCGCCGACACCGTGCAGGTTCGCCTGGACGATGGCGCGGTGGTCAGTTCACTCAAGGCCAATTGCACCGAAGTCGGCCTGCCGACCACGGTGTCAATACGCCCGGAAAAGCTCACGTTCACCAACCGTCTCGGCAGTGCCGGGAACCAGGTCATGGCGCGCTTCGTCACCCGCCATTACGTCGGCGAATACATTCGTTACCACTTCGAAACCGCCGATGGCAGCGAGCTGGTGGTGAAGAACATGAACGACAGCAGCGCCCCGCAATTGAATGCCAAGCAGGAAATCGCCCTGGCCTGGTTGCCGCAGGACAGCCAGGCGCTGGATCGCCCCACCGTCACCGCACCCTGACCCCAAACAGGCCGCTGAGGCAACTAGGTAGTTTTTCAACAGCCTGATAACCAGAAGCAATGGAGCACAGCAAATGGCTAAAGCACTGACCACCCGCTTTTCCACCTTTGTCCTCGCAGCAGCCCTAGGCACGGCAAGTTTCGCCGCCAGCGCCGAGGAAACCCTGACAGTCGTGTCATGGGGTGGCTCCTACGGGGCTGCCCAGCAGAAGCACGTGATTGATCCCTTCCAGAAAGAAACCGGCCACAAGGTGCTGTTCGAGGATTACACCGGCGGTGTAGCCGAAATCAAGGCTCAGGTCGAATCGGGCAATATCCAGTGGGACGTGGTCGACTTCGAGGTCATTGACCTTGAGCGCGCCTGCTCCGAGGGCCTGCTGGAAAGCATCCCAAGGGACATCCTGCCCCCTGGCATCGACGGTGTTGCCGCCGAGAAAGACTTCATTCCTGAAGCCCTGGCCAGCGATTGCGCCGTCGGTAACATCGTCTGGTCCGTGGTGTTCGCCTACAACGAGAAGACCATCGGCGACACCAAGGCAGCCTCGATCAACGACTTTTTCGACACCGCCAAAATCCCCGGCAAGCGTGCAATGCGCAAGCGCCCGCAGGTCAACATGGAATGGGCACTGATGGCCGATGGCGTAGCACCGAAGGACGTCTATGAAGTGCTGTCGACACCCGAAGGCCAACAGCGCGCCTTCGACAAGCTGGCCACCATCAAGGACGACATCGTCTGGTTCGACTCTTGGTCCCAGGCGCCGCAGCTGCTCAATGACGGCGGCGCGGTGCTGGTGCAGTCGGCCAATGGCCGTTTCTATGACGCCATCCGCCAGGAGAACAAGCCGTTCGTGATCGTCTGGGACGGCCACGTTTATGACCTGGATGCCTGGGCCATCGTCAAAGGCTCGCCGAAAAAGGACCTGGCACTGAAATTCATTGCCTATGCCACCGGCTCCACGCCGCTGGCCGGCATGCCAGATGTGGCCTACGGCCCGACCCGCAAATCCTCCATGCCTCTGGCTGACCAGACCGCGACGCCCCACCTGCCGACCGCTCACCTGGATAAAGGCATCCAGGCCGGCTCGGAGTTCTGGGCCGACTACGGCGAATCCCTCGGTGAGAAATTCAACGAGTGGCTGTTGAAGTAACCCGCCATGCCCCTTCTCCTGCGGGAGAGGGGGCAGGATTTTCGGAGTAACGCCTTGTCCTCCCTCACGTCTACCGAAGCCAGCCAAGCCTCCAGCGCCCGCAACAGGAAGCGCCTGACCGCCTTTCTGTTCGTCGTGCCACTGCTGCTGTTTATCCTGCTGACCTTCGTCGCGCCCATCGCCAGCATGCTCTGGCGCAGCGTCCATCACCCAACGGTGGCGGAACTGATTCCGCTGACCCTGAGCGAGCTCGAACGCTGGGAAGGCGAGGCTCTACCTGATCAACAGACCCTGAGCGTCTTCGCCCGGGAACTGAACGGCCTGGCCAAAGAGCGCCTGTCCGGCAAACTGGCGGAAGAGTTCAACCGCGCCTTCACCGGCATGTCCAGCGTGGTCAAGTCCAGCGCCCGCAAGGTGGGCCGACTCGATGCGCAACAGCTCGACGCGCGAGGCGCGCAAACCCTGCTCGACGCTCATCGCAACTGGAGCAAACCCGAAGTGTGGTTCGCCATTCAGCGGGCGGGTAAAGCGTACACCTACGACTATTACCTGACCGCACTGGACCTCGAACTGCATCCCGAACAAGGGATTCAGGTGCGCGAAGACACCCAGATCTACCTGCAGCTGTACTCGAAGACATTGACCATGGCGCTGGTCATCACTCTGTTCTGCGCCCTGCTCGGCTACCCGCTCGCCTACTACCTGGCCGGCCTGCCGGCGAATCGTGCGAACCTGTTGCTGGTACTGGTGCTGTTACCGTTTTGGACATCGCTGCTGGTACGTACGACCGCCTGGATCGCGCTGCTGCAGACCAACGGGGTGATCAACTCCTTCCTGCTCGGCATTGGCGTGATCGGCCAACCCTTCGAGATGCTCTACACCTCGTTCGCTACGGTGGTGGCGATGACCCATATTCTCCTGCCGTTCATGATTCTGCCGCTGTACAGCGTCATGCGCGGCATCGATCCCAGCTACCTGCGCGCCGCGCTGTCGCTCGGCGCTCGGCCGCTACCGGCGTTCGCCCGCATCTATTTCCCGATGACCCTGCCGGGGCTGAGCGCCGGCGCGTTGCTGGTGTTCATCATCTCGGTCGGCTACTACATCACCCCGGCGCTAGTCGGCGGCACCGATGGGCAGATGATCAGCAACATCATCGCCTTCCACATGCAGCGTTCGAACAACTGGGAGCTGGCCGCCGCGCTGGGCTCGCTGCTGCTCGGGCTGATTCTCGTGCTGTACTGGCTGTACGACCGCTTCGTCGGCGCCAGCAACATCAAACTGGGCTGACCATGAGCAAAATTCCCGCCTACTACGGCTTCTGGCACCACCTCGGCGCCTGGCTGCTGAAGACCAGCTCCTGGCTGGTGCTGCTGTTTCTGATCCTGCCGATCCTGGTAATCATCCCGCTGTCGTTCAACGTCGAGCCGTTCTTCAGCTTCACCGAAGGCATGCTCACCCTGCAGCCAGAGGCCTATTCGCTGCGCTGGTACAGCGCCATCCTCAACGACGACAAGTGGCTGCTGGCGATCAAGAACAGCTTTTTCATCGGCATTTGCGCGACCCTGATTGCCACGGTGCTGGGCACCTGCGCCGCCGTGGGCCTGGCCCGCGACGACATGCCGATGCGCCGGCTGATCACCGCACTGCTGCTGTCGCCGATGATCGTGCCGCTGATCATTACCGCCGCCGGCATGTTCTTTTTCTATTCGGACCTGGGCCTGGCCGGCAATTACTTCGGCGTGATCATCGCCCACGCGGCGCTGGGCACGCCGTTCGTGATCATCACCGTGACCGCCACCCTGACCGGCTTCGACTACAGCCTGGCGCGCGCCGCGCTGAACCTCGGCGCGACGCCGCTGCGGGTGTTCTTCGACATCATCATGCCGCTGATTCGCCCCGGCGTGATCTCCGGCGCGCTGTTCGCCTTTATCACCTCGTTCGACGAAGTGGTGGTGATTCTGTTCATGGCGGGGCCGCAGCAACGCACCATTCCGCGACAGATGTTCTCGGGCCTGCGCGAGCAGATCAACCCGAGCATCCTGGCCATCGCCACGCTGCTGATCCTGGTATCGATCGCCCTGCTGGTGACCCTCGAGCTGCTGCGTCGCCGCGCCGAGCGGTTGCGCGGTATCGAACTGCCCAACTGAAAACCCCGCCCACTGGGCGGGGAGCGTCGCTTACTACTGAATGCCCTTGCGCTGCGTCGTCCACTGGAAGCTGGTGCACAGGCTGCAACGGCTGCCATAGAAGGTGCCGCGGGCGCTCTGGTCGTCCATCAAGTGGTAACGGAACCAGGCCGTTGTCGGGCTGCGGTATTCACCGCCACTGCCGACCGGTTCGAAGTGACTGACCAGGCGGCGCTCACCCCAGAACACTGGCACGTTGGCCCGCTGATACACCGGCTGCGCATTCAGGTAAGGAATCGCGATGGTGTCGCCACCGCCGGACATCAGGAACATCGGACCCTGCTGCTGACGCTGCGAACTCACCTCGTGCCCCAGGCCGATGGTGTAAGGCTGAATCGGAGCGGTTACCCGGACCCGCTGGTCGCGCCCGGCCATGATCGAACCGCCACCCCCCTGGGAGTGCCCCGAGGTGCCGACGCGCCCGGTATTGAGCTTGGCGGCGTAGGTGCCGTAAGTGCTTTGGTTCTCCGTCACCAGGTAATCGAGGCAGGCGATCATGTCCCGTCCGGAACCGGCATTGGAGGTTTCCGCGGCCGCGACCACAAAACCGTGACTCGCCCAGTGCGACAGCAGCCCGGCATAGGTCGACGGCCCGGTACCCGTGCCGTTGCCCCAGAGAATGATCGGGTGGCGAACGCCATTCAGGCCAAGCGTGCTGGGTCGGTATACCCGGCAGTTCGGGCCTTCGCTGCGGTCGGTGGTGGCATAGGGACCGTTGCGGTCAAAGTTGCTGACCACCGGAAACGGGGCGCCGGGCGTATCCGGGAGTGGCGCGGCAAGGGCAGTGGCCGAAAGAGCCAGCAGACCGGCTGCCAGACTGGAGCGTGTGAAATTCAGCATCGATGGGTTCCTCGTTATTGTCGTTATGGACGAGTCGCCGTAGTGCTTCCCGATCCACTGCATCGGGGCTGACTGCGCATAAAGCCAAGCGCTGGCGACGACGGTGCGCCTGCTGAGGCGATACCGCAACGATTACCCTACGTGACCCAGTGCTCGTGTCTGCAGTCAGCCAAACGTCGCAAGCGGATGAGCGGCATCACACCAACGAATGACCTTGCAGACGTAAACGGCGCGCATCAACACTCGCGAACCACCTAGCAGGCAGCAGTTGCCGGCAGGTGGATCGTCACCGCCAATCACGCGCACCTTGGCTAGGCGGCGGCCGCGGGCGTAGAATCGGGCGCACAGCCAATCACCCCTGGCAGGACCACGAGCACGGGCCAAACGAGCGGTGACCCCGTCTCGCCTACCGCCCTCTCCCGAACGCACGGCCATCTGCCGTTCGCATCCGGCACAGCCGCCGCTCACCATACGACCTATTCGCTCCCTGATCAGCCGCAGGAACCGCCATGCCTGACTATCGCTCGAAAACCTCTACCCACGGCCGCAACATGGCCGGTGCCCGCGCCCTGTGGCGCGCTACCGGGATGAAGGACGAGGACTTCAAGAAGCCGATCATCGCCGTTGCCAACTCCTTCACCCAGTTCGTGCCCGGTCACGTGCACCTGAAGGACATGGGCCAACTGGTCGCCCGCGAGATCGAGAAGCACGGCGGCGTGGCCAAGGAGTTCAACACCATCGCCGTCGACGACGGCATCGCCATGGGCCACGACGGCATGCTCTATTCGCTGCCGAGCCGCGAGATCATCGCCGACTCCGTCGAATACATGGTCAACGCCCACTGCGCCGACGCCATCGTCTGCATCAGCAACTGCGACAAGATCACCCCCGGCATGCTGATGGCCGCCCTGCGCCTGAACATCCCGGTGATCTTCGTTTCCGGTGGGCCGATGGAAGCCGGCAAGACCAAGCTGGCCAGCCACGGCCTGGACCTGGTCGACGCCATGGTCATCGCGGCCGACGAAAGTGCCAGCGATGAAAAAGTCGCCGAATACGAGCGCAGCGCCTGCCCCACCTGCGGTTCGTGCTCCGGCATGTTCACCGCCAACTCGATGAACTGCCTGACCGAGGCTCTGGGCCTTTCGCTACCAGGCAACGGCTCGACCCTGGCCACCCACAGCGACCGCGAGCAGCTGTTCCTGCAGGCCGGCCGGACCATCGTAGAGCTGTGCAAACGCTATTACGGCGAAGGCGACGAGTCGGTACTGCCGCGCAATATCGCCAATTTCAAAGCCTTCGAAAACGCCATGATGCTGGACATCGCCATGGGCGGTTCGACCAACACCATCCTCCATCTGCTGGCCGCCGCCCAGGAAGCCGAAATCGATTTTGACCTGCGCGACATCGACCGCCTTTCGCGTGTAGTGCCGCAGCTGTGCAAGGTCGCACCGAATATCCAGAAGTACCATATGGAAGATGTCCACCGCGCTGGCGGCGTCATTAGCATCCTCGGCTCCTTAGCACGTGGCGGTCTGCTGCACACCGATCTGCCGACTGTGCACAGCAAGACCATGGGCGATGCGATCACCAAGTGGGATATCACCCAGACCGATGACGAAGCCGTACACACCTTCTTCCGCGCCGGTCCAGCCGGCATCCCGACCCAGACCGCATTCAGCCAGAGCACCCGCTGGGATACGGTGGATGACGACCGCGAAAACGGCTGCATCCGCAGCGTCGAGCATGCTTATTCGAAAGAGGGCGGCCTGGCCGTGCTCTACGGCAATATCGCCCTTGATGGCTGCGTGGTGAAAACCGCCGGGGTGGATGAATCCATCCATGTATTCGAGGGCAGCGCGAAGATCTTCGAAAGCCAGGACAGCGCCGTGCGCGGCATCCTCAATGACGAAGTGCAGGCCGGCGATATCGTCATCATCCGCTACGAAGGCCCCAAAGGCGGTCCGGGCATGCAGGAAATGCTCTACCCGACCTCGTACCTGAAGTCCAAGGGGCTGGGCAAAGCCTGCGCCCTGCTCACCGACGGCCGCTTCTCCGGCGGCACCAGCGGCCTGTCCATCGGCCATGCCTCCCCGGAAGCTGCTGCCGGCGGCGCCATCGGCCTGGTGCGTGAAGGCGACAAGATCCTGATCAACATCCACGAGCGCACCATCAACCTGCTGGTCAGCGATGAGGAAATCTCTCACCGCCGCCATGAGCAGGACAAGAAAGGCTGGAAGCCGGTCGAGAGCCGCCCACGTAAAGTGACCACAGCGCTCAAGGCCTACGCCCTGCTCGCCACCAGTGCCGACAAGGGCGCGGTGCGCGACAAGGCGCTGCTAGAAAAACTGGTGCCGTAAAAAGCCACCCATGCTGCAAGCAAAAGCCCGGCCTAGCGCCGGGCTTTTTCATTATCAGGCTGTTATTTGCTAGAAGCCCTAGCGACCCGCGAGCCGGGCACACAACCGCTACGCCTTGAGCATCGGGCCAGAAGTTGGCTAGGGTGGTGAGGGTTGTACGCCATTGCCGGTGTGCAACCGTGTTTCCCAGGCGCTCAGGCAGCGCCACGCTCAGCCCGAGGGCCTGCCATGAAAATCGGTCTGATCGCCGACACCCACAACCTGTTGCGTTCCGCTGCGCTGGCCGCGCTGGAGGACTGCGACCTGCTGATCCACGCTGGCGACATCGGCCAGCCAGGGCTTCTCGAGCGCCTGCGCCAGCTCGCACCACTGCATGTAGTGCGCGGTAACAACGACCGCGACGAGCTGTATGCAGACCTGCCCCACAGCCTTGAGCTCGACTGCCAGGGCGTGCGTCTGTTTGTCGTGCATGAACGGGCCGATCTACCCCAGGACCTGGCAGAGCGCGGTGTGCAGGTGGCGATCTGCGGCCACTCGCATAAACCCATCATTGAACGGCGCGACGGCCTCCTGCTGATCAACCCCGGCAGTGCCGGGCCGCGGCGCTTCAGCTTGCCGATCACGGTCGGGCGGCTGCACATCGATGCCAAAGGGGTGCGCGCCGAGCTGATCGAGCTTGCCGTCTAGCGAAGGCCTCAACGCCGGTGCCATACCTCGAAGGCATGGGCAGGCGCGTTATCGGTGGCCGCTTGCTGGGCGCTCGAGACCAACTGCCACTGCGCCTCGTTCACCTCGGGAAACCAGGCATCGCCCGCAGGGCTCAGCTCGACGCGGGTCAGGTACAGGCGGTCGGCCTGTTCGAGACCCTGCTCGTACAACTGCGCGCCGCCGATCAGCATCAACTCATCGACACCCTGCTCGCGCGCCCATGCATCGGCGCGCAGCAAGGCCTGCTGCAGGGATGCGAAGACTTCCGCACCCTCCAGCTGCAAGCCGGGCTGGCGGCTGACCACCAGATTGAGACGGCCCGGCAGCGGACGACCAAGCGAATCCCAGGTCTTGCGACCCATGATGATCGGCTTGCCCAGGGTCAGTGCCTTGAAGTGTTTGAGGTCCGCCGGCAGGTGCCAGGGCAATTGGTTGTCGCGGCCAATCACGCGGTTCTGGGCAAGGGCGGCAATCAGGCAGAGGGGCAGGGAATTTTTCATGGCGGCGAGCATAGCAGAGCCAACCCGCCTGTCGCAGCCCGGCCACGGGCTGCGAAAACGCTCACAAAACTGCAGCCGTTCGGCCGAAGGCTTGCCTGGCTGTCGTCGAACCGTCACCTTTGCAAGTGCAGGCTAGAGCCTCCCACCCTCAATCGGAGATGCTGCCATGTCGAATCACCGCCTGAACATCTGGCTGCTTTGCGCCAGCCTGTTGTGTCCGCTGTCCGCCATTGCCGCCCCCCCTGGCAGCGATAACGTGCAAGCCGCCATCCAATGGGCCAAGCAGCAGCCACAGGCGCGCCATGGCAAGCCCAGGGGCGAAGCCAAGCCCTTGATCATCGCTCACCGCGGTGCCAGCGGTTATGTGCCCGAGCACACCCTGGCGGCGTACGCCCTGGCAATTCTGCAAGGCGCCGATTACATAGAACCGGATCTGGTGATGAGCAAGGACGGCCACCTGGTCGCCCGCCACGACAACGAACTGGGCCTGACCACCGACGTCGCCCAACGTCCCGAGTTTGCCAATCGCCAGCGTACCCAGATGATCGACGGCGTCAGCCTGACCGGCTGGTTCAGCGAAGACTTCACCCTCGCCGAGCTGAAAACCCTGCGCGCCATCGAGCGCATCCCGCAAACCCGCCCCGGCAACGCACGCCTGGACGGCGCGTTCGAAGTGCCCACCCTGCAGGAAATCATCGACCTGGTGAAAAGCCTGCAGTTGAGCCAGCAACGGACCATCGGCCTGTACCCGGAAACCAAGCACCCCAGCCACTTCCAGCAACTCGGCCTGGCCATCGAAAAACCGCTGGTGAAGGTGCTCAAGCGCAACGGCTATCACAGCGCCCGGTCGCCGGTGTACATCCAGTCGTTCGAGGTGGAAAACCTCAAGACCCTCAGCCGCCTGACCTCCATCCGCCTGGTACAACTGTTCAGCGCGGGCCAGCCGTATGACCAGCAATTGCTCGGCAGCGGCCTGACCTACGCGCAGATGGCCACCCCGGCGGGCCTCAAGGCCATCTCCCGCTACGCGGCTGGGGTAGGCCCGGAAAAGAGCTACATCATCCCGCGCGACGGCAACGGCAACCTGGATGCGGCCAACGTCACCTCCTTCGTCGCCGACGCTCACGCCGCGGGGCTCAAGGTGCACCCGTACACCTTCCGCGCCGAGAACAGCTTTCTGCCAAGCAACCTGCGCAACGGCACCGACCCGCAAGCACGCGGCAACAGCGCAGCGGAAATCCAGCTGTTTCTCGATGCCGGCATCGATGGCCTGTTTATCGACCAGCCCGACATCGCCGTACGTGTGCGCCAGGCTGACTGACAGCCCATCAGCAACGCGGACAGGCACTGCACTGCCCGCGTGACCCTCATCACCGACCGGTATCTCCCCTCTATACCGGTCGGCTCGCATCAAGACATGAGCGTTTTTGCCAACAGCGCGTCTAAGGGTATGCTCCCTGCTGGTCTAACCAACGAGACGCTGCGTGACTGACGCCTCCCCTGCCGCGAAAAAACTCCATCACTTCTGGTTGAGCGAAGCGATTCGCCTGCGCGAAGAACACGCCGGCCCGCTGGAAGATAGCGAAGCCAACCGCCGTGCCTGCGCGGACGGTGGCGACTTCGCCAGGCGCATCCAGACCCGCGCGCTGCTGCTTGCCGAGCGCGACGGCCAGCGCCTGGCTCTGCAACATTGGCTGCAAGGCGCGCGGCTGGCGCTAGCGGCGCTGCTGGTCCTGGCGTTGCTGAGCGGGATCGGTCTGGCCGCTGCGGCGCTGGGCGACGGCCAGCGTCCGGTGAATGTGTTCTGGGCTCTGGGCAGCCTCCTCGGGCTCAACCTTGTGCTGCTGGCCGGCTGGCTGCTGAGCCTGCTGGTCAGCCGCGACAGCGCGGGTGCCCTCGGCCGGTTATGGCTATGGCTGAGTGAAAAACTTGCCCGCGACGCCCACGCGGCGCAGCTGGCACCGGCGTTACTGAGCATGTTGCAGCGTCACGGCCTGAGTCGCTGGAGCCTGGGCTTGCTGGTCAACGGGCTCTGGTCGCTGGCCCTGTTCTCGGCGCTGACCACCCTGCTGATTCTGCTGACTACCCGCCGTTACGGCTTCGTCTGGGAAAGCACCATCCTTGGCGGCGAAACCTTTATCGGCCTGACCCAGGCCCTCGGTGCACTGCCCGCCATGCTTGGTTTCAGCCTGCCGGACACGGCGCTGATACGCGCCAGTGGCGACAGTGCCCTGGCCAGCGAAGCGGCGCGCCTGAGCTGGGCCGGCTGGCTGACCGGCGTGCTGCTGGTCTACGGCCTACTGCCGCGCCTGGCGCTGGCGTTGTTGTGCTTGTGGCGCTGGCGCCAAGGCAGCGCCGCGCTGCAACTGGATACCAGCCTGCCGGGGTACGCCGCACTGCGCGAGCGCCTGCAACCGAGCAGCGAACGGCTGGGGATTGTCGACGCCGCGCCCGCCCAGCTGCACCAGCCTTCAGCCGAAGGTCATCCGTCCCACAGCCAGGGCGCGCTGCTGGTGGCGATCGAGCTGGACCCGCTTCGTCCTTGGCCGCCCGCGTTGCCAAAGGATGTCGCCGATGGCGGCATTGTCGACAGCCGCGAACAACGCCAGCGCCTGCTCGCCCAATTGACCCGTTTTCCGCCCGCGCGCCTGGTGATTGCCTGCGACCCACGCCGCTCGCCGGATCGCGGCAGCCTGGCGCTGCTTGGCGAACTCACCCGTTGCGCCGGCGCTACGCGCATCTGGCTGCTGCAACCGCCACCCGGCGAAGCCCTCGACGGCGCCCGTCTGGGCGACTGGCACCGCGCCCTGGAGCAACTGCAGCTGAGCTATAGCGACAGTGCGCCGTTTAGCTGGCTGGAGCATGGCCATGACTGACATCGATCAATCCGGGCTATGCGACCTAGGTAGGGTGGATGACGCCTTTTTCATCCACCATTGTTGTTGGTGGATGGGTAAAGCGTCATCCACCCTACGGAGCCTAGGATGAGCAATCCGCTGAAGCTCGCCGTGGTCGGCCATACCAATGTCGGCAAGACCTCGTTGCTGCGCACCCTGACCCGCGACGTCGGCTTTGGCGAGGTGTCCCATCGTCCCAGCACCACTCGCCATGTCGAAGGCGCACGCCTGTCGGTGGACGGCCAAGCGCTGCTTGAGCTGTACGACACACCGGGCCTGGAAGACGCCATCGCCCTGCTCGATTACCTGGAGCGTCTGGACCGCCCCGGCGAACGTCTGGATGGCCCTGCGCGGCTGGCGCGCTTTCTCGATGGCAGCGAGGCGCGTCAGCGGTTCGAGCAGGAAGCCAAGGTGCTGCGTCAGTTGCTCGCGTCCGATGCCGGCCTGTATGTCATCGATGCCCGCGAACCGGTGCTGGCCAAGTACCGCGACGAGCTGGCGGTACTGAGCATGTGCGGCCGGCCGCTGCTGCCGGTGCTGAACTTCGTCGCCAGCGCCAGCCACCGCGAGGACGATTGGCGCGACGCCCTGGCGCGGCTTGGCCTGCATGCTCTGGTGCGCTTCGACAGCGTGGCGCCGCCGCTTGATGGCGAGCAACGCCTGTATGAAAGCCTGGCGCTGCTGCTGGAAAAATCCCGCCCGCAATTGCAGCGGCTGATCGACGATCACCAAGCCCAGCGCGTCGCTCGCCGCCGAAGCGGCGCACGCTTGATCGCCGAACTGCTGCTCGACTGCGCGGCCTGCCGGCGCAGCGTGGCAGCGCAACCGCTGCTGGAACAGGGGGCGATCCGCGAGCTGCGCGAGGCGATTCGTCAACGCGAACAGCGGTGCGTCGAAGCCCTGTTGCGCCTGTATGCGTTCCGCCAGGACGACGCCAAGACTGAAGACCTGCCCTTGCTCGACGGCCGATGGGGCGACGACCTGTTCAACCCGGAAACCCTCAAGCAACTCGGCGTCAATATCGGCGGTGGCATGGCGGCGGGCGCCGCCACGGGGCTTGGCGTCGATCTGCTGGTGGGCGGCATTACCCTTGGCGCCGCAGCGGCGCTGGGTGCCTTGCTCGGCGGCGGCGCGCAAACGCTGCGCAGCTACGGCTCGCGCCTGAAAGACAAGCTGAAGGGCCAGCGTGAACTGACCGTGGACGACGCCGTGCTGCGCCTGCTGGCGTTACGTCAGCAGTTGCTGTTGCAAGCACTGGACGTCCGCGGCCATGCGGCCGTGGAGACCATCAGGCTCGCGGCACCCCAGGACACCACCTGGCGCGAAGGCAAGTTGCCGGCGCCGTTGCACAGGGCCCGTGCCCATCCCGAATGGTCGTCGCTCAATCCAGGCGCCCGCCTGGAGCAGGCGGAACGCCAGCAGCAACTCGAAGCGCTCGGCGCTACCCTGACCGCCCCCTAGGAAGCACTCGCGTCTGCGTCCTGAACGGCGTACGTGGTTTGCTACCCTGAAAGATCAACAATAAGGAGGAGCATCTGTGTCGAGGTTTTTGGTTGTTCTGTTACTGAGCCTTCTGGGGTTTCCGCTAGTGCCGACGAAGCGCCTCGAACCCCTCTGCGTGTAGGCATCAGCGAAGTGCCGCCCTTCGTCATCGGCGACGGCGACAAGTGGCGGGGAATCAGCATCGACCTGTGGGACAAGATTGCCGCGCAGGTCGGCTACCAATTTCAGTTCGAGGTGATGCCGTTCGAGCGCCTGCTGCCCGCCCTTGAGCGCGGCGAACTGGACGTCGTGGTCGGCGCCTTGACGATGACAGCCGAGCGCGAGGAAGCCTTCGATTTTACTCACCCGTTCTACCGCACCGGGCTCGCCATTGGCGTACCACGCGATAGCGACAGGCACAGCTGGGGCGCCATACGTGCGCTGTTTTCCTGGCAGTTCATCAGCCTGATATTGGGCCTTGCGGCACTGCTGCTACTGGTCGGCGGCGTGCTCTGGCTGTTCGAGCGGCGGCACAACCATGAGCAGTTCGGCACGTCCGCTGCAGAGGGCGTGGGCAACGGATTCTGGTGGGCCGCCGTGACCATGACCACGGTCGGCTACGGCGATGAAGCGCCGGTAACCCTGGCCGGCCGAATCGTCGCGGTGGTCTGGATGTTCAGCGCCTTGGTCATGGTGTCGACCTTTACCGCGGCAGTGACCACCACCCTGACCTTGAATACCCTCCAGAGCGATGTTCAGGGTCCGGAAGACCTCAGGCGTGCACATGTGTCGACCATTGACGGTACCGTCAGCGCACGCTACCTGGATAGCGAGCGCATTCGCATCAGCAGCTTCTCCAACCTGACCGACGCCATGCGTGCTGTACAACAGGGCGAGACGGACGCCGTGGTCTATGACTTGCCGATTCTGCAATACCGCAACGCCGAACTGGACCGTGGCGGCCTGCGCATTCTTCCGGGCACCTTCGAAAACCAGTCATACGCATTCGCCGTGGCCAGCGGCAGCCCGTACCGCGAACCGCTCAGCCAGGCAATTCTCAAGGTCACCGGCGGCGACGACTGGAACGATGTGCTGGAACGCTACCTCGGCCCGGCGGAATAGCGCAGTTGCTATACCGGCACAAGTGCTGTGGTATGCGAGGTACGGGTAGCGAGCGGCGTGATTCAGCGCCGCGATATCCGAGGCGTCCGTTACCTCCAAGCTATTGCCCTGGGTTACGCCGTCAGCTAACCCAGGCTACGAGGCGCATCCGTAGCCTGGGTTGAGCGCAGCGATACCCAGGAGCTGGCGATACCTCAGACCGCCACGGGCGCCGGGATGTGCGGGTGGGCCTGATAGCCGACCAGCTCGAAGTCCTCGAACCTGAAGGCGAAGAGATCCTTCACCGCGGGGTTGAGCTTCATGGTCGGCAACGGCAGCGGTTCGCGGCTGAGTTGCAGGTCGGCCTGTTCCAGGTGGTTGGCATACAGGTGGCAATCGCCTCCGGTCCAGATGAACTCCCCCGGCTGCAGGCCGCAGACCTGCGCGACCATCAACGTCAGCAGCGCATAGCTGGCGATATTGAAGGGCACGCCGAGGAAGATGTCGGCCGAACGCTGGTACAGCTGGCAGCTCAGCTTGCCGTCGGCGACGTAGAACTGGAACAGCGCGTGGCACGGCGGCAAGGCCATCTGCTCTACCAGCGCCGGGTTCCAGGCGGAGACGATCAGCCGACGCGAATCCGGGTTCTTTTTGATCATCTCGATCAGCTTGCTGATCTGGTCGATCGACTCACCATTCGGCGCCGGCCAGCTGCGCCACTGGTAACCGTACACCGGCCCCAGGTCGCCGTTTTCGTCGGCCCACTCGTCCCAGATGCGGACGCCGTTGTCCTTCAGGTACTTGATGTTGGTGTCGCCCTGTAGGAACCACAGCAGCTCGTGGATGATGGATTTCAGGTGGCATTTCTTGGTGGTTACCAACGGAAAACCGTCGGCCAGATCGAAGCGCATCTGATGGGCAAACAGGCTGTAGGTGCCTGTGCCGGTGCGGTCGCTCTTGAAGGTGCCGGTTTCACGAACCAGGCGCATCAGGTCGAGGTACTGTTTCATCGTACGGCTCCTTCGGCGGCCTGGCGGCGATAGGCGTAAGCGATCAGGCCGAGCCCGCCGAAGATCATTGGCAGACACAGAATCTGCCCCATGGTCAGCCAACCGCCGGCCAGGTAGCCGAGCTGGGCGTCCGGTACACGGACGAATTCGACAATAAAGCGGAAGATGCCGTAGCAGAGGGCGAACATCCCCGAGACCGCCATGGTGGGCCGCGGTTTGCGCGAGTAGAACCAGAGGATGGCGAACAGCGCCACGCCTTCGAGGGCGAACTGATACAGCTGCGAGGGATGCCGCGCCAGTTGCTCGGGATCGGTGGGAAATACCATTGCCCAGGGTACGTCGGTGGCCTTGCCCCAGAGTTCGGCATTGATGAAATTACCGATGCGCCCGGCGCCGAGGCCGATGGGCACCAGCGGGGCGATAAAGTCCATCAGCTCGAAGAAGCTCTTGCCGTTGCGCTGGCCGAACCACCAGGTTGCCAGCATCACGCCGATCAGTCCGCCGTGGAACGACATGCCGCCTTTCCAGATCTGCAGCACCAGACTCGGGTCGTTGAGGTAGGAAGACAGGTCATAAAACAGCACGTAGCCCAGGCGTCCGCCGAGAATCACCCCCATCGCCACCCAGAACACCAGGTCGGAGAGCTTTTCCTTGTTCCAGCTCGGCTCGAACCGATGCACCCGGCGCGAGGCCAGCCACCAGGCGCCACCGATGCCGATCAGGTACATCAGCCCGTACCAGTGGATTTTCAGCGGCCCGAGAGCAAGTGCCACCGGGTCTATCTGCGGATAAGGCAGCATTTCAATTCCTCACATCAGAAAACTCAGGCCCACGGCGAACAGCAGCAGGGCGAACAGGCGCTTGAGAAGGCGTGGCGACAACCGGTGCGCCAGGCGTGCGCCAAAACGGGCGAAAACCATACTGGTGACGGCGATGCCGGCCATGGCTGGCAGGTAAACGAAGCCCAGACTCCACTCCGGCAGCAGCGGGTCATGCCAACCCAGCCACATGAACGTCAGCGCACCGGCCAGGGCTATCGGCAAGCCGCAGGCGGCAGAGGTCGCCACGGCCTGCTGCATGGGCACGCTGCGCCACGTCAGGAAGGGCACGTTGAGCGAGCCGCCACCGATCCCGAAAATCGCCGAAGCCCACCCCACCACGCCACCGGCGGCGGTCAGGCCCAGTTTGCCGGGCACCTGGGCATTGGCTTTGGGCTTGAAGTCCAGGGCCATCTGCAGGGCGATGACGATGGCGAATATGCCGATGATCTTTTGCAGCATCGGCCCTTGGATCGAGGCCGCCGTCGCCGCGCCCAGCGCCGCGCCGAGCAGGATGCCGAGGGTCATCCAGACGAAGATCGGCCAGCGCACCGCGCCTTTGCGGTGATGTTCGAGTACCGAATTGATCGAGGTGAAAATGATGGTCGCCAGCGAGGTGCCGACGGCGAGGTGGGTCAGCACCGCGGCATCGAAGCCCTGGGCGGCGAAACTGAAGACCAGCACCGGCACGATGATGATGCCGCCGCCCACGCCGAACAGCCCCGCCAGTACTCCCGCCGCGGCGCCCAGCGCTAAATACAGCAGCAGTTCCATCGACACCCCCGAAAACAAAGCGCAATGGTAATCGCCGTAAGCGCACGCGGGAAGCGTGAAGCGGTAACTGGCAGTTGCGCAACGAGACTGCCGCCCGTCAAGCTGTTACTTTCACGCTCTGATGCCCGCGAGGGAACACCATGTGCCTGATCGTTTTCGCCTGGCGCCCCAGCCATTCACTGCCGCTGGTGCTGGCTGCCAACCGTGATGAGTTCTATGCGCGCCCCAGCCTGCCGCTGGCCGAGTGGCCAGAGGCGCCTGGGGTTTATGCCGGACGTGATCTGGAAGCCGGCGGCACCTGGCTGGGCATCGGCCCCGACGGCCGTTTTGCCGCCCTCACCAATATCCGCAACCCGCGCCAGCCACCGCGAGGTCGCTCGCGCGGCGAGTTGCCACTGCAGTTCTTGCGCGGTCCGCTGGGTCCGCAGGCCTTCCTGCAGGACGCCGCTAAGCGCGCCGGAGACTACTCGGAATTCAACCTGCTGATCGGCGACCACCATCAGCTGTGGTTTCTCAATTCCGATGCACGTGTGCCCCTGCAACTGCAGGAAGGGGTGTACGGCCTGTCGAACGCCGAACTCGATACACCCTGGCCGAAGGTGGAGAAGGCCAAGGCCATGCTGCACGAATGCCTGATCAGCCCGAACACCTCCGCGCTGCTGGACCTGCTGCACGACGGTCAGCAGGCCAAGGATGCAGCGTTGCCCGACACCGGCGTTGGCTTGAACACCGAGCGTCTGCTGTCCAGCATATTTATCGCCACCCGCAGCTATGGCACCCGTGCCAGCAGCGTCTTGATCAGCCATAGCGACGGGCGGCGCCAGTTGACCGAGCGCAGCTATGGGCCGGATGGTGTGGTGCTGGGCGAGGAGTGCGTGGAGTGTTGATGGTCAGCTGAGCGCGAGCGGCTCCGGGTTGTTGCGCCGGGCTACTCCCAGCACGCCGCCAGGTCCTGCGCGGCCACAGCAAACAGCGGGGACGCAAGCAACGGGTCATCGGCATCGGCGACCAGCAGCAGGCGACCATCGGCCTGGAACGCCAGGCCTTCGATTTTTACCAGCGGCGCCAGGCTCGCCAGCCGCGCAACCCCGAAATTCTCCTCGAAACGCCCGAGCACGCTGCCCGCGCACGCGCCGTCCAGGTAACTGGAGCCACCGGCCTCCGCCGCAGCGCTGAAGTACAGCTGCCCGCTTGGGTCCAGGCACAAGTCAGTAAGCCCCAGCGGCATTCCATCCAGCGCAGGCAGTTGCACCGGCAGAATGCGCAGCAACGCGGCAGCGCTCAACTGGCCGCGTTCAAGATCGAGCAGGACCTGCGGCAGGTTGAGGAACACCAGTGCGTTTTCGCCGCCAGCGCCATTGCCGCGTTGCGCCAGCAGCAGCTGCGCGCCTACTACCACGGCGCCCTCGAGGTTGAGTTCCTGAAAGTGTCCGGCGAGCCGTCGATACAACGGGCTCAGGTCGATCACCCGAACCTGCCCGGCCTGCACCAGGCCGCCGCGGCATCGTTGCGATGTGGAGCCCGAGCCGAGCGCCAACAGGGCGCCGTCGGGCAACGTGAGCAAGGCTTCGAAATCTGCCTTGAGGCGCTTGCGAGCAACCGGGTCGGCCGGCAACTCGCCAGACAGCAGTGCGAGCTCGGCCTGCCAGACGCCATCCAGGCTGTAGCGCTGCAAACTCAACGCATCATCTGCCACCAGCCAGAGACTTTGCCCCTGGCACACCAGGGCGCTGGCAGCCGACACCCGCAAATGGCCGATCAGGCCCAGCGACAATGGCTTAGCCGACGTCAGCACCCGGGCGCTGCTCAGGCCTGGATATCGGAGGCGGGATTGATCATTCGACCCAGGCCGAGGTTGCGCAGCGCCAAGTGCAAGGTGCTGTGGATCACCTGCGGGTTGTCGATGGTCATCACCTGGGCCAGCAGCTCCTTGGCCCTGGCCATGCTGATCTGCCGCAGCAGCCATTTCACCTTGGGCAGGTTGGTGGCGTTCATCGACAGGCTGTCAAAACCCATGGCCATCAGCAGCACGGCGGCCGTAGGGTCGCCAGCCATCTCGCCGCAGATGCTCACCGGCTTGCCTTCGGCGTGGGCATCCGCCACCACCTTGCACAGCGCCTGCAGCACCGCCGGGTGGAAGAAGTCGTAAAGGTCGGCAACCCGCGGGTTGTTGCGGTCAACCGCCAGCAGGTACTGGGTCAGGTCGTTGGAACCAACCGAGAGGAAGTCAACCTGACGCGCCAGTTCGCGGGTCTGGTACACCGCCGCAGGGATTTCGATCATCACCCCGACCGGCGGCAAGGGCACATCGGTGCCCTCGTCACGCACCTCGCCCCAGGCACGGTGAATCAGGTGCAGCGCCTCTTCAAGCTCCTGAATGCCCGAAATCATGGGCAGCAGGATGCGCAGGTTATCCAGGCCTTCGCTGGCCTTGAGCATCGCGCGGGTCTGCACCAGGAAGATTTCCGGGTGGTCGAGGGTGACGCGGATGCCGCGCCAGCCGAGGAAGGGGTTTTCTTCCTTGATCGGGAAGTAACTGAGCGCCTTGTCGCCGCCGATGTCGAGGCTGCGCATGGTCACCGGCAGCGGATGGAACGCCATCAGCTGCTCGCGGTAGATCGCCAGTTGCTCCTTTTCGCTGGGGAAGCGCTCCTTGATCATGAACGGCACTTCGGTGCGGTACAGCCCGACACCTTCCGCCCCGCGCTCCTGGGCGCGCTTCACATCGGCGAGCAGACCGGTGTTGACCCACAACGGCATGCGGTAGCCGTCCAGGGTTTCGCACGGCAACGCGCGCAGTGCATCGAGGCCCTGATTGAGCTGGCGCTCTTCCTCGACCACATCGGCGTACTGCTTGCGCAGCACCTCGCTGGGGTTGGTAAAGACTTCGCCGTGGTAACCGTCAACGATCAGCTGGATGCCGTCGATCTTCGAATACGGCAGATCGACTGCACCCATCACCGTCGGAATACCCATGGCGCGCGCGAAGATCGCCACATGGGAGTTACCCGAGCCCTGCACCGACACCAGACCGACCAGCTTGCCTTCCGGCACCTCGCCGAGCATCGCCGGCGACAGTTCTTCGCTGACCAGGATGCAGTTGTCCGGGTAGACCAGGGTCTGCTGACGCGCCTGCTGCAGGTAGGCGAGCAGACGGCGGCCGAGGTCCTTGACGTCGGATGCTCGCTCGCGCAGGTAGGCATCGTCCATCAGCTCGAAGCGGTTGATGTGCTCGCCGATCACCTGACGCAATGCGCCCTGAGCCCATTGCCCGGTGCGGATGACCTTGACCACTTCGTTACCGAGGGCGGCGTCTTCCAGCATCATCAGATAGACGTCAAACAACGCGCGTTCTTCCGGGCGCAACTGGGTGGCCATCTTCGCCGACAGCGCACGCATGTCAGCACGCACGCCCTCAAGCGCGGAGTTGAACAACTGCAACTCGGTGTCGATGTCGCTGACCGCCTTGTCCGGCACGACCTCCAGGTCAGCGGGTGGCAGCACGACCACCGCGGTGCCCACGGCCGCACCAGGCGACCCGGGCACGCCGACGAACTTGGCTTCCTGGATGCCTTTGCCAAGCTTGCCCAGGCCGCGGATCGAACCGGTCGCCTCGGCATGGGCGATCACCCCGGCGAGCTGTGCGCTCATGGTGACCAGGAACGCCTCTTCGCCTTCGTCGAACTGGCGCCGCTCTTTCTGCTGAATGACCAGCACGCCCATCACCTTGCGGTGGTGAATGATCGGCGAGCCGAGAAAGGACGCATAGCGCTCCTCGCCAGTCTCGGCGAAATAGCGGTAACGCGGGTGTTCGGAGGCGTGCTCGAGATTGAGCGGCTCTTCACGGGTGCCGACCAGACCGACCAACCCCTCGTTGGGCGCCATGCTGACCTTGCCGATGGCCTTCTTGTTGAGGCCTTCGGTCGCCATTAGCACGAAGCGATTGGTTTCCGGATCGAGAAGGTAAACCGAGCAGACCTGGCTGCCCATGGCGGCGCGAACGCGCTGCACGATGATGCCCAACGCGGCCTTGAGGTCCTTGGCGGCGTTTACTTCCTGGACGATCTTGCGCAGCGTATTGAGCATGGCTCGGCTCTAGTCAGTGTCAGTCCCGCGCTAACAGGCGCGGAGCGAGTTCCTTGAGGGCGCGACGGTAGACTTCGCGCTTGAATGTGACCACCTGGCCCAGCGGGTACCAGTAACTGACCCAGCGCCAGCCATCGAACTCCGGTTTGCCGGTCAGGTCCATGCGCACCCGGTCTTCCGCGCCGGTCAGCCGCAGCAGAAACCACTTCTGCTTCTGGCCGATGCACAGCGGCTGGCTGTGCGTACGGACCAGCCGCTGGGGCAGACGATAACGCAACCAGCCCCGGGTGCAGGCGAGAATTTTCACATCCTGCTCTTCCAGGCCCACTTCTTCCGTCAGCTCGCGGTAGAGCGCCTCTTCCGGCGATTCATTGTCGTTGATCCCGCCTTGAGGAAATTGCCAGGCATCCTGGTTGATCCGACGCGCCCACAGCACTTGGCCGACCTCGTTGGTCAGAATGATGCCGACATTAGGACGAAAACCATCAGGGTCGATCACAGCCTAGAACCTCGTAAACGCATGTTTCGGCATTGTTCCACAAAGGTCGCGGCAGCAGCAACGCACGCGGTACGCGGGTCCGTCGACGGTGCTAGCGCGTAGGAAAGGCCTGTAAAAGCCGCTATCCTGCTGGCCTTTCGACGGTTGTGAGGTGTGCTGTGCGTTTGGCTTTATTCGATCTCGACAACACCCTGCTCGGCGGCGACAGCGACCACGCCTGGGGCGATTACCTGTGCAAGCGTGGCATTCTCGACGGGATTGCCTACAAGGCGCGCAACGACGCCTTTTATCAGGACTACCTGGCGGGTCGCCTGAACATCACCGATTACCTGAATTTCAGTTTGGAAATCCTCGGCCGCACGGAAATGGCCCAACTCGACCAGTGGCACCGCGAATTCATGCGCGACTGCATTGAGCCGATCATCCTCGCTAAGGGTGAAGCGCTACTGGCCGAACACCGCGAAGCTGGCGACACGCTGCTGATCATCACCGCCACCAACCGCTTCGTTACAGCGCCGATCGCCGCGCGCCTGGGCGTCGACACCCTGCTGGCGACCGAATGCGAAATGGCCGACGGCCGCTACACCGGGCGCACCACCGATGTGCCCTGCTTCAAGGAAGGCAAGGTCACCCGCCTCAATCGCTGGCTGGGCGAGGCCGGCCTTAGCCTGGATAACAGCTGTTTCTACAGCGACTCGATCAATGACCTGCCCCTGCTGGAACAGGTCACCCGCCCATTCGCCGTCGATCCTGACCCGACCCTGCGCGCCGAAGCGGAACAACGCGGCTGGCCAGTGATCTCGCTGCGCTGATTCTGCTCCAACGAAAAACGCCGCCAAATCAGGCGGCGTTTTTCATTTGGCATACCCGCTAGCATTGAAAGTGATCGCTGGGAATGCCCCGTAGGGTGTGCCATGCGCACCTGCGCCGCTCAAGAACTCGTGGTGCGCACGGCGCACCCTACTCCTGCGGCCCATCACACCAAGCAATTAAGCCGGCTTGGCACCCATCAGGCCCATGATCACCAGCAGCAGCAACAGGATCAGCCCCGCGTAGGCACTGGTGAAACGCCGCAAACGAGCGGGTGCCGGGCTGTTGCCGAGTGCTTGCCAGGCAGCCAGACGGCCGGCCAGCAGCAGAACCACCAGCATCAGCACGCCGAACAGGATGCTGCTTGCCAGCAACCACGTCTGCCCCAGGGAGAAACCCGCCAGATCGACCAGCCAATAGCCGCTCACCGGCAGGCTTAACGCCAGCAGTCCCAGCACCGGCAAGCTGATCAGCCGCGTGCGCCTGAGCTTGCGCTGCAACACGGCGTTGTCACCGGCGCGTGCGGCTTTCCAGACCATGAAGATATGGGCCAACAGCCCCAGCAGCACGAGGATGCCGGGCAGCATGTGAGCCATTTTCAACAGCGCGTAGTGTTCCATTCAGCGTATGTCCTGCCGGAGGTCCGGGTTAGCCAAGAAAAAGTCGGTAGGCGGGATTGTCGCTTTCATCCCAGTAGGGGTAGCCGATTTCCGCCAGCGCGGCCGGTATCAGATGACGCTCGTTCTGGGGCACCTGGAGCCCTGCAACCACCCGCCCGTCTGCGGCGCCGTGGTTGCGGTAGTGGAACATCGAGATATTCCAGCGCCCGCCGAGCTTCTGCAGAAAGTTGAACAACGCGCCAGGCCGCTCGGGAAATTCGAAGCGATACACGCACTCATCCGGCACCGCCGCCGCATGACCGCCGACCATATGGCGGATATGCAGCTTGGCCAGCTCGTTGTCGGTCAGGTCCAGCACCGGGAAGCCCTGCTCCCGCAGGCCCTGCACCAGCGCCGCACGCGGGTCATTTTCCGGGTGGGTCTGCACGCCGACGAAGATGTGCGCTTCCTTGTCTTCGTGGTAGCGGTAATTGAACTCGGTGATCTGCCGCTTGCCGATGGCCTCGCAGAAGGCCTTGAAGCTGCCCGGCTGCTCGGGGATAGTCACGGCGATAATGGCTTCGCGCTTCTCGCCCAGCTCGGCCCGCTCGGCGACATGGCGCAGGCGGTCGAAGTTGACGTTGGCACCGGAATCGATGCCCACCAGCACCTGGCCGCTGCAGCCTTCGCGCTCCACATACTTCTTGATTCCGGCCACGCTCAGTGCGCCGGCTGGCTCAGTGATCGAGCGGGTGTCGTCGTAGATGTCCTTGATCGCCGCACAGATCTCATCGGTGCTGACGGTGATCACCTCGTCGACATAATCTTTGCACACCTCGAACGTGTGCTGGCCGATCTGCGCCACCGCCACGCCATCGGCAAACAGTCCGACCTGGCTCAACACCACGCGCTCACCGGCGGCCATGGCCGCCTGCAGGCAATTGGAATCCTCGGGCTCGACGCCGATGACCCTGATCTCGGGACGCAGGTATTTCACGTAGGCGGCGATCCCGGCGATCAGCCCACCGCCACCAACCGGTACGAAGATCGCATCAAGCTTGCCCGGCTGCTGACGGAGGATTTCCATAGCGACAGTGCCCTGCCCGGCAATGGTGTGCGGGTCATCGTACGGGTGGATATAGATGTAGCCCTTCTCGTCGACCAGCTTCAGCGAATAGGCCAGCGCCTCGGGGAAGCTGTCGCCATGCAGCACCACCTTGCCGCCGCGCGAGCGCACACCCTGCACCTTGATCTCCGGAGTGGTCTTGGGCATCACGATGGTGGCCTTGACCCCCAGCACCTTGGCCGCCAGCGCCAGGCCCTGGGCATGGTTGCCGGCCGACGCGGTGACCACACCGCGCGCCTGCTCTTCAGCGGTAAGCTGCGCCAGCTTGTTGTAGGCCCCGCGAATCTTGAACGAGTACACCGGCTGCAAATCTTCGCGCTTGAGCAGAATCTGGTTGCCCAGGCGCTCGGAAAGCTGGTTGGCGGCTTGCAGCGGCGTTTCCACCGCCACGTCATAAACGCGCGAGGTGAGGATCTTCTTGACGTACTGTTCGAGCATGGCGTGATCGCAGGCGGCTTTTCGGGGAGTCCGCGAGTCTACCCCAGCCCCGCGCCGAACGACCACAACAGGCGTGGGGATTTGCCCGGCTATATCGAGCACCGCTGAACACCACAAATTGAACGCCCCTATCCGTTTACACCAGTACTTGCCGGGTGCTGGCGATCAAGCGGTGCACCTGGTGTTCCACATGGGGTTCGATCAGATGTTCCGGGGCGCGGCCGCGTGGGCAGGGCAAGCTCGGCGTGGTGCCGAACAGGCGGCAGATCAGGGGACGCTGGTCGTACACCTCGCAGCCCTTGGGCCCGAGGTGCACGCAATTGAATTCGGCGAGTGCGGCGTCATGCTCGGCAACGCTTTTCACCGGCAGCCGGGCCATTTCTTCTGACGAGGCAGTCACCGGGCCGCAGCAATCGTGACAGCCCGGTACGCAGTCGAAACGCGGAATCTGTCGGCGCAGATGATCGATGGTACGGCTGCTACAGCTCATTGGACGGCTCCCGAAAAGAGTCGCGCAGGGTAACGGAGAGCCTGATCGATAGCGACGGTTGGAAGCTCCCGCGATGAATGCCAAGGTTTTTGCCATTTCCCCCTTGGCGAGCGAAGTGGCTCGCGCTTATTCTGCGTAAAATTTTCCAAACACAATAATCAGGATTTCACACATGAACGCCCGCGTTCACCAACCCGTTCACAGCACCGAACACGCCACTTCCTACTACGCCGCCAGCATCAATCGGCAGTTGGCTTTCCCCAGTCTGTCCGGCGACGTACGCGCCGACGTGTGCATCGTTGGCGGGGGTTTTTCCGGTTTGAACACCGCCATCGAACTGGCACAGAAGGGCCTTTCGGTCGTACTGCTGGAGGCACGCAAGGTGGGCTGGGGCGCCAGCGGACGCAACGGCGGACAGCTGATTCGCGGGGTTGGTCACGGTGTTGAACAGTTCGAGCCGGTGATCGGCGCCCAGGGCGTTCGCGAGCTGAAGCTGATGGGCCTGGAAGCGGTGGATATCGTGCGCCAGCGGGTCGAGCACTTTCGCATCGACTGCGACCTGACCTGGGGTTACTGCGACCTGGCGAACAAGCCCGGCCATCTAGAAGGGTTCGCCGAGGACATGGCGGAACTCAAGCAGCTCGGCTACCGCCATGAAATGCGTCTGCTGCAACCTGAGCAGATGCACCAGGTGGTCGGCTCGGACCGCTATGTCGGCGGCCTGATCGATATGGGCTCCGGCCATCTGCACCCCCTCAACCTTGCCCTCGGCGAAGCAGCCGCCGCGCAGATGCTGGGCGTGCAGCTGTTCGAAAAATCGCCAGCCGTTCGCATCGACTATGGCCGCGAGGTCCGCGTGCACACGACCCAAGGCATGGTCCGGGCGGCGCACTTGGTACTGGGCTGCAATGCCTACCTGAACGAACTGAACCCAACACTGGGTGGCAAGGTGCTGCCCGCCGGCAGTTATGTGATCGCCACCGAGCCGCTGTCCGAGGCCCAGGCCAGGGCGCTGATTCCGCAGAACATGGCGCTCTGCGATCAGCGCGTGGCGCTCGACTACTACCGTCTCTCGGCCGACCGGCGTCTGCTGTTCGGCGGCGCCTGCCATTATTCGGGCCGCGATCCGGCGGATATCGCCGCCTACATGCGGCCAAAGATGCTCGCGGTATTTCCGCAGTTGCAGGAGGCGAAAATCGACTTCCAGTGGGGCGGCATGATCGGCATCGGCGCCAATCGCCTGCCGCAGATCGGCCGGCTCAAGGATCAACCCAATGTCTACTACGCCCAGGCCTATTCCGGCCATGGCGTCAACGCCACCCACCTGGCCGGCAAGCTGCTCGGCGACGCCATTGCCGGCCAGGCCAGTGGCGCTTTCGACCTGTTCGCCAAGGTGCCGCACATGACCTTCCCGGGCGGCAGGCTGCTGCGTTCGCCGCTGCTCGCCCTGGGCATGCTCTGGCATCGCCTGAAAGAACTGGTCTAGTCCGGCAGCAATGCCTTAGCCGCCGCCGTTCAAAGCGTCCAGAACGGCCGTAGCGCTTCACGACGTGCCTGCGCCCGGGTCAAACCGATGTCCTTCAATTGCGCGTCGTTCAGGTTGAGCAAGGCGCGTCGCGTGCTGAGCCGCCGCCAGTACTGCGCCCAGCGCCCTTTACTTGGAACGGCTGCGCGGGTCAATCGCGACTGCCCGTTCTCGTCCAGTTCATCCTGCAACAGTGTCAGCCTTACATCGCTGAGTCCGTTCATGTGCGCTCTCCCAGATGGAAGTGGTGTGGGAGTTCATGATGCGCGACCGACAAAAAGCATGACAGATTCAAAAATATCTTATTAAATCCATACAGATTTAATTAACTAGCCACTGAATTGCCGATATTTGGCCTATCTGTACTGCTCGGATTGAGCTAAGCGCTCAACCAAGGCGACTGTCATGACGCTCTATGTAAATTTGGCCGAACTGCTCGGCGCACGTATCGAACAAGGCCTGTACCGTCCTGGCGACCGTTTGCCTTCGGTGCGTACCCTGAGCCTGGAGCACGGTGTCAGCCTGAGTACGGTGCAGCAGGCCTACCGTCATCTGGAGGATCAGGGCCTGGCCATGCCGCGCCCCAAGTCCGGCTACTTCGTGCCGCTCGGCAGGGAAAGACCGGCGCTGCCGATGGTCAGCCGCATGGCGCAACGGCCGGTGGAGATTTCCCAGTGGGACCAAGTGCTCGAGCTGATCAGCGTGGCGCCCGGCGGCGACGTGATGCAGCTGGGCCGCGGCATGCCGGACATCAGCAGCCCTACGCTCAAGCCGCTGCTGCGAACGCTGTCGCGCATGGGTCGGCGCCAGCAGGTCAAGGAGCTGAGCTACGGCAGCCTGCAGGGCGATCCGGGTCTGCGCGAGCAAGTCTCAAGGCTGATGCTCGATTCCGGCTGCCAGGTTCCTGCCGAAGACATCATCATCACCACCGGTTGCCACGAGGCCCTGTCAGTCGCCATTCGTGCGATCTGCGAGCCGGGCGACATCGTGGCGGTGGATTCGCCGAGCTTTCACGGCGTCATGCAGGCGCTCAAGGGTTTCGGCATGAAAGCCCTGGAATTGCCCACCGACCCGCTGACCGGCATCAGCCTCGAAGCGCTGGAGCTGGCGCTCGAACAATGGCCGATCAAGGCCATCCAGCTCACCCCGAGTTGCAACAACCCGCTCGGCTACATCATGCCGGACGCCAACAAGCGCGCCTTGCTGACCCTGGCGCAGCGCTACGACATGGCGATTATCGAAGACGATGTCTACGGCGACCTGGCGTACAGCTACCCGCGACCGCGCTCGATCAAGTCCTACGACGGAGACGGCCGCGTGCTGCTGTGCAGTTCGTTTTCCAAGACGCTGGCGCCGGGCTTGCGCACTGGCTGGATCGCACCGGGCCGCTACCAGCAGCAGGTGCTGCATATGAAATACATCGGCACCGGCATGACCGCGCAACTGCCGCAACTGGCCCTGGCGGACTTCATCGGCGCCGGGCATTACGAGCCTCACCTGCGGCGCATGCGCAATCAATACGCCCGCAGCCTCGAGCAGATGGTGGATTGGGTCAGCCGCTACTTCCCGCCGGGCACACGGGTCAGCCAACCCAAGGGCGGCTTCATGCTCTGGGTCGAGCTGGACCCCGGCTTCGACAGCCAGCGATTGAACCGCCTGCTGCACCCGCACAAGATCCAGGTTGCGCCGGGCAGCATCTTTTCCGCCGCCGGCAAGTACCGCAATTGCCTGCGCATGAATTACGCCGGCAAGCCCAGCGCCGAGATCGAAGAAGCGGTGCGCAAAGTGGGCGCGACGACCTGCGCCCTGCTGGCCGAGCACCAGGCTTGAGCGGCGCAGCCGCGAAACAAGCGAAGCGGTGAATTTTTGCCGCACCGGCGGCGTCCAAGGTAGACAGAACACTTGCCATGGAAGCCCCAGGTGCGCACTTGTCTACTGTTGCTGGTATCACTCTGCCTGGCGGGTTGCGCCAGCGTTGCCCCGCGCACGCCCTCACAGGCGCTGCCGCCGGGTGACTCGGCGCTCGCGCAGACTGTCCGTGCCCAGGCCGAGAGCAGGCCCGCGGGTCATTCGGGTTTTCGCTTGCTGTCTCCCAGCGACGAAGCCTTTATCGCTCGCGCTGAGTTAATCCGCGCCGCCGAGCACAGCCTCGACCTGCAGTACTACATCGTGCAGGACGGGTTCACCACCCGCGCCCTGGTCGACGAATTGCTGCGCGCGGCCGACCGCGGCGTGCGCGTCCGCATCCTGCTGGACGACACCACCAGCGCCGGCCGCGATTACCAGTTGGCGCTGCTAGGCGCCCACCCGCAGATCCAGCTGCGGGTGTTCAATCCGTTGCACCTGGGCCGCAGCACTGGCCTGACTCGCTCGCTGGGCCGGCTGTTCAACCTCTCGCAGCAGCATCGGCGCATGCACAACAAGCTATGGCTGGCCGATAGCAGCGTGGCGATCGTCGGCGGGCGCAACCTGGGCGACGAATATTTCGATGCCGAGCCGGAACTGAATTTCACCGACATCGACCTGCTCAGCGCCGGACCGGTCGCCGAACAGCTGGCGCACAGCTTCGACCAGTACTGGAACAGCGCGCTGAGCAAGCCGATCGAGCAATTCACCTGGCGCACGCCGACCGCCGAGCAGCTGCGGCAACGGCGCAGCGCCTTGCATGAGGATGTGCAGCGCACGCGCCGCAGTGACCCGCAGCGGTTCGAGCCCCTGATGAGCTACACCCACTCACCGCGTCTGCAGGGCTGGCTTGGCGAGCTGATCTGGGCGCCGAGCCAGGCACTGTGGGATGCACCGAGCAAGGTATTGGCCGAAGGCCTGCCGGACCCCGAGTTGCTCCTGACCACCCAATTGGCGCCAGCCCTGGCCGCGGTCGACGACGAGCTGATGCTGGTCTCCGCCTATTTCGTCCCGGCCGACGAAGGTCTCGATTACCTGACCGGTCGCGCCGACGCCGGGGTGTCGATCAGCTTGCTGACCAACTCCCTCGAGGCCACCGATGTGCCCGCCGTCCACGGCGGCTACGCACCCTACCGACGCGCGTTGCTGAAGCACGGCGTGCGCTTGTACGAACTGCGCCGCCAGCCGTATGAGGAGCGCACGTACAACCTCAGCGGCTCGTCGGAATCCAGCCTGCACAGCAAGACGGCGATCCTTGATCGGCAAAAAGTGTTTATCGGCTCGCTGAATTTCGACCCGCGTTCGGTGCTCTGGAATACCGAGGTCGGCGTGCTGGTCGACAGCCGCGCGCTGGCCGAACAGGTGCGTGATCTGACGCTGGAAGGCATGGCGCCGACGATCAGCTATGAAGTGCGCCTGGAAAGTCCCGAGAGCGGAGCGCCCCTGGTCTGGCTGGCTGCCGACAGCGACGGCAACCTGTACCGGCTGCGGCAGGAGCCTGGCGGGTTCTGGCGCCACCTCAACGCCTGGTTCGCCCGTGCCATCGGCCTCGAAAGCATGCTCTGAGCCCGCGCAGCAAAACCGTGGGCCAGCCTCAGGACGGCGCAACGCCCATTTCGGCAAAGGCGTCGCGGCGCCAGGCCAGCCAGATGAATGCGCCCGCTCCCAAGGCCATCAGCAGCGGCAGTGCGTGACCGCTGACCCACTGGCTGCCGGCACCAGTGACCAGCGGACCGACCAGGCAACCGATGCCCCACAGCTGGGCGACGTGGGCGTTGGCGCTGACCAACTCATCGTCACGGTAGCGTTCGCCGATGAGGATCAACGACAAGGTGAACAGCCCGCCCGCACTGGCGCCAAATGCCACCAGCACCGGCCAGATCAGCACGCTGTGCAACGTCAGCGGAATTGCCAGGCTGGAAACCAGTAGCACTACACCGCAGCCGCGAAACAGCGTGCGCCGCGACATCCGATCGGCCAGCAAGCCCAGCGGCAGTTGCAACGCCGCGTCGCCCACCACCACCACGCTGACCATGAACAGCGCGACCTCCTGGGTGAAGCCCTGGCGTAGGCCGTAGATCGGCAACAGCGTCAGCATCATCGCCTCGAACGCGGCGAACAGCATGACCGCCCAGGCAATGGCCGGCAGCTTGCGGCAGAATCCTAGCAAGCCGCGCCCGGAGGCGTTGTGAGCATTTACCACCGGCGCGCCCGTGCGGCCCAACAGCAACAATGAACCACCGATCAGCAGGCCGACGCCGGTCCAGAACGCCAGGTCCGTGGTGGTGCCGAGGGCGGTCAGCAGCAACGGACCACACAGCTGGCTGAGCGCGTAACCGGTGCCATACAGTGCCACCAGACGACCCCGCCATTTCTCCACGGCCAGTTGGTTGATCCAGCTCTCGCCGAGGATGAACACCATGGTCAGGGCCACGCCGATCAACAGACGCAGCAACAGCCACACCCCGTAGTTCTGCACCAGCGCCAGCATCGCCACCGACAGCGAGCCGGCCAGCAGGCACAGCTGCATCAGCCGGGTGGTGCCGAGGTAACCCGCCAGCCGACCGGCGAGGGAAGCACCGAGCAGCACACCCACCGCAGGCGTTGCCGCCATCACTCCGATGGCGAAGGCGTTGTATCCCCAACCTTCGAGGCGCAGCGACACCAGCGGCATGGTTACACCCAGTGCCAGGCCGATGCTGATGACCGCGGCACACACCGCGAAATAGGTACCCCAGCGCATTGCCACACTCCTCGCTCTCGTGGCCGCTCCACAAACAAAACGGCCGGGTTTCTGGGAAACCCGGCCGCAGGTGTGGCTCGTCAGAGCCGGCCCCGAAGGGCGGACCTTACAATTCGACGCGCGTGGCTAGTGCCCGGCGCACGCCTTTGGAAACGCTTACAGCTTGATCCAGGTGGATTTCAGCTCGGTGTACTTGTCGAACGCGTGCAGGGATTTGTCGCGACCGTTGCCGGACTGCTTGAACCCACCAAACGGCGCCGTCATGTCGCCGCCATCGTACTGGTTGACCCACACGCTACCGGCACGCAATGCCTTGGCAGTCAGGTGGGCCTTCGACAGGTTACTGGTCCACACTGCTGCCGCCAGGCCGTACACCGTGTCGTTGGCGATGGCCACCGCTTCTTCCGGCGAATCGAAGCCGATCACCGACAGCACCGGGCCGAAGATTTCCTCGCGGGCGATGCGCATCGCGTTGCTCACGCCGTCGAAAACGGTCGGTTCGACGTAGACACCGCCGGTTTCTTCCATGATGCGCTTGCCGCCAGCCACCAGCGTGGCGCCGTCGTCATGACCGGCCTGGATATAGCTCAGCACCGTGTTCATCTGCTGGGTATCGACCAGCGCGCCCACGTTGGTCGCCGGGTCCAGCGGGTTGCCTGGTTTCCAGGCCTTGATCGCCTCGACGACCATGGGCACGAAGGTGTCCTTGATCGAGTTTTCCACCAGCAGGCGCGAACCGGCGGTGCAGACCTCGCCCTGGTTGAAGGCAATGGCGCCGGCCGCGGCTTCGGCGGCAGCCTGCAGGTCGGGCGCATCGGCGAACACGATATTCGGGCTCTTGCCGCCGGCCTCCAGCCACACGCGTTTCATGTTCGATTCACCGGCATAGATCATCAGCTGCTTGGCAATCTTGGTCGAACCGGTGAATACCAGGGTGTCGACATCCATGTGCAGGGCCAGGGCCTTGCCGACGGTGTGGCCGAAGCCCGGCAGCACGTTGAACACACCCGCCGGAATGCCCGCATCGATGGCCAGCTGCGCCAGGCGAATGGCGGTCAGCGGCGACTTCTCGGACGGTTTGAGGATCACCGAATTACCAGTGGACAGGGCCGGGCCGAGCTTCCAGCAGCTCATCAGCAACGGGAAGTTCCACGGCACGATGGCCGCGACCACGCCGATTGGCTCACGCGTGACCAGGCCCAGTTCGTTGTGCGCGGTGGCGGCCACCTCGTCATAGATCTTGTCGATGGCCTCGCCGCTCCAGCGAATCGCCCGGGCTGCGCTCGGCACGTCGACGCTCAGCGAATCACCGATCGGCTTGCCCATGTCGAGGGTTTCCAGCAGCGCCAGTTCTTCCCCATGCTGCTCGATCAGGTCGGCGAATCGGATCATCACGGCCTTGCGCTCGACCGGCGCCATTCGCGACCAGACCCCGGATTCGAAGGTGCTGCGCGCGCTGCGTACCGCGCGCTCGGCGTCGACTGTTTCACAGGACGCCACGCGACCCAGCAGCCGCCCATCGACCGGGCTGATGCACTCGAATATCGCCCCGGACTGCGCGGCGCAATACTCGCCATGCACGAACGCGCGGGTTTCGATCGTCAGGGTTTTCGCACGCTGTTCCCAGTCGGCACGCGTCAGGCTAGTCATTCAACAATCCTCTATGGCTAAAAAGCGCAGCGGGCTGCACTGTCAATAATTCTGCAAGGCCAATGAAGGGCCAAATCCTGCCGGCAACACTAAACCAGAGCCCCGCACATTTTCAATATTTTTGACAAAGCCCGCTTAAACAGCCTTGTCATGTTCGTTTTATTAAACATAGACTGCGCCAATCCTGGTCAGCGCCGTTTTTAACCGACTCCCGAGTCGCCACGCCAGCGACCGGAAGCGGCCAGAAAAAACAACACGCAGGCCCTCCTCCACCTCTTTTGCCCGGACTCACCCATGAACATCGACCAGATCGTGGATTTCGCTGACGCAACGACCACCCCGGAACATTACCGCCCGGCCCCGGAAAAGGTGCTCAAAGGCGACCCTGCGCAGAATGTGCGCAACCATTACGGTAGCCCCTGTGGCCAGTTCAACGCCGGCATTTGGGAAGGTGCCCCCGGCCTGTGGACGGTGAACTACACCGAGCACGAGTACTGCGAGATTCTTCAGGGGGTTTCGGTGCTGCGCGATAAGGAAGGCAATGCCAGAACCCTGCGTGCCGGTGATCGCTTTGTCATCCCGGCGGGTTTCAGCGGCACCTGGGAAGTGCTGGAAGCATGCCGCAAGGTGTATGTGATGTTCGAACAGGCCAGCGCCTGAAAATTCATAGCCGCCGTGTTCGTTTGGATGGGTCATGCGCCGAGGCTGATTGACTCGGCGTGAACGCAACACTCTGCCGAAGCCCTCATTGATTGGCCGCATCGAACAAGGCAGCCTGCCAATGCGCTGGCAAGCCCCTCGCCACCAACCCACTAAATGACGGGCAAGAAAAAGCCCGCCATGTGGCGGGCTTTTTCGGCAAGGTGGGCGATCAATTACTTGATCTTGCCTTCCTTGTACATCACGTGCTTACGCACAACCGGATCGAATTTCTTGATTTCGATTTTGTCCGGGGTGGTGCGCTTGTTCTTGTCGGTAGTGTAGAAATGACCAGTACCGGCACTGGATATCAAACGGATCAATTCGCGCATGATTTGCTCCTTAAACCTTGTCGCCGCGGTTGCGGATTTCAGCCAGCACCACGTCGATGCCACGCTTGTCGATGATACGCATGCCTTTGGCAGTAACGCGCAGACGCACGAAACGCTTCTCAGACTCGACCCAGAAGCGGTGATGCTGCAGGTTCGGCAGGAAACGACGACGGGTTTTGTTGTTCGCGTGGGAAATATTGTTCCCGCTTACCGGACCCTTACCGGTAACTTGACAGACTCTCGACATGCCTCAGCCCTCTAAAACCACATGCCCAACCCGGCATGGGTTGGCCGCTTAACTTGAATGTCATTGGCGCTTTACGCCGCGTTTCTCGAGGGTCTTACCGGCGCAAGTACCGGGCCCCTACAAAAGAGCGCTGCTTTATACCAGAAAGCCTCCAGTGCAACAAGGTTAACCGTACATGCCGTTTACCGCCCATGTCCCGCCAATCCTCGTCTGCACCGCCGGCACGGGCATCGCTGACAGCTAACCGCTCGTCGCCCGACGCGCTGTTCTGTCATGGGCTTATGGTCTAGGGTGATGCCTTTCATCGGTGCGCCTTCGCAAGCGCCCCGCTCGACCCAGGAGTTTTCCATGCGGATAGCCACTCGAACGTTACTGATCGCCAGCCTGCTCAGCCCGCTCGCGGTCCAGGCTACTACCCTCAGCGTCTGTACCGAAGCCAGCCCTGACGGCTTCGACGTGGTGCAGTACAACTCGCTGACCACCACCAACGCGTCCGCCGACGTGTTGATGAATCGCCTGGTGGAGTTCGACGCGGCCAGCGGCAAGCTGCTGCCAAGCCTGGCCCAGAGCTGGCAGGTCGCCGAGGATGGCTTGAGCTATAGCTTTACCCTGCAGCCGAATGTGCAGTTTCATCGCACGGAGTACTTCACCCCAAGCCGACCGCTTAACGCGGACGACGTATTGTTCAGCTTCCAGCGCATGCTGGACGCAGCTCACCCCTGGCACAAAATGGCGTCCAGCGGCTACCCCCACGCCCAGTCGATGCAGTTGCCCGAACTGATCAAGCGCGTGGAAAAAATTGACGATCAGCGGCTGCGCTTTACCCTCACACGCGCCGACGCGACCTTTCTGGCAACCCTGAGCATGGGCTTCGCTTCTATTTATTCCGCCGAGTACGCCACGCAATTGCTTGCAGCGGGCACGCCGGAGCAACTCAACAGCCAGCCCATCGGCAGTGGCCCGTTCATTTTCAAGCGATTCCAGAAAGATGCATCCATCCGCTATGCGGCCAACCCCGAGTATTTCGCAGGCAAGCCGGCAGTAGACGCGCTGGTGTTTGCCATTACCCCGGACGCCAACGTGCGCTTGCAGAAACTGCGCCGCGGCGAGTGCCATATCGCCCTGTCGCCCAAGCCGCAGGACGTCCAATCGATCAGTGGCGACAGCACGCTGAAGAGCGAACAGACCGCGGCCTTCATGACCGCCTTCGTGGCTATCAACAGCCAGCACGCGACGCTGGACAACCCCGCGGTTCGCCGGGCGATCAATCTGGCGTTCGACAAGGCCAGCTACCTGCAGGCGGTCTTCGAAAATAGCGCGCAGCCTGCCTCCGGCCCTTATCCGCCCAATACCTGGAGTTACGCCGCCGAACTGCCGGGCTACCCGTACGATCCGGCCAAGGCGCGCGAATTGCTCACCGAGGCTGGCTTGCCGGATGGCTTCAAGACCACCATCTGGACGCGCCCGACCGGCAGTTTGCTCAACCCCAACCCGAGCCTCGGCGCTCAGCTGCTACAGGCCGACCTGGCCAAGGTCGGCATCCAAGCCGAGATTCGCGTAATCGAATGGGGCGAGCTGATCCGCCGCGCCAAAGCGGGCGAACATGATCTGCTGTTCATGGGTTGGGCTGGCGATAACGGCGATCCGGATAACTTCCTGACTCCTCAGTTCGCCTGCGCCTCGCTGGAGTCAGGCCTGAACTTCGCGCGCTATTGCGACCCGCAACTGGATAAGCTGATCAGCGCTGGCAAAAGTACCAGCGACCAGACCGAACGCACACGCCTCTACCAGGACGCGCAACGCATCATCCACGAGCAGGCCCTGTGGCTACCGCTGGCGCATCCGACTGCCTTTGCCCTGATGCGCAAGGAAGTGGAGGGCTACCAGCCCAGCCCATTCGGTCGTCAGGACTTTTCCAAGGTGAGCGTAACGAACTAGGGCTTAGCCTGGCGCACCGCTACAACCAGCCGTGCTCGGCCATCGACAGCGGCTCGCCGTCACCAACGATGAAGTGATCGAGCACCCGCACGTCGACCAGCTCCAGGGCGTCTTTCAGACGCCGGGTGAGTACCCGGTCCGCCTGGCTCGGCTCCGCCACGCCCGAAGGGTGGTTGTGGGTCAGAATCAGCGCGGCGGCGTTGTGCGCCAGGGCGCGCTTCACCACCTGCCGCGGGTAGACACTGGCGCTGTCGATTGAGCCGTGAAACAGCGCCTCGAACGCCAGCACTCGATGCTTGGCGTCGAGAAATAAACAGCCGAATACCTCATGGGGCTCATGCCTCAGCAGCGCTTTCAGGTAGTCGCGGACCGCTTGCGGACTCTCCAGGGCGGAGTCCCGACGCAGCTGCTCGGCCAGATGACGACGAGCCATTTCCAGCACCGCCTGCAACTGGGCGAACTTGGCCGGGCCCAGCCCCAGGCGCTGACTGAAGGAAGGCAAATCTGCCTGCAACAGCGCGCGCAGGCTGCCGAAATCGCCGAGCAGATGGCGAGCCAAGTCCACCGCGCTCTGCCCGGCAACCCCCGTACGCAGAAAGATCGCCAGCAGCTCCGCATCAGTCAGTGCGGCGGCGCCCTGGGCCAGCAGTTTTTCCCGCGGCCGTTCCGCCGCAGGCCAATCACGAATGCTCATACCACCTCCTTGTGCTGCCTCGCGTTGCGCCCGTGCAACGCACAACGCCACAGCTACGGGTCGCGGCGACTCCTACGCTGCGGGCGCTGTGCTATCGTAGCCCAACTTTTGCGCGGCGGCCGGCCTGGGGAGGCGCGTCCGTCGTGACACCACCATTTCGTCTGGCATCGGCAGGGGTCAGCACAGGCAGTGCTCGACCAGACCTCATATAAAGGCAGGTTTATGCAGCGGCTGTATCGAAAGCGCATTGTTGTGGGCGTGGGCGGCGGAGTTGCTGCATATAAAAGCGCCGAGCTGATCCGCCGCCTGCGCGATCAGGGCGCCGAGGTCCATGTGGTGATGACCAAGGGTGGCCGTGAGTTCATCACGCCGCTGACCTTGCAGGCGCTCTCTGGCAACCCGGTCCATCTGGACCTGCTCGATCCCGGCGCCGAAGCCGCGATGGGCCATATCGAGCTGGCACGCTGGGCGGATCTGGTACTGATCGCACCGGCGACCGCGGACCTGATGGCGCGCCTGGCCCAAGGCGTGGCCGATGACCTGCTGACCACCCTGGTACTGGCAACAGACGCGCCAGTCGCCCTGGCCCCGGCGATGAATCAGGCAATGTGGCGGGATCCTGCGACCCAGGCGAATGCCAAGCTGCTCGGCGAACGCGGCCTGCACCTGTTTGGCCCTGCCGCGGGCAGCCAGGCCTGCGGTGATGTCGGCCTGGGCCGGATGCTCGAGGCCGAACAGCTCGCACAATGCGCGGCCGATTGCTTCCAGCGTCAGCTGCTGACCGGCAAACGCGTGCTGATCACCGCGGGGCCAACCCAGGAAAACATCGACCCGGTGCGCTACATCACCAATCACAGCTCCGGGAAAATGGGCTTTGCCCTCGCTGAAGCGGCCGTCGAAGCGGGTGCCATGGTTACCTTGGTCAGTGGTCCGGTAAACCTGCCAACCCCGGACCGGGTCAGCCGAATCAACGTCACCAGCGCCCGCGACATGCTGGTTGCTTGCGAAGCCGCGATGCCTTGCGACATTCTCATCGCCGCCGCAGCGGTCGCCGATTACCGCCCGGAAGTGGTTGCCCAGCACAAATTGAAAAAAGACCCGAGCAGTGGCGATGGTTTGCTTCTGCAAATGGTGCGTAACCCGGATATCCTCGCCACCTTGGCGCGCCGCGCCGACCGCCCGTTCAGCGTGGGCTTTGCCGCCGAAACCGAGAACCTGCTGGAGTACGCGTCGCGCAAGCTCAAGGACAAGAATCTCGACCTGATCGTCGCCAATGATGTGGCCAACCCGAACATCGGCTTCAACAGCGAGGAAAATGCGATCACCACCCTTGACCGCGAGTTGCGCCAGCGCAGTTTCGCCCAGACCAGCAAGAGCAAGATTGCACGGCAGCTGGTGGCCCTGATTGCCGAGCGCCTGCACCACGCCTGATGCGTTTATTCACCGACTACAGAGCCTGATATGCACGCCTTACAAGCCAAGATCCTCGACCCGCGCCTGGGTAGTGAATTCCCCCTGCCGGCTTACGCCACCCCCGGTTCCGCAGGGCTCGATCTGCGCGCCATGCTCAAGCAGGAACTGATTCTGCAGCCCGGGCAAACCGTGCTGATTCCCACCGGACTGGCGATCTACATCGGTGATCCTGGCCTGGCGGCGATGATCCTGCCGCGCTCCGGGCTCGGCCATAAGCACGGTATCGTGCTGGGCAACCTGGTGGGCCTGATTGACTCGGACTACCAGGGCGAGCTGATGGTGTCGTGCTGGAACCGTGGCCAGAGCGCCTTCACCATGGCGATTGGCGAGCGCATCGCGCAATTGGTGCTGGTGCCGGTGGTCCAGGCGCACTTCGAGCTGGTCGAGCAATTCGACGAAACCCAACGCGGCGGCGGCGGTTTCGGCCACTCCGGTAGCCACTGAGCACCGCTATTTTTTGGATGAACCGCCAAGGAGACGTCGATGAAACTCTTCAAGCGCCCGGCCAAGGACGCAGCGCCCACGCTCGCCAGCAAGCACGGTAGCGCCCCGGACAGTCGGCGGCAGGCGATAGACGCGATAGTGCCCGGCGCGCTGGCAACCGTCGCCAGCCTGCTGCTGGCTGGTGCGCTGCTGTGGTTCGGCATGCTCAACAGCGCCCACCAGTTGCAGCAACGGCAACTCATTCAAGCCTGGGGCGACAGCCAGGCAGCCGCCCTGCAACAGGCGTTGAAGCAGCTCGCTGCGGACACCCAAAGTGCCGCGCGCAATCCTGAGCTGCTGGCCGCCCTGCAAAGCGGCGACCTCGGCCAGGTGCGCGCTGCCGAGCGCAGCCTGAGCTACTGGGGCGGCGTGGTCGACGCTCACCTCAACGCCCGCGGAAAAGCGGCGCAGGACATGGGCCGTACGGCGCCGATGAACTTTGCCGCGCTGGATATGCTGCGCCGGATCGAAGACGGCCAAGCTGCCGCCGTAGAAGCCTACAAGGTGGGCCAGCGCTGGCTGGTCTACAGCGCCGCGCCATTGCGTATGGCAGACGATCAACCACAGCAGGGCACGCTGCTGCTGGCCTTCGACCTGAACCGGCTGGTCGCCGCACTGCCGCCGCTGCCCGCCGATGTCGGCCAGCTGCAGTTGACCCAGCAGTTCGGCAACACTGCGGCCCAGGTCCTGCTGCAACGCGGCCAGGCCGACGGCGCAGCGCTGCCACTGAGCAGCGGCAACCCCAACTGGCAACTGAGCTTCACCCCAGGGCCGGCGCTGACCGATACGGTGTTTTCGCCTGTGCTGCTCGCCATCACCGGGCTGATTGCCCTGATGGGCGCGCTGATCGGCATGTATCTGGTGCACAGCAACCTGCAAAGGCGTCTGCGCGGCGATGTTTTGCAATTGGCACAGATGACCAAAGAACTCTCGGCGGGCAAAGCCGTCAAAGCGTTCAGCCTGAGCTTGCCAGCCCTCGATAGCCTTGGACAAACCCTGGCGCGCATGCCGCGCCGCGCGACCGAGACCCCGCCGGCAAGCCCTGGTGAAAAAGCAGGCAAAGCCGCCTCCGAGCCCCGCAGTCCGGCGGTATTGGTCGACCCGCTTTTTCAGGACACCGATATTCTCGATATCGACATTCTTGATGAAGACCAGGATCTCCTGGGACTGGAGCAGCCCACCATTATGAATACCCAGCAGATTGCGCCGAAATTACCGGCCGATATCTTCCGCGCATACGATATTCGCGGCGTAGTAGGCAGCAGCTTGACCGCAGAAGCCGCTTACTGGATCGGCCGTGCGATTGGCTCGGAGAGCCTGGCACAGGGTGAACCGAATATTGCGGTCGGCCGTGACGGCCGGCTGTCAGGTCCGGAACTGGTCGAGCAATTGATTCAAGGCCTGCTTGATTGCGGCTGCAACGTCAGCGACGTCGGCATGGTGCCGACCCCGGTCGTGTACTACGCAGGTCATATCCTGGCCGGCAAGTCTGCGGTGATGCTCACCGGCAGCCATAATCCGCCGGACTACAACGGCTTCAAGATCGTCATTGCCGGGGACACCCTGGCCAACGAGCAGATCCAGGCCCTGCGCGCCCGCATCGACAACAACGACCTCGCCAGTGGCGTTGGCAACGTTGAGCAGGTTGATGTACTGGAGCGTTACTTCAAGCAGATCCGCGACGACATCGCCCTGGCGAAGCCGCTCAAGGTAGTGGTCGATTGCGGCAACGGCGCAGCTGGCGTGATCGCGCCACAGCTGATTGAAGCGCTGGGCTGCACCGTGATCCCGCTGTTCTGCGACGTGGACGGCAATTTCCCCAACCATCATCCGGATCCGGGCAAGCCCGAGAACCTGGTCGACCTGATCGCCAAGGTGAAAGAGGAAAAAGCCGACCTGGGTCTGGCCTTCGACGGCGACGGCGACCGAGTCGGCGTGGTGACCAACACCGGCACCATCGTCTACCCGGATCGCCTGCTGATGCTGTTCGCCAAGGACGTGGTCTCGCGCAATCCTGGTGCCGATATCATCTTCGACGTCAAATGCACCCGCCGCCTGACCCCGCTGATCAGCGGTTATGGCGGTCGCCCGGTGATGTGGAAGACCGGCCACTCGCTGATCAAGAAGAAAATGAAGGAAACCGGCGCCCTGCTCGCTGGCGAAATGAGCGGCCACATCTTCTTCAAGGAGCGCTGGTACGGTTTCGACGACGGCATCTACAGCGCCGCCCGCCTGCTGGAGATCCTCAGCCAGGACAAGCGCGACGCCGAACATGTGTTCAGCGCCTTCCCCAATGACATCTCCACCCCGGAAATCAACATCCAGGTTACCGATCAGAGCAAGTTCGCCATCATCGAAAGCCTGCAGCGCGACGGCCAATGGGGCGACGCCAACCTCACCACCCTCGACGGCGTGCGCGTCGATTACCAGAAAGGCTGGGGCCTGGTGCGCGCCTCCAACACCACACCTGTGCTGGTGCTGCGTTTCGAGGCGGAAAGCGAAGAAGAACTGGAGCGGATCAAGCAGGTCTTCCGCGTTCAGATGAATGGCATTGCGCCTGACGTCAAACTGCCTTTTTGATTGAGACACAACTGGAGCCTTGCATGACCCTCGAACGTGACGCCGCCACCAACGTCGCTAAAGTGCTGTCCGAAGCCTTGCCATATATCCGTCGTTTTGTCGGCAAGACGCTGGTGATCAAGTACGGCGGCAACGCCATGGAAAGCGACGAGCTGAAAACCGGCTTTGCCCGCGACATCGTGCTGATGAAGGCGGTCGGCATCAACCCGGTGGTCGTGCATGGCGGCGGCCCGCAGATCGGCGATCTGCTCAAGCGCCTGTCAATCGAGAGTCACTTCATCGATGGCATGCGCGTTACCGACGCGCAGACCATGGACGTGGTGGAGATGGTGCTCGGCGGCCAGGTCAACAAGGACATCGTCAACCTGATCAACCGCCATGGCGGCAGCGCTATCGGCCTCACCGGCAAGGACGCCGAGCTGATTCGCGCGAGGAAGCTCAAGGTTACCCGGCAGACGCCGGAAATGACCCAACCGGAGATCATCGACATCGGCCATGTTGGCGAAGTCACCGGGGTCAACACCGAGCTGCTGAACATGCTGGTCAAGGGCGATTTCATTCCAGTGATCGCACCGATCGGCGTGGGTCCGGAAGGCGAGTCGTACAACATCAACGCCGACCTGGTGGCAGGCAAGGTAGCCGAGGCCTTGAAGGCCGAGAAGCTGATGCTGCTGACCAATATCGCCGGCCTGATGGACAAGCAGGGCGAGGTGTTGACCGGCCTGACCACCGAGCAGGTAGATGGCCTGATCGCCGATGGCACCATCTACGGTGGCATGCTGCCGAAGATTCGTTGTGCCCTGGAAGCCGTGCAAGGCGGCGTGATCAGCGCGCACATCATCGATGGTCGCGTACCCAATGCAGTGCTGCTGGAAATCTTCACCGACAGCGGTGTCGGCACCCTGATCTGCAACCGCAAACGCCACTGACGGTAGCGAACCAGCCCGAGCAATCGGGCTGGCTCACTCGTTACCCGATTTCACCAACGCATAGGACCAGTTGCTAGCGCTGCCTGTCGAGCAACTCGGCAATCCGCTCGCGATCGGCTGCATAGCTGGCCTCAGCCTGCTTGCGTACTTCCAGATAACGATTGATCTCTGCCTGCAGACGCACCTGCTCGGCTTTTTGGCTTTCGATTTTCGCCAGCAGCGGCTCCGGCACAGGACGACCGGCGCGCTCGTGATCGGCCGCCTGGCTCTGCAGGTTCGACTGCTGGGTGCGGGCCGACTGCATATTGCCTCGCGCCACGCCGATCAAGCCGTCCAGTTCGCTCATCTTGCGCTGAAGCGCGCGATCGACATCTTCCGGCCCGGTGTACAGACGCAGCAACTGCGCATCGGAACGGGCGCGCGCTTTGTCCGCGAGCAGGCGCTGCACCTCCTCGGCGCTGGGCGCGGGAGGAATGACCCGGATCACCCGCCCCTGATCGTTGAGCACCTCGTACCCTCTGGCGATGGACTCCGGCGGCACGCCTTGGCGGCTGAGCACGGTGACGCCATTGCCATCGACATAGCGGTACAGCTCGGTGGCGCCCGCAAATGCCGGCAACAGCAGGCCGATCAACAGCGAACAACGGATCAGTACCGGATTGCGCATCAAGCGACACCTTATCTCGGGTGGTTAGATTCCATACTCAGCACGATAGGCTTCAACGGCTGGCAGATACTGCTTGAGTTCAGCATCACCCGCCAGATATTCCAGCACTTGCTCAAGCGAAACGATGCTCACCACCGGCATGCCGAAATCCCGCTCAACTTCCTGAATGGCCGACAGTTCGCCCTGGCCACGCTCCTGGCGGTTCAACGCGATCAGCACGCCAGCGGCCTGGGCACCCTGGGCCTGGATGATCTGCATCACTTCGCGAATTGCCGTACCAGCAGTGATCACGTCGTCGATGATCAATACGCGGCCCGCGAGCGCAGCACCGACCAGGGTACCGCCCTCGCCGTGGGTCTTGGCTTCCTTGCGGTTGAAGCACCAGGGCACATCACGCTGGTGATGCTCGGCGAGGGCCACGGCAGTGGTGGCCGCCAGTGGAATGCCTTTGTACGCAGGCCCGAACAACACATCGAAGGCGATCCCGCTGTCGCTGATCGCCGCCGCGTAAAAGCGCCCGAGCTGGGCCAGGGCCAAGCCACTGTCGAACAGACCGGCATTGAAGAAATAGGGGCTGGTGCGCCCGGACTTGAGGGTGAATTCACCGAAACGCAGCACGCCGCGGTCGATGGCAAAACGGATGAATTCGCGTTGATACGCTTGCATGAAAAGCCCCGAACGGCACGGATTGGCTAGCAATTTAGCTAATGTAGACGAGCTCGGGTATCATACACGCACGTGTTTTTGGGGGCCATTTATGCGGATCATCAGTGTGAACGTGAATGGTATTCAGGCTGCAGTCGAGCGGGGTTTACTCAGCTGGCTGCAAGCACAGAATGCCGACGTGATCTGCCTGCAAGATACCCGCGCCTCCGCCTTTGACCTGGACGACCAAGCCCTCCAACTGGATGGCTATTTCCTCTATGCCTGTGATGCTGAAGTACCAAGCCAAGGTGGCGTGGCGCTCTATTCGCGGCTGCAACCCAAGGCGGTAATCAGCGGACTCGGCTTTGAAATGGCCGATCGCTATGGGCGCTATCTGCAGGCCGATTTCGACAAGGTAAGTATTGCCACGCTACTCATGCCATCCGGGCAAAGCGGTGACGAGAGCTTGAATCAGAAATTCAAGTTCATGGACGACTTCACCCACTATCTGGACAAACAGCGACGCAAGCGGCGCGAATACATCTATTGCGGCTCGTTTTACGTTGCCCATCAGAAGCAGGACGTGAAGAACTGGCGCGACTGTCAGCAGTCCCCCGGTTTTCTGGCGCCCGAGCGGGCCTGGCTGGATGAAGTGATAGGCACCATGGGCTATGTCGACGCCTTGCGCGAAGTCAGTCGCGAGGGCGAACAGTTCAGCTGGTGGCCGGATAGCGAGCAGGCCGAGTTGCTCAACCTGGGGTACCGCTTCGACTATCAATTGCTCACGCCTGGCATGCGCCGCAGCGTGCGCAGTGCGCGTCTGCCGCGGCAACCACGCTTCTCGCAGCATGCGCCGCTGATCGTGGATTACGACTGGATTCTCAGCGTCTGACCATTTTGCGGGCATAAAAAAGCCGCGTTTCAGCCCCGAATTCGGGTAACTGAAGCACGGCTTTTTCGCGCCTGGGATCAGGCCGGTACGGCGGGGCGCAACGAATAGGTCTTCAGCTGCTCGGCGAAATCACGCAGCGATTGAATGCCACTGGCCTCGGCCTCTTGCACCCACTGCTTGATGGCTTCAAGCATGTCGTGGCCATTGGAACTGGTTTTCGCCCAGATCTGCTGCAGCGCGAGACGCTTCTCGTAGATCACCTTGAGCGCCTGGCTTTGCTCCAGCATTGCCTCGATGCGCTGCTGCTGCTTGTCCTCCAGCAGGCTCGGCTCACGGGCCAGCAGGCGCTTGGCGCGGTGAAACTGATGACGCATCGACGCATCCGCCTTGGCTAGTTCCTGCTTGACCAGCGGCGCGATGACCAGCTTGCGGTATTGCGCCATAATCTGGAACCGGTTGTTGAGAATCGCCATGGCGGTGTCCATGTCGAGGTTGCGCTTACCTTCAACGCGGTGGGCAATCGGCGCCACCCGCTGCACCTTGGCCAATCCGAGCAGACTGAAGGCCCGAATCCAGAACCAGCCCATATCGAACTCCCATTTGCGCACCGAAAGTTTGGCCGAGTTGGGATAGGTGTGGTGATTGTTGTGCAGCTCTTCACCGCCGATCAGGATGCCCCACGGCACCAGATTGGTGGCGGCGTCACGGCACTCGAAATTGCGGTAACCCACCGCATGACCAAGGCCATTGATCACGCCGGCAGCCCAGACTGGAATCCACATCATCTGTACGGCCCAGATGGTAATGCCGGCTGCGCCGAACAGCGCCAGATCGATGATCGCCATCAGCGTGATACCGCCCATGGGGAAGCGCGAATACACCGTGCGCTCGATCCAGTCGTCCGGGCAGTTCTTGCCGTAGATACGAAGGGTGTCCTGATTCTTTGCCTCTTCGGCATACAACTCGGCGCCTGTGCGCAGCACGGTGCCAAGGCCTTTGATTACGGGGCTGTGCGGATCGTCAACGGTTTCGCACTTGGCGTGGTGCTTGCGGTGAATGGCGGTCCACTCGCGGGTGTTCTGCCCGGTGGTCAGCCACAACCAGAAGCGGAAAAAATGCTTGAGCGCCGAATTCAACTCCAGTGCGCGGTGGGCTGAGTAGCGATGCAAGTAGATGGTCACACTGACGATAGTCACATGCGTCATGACCAGAGTGACCGCTATCAGTTGCCAGACAGACAGGTCGAGAAAGCCGTTGTACCACATGAAATCGAGTGCCTCTTGTAGGTGAAAGCGTCCCTTCAAACGAATTTAGACCGCTGGGCATTATCCACCAGCCAGGCGGGAAAACCAGTTGGTCTTTTGTATACCGCTGTGTCATCTGCGGCGACGCATCGGACAGCCGTGCAGTACCACTTGGCTTGGTGTCGAGTATTTCCGAAGTCGCGCTCTGATCTCACTACCCACTTAGCATCTGACTTCACGGTCCCCCTATCGCCTCCGCATGAAGCGTTACAAGAGATGTAAGAGGTCGAACTTCTCGAATATTTCCTATACAAATATTGTGCAATTCAAACGAACCTGTATCAGGAGATATCTTATGTTCGCTCAACTCCGTACCGTTTCTAATCGCACGCGTCGCACCGCTGGCCTGTTCGCCGCAACGCTGGCCCTGGTGGCAGCACCCGCCTTCGCAGATATGCATGGCGGCAAAAAAGACATCGTCGATACCGCCGTCGCGGCAGGTCAGTTTGAAACCCTGATTACTGCGGTAACCGCTGCAGGTCTGGCGGAAACGCTGAAAGGCGACGGCCCGTTCACGGTATTCGCACCCAACGATGCAGCCTTCGCCAAAGTGCCGAAAGCTGACCTCGACGCATTGCTTGCTGACAAGGAAAAGCTCACCTCCGTGCTGACCTACCACGTGGTGCCAGGCAAGTTGATGGCCGCCGACCTGGCCGGAAAAACCAGCCTGAAAACTGTACAAGGTGGTGAACTAATGCTGGAGACCAGCAGCGGCGTAACGGTCGACGGCGCCTCGGTAATCAGCGCCGATATCGAAACCAGCAACGGCGTGATCCACGAGATCGACAGCGTCGTCATGCCGAAGTAACCCCGTCTACCGCGGAAAAATGCCTCGCTCTTGCGGGGCATTTTTATTTCGGATACTCGCGCCGCTTGGCCTTGTGAAATATAGCGCGTATATTTTCATGAAATTATTTAATATAAATTTCATGAGGCGCGTCGTGTTCAAACAATCCGCCCAGCACATTAATACGTATTACGCCGCTACCTATCCCGCCACCATCCCGCTACGCGCCCGCCTGCAAGAGGCGCTGCAGTGTGATGTGCTGATTATCGGCGGTGGTTTCAGCGGCCTGCACAGCGCGTTGCGCCTGGCGCTGACGGGCAAGAAGGTGGTGCTGCTGGAGGCCAGCCGCCTGGCCTGGGCGGCCTCCGGGCGTAATGGTGGCCAGGCGCTGCCGGGCTGGTCCTGCGATATGTCGCCGTTCGAGAAAGCCCTTGGCCTGGAACGCGCCCGTCGCCTGTGGGACAGCATGGTCTGGGCCGCGGAGGAAATGCGCGAGCTGCCCGAGCGGCACAACTTCGATATCGACTATCGCACCGGCGCGATCTACACCGCCGTGCTGCCGAGGCGCGTGCGCCAGTTGCAGGAAAGCCTGGAAGAAGCCGAGCAGAAGTACGGCTACGCGCAGCTGAGCTTTATCCCCAAGGACGAACTGCCGCAGTGGATCGCCAGCCCACGCTACCTGTCCGCCCTGCATGACAGCGGCGCCGCCCACCTCAACCCGCTGAAACTGGCCCAGGGCCTGGCCGATGCCATCGAGAAAGCCGGCGGGCAAATCTTCGAGCAGAGCAAGGCGCTGAGTTATCAAGAAACAGCGGACGGTTATGTAGCGCGCACCGAGCACGGCGAGGTGCGCAGCGACGTGCTGGTACTGGCCTGCAACGCCTATATCGACAAGCTCGACCTGCAACTGTCGAAACGCCTGCTGCCGGTCGGCTCCTATCAGGTCGCCACCGCGCCGCTGGACCCGGAGCTGGCGCGCTCGCTATTCCCGCGCGGCACCTGCGCCATCGACAACCAATTTGTTCCCGACTACTTCCGCGTCACCCCGGACAACCGTCTGTTGTTCGGCGGCGGCTGCACCTACCTCGGCGGTATTCCTCAGGATGTGCCGGCGGCTACCCGGCCCTATCTGGAGCGTGTATTTCCGCAACTGCGCGGCGTGCAGATCGACTACGGCTGGGGCGGGCATATCGACTGCACCATGCACCGTACCCCAGATGTCGGCCGCAACGGGCAGAAGTACTGGCTGCAGGGCTTCTCCGGCCACGGCATCCTGCCGACCCTGGCCGCCGCCCGCGCGGTCAGCGACGCGATCCTCGGCGACGCCAACCTGCTTGAGCTGTACCAGGGCCTGAGCAACCCACGCTTCCCCGGCGGTGACCTGCTGGCTGCGCCGATCGAAGCCGTGGGCAAAGCCTGGTATCGCCTGCGCGACGTGATTTGATGAGGGGCAAAATGCTCTCGTAGGGTGGAAAACCGCGCAGCGTTTTCCACGGGGTGGCCAACCACCAAAGCTGGTGGATGAAAAAGGCGTCATCCACCCTACAAGAGCCCAACCACCGCAAGGAACACCTGATGGACATGCAGGAAGAAGTCGAAGGTCTGGCGATCCTGATCCGCGACCTGCGCAAGCACAAGAACCTCACCCTGGGCGAGCTGGCCACGCGCATCGACCGCTCGGTGGGCTTTCTTTCCCAAGTCGAGCGCGGCCTGTCGCGGCCGACCGTGGCCGATCTCACCGCCATCAGCGAAACCCTTGGCGTGCCGACCACCTATTTCTACAGCTTGAGCAAACCGCGCGAGCTGCCCTGGGTCACTCGCCCTGGCGAGCGGCGCACGCTGTATTACGCGGGCGGTATCACCGATGTGCTGGTGTCGCCGAGCATGTCCGCCGGCTTTTCCATGCTGGAGAGCCACCTGGCGCCGGGTGCTACCAGCGGCGATGGCCACTTGAACGACAGCTCCGAACAGGGCGGCTTTGTCCTCGAAGGCGAGCTGAGCATCTGGCTAGATGACGCCGCAGAGCCCGTCACCCTGGGCGCTAATGACAGCTTCCAGCTGCCACCGCATTCGCAGTTCCGTTACGCCAACCTGACCGACCAACCCACACGCGTGCTCTGGGTATTCAGATAACCCGGCTCGCAGGACCCGCACCATGAGCACAACCAACAATTATCCCGAACTGCTCGATGAAGTCCGCGCCTTCCGCACAGCTCACCCCGACGTGCGCTATGTCGACCTGATCAGCCTGGACATCCCCGGGCATTTCTACGGCAAGCGCTACCCCATCGACATGCTGGAAAAGGTCGCCGCTGGCAGCCCGCTGAAAATCCCGCAGAACTGCGTGCTGCTTGGCGTGCAGGGCGGCCTGCACCCGATTGGCGACTACTGCTTCAACGACGGCGATCCGGACGCACCGCGCCGGCTGATCCCCGGCACGCTCAAGCCGGTGCGCTGGGAAAGCCAGCCGCTGGGGCAGATGCTGATCAGCTCCGACGGCACCGAAGCACCGATCGAGTTCGAGCCGCGCGAGGTGCTCGCCCGCGTGCTCAAACGCTTGGCCGCACGCGGTATCCGCCCGGTGGTGGCATTCGAGCTGGAGTTCTATCTGTTTGATCGCAAGCTGCAAGACGGCCTGCCGCAGTTCCCTCGCGACCCGCTGTGCGGCGATGAAGACGATCAGCCAAACATGCATATCGAACGCCTGTCGCGCTTTGCCGATGTGCTGCACGAGATCGTCGACGCCGCCAATGAGCAGGGCGTGGACGCCAACGTGATCACCGCCGAACTCGGCCCCGGCCAGTTCGAGATCAACTTCGGCCATTGCGACGACGGCCTGCGCGCCGCCGACTGGGCCGCCTTATTCTGCCGCAGCACCCGTGGCGTGGCGCTCAAGCACGGCCAGCGCGCCAGCTTTATGAGCAAGCCTTATTTGCACGCGCCGGGTAGCGGCATGCATGTGCACGTCAGCCTGTACGACGCGGCCGGTAACAACCTGCTCGACGGCGACCAGCAGCGCCCGCTGCGCCACGCCGTGGCCGGCTGCCTGGAACTGCTGCCGCACTGCATGCCGATCTTCGCCGCCAACCACAACGCCTTCCGCCGCTACGGTGCCATGGTCAACGCTGCCAGCCGCGCCAGCTGGGGTTATGAGGACCGCGACGCGTGCATTCGCATACCCGAATCGGACGGCAAGAACCTGCGCATCGAACACCGCCTGGCCGGCGCCGACGCCAATCCCTATCTGGTGCTGGCGGCGATCCTCACGGGCATGGAACACGGCCTAGATGCCGGCCAGGAGCCGATTGCCCCGCTCAACGAAGACCGCCAGAGCGGCATCGACTTCCCCCAGGACATGCTCGGCGCGGTCAGCGCCATGCGCGACCACCCGGTGGTCAACCAGGGCCTGGGCAGCGAATTCGTGATGGTCTACTGCGAGAACAAACGCCAGGACCACCTGGCGTTTATGCAGGAAGTCAGTGCGCGGGAATATCGCTGGTTTATGTGAGCCGTAAATGTGCAAATTCGTAGGGTAGGTTAGCGGCGCCATGCTCCGCACACTCAGGCGCAGCGGCTCTATGTGCGTCGCCTAACCACCCTACGGGTCTGATTTTTGTGAACCCTAATGCTTCAACGCAGCAGCAGATGCACCAGCAGCCCTACCAGCGCGCAGCCGGCCAAGGTTTCCATCACCCCGCGCTTGAAGCCAAACAAGGCTACGGTGGCCGCCAGGGCGATCAACGCCGACGGCCAGTCGAAGCTGCCGGCAAAACCTTGCGGCCAGAGCACGTGGTAGGCGAAGAACAGCGCCAGATTGAGAATCACGCCTACCACTGCCGCCGTGATGGCGGTCAGCGGTGCGGTGAATTTCAGCTCACCATGGGTCGACTCTACCAGCGGCCCGCCGGCGAGGATGAAAATAAATGACGGCAGAAAGGTGAACCAGGTGACCAATGCCGCCGCCAGCGCGCCACTGACAAAGCCCGAATCGCCGCCGAATACCGGCTGCAGATAAGCCCCGACAAAAGCCACAAACGCCACCACCATGATCAGCGGCCCCGGCGTGGTTTCACCCAGGGCCAGGCCGTCGATCATCTGCGTCGGCGTCACCCAGCCGTAATGGCCGATCGCACCCTGGTAGACATACGGCAGCACCGCATAGGCGCCGCCGAAGGTCAGCAGCGCCGCCTTGGTAAAGAACCAGGCCATCTGCGTCAGGGTGCCATCCCAGCCATACAACCAGGTCAGCAGGCCCATCGGCAGTAGCCAGAGCAGCGAACCGACCAGCACCAGCAGCGCCAGGCGAGTTGCACGAAAACGGGTATGGGCGGCGGGTGGCGTGTCATCGTCGATCAATGCCGGGCCGAAGGAGGTGGCAGATGCGGCGTGGCCGCCACCTACGCTGAACTGTTCGGGCAGCAGCCGACCGCCGAGGTACCCCAGCAACGCCGCGCCCAGCACGATAAAAGGAAAGGGCACGTCGAGGGCGAAGATGGCGACGAACGAGCCGCCCGCGATCGCCCACAGCCAATGGTTCTTCAGCGCCCGCGAGCCGATGCGGTAGGCGGCCTGCAACACGATCGCCGCAACGGCCGGTTTGATCCCGTAGAAGATCCCGGCAACCAGCGGCACGTCGCCGAAGGCGATATACAGCCAGGACAGGCCGATCAGAATGAACAGCGACGGCAGCACAAACAGCGCACCGGCGATCACCCCGCCCCAGGTGCGGTGCATCAACCAGCCGATGTAGGTGGCCAGCTGCTGCGCTTCCGGCCCCGGCAACAACATGCAGTAGTTCAGCGCGTGCAGAAAACGCCGTTCAGATAGCCAGCGGCGCTTCTCCACCAGCTCCTGATGCATGATCGAAATCTGCCCCGCCGGGCCACCGAAACTGATAAAACCCAGCTTCAGCCAGAACCAGAATGCTTCAGCGAGGCTGACGGGCCTTGGTGTGTCCTGCTCGGGTGGAGTCGATGCCATGAACAAATCATCCAGATAAAAAACCGCGCCACTATAACTGCCCTGCAGCACGCTGCAGATAACAGCGCGCCAGTGCAATGGGGTTAAATGCAACGTACCGCCCGCCCATTCAAAGGTAGCCTCGATGCCGCTCAGCTCCGACGACCTCGCCCATATCAGCGCGCTGACACTCGCCCACTATCAGGGCTGCGCTGACGAGTTTCGTGATGGTACCCGCGACCACGACGTCAGCCAGAACATTGCCGCCTTGCTCCGCCATGTCCAAGCCGATGCGCCCTATCAGATTCTCGATTTCGGCTGCGGCCCCGGCCGCGACCTGCGCACCTTCAAGGCGCTCGGCCATCACCCCATCGGCCTGGACGGCTGCCCGCGCTTCGTCGAAATGGCCCGCACCGACAGCGGCTGCGACGCCTGGCGCCAGGATTTTCTCGCCCTCGACCTGCCGGAGCAGCGCTTCGACGGGATATTCGCCAACGCCGTGCTGTTCCACATTCCCAGCCAGGAATTGCCACGCGTGCTGCGCCAGTTGCATGCCGCCCTTAAACCCCAGGGCGTACTGTTCAGCTCCAACCCGCGCGGGGAAAACCAGGAAGGCTGGAACGGCGAACGTTACGGTGCCTACTACGACTGGGCGAACTGGCAAACAATGCTGAGCACAGCAGGCTTCAGCGAACTGGAGCACTACTACCGTCCAGCCGGGCTGCCGCGCGAACAGCAGCCGTGGCTGGCCAGCGTGTGGCGACGGGTCTAACTGGATTCAGGCGCGCCGCTGCCGTTGCTGCTCGATGCGGGTTTGCAGGCGGTACAGGTAGGCAAACCCTTGTTCCCAGCGGCTGTGCCCTGACTGCACATTGAGATGCCCCACGCCATCGAGTATCGCCACTTCGCTGCCCCAGTCCCGGGCCAGTTCGAGCGCACGCGCGGCGCTGGCGGCCGCATCGTTGTCCGAGCCGACCAGCTGGCTGGGAAACGGCAAGGGAGCGCGTGGGATGGGCGCGAAATTCTGCAAGGCTGCCGGGCAATTGGCTCGCTGCACGTCCGCCGGCGCTACCAGCAATGCCCCGCGCACCCGGGCCACCAGCTCCAGCGGCGCCTCTGTGGCCCAATGCGCCACGGTGATGCAGCCCAGGCTGTGGGCGATCAGGATCACCGGTCGCAGATCGGCCGCAATGCTGCGTTGCAGCTCATCGACCCAATCTTCGCGCCTTGGCGTCAGCCAATCGGCCTGCTCCACTCGCTCTGCGTTTGGCAGGCTGCGTTGCCAGTGGCTTTGCCAATGCTCGTCGGCCGAGCCTTGCCAGCCCGGCACGATCAGATAACGGATCGCTTCGCTGTGCATTTCAGCACCTCGCTAGGTTGAGGAGTGCACAGTGTGGGAGGCCCAAAATAAAATTAAAAAGAATAAAAAGTTACTTGTTTATTCCTTTAAGCAAGAATTCATATATTCCCAAAAAGAATATTAATCTTATTAAAAAGTATTTTTAAGAATAAAAAAGCCTAACTAGTATCGCTTCACTTCGTCGCAAGGCCCCAGTCCAGGCCGACCTATCGGACTCAAGGAGCGTAATGATGACCACACCCAGTCAGCACCCGGAACCGGACGCCGCCAGCATCCTGCGAGAAATACAAACGGCGTTGCATGGCCTGAAGTTCGGCGCGGTCGAAATCACCGTGCACAACGGCCAGATCGTGCAGATCGAGCGCAAGGAGAAATTCCGTTTGCAGACCCAGAGCAACAAAGCCGACTAAAGCCAATTACCTAACAAGCAGCAAGGCCCGACCGGACCACCGGAGGGCGTGAAATGAAAAGAGTCGAGCCCATGCGTACCGCGCCGTTTAACCACGGCAGATCGCGAGAGCAGTCGACCCATTGAACGCCAATCCCGTATTTGTCCCAGTAGGAGCCGCACCATGTCCATTCGCCGTTTTGCTTTTGCCGCCCTCAGCGCACTGACTCTTGCCGGGGCCGCAGGCCCGGTGGCCGCCGCTGAAACCCTGCTCAACGTGTCCTACGACCCGACGCGTGAGCTGTACAGCGAATTCAACGCTGCCTTTAACAAGCACTGGCAAGCCCAGGGCAACGAGCCCATTACCATCCAGCAATCCCACGGTGGCTCGGGCAAACAGGCCCGTGCGGTGATCGATGGTCTGCGTGCCGACGTGGTGACCCTGGCCCTGGCCGGTGATATCGACGAGTTGTACAAGCTCGGCAAGCTGATTCCGGAAAACTGGCAGGAGCGTCTGCCGCAATCGAGCACGCCATACACCTCGACCATCGTGTTTCTGGTGCGCAAGGGCAATCCGGAAGGCATCAAGGACTGGGATGATCTGGTCAAGCCGGGTGTGGAAGTGATCACCCCGAACCCGAAAACCTCCGGCGGTGCGCGCTGGAACTTCCTCGCCGCCTGGGCCTACGCCCAGCAGAAGTACGGCAGCGAAGAGAAAGCCCAAGAGTTCGTCGAGAAGCTCTATAAGAACGTGCCGGTACTCGACACCGGTGCCCGTGGTTCAACCATCACCTTCGTCAACAACCAGATCGGCGACGTGCTGCTGGCCTGGGAAAACGAAGCCTTCCTGGCATTGAAAGAAGAGGGCGGCGACAACTTCAAAATCGTCGCACCGTCGCTGTCGATCCTGGCCGAGCCGCCGGTGGCTGTAGTCGATGAAAATGTCGACAAGAAGGGCACCCGCACAGTGGCTGAGGCCTACCTCAACTACCTGTACAGCGATGAAGGTCAGCGTCTGGCCGCCAAGCACTTCTACCGTCCGCGTAACCAGGCCATTGCCGGTGAGTTCGCCAAGCAGTTCCCGGAACTGAAGCTGGTGACCATCGACAAGGACTTCAACGGTTGGAAAACCGCACAGCCGAAGTTCTTCAACGACGGTGGGGTGTTCGACCAGATCTATCAGGCGCAGTGAGTCGTAGGGTGGATCACGCTTCATCGATCCACCATCGACTTCCGCGAAGGCACCGCTGGTGGAAGTGAAAAGCGACTTCCACCCTACAGCCTGACCTTCGCTTGCAACGCTCCACTCGTTCGCCACATAACCCGCCAAGGCCAAACCATGTCTCGTTGTACTTCCCCGGTCATACCCGGCTTCGGGCTGACGTTGGGCTACACCCTGGTGTACCTCAGCCTGTTGGTGCTGATTCCTCTGGGTGCCATGTTCGTTCACGCCGCTCAGCTCACCTGGGCTGAGTTCTGGGCCATCATTTCTGCACCGCGGGTGCTGGCAGCGCTTAAGCTGAGCTTTGCCACTGCCTTCGCGGCCGCCGTGATCAACGGCATTATTGGTACATTGCTGGCTTGGGCACTGGTGCGATACAGCTTCCCAGGCCGCAAGGTGATAGAGGCGATGATCGACCTGCCTTTTGCCTTGCCCACCGCCGTTGCCGGTATCGCCCTGACCGCCTTGTATGCCCCGAGCGGCCTGGTTGGTAAGTTTGCTACCGACTTGGGCTTCAAGATTGCCTACACGCCCATCGGCATCACCCTGGCGCTGACCTTTGTCACCCTGCCGTTTGTGGTGCGCACCATCCAGCCGGTGCTGGCCGATATTCCCCGTGAGGTCGAAGAGGCTGCGGCTTGCCTCGGCGCCAAACCACTGCAGGTGTTTCGTCATGTGCTGCTGCCGGCGCTGCTGCCGGCCTGGCTGACTGGCTTCTCCCTGGCGTTTGCCCGTGGCGTTGGCGAGTACGGTTCGGTGATTTTTATCGCGGGCAATATGCCGATGAAGACCGAGATCCTGCCGCTGCTGATCATGGTCAAGCTCGACCAGTACGACTACACCGGTGCCACGGCGATTGGCGTGTTGATGCTGGTGGTCTCCTTCATTCTGCTGCTGCTGATCAACTTGCTGCAGCGCCAGATCGCCAAGTCCTGAGGAGGTCGCCATGTCTTCTATCACCCTAAGTGCGTCAGCCTCGGCCAACGCCGCACGACGCGGCAATGTGCTCGGTCGCAGGCTGCTGATCATCAGCGCCTGGCTGGTGTTTGTGCTGTTCCTCGTGTTGCCGCTGTTTATCGTACTGAGTGAGGCGTTAAAGCACGGCTTTGGCACCTTTTTTGGCGCGATCTTCGAGCCCGACGCTATCAGTGCCTTAAAGCTGACCTTGCTCGCCGTAGGCATTTCGGTGCCGCTCAACCTGGTGTTTGGCGTGGCCGCCGCCTGGTGCGTGAGCAAGTACGAGTTTCGCGGCAAGAGCATTCTGGTCACCCTGATCGACCTGCCATTCTCGGTGTCGCCGGTGATCGCCGGTCTGATCTACGTGCTGCTGTTTGGTGCCCAGGGCTTCTTCGGCCCGTGGCTGCGTGAGCACGATATCCAGATCATCTTTGCCTTGCCGGGCATCGTCCTGGCCACGGTGTTTGTCACCGTGCCCTTTGTCGCCCGTGAGCTGATCCCGCTGATGCAGGAGCAGGGCACGCAGGAAGAGGAGGCCGCGCGCCTGCTCGGCGCCAACGGCTGGCAGATGTTCTGGCACGTGACCCTGCCGAATATCAAATGGGGTCTGATCTACGGCGTGGTGCTGTGTACTGCGCGGGCCATGGGCGAGTTTGGCGCGGTATCGGTGGTCTCCGGGCATATCCGTGGTTACACCAATACGCTGCCGCTGCATGTCGAGATTCTCTACAACGAATACAACCACGTCGCCGCCTTCAGCGTCGCCAGCCTGCTGCTGTTGCTGGCGGTGTTTATCCTGCTGCTCAAGCAGTGGAGCGAGTCGCGTATCAACCGCCTGAAAGCCAGTGCTGGCGAGGAATAAGTCATGTCGATTGCAATCTCTAACGTCAGCAAGAATTTCAATGCGTTCAAAGCGCTGAACGACATCAATCTGAATATCCAGAGCGGCGAGTTGGTGGCCTTGCTCGGCCCGTCCGGCTGCGGCAAAACCACCTTGCTGCGTATCATCGCCGGCCTGGAAACCCCGGACAGCGGCAGCATCGAGTTCCACGGCGAAGATGTCTCCAACCACGATGTGCGCGACCGTAACGTCGGCTTCGTGTTTCAGCACTACGCGCTGTTCCGCCATATGACGGTGTTCGACAACGTCGCCTTCGGTCTGCGCATGAAGCCTAAGGGCGAGCGGCCGAACGAGAATGTGATCAAGAAGAAGGTCCACGATCTACTCGATCTGGTGCAGCTCGACTGGCTGGCGGATCGTTACCCCGAGCAGCTTTCCGGTGGCCAGCGTCAACGTATCGCCCTGGCCCGCGCCCTGGCGGTTGAGCCGAAAGTGCTGTTGCTCGACGAACCCTTCGGCGCCCTGGATGCCAAGGTGCGCAAGGAGCTGCGTCGCTGGCTGGCGCGTCTGCACGAAGAAGTGCACCTGACCTCGGTATTCGTTACCCACGACCAGGAAGAGGCCATGGAAGTTGCCGATCGCATCGTGGTGATGAACAAAGGCGTGGTCGAGCAGATCGGCTCACCGGGTGAGGTATATGAAAAGCCGGCCAGTGATTTCGTCTATCACTTCCTCGGTGATGCCAACCGCCTGTATGTCGGCAACGACACCCACGTGCTGTTCCGCCCGCACGAGATTCACCTCTCGCGTCAGGCCGAAGCAGACCACCAGGCCGGTGAAGTACGCGACATCCGCCCGCTGGGCGCGATCACCCGCGTGACCCTCAAGGTCGCCGGGCAGAGCGAGCCGATCGAAGCGGAAGTGGCCAAGGACCATTTCAGCCTGGCCAACCTGGCGCGCGGTGAAACCCTGTACTTCAAACCCAAGACCGGCCAGCCGCCACTGCACGGCTAGCCGTATAAAGGATCGGGCTGTCGCGGACCAGCCATCTAGGCGCCGAGCAGCGCTGGCTGCGAACGCTTCAGACCGATCAGCTCCAGCTCGAAGAACAGCGCCACCGTCACCGCCTGGCTGATGATGAAGCTGTAGCCGAGCAGGTTCGGCGTCAGCCAGCCGCTGACCAGCAGCAGCGCGCTGTCGATCACCCAGAGTGCGTTGATCGCCAGTACCGCCCATACCGCAACACGCGGCATCGGCTCGCGGCGCGACAGCCAGATCAGAAATGCCGCCAACGGCAGCAGGGTCAGGCCGGCGCCGAGCAGCAGCTCACGCGGCAACGCGAGCAGGCCGCTCAGCCAGTCGCTGGCCAGTACCAGCAGCGCGCCGGTGGAGACGCCGACCAGGCCGTCAGCCAGCAGTGCACGGCGCAGAAGCAGAGAAGGGTGCAGGGTATTCATGGCGAATCCTCTTGAGAACCGGCCGGGCGAAACCGCTGAGCGGTTGCGACCAACCCGAGCGACACCGGAATTGATGCCTGGCCCTAGATTTCGCGGTTTCCTGCAGCGCGTCGATTACCTGCCAGGTAATGGTCGAGCGGCCGACCTTGGGCTATCGTCGCCAGCATGAATACGACGACTCAACCGGTGGGCGCCCTGCTCCGCCAATGGCGTCAGCGCCGCCGCCTCAGCCAGCTCGATCTCGCCTGTGAGGCCGATATCTCGACGCGCCACCTGAGCTTCATGGAAACCGGGCGCGCCCTGCCCAGCCGCGACATGCTCCTGCGCCTGGCCGAACAGCTGGATATCCCGCTACGCGACCGCAACCGCCTGCTGACGGCGGCGGGCTACGCGCCGCTGTTCAGCCAGCACGCGCTGACCGACCCGGCCCTGGCGGCCGCGCGCAGCGCCATCGACCAACTGCTCACCGCCCATGAGCCCAACCCGGCCCTGGCCATCGACCGGCAATGGAATCTGATTGCGGGTAACGCCGCGGTCGCGCCCTTTCTGCAAGGCATCGCGCCCGAGCTACTCGGCCCGCCGCTCAATGTACTGCGCATCAGCCTGCATCCGCAGGGCCTGGCGCCGCGCATCGTCAACCTGGCGCACTGGCGCGCGTACCTGCTGGCGCGGCTGCGCAACGACATCGCAGTGAGTGGCGACCCGCAGTTGCAGGTCTTGCTGGAGGAGTTGCTGGGTTATCCGGCACCGGAAGAAGTGGCTGAGCCGCCCGCCGATTCGGTGCTGATGCCGTTGCAGTTTCACACCGATCAAGGGGTGATCAGCCTGATCAGCACGACCACGGTTTTCGGCACGCCCAACGACGTCACCCTGGCAGAGCTGGCGCTGGAGACCTTCTTCCCCGCAGACCCCGCCACCGCTGAGTACTTGCGCCGGCTGGCGGGCAAAGCGTAGCGGCGAACTTCCTACAAAATCACTCTTTAGGGTAATCTCTTGCCAGGGCCGTTGCAGTAACCTCTGTCACGTCACGCCAACATCTGTCCGCACTGCTCAAAAAAACAATAAGGAGCACCCCGGAATGCGTTCCAAGTCCATGACTCGTAGTCTGTTCATCTGGGCTATGGGGCTGCTTGCCAGCCTCTCACCCATCGCCTTCGCCGCCGTCAGTCCGCAAGAGCAAATCCAAGTCTATGCCAGTCGGGTCACCAGTGACCTGATGCTGCTGAGGGGCGAAGGCTTCCAGAAGAAGCATCTGGATGCGCTGGAAACCGACCTACAGGCGCTCGCCGCCGCCGTGCAGAGCGCGCCGCAGAACGACGCGCTGCGCAAAGCCCACCTTGAACTGGTGGTGCAGATCCGCCGCGGGGTGGCCTTTGGCCCGAAAGAAGAAGACATGCCCTGGCGCTACCCGGAAGACCTGAGCAAGGCCCTGCTCGCGGTGTTGCAGGAGGCGCGCAAGGCGGCGCCGGAGGGTGACAGCGAACTGGCCGCCAAGCTCGAGTACCTGTCGGTGCAGTACCTCAGCCGCTCTTATTTCGGCAACTTCGAAACCGCCCGGGAATTGCCGGATGCCTACCTTGGCCAGGACGAGCGCAAGCTGATTCCGTCAGTGGACAGCGAGCTGGCCGCCGTCGACCGCAAGGCGAACCCGAAAGTGGGCAGCTTGCTGACCCGCTGGGAATACCTGAAGGCCGCACTGAGCGATCTCAACAGCCAGAGCAACACCCTGCAAAGCGCCTCGGGTCGGCCATTCGCGCCAATCACCGTGCATCGGCACACGCGCTCGTTCACCGAGCAGTGGATGAAGTTGTAACACCGCACCGGCCCGTCTCGCAGCGGGCCGACGGTCAGGCGGTCGCGTCGTTCTGGCGCAGCCGCGTCGGCCCGGCGCGCAGCACCACCGCCTGCTCGATGTCCTTGCGCAGACCCAGCAGAAAGGCGGCTTCCGCCGCGACGAACAAGGGACCGATGACCAACCCCATGAGGTCGTCGACGAATGCCGGCTTGCGCCCTTCGTAATAGTGACCGACAAACTGAATGATCCAGCCGATCACGAACAGCGCAACGCCGCTGCTCAGCCACAGCAGGGTGGTCTGCATCGCCAGCAGCGCGCCGGCCCACAGGCACAGCGCCAGCAGCAGGCCCATCAGCACGCCGAAGCGCAGGTCCAGGCGCAGGTAGAACACCCCCGCAGCCAGGGCCGTCAGGGTCGCAGGCGACAGCCACAGACCGAAGGCCTCGATAGCGGGCCGCGACAGCAGCACGGCGACCGCCAGGACGATCAGCGGAATGCCGATGAAGTGGCTGAGAATATTGCGCGGATCACGGTGGTAGGCAGCGTATTGCGCCAGGTGATCGACCAGGGTTTTCATGGGCGTGTCCTCGAACGGGCTTGTGACCGGATAATGCGCCGGGCACCCGATCCCGCTCTGTCAGTTAGCCGACAAACCAGGAGAACGGCATGAACGAGACCCAGCGCTACCGTGCGCGCCTGCTGGAAGGCCAGTGGTTCGCCGCCCTGCCCGGCGAACTGCAACAGGCGTTGCTCGAGGCGGCCCAGGTGCAACGGCTGCAGGCCGGGCAGCGGCTGTTTCGCCGCGGCGACAAACCCAGCGGGCTGTACGCTGTGGTGGAAGGCGCGATGCGTGTCGGTGCGGTCGGCGAGAACGGCAAGGAAGCCCTGCTGACCCTGGTCGAACCACCGTACTGGTTTGGCGAGATATCGCTGTTCGATGGTCAGCCGCGCACCCACGATGCCTTTGCCGAGGGCGACACGACGCTGCTGCTGGTCGGGCAACCGCGCCTGGCCGCGTTGCTCGAGCGCCAGCCCCAGTACTGGCGAGATTTCGCCCTGCTGATGAGCCACAAACTGCGCCTGGCGTTCGTCGCCCTGGAAGAGATCAGCCTGCTGCCCGCGCCGCCACGCCTGGCCCGGCGCCTGTTGCTGATCGCGGAAAACTACGGCGAAGGCGAGCCGCGCGAGGTCATCCACCTGGCGCAGGAACAACTGGCGCTGATGCTGGCGATTTCCCGGCAGACCACCAACCAGATCCTCAAGGACCTGCAGGCCCAAGGCATCCTGCGCCTGACCTACGGCGTGATCGAAATTCTCGACATGCCGCGCCTGCGCCTGGCCGCGCGCTGAGCTGAATAGATCTGTTGCAAACTCGCCTTGGCATTGCACCCGAGGCCCGTGCAATTCTGGCGAACTACGCCGCTGGAGCAGGGTCTGCTTTCCAGTAACCGCCGCCATATTTACCGCACGCTAGCCAGAGCCCGACGCGCTGATGCCGCCCGCCCAACCCGCAGTTTCCAATCCCCCCAGTTCCCTGCCTGATGTCCTGGCTGGCCCGCTGCTGCGGCGCCTGCAACCGGATCGGTTGGTGCTCTGGCTGGTCGGTTCGCGGCCGCTCTCGCTGACGCTGCAGCTGAGTCATGCCCGCGCCGATCAACCCGCGCTCAGCCAGGCCCATGCGCTGGACGAAACGCACTGCCGGGTCCTTCAGGTCGGCGAACATGCCTTCCTGCACCTGATCGACCTGCCGCTGAGCACGCCGCTGCCCTGCGACGAGCAGATCGACTACGACCTGCTGATCGATAACGGCGCGTCACCCGCGCAGGGCATCGCCAGCTGGGCGCCGCACCTGCTGTACGGCGACGCGCAGCAGCCGAATTTCGTCCTGCGCACACGCATCGACCAGCTCCTCCATGGCTCCTGCCGCAAACCGCACCATGCCGCGCCCGACGGCCTGCGCGCCGTCGACCGCCTGCTCGCCGCCGCGCCGCAGCCGAGCGAACGCCCGGCGCTGCTGTTGATGAGCGGTGATCAGGTCTATGCCGATGACGTCAGCGGGCCGATGCTGTGTGCGATTCATCAGTTGATCGCGCGGCTTGGCCTGTTCGGCGAGCACCTCGAAGGCGCGGTCGTCGCCAACAGCGACGAACTCTACAGCCACCCTGCCAGCTACTACCGGCGCGCCGAGCTGCTGCCCGCCCTGGCCAGCAACGAAACCCTGCGCGAGAAGTTTTTCGGTGGCGTCGAGAAGCCGATCTTCACCAGCAGCAATGCCGACAATCACCTGGTCACCTTTGCCGAAGTGATGGCGATGTACCTGCTGGTCTGGTCGCCGACGCCCTGGACCCTGCTTGACGCCCGCACGCCTGCGCTCGGCGCGGAGCAGGCCGAACGCTACCAGCGCGAGCGGCGCTGCATCGAGGATTTCCGCGCCGGGCTTGGCGAAGTCGCCCGGGCACTCGCGCACCTGCAAACCCTGATGATCTTCGACGATCACGACGTCACCGATGACTGGAACCTCTCGGCCAAGTGGGAGCATGTCGCCTATGGCCACCCGTTCTCCAGGCGCATCATCGGCAATGCGGTGCTCGCCTACCTGGTATGTCAGGGCTGGGGCAACAATCCCGACGCCTTCGGCGCCTCGCTGGACCGCCTGCAGGCGATGATCGCCGCACGGGATGCGTGCAATTACCTGGACAGCCCGGCCCAGGACAGGCTGATCGACGAGCTGCGACGCTTCGATGCGTGGGATTACGTGCTGCCGACCAGCCCCGCTCTCGTGGTGCTCGACACCCGCACGCGGCGCTGGCGCAACGAGCGCTTGCGCATTCGCCCGTCAGGCCTGATGGACTGGGAAGCGCTCTGCGAGCTGCAGCAGCACCTGCTCGATCACAAGTCGGCGATCATCGTCTCGGCGGCGCCGATTTTCGGCGTCAAACTGATCGAAGCGGTGCAGAAGATATTCAGCTGGGCAGGCCATCCGCTGATGGTCGATGCGGAAAACTGGATGGCCCACCGCGGCGCCGCCCAGGTGATCCTCAACATCTTTCGCCATTCACGCACGCCGGGTAACTACGTGATCCTCTCTGGCGACGTGCATTACTCGTTTGTCTACGAGGTGCTGATCCGCCAGCGCAAGAGCGGGCCGAAGATCTGGCAGATCACCAGCAGCGGCCTGAAAAACGAATTCCCGCAACGCCTGCTCGACTGGTTCGACCGCCTCAACCGCTGGCTGTACGCACCCTGGTCGCCGCTCAACTGGCTGACCAAGCGCCGCCGCATGCAGGTGGTGCCGCTGATACCGGATCGCAGCAAGGCCGGCGAGCGCATGTGGAACGGCGCCGGCGTCGGCCAGGTGTTCTTCAACGAGCGCGGCCAGCCCAGCGAAATCATCCAGCACAATGCCGACGGCTCGCCGCCCGTCACATTCGTCGACGACCGCGACGAGGCCGCACGTTCACGCCGCGAGAACCGCAATGCGCACCGCGTGACGAAGGACGAGCGCAGCGAGGTCAGCACGCCTGCCTCCAAATAAGCTCGCTGCGCCGAAACGCCTCAGCGCAGCTTTTCCAGCAGTTGGTAGTACCACATGCCCGCCGCCAGCATCGGGTTGCCGAACACGTCGCCCAGCGGCACCTTGATATGCCTGCAGGCGGCGAACGTGTCGAACTGCTCCAGCGTCCCGCTCAGCGCATTGGCCATGATCTCGCCCATGATATGGCTGGTGGCGATGCCGTGGCCGGAATAACCCTGGCAATACCAGACGTTGTCCGAGAGCTTGCCGAGCTGGGGAATGCGGTTGATCACGATGCCCATTGCGCAGCTCCACTGGAAATCGATCGCCACGCCCTTGAGCTGCGGGAAGGTGCGTTCGATGGCAGGACGCAGCTCGGCGGCGATGTCGCGCGAGTCGCGTCCCGAATAGTTGCAGCCGCCACCGAACAGCAAGCGCTTGTCGGCGGTCAGCCGGTAGTAGTCAAGGACAAAGCGGCAGTCGTAGACCGCCAGGTCCTGCGGGTTGATCCGTTCGGCCAGCTCACCCAGCGGCGCCGTGGTGACGATCCCGCCCATCGCCGGGAAGATCAGCCCCTTGAGCTTTTTCGGCTCAAGCGTGTGGTACACGTCGCCGGCCAGCAGCACCTGCTTGGCGTCGATCCGGCCTGCTGCTGTCACCACCGCCGGGTTGGCGCCGTGGATGATCTCCAGCACCGCCGACTGCTCGAAAATCAGCGCACCCAGGCTCGCGGCAGCCCTGGCTTCGCCAATGCACAGATTCAGCGGGTGCAGGTGCATGTTGCGGGTGTTTTTCAGCGCACCGCGGTAGAGGGTGCTGTCGAGGTGGCTGCGCACGCCTTCGCGGTCGAGCAGGGTCACGCTGTCGCCCATGCCACGCTGCACCGCTTCGGCGTAGGCGGCGCTGAGTTCATCCATATGCGCCGGCTTCATCGCGGCGTGCAAGTGACCGTGTTTCAGGTCGCACTGGATGCCGTACTTGGCCACCCGCCGCTTGATGATGTCGTGGCCGCGCCAGCGCAGGTGCCAGATGAAGTCATCGACGTCTTCGCCGAGGGTGTTGCGCATCTGCTTGGTCATCGCCGCATCGCCTGAAAGGCTCCCGGTGACCTGGCCGCCGTTGCGCCCGGTCGCGCCCCAGCCGATCTTGTTGGCCTCGACAATGGCGACCTTGAAGCCGCGCTCGGCCAGCTCGACCGCGGAGGCCACGCCGGTAAAGCCGCCACCGATGATCACCACATCGACACTGACCCGGCCCTGCAGGGTCGGGTAGGCGGTTTCCTCGTTGAGGGTGGCGCTGTAGTAGGACGGGCAGCGCGCGGCGGCTGCCGGCACGGCCTGGGTAATGGTGTTCATGGTCGTATCCTCATTGCAGCGGTCACGCCGCCGTAGATTGCGCGGGACCGCCTAGGCTGTGCGCACCTCAGATCCATCGGTGCGCATGGCGCACCCTACGATTGGGCCCGGTCGCGTAGGGTGCGCTGCGCGCACCATAAAGATGATGTTCGGTGTAGGTGGAGAGCCGCCAAGCGTGCTCAAGCGTTGCTCAAATACCAGCGCCAGTCCTGCTCGCCGACTTCGGCCATGAACTGGCGGTACTCGGCGCGCTTGATTGCCAGGTACACCTTGAGAAATTCCTGACTCAAGGCTTCGCGCGCCCAGACGGAGCGCTCCAGGGCCTGGATCGAAGTCAGCCAGTCGGTGGGCAGCAGCTGCGTGGCCTGGGCATAGCCGTTGCCCTCGATCGGCGCACCAGGGTCGATGGCCTCGCGAATGCCGCGATGGATACCAGCCAGAATCGCCGCCGCCGCGAGGTAAGGGTTGGCGTCGGCGCCGCAGATCCGATGTTCGATATGCCGGGTATGGGCTGGCCCGCCGGGCACGCGTAGCGACACGGTGCGGTTATCCACGCCCCAGGTCGGTGCCAGGGGTGCATAACTGTTGGCCTGGAAGCGTCGGTAGGAATTGGCGTTGGGGCAGAACAGCAACAGCGAATCGAGCAGGCTCGTCAGCATGCCGCCGACGGCCTGGCGCAACAGCGGCGTGCCGGCCGGGTCACTGCTTGCGAACAGGTTGGCGCCCTGCTCATCCGCCAGGCTGACATGCATGTGCATGCCGGTGCCGGCCAGGTGATCGAACGGCTTGGCCATGAAGCAGGCCTGCATCCCGTGCTTGTGCGCGACACCCTTGACCAGGCGCTTGTAGCGCACCGCCTGGTCCATGGCCGCGAGCGCGTCGCCATGCTCGAGGGTGATTTCCACCTGCCCCGGCGCGTATTCGGAAATCGCCGTGCGCGCCGGAACGCCCTGCTCCTTGCACGCGGCGTAGAGGTCGGCGAGGAAAGGCTCAATCTGCTCCAGCTCGCGCAAACCGTACACCTGGGTGCTGCGCGGTCGGCCGCCGTCGCGGTCCAGCGCCGGCTGCGGCTGGCCGTTGCTGTCGCGCTGCTGATCGAGCAGGTAGAACTCCAGCTCGCACGCCATGACCGGCTGGTAACCCTCGGCCTTGAGCCCGTTGATCACCTTGACCAGCAGTTGCCGCGGGTCGGCAACGGTGGCCGGCAGCCCTTCGCTGGGGTGCATGCTGACCTGCACCGCGGCAGTGGGTATCTGTCGCCAGGGCATGCGCACCAGGCTGCCGACCAGCGGATAAGCGCGACAGTCGATGTCGCCGACCTCCCACACCAGGCCGGAATTCTCCACGTCATCGCCATTGATGCTCAGGCCGAGAATGGTGCTCGGCAGCGGCCGGCCGCTCTGGTACACCGCGAGCAGTTCGTCGCGGTGCAGCAGCTTGCCGCGCGGCACGCCGTTGGCGTCGAGGATGAACAGCTCGAACAGTTCGATATCGGGGTGTTGCGCGAGGAAGGCCTCGGCGTGTTGCAGGGGGGCGAAAGACATTGGACTTCTCGTTAGCGCCAGTAGGCGCACACCCTCGCCACGCGACGGCAGGCGTGGCGGCGGGTTCATTCAACGGTAGGCTGCAGAAGGCAGCCGGTTTGCCTAGTGTGGAACGAACAAGGCATCCGGCGGGCGGGCGTGGCGGCAATGCCACAGCGCCCAGAAGGCGAGAATTTCCGGCAACGACAGAGTGGCCCGATCAGCCCCCAGGCAAGGCTGCTCACGCAAACGCGGAGAACATACGAGGACCGGAAACAACCACAGAGGCAAGCGCATGCCAGCAGGCTCGCACGGCGCAATACATGCTTTAAATATGAGTTTCCATACGCTTGGTTACGGCAACGCTAAACATTGGCTGGCACGACTCGAAAGCCGGGCTATGCGCCCACGCTCCCGGCAGCGTTTGAGAACTCGGCTGGAAAAACCGAACCAGGGCAAAACATGGGTGCTATGGATCAGGGCTCCGGCTTGTAACCTAGGCGCAGACCGCCCCAGTGGCGACCCTGAACCATGATCGGCACCGACAGGTCGTGCATCAGTTCGCCGGTGTCGCGCATGTAGGTCTGTAGCAGCAGGGGTTTCTGATGGCTGCCGCAGCGGATTCCGGTGCGGTCGTTGAACAGGCGCTTGCCGCGGCTCTTCAGGGTGTCCACGGCGCGGTCGCCGGTAGCGGGATGGTTGAAGGCGTTGTTGTGGGTCGGCACGTAACCTTCCGGGGTGCTGGCGATCGCGAAGACCAACCCTTCGTGGCGCGCCAGCAACGGCTCCTGCAAGCCTGGCAGGACCTGATCCGCGTAGCTGTCGAAACGGGTCCGGTACTTGGCCGGAAAGCTGTTGGGGATGGGCTGGTAGTTGCGGTCGAACAGGTCACTTGCGTTCACCCGGCCGGCCTGGATATCCGCCTCGAACTGCGCGGCGATGGCCGCAGCGCCCTCGCGGGCAAGGTCGTAGACGCGCTGGTGGTAGTCATCCAGACCCACTTCGGCGAGCTGCTCGCTGACCGTTTCCGCCTGCCCGACCAGTTGTTCGGCAGCATGTTCGAGCTGACGGGTCTGGCCTTCGCTGACGTGCACATCGCCGCGCAGTTGTTCCACCGCGTGGGACAGCCCGGTCAAACGCTCATGGTTGCTCGCCGTGCCGGCGCTGATCTGCTCCACCTGGGTGTCGACGTCCACGGCCAGGCGGGCAATGCTCTGAAGATACTCGCCCGCCTGCTCGACCTGGGTCGCAGCCTGGTCCAGTTCGCTGGCCTGCTGCTGGATATGGGCGACCACCGCCATGCTCTGCTGGCGGATGTCACTGACCATCTGGCCAACTTCGCCAGTGGCGCTGGCGGTACGTCCGGCGAGGTTGCGCACTTCGTCGGCGACCACGGCAAAGCCACGGCCCATTTCCCCGGCGCGCGCCGCCTCGATCGCCGCATTGAGCGCGAGCAGATTGGTCTGGCTGGCAATTGACTGGATGACCTGGGTGACCTGCTCGATCTGCTCGGTGCGCGCGCCGAGCCCGTCGATCAGCTCGCGGCTGGCAGCGGTCTGCGCGCTCAGGTGCTGCATGCGGCTGATGGCCTGCTGCAGTGCCTGCTGGCCTTCCTCGCTGCTGTGGCGCACGGTTTGCGCGGCGCTTAGGGTCTGTTGTGCGCGCTGGGCGCTGTCCTGCTCGGTATGGGTGATGGCCTCGGCGCTCTGGCTGATCTGCTCGATGGCGCCCAGCTGCGACTGCAGCTTGTCCGCCAACTGTTTGACCGCGTGGGCCACTTGGGCGGCGGAGAGCGCGTTATGGCAGGTGTGTTCGGATAGGCTCTGGCTCAGTTCGTTGAACCGGTGGGGCGCATCCACCTGGCTCGGCATATCCTCGTCCCGCCGCTGCCAGGGCCCGAGCCAGGGCCACAGCGCCAGGATCAGAAAGGACGCGACGCTCAGGTAGAGCGGCATTTCGGTCTGCTGGTAAACCACCATCAAGGCGGCCAGCCCTGCGGCATGCAGCAGGCAGGCAACCGGGTAACGCACGAATGCAGCTCGCATGACTGACCTCAGGGTTCTTATTCTTGGGTCCGCATGGACGCTTTTGGCTGAAATGGCGATGGTGCCTCCTGACGTGTAACGCACCGAATCTAATGGGCGCCGCACGCCGCCCTCGCAGGACTATTGCCTGTCTGCAGCGCCGCTGCTTTGGCTGTGCCAGGCGATTTCACCACCACCGCGCAGCCAGGGCCATCGCACCTTGGTCTTACTGCTACGACTAACCAGTAAGTCGGCCATGGCAAGTAAAGCTTTAAGAGGCTCGCCTACTCGCCGCCCACCGCGAAGTTCGGCAGGCTGTTGACCGGGCGGGAGAAATCGAACGGAATCGATTCAAGCGCCAGGCCGACATTGCGCTGCACCACGAAGTGCAGATGCGGGCCGGTGCTGTTGCCGGTATTGCCGGAGCGGGCGATCAGGTTGCCACTGTCGACGCGCTGGCCTTCGCTGACCGTAACCGAGCCCTTCATCAGGTGCAGGTAAACGCCCATGGTGCCGTCGTCGTGGAGAATCCGCACGTAGTTGCCGGACGGGTTGTTGCCGCGGCCACTCTGGCCGTTCTCGGTCTTCACCACCACGCCGCTGCGGGCTGCGACTATCGGCGTGCCCTCCGGCATGGCAATGTCCATGGCGTAGCGGCCCTTGGGGGTGAAGTGGCTGTACTGGCCGTTGGCGCCCTGGGTCAGGCGGAACGGACCACCACGCCAGGGCAAGGGGTACTTGTTCTGGGTCGGCACCAGGCGCGGATCGCCGAGGGCATAACGCAGCCTGGGGGTGTAGCTGAGCGGCTTGCCTGCATCGCGCGGGGCGAGCGTGGCCAGGCGGATGGTGCTGCGTGGCGGCAAAACCCAGGTAATGGGTTTGTCTGGCGCGCCGATGGCGTTAACGACCTTGTCCAGGCGTAACTCGATCTGCACCGGAGCGTAAAGATCATTGCGCACCATCAGGGTCTCGCCGGCTTCGTGCTTCTTGGTTTCAAGCTTCACCTGATTGTCCAGGCGCTCGACCATGCGGTCGCGAAACACGAACACCTGTGCACCCGGTGCCGCCTGGTCGGTGTAGGTCACCACACCATTGGCATCGGTGTACTTGTAGATGGTGAGCGCCATCGCCCCAGGGGTGATGGCGAGCAAACCGCAGAGAACCAGCAGACGCCCTAGCATATCGACTCGGATTAGTGATTATTGGATCCGGGTTGGTAAGACTAGCAGCGTCGTCGGCAACCTGCGAGACGCGCACGCTCGAGGTGTGACTTCGCTCGCGCCGCTGGTCAGATCAGGCGCCCGGACTGAAATGCTTTTGCGCGGTGCCGCGAGCGATCAGGCGCGAGATGTAGTCGAGTTTCTGCGGGTCGCGGTCGACGAACCTGAACGTCAATTGCAGCCACTCGCTGTCCGGCTTCGGCTCGAACGCCGCTACGGCATGCAGGTAGCCATTCAGTCGCGCGGTTTCTGCCGCCTCGCCCTGCTCGAGATCAAGCACCGCGCTTTCCAGCACCTGAGGCAACTGCTCGCCGCGTTTCACCACCAGCAAGGCTTCCTTGAGGCTGATCGCCTTGATCACGCAGGACATGCTGCCGCTGGGTAGTCGCAATTGACCCTGGCCGCGACCGCTTGGCGCGGCAGCGGCTTTGGGCGCTGCCGGCTTGGTCGCAAACGCAGCGGCGGCGGTGGCAGCAGCGGGCGTGCTCGGCTTGGCGACCTCCGCCTTGCCACCGGTCAGGGCCGACAGCGAGTCGTTGGCGAAGCCGCCGCTATTGAGCATTTTCGGAGGGGCGCTGGACATCAGGGCCTGCAGCTTGCCGGCGCGGTGCAGGGCTTTCTTGACCTTGGTCACCAGCTGCTCGTTGGAAAACGGTTTGCCGATAAAGTCGGACACGCCGGCCTGAATTGCCTGTACCACGTTCTCCTTGTCGCCGCGGCTGGTCACCATGATGAACGGCGTGGTTTTCAGCGCGTCCTGCTCGCGGCACCAGCTCAGCAGCTCGAGCCCGGACAGCTCGGGCATTTCCCAGTCACAGAGAATCAGGTCGATGGTCTGGCGGCCAAGCAACTGCTGCGCCTTGCGCCCGTTGATGGCCTCCTCGATCTGGATGCCAGGGAAGTGATCGCGCAAGCCCTTTTTCACCAGGTCACGGATAAAGGTTGCGTCGTCCACTACCAGCACACTGACTTTGCTCATCGGCCACTCCCGTTTCAATGGCCTTAAGCATAGTCTCGCCTGCTGGCCAAAGGCCAACCGAAATGCTGCCTTATGTCCGCCGGGCGCAACTTATCGGACCGGTCGCCCGCGCGACCGGCAGCGACTCAGGCAATGCTGTCCTTACCGGTACCTTCCACTTCCTCGCGCATGCGGGTCAGGCCGATGTGCTTCACATCGGTGCCGCGCACGAGGTAGATCACCAGCTCGGCGATGTTGCGCGCGTGATCGCCGATGCGCTCCAGCGAACGCAGCGCCCAGATGATGTTGAGCACGCGGGAAATGGACCGTGGGTCTTCCATCATGAAGGTGACCAGCTCGCGCAGCGCGGTCTTGTATTCGCGGTCGACGGTCTTGTCGTACTGGGCGACGGACAGCGCCAGGTCGGCATCGAAGCGGGCAAACGCATCCAGTGCATCGCGCACCATCCGGCGCACCTGGTCGCCGATGTGCCGTACTTCAACATAACCACGCGGCGCCTCGCCTTCCTCGCACAGCAGAATTGCGCGCTTGGCGATCTTGGTCGCTTCGTCGCCGATGCGCTCGAGGTCGATCACCGATTTGGAAATGCTGATGATCAGCCGCAGGTCGGACGCCGCCGGCTGACGCCGGGCGAGAATGCGCACGCACTCCTCGTCGATGTTGCGCTCCATCTGGTTGATCTGGTCATCGATCTCGCGCACCTGCTGGGCCAGCCCGGAGTCGGCGTCGATCAGCGCGATAACCGCGTCGTTGACCTGTTTCTCGACCAGGCCGCCCATCGCCAGGAGGTGGCTGCGCACTTCCTCCAGCTCGGCGTTGAACTGCTGAGAGATGTGATGGGTGAGGCTGTCTTTGTTGATCATTGTTCGCTCCGCAAAAGCTCTCGGCTTGGGTGGCCATGGTGCGCACGGCGCACCCTACTGGTTGTTAGATGAAGCAGAGGTGCTGGCCACGGAGGCGGAACACATGCAGTACAGGTAGTACGGCAGGTTACGCAGTCCGGCGCACTCTCATGGCCATCAACCATAGCGGCCGGTGATGTAGTCTTCGGTCTGCTTCATGGCTGGGTTGGTGAAGAGCGTGTCGGTGTCGCCGAACTCGATCAGCTTGCCCATGTACATGAACGCCGTGTAATCCGACACCCGCGCCGCCTGCTGCATATTGTGGGTGACGATCACGATGGTGTACTTGGATTTCAGTTCGTAGATCAGCTCTTCGACTTTCAGCGTGGAAATCGGGTCGAGGGCCGAGCAGGGTTCGTCGAGCAACAGTACTTCAGGCTGCACCGCCACAGTACGAGCAATCACCAGACGCTGCTGCTGACCACCGGACAGGCCGAGCGCGGACTCGTGCAGGCGGTCCTTGACCTCATCCCACAGCGCCGCGCTTTTCAGGCCCCATTCCACCGCCTCGTCGAGCACGCGCTTCTGGTTGATGCCCTGGATGCGCAGGCCGTAGACCACATTCTCGTAGATGCTCTTTGGGAACGGGTTGGGCTTCTGGAATACCATGCCGACGCGCCGACGCAGCTCGGCAACGTCTTCGCCCTTGCGGTAGATGTTGCGGCCGTCGAGGTTGATCTCGCCTTCCACGCGGCAACCGTCGACCAGATCGTTCATCCGGTTGAAGGTGCGCAGCAGCGTCGACTTGCCACAGCCGGACGGGCCGATGAAGGCCGTCACGCGCTGCTTGGGGATGTTCAGTTTGACGTCGTACAGCGCCTGCTTGTCGCCGTAGAACAGGTTCAGGCCGGGCACCTGGATGGCGACGGTTTCCGAGGCCAGGTTGAGGCTCTGCTTGTCGCGACCGAGGGCGGAGATGTCGATGCCGTGAGTCTGGGTTTCGTGCTGCATGGGATGCTCCCCTACGCTAACAATTCGTTGATCGCGCCGGCCGCCAGAGGGCAGCCGGCGTACAGGATTAGTGATCCAGCGCCTTGTACTTCTCGCGCAACCGGTTACGCATGTACACGGCCGTGAGGTTCAGAATCGCAATGACCAGCACCAGCAACAATGCGGTGGCGTACACCAACGGGCGCGCGGCTTCTACGTTGGGGCTCTGGAAGCCGACGTCGTAGATGTGGAAGCCCAGGTGCATGATCTTCTGGTCAAGGTGCAGGTAAGGGTAGTTGCCGTCGACTGGCAGGCTCGGTGCCAGCTTGACCACGCCCACCAGCATCAGCGGCGCCACTTCACCAGCGGCGCGGGCCACGGCGAGAATCAGGCCGGTCATCATGGCCGGGCTGGCCATTGGCAGCACCACGCGCCAGAGCGTTTCGATCTTGGTCGCGCCCAGGGCCAGCGAACCTTCGCGCAGCGCCCGCGGGATACGCGCCAGGCCTTCTTCGGTGGCGACGATCACCACCGGCACGGCGAGAATGGCCAGGGTCAGCGAGGCCCACAGCAGGCCCGGCGTCCCGAAGGTCGGCGCCGGCGCGGCTTCGGGGAAGAACAGCCGGTCGATCGAACCGCCCAGCACATAGACGAAGAAGCCCAGGCCGAACACGCCGTAGACGATCGCCGGAACGCCGGCTAGGTTGTTCACGGCGATGCGGATGATCCGCGTCAGGGGGCCCTGCTTGGCGTATTCACGCAGGTAGATCGCAGCGACCACGCCGAACGGGGTGACGATCACGGCCATGATCAGGGTCATCATCACGGTGCCGAAAATCGCCGGGAAGATGCCACCCTCGGTGTTGGCTTCACGCGGCTCGTCGCTGACGAACTCCCACAGCTTGGCGCCGTAGAACTGCAGTTTGCCCAGGGTCGACATGGCGTTCGGCTGGAATGCCCGGACGATCTTGCCGAGGCTCAGCTCGATTTCACGGCCGTCGGCGGTTCTGACCGTCGCGCTGTCGCGGTTAAAGGCGCCGTACAGCTCGACCAGCTGCGCTTCCAGCACCTTGTATTCGGCGTCCCACTGCGCGCGGTCGGCTTGCAGGTCGGCTTGCGCCTCCGCGTCCAGCTTGCCTTCCAGCTCCAGCTTGCGGGTTTGCAGACGGATGCGCTCAAGGCCGGCGTTGATCCGCCCGATGTCTTTTTTCTCCAGGCGTACGACCTGGGCATGCAAGTCATCGACCCGAGCCAGGCGCTCTTGCAGGGCATCCCAAGCGGCATCGCCTTCGGCGATCAGCTTGCCGTTTTCCTTGACGTTGATCAGGTAGCCATAGAGGTTGCCCCACTCGCGGCGCTCGAACGCGCTGAGCGTCTCCGGCGTGCGCGGGTTGCTCAGCCACTCGCCGACCACCCAGGTGAAGTCCGCGCCATACAGGTCGCGGTTGCCCACCTTGATCAGTTCACGGGTCATGAACTCGCTGCCCTCGGCAGCCACCGGCAAGCCGGAAGCCGCGAGACGAGCGCGGGGAATTTCTTCGATCTGGGTGATTTCACCCGCGATCACCCGAGCGTCCTGACCGGGCACCTGGTAATCGACTTCAATGATGTCGGCTGGCCAGAAGTGACCGAGGCCACGGGTGGCGATTACGGCCAGCAGGCCGAGGGTCATGATCACGGCGATCGACACGGCGCCGGCATTCATCCAGATCCACGGCGACCCGCTTTTGAACCAGGCTTTTACGGAATTCTTCTTCACGGACATATACCTTCCACAGTCCTTAGAGCGACGCGTACTTGACGCGCAGACGCTGGCGCACCAGTTCCGCGAGCGTGTTCATGACAAAGGTGAAGGACAGCAGCACCAGGGCCGACAGGAACAGCACCCGATAGTGGGTACCGCCCACCGCCGACTCCGGCATTTCCACCGCCACGTTGGCGGCCAGGGTGCGCAGGCCTTCGAAGATGTTCATGTCCATGATCGCGGTGTTGCCGGTGGCCATCAGCACGATCATGGTTTCGCCGACTGCCCGGCCCATGCCGATCATCACCGCCGAGAAGATGCCGGGGCTGGCGGTGAGGATGACGACGCGAGTCAGGGTCTGCCAGGGCGTCGCACCCAGGGCGAGCGAGCCGAAAGTGAGGCTTTTCGGCACGCTGAACACAGCGTCTTCGGCGATCGAGTAGATGTTCGGGATCACCGCGAAGCCCATGGCCAGGCCAACCACCAGGGCGTTGCGCTGGTCGAACGGGATGCCCAGGTCGTTGCTCAGCCAGGCACGCATGTTGCCGTCAAACAGCCAGACTTCCAGGTGCCCGCTCATGCTCAGGGAGATGAAGCCGACCAGCAGGATCACCGGGATCAGCAGCGCCGCTTCCCAGCCATCCGGCACCATCAGGCGGATCGACTCTGGCAGACGGCTCCAGGCGAAGCCAGCGAGCAGAATCCCGATCGGGGTAAATATCAGCAGGCTGAATATCCCCGGTAGATGCCCCTCGACATAGGGCGCGAGGAACAGCCCGGCGAAGAAACCGAGGATCACCGTCGGCAGCGCTTCCATCAGCTCGATCACCGGCTTGATCTTGCCGCGCATGGCCGGGGCCATGAAGTAGGCGGTGTAGATCGCGGCCGCGATAGCCAGCGGCGCAGCCAGCAGCATCGCGTAGAACGCTGCCTTGAGGGTGCCGAATGCCAGCGGCGCGAGGCTCAGCTTGGGTTCGTTGTCAGTGCTGGCAGAGGTCGACTGCCAGACGTAGTCGGGCTGGTCGTAGTTCTCGTACCAGACCTTGCCCCACAGCGAACTCCAAGACACTTCCGGGTGCGGGTTGTCGACTGCAATGCTCTGCAGCTGCCCCGGCGCCTCGACCAGAATACGGTCGGCGCGCGGCGACAAACCGGCCAGCGCGGCACCCTCGGCCAGAGGCTCGATCAGCAGGGTACGGTGAGCGGTGCTGTGGAAAACCCCCAGGCTGCCGCTGGCATCCAGCGCCATGAAGCCCTTGCGGCGCTCTTCCGGGAGGATCTGGACGATGGCGCTGTCACCCATCTGGAAGCTGCGAATGGACTTCAAGTACTGCTTGCCGTCCTCGTCGCGCACCATGAACCACTGCGCGATGCCGCCTTTGCTGTCGCCGATCATTAGCGAGATACCACCAAGCAACGAGGTGGCGTTGGTCACTTCCAACGCGCCATCGCTCAGCAGTTTGTAGCGACCATTCAATTCTTTGGTACGCAGGCTGAAGACATCCGCCGTGGCGCGCCCGTTGATCACGTACAGCCACTGCTGACGCGGATCGATGATCAGGGCCTTGATCGGCTCGGCGATCTGCGGCAACGCGATACGCTCTTCGCTGAGGGTGACTTCGCCGGTCATCATGTTTTCGTCGCGGCCCAGGCTCAGCACATGCAGATCGGTGCCGGTGGAGGCGGTCAGCATCAGGGTTCCGCTGTTCAGGCTGACGCCAACATGGTCAACCGGGCGACCTTGCTCATCCAGGTTGATCGGCGCTTCGCCAAAGGGGTAGTCGACGCGCGGAACGATGGTCTTCACATCGTTCGGGTAACTGACCTTGTAGGCATGCTCGAACACCAGCACCTGGCCGTTGGACAGGCCAAGGGCAACGCGATTGCTGCCAGGCTGGTCCTGCCCGACCGATACCACCTGGGCACCTGCAGGCAATGGCAGCGCTACGGAGCTGATGGCTTCCATGCTTTCGGCATTGAAGAACTGCACCTGGCCACGCGCGTCGAGACGCATCGCCACCTGGTTCTGTTCTTCCACCGCGAGCAGCAGGGGCTTGCCCGCGTCCGTCAGCCAGGCCGTTTGCACCGGCTCCCGGGCGTCGAGGTCAGCGCCCTGGAACATCGGGAACACGATGTACGCCAGATAGAAGAAAATCAGGGTGATGGCGCCCAGCACGGCCATGCCGCCAATGGACACGCACCAGCGTGCCAGACGGTCTTTGAATGCGCGCGTGCGCCGCTTGCGTTGCAGAGCTGGGGTGTTGAAGTCCAGCCCTAGGGATTTGGGGGAGGCGGTCATGGATTCACTAGCCAAGTCGTTCATAGGTAGGAGCATCTCTGCGCGGCCATGAGCGCGCCGTATTCTGGTTCGTGGCACAGGCTGGGTACTGTAATCAGCTTGTGTGACAGAAAAGTTACAGCGTTATGACGAAATTAAGCCCGCCTCTCGATCAAGAGGCGGGCTCAGAAGTACTTGGCGTCCCTGCCGGTGAAACCGGTCTTACAGACCCAGTTCCTTCATGGTTTTTTCAACCACTTTGCTCGGCAGCGGGATGTAGCCGTCTTTGACCACGACTTCCTGACCCTGCTTGGACAGCACCAGCTTGATGAACTCGGCATCCAGCGGGCTCAGCGGCTTGTTCGGCGCCTTGTTGACGTAGACGTAGAAGAAGCGAGCCAGCGGGAACTTGCCAGCCAGGGCATTTTCTTCGTTGGCTTCAAAGGCTTCGCCGCCTTTCTTCGACAACGGTACTGCCTTCACGCTGGAAGTCTTGTAACCGATGCCCGAATAACCGATGGCGTTCAGGGTGCTGGAGATCGACTGTACGACCGATGCCGAACCTGGCTGCTCGTTTACGTTCGCCTTGAAGTCGCCTTTGCACAGCGCTTCTTCCTTGAAGTAACCGTAGGTGCCGGATACCGAGTTGCGACCGAACAGCTGAATCGGCTTGGCAGCCCACTCGCCAGTCAGGCCGACGTCGCCCCAGGTTTTGATATCAGTGGCGCCGCCGCACAGACGGGTGCTGGAGAAGATAGCGTCTACCTGCTCGATCGACAGGCTCTTGATCGGGTTGTCCTTGTGCACGAATACCGCGAGGGCGTCGATCGCGACAGGAACGGCAGTCGGCTTGTAGCCGTACTTCTGTTCGAATTCCTGGATTTCGCTGTCCTTCATGGCGCGGCTCATCGGGCCCATGTTGGCAGTGCCTTCAGTCATCGCGGGTGGCGCGGTGGAGGAACCAGCGGCCTGAATCTGGATGTTGACGTTCGGGTAGCTCTTCTTGAATTCTTCCGCCCACAGGGTCATCAAGTTGGCCAGGGAATCGGAACCGACGCTGGACAGGTTGCCCGATACGCCCGAGGTCTTTTCATAGGTCGGCAGAGCCGGGTCGATAGCGGCAACCGCAGTGGCGGTGGCGACGCCAGCGGCGACAAAAGTCATGGCCGCCATCAAACGCTTAAGTTTCATGCCTTGCTCCTAGCAGAATAGTGTTGGATAGAACGGGCCAAGTGTTCAGGCCGCGCAGGAAATGTATGAAAACAATGTGACAGTAAGATGACCGCCGACAAGATCGATGCGCTTGCCTTTTTGCCGATGTGGCAACGCGCCACGGTCGCCCGGCGACCGTTCAGTCGCTATACTCGCAGCGCCCGCAGCCCTGTGGGCTTCGCGCCTACAACAACAACCGCACCGCGAGCTGTAGCCAATGAACGACTTCGAACAGGACGACCCCATCCCGCAAGGCGATCTGGCTTTGCAGATCACCGCGCTTCCCCGCGAAACCAATGGTTTCGGCGATATCTATGGCGGCTGGCTGGTGTCACAGATGGATCTGGCCGGCACGGCCATGGCGAGCAAGGTGGCCGGTGGCCGGGTGGCGACGGTGGCAATCGACCGCATGGCGTTCCTGGTTCCGGTATCGGTCGGCGCCCAGCTTTCGTTCTATACCCAGGCACTGGAAGTGGGTCGCAGCTCGATCCAGATGCTGGTGGAAGTGTGGAGCGACGATCCGCTGTCCAGCGAATGGCGCAAGGTCACCGAGGCGGTCTTCGTGTTCGTCGCCATCGATGGCAGCGGTCGCACGCGGCCGGTACCTGCACGCCGCTAGGCAAAAGACACACAGCAAAACGCCGGCCCATGAGCCGGCGTTTTTGTGTGCGGTTATCAGCCGCGGATGTTGTAGATATCCTTCTCGTTCAGCTCGGCATATTCGTACAGGCGCTGCAGATACGCTTTCTGCTGCTCCCATACCTTGCTCGCCACCGGATCGGCAGCCGCGCTGGCGTCGACCACTTCGGCGGCCACTTCTTTGAGCTTCGCCAGTACGTCGTCGGGCAGGCGGCGCACTTCCACACCTTCTGCCTTCAGTTGTTCCAGGGCTTCCATGTTGCGCGCGTTGTAGTCGTCGAGCATGTCGCCGTTCACATCGCGGGCAGCGGCGCGAACAATCGCCTGCAGGTCGGCCGGCAGGGTTTCCCAGGCCTTGATGTTGACGTCCAGTTCGAAGGTGACGTTCGGCTCCTGCCAGCCAGGGGTGTAGTAGTACTTGGCAGCTTTATGCAGACCCAGGGCCTGATCGTTGTACGGGCCGATCCACTCGGTGGCGTCAATCGCACCGGTTTGCAACGCGGTGAATATCTCGCCAGCAGGCATGTTGACCACGGTGCCGCCCATCTTGGTCAGCACTTCGCCGCCCAGGCCTGGAGTCCGCATCTTCAGACCCTGGAAGTCGGCGACGCCGTTGATTTCCTTGTTGAACCAGCCGGCCGTCTGCACGCCTGTGGCACCACAGGCCATCGGCAGTACGCCGAAGGGTTTGTAGACTTCTTCCCACAGCTGCATGCCACCGCCACGGTGCAACCAGGCGTTCATTTCCTGGGCATTCGGGCCGAATGGCAGCGCGCAGAAGAACTGCGCGGCCGGCACTTTGCCTTTCCAGTAGTAGGGCGCGCCATGGCCCATTTCAGCCGTGCCGCGCGAGACCGCGTCGAACACCTCGAGTGCCGGTACCAGCTCCCCAGCTGCATAGATCTTGATTTTCAGACGGCCATTGCTCATCTCATCGACCAGCTTGGCAAAGCGCTCGGCCCCTACACCGACGCCTGGAAAGTTCTTCGGCCACGAGGTGACCATCTTCCAGTTGAACGTCTGCTCGCTCGCGCCTTCTTCGGACTTGGCAGCGGGTGCCGACTCCTTGTTACAACCGGCCAGCGCGGTTGCGGCCAGACCGACACCCGCGGCAGCCAGGATTTGGCGACGTTTCATAGTTGACTCCTTATTGTTGTTGTTACAGCGTGATGCCGGGATCGCCAGCATTCAGGTAGCTCTGATTAACATAGGCGTCGCCATCCCTCAAGCGAAGCGACTACGCAGTGCCTAAGACTTAAGTAGTCTACGTAGTACTGCCGGTTGCGACCCTTTCAAGCCGCCGCCTAGAATCCGCCGCTGTCTCGCTCATAATAATAAGGACCTTGCCCATGACCGCTCACGCTCCTCCCCTGCTCGGCATCGCCCGGCTGATTGACGCATTCAATGCGCGCTTCGGCCAGCTATGTGCGTGGCTTACACTGTTTCTGGTGTTCGGCACAGCCATCGTGGTGGTCTTGCGCTACGGCTTCGGCATTGGCGCCACCGCCCTCCAGGAAGCCGTTCTCTATGCCCACGCGCTGGTATTCATGGGCGCCGCCGCCTGGGTCCTGCAGCGCAATGGTCACGTCCGCGTCGACATCTTCTATCAGAAGTTCAGCCCACGCCGGCAGACCCTGGTTGACGCCTTAGGCAGCCTGCTGTTTCTCCTGCCGGTATGCCTGTACCTGGGCTGGGCGAGCTGGGACTACGTGGCCAACTCCTGGAGCACGCTGGAGGGTTCAAGCGAGTCGGGCGGTTTGAAGTTCGTCTATCTGCAGAAAAGCATCATTCTGGTGCTGGTGATTACCCTGGTGATGCAAGGCATTTCCGACCTGATCAAGGCGGCGTACTCACTGGCCGGCCGCCTGCCCGAGCAGGAGGTGAAGCATGGCTGAGTTAATGGCGATTCTGCTGTTTATCAGCATCTGCGCGGCCCTGATGGCCGGCTACCCGGTCGCCTTTACCCTGGGCGGCGTATCGCTGGTGTTTGCCGGTATTGGCATCCTCACCGGCACCTTCGATGGCGGCTACCTCAGCGCTCTGCCGAACCGGCTGTTCGGCATCATGAACAACCAGACCATGCTCGCGGTGCCGCTGTTTGTCTTTATGGGCGTGATGCTGGAAAAGTCGCGAGTGGCCGAGGACTTGCTCGAATCGATGTCGCGGCTGTTCGGCACCCTGCGCGGTGGCCTGGCCATCTCGGTGTGCGTGGTCGGTGCACTGCTCGCCGCCAGCACCGGCATCGTCGGCGCCACTGTGGTCACCATGGGCTTGCTGGCGCTGCCGACCATGCTGCGCCGCGGTTACGATCCGGCGATCTCCACCGGCACCCTGGCGGCGACCGGCACGCTGGGCCAGATCATCCCGCCTTCGATCGTGCTGGTGCTTCTCGGTGACGTGATGTCCAGCGCCTATCAGCAGGCGCAATTGAAGATGGGCATCTTCTCGCCAAAGACCGTATCGGTTGGCGACCTGTTCGTCGGTGCGCTGATTCCGGGGTTGATGCTGGTCGGCCTGTATATCCTCTACATCATCGCCGTCGCGGTATTGCAGCCGAAAAAATTGCCAGCGCTGCCGCAAGAAGAACTCGGCCCAATCGAATGGGGCAAGCTGATCTATGCCCTGGTTCCGCCACTGCTGCTGATCGGTGCGGTACTGGGTTCCATTCTCGCCGGCTATGCCACGCCAACCGAAGCCGCGGCCCTCGGCGCGCTGGGGGCCATGCTGCTGGCCGCCTACAAAGGCAAGCTGAACTTCGGCCAACTGCGTGAAGTGGCCTACGGCACCACCGAAATCAGCGCGATGGTATTCCTGATCCTGATCGGCGCCTCGCTGTTTTCCCTGGTGTTCCGCGGCTTCGGCGGCGAAGCGATGATCGAAGACGTCTTCGCTCAGCTGCCCGGCGGCGTGCTCGGCGCCTTCTTCGTCGTGATGCTGGTGATCTTCCTGCTCGGGTTTATCCTCGACTTCATCGAGATCACCTTCGTTGTAGTGCCTATCGTCGGTCCCGTGCTGTTGGCCATGGGTCTCGATCCGGTATGGCTGGGGGTGATGATCGCGCTGAACCTGCAGACCTCGTTCCTGACACCGCCATTTGGCTTTGCGCTGTTCTATCTACGCGGGGTCACGCCCAAGTCGGTGCCCACCAGCACCATCTATAAGGGCGTGGTGCCGTTTATTCTGATTCAGCTGCTTATGCTGGTAATCGCCTACCAGTTCCCCGGCATCATCACGTGGTTGCCGGAACAGGTGTACGGCAAGTAGGCTTCAACGCCTGGCCAAAACGCCCGTCACTTTGACGGGCGTTTTGCATTCAGCCCAGGGAACTGTTCGCCCTGCCGCACTCCAATAGCCTATTCAATTCTGGCGAGAGCATTCAGATGGCCGTATCCACTGTTGACCGTATCCAGCGCGATGACCTGACCTGCTGGCATATCCGCCGAGGTGACGCAGAACTGCTGATCACCGAGCAAGGCGCCCAAGTGCTCAGTTACCGCTGCGGTGAACAGCCGCCGCTGATCTGGCTGAGCGAACAGGCCGCCTATCAACATGGGCAAAGCGTAAGGGGCGGCATTCCGGTGTGCTGGCCCTGGTTTGGTGAGCTGCAACGCAATCCCCTTGCCGTGCAATCGATGCATCAACAGCCGGCCAATGCACCGTTCCATGGTTCGGTGCGGAGTGTGGACTGGCAGTTGCTTGGGATCGACAACCAGAGCGAATACGTCGAACTCCGCTTCGCCTACAACAGCAGCGAGCGGCCGATCATCAGTTGGCCCCACGCGGCCGAGCTCACGCTCAGCGTACGCCTGGACGATCAGCTGCATCTCACGCTCAGCACTCGCAACGTCGACGATACCCCACTGGTGTTCAGCCAGGCGCTGCACAGCTACTTCGCTGTAAGCGATATTCGTCAGGTGGTGGTCGAGGAGCTGCAGGGCTGCCGTTACATCGACACTCTGGAAGACTGGCAACCGCGCCAGCAGCCAGACGCCCTGGGCTTCGCCGGCGAAACCGACCGCATCTACCTCGACGTACCTGCCCAGGTAAGCATTCTCGACCCTGCCTGGCAACGGCGTATCGTGCTGCGTAGCAGCGGCTCGCATTCGGCCATCGTATGGAATCCTTGGATCGACAAGGCCCAGCGCCTGTCGCAGTTCGCTGACGACGCCTGGCAAGACATGCTCTGTATCGAGCACGCGACGGTCATGGACGACATCGTCACCCTCGCGCCGAGTGAACAGTACGACCTCGCCATCAGCATCGGCACCCAGACCGTCTAGAGCATCTCTTCACGTTGATTGCTGGTTTATGGGCCACCGCCCATAAACCGCGCCTCGCGTTGCATATCTCACCCGCGAAAAACCGGTCATGGCGCACACATAGAAGACGCCATAATTCAACTTGTGTGACCTGCCACTAATTTGCCAGTAAGCCATGGCTTACATATATGAATTCCTATTACTTACGAACAAAGCAATAGCGGTTACTTGTGCAGAAGTTCGCATATCCAATGGGAACTATCGTGCCAATTATTAATCGCCTAATGTTCTTCTCTGTTACCTATTTCACACTTTACGAGGTTGCCCACCCTGACTCATGGGTCTAGGATGCCCACCACATAAGGACTTTGCGCAACTTGTTGCACATCGATGTGTGCAACAAGTTGCGCACATTGATCGATTTAAGTACCAGGCCTGATCTGCAGGCTGACTTCTGCGAAGTTGTACGCATACATAAATTGAGTCATGGAATGACCTACTCAAACAAACTCACTGCTCACTATTTAGAGTTGGCCAAAGTTCCTATCAATGAAGGGAATTTTGCCGGCAGCGATGTTCGCTACTCCTCTGAATATGAGGTGCTTGAAACCGAACTGAGCAAAGCCACCGCCCTGCACGAAACCGGCGGTATCGACTGGCAGAAAGTCCGCGAATGCAGCGAAACGCTGCTCAGCGCCCATTCCAAGGACCTGCGGGTCGCCTCCTGGCTGATCTGGGGTCTTTACCAGCGCGAGTCCTTCGCCGGCCTGCAAGCGGGCCTCAGCCTGCTGCACTACCTCTGCCTCAATCACTGGAACGAACTGCACCCGCGCAAAGCACGCACCCGCGCGGCAGCCATCAGCTGGTTGATCCCGCGTCTGGAACAGGCCCTGGCCGAGCATGTGCCGATCGGCGAACAGCTAGCATTGTTCCGCACCCTGGCCGAGCAACTGCGCGCATTGGAAGCCTGCCTGTCTGCCCATCTGGGCGAAGACGCACCGCTGTTGCTGCCACTGTGCCGCCGCCTGGATGAGCTGGTCAGTCGCTCCAGCCAGGGCCAGCCAGAGCCGGGCAGCGTCGGCGCAGCCCTGGCCCAGGTCAAACAGGTCGCCAGCCAGATGCTGTCGCCCGGCGCGGCAGTAGAAAACGAGAAAGACGCCCATAAAAGCCTGCGCAGCCTGCAGGATCACGCCCGCCCTTTGTGTGCCTATTGGCTCAAGCAGAAGGCCAGCGACCTGCGCGCCCTGCGCCTGGCCCGCACCCTGCTCTGGCTACCCATCGACAGCCTGCCGGAACGCAACGCCGAGCAGATCACCGCCCTGCGTGGCCTGCCGGCCGACAAGCTGGCCAGCTATCAGGAGCGTTACCAGCAGGGCCAGTACGCCGACCTGCTGGTCGACCTCGAATCGAGCATCGCCCGCGCGCCGTTCTGGCTCGACGGCCAACACTTGGTCTGGCAATGCCTGCAAGGGCTGGATGCCGAACAGGCGATGCGCGAGGTGGAAATCCAGCTGGCGCTGTTCCTGCAACGGATGAATGGTCTCGAAGAGTTGCGCTTTCACGATGGCAGCGGCTTCGCCGACGCACACACCCGCGCCTGGCTCAGCTCCCACGTCATGCCGCACCTGCAGGCGCCAGCCAGCGAAAGCGCCCCGGCCACCCTTGAAGCAGGCAGCCAGCCTGCCTGGGAAGTCGCGCTGCAGGAAACCCTGCCGAGGCTGCGCAAGGAAGGGCTCAAGGCGGCCGTGCAGCACCTCAAACTGGGCCTGGCCCAGGCCCGCGGCGGCCGCGAACGCTTCTTCTGGCAGCTGACCCTGGCGCGCCTGTGCTTCAGCGCCAAGAAATACGAACTGGCCAAGACCCAACTCGAATCGCTCGACCAGACGCTACAGGCCACCGGCCTCGGCGACTGGGAACCCGATCTCGCCCTGGACGTACTGCGCATGCTGCACAGCTGTTGTGAGCTGTTGCCGCAGAACCACGCAATACGTGAAAGCAAGGAAGAGATCTACCGCAGGTTGTGCCACCTCGATCTTGAAGTGGTACTGGACTAGGCCCTCGGGCCATAACCGTAACGGAGAATGACCATGGCCAAAGAAGGCTCGGTAGCCCCCAAGGAACGCATCAATGTCACTTTCAAACCCGCCACCGGCGGTGCTCAGGAAGAGATCGAACTGCCACTGAAACTGATGGTTCTGGGTGACTTCACCCAGCGCGCCGACGATCGCAAGATCGAAGACCGCAAGCCGATCAGCATCGACAAAAACAGCTTCGACGAAGTGCTGGCCAAGCAGGAACTCAACCTGACCTTCGGCGTACCCAACCGCCTGCAGGATGAGCCAACCGACGATGACCTGGCCGTACAACTGCGCATCAATTCGATGAAGGACTTCAACCCGGCCAACCTGGTCGAGCAAGTGCCCGAATTGAAGAAACTGATGGAGCTGCGTGACGCCCTGGTTGCTCTGAAAGGCCCGCTTGGCAACGCCCCGGCGTTTCGCAAGGCGATCGAAAGCGTACTCGCCGACGATGACTCGCGCGACCGCGTACTTGGCGAACTCGGCCTGGCTGCCCAAGGCAAGCTGGACTCCTGATTCAATTAACAAGGAAGCTAATTCATGAGCACTAGTGCAGCAGTAGAAAGCGGTCGCAGCGCCGCCGAGCTCGGCATTCTCGACCGCATCATTGCCGAGACCAAACTGACTCCGGATGACGAAGCCTATGACATCGCCAAGCGTGGCGTATCGGCTTTCATCGAAGAGTTGCTGAAGCCGCAGAACGAAAACGAGCCGGTGAAAAAGGCCATGGTCGACCGCATGATCGCGGAGATCGACGCCAAGCTCAGCCGGCAGATGGACGAAATCCTCCACAACCCGGAATTCCAGGCCCTGGAATCCTCCTGGCGCGGCCTCAAGTTGCTGGTGGATCGCACCAACTTCCGCGAGAACATCAAGCTAGAGATCATCAACGCCTCCAAGCAGGATCTGCTCGACGACTTCGAAGACAGCCCGGAAATCACCCAGTCCGGCCTGTACAAGCACATCTACACCGCAGAATACGGCCAGTTCGGTGGCCAGCCGGTCGGCGCCCTGATCGCCAACTACTTCTTCGACCCAAGCGCCCCGGACATCAAGACCCTGCAATACGTTGCCAGCGTCGCCACCATGTCCCACGCGCCTTTCATCGCTGCCGCCGGCCCGAAATTCTTCGGCCTGGAAAGCTTCACCGGGTTGCCGGATCTGAAGGATTTGAAGGATCACTTCGAAGGCCCGCAGTTCGCCAAATGGCAGAGCTTCCGTGAGCAGGAAGACGCCCGTTATGTCGGCCTGACCGTACCGCGCTTCCTCCTGCGCAATCCCTACGATCCGGAAGACAACCCGGTCAAGACCTTCGTCTACAAAGAGAACGTCGCCAACAGCCACGAGCATTACCTGTGGGGCAACACCGCCTACACCTTTGCCTCCAAGCTGACCGACAGCTTCGCCAAGTTCCGCTGGTGCCCGAACATCATCGGCCCGCAGAGCGGCGGCGCGGTGGAAGACCTGCCGCTGCACCACTTCGAAAGCATGGGCGAGATCGAAACCAAGATCCCGACCGAAGTGCTGGTCTCCGACCGTCGTGAATACGAACTGGCCGAAGAAGGCTTTATCGCCCTGACCATGCGCAAAGGCAGCGACAACGCCGCGTTCTTCTCCGCCAACTCGGCGCAGAAGCCGAAGTTCTTCGGCATCAGCGAAGAAGGCAAAACGGCTGAACTGAACTACAAGCTCGGCACCCAGCTGCCGTACCTGTTCATCGTCAACCGCCTGGCCCACTACCTGAAAGTGCTGCAGCGCGAGCAGATCGGCGCGTGGAAAGAGCGCACCGACCTCGAACAGGAACTCAACAAGTGGATCCGTCAGTTCGTCGCCGACCAGGAAAACCCGAGCTCCGAAGTCCGTAGCCGTCGTCCGTTGCGCGCCGCCCAAGTCATCGTCAGCGATGTAGAAGGCGAGCCTGGCTGGTACCGCGTCAGCCTCAACGTGCGCCCGCACTTCAAGTACATGGGCGCCGATTTCACCCTGTCGCTCGTCGGCAAGCTGGACAAGGAGTAAGCATCCTTATGGCCGGGTACGGAAGCCTATTCGAACGCCTCAGTGGTGAAGCCAACCAGCGCGCTGGCTGGAGCCGCGAGGTCGCCGCGATGGCATCGGTGGCGACCCACCTGGCCAAAATGCTCAGCACCCGGGCGGGCAGCGTGCAAACGCTGCCCGACTACGGGTTGCCCGATCTCAACGATATGCGCCTGTCGCTGCACGATTCGCTGCAGCAGGCACGTATCGCTATCGAACGCTTTATCGAAGCGTACGAACCGCGTTTAAGCGCGGTGCGAGTGATTTCCCTACCTCGCCACCACGACCCGCTTAGCCTGTCCTTCGCCATCGAAGGCCTGCTGGAAGTCGAAGGTTTCAAACGCCAAGTCAGTTTCTCCGCGCGCCTGGACGGCAGCGGACAGGTCAAGGTCAATTAAGGAGAGCCCATGTCCGGTAAACCCGCCGCCCGTCTCAGCGACCCCACCGCCTGCCCGATTCCCGGCCACGGCAGCAACCCGATCACCGCAGGCTCGCCCGACGTGCTGTTCGACAACCTGCCCGCCGCCCGCATGGGCGATCCAACCGCCTGCGGCAGTGCATTGGCAAGCGCGGTGATTCCCACCGTGCTCATCAACGGCAAGCCCGCGACCGTGCTCGGCACCGTGGGTAGTCATGGCAATCCGGTGATCGCGGGGTCAGGGACGGTGTTGATTGGGACCGCTCACTCGCCTGCTCCATTTATTGAGCCTCTTGGTCTTCCAGGCTTCTTCGACGAGTTCTTTGTCATTCAGGACGATAGCGGGAACCCCATAGCCAACTATGGCTACCGCATAGTGACCGCTTCTGGCGAAGTACATGAAGGCATCACGAACAGTGAAGGCAAAACCACTGTCATCAATACCGGCAAACAGAGTCAGGAGCTGATCATTACATTGCTGCATCCAAACGGTGTCGCTCATGCCTGATGCAGCCCTGAAACGTGCCAACTCCACACCGTCAACCCAACGTACTGGACAAGTCGTCAACCTGAAGCTGGCAAAGCTTGCTCGTTACGAGCTAAACATTCGTTCATTTCATCCAGGCAAGACTTTTGGCTGGAGCGGTTTAAATTTTGAAGGTGATGCCCGTGGTTTTTCTCTGAGAGCAAGTGGTGTCTCTGGAGAAGTTGGGGCAGAGGTCACGTCACGAATCTGGCATCGTTTCAAGGTGGATGCTCTCTCCGGTAAAGCACTTGACGTAGGAACCGAATCGAATGATTCCGGAAAAATTAGCGGCAATCACACTCGATATGATGGAGTTCTAAAGCCCAAGGGCGGTGCTTGGCCAGTTTTAAGAAAGGAAGACGGCCCAGTTACGACACTGCATATCGACGGAGGATATGCAGGTGAGAACCATGCATTTTTTCCGTCTGCTGAATTGAAGGAAAATCTAGGCGTGACATTTGTCCCCAGTCTAGACGTTAGTTACAAGTTCGTTATCACTATTGATCGCGTATCCAAACATATGGATATTGTCACCTACGTGAGTGGTGACGGCTTCCCGAATTGTGAAGCTTTTATTGTCGACCCAGCAGGCACTGCGATTTTTCTGGGTATACATGTACGCAAAGGTGCGGCTTTATTCTCCCTATGGGGAGATAAAAAGTATCCGATGATAGCTTCTGCCATACGAGTCGGCCTCGACGACAATGGTAACTTTAACGGTCTTATTGCAAACGAACTGAAGCGCAGACAACAAAACAAAGAAAAGCTCGAATTCCATCCAATCACTATGTGGAACGAATTTTTTCTAACTCTCGACCCTAGTACCGAGCGATGGATGTGGCCATGGCAAGAGCCTATGCCTGATAAGTCGAGAGCAAATCAATGAGCCTAACTGTTTACAGGTTTTTCCAGATTGCCATTTGGACGCCTGCCGCCCTGCTTGTGTCGCTACCATTACTGGAGTTTATGCTCCGTGGCCCACAAGGCCTTGATGACATTCTCCTAACTTATGGACTTTCATTCGGCATCATCGCTTATCCAGCCTTTGCAATATGGGCAACTAGGTATATCAAAAAAAAATCAGAGACGGCTATCGCGCGTCTTATTTGGTGGGCACCCATTATTTTTATTCCATTCTACGGTGTGCCATGGGTGATCTATGGATTAGCTCACGTTGTGATGGGCGATATGTCTGGCATTGCTATGACCTTGTCATGGATCGCGTTCTTACCCTACATATTTGTAGGTGGCTATGTGTTTGCAGCGGTGTCGTTCGTTATCTACGAGATGTTCTTCAGAACAATTAATTCCGAGCATGAACCTATGCCGGAAACACCAAAATCCATCGTGCATCTGACAAGGGATGCCAAGTTGTTCTCCAATAGATTGGGCCATAAGGACTCAGTCAAAGGCGTAGAAAATTTCTCTTCCTATCCCCGAAAGATTTTCCTCGGCCAGCAAGGCCTATTTGCTTACCACGCAACCTTGATGATTACCGACAGCGAGTTTGAAGACTTTTGTGAACTAGTTAGAAAGATGTTCGCTCAGGCAACGATAAAGCAGGGTATCGAGGCAAACTACTCAAGCGGTGATGGCAGCACCCTACAACTTTCTGTACGCCAAGAGTTCAACGGTTTAATCATCGAATTGATCACCAACTCGAGGACGTTGCTTGAAGAATTGGATACGTTCTTCAACGCGCCACCACCGCCTTGGTTTGCCTTTCCAATGATGGAGCCTATTGAGGCTGCAATGGCTAAGCAAGGCAGTCTCCAATATTGGTGGGAGTTTATCTGGAGCCCTTTTTGGGATTACGCCCCAATTGAAATCAGGGCGGCTTACCTAAGAGACCACAAGGCCAGCCATGAATGGGCAGAGTGTTTGGCTGGACAAGCCACTGGCACCGACTGATCAGGGATTGATAGATGTCTTTTAACCACTACTACCAGAGCGAACTCACCGCCCTGCGCCAGCTCGGCAAGCGCTTTGCCGAGCGCAGCCCGGCGTTGGCGCCGTTTCTTGGGCAGAGCGGGCGCGACCCGGATGTCGAGCGGCTGCTGGAAGGTTTCGCCTTTCTCACTGGGCGCTTGCGGCAGAAGCTCGATGACGAGCTGCCGGAGCTGACCCATTCGCTGATGCACCTGCTGTGGCCGAACTATATGCGTCCGCTGCCAGCGTTCAGCATGTTGCAGTTCGACCCGCTCAAGCGACCGGGCCCGGCCTTGCCGGTGCCGCGCAATACGCCGGTGGAATCCAAACCGATTCAGGGCGTCACCTGCCGCTTCCGCACCGCGTTCGCCACCGAAGTGATGCCGCTGGCATTGAATGCGCTGGACTACTCGGTCAAAGGCGATGGCGCACTGCTCAGCCTGCGCCTGGCAATGAGCGCCGATGGTCATCTTGGTGACCTCGACCTCAAGCAGCTGCGCCTGCACTTGGCTGGCGAACGTTATATCAGTCAGCTGATGTACCTGAGCCTGCTGCGCCACCTCGGCGGCATTCAACTGGTATTGCTTGATGCGGCCGGCAAGCCGCTGCTCGACACCCACGGCCAACCCATCGCCACATTGCAGCTGCCTGCAAGCAGCGTTCAGCCGGTGGGTTTTGCCGAAGACGAGGCGTTAATTCCTTACCCGCTGAATACCTTCCGCGGCTACCGCTACCTGCAGGAATACTTCGCCTTCCAGGACAAATTCCTGTTCGTCGACATTACCGGTCTGGACGCACTCAAGCGCCTGCCGCAGGACCTGCTCAAACAGGCTCGCGGCATCGAGTTGCGCTTCGATATTCAGAAGGCCGGCGTGCAGCGCATCCGCCCGACGCTGGACAACGTGCGCCTGTACTGCACGCCGGTGGTCAATCTGTTCGAACACGATGCGATCCCGATCCGCCTGGACGGCAAGCAGGACCAGTACCTGCTGCTGCCAGCCGAGTTCGATTCGCAGCATTGCGGGGTATTCTCGGTGGACCGGGTCACCGGCTGGAAGCCAGGCGGCAAGGGCTACGAAGAGTACGTACCGTTCGAATCCTTCGAGCACGACCCCAGCTTCGACGTGCCGCTGGCGCGACCGCATTACAGCGTACGCCAACAACCCTCGCTGCTCGGCGATGGCCTGGAGACCTACCTGAGTTTCGGCCTGCGCAACCTTGATCAGCACGAGACGCTGTCCATCGAACTGACCTGCACCAACCAGAACCTGCCGCGCCAGCTCGGCCTTGGCGACATCTGCATGCCCAGCGAGGACACCCCCGAGTTCCTTACCTTCCGCAATATCAGCGCGGTGACGCCGAGCTATGCGCCGCCGCTGCACCGCGACTTTCTGTGGAAGCTGATCAGCAACATGTCGCTGAACTACCTGTCGCTGGCCAACGTCGACGCGCTCAAGGTGATCCTCGAAACCTACGACCTGCCGCGTTACTACGACCAGCACGCGGAGAAGGTCAGCAAACGTCTGCTCGATGGCCTGAAAAGCATCAGCCACCAGCACGTCGACCGCCTGCATCGCGGCCTGCCCGTGCGCGGGGTGCGTACCCAGTTGACGATGAACCCCGAGGGCTATGTAGGCGAGGGCGACCTGTTCCTCTTCGCCTCGGTACTCAATGAATTTTTTGCCCTGTATGCCAGCTTGAACTCGTACCACGAGCTGCGCGTACAGAGCACACAGGGAGAGGTGTACCAATGGACGCCGCGCATGGGGCAACAGCCCCTGCTCTAACCCGGCTGAGCCGGGGCATCCGCGAGTACAGCCTGTTCCAGGGTGTGCAGCTGGTGTTGGAACGCTTGCAGAACGCCCATCCCGAACTGGATGAGGAGACGCTGTATCAACGTCTGGAACTGCAGGCCAACCCAAGCATGGGTTTTCCTGGCAGCGATATTGATCGCGTGCAGTTCTTCGAGGAGCACGGCGAGATGCGCGCGCGCCTGCGCATCAACCTGGTCAGCCTGTTCGGCGCCGGCTCACCGTTGCCGGCGTTCTATGGTGAGCAGGCGTTGGGCGATAGCGAAGACGGCAACCCGACCCGGGATTTTCTCGACCTGTTCAACAACCGCCTGCAACGCCTGTTGCTGCCGACCTGGCAGAAGTACCGCTACCACGCGCGCTTCCAGAGCGGCGCAGCCGACCCGTTCTCCGAGCAGTTGTTCGCCCTGATCGGCCTGGGCGGTGCAACCATTCGCCAGGCCCAGGAACTGAACTGGAAACGCCTGCTGCCGTACCTCGGCCTGCTCAGTTTGCGCGCCCATTCGGCAGCGCTGATCGAGTCGGTGCTGCGCTACTACTTCAAGCACGCCGAGCTGTTTATCGAGCAATGCCTGGAACGTCAGGTGGAAATCCTCGGCGAGCAACGCAACCGCCTGGGCCTGGCCAATAGCCAATTGGGCGAGAGCCTGGTGCTCGGCGAGTTCGTGCGCGACCGCGGCGGCAAGTTCCGCATCCATGTGCGGCAGCTGAACTGGGATCGCTTCCATGAATTCCTGCCAATCGGCAGTGGCTACCAGCCGCTCTGTGCGCTGGTGCGTTTCACCCTGCGCGACCCGCTGGACTACGACATCCGCCTGGAACTGCGCCAGGACGAAATTCGCGAGCTGCGCCTCGGCGCCGACAATCCATGCCTGCTGGGCTGGACCACCTGGCTGGGGCGTGACAACGCCGACGGCGTGGTCACCCTCGGCAGCAAAACTCATTAAGGACTGATGAACATGATCAACGTCGATCTGCAACAACTGGTACAGGCCCTCGACGCCGCCACTAAGAACGATCTGGAAAACGCAGCCGAGCGCTGCGTGGTCCGTGGCGGCAGCAAGATTTTGGTCGAAGACCTGCTGCTCGGTCTGCTCGAGCGCCCGGAAGGGTTGCTCGGCCGCGCCCTGCAGGATGCCGAAGTCGACGCCGGCGAGCTGGCCCAAGCCCTGCAGCCGCGCGGTGAGCATAACGAATCGCGCAATCCGGTGTTCTCCACCGAGCTGGTGCAATGGCTACAGGACGCCCTACTGGTCGCCAATCTGGAACTTGGCCAGAGCCAGGTCGACCAGGCTGCGCTGATCCTCGCCCTGCTGCGTAATCCGATGCGCTATGCCGGCAGCCACTATCAGCCATTGTTGGCCAAGCTGAATGCCGAGCGCCTGCGTGAATTCGCCATGGCCCAGCAGCCGCAGGAAGCCACCGGCAAAGCCGCAGCGGGCGCTGAGTCGAACCTCAAGCGCTTTACCCACAACTTTACCCAGCAAGCGCGCGACGGCAAGCTCGACCCGGTGCTGTGCCGCGACGCGGCGATTCGCCAGATGATCGACATCCTCGCCCGTCGGCGTAAAAGCAACCCGATCGTGGTTGGCGAAGCCGGTGTCGGCAAGACTGCCATCGTCGAAGGCCTGGCCCTGCGCATCGCCGCCGGCGAAGTGCCGGACGCGCTCAAGGGCGTCGAATTGCTGTGCCTGGATCTCGGCCTGCTGCAGGCCGGCGCGAGCGTCAAAGGCGAATTCGAGCGGCGCTTGCAGGGCGTGATCGATGAAGTGAAGGGCTCGCCCAAGCCGATCATCCTGTTTATCGATGAAGCGCACACCCTGATCGGTGCTGGTGGCCAGGCCGGTAGCGGCGACGCGGCCAACCTGCTCAAGCCGGCCCTGGCGCGTGGCGAACTGCGCACCATCGCCGCCACCACCTGGAGCGAATACAAGAAGTACTTCGAGAAGGACCCGGCCTTGGCCCGGCGCTTCCAACCGGTGCAACTGCTCGAACCCACGGTCGGTGAAGCGGTAACCATCCTTCGTGGCCTGGCACCAGTGTATGAAAAAAGCCACGGCATCTACCTGCGTGACGACGCTGTGGTCGCCGCCGCCGAGCTGTCCGCGCGCTATCTAGCCGGCCGCCAATTGCCCGACAAGGCCGTCGATGTACTCGATACCGCTTGTGCCCGGGTGCGCATCAGCCTGGCTGCCGCGCCTGAAGCGCTGGAGCGCTTGCGCGGTGAAATCGCCGAAGGCGAGCGTCAGGGCGAAGCCATGAATCGCGACCTGGAAGCAGGGCTGACTATCGACAACGACGCGCTGCAGACGCTCGAAGCGCGCCTGAGCGAAGCGCGCGCCGAGCTGGAGCAGATCGAAACCCGCTGGGCCATGCAGCGCGACCTGGCCACCCGTCTGCTCGAACTGCGCAAACAATGCGCCAGCGCACGTAGCGCCGAGGGCGATGATGCGGCCGAGGCAAAAGCCGAACTGCCGCAACTGGAAGACCAACTGCGCCAGTTGCAGGTCGAGCTGGCCAGCGCCCAGGCTACTGAGCGCCTGGTCAGTTTCGAAGTCTGCCCGCGCCTGGTGGCTGAAGTGATCAGCCACTGGACCGGCGTGCCGCTGAGCCAGCTGGCCCGCGAACACAACAGCAAGGTGCTGACCTTCGCCAGCGACCTGCGCCAGCGCGTTCGCGGCCAGGAACAAGCCATTGCCGCGCTGGACCGCTCGATGCGCGCCACCGCCGCCGGCCTCAACCGCGCCGATGCGCCGGTCGGCGTGTTCCTGCTGGTCGGCCCCAGCGGGGTCGGCAAGACCGAAACCGCCCTGGCCCTGGCCGACCTGCTGTACGGCGGCGAGCGTTTCCTCACCACCATCAACATGTCCGAGTTCCAGGAAAAGCACACCGTTTCCCGGCTGATCGGCGCGCCGCCCGGCTACGTCGGCTATGGCGAAGGCGGCATGCTCACCGAAGCCGTGCGGCAGAAGCCCTATTCGGTGGTGCTGCTTGATGAAGTGGAAAAAGCCGATCCGGACGTGATGAACGTCTTCTATCAGATCTTCGACAAGGGCGTGGCCAACGACGGCGAAGGCCGCGAGATCAACTTCCGCAACTGCTTGATCCTGATGACCAGCAACCTCGCCAGCGAGCGCATCGCCAGCCTTTGCCAGGGCGGTCAACGGCCGGATGCGGAAACCCTGGAGCAGGCGATTCGCCCGACCCTGTCGCAGCACTTCAAGCCGGCGTTGCTCGGCCGCATGCGCGTGGTGCCGTACTACCCGATCAATGGCGAGGTGCTCAACGAGCTGGTCGGCCTCAAGCTCGCGCGCTTCGGCGAACGCCTGCGACGCCGCCAATTGCAGTTCAGCCATTGCTCGGCGCTGCTGGAAAATCTCGCCGAGCGTTGCAGCCACAGCGACAGCGGCGCACGCCTGATCGACCACCTGATCGACCAGCACCTGCAACCGCTGGTGGTCGACCGCTTGCTCGATGCCATGGCCAGCGGCGACAGCCTGCAGCGCGTGCACGCCACGCTCGACAGCGAAGGGGCGGTGGTCTGTGAGTTCGCTTAACATGCCGCTGCTATTCAGCCAGGTGCCACAACCGCTGCGCTATGCCGAGGCGCTGCTGCAACGCTTCGCCACACTGGCCAGAGCGGTCAATGCTGACGCCCTGCTCGGTGGCCTGGTCGAAGCGGCCGCGCAGCTGTCCGGCAGCGAGTTGAGCCAGCTCTACCTGCTCGACGATTCCCACACGCGCCTGACCCTCAATGCCGAATGGCAGGACGGACTGTTGCAACCGCGTGTGGTCGCCAGCCTGCCTAGTGATTACGACGGCGAGCAGCTGCTGCAGTACTGCCTGTGCCAGAACCAGGTGCTCAGCCTCGAAGAGCTGGACAGCAGCCTGCATCAGATCGGCTTTCTGCCAGACACCAGTCGGGCGTGGCGCAGCCTGCTGTGTCTGCCGCTGCTCGACGAACACAAACGCGTCAACGGCCTGCTGCTGATCGCCAGCCAAACCCGTCGCGAGCTACAGGGTTTCGCAGCCTCGTTCGGCCATCTCGGCAGCTTCGTCATCGCCCAGCTGCACCTGCTGCAACGGCTGCGCTCGCCACGGATCGACCCGCCAACCATCAGCACAATCACCCCCTGTGCCAGCGGCTACGGCCTGATTGGCGACAGCGCGCCAATGCGCAGCGTCTACCAACTGATCGGCAAGGTGCTGCATAACCCGGTCAGCGTATTGCTGGCTGGCGAAACCGGTACCGGCAAAGAACTGGTGGCCCGCGCGATTCACGATTGCGGTGCTCGGCGCAGCAAGGCCTTCGTCGTGCAAAACTGCGCGTCGCTGCCGGAGAACCTGCTGGAAAGCGAACTGTTCGGCTACCGTAAAGGCGCCTTTACCGGTGCCGATCGCGACCATCAGGGCCTGTTCGATGCCGCCCACGGCGGCACGCTGTTCCTCGACGAAATCGGCGATATGCCGCTGACCCTGCAAGCCAAACTGCTGCGCGTGCTGCAGGAAGGCGAAGTGCGGCCGCTGGGCAATACCGAAACGCACAAGGTCGACGTGCGCATTATCGCCGCCACGCACCACAACCTGCGCAGCCTGGTGGAAGAAGGCCGTTTCCGCGAAGACTTGTTCTACCGTCTAGCGCAGTTCCCCATCGAACTGCCGGCCCTGCGCGAACGCGATCAGGACATCCTGACCCTGGCCCGCCACTTCGCCGACAAGGCCAGCGCCTTTCTGCAACGCGACCCTTGCCGCTGGGCCGACAGCACCCTCGACCACCTGGCCGGCTACAGCTTTCCCGGCAACGTGCGCGAACTCAAGGGCGTGGTCGAACGCGCGGTGCTGCTGTGCGAAGGCGGCGAGTTGCTGCCCGAGCATTTCACCCTGCGTCAGGACACCAGCACCGACGACAACGGCATGAACCTGCGCCAACGCATGGAGCGTGTCGAACGCAGCCTGCTGCTCGACTGCCTGCGCAAGAACCGTGGCAACCAGACCAGCGCCGCCTGCGAACTCGGCTTACCGCGTCGCACCCTGCTGTACCGCATGCAGCGGCTGAATATCAGCCCGGCTGACGTGTAAGGCTTAAGGAGAAGAGCATGTTCAACTCAGCCAACCAGACCCACTTCAGCCTGAGCATCGAAGGCGTCAGCCACGACCTGCAGGTGCTCGAATTCACCGGGCACGAGGCGATCAACCAGCCCTTCGTATTCGAAGTCGAGCTGGTCAGCGAGCGCCCCGATCTCGACTTGGAAAGCCTGCTGCATCAGCCGGCGTTCCTGGCGTTCGCGCCAGGCGGTGGCGGTATTCATGGCTTGATCTATCGCGTCGCCCAGGGCGAATCAGGCCAGCGCCTGACCCGCTACCACGTGACCCTGCGCCCGCAGTTGGCCTATCTGGCACACCGCATCAATCAGCGGATCTTCCAGCACCTGAGCGTGGAAAAAATCATCCGCCAGGTGCTCGAAGAGCACGGTATCCAGGGCAATGCCTACGCCTTCCAGTTCGGCCCGAGTGTCTACCCGGACCGCGAATACTGCGTGCAGTACGACGAATCCGATCTGCATTTCATTCAGCGGCTGTGTGAGGAAGAAGGGATTCACTACCACTTCCAGCACAGCGAACAAGGCCATGTGCTGGTCTTTGGCGATGACCAGACGGTGTTCCCGAAACTGGCGTCCACCGCCTATCAGCAGGACAGCGGCCTGGTCGCCGACGACCCGGTGATCAAGCGCTTCGCCCTGCGCCTGGAAACCCGCAGCAACCGCGTCACCCGCCGCGACTACAACTTCGAAAAGCCCAAGCTGCTGATGGAAGCCGCCTTTAACAGCGAGTTCCAGCCCGACCTCGAGGACTACGACTACCCCGGCAGCTTCGTCGAGCGTGAGCGCGGCAAGCACCTGGCCAAACGCAACCTGGAACGCCACCGCAGCGACTATGAACTGGCCAGCGGCGAGAGTGATCAGCCGTTGCTGGTCAGCGGCCATTTCCTCAACCTCAGCGAGCACCCGCGCGAAGACTGGAACCAGCTCTGGCTGCTGACGGAAATCAGCCATGAAGGTAAACAGCCACAAGTGCTGGAAGAGTCCGTTACCAGTCACACCCTGATCAGCGACGGCTTCCAGCGGGGCAGCCTACTGCAAGGCTACCGCAACCGCTTCAACGCCACGCCCTGGGATGTGCTGCATCGCCCACCGCTGAACCACCCGAAACCCAAGGTACTCGGCAGCCAGACAGCCGTGGTCACCGGCCCCCAGGGTGACGAAATCCATTGCGACCAGTACGGCCGGGTCAAGGTGCAGTTCCACTGGGACCGTGAAGGCCAGGCCGACGACACCACCAGCTGCTGGCTGCGAGTCGCCTCCAGCTGGGCCGGCGACGGTTACGGCGCGATTGCCATTCCACGCGTCGGCATGGAAGTGCTGGTGACCTTCCTTGAGGGTGATCCCGACCAGCCGCTGATTACCAGTTGCCTGTACCACGCCGAACACCTGGTGCCTTACGAATTGCCGGCGAACAAGACCCGCTCAGTGTTCAAGACGCTGAGCAGCCCAGGCGGTGGCGGTTATAACGAACTGCGCATCGAAGACAAGAAAGGCGAAGAGCAGATCTACCTGCACGCCCAGCGTGACTGGGACGAAAACGTCGAACACGACCAGAAAATCCGCATCGGCAACGAACGCCACGATACCGTCGAGGCCAACAGCTACAGCCAGTTTCTCGCCGAAGAACACCGCACCACCCACGCCGACCGCAAAGTGGAAACCCGCAGCAACGACCACCTCACCGTCGGCCAGAAACAGCATGTGAAAGTCGGCGTCGGCCAATTCGTCGAAGCCGGCGAAGAAATTCACTACTACGCCGGCAGCAAAGTGGTGATCGACGCCGGTATGGAACTCACCGCAGTAGGCGGCGGCAGCTTCCTCAAACTCGACCCAGGCGGCATCACCCTCAGCGGCGCGACGATCAAGATCAACTCGGGTGGTGCGCCGGGTAAAGGCTCGGGCATCGCTATCCTGCCGCCCACTATTCCGGGCGCGGCGGATGCGGATAAGGCGGGTGCCACGCTACAGCAAGCGTTGGTCAACCCGCCGTTTGAATCGGGAATCTGCCTCAGTTGCCTGGTCAAGGCCGCCAAGTCAGGCGCTTCACTGGTGATTCGAGGATGAGCAAGATGTTTCCTCTTATGAGCCATTGCGATGAGCTCAAAACCGCACATCCAGAATTGCGTCTTTACGCGCTGGTCGATGGCCTGCAATACCAGCAACACCGTGGCTTTCCGTTGCATAGCCAGCGTGGCCTGAATATGCCGCTGTTACGTGATACCGATGGAGAGGCGCTGGCAGATGCAGGTCCCTGGCTGTTTGATCTGGAGCAGGATCGTGGCTGGCTTGGTGTTTTCGAAGACCTGAGTCAGCAACGGCCGGCCGTCGTCTGGCTGCTCACTGAAAAGCCATTAAACATCCTTGCCCAACTGCTGCAGGCGCGCCTCGACACCGAGCTACCCGACGGCCAGCGCGCCCTTCTGCGATTCTACGACCCTCGCGTACTCAGCAAGCTGCAAGAGGTGCTGGACGAGGAGCAGCGTCATAGTTTCTTCAATGCCGCCCACGTCTGGTTCTGGTTGGAAGATGGGCAACTTAAGCGCCATGGAGGTGAACATGCTTAAGCTGCGTGAAGAGCAATTACGGCACCTGGAACAGCTGGAAGGTAATGACTTTCTGGTTCAGGTACGCGACGCCATTGTTCAGGACATTCCCTCGCTCAAAGACGAGCCGTTGCTGCCCCGTTTACAGGCCGCAAACGACCATGCGGGCGAACTGGGGCTCAGCGATCAGGCCGCACTGACCCAGTTTCTCTATACCGAAGCCATAGCACCGGACTTCTATCTGGACCCTCAGGTTGACGCCTGGCTGCGCAAGCCCGGACAACCCGTAGAGCAACGATTGAACGATCTGTTAGCCACCATGCAGGCGCAACTTGCCTCAGGAGCACACTAAATGCCTGGCCCACTTGTACTACTCGCGCCGCCGTTGCTGGGTGCCGCAGCACGCGTTCTCGTTCAAGGCGCTACGCGTGCAGCTGCCCGCACCGCTGCCAACAAAACCGCTCAGGGAGCTGCCACCGCAGGTGCCGCTGCTGGCGGCGGAGTGGTGGTTAATGAAGAAGTAAAACGCCGCAGCGATGCGGCCGCACAGTCGCGAAGCACACCGGTAGCTACCACGACCAGCCAGACCTCAACCCGCCAGGCGTGCAAAGAGTGCCCTCCGGATTGCGGCTCGCCACAACAGCGTTCTACCAATGGATGGTCAGACATATCAATTGAATATCAGCATCGTATTGGCGGCCTACCAGTTGGACTAGGTGTGATAACTGAGTGGATGTACCAAGTAACATTCGATGGATTCGATTCAAGCCAGTGTCATCTCAAAGAAGCAAAGGCGAAATATGACCAGTTCTTTGATAACTATGGTCGAGCTAAACCGTTTTGGGGTGGCGCTGAAGCCATGATTGGCCAGGCTGCGGCTCAATATAGTGCAACCAGCCCTACCCCCCAAGTACGCCTGAGTTGGTTCTTTATGGAACCAAAGTCTTACCGTTATTTCTCAAAAATATTTCAACAAGCTTTTCCGACCATTCAAACGGTATTCCACCCATGATGCTGCCCGTTTTAAATATATATTTTCGGCCCAACCGCGCGCTGGTATTAGAAGAGCAGCTTGATGAGCTTCATCGGTTTCTACCTGCCTTAAACCAATACTCCAGCGACCTTGGGCAGTGGTTCTTGAAAGGTGCAACCGTTGCAGATGCTTTGTTCTATCCGCTATTTGAACAAGGCATCAACCCTAAGGCACTTTCTAAATTGCAGAATGCTCCAGATGCAGCGTCATCTATGCGTGTGCTGGGGTTTTGGAATGGTCTTACTGAAGACCATGGCGCATCTCTGCGTTATCTATACAGGGAAACCAATGGTGGCTGCATTATCACACTTGAATTACCACCAACTCGTGAACTTAACAAAGAACATGAAGCAAAACAGTTGATACAGAATGCAGTAGAGATATGGCAACCAACCGCTATTTCTTTAAGTACAGACGCCTACGGCGATCAGCAAACCTTTACTGATCGATTACCTATGGGCTGGTTGCTCTATCTGGCGAAGAATATCGAGGAAGAGTTTATTCCCGAGGCTGCAGAAATTATTCCGATCAGCGTGGACGATGAGATTACAGGCGCTCTTCTTATAAGTCACTCAAAACACTTTGATGACACCGACGAGCAGCATCTCAAGCTGGCAAAATCCATTGAAATTCGTCTAGTTGATGAAGATCTACTGCCGCGATATTCCGAACTTTGAATTCGAAATAAGCAAACATCAAGGAGGACAGCAAATTGATACAGATGACCGCACTAGCAAATCCACTATTGCCGCTGTCCTTTTTATATGAAGGGTCGCGTCCAGATTACCGCCCTCATCATTCGGACCTTCCTGCAGCCATGAGCAGTATCAATTTATCGCTGGCCTTTCGCCTGACCACCCCATTGCCCAGTGCCCAAGTGCATGCAGATGCCCTTTGGCAGGTGGCGCAACTGCTGAAACGTTATGGATTGCCAGAACATCAATGGCATCCACCAGCGGATACGCCGCAGGCCTCAATAGCCCTGCAAGCGTTCGAGCCAAGCGGCGCCTCGCAAGCGCTTGTAGATGCTGCTTTACAGGCCGAAAAAGACTCGCCCGATGCCCTGGTAGGCAACTGGCGCAGCCTGGGCGTCTGGAACGGATTGGAGAAAGAGGGCGCTGCTGCATTCGACCTGACCCTGTCGACCTTACCCGGCTCACCTTGCACCCTGACTTTGCAGACCAAATCACTAGCGAGCCTTGACCGGCTTGAGCCGCTGATTGAACTGCTGCGTGAACTGATCAGCACATGGCCCTGGCCTGTGAGCATGGCCTCCATTGGGCCTGCCCGCTATTTCGCCATGCATCAGGTCTTCAAGGATCGCCTAGGGGCCGGCTGGATTCTGTACTTACCGCAAATCATTGCAGAAGACGCACTCCCCGCTAACGCCGGCCTCTTTCCGGTGACTCACGCAGAGATACAGCTCGGAACGCTGATAGTCAGCGTGTGCGACGCGGCCTTCGACGTCCGCAACCCCACGCATATTCAGGCGGCCAACGCCATCGAAGTCAGCCTTGCAGACCGCGACCTGCTGCCGCCTGCATACGGCGCTCTGAATTGATTACCCAACCACTGCTCATTTTCTGCCTCACAAATACAAGGAGCATCCAATGCTGAAACGCCTCTGGCCAACCACCCTGCTCGCCCTGGCTTTGTGCCTCACCGCCTGCAGCGGCAACTACAAGTTCAACGATGACGAATACCGCCCCCTGGGCGAACCGCAAGCAGTGCAACGCGGCAACTGACCGCAAGGAGTTAACAACCATGGAACTGGTCTTCGATGTGGTCAGTGCACAGCAGTTCGTGCCAGGTCTATTGACCACCAAAACCTTCAAGCAAGCCGGCGGCGTTATTGGTCGGGCGGAGGAATGCGACTGGGTGATTCCGGATCGCAAGCGCGTGCTGTCCAGCCGGCATGCCGAGGTGAGCTATCGCGATGGCTCGTTCTACCTGACCGACACCAGCAGCAACGGCATTCAGCTCAAAGACAGCGGCGCCAGCCTGCGCAAGCACCAGGCGCAGCGTATCGAGCATGGCAGCGTGTACTGCCTGGGCGACTTCGAGATTCGCGCGCGACTGATTCAGGACCCGGCGGTTTTCGAGGGCGATATCGGCCGCTCGCAACCGGCTGGCAGCATCATTCCGGACGATGCGTTTCTCGACCTCGACCCGCTCAACGCGATTGATCAGCAGGAGCGCGTGTACGCGGAAGTCGACGACCTGACGGCGATCATCCGTCCGCACACTGTGCAGGCGCAGCAGCGTGATTACGCGCAGATCGACGAAGAAAACCTGCTGGTGCCTGCGCTGGTTGCCCCGACGCCGGAACCGCAGCCCAAGCGCGCGCCGGAGCCGGTGCGGTTGCCGCCGACCTTCTGGGAAAAATTCGGCGATGCCCTCGGCATCAAGCTTGATGACCTCGACGACGAGGCCCGCGAAGCCCTGGCGCTGAATGCCGCCAAGCTGCTCAAGCAGAGTGTCGGCAGCCTGCAGCAGGCCCTGCGGACCCGCAGCGAGCTGAAAAACGAGCTGCGCCTGGCACTGACCACGGTGCAGAGCGCTGGCAACAACCCGCTCAAGCACACCGCCGACAGCAGCGAGGCGCTGACCGTTCTGCTGCGCGGCGGCAAGCCCGGCCAGTTGAGCGCCGAACAGACCATCAGCCGCAGCTTCCGCGACCTGCAAGCGCACCAGGTGGCGCTGCTTGCCGCCAGCCGCGCAGCGGTCAAGGGCATGTTCGAGCAACTCTCGCCCGAGCAACTGAGCCTGCGCTTCGAGCGCGAAGGCCGTAAGCCGCTGATTGCCACTGCTGGCAGCCGCTGGCGCGCGTATCGCCGCATGCACGCCGCACTGGAACAGAACGATGACTGGAGCGACCGCCTGTTCGCCCGCGACTTCGCCAACACCTATGAAGAGCAGGTCCGCCTGATCGCCACCCTCAATACCGACGTTCAAGGATGATTGCCATGTCCCGTTTTACCCTGATGGCCACTTTGCTCAGCGTGCTCGCCCTCGGCGGCTGCTCGGCGCTGTCGCCCTACTCCGACCTGACCAAGCTCGACCTGACCCTGACCGGCAGCGAGCAGCTCAACCCGGACCTCAACGGCCGGCCTTCGCCGATCGTGCTGCGCCTGATCGAGCTGAAGCACCCGGTGGCGTTCGAAACCGCCGACTTCTTCTCGCTCTATCAGCGTCCGAAGGAAGCGCTGTCGCCGGACATGGTCACCCTTGAAGAGCTTGAGCTGCGGCCGGGCGAAACCCGCGAGATGAAGCTGTCGGTGCAGGACGGCAGCCGCTACGTCGGCGTGCTCGCCGCCTACCGCGACCTGCCGGAAAGCAACTGGCGCTTCGTCATCCCGTTGCAGGCGCTGGAACATAACGAAGTCGCCTTGAGCCTGGATGCCCAGGGCATCAAAGCCGTCGACGACACCAAGGAAGAGGAATAAGCCATGGCCATGCATAAAGTGGTCTGGCAGGAAGGCATGTTGCTGCGCCCGCAGCACTTCCAGCAGAACGACCGTTACTACGACTACCAGCTGAAAACCCGCACGCAGAAACTCGAGAGCTACGCCTGGGGCTTTTTCGAGCTGGAGATCGACCGCCAGTTTCTCAACATGGGCAAGCTGGTAGTAAGCAAGGCCAGTGGCATCCTGCCCGACGGCACCCTGTTCGACATCGGCGCCGAGCGCGAACCGCTGGCCCTCGATGTGCCGCCGAATACCGGCAATACCCCGGTGTACCTGGCCCTGCCACTGGTCACCGGCAACCATATCGAAAGCCGCCGCCCGGAACAGCAGGACGTGCTCGCACGCTTCACCGCCTTCGATGAAGAAGTCGCCGACTCCAACGCGGGTGACAGCGCATCGAGTCAGGTCAGCTGCGGCCGACCGGATTTCCGCCTGCTGCTTGGCGAGCAACAGAGTGATCAGGCCTACGTCAAATTGCAGCTGTGCGACGTGCTCGATACCACCCCGGACGGGGTAATCAGCATCGACCCGGAATTCATTCCGACCTACGTCAACTTCCAGGCCTCCGGCTACCTGCTTAGCTGCCTCAAGGAAGTGATCAGCATGCTCGCCCACCGTGGCGACATCCTCGCCGAACGCATTCGCGCCACCGGCAAGGTCGGCGGTGCGGAAGTCGGCGACTTCATGATGCTGCAGCTGATCAACCGCTTCGAGCCGGTGCTGCGTCATTACCTGGGTATCGAGCAGGTGCACCCGGAGCAGATCTACCGCGAGCTGCTCGGCCTGCTCGGCGAACTGGCGACCTTCTCCAGCGAGATCAAGCGCCCGCGCCTGGAAGGCCGCTACCTGCACAGCGACCAGGGCCTGAGCTTCCGCAAATTGATGGACGCGATCCGCCAGGTGCTGTCGATGGTGCTGGAACAGCACGCCATCGAGCTGCTGCTGCAACAGCGCCAGTACGGTATCCAAGTGTCGCCGCTGCACGATCACAAGCTGCTTGGCACCTCTTCGTTCGTCCTCGCCGCCAGTGCCCAGTGCGACTCCGAAGAGCTGCGCAACCGCTTGCCGGCGCACCTCAAGGTCGGCCCGGTGGAGCGCATCCGGCAGCTGGTCAACCTGCACCTGCCAGGGATCAAGGTCAAACCGCTGCCCGTGGCGCCGCGGCAGATCCCCTTCCACTCAGGGAAAACCTACTTCGCCTTGGAGCTCAACTCCGAGGAACTGGCGCAGCTGGAACGCTCCGGCGGCTTCGCCTTCCATGTGTCCGGCGAGTTCTCCGGGCTTGAGTTGAAATTCTGGGCGATCAGGAACTGACTATGACGACCAAGGAAATGGAATACGGCCAGGACGACAAAACCGTCATCCTCAACCGCAAGGGCGATGCCCCGGCGCACAGCCCGCTGACCGACTTCGCCGCGCCGCCGAAATTCGAGCAACTGGAAGAGCGGATGATCTACGCCGCCCGTCTGCGCCCGGCGGAAACCTTCAATATCAGCCTCAACCCGCTGGTGGCCGCCGCGTCGTCGCTGCTCTCGGAAGTGGTGCGCCTGAAACACAGCTACGAGTCGGAAGACATGCACGCGCTGAACCAGCGTCTGTCCGCCGCGCTCAAGCTGTTCGAGCATCGCGCGCTGCACGAAGGCGCCGAAAGCAGCCAGGTGATGGCCGCACGTTATGTGCTCTGTACCGTGGTCGATGAGGCGGTGGTCACCACGGCCTGGGGCAACGAGAGCGAATGGTCGCAGATGAGCCTACTGTCGAGCTTCCACAACGAAACCTTCGGTGGCGAGAAGTTCTTCCAGCTGCTTGAGCGCCTGTCGCGCAACCCGGTCAAGCACCTGCCGATGCTGGAATTGATGTACCTGTGCCTGTCGCTCGGTTTCGAGGGCAAGTACCGCGTGCTGCCGCGCGGCATGCTCGAACTGGAAGCGGTCCGCGACAGCCTGTACCGACAGATCCGCCAGATGCGCGGCGATGTGCCACGGGAAATCTCGCCGCACTGGCAGGGCCTGAAAGACACCCGCCGGCGCCTGGTACGCATCGTGCCGTGGTGGCTGGTGGCGCTGTTTACCCTGGCCTGCCTGGCCACGATGTATGGCGGCTTCGCCTGGGTGCTCGGCGAACAGCGCGAGACCATTTTGCAGCCGTATGAGCAACTCGACCCGTCCGCGGGTGTCAGCATGGATGACGTGAAATGAAGAGCTTTTTCAGTGCCTTAGCGGCGTTTTTCTGCAAGACCTGGGTCTGGAGCCTGTGCCTGGTGCTGGCCCTCGCCCTGCTGGTGTGGTTCGTCGGCCCGCTGTTGGCGGTCAACGACTACAAGTTCTGGGAGTCGGCCACCAGCCGCCTGCTGACCATCAGCGCCATCATTCTGGTGTGGGGCCTGGCCATGGTCTTCGCCAGCTGGAAGGCAACCGCGCGCAAGAAGGCCGAGGAAGACGACGCCGACGCCCAGGAGCGGATTCGCCGCGAAGGCGTGATTACCGAAGAACAGGTGGAACTGCGCCAGCGTTTCAAGCAGGCGCTGCACACCCTCAAACGGTCCAGCCTGTACCGCGGCCGCAGCGAGAAATGGCGCAACGAGCTGCCCTGGTACCTGCTGCTCGGCCCTCAGGGCAGCGGCAAGACCAGCCTGCTGGACTTCTCTGGTCTGGACTTCCCGCTCAACCGCGGTGACCAGCAGCGCCTGACCAAGGACGTTTCCGGCACCCGCTACGCCGATTGGTACTTCGCCGACCACGCGGTGCTGATCGACACCGCCGGGCGCTACCTGACCCAGCCCGATCCGCAGATCGACAGCCGCGCCTGGGACACCCTGCTCGGCCTGCTGCGCAAGCGCCGCGCGCGTCCGTTGAACGGCGTGCTGGTGAATATTCCGGTCGAGCAGTTGCTTGGCGGCAGCGAACTGGAGCTGGAAAACCTGGCGCGCCAGACCCGCCAGCGCCTGCAGGAAATTCATCAGCGTCTGGGCGCCGATGTGCCGGTGTACCTGGTGCTGAGCAAGGCCGACAAGGTGTTGGGCTTCGACGAATTCTTCGATCAGCTGTCGCGTGAGGAAAGCGACCAGGTGCTGGGCGCCAGCTTCCGCAAGGACCAGGACGCCACCGACGTGCAGGTGGTACGTCAGGAGTTCGAAGAGCTGCTGCGTCGCCTCAACAGCCAGGTGATCCTGCGCATGCACCAGGAGCGTGACACCCAGCGTCGCGGGCGGATTCTCGACTTCCCGCATCAGCTTGGCCTGATCGGCGAGCGCCTGTGCCTGTTCAGTGAACTGGCGTTCAGCGGCAACCGCTACCAGCGCGCCAGCCAGCTGCGCGGCTTCTACCTGACCAGCGCGCCACAGTTGAATGACCAGCTCGACCCGAGCACCAGCAGCATCGGCCGTAATCTCGGTCTGGCGAGTAGCGCCCTGCCCACCTTCCGCAGCGGCCGCGCCCGCTTTATCAATCACCTGCTGAGCCGAGTGATCTTCCCGGAAGCGGACCTCGCCGGACTCGACCAGAAGGAAGTGCGCCGCATCGACTGGGGCCAGCGCGCCATGTACGCCGCTGCTTTCGCCTGCCTCGCACTGTTCGGCGTGCTCTGGGCCAACGGCTTCTCTGGAAACCACGAACGTCTGGAACAGCTGCGCGAGATCGCTCAGCAACTTACCCAGCAACATGGCCGCCTCAGCAGCCAGGACGATGCCCTGCAGGCGCTCAAGGCGCTGGACAGCAGCTACGCGGCAACCCAGGTATTCCCGCCGGTGGACGATGTGTCCTACCTGCAACGCGGCGGGCTGTATCAGGGCGAGCAAGTCGACCCGACTCTGCATCGCGCCTACCGTGGCGAGCTGGAAAACCTGCTGCTGTCGCGCGTTGGCCGTCAGCTGGAAGCGCAAGTGCGCGCCAACCTGAATGACCGCGAGCGCCTGCTCAACAGCCTGCGCGCCTACCTGATGCTCAACCTGGAAGAGCGCCGCGACAACGCCTTCCTGCAAGAGTGGCTGGCGGCAGACTGGTCGCTGCGCTACGCCGGCAACAGTGCCGGTCAACGTGGCCTCAACGCGCACTTCGAACGGCTGCTGTCCGAGTCGTTTGCACCTTACTCGCTCAATGCCCCGCTGGTCGCCCAGGCGCGCCAGGTGCTGCGCAGCGAGTCGCTGGCCAACGTGGTGTACCGCATGCTGCGCGATCAGGCCCGGAGCCTGCCGGAGTACCGTCTGAGCCAGAAACTCGGACCGCAAGCCGGCTTGTTCGCCGGCAGCGACTACGCCATTCCGGGCTTCTACACCCAGGTCGGTTACCAGAAAATGTTCGTCGCCCAGGGTGCCGATCTGGTGCGCGACATCCTGCGCGACAACTGGGTGCTCGGCGACAGTGACACGCTGAGCAGCAACGACCTCAGCCGCCTGCTGGTGGAAATGGAGCAGCTGTACTTTCGCGATTACGCCAACTATTGGGGCGAGGCGGTTGGCCAGCTGTCGCTGGAACCGATCGGCAATGCCAATCAGGGTGCTCTGCAACTGGCTGGCCTGACTGCCGCCAACTCGCCGCTGCTGCAACTACTGGTGGAAGTGCGCGACAACACCCGCTTTGCCGGCATGGCCGACGCTGCGGGTGACGCGGGCGCTGCAGCGGAAGGCCTGCAGGATGCCAAGGGCAAGGTCGGCAAAGCCGCCAAACTTGCCGCGGCGGCCGCCGAGCAGGCACAGGCCGCACTGGTGAAGAACCTGCCGGACACCGCGCGCAAAACCCTGGAGCGTCGCTTCGAGTCGCTGCATCGCCTGCTCGACGAAAACGGCGGCGCCGGCCCGGAGCTGGCGGTAACGCTGCAGGCGCTGGACGCCCTGCAACTGCAACTGGCAGGCCTGGCCAACGCCAGTGCGCCGGAGCAGGCCGCGTTCGAACTGGCCAAGGCGCGCATGGGCGGTCAGCGTGACGCGATCAACCAGGTGCGCAGCAGCGCCGCGCGCCTGCCGCAACCAGTCGGCAACTGGCTCGGCCTGCTCGCAGAAGACAGCTGGACGCTGGTACTCAACGATGCCTATCACTACCTCAACCAGCGCTATAAGAGCGAGCTGTATGCCGCTTACAACGGCTCTTTGAAACAGCGTTATCCGTTCAGCGCGCACAGCGAAAGCGACGTGGCGATTGCCGACTTCCGCGAGTTCTTCAAGGCTCAGGGGACTGCCGATCGGTTCTTCGATGGCTACCTCAAGCCCTTCGTCAGCGGCACCGCCGGCCAGTACCAACTGCGCCGTATCGACGGCCGCGGTCTGCCGTTGTCGCGCGAGTTCCTGTTGCAGATGAGCCACGCGCAAACCATCCGCCGCAGCTTCTTTGCCGAGAACCCCAACGAGCCGAAAGTGCTGTTCAAGCTCGAGCCCTACTCGCTGGACTCCAGTCTCAGCCGGGCGGACTTCCGCTTCGGTGCGCAGCAGATGGAATACCGCCATGGGCCGATCGTGCAGACTGCGTTCAGCTGGCCGGCTGAGGACAACGAAGGGCGTACCAGCCTGGTCGTCGAAGAGCTGGGCGGGCGTAAGGTCGGCATCGAGAAGAACACCGGCCCCTGGTCGCTGTTTCGCCTGCTCGACCTGATGAGCGTCGACTACCACAGCGGACGCGACGTGCTGATGCTCAAGGCGGATCTGGGTGGCCTGCGCGCCAACTACCTGCTGCACAGCCAGCGCTCGCCGAACCCGTTCGACGTCGACCTGCTGCGCAGCTTCAAACTGCCGGCGACGCTCTGATGCAGCAAGCCGTCAGCCTGTGGCGTAGCGCCGCGCGCACCGACACCGGCAAGGTGCGGGCGCGCAACGAGGACGCTTTCCTGGCCTTGCCAGAGCAGGGCCTGTGGGTGGTCGCCGACGGCATGGGCGGCCACCAGAACGGTGCGCTGGCCAGCCGCTTGATCGTCGAACACCTGGCCGAGCCTTGCGAAGGCGACATGCAGCAGCGTCTGAATGAGCTGCGCAAGCGCCTGCATGGGCTCAACCGTCGTCTTGGCCAGGAGCTGACCGTCACCGCCGCGCTTCCGGACCCGGTGATCGGCAGCACCGTGGTCGCTCTGCTGATCGAGGGTGACCGCGCGGCCTGCGTCTGGGCAGGCGATAGCCGTTGCTACCTGTGGCGCGGCAACCGTCTGTATCAACTCAGCCGCGATCACTCGCTGCTGCAGCAACTGATCGACGAACAGCAGCTCAGCCCGGCCGAAGCCGCGCGTCATCCGGCGGCTAATGCGCTAACCCGCGCCATTGGCGCGAGCGATGAACTGCGGCTGGAAATTCTCGAACTGGACGTTCTGCCCGGCGATGTCTTCATGCTGTGCAGCGACGGCCTCTATCAGGGTCTGTCTGCCGACGACCTGGGCGCGGCACTCAATCTGCCGTCGTCCCAGCTCGCGCTTGATCGGCTGTTTCAGCAGGCCCTCGACGGCCCGGCTAGAGACAACCTGAGCGCAGTGGTGATTCGCCGATGAGGAGCCACGGATGAACGAACGACTGCTCGACGAGCCCGTCCCGATACCCGAAGAGGCCAGCAACCTGACCTACTTCGCCCTGGCCGCCACGGCCGCCAAACCGCCGGAGAAGGCATCGCGGCCAGTCGTCAGCGAGCTGCCGGAAGTGCTCGGCGGGCGCTACCGGATCGAGCGGCTGCTGGGCGTCGGCGGCATGGGGGCGGTGTACCGTGCGCGCGACCTGCTGCGCGAACAGTTCGGCGACCCCGAACCCTATGTGGCACTGAAAACCCTGAGCGACGACTTCGCCGAATACCCGGACGCCAACGCGCTGCTCTACAGCGAATTCGCCCTCACCGCACGACTCAACCATCCTCACGTGGTGCGCCTGTTCGGCTTCGAAGTCGATCTGCCCAGCCAGCGCGCGTTCCTCACCCTGGAGCTGCTCAAGGGCCTGACCCTCGATCAGTTGCTCAGCGAGCGGCCTGAAGGCGTGCCCTGGAGCGAGCTGCAGGAAATCGCTATCGCGCTGCTCGATGCACTGAGTTATTCGCACAGCCTCGGCGTGCTGCACGGCGACCTGAAACCCAGCAATGTGATGCTCGCCGAAGACGGTTTGCGCCTGTTCGATTATGGTCTTGGCCAGCCGGTGGAGGGTTTGCTGCCTGGCCTGCCGCGGCTGTGTCGCAACCGCTTTACCGCCTGGACGCCGCGTTACGCTGCGCTGGAACTGCTCGACGGTGCGCCGCTGACGGCCGCAGCCGATATCTACGCCGTGGCCTGTGTGCTTTACGAGTTGGCCAGCGGGCGTCACCCGTTTCGCCGGCTCAGCGCCAAACAGGCCAAGGCCATGGAGTTGGACCAGCAGCTGCAACGCCCCGAGCAGTTGCCGCTGCATTGCTGGCCGGCACTGCGCACTGCCCTGGCATTCGATGAGGCGCAGCGCACTATCAGTGCTGCCGAATTGCTCGCGGTAGTACGCCAGCCACCACCCAGCCGCTGGCAGCGCTGGCTAGGGCGCTAGGCATGAGCGGCATCAATGGATGATCTTTTTACAAGGAAATGCACATGTTCAATCCGGCCAATGAAACCCACTTCAGCCTGACCATCGAAGGCCTCGAGCACGACCTGCAGGTGCTTGAGTTCAGCGGCCGCGAGGCGATCAGTCAGCCCTATCGCTTCGAGATCGAACTGGTCAGCGAGCGCCCGGATCTGGACCTGCAAAGCCTGCTGCACCAGCCGGCCTTTCTCGCCCTCAGCCCCGACGGCCTGGGTATTCACGGGATCATCTATCAGGTCGCCCAGGGCGAATCCGGCAAGCGTCTGACCCGCTATACGCTGAGCCTGGTGCCGCAGCTCAGCTACCTCACCCACCGCACCAATCAGCGTATCTTCCAGCACCTGACGGTGCCGCAGATCGTCGCCCAGGTGCTGGAAGAGCACGGCATCCAGGGCAACGCCTATCAGTTCCAGCTCGGCCCGACGGTCTATCCCGAACGCGACTACTGCGTGCAGTACGACGAGAGCGATCTGCACTTCGTCCAGCGCCTGTGCGAGGAAGAAGGCATTCACTACCACTTCCAGCACAGCGAGCAGGGCCATGTGCTGATCTTCGGCGACGACCAGACCGCCTTCGGCAAGCTCGGCCAGCCGACCGCGTACCTACAGGACAACGGCATGACCGCCGATGAGCCGGTGATCAAACGCTTTGCCGTACGCCTGGAAACCCGCACCAGCCGCACCACGCGTCGCGATTACGATTTCGAACAGCCGCGCCTGCTGCTGGAAGCCGGTGCCAACGCTGAGCGCGACGCCGAGGCCAAGCCGTTGCCGGACCTGGAAAACTACGACTACCCCGGTCGATTCGTAGACCGCGGCCGCGGCAAGCACCTGAGCCAGCGCAACCTGGAACGCCACCGTGCCGACTACCGTCTGGCCGAAGGCATGGGCGACCAACCCAAGCTGCTCAGCGGCCACTTTCTCGAGCTGTCCGACCACCCGCGCCAGGATTGGAACGACCTCTGGTTGCTGCTGGAGGTGATTCACGAAGGTAAGCAGCCGCAAGTGCTGGAAGAGTCGGTGACTAGCCACACCGAGGCCAACGATGGCTTCACTCAGGGCTACCGCAACCACTTTACCGCTACGCCCTGGGATGTGCCCTTTCGCCCCGCGCTCAAGCACTCGAAACCTCGTGTTCTAGGCAGCCAGACCGCCGTGGTCACCGGCCCCGCCGGTGAAGAAATTCACTGCGACGAATACGGCCGGATCAAGGTGCAGTTCTTCTGGGATCGTCACGGCCAGGCCGACGACAAGACCAGTTGCTGGCTGCGCGTGTCCAACAGCTGGGCCGGCGACAACTACGGTGGCATCGCCATTCCGCGCATCGGCATGGAAGTGCTGGTGACCTTTCTCGAAGGCGACCCCGACCAACCGCTGGTCACCGGCTGCCTGTATCACGCCGAACACGTGGTGCCTTACGACCTGCCCGCCAACAAGACCCGCAGCGTATTCAAAACCCTCAGCACGCCGGGCGGTGGCGGCTATAACGAGCTGCGCATCGAAGACAAGAAAGGCGTCGAACAGATCTACCTGCACGCCCAGCGCGACTGGGACGAAAACATCGAGCACGACCAGAAGATCCGCGTCGGCAATGAACGCCACGACACCGTCGAGGCCAACAACTTTACCGAGCTCAAAGCCGAAGAAAACCTGACGGTCAAAACCGAGCGCAAGGTCGAAGTCAAACCCGACGACCACCTCACCGTCGGGCAGAACCAACACATCAAACTCGGCACTGCGCAGCTGACTAAAGCCGGCCGCGAGATCCACCTTAAAGCCGGGCAAAAGATGGTCATCGAAGCCGGCGTCGAATTGACCCTCAGCGCCGGCGGCAGCTTTATCAAACTCGACCCCGGCGGCATCACCCTTCTCGGCCCGTTGGCCAATATCAACGCTGGCGGCTCGCCGGGTAAGGGCTCGGGAATCGGCATCAAGCCACCAGTATTGCCGGGTGCGGCGGATAGCGATAAGGCGGGGAGTTTGTTGGATGAGGCGCTGGTAGGCGGCCTGCTCAACCCCCAAAAGAAAGTAAAAAGAACCATGAATTTTTCAGGCTGAGGTAGACAGTGAACGACATGACCAAAACAAAAACGCCTGGGCGCCGGTATATCGCCGGCCAAATGATCGTATTCATCCTGTCCTGTGGCTACCTAGCTGGTTGTACGGCCCTTGAACTTGAACCCATTACCTACCAGGAAGCCGTCACCCAATACCAGGAGGGGGGCGGTATCGAGAATTACCGCTGCGCGCTGGTTCCGGCCGATGAGCAGTACCAGGCCCTGGATGATGCTCAACCAATCGCCGTCGAGATCGATGAAGTACTGTTCGTCAAAATCGATGGATTTGTCCATGAGCTGCAGCAGCGCGAGATCGATGAAACACTCACCGCCTATGCCTTCGAGGATATGAGCGCCGCTCTTACCACCGTCAGCCAGCTCAATCAGTCCGAATACAACGAGTCGGATGACCGGCACGTTGACCTTACCTTCGAATCTGCCGATCAGACGGCCACCTACAAGACCTTCGGAGCGGCCTGCGGCCTCTGACCGTTAAAGACGATTACAACTTTTTTATAGGACAAGTTATGACAGGGCGTCGCTTCAAAATCGTTGAAAGTGTGGGTAGCCGTCTTGAGGACGTGAACCGTTACGAGGATCTCGCCAAGCACCACCCCTCCTCGGGTCGTGAGCCGAACCGGGACTACGAAACCATCAATGACCAGCTCGAAGAAGTGCGTCATATCGGTGGTCGCACGCTTATCAAGAAGGACTTCGTGCTGCTCGTCGAGGGTAGCAACCGATCCATCCCGGTTCCAAGTCCTCTTGCTGGCTATGCCAAGACCAGCCGCTCCTACGGCACGCTGAAAATCTATGACGCCCCAACTAATGGCCAACTGATCGGGCAGATTCTGCACCTTCATCCCACCTTCAAGGTCAACGACGGGGACGCCATCACCTACGGCCAGCACATTGGCCTTCAGGCGGGAACGGACAGAGCAGGTGCGCAGAGCTATGCCATCCACGTTCACGCCGAACTCGAGGAAGGTGACTTCAAACGCTATATCGCGGATATGGTAAACGGCACACTGAACCCGGACGAGGCAAAGCCAGCCATTGCCGAGGGCAGTAAAGGCAGTGCCAAGGGTGATTGGTGTTACCCCTATTCACCGACGGCGGGCCATGCGCTGCAACACCTGACCGCATTGAGCAAAGCCAGGGGCGGTTTTTACCCGATTGGTGGAAATGGCTTGTGGCATGGCGGCATTCATCTGGACAAAGGTACATCCGATGCATTCGACCAGAGCCGTATCAACTGCATGACCCATGGCGAGGTAGTCGCTTACCGTGTAGACGAGGAATACCCCGTCAGCACTTACAACGGCACACCGCCGTTTCAGATACGCGCACCGTTTTCCACCGCCTTCGTCCTGGTTAGACATAGGCTCCAGGCCAAGGCACCCGCCACCGAAGACGCATCTAAACCCCAACCACCGGCGTTGACGATCTACAGCCTGTACATGCACCTCAAGTGCTGGAAAGACTATCTCCAGAATGAAAAGCTGGAACGCCCAGCGTTCTGGGGTTCCGGCCTGTACACCGTCAATACCCGCAGCAACGAACTCAACGTTCGGGGCGCGGCCAGGAGCAACGCACCCATCGTGGGTAAACTCACCAAGGGTGCCCAGATTCGCGCCTCGGGTGAAGGTGCATTCCTCAAGCTTGAGGAAGTCATCAGCGGCAACACCGAGCCAGCCTTGACGCCAAATGAGGATGGAACGCTGCCAGGCTATGTCTCTTCATCCTTCCTGACGCCCAAGGCACAACCCAAAGCAATGGGCTCTATCGTGCTGCTGGACCCGCCACTGCCAATCAAGGCAGGCGATCTGATTGGGCATGCGGGCAAGTACCAGAATCAGAGCGACGGTTCGCCTCAGGAACTGCTGCACTTTGAAGTCTTCAGTTGTGATGACGTGCCTGCGTTCATCGGCCAAAGCCGGACGTGGGCGCAGAACCTGTCAGAAGAAGAAAAGACCCTACTCAAGGTCCATGCAGGGGCCAGCAAACTGATTTCTCACCGCGAAGACATCAAGAGAGACAATCCGCCGAAGCTGAGCGATGCAGGCGCTGAAATCGGTGTCGATCTGATCCTTCCTCAGAGCCTGCTAGATGCATTACCAGCTGAGGCAAAGATCAAAGTAGCAGCCAGCAACACGGCAACCGGCTGCACCCCCAAAACCAATTGGTGGCGACTCGACAACCTTCTGGCCGGCATGGATGGTCAGCCCATCAGCGGCTGGCTGGCAGAACAGGACCTTATTACAACCCGCCACAGCCCATGGGAATGGGAAGGCTTCGATTTTGTCGAAGATACTGATACGCCCCGCTCGGGGTTGGCCTATTACCTCAACACAACCCGCCGCTTATCCGACGATGAAAAGGCTAGTTATCAGGGCGCGATAGACCAGTCCGACAAAGGTCCTGTACGCACCCGGCTCTACGACATCATCGACAGCAACCGCGACGGAAAGATGACCTCAAAAGAGATCCAAGCCGCGTTGGAAAAACCATGGCACGCTCAGCCCATCTCGCAGCTTGTCACACAGCATGACAGTGAGTGGTTCTGGGATTCCTCGCGCTGGGACGAACTCGATGATCTGATGGGCCACAGCCCCGACGATCCCAACCAGGATTGGGTTGAAGAGAAGAGTCGTATCAAGGCGTTGAGTTGGTGGAACGATGTGGCAGGCAGTCTGAAGCTTGATGCGACGGGCAAGGCTTGGCACTTCCAGCCGATAAATCTGGTAATCATGCAGAATCTTTCGGCTGCACCGGCTTCCGAGCTGATCAGCGCGGAAAACATGAAGAAGATATTCCCGTCATCACAAGAAGCCGCACGAGAAGAAGTCAGGACACTGTTCAATAAATATGCGGGTTCATTTGAAATCAATACGCCGGAACGAATTTCTCAGTTCTTTGCGCAAGTGAAAGCAGAAGTAGGCGACGCGCTGGTGGGTAAAGAAGAAAGTCTGTGGTACTCGACGACAGCGCTTCGCAGCACATTCGCAAGGTATTTCAGCCATTACCCTCAGGAAGCTGAAGAGTTGGGGTATAAACGAATATCGAAGCAGCAGTACAACAGCCTTCCTGCCAGCTCAAAAAGTGCTTATACGGTTAAAAACGACTATGCCTATTCCCAACTGCCGCAGGAAGACGAAATCGCCAAGCGTATTTACTGCTGTAGCGTACCCGGGCAGAACTTCCAACTGACCGCTGGGGGATGTGCGGAAGGGCTGTCCTACAAAGGTAAAGGCTTCATTCAGCTCACGTGGAAAGAAAACTACAAAGCGGTCGAAACTCTGTTGAAAGCTAAGGTACCAAACGAAAATATCAATATCGTCGCCAATCCAGATCAAGTACTGGAAACCAAATATGGCCTGCTGACCGCCCTAGGATTCTGGGAGTGGCAAAAATTGAACGCGAAATCTGGCCCTAGCACGACTAATACCGATCAAATAACCAAGATCGTGAATCTTCATACCAAAAGTTACGATAAGCGGAAAGAGAACTTTGAATTCATATACGGAATACTGAAAAATGCACAATAAATTCAGCATTCTGCATTTTTTACTCATCTCGACCTTGATGCTGACCAGCGTTATTGCGACCGCCGAGACGGTACAACCTGAGGACCTGTCCTCACTACAAGAACTGCGCCTTGTAGACAGTAACGACTCGCACTCCCAGCGCCTACTCATTACCGACCGTGCAGGCACTAAAGTTGTTGATACGGACAACGCCCTACCCCGCATCGAAAATGTGTATTCGCCCAATAGTTACGACGGCTACATGGCGGAACTAATCGCCGAACATCAGGGCAAAGCATCGGTTACCGATCTTCAAGGTGAACGCTACACCCTGCTCTCGCCCTCGACCCAGGCGGGGGACTATCTGGTTCTCATCACCAGAGAGGACGGAAATGGCGTTTACAATTTCAACCTGAAATTCAGATACAACAGCGCCGCAAAGTCCTTCGACCTGACACAGGTGCTGTTGAATGAAAACAACACCGAGTGCGAGCGGTCGCTTCTCAGCACGTACGTAATCGACAAGCAGGGTCTTGCCTTCACTTCGATAGCAGACTTCGACGGCACCCGTGCATTCGGCAAGCTGAAGGATCTGCGCTTTGAACATCAAACCTCAGGAGCCGCGTTAGAGAAATTAATGCCGGAGACCGAGTCCGACAATTTCAACGCTGCACTGCAGGCGTACAAAGCCGGCAACCGTGAAGAGTTGAAGACGCTTGCCAGTTATTTCATGACAGCAGAGGGCGATGACGCATGCGACCCTGGGAAATACATCGTTGAAAAATACTATTTCCCAACAAAAGTCAGGTGGTCCAACGACCTTGGCTTCCTGTTCGAGCAGGCGGGGTATTACCAAGAAGCCGCAGAGCTACTGAAGCACATTACGCTGAAGCACCCGGACAGAGTAGTCGCCTATTTGAATCTAGCGGATGCATATTGGGGACTGGGAAAGAAAGAACCAGCTAAAAAAGCCTACAGCCAGTACCACGAAGAAATGATCAAAGCCGGAAAGGAAATGAGAATCCCGGAGCGTGTCCAAGCGAGAAAATAACGTAGCAAAGTCTGTATGAGCATCATCTGTAATGCGCTGTGAAACATGACTCTCTTTTACTTGCCCTAAGCCAACGTTGCCAATTCTTATAAGAAAGGGCTTTTTTATTATTAAATCCGATCATCAATCCTCTATTGTGGGGTGCAGCACAAAGATGGGGCCAAAGAAACCTCTCGGCCAAGGAAACCTTCACTCCATAAAACAAACCTTACCCCTCTGCTATCTCTGACGTAAGCTACCTCTGCCCGCACAGATAGAAACACTGACATTCAATCGATGCCAGGCCTTTATAAATCGCTTTCCTCCACTACCCTCACTTGCCCTGCATCCATCGCATAGGCTGCATCCGCCAGCTCATTGCTAACCTGCTCCACCCGCAACGTTCCGCTGACCCAGAGCGGGGCGTAGATGTCTTCCAGTTCAATACCTTTGGGGTAGCGCACCAGTACCAGCTGGTTGGGTGGTGGTGGCGGGACGTGGATGCAGGCGCCTGGGTAGGGGACCAGAAAGAACAGGGTGCTTCGCCCAGCGCTGTCCGTTTCGAGTGGTACGGGGTAGCCGCCAAGGCGAATCAGCTTGCCGTCAAACTCAGCAACGGTTTTGGCGGAATACATCACTGCCGGCAAGTCAGCAGACTGCGGCTTCAAACCATCGGTGTAAAAGCTGCTGTCTTTTTCAGGCGTGTCATGGCTGATCTCGGGCATAGCTTCGAGAGCCTGGCGGTCCTCGGCAGGCATCAGATCGAGCCAATCGGTTTCAGGGAGTTCGGCGCGGGCGATGCCGCCAATCAACAATAGGATTAAAAACAGGTAGCGCATCAGCTGACTCATGATCAAGACATGAAGGGCAGCTGATGGCTCATAGAGGCGCTGTAGCGCCGGAGGTTCGCATGATCAGCTGCGTTTGGTGACCAGGCCGTAGAGTACCAGCAGGATGATCGCGCCAATAACCGCCCCGATAAAGCCCGCTGCCTCACCTGCATCGTAAATACCCAGCGCTTGCCCGCCATAAGTAGCGGCGAGTGCACCGCCGATGCCGAGCAGGATGGTCATGATCCATCCCATGCTGTCGTTGCCTGGCTTGAGGAAACGCGCAATCAACCCGACGATCAGGCCAATAAAAATAGTGCCGATAATGCCCATAGTCTGTCTCCCTATACATGGATGCGCCACGACCCAGAGGGCCATGGCGTTATGGAGTCAGACGGGTGCTAGCGATCAGAGGTTCCGCTTTTTATCGCCTCGGCGCTGGTTCAGCGGCCTAGCTAGGCATGATCAATCAGGGCCTGGACTGCCGCAATTTGTCGGTCCAGAGTGGCGCGGCTGTCACAGCGCAGGGTGGCGTGGCCGACTTTACGACCGACCTTGAAGGCCTTGCCGTAGTGATGCAGGTGGCAGTCATCGATTGAGATGACCTTGTCCACCGGCGGTACTTCGCCAACGAAGTTGAGCATCGCGCTCTCGCCCACTTTGGCGGTCGAGCCCAGGGGCAGACCGGCAACGGCGCGCAGATGATTTTCGAACTGGCTGCACTCGGCGCCTTCGATGGTCCAATGTCCGGAGTTGTGTACACGCGGTGCGATCTCATTGGCCTTGAGGCCACCATCCACTTCGAAGAACTCGAACGCGAGCACGCCGACATAGTCGAGCTTCTGCAGGACACGGTTGACATAGTCTTCGGCCAATCCCTGCAACGGATGCTCGCTGCTGGCGATCGACAAGCTGAGAATGCCGCTGTCATGGCGGTTGTGGACCAACGGATAGAAGCGTGTTTCTCCGTCACGGGCGCGTACCGCGATCAGCGAGACTTCACCGGTAAAAGGCACGAATCCTTCGAGAATGCAGGGCACGCTGCCCAGCTCGGCGTAGGCACCGATGACATCCTCCGGCTTGCGCAGCACTTTTTGGCCCTTGCCGTCATAGCCCAAGGTGCGGGTTTTCATTACGGCCGGCAGGCCAATCGATGCTGCGGCAGCATCCAGATCAGCCTGAGACTGGATATCGGCAAATTCGGGAGTAGGAATGCCCAGTTCCTTGAACATCGACTTCTCGAACCAGCGGTCGCGAGCGATGCGCAAGGCGTCGGCACTGGGATATACCGGCACGAACTGCGAGAGAAAGGCCACGGTTTCAGCCGGCACGCTTTCGAATTCAAAGGTCACCAGATCGACTTCATCGGCCAACTGCCGCAGATGGTCCTGGTCGCCGTAGTCGGCACGGATATGCTCGCCCAGCGCTTGCGCGCAGGCATCGGGCGCAGGGTCGAGAAAAGCGAAATTCATTCCCAGCGGCGTACCCGCCAAGGCCAACATGCGGCCCAGCTGGCCGCCACCGATCACACCGATTTTCATGCTCGTATCTGCTCCAGAAACGCTAGGGGCTCGGGTTAGCGGCGTGAGCCGCTCGCGGCGATCAACTCAGGCGCGCGGGTCCGGGTTATCCAGCACCGTATCGGTCTGCTCTTGCCGAAACTGCTTGAGCGCCACGTGATAGTCCGGGTGCTGATGGCCAAGAATGCTCGCCGCCAATAGGGCTGCGTTGATCGCACCGGCTTTGCCGATGGCGAGGGTGGCGACCGGAATGCCAGCAGGCATCTGCACAATGGACAGCAGCGAATCGACACCAGACAGCACTGCCGATTGCACTGGCACGCCAAGGACCGGCAGGTGGGTCTTGGCCGCGCACATGCCTGGCAGGTGCGCCGCGCCGCCGGCGCCGGCGATGATCACCTGGATACCGCGCGCGTCCGCCTGTTCGGCGTACTGGAACAGCAGGTCCGGGGTGCGGTGGGCGGAAACCACCTTCACTTCGTACGGAATGCCCAGCTTGCCCAGCATCTCGGCGGTGTGGCTAAGGGTGGACCAATCGGACTTGGAGCCCATGATCACGCCAACCAGTGCGCTCATCGTCGTGCCTCTCATTTGTGCGCCTGCTGGCGCGTCAAAAACCAACAAGCCACGCGGGAGAACCGGCGTGGCTTGTGTGCGATGTCCAGCCGGGTGTCGCCGGCCAAAAGGCCGCGCAGTATACCGCAAAGCCCCGGCTGGCGAGCACCTGGCATAACCGTTTGTCGAGGGTAGCTGGCCGACTGCGGCAACAGCTATCAACTGCGACCAAACGCCGGCTACTACCTATTGCCGCAACGGTAATTGAGCTCCGCTCTCAAAAAGTTATGAGGACGCCTATTTAGGCTTCTTCCTCGGAGGGCTCATTCAGCTCAAGCCATTCGGCCAGCACCGCTTGCGCTTCCTCGATGCCTTGGCGCTTGGGTGCGGAGAACAGCTGGATGCTGACCCGATCGCCCCAGCGATTGCGGATGTCCTGCTCGACCTTCAGCAGGGCGGTTTTGGCAGCACCAAAAGCCAGCTTGTCGGACTTGGTCAAAAGGATATGCATCGGCATTTCGCTGGCGGTGGACCAATCCAGCATCAGGATGTCGAATTCGGTCAGCGGGTGGCGGATATCCATCATCAGCATCAGCCCGCGCAAACTTTCCCGGCTACCTAGATAAGCCTCGAGGTGCTTCTGCCAGTGCAGTTTCAGCGGAATCGGTACCTTGGCGTAGCCGTAACCTGGCAGGTCGACCAGGCGACGCTCGTCGTCCAGGCGAAAGAAGTTGAGCAGTTGGGTGCGTCCTGGCGTCTTAGAAGTACGCGCCAGGCTGGCATGGGTCAGGGTATTCAGGGCGCTGGACTTGCCGGCATTAGAACGTCCGGCGAAGGCTACTTCGTGGCCCTGGTCGTCCGGGCATTGATCAACCTTGGCGGCACTGATCAGGAAAGTGGCTTGTTGGCACAGGCCGATAATGGGCTTCTTAACTTGCATCGGGGTATCCGGTGAGGGCGGGCGTAAAGGAAGTGCAGCGGCGCTGCCCTTGCGACACAAGCGCCAGCCTGACAGAGTCGAAACAGCGTGGCTGGCGGCGTCGTTTCAGTTTCAGTGACGCCAGTATATAATGCCGCAGATTTTGTGTGCGCTTTGTCCCACTCGCTGGATAGGTGTTCACGGGAACGATTAGATCTTCTGCCCATTAGAAAGCAGTACGTTCCCCTCCATGATGAGGCTGATCTGATGAGAAAAATGTTACTGGCTGCCGGTGTATTGATGTTGTCTTTCAACGCCCAGGCTGCTCAAGATGCAGAAGCGGTCTATGCGCGCGCATGTGCTGCTTGCCACAATGGTCAATTGCCGATGGCACCGCAAAAAGGTGACAAGGCCGCCTGGGAGCCACGTCTGGCCAAGGGCATGGATGTGCTGGTGCAGAGCGTCACCAATGGTCTGGGTGCAATGCCGCCGCGCGGCTTGTGCATGGATTGCACGGCCGAGGACTATCAGGCCGTCATTGAGTTGATGACCAAGTAAGCCCGCCACACACTATTTCTTTCTTAGCCGTAGTTGGATTAGCTGATGAACAAAGTACTCGTGAGTCTGCTGTTGACCTTGGGCCTCTCCGGCCTGGCGCATGCCGCGGGCGATGCTGCCGCTGGTGAAGGCAAGGTTGCCGTTTGTGGCGCTTGTCATGGTGCCGACGGCAACAGCGCTGCACCTAACTTCCCCAAACTGGCGGGCCAGGGTGAGCGTTACCTGCTCAAGCAGTTGCAGGACATCAAACTCGGCAACAACCCCGCCACCCCTCCTGGCGTCGGGCGCAAAGTTATAGAAATGATGGGTTTGCTGGATAACCAGAGCGATCAGGACCTGGCGGACATGGCTGCGTTCTTCGCCAGTAAGGAAATGAGCGTCGGTGCTGCTGACCCGAAACTGGTCGAGCGCGGCGAAGCCTTGTTCCGCGGCGGCAAGCTGACTGAAGGCATGCCTGCCTGCACCGGTTGCCATTCGCCGAACGGTGCCGGTCTCGATGCCGCAGGCTTCCCCCAACTGGGCGGCCAGCATGCGACTTACGTCGCCAAGCAGCTCACAGACTTCCGTGAAGGCAACCGGACCAATGACGGCGACAGCATGATCATGCGCGCCATCGCTGCCAAACTGAGCAACAAGGACATCGAAGCAGTTTCCAGCTACGTGCAAGGCCTGCATTGATCGCGTAACAGCGCGAAACGATGTGATCGAAAAAGGGTGGCCAAGGCCACCCTTTTCCATTTACCGCCCCGCTACAATGCCCAGGAACCGGGCCTGCCCATGCAGGTCGAATGCGGTGCACCACAAGCACCGCCAATCGCTTAGGAGTAAAGCATGCGTAACCTGATTCTCAGTGCCGCTCTTGTCGCCACCAGCCTGTTTGGCGGCGCAGTTCAGGCTGAATCGATCGAAGCCGGCAAACAGTACGTTGAACTGAGCAACCCGGTTCCGGTGGCCAAGCCCGGCAAGATCGAAGTGGTCGAGTTGTTCTGGTACGGCTGTGGGCACTGCTATCAGTTCGAATCCACCATCAACCCATGGGTTGAACAGCTTCCCGATGATGTCAATTTCGTGCGTATCCCCGCACTGTTTGGCGGCATGTGGAATGTTCATGGTCAGATGTTCATCACGCTGGAAGCGATGAAGGCCGAGCACAAGGTGCACGCCGCGATCTTCGATGCTATCCACAAGCAGAACAAGAAACTGGCTACGCCAGAAGAAATGGCCGATTTCCTTGCCGGTGAAGGTATCGATAAAGAGGCGTTTCTCAAGACTTACAACTCCTTCGGTGTGAAGAGCCAGCTCGAGAAAGCCAAGAAACTGGCAATGGCCTACCAGATCAGTGGCGTGCCGGTGATGATCGTCAACGGCAAGTACCGCTTTGACGTCGGTAGCTCCGGCGGCCCGCAGCAAACGCTGCAAGTGGCTGACCACCTGATCGCCAAAGAGCGCGCGGCGCAGTAGGCCGCAGCGGGCGCACGACGTGTTACGTCGCTGGCGGAGCACCCGAGGTATCGGCCTGTGCGATCCACAGGTCAACGCCGGGTGTTCGACCGCCACGGATTGGCCAGAGGCCCAGCGCCTGCGCTTGCTCAGCTTCAACATTCAAGTCGGCATCACCACCCAGCGTTATCACCATTACCTGACCCGTAGCTGGCAGCATTTGCTGCCCCACGCCGGGCGCGCCAACAATCTGCAGCGTATCGGCGACATGCTGGGCGACTACGACTTGGTCGCGCTGCAGGAAGTGGACGGCGGCAGCATGCGCTCCGGCTACGTCAACCAGGTCGAGCACCTTGCCCGCCTCGGCGATTTCCCGTTCTGGTACCAGCAACTTAATCGCAACCTTGGACGCCTGGCGCAGCACAGCAATGGCGTGCTCAGCCGCTACCGCCCCACCCTGCTGGAGGACCATCCGTTGCCGGGCCCGCCGGGCCGTGGGGCAATTCTATTGCGCCTCGGCGAAGGCGTAGACGCCATCGTGGTGGTGATGATGCATCTTTCGCTGGGGGCCCGGACCCGAACCCGCCAACTCGCCTATATTCGCGAGCTGATCGGCAGTTACCGGCATCAGATTCTGATGGGTGACATGAATACCCATGCCAACGACCTGCTGCTCAATTCGCCGCTGCGAGACCTTGGGCTGCTCGCGCCGCAGATCGAAGCAACCTTTCCCAGCTGGCGTCCACAGCGCTGCCTCGACCACATCCTGCTGAGCCCCAGCCTTGAGCTGGAGAAGGTCTCGGTGCTGGCCCACCCCATTTCCGATCACCTGCCGGTGGCGATGGAAATTCGCCTGCCCCAGGCCTCAACCAGCCCGCAACCGCCTATGCTGAATACGCCCTCTCCGCGGAAGCGCTAGATGAACGACGACGTACAGCGTTGGAAAGATAAATATCTCGCCAACTTGGAACAGCAGGAAAAGCTTGAACGACGCTGGGACGCCCGTCTCGACCTGCTCCGCCGAGGATTGGTACGCAGCAGCCTGGCTGCGGAAGGCGCGGACAAGGCCGTCGACCGCTGCATGCAGGACCTGCGGGAAATCCTTCGCCGCGACGACATCGATGCCGGGCTTTCGGCACTGATCCCGCGTCTGGAAAAATCCGTGCTGGACTCGGAGCTGCATCGCCAGCAACGGGTCGAGCAGGCGTCTACCTCCCTGGCAGCCCTCGCCGCCGCACTGCTTAAACTGGAATTGCCAAGCGAGGTGCGTAAGCCCCTCAAACACTATGCCAAACAGCTGTCCGCGCGCGCGGGTCAGCTAAGCGAATTGCCGGCGTTGCTGGCCGAGCTGAGCCACCTGCAGAATCAGGCGCTAGCCGCGCTGGATCAGGACCATGTGGCTCGCCCGGGGCTGTTGCAACGCCTGTTCGCCAAAGGCGACACGGCTGCCAGCGTAGCCGCGCCAGCAGCAGAACCAGCGGCGCCTTTCAATGAACCAGCCGTTGCTACCTCTGAATCGGCCGAGAACCAGGCGCCGGCTGCACGAGCCAGCGAAAGCGCCATGCCTGCAGTCGCTTCGCCTGAGCAGCCGCCATCTGAGCAGGCGCCGCCTGTACACGACATCGCGCCGGACCGCGAACAACTCACACCCCTGGAGCCATCGCCGGCCGCCGCGACGCAATCACAGCCAGCGGCTGCACAACCAGCGCCTGCCGTGCAGCCGTTGGCAGAAACCTTGGGTGATCCCGAATACGCCCTGCCTGCCGCGCCAGAGCCTGGCTACAGCGCGATAGCCAATCATGTTGAAGCGAGCCTGCTCGGTTTGCTTGACGAGCTGCCAGTGCCCGAACGCCACCAGCCTCAGGCTGAGCAGCTGCGCGAGCGCATTCAGGGCGGACTGAACCTGTATGAGCTGGTGCCCGTGCTGGATGATCTGTCTGTCTTGCTGCTGGCCATCGCCGACGTCGGCCAGCGCGAGTTCGAGGGCTACCTGCAGCAACTCAACCAGCGCCTTTCGTCCTTTCAAGAACACTTGAAGGACGCCCATGAGGGCTATACCGATTCGGTCAGTGCAGCGCGTGATCTCGACAGTGAGCTGCGCCAGCAGGTCGATGGCCTGAGCAGCAGCGTGCAACAGGCCACCGACCTGAACAGTCTGAAAGGCCTGGTAGAAAACCGCCTGAACGGGTTGTTGAGCACCATGGCGCAGTACCAGCAACAGCGCGACGGGCGTGACCACGTGGTGGCCGAGCGGCTGCAAACGCTGGTCGACCGCGTCGAAAGCATGGAACAGGAAGCCAAGGGCTTTCGCGACCACCTGGAGGAGCAGCGGCAAAAGTCGTTGCTTGACCCGCTGACCGGGCTCCCCAACCGGGCAGGCTGGAACGAGCGCTTGGAGCTGGAGATGGCGCGCTGGCAGCGCTACGGCGGCGAGCTGATGCTGGCGGTGGTGGACATCGATCATTTCAAGCGGATCAACGATGGCTATGGCCATCTGGCGGGCGACAAGGTGTTGAAAATCATCGCTCAAGAATTGCAGAAACGCCTGCGCAAAACCGATTTCATGGCGCGCTTCGGTGGCGAGGAGTTCGTTCTGTTGATTCCCAGCACGCCGCTCGAGGGTGGCGTGCAGTTGCTGGAAACCCTGCGCAGTGGCATCGAAGCCTGTCCGTTTCACTTCAAGGGCGAGCGCGTGACCATCACCCTGTCCGCCGGTATCAGCCTCTTCGCAACCGGTGAGCGCAGCGACCAGGTCTTCGAGCGCGCCGACAAGGCGCTGTACCGCGCCAAGCACGCCGGCCGCAACCGCATCGAATGCGGCTAGCGGCGTCCGCTCATGCCGCTTCCTGCGGCAAGTAGGGCTTCCAGCTTTCCGGAACCGCGTTCAGCTGCGGGTAGCCCATGCGGCTCAGGTCACTGCCGGGCAGCAGAAACGGCGTATGGCGCAGGTGTGGCGCGATCGCATTCAGCTCCGGAAGCCACAGGCTGACGTAAACCGCCTGCGGGTCGTATGCACGGGCTTGCCTCAGCGCGTTGAACACGCGATTGCGCCGTGGATCGTTGCCCACACCCGCCAGGTACGCCCAGTTACCCCAGTTGCTCGCGGGGTCGTAATCGAGCAGATGCTCTTCGAACCATGCGGCGCCGCGCCGCCAGTCCTGCTGCAGATCATGAATCAGGTAACTGGCGACCACCTGCCGCCCGCGGTTCGACATGTACCCGGTAGCCGCCAGCTCGCGCATGTTCGCGTCCACCATTGGCATGCCGGTATAGCCCACGCACCAGTCGCTGAAACGCTGGTCGACCTGGGTCGAAGCGGATTCGGCGCCTTTCAGCCCGCCGGAGCGGAACATGGCACTGCCATGGCGCACCAGGTTCCAACGGAAGAAATCGCGCCACAGCATTTCGACCCACAGCCAGTTGGTCGACTCGTTCGCGCCATAACGCGACTCATGACGCCGCAATTCGGCAACCACCCGACGAGGCGACAGGCTGCCATTGGCCAGCCAGGGCGAAAATTTCGACGAATACTCGCTGCCGATCAGGCCATTGCGCGTGTCCTTGTAGCTGCGCACGCCCTGGGTATTCCACAGGTAATCGCGCAAACGCGACTGCGCCGCCACCTCACCCCCGGAAAAAGGAAAGGCGCTGGCCGGCACACTGAGCGGCTCGCCCAGACCTAGCTGGGACAGCGTCGGAATAGCCTGCAGCAAAGCCCGCGCACCATCCGGCAGCGGTGGCAGCTGTTCGGGCGCTGGGCGCGGCTGAAAGACCGGCATGCGCGCCTCGACCATCGTGCGGAAGTGGCTGTACACCAGCGGCAGCTCCTCGATCGCGCAGGGCAGCTCGCCCACCCGCAACAGGCTGTTTCCCGCGGCCTGCTGCAGCGGCACACCCTTGAGCTGGCGCTGCACGCGGGCGACCTGCGCGCGCTCGTCAGGCGCGATTTCTTCGAGGGTCAGCACCTGCTGCAGATCGAACTGCGCGACCAGCCGAGGAATCACCTCCTCCGCGACGCCTCGCACCACCAGCAGGTGCGAGCCGCGTTGACGCAGCGCGGCGTCCAGCGACGTGAGGCTTTCCAGCAGAAAGCGCGCGCGGTGCACGCCGAGTCGACGGCTGCCGAACTCGCCCTGCTGCAGCAATGAGGGATCAAGCACGAATACCGGTAACAGGCGTTGGCTGGAAAGTCCCGCATACAACGCCGGGTGATCGTCCAGGCGCAGATCCTGCTTGAACCAGAGAAGCGAGCGCATCTAAACCTCCAGAATGTAACAATGGCCACCACCAAGTCCCTTGCCGCCTGGCTATTGCGTATCGCGGCCCCAGGCTGAACGACGCGAGTCCGGCGCAGGCACTAAACTGTGGATCTGCTCAGGAGTGCTGCATGGAAATCTTTGGCATTGCCGCTTTGATCTTTCTGGTGACCGATCCGTTCGGAAATATTGCGATATTTATTGCCGCGCTAAAAAACGTCGCGCCCAATCGCCGACTCTGGGTCGCCGGCCGTGAGCTGTTGTTCGCGCTGGCCCTGCTGATGCTGTTCCTAACCTTTGGTGACAAGGTGCTCGCCGCCCTTGGCCTTTCGCGCGAGGCAACGGCGATAGCCGGCGGTATCATCCTGTTCGTGATTGCCATGCGCCTGATCTTCCCCAGCCCGCAAGGCGTGCTCGGCGATGTGCCGGACGGCGAACCGATGCTGGTACCGCTGGCCACGCCCGCCGTGGCCGGGCCTTCCGCACTGGCAGTGCTGATGACCCTGCGCAATACCCATGAAGGCCCGCTTTGGGAGCTGTATTTGGCGGTCCTGCTGGCGTGGGCGGCAACCGCATTCATCCTGCTGCAGGCTTCATTCCTGCAGCGTTTCCTCGGCCCGCGCGGGCTGACTGCAGTGGAGCGATTGATGGGTATGTTATTGATCATGCTGAGCGTGGACATGCTGCTGGACAACCTGCAAAGCGTGCTGCACATCAACCCATGAACCGCCTGCTTCTAATCCTGCTAACAGCCGTGCTAGCAGCCTGTTCCAGCGGCCCACGCATCGACAGCCGCCACACCGCGGTGGGGCAGGACAGTCGCGTGCAATACATCATCCTGCACTACACCTCGACCGACCTGGCGCACTCGCTGGCGCTGTTGACCCAGGGCGAAGTCAGCAGCCACTACCTGATCGGCGAAGCACCAGCGACCATTTACCGCCTGGTCGACGAGGATCGCCGCGCCTGGCACGCGGGCGATAGCCAATGGCAAGGACGCACCTGGCTGAATAGCGCTTCCATCGGCATCGAACTGGTCAACCAGGGCTTCTACGATGGTCCGAACGGGCGTTACTGGCAGCCCTATTCGCCGGAACAGATCGACGCGCTGATTCCGCTGCTCAAGGACATCATGCAGCGTCATGGCCTGGGGCCGGGCAGCATCATTGGCCACAGCGACATCGCGCCCCAGCGCAAGGTCGACCCGGGGCCGCTGTTCCCGTGGCAGCGTCTGGCGGATGAGGGGCTGGTGCCCTGGCCGGAAAAGCAGGCGGTGGCCAGGCAGCAGGCCGTGTTCGCCGCCAGCCCGCCAACCGTTGCCTGGTTTCAGCATCAGTTGCAGCGCCAGGGCTATTCGGTGGCCGAGCATGGCGAGCTGGACCTGGCGACCCGCAACGTCCTGGCGGCGTTTCAGATGAAGTACCGCCCGGCCCGCTACGATGGCGAACCGGATGCCGAAACCGCGGCCCTGCTCTGGGTACTGAACAACCCGGCCGCTAACGCGCAGTAGTGGCGATCAGTCGCGAGTCAGCCAATGCGGCAGTCCGGTGCACAGTCGCCGCGCGGTATTCGGGGTCGGCGAGCATGGCCAGAAACGCCGCCTTGCTCGGGTAACGCACCAGCAGCATGTCGTCCCAGCGCTCTTCCGATGGTGCGATCAGCGCGACATGCGCGGTGGCCATGACCTGCACTTCGCCGCCCACACCACGTACCTTGCCCAGGGCAACGCGACTGTACCGCGCATAGGCTTCTCGGCCGCTGCAGGCGGGTTGATCGCTGCCCGCTGGGTACGCCGCTTGCGCCTGAAAACGCAGCAGGTTGAGCATCAGAATCGGGGTATCGTCGGGCACCGTCGCAGCGAACGCGGACAGCTGCTCGGCAGTGGGATTGAGATGGGTCATGCTGTTCCTCGACGGCTATCACTGGCGGGCTGCACGGTGATGAGCGCTACAGACTACGAACCCGCGAGGAACAGGCCAATCCTTATAAAGCAGCTGAATAGCATGAGTGGTTTAGCGTTGGGCGAGCAGCGACTGCAGGGTATTTTTCAGCAGTTCCAGGGAATAGGGCTTGGTGATGGTGGCGATACCCATGCCCGAACCGCCGGCAGCCTCGCCGTAACCACTGGCGAACAGGCCAAGCAGATGAGGACGCAGCTGCCGCGCGATGTCCATCAACTCGCGGCCGCTCATGCTTGGCAGGCCGATATCGGTCATCAGCAGATCCAGTGGCTGGTCGCTGCGTAGAATGGCCAGGGCTTGCGGCGCATCCTCCGCTTCGAGAACCTGATAATCGAGTTCCGACAACACTTCGAGGGTCAGCATGCGCACCACTTCATCATCTTCGACCAGTAAGATGGTTTTGCCGCCATTACCAGGAACAGCGCCAGGATTGGCACCTTGAGTCCGATCGTGCATCCAGTAACCTCATGAAAGGGGTTGAACCACATTGAAGGACTGTGGCGAGCCGCGCTCGATGCGAAAGACAGGGCTCTGTCGCCGCCAGAAAAGCGCCCAAGGTCTCACATTCTCCAGGCAATATAAATGGGACACTTTTTCACTCGTATGGGTTCATACAACCGTTCGGGCAGCGCTCGCCGCCTCTCTGTACGTCCACCAACCCAGGCCGATGATAAAGGCCAACCGCGACGTGCCGGATTGCCCCATGCTGCCGAAACCACTTTTATGCAGGATTTGCCATGACCCGCTCCTTGATCGACGAGCTCGGCTTTCGTCGAATTCTCAGGCGCAACGTTGCGTTGCCATTAGCGATCGGCTTGATCAGCGCGATTTTTTTCATCGGTTTGATCTTTTATCTGTTGAGCGTACTGAAGTGGGTCGAACATACCGACCGGGTCATCAGCAACGCCAATGAGGCGCTCAGGCTGAGCGTCGATCAGGAAACCGGCCTGCGCGGTTTTCTGATCACTGGCGATGACGAATTCCTTGCACCCTACGAGCTGGCCAAACCACGCATCGAAGCGGCGCTGGCCGGGCTGCGCGAACTGGTTGCCGACAATCCGCAGCAGCTTGAGCGCCTGGGCCGGGTCGAAGCCCTGCAACGGCAATGGAATGTCTTTGCCGCCAACATGATCGACCTGCGGCAGCGCAATCTCGACTATCAGCGTGCCGTGCGCAGCGGTCAGGGCAAACGCTTGTCCGATGAAATTCGCAAGGAATACAACGACCTCACCCGCTCGGAGCAGCAGCTGCGGCAGACCCGTAACGAATACGCCAACCGTACGGTGATCTTTACCGTGGCAGGTTTCCTGTTGTTCAGCCTGTTGCTTAGCGCCCTGCTCGCATTTATTGGCCGGCGCGAGTTGATGCGCCTGGCCGAAGGCTACGCGGACGCATTGAAACGCCAGGAAGAGGCCGCCGAGCTGCTCGCCCAGAAAGCCTGGCTACGCACCGGGCAGAGCCTGCTCGCCGAACAGGTACTCGGCCAGCTGACCCTGGGCGTACTCGGGCGCAACGCACTGCGCCACCTTGCCCAGTACCTGAATGTCACCGTGGGTGCGCTCTATGCCCGTGACGAACAGGGCGGCATGACACGCATCGCCGCCTACGGCTTCAGCCATGAAGCGACCGAGCAGCCGTTCGCCGACGATGACTCCCTGGTCGGCCAGGCCGCCAGCGAGGGTCGGGTGATCCGCCTGGATGACCTGCCCCACGACTACCTCAAGGTTGGCTCGGGGCTCGGCAGCACTGACCAGCTGAATATCCTGCTGGTGCCAACACGGGTCTACAACCGGGTTAACGGCGTGCTTGAGCTGGGGTTCCTGCGGCCCCTGCAGGCGCGTGATAGCGAGTTTCTCGAGCTGATCGCCGACACCATCGGCACTGCTCTGGAAGGTGCGTTCTACCGCCAGCGCCTGCAGGAAGTGCTCACGGAAACCCAGCAGCTCAACGAAGAACTGCAAGTGCAACAGGAAGAGCTGCGCACCGCCAACGAAGAGCTGGAAGAGCAGTCGCACATTCTCCGGGAATCCCAGGCGCACCTGGAAACCCAGCAGGCCGAGCTGGAGCAGACCAACGAACAGCTTGCCGATCAGACCCAGATGCTGTCCGAGCAGCGCGACGCGCTGGACGAAAAGAACAATGCCTTGAACCGCGTCCAGACGCAGCTCGAAGAGCGTGCCCAGGAGCTGCAACGCGCCAGCCTGTACAAATCCGAGTTCCTCGCCAACATGTCTCATGAGCTGCGCACACCGCTGAACAGCTCGCTGATTCTGGCCAAACTGCTGGCCGACAACAGCGACGGCAACCTCAGCGAAGAGCAGGTGAAGTTCGCCGAATCCATTTACTCCGCAGGCAACGATCTACTCCATCTGATCAACGACATCCTCGACATTTCCAAGGTCGAAGCCGGCAAGCTCGACGTGCGCCCGCATCAGATGCCGGTCGAGCGCGTGCTTAATGGCCTGCGTGACCTATTCGAGCCGGTGGCGCAGGACAAGCAGCTGACGCTGACCATCGAAACCCTGGCCGGCGTGCCGGACATGCTGTTCAGCGACCAGCAGCGCGTCGAGCAGATCCTCAAGAACCTGCTGTCGAACGCGTTCAAGTTCACCGAACAGGGCGCGGTGACGTTGACTGTCTCGCGCCAGCCGGGCGCCGGCATCGCCTTCGCGGTCAAGGACACCGGCATCGGCATTCGCGAGGACCAGCAGCTCGCCATCTTCGAGGCGTTCCGCCAGGCCGACGGCACCACCAACCGCCGCTATGGCGGCACCGGCCTGGGCCTGTCAATCTCGCGCGACCTGGCTACACTGCTCGGCGGCGCCATCACGGTCAGCAGCGCACCGGGCCAGGGCAGCACCTTTACCCTGCTGCTGCCGGAAACCTATGAAGAAACGCAGGTCGATTTACCCACCCTCGCAACGATGCCGCTGCACCAGCCTCTGCTCATTCCGCCAGCGGCGCAAATGCCCGCACCCGCGGTAGCCCCGCCGCAGGTGCCGACTCCCCGATTTGCCGACGACCGCGACCGGGCCGATGGCGCCGGCCGCCGCATCCTGGTGGTCGAGGATGAGCCTCAGTTCGCACAGATTCTCTACGACCTGGCCCATGAGCTTGGCTACAACTGCCTGGTCGCCCATGGTGCCGACGAAGGCCTGCAACTGGCTGCCGAGCTGCTGCCGGATGCGGTGTTGCTGGACATGCGCTTACCGGATGCCTCGGGCCTGACGGTCCTGCAACGGCTGAAGGACGATCCGAAAACCCGGCACATTCCGGTGCACGTGATCTCCGTCGAAGACCGCATGGAGGCCGCGCTGCAACTCGGCGCGATCGGCTATGCGGTCAAACCGGCCAGCCGCGAGCAGCTCAAGGAGGTGTTCGCCAAACTCGAGGCCAAGCTGGCGCAGCGGGTCAAGCACATCCTGCTGGTCGAGGACGACGACCTGCAACGCGAGAGCATCGCCCGCCTGATCGGCGACGACGATATCGAAATCACCGCCGTGGCGCTGGGCGAGCAGGCGTTGGCGCTGCTGCGCGACACCGTGTTCGACTGCATGATCATCGACCTCAAGCTGCCCGATATGCAGGGCAACGAGCTGCTCAAGCGCATGGCCGGCGCTAACATCCGCGCGTTCCCGCCGGTGATCGTCTACACCGGGCGCAACCTGTCGCGCGACGAAGAAGCCGAGCTGATGAAGTACTCGCGCTCGATCATCATCAAGGGCGCGCGTTCGCCGGAACGTCTGCTCGACGAAGTCACGCTGTTCCTGCACAAGGTTGAATCGCAGCTCTCCAGCGACCGCCAGCGGATGCTCAAGACCGCGCGCAACCGCGACAAGGTGTTCGAGGGCCGGCGCATCCTGCTGGTGGACGATGACGTGCGCAACCTGTTCGCCCTGACCAGCGCGCTGGAGCTCAAGGGTGCGGTGATCGAGATCGCCCGCAACGGTCACGAGGCGCTGGCCAAACTGCAGCAGGTCAGTGACATCGACCTGGTGCTGATGGATGTGATGATGCCCGAGATGGACGGCTACGAAGCGACTCAGCAGATCCGCAAGAATCCGCAGTGGCGCAAGCTGCCGATCATCGCGGTAACCGCCAAGGCGATGAAGGACGACCAGGATCGCTGCCTGCAGGCAGGCGCCAATGATTACCTGGCCAAGCCCATCGACCTGGACCGGCTGTTTGCCCTGATACGCGTATGGATGCCCAAGCTGGAGCGGATCTGATGGCGCCCGAACGCAACATCGATATCGAACTGCGTTTGCTGATCGAGGCAATCTACCTCAAGTACAACTACGACTTTCGCAACTACTCCGGCGCATCTATCAAGCGCCGCGTGCGCCACGCGCTGACCCAGTTGAACTGCAAGACCATCTCCGCATTGCAGGAAAAAATCCTGCATGACCCGGACATGTTCATGGAGTTGCTGCAGTACCTGACCATCCCGGTCAGCGAGATGTTTCGCGACCCCCCGTACTTCCTGGCGCTGCGCCAGCAGGTAGTACCGCTGCTGAAAACCTACCCCTCGGTGAAGATCTGGGTGGCCGGCTGCAGTACCGGCGAAGAAGTCTACTCACTGGCCATTCTGCTGAAGGAAGAAGGCCTGCTGGATCGCTCAATCATCTACGCGACCGACATCAACCCGCGCTCCCTGGAAAAGGCCCAGCGCGGCATCTTCAACCTGGAAACGGTGCAGGGTTACGCCGCCAACTACCAGAACGCCGGCGGCCTGGCGGCGTTATCCGACTACTACACCGCCGCCTACGACAGTGCGCTGTTCGATAAATCGCTGCGCGACCATGTGACCTTTGCCGACCACAGCCTGGCCACCGACAGCGTGTTTTCCGAGACCCAGCTGATCTCCTGTCGCAACGTGTTGATCTATTTCGATAACGCCCTGCAGAACCGCGCGCTCGGCCTGTTCCACGAATCGCTGTGCCACCGCGGCTTTCTCGGCCTGGGCAGCAAGGAAAGCCTGGAGTTTTCCAACTACGGCAGCGCTTTCGAGGCGCTCAGCAAACAGGAGCGGATCTTCCGCAAGACATGAGCCGATCTGACCCGCGACTGCCCGCAACCCTGCACCGCGCGCCCGCCCAGGCTGTGGTGATAGGCGCGTCCGCCGGTGGCGTGCATGCGTTGCTCATGCTGCTGGCAGAGCTGCCGGCCAACTACGGCCTGCCGATCGTGGTGGTGCTGCACGTACCCGAAGACCGCAACAGCGAGCTGGCTGAGGTGTTCCGCCTGCGCACCGCATTACGCGTCAAAGAGGCGGACAACCGCGAGTTCCTGCAGGCCGGCACCCTGTACTTCGCCGCGCCGGGCTACCACCTGTCGGTCGAGCGGGATCGCAGTTTTTCTTTTAGCCGCGAAGAGCCGTTGCACTACTCGCGGCCCTCGATCGACATCCTGTTCGAGTCCGCCGCCGATGTATTCGGCGCCGGGCTGGTGGGCGTGCTGCTGACCGGCGCCAGCCATGACGGCGCCGCCGGGTTGGCCAGTATCAAGCGCAGTGGTGGCCTGACCGTGGTGCAGAACCCCGCGGACGCCCAGGTGCCGACCATGCCCGAAGCGGCGCTAGCGTTATTCGAGCCAGACCTGGTGCTGGCACTACCTGCCATCCGAACGTTGCTCACGGAGCTGAACAGACGCCCATGCTAAGCACACTTGAAGCGAAACTGCTGATCGTTGACGACCTGCCGGAAAACCTCCTGGCTCTGGACGTCCTGATCCGTGGTGAAAATCGTCTGATCTACAAGGCGACCAGCGCCGATGAGGCGCTGGTCCTGCTGTTGCAGCACGATTTCGCCCTGGCCATTCTCGATGTGCAGATGCCCGGCATGAACGGCTTCGAACTCGCCGAGCTGATGCGCGGCACGGAAAAGACCAAGCACATCCCCATCGTCTTCGTCAGCGCTGCCGGGCGCGAAATGAACTACGCGTTCAAGGGCTATGAAAGTGGCGCCGTAGACTTCATGCACAAGCCGCTCGATATCCAGGCGGTGAAAAGCAAGGTCACGGTGTTTGTCGACCTGTACCAACAACGCCAGGCCATCAAGCACCAGGTCCAGGCGTTGGAGAAAAGCCGCCAGGAACAGGAAACCCTGCTCGGCGAGCTGCGCACCACCCAGGACGAGCTGCGCCTTGCCGTGCGCATGCGCGATGACTTCATGTCGATCGTCTCCCATGAGTTGCGTACCCCGCTCAACGGCCTGATTCTGGAGACCCAGCTGCGCAAGCTGCACCTGGCAAAGGGCAATGCCGACGCGTTTACCCTGGACAAGCTGCGCGCCATGACCGATCGCGACGAACGCCAGCTCAATAGCCTGATTCGCCTGATTGAGGACATGCTCGACGTCTCGCGCATTCGCACCGGCAAACTGTCGATACGGCCTGTCCCATGCGACCTGGCCGCCCTGGCGGCGCGGGTACTGGAGAACCTCGGCGCACAGATCGCCGCCGCCGGCAGCCAGGTCGAGCTGATCGCGCCGCAGCCGGTTCCGGGGGTCTGGGACGAGTATCGAATCGAACAGGTGGTCGCCAATCTGCTGACCAACGCCCTGCGCTACGGCGCAAAAAAACCGATAGAAATCCGCGTGCACGCCGATCAGGGCGTCGCCCGGCTGGAGGTGCGCGATCAAGGCATCGGTATTTCAGCGGACGATCAGCAGCGCATCTTCCAGCAGTTCGAACGGGTCAATTGCGGGCACTCGGTACAGGGCCTGGGCCTGGGCCTGTTCATCACCAAGCAGATCGTCGACGCTCACCAGGGGCAGATCGGCGTCTCCAGCGTGCCGGGCGAGGGCTCTTGCTTCCATGTTCGCTTGCCGCAAACGATGGAAAAAAACAGCTGAACTTACTCAGTTGCCGCGGTCGAAAATGCTAGCGCGATCTGTATCGCGCGATCTGGGCTGTTCTCAGCCCTGTTTTTGCGGAATGTCACCATGAATGCCGAACCCAGCAGAATCGTATTGATCGTAGAAGACAACACGGCGTTCCTAGCCACCCTTGCGGATTACCTTGAGGGTGAAGGCTTTCAGGTACTGCAGGCCGAGTCAGCTGCCGAGGCATTCAACATTCTGGCGGGGCAGCCCAAGCTTGATCTGTTGATCACCGACTATCGCCTGCCTGGTGGGGTGACGGGTGTGATGATTGCCGAACCGGCACTGAAGCTGCGGCCGGACCTGAGCATCATCTACATGAGTGGTCACCCAGCCGAGATCATTGATTCGGCAACTTCCACCCTCCTGGTTGCGCCTATTCTGGCGAAACCCTTCTCTTTGGCAGTTCTGCGCGCGCGAATTGACGCACTGCTACCTAGCCACTAAAGGCCATGTGCCACTTCGTGCATTTTGCAATGCGCCAGTTATGCACTCATGCATTTTGCATTTTATTCTTATGTGAAGCTTTTATAACTAATTGATAATTAAGGATTTTTCAGCTTAAAAAAGCTGGCACGGTGTCTGCTATTGCTTACTCAGATTTTTCTGATTTGCGATGGAGACGCCACATGAAAACCCTATCGAAGTTGCTAAGTGTCGCTGCGATCGTCGCAAGCGGAACCTATGCCACCACTTCCCCGGCATTCCATGTGTCGTCAGAGCGCCATTCGATTGCGGTGCAACAGCAGATCGACGAACGCCGCGAAATTGACCGTGTGATGCGCGCCCAGACCGCCAAGCCGACCGCCCATTGGGTGACCATCAGCAATGAGCCCCAACAGAACATGCATGTCACCGTGCAGACCCAGCGCTGGGTGTTCTAAATCGGTATCGAAATACGGTTCATGATTGTGTGGCTCAGGGATCGGGCCCAAATTTGACAGCGTCGAAACGGCGCGCAGGAAACAGGAAATCATCATGTCTAAGAGCGCGTTCTGTCTATTGATACTGACCGCCGTTGCAGGCGCCGTGGTGCTGTTCGCCCCGCTACCCGAAGCTTCTTTGGTGGCGATTGCCAAGCTGGCGTTCGGGATATTTCTGACCCTGTTCATCGGTGCCATGGTGCTCGGGCGGCGCTTCAAGTTCGATCCGGTTTTGCGTTGAGTCGTCAGCACGCGCCATGAATCAGCGTGCAAGACTCCTCGCAACACGCCATACGTATTGCTCCAGCCATCACCTATCAGATAGGCAGCGCCATATAGAACTGCGAGCCCTGCCCAGGGCGCGAATAGAGGTTCAGGCGACCACCGTGCAGTTGCACGATCTCCTTGCACAACGCGAGACCAAGGCCAGCGCCACCGGTTTTCTTGCCGATCTGCACAAAGGGTTCGAAGATCCGTGCCTGCTGGCTGAAGTCGATCCCCTCGCCGTTATCCTGCACGCTGATGATCAGCCTCTCGCCGTGTCGGCGGGCCTGTAGCTGTATCTCGCCACCCTCCCCGCAGTGGCGCAGCGCGTTGGCCAGCAGATTATCCAGAACCCGATCAATCTGCATGCGATCCAGCGGGACCATTGGCAGGCTGTCCTGCACCTGGGTATCAATGCTGATGCTTTTCACCGCCGCCTGTTCGCTGAAGCGATCGCGGGTCTTGCCGATCAGCTCATTGAGGTCGCAGGGCGCCAGTTCGAGGCGCTGCAAGCCGTTCTGATAACGGGAGAAATTCAACAGATCGGCGATCAGTTGCACCAGCCGCTGCATCTCCTCATTGACCGTTTCGATCAGGTCTGCCTCGCGAGTGCCTTCGGGGAATTTAAGCCGCTCCTGCAACAGGCTGAAAGCCATGTGCATCCCCGTTACCGGGGTGCGCAATTCGTGGGAGGCGCGCAATACAAACTCGCTGCGTACCCGCTCGAACGCGCGCTGCTCGGTGACATCGCGCAATACCATCACCGCGCCAACGCTATGGCCATTGGTATGGCATACGGGGGTAAGCGCCCAGGCCAACAGGCGTTTCTCTCCCGAGGTTTCGATCGGCAGGTCTTGGGGCGCATGTTCCAGCAATTGGCCGCTCAAGACGCGCTGAGTGGCATCGTCCAGTTCCGGCCGGGCGAGCAGCTCGCCAAGACTTTTGCCATGGGGATCGCTGAGCCAGAACAGCTGGCGGATCGCAACCGGGTTGGCGTGCTCGATCCGGCCGTTGGCATCGATGATGACGAGGCCGTCGTCGATGCTGTCGAGTACGGCCTGGAGGCGGCTTTCGCTGGCCAGCAGCTCCTCGATGTTGCTCGCCTTGTGATGGCGCAAGGCTTCGGCCATCAAGCCAAAGCGCCGGCTGAGCAAGGTCATTTCGGTAACCGGAGAAACCGGCAGGGTGACGTCGAAGTTGCCCTGGCCGATGTTGTCAGCGGCTTTTGCCAGCGCCTCCATGGGCGCGCCAAATCGCCGGGCAATGCTTTGTGCGGTCAGCCCGCCGACCACCAGCACCGCGATGCACAACAGCCCCAGCAGGCCGGCGATCAGCTTAGCGCGTTCGCGGATCTGCCGTTCGGCGCGGCTGACCCGATCAATCGCCTGCTGCTGCACCGCGATTAGCTGCATGCGCACGCCATCGAAGTCCTTGGTGAAATCACTGTCACTGACGACCACCCAGCGCTTGCCCGGCGGCTCGGCGATGGTTCGCTGGAACGTCAGGTAAGCGCGTTCGATCCCCTCGAAGCCTTCCCGACTCGCGCGGTCCGGCATCTGCAAACCCTGGTCAAGCAGCATCTTGAACAACTTGTTAGAGGTTTCCAGCACCCGGATATCGGGCTTCTCGCTGATCAGAATGAGCAGCTGATCGCCGAGGTTCTGCCGCAGCTTCTGGCTGATTTCGATGGTGGTGAAACTGCGCTGGATCAAGGTCTCCTGGCTTCTGGCCATGTGCATCACGCTGATGACCCCCAACAGCAGGCCGAGCAGCGAGACCGTGATCAACGCCGAGAAGCTGAGAAACAGCCGCGTGCGAAGCGTCATCGCAAACCTCACAGGTTGTACTGCTTGCGTTTGCGGTAGAGGGTTGAAGCATCGATCCCCAGGGTTTTCGCCGCCTGGTCCAGCGTATCGGTGGTGGCCAGCACCGCGCTGATGTGCGCTTTCTCCAGGGCTTCGAGGCTAAGATCGGCGCCGACGCGTGGCACGCTGCTGACCGGCTGATTGCCCAGACCGAGGTGGCTGACGTCGACGTTCTCCTGGGCGCAGATGATGCTGGCGCGCTCGATCACGTTGCGCAGCTCGCGGATATTGCCGGGCCAGCGATAGTCCTGCAGCGCGGCGCGCGCCTCGTCGGTGAAGCCGCGTGCTGGCCGCGCATATTCCTTGACGAAGCGCGCGAGAAAGCCCTCCGCCAGCACCATCACGTCGTCCTGGCGTTCGCGCAATGGCGGCAGGTTGAGGGTGATCACGTTCAGGCGATAGAGCAGGTCCTCGCGGAAGCGGCCCTCGCGCACCATGTCGTCGAGGTTGAGGTTGGTCGCGGCCAGGATGCGCACGTCAGCATGCCGGGTCACCGGGTCGCCGACCCGTTCGTATTCCTTGTCCTGGATGAAGCGCAGCAACTTTGGCTGCAAGGCCAGCGGGAAGTCGCCGATCTCGTCGAGAAACAGGGTGCCGCCATCGGCCTGATTGACCCGGCCGAGGGTACTTTCGCTGGCGCCGGTGAAGGCGCCGCGGGTATGCCCGAACAGTTCGCTTTCCATCAGCTCGGCGGTCAGCGACGGGCAGTTGATGGTGACGCAGGATTTCTTTGCGCGCCGGCTCCAGCCGTGAATCGCCCGCGCCAGCTCGCCCTTGCCGGTGCCAGACTCGCCGAGAATGAGGATGTTGGCATCGGTAACCGCCACCTGACGGGCAGTTTCCAGCACCGCCATCATCGCCGGGCTGTGTGAGTCGAGGGCATCCTTGACGTTGCGCACCTCGCCTTCCAGCGCTTCCAGGCGCGCGGCCAGTTGCCTGACTTCCAGCTGCTTGGCAGCGGCCAGGCGCAGCTGGTCGGGGCTACAGGGCTTAACCAGGTAATCCGCCGCGCCGAGTTGAATGGCGTCCACTGCGGTATCCACCGCGGAATGTGCAGTCACGATGACGACGCGCATCCAGGGTGCCTGCAGGCGCATCTGGGCCAGCACATCGAGGCCGCTGTCCTCGCCCAGGCGCAGGTCGAGAAAACACAGATCAAATACCTGGCGCTGCAGCAGCGCTTCGGCCTGGCTCGCATTGTTAGCGGTACTGACCTGGTACCCCTCATCTTCCAGGCAGTAACGGAAGGTGCGCAGAATTGCCGCTTCGTCGTCGACCAGCAGAATTCGTCCGCTTTTCGAGGCTGATGCTTCCATGGCCATTGCTCCTATTACTGATTGCATGCGGGTTAGTCCGGCAAACCTCGTGCAAGTTGCATGACTCGTTCGCGACGATCATGCAGCCTGCATGGATAAGTTCTTACAAACAGAGTTAACCATTTGATTTAAATGAATAAAAATTAATTTATTAGCTGGCACAGGAGCTGCAGTAACACCCTCATCCAGGGCTGGTTTCGGTCGAAGCCTTGAGAGCCCGTCTCTCGATTGCCCGAGCAGCACCTGATGTCAAAGGAATCACTATGACCAGCAAAACCGCGCAGCTCAACGAACTGATCGAAATCACCCGTGATGGTCAGCGCTTTTATGAACATGCGCATGACGAGGTCAAGGACGTCCGGCTGAAGACCCTATTCCGCGAAATGTCCCAGGCCAAGACGGAGATGATCCACGCCCTGGCAATGAAAGTGGCGGCCAACCAGGAACAGCCAGCCCCTGGCGGAACCTTCATCGGCAAGCTGCGCCAGGTCTACGCCGATACGCGCGCGAGCCTGTCGAGTGATGAAGGCGCCACCTATGTGGCGCAACTGGAAGACACGGAAGATCGCATTTTGCATGCGTTTGAGGACGCGCTGGAGAACGCCGAGCCAGACGTGCGCGCCTTGCTGGCGGTGGAAATGCCCAAGGTACGCAGCTGCCATGACCGCATGCGTAGTCTCAAGCAGTCAATGCAGTAGGTTTTTGCGCGATACGGAAGTCGCGCGCCAGTTTCAATGATGGACCGTTAGAGAAGTGCGACAAAAAGCTACGAACCTTTTTGCAAACGTGCTGCTCTGACCTTAAGACCGCGCAACTTGATGCGCATCAAACCAAGCAAGGAGAAACGCCATGTTAAGTTGGGCTATTACATTCCTGATCATCGCCGTCATCGCCGCAGTGCTGGGTTTCGGTGGTATTGCTGGTACGGCTACCGGTATCGCCAAGATCCTCTTTGTGGTCTTCCTGGTGCTGTTTATCGTGTCCTTCATCATGGGTCGCCGTCCGCGTCTGTAGGCCGTCCTGATGAAATACGCCATCACGCTCGCTGCTGTCCTGTTGCTGGGTAGCGGCGAAGCGGCTTTAGCCGCAGACACCGATGCGCAGATGCGCCTCAACGAGCTGCTCAGTAGCCACGAGGAATACCGTGAAAGCTGGCAGGCATTGATCGAAGATGAGAGCCGCTTACCCGACTGGATCCTCAACCTCAGCGGCTACGCCGAACCAATGCAAGCGCTGGAAGACGATGGAGACAATTACCTGGTCGGCACCCTTTGCCTGCCGGAGAACTGTTTCAACCAACGCCTGTATGCCGCCTTTACCTGGGACAAAGCCAAGGCCTATGCGCTTTACGTGCAGGTGCCGGACGCGTTGCCGACGGACAAGGCGCCCAGCAAGCATGCGACGTTCCGCTGGCTAGGCGAACCGGATGCAGCGCAGAAACGCTTGCTCGAAGAGCAGTTGAAACGCGATCCAAACTGGTACTAGGTGCTCGGCGCTCACGGCGCCGATGCCGCATCTTCTGCCACCCAACCGCAGCACCCTCAATACAGTCCGTTTAGAGCGCGTTATCATCCCGCCATCGTTTCCGGGGGATGACCGATGCTGAACGGCTTATGGCTGAGCTTTTTCGTTGTCGCGGCAATTGCGGGCCTGTCCCGCTGGCTGGTTGGCGATGATCCGGCGGTGTTTGCCGCCATGGTTGAAAGCCTGTTTGCCATGGCCAAGCTGTCGGTTGAAGTCATGGTGGTGCTATTCGGCACCCTGACGTTGTGGCTCGGTTTTCTGCGCATCGCCGAAAAGGCGGGCCTGGTCGACCTGCTGGGGCGTGCACTCGGCCCGCTGTTCGCGCGATTGATGCCAGAAGTACCGCGCGGCCACCCCGCACTCGGCTTCATCACCCTCAACTTCGCTGCCAACGGCCTGGGCCTGGACAACGCGGCCACGCCGATCGGCCTCAAGGCCATGCGCTCGCTGCAGGAACTCAACCCCAGCGCAACGGTGGCCAGCAATGCGCAGATCCTGTTTCTGGTCCTCAATGCCTCGTCGCTAACCCTGCTGCCGGTGTCGATCTTCATGTATCGCCTGCAGCAGGGGGCGGAAGATCCGACGCTGGTATTCCTGCCCATTCTGCTGGCGACCAGCGCATCGACGCTGGCCGGTCTGCTCTCGGTGGCGCTGATGCAACGCCTGCGTCTGTGGGACCCGGTGGTGCTCGCCTACCTGCTGCCTGGCGCGTTGCTGCTGGGCGCATTCATGGCGCTGCTGGCCGGCCTGTCGTCCACGGCGCTGGCCGCGCTTTCCTCACTGCTCGGCAACCTCACGCTGTTCGGTTTGATCCTGCTGTTTCTGCTGGTAGGTGCGCTGCGGCGGGTGCCGGTCTATGAGAACTTCATCGAAGGTGCACGGGAAGGTTTTGATGTCGCCAAAAGCCTGCTGCCGTACCTGGTCGCGATGCTCTGCGCGGTTGGCGTGCTGCGCGCATCGGGCGCACTGGACTTCGGCCTGGACGGCATCCGGGCGCTGGTGACCTGGCTGGAGTGGGATACGCGCTTTATCGATGCTTTGCCCACCGCCATGGTCAAGCCGTTCTCCGGCAGCGCGGCGCGGGCGATGCTGATCGAAACCATGCAGACGTTTGGTGTGGACAGCTTCCCCGCGCTGGTCGCGGCGACCGTGCAGGGCAGTACGGAAACCACCTTCTATGTGCTGGCGGTGTACTTCGGCGCGGTAGGCATCCAGCGCGCACGCCATGCAGTGGGTTGTGCGCTGTTCGCCGACCTGGCGGGCGTGATCGCCGCGATCATGGTGTGCTACTGGTTCTTCGGCTAAACAGCGGTACTTGCGCAAGGCCGCCCGAAGGCTTGTCCGCCATTGATGTCGCCAGCGGTGGACAAGGCTTCGCCATGTCCACCCTACAAGCGCGCTCGTGGCCCTGGCTACTCGGTCACCTGGAAACGCAGCACGCCAATCATCTGCCCCGCTTCGGTCAATACCTGAATCTGCCAGCGACCGCTCGCTTGCTCGGGGAAATTCTGCTTGTGCGTCCAGGCGCGGTAGCCTTTCTTGCGCCCGCCATGGATATCCAGGGCAATTCGCTCGACCTCTTCGCCGTTATGCCGCCAGACGTGATAAATCCGCTCGTTGAGGCCACGCGGCGCATTGATCGCGGTGTAGGCATATAGCCCCTGGTTGCGCAATTGCGTAAGGCTCAACTGCTTGAGGCTTTCCCCCGGAGCGCGGTTAGAGTCGTCGAATTCGGTGGTGACCGCGACCTCGGTCAGCCACAAGGTCGCCGGCGGCACCCAGACCCGCGCCAGCCAGCCGCCAGCGCCGATGACCACACTAAGGCCGACCAGTAACAAGCCGCGCCACCAGCGCTGCACGGTGATGGTGCTCATCAGGCTGGGGAACGACAGCAGCACGGCGGCCGCCAGTGCCAGTTGATAGCTCTGCGGGGTGGTCAGCTTGAAGATGATCGGCAGCGCAGTCAGCAGCACCGCGAACAAGGCCAGGGTGTGATAGGCGAGAAACAGCCAGCGCCGTGGCGCCAGCCACTTGTAGTAGAGCGGGTCGATGATCGACACCAGTGCGGCTGCGGCCAGCAGACCACTGAACAGCAGCTGCCCGCTGTTCCAGGTGGTGGTGATGAAAAAGAACGGCAGGATGAAGAACAGGCTTTCCTGGTGAATCATCTGGGTGGCGTACCGCAGGAGCGGTGGTGGCAATTGCACGCCGAACCAGCGCGCGATCTGCTCGCGCAGCACGTTCTCGAGGATCAGCCACAACCAGCTGACCAGCATCACCAGGCCCAGCACGCGCGCCAGCTCGGCTTGCCGATCAACCAGCAAAAAACTGGCAACCCCCGAAACGAAGCCGAAAATAGCCACGATCCCAGGATGGGCTTGTCCCAGGGCGATCAGGCGATGCAGGTGTTGTTTCCAGGCAATCATGGCGTATTGGAACGCAAAGGAGCGGGCAAGTGCGGCAGCATACGGACTATTGGCGCGCTATGTCGGGTGGACAGGGCAAAACCCGTTCAGCAGCGAGCGTCCTGGCGCAGATGCCGGCGGTACATCAGTTGGAGCAGACGCCGAGCTCAGAACACCGACCAGCCGATCCGCTGGCTGAGCAGCTCCAGAGCCTTCATGCCGGCCAGGGAATTGCCGGCGGCATTCAGTTCCGGCGACCACACGCAGACGCTGAACCGCCCGGGCACCACGGCAACGATGCCGCCGCCGACGCCGGATTTGCCCGGCAACCCGACCCGGTAAGCGAAATTGCCGGCTTCGTCATAAAGACCGCTGGTGGCCATGATCGCGTTGATCTGCTTGGTCTGACGCGGGCTGAGAATCTGCTCGCCGCTGTGCATGCAGAATCCGTCGTTGGCGAGAAAGCAGAACGCCCGCGCCAGGTCGACGCAGCTCATGCGCAGCGCGCAATAGCTGAAGTAGCTGCGCAGCACCGTTTCCACATCGTTATGAAAATTGCCGAACGACTGCATCAGGTATGCCGCCGCCGCGTTGCGCGCGCGGTGCTGGTATTCGGAGTCGGACACCCGGTTATCCACCAGCACCTCAGGGTTGCCCGCCAGGCGCCGGACGAAATCGCGCATCGACACCACCGGCGCGGCGAAACGCGACTGGTTGATATCGCAGATCACCAGCGCACCCGCATTGATAAATGGATTACGCGGCCGCCCACGCTCGAACTCGAGCTGCACCAGCGAATTGAACGGCTGCCCGGAAGGCTCATGACCGAGGCGTTGCCAGATATCTTCGCCGGAATGGTTGATCGCCTGCACAAGGCTGAACACCTTGGAAATGCTCTGCACGGAAAACGCCGTGTGGGCGTCACCGGCGCATACCAGCTCGCCATCGTTGCCATACACGGCAATGCCCAGTTGCTCGGGGGCCACGCCGGCCAGCGCCGGAATGTAATCGGCCACCTTGCCCTGACCGATCAGCGGGCGGACTTCATCAAGAATTTCATTCAACAGCGCTTGCATGCTCGGGCTCGCAGCAGGGCCCGGGGCCACCCCGGGCAATGGCAGGTAGACGCCCAGGCGGCGCGGCGGATCACACCGCCGCCCTGATCTCTGTTGGCGCCCAGTAGGGTGGATGACGTTTTATCCATCCACCAAGCGCGATGGTGGATGGATAAAACGTCATCCACCCTACACAACCCTGGCGTTAAGCAACACGCCTGTTAGAACTTCTCCGCGCGCAGCACTTCCACCTGCGCCAGGTAGCAGACCATGGCGAAGTTGGCGTAGTACCTGGCCTGCAGGTGCGCGGCGATGCGCTCGGCGACATCGCGGGCGCAGATGATCTCCACACGGATATTGCCTTCGGTGTCCCAACCGGCGCTGCGTACGCCCCGGCTGCCACTGCCGCGGGCGTCGGAAATGGTCCATCCCGGCGCGCCGAGCTGCTGCAGGTCAGCGACCAGCTTCTTCTCCAGGGCAGCTTCGCAGATCACGGTCAACAGCGTGCGGGTGTGTGCGTTCATGTCAAAGCCCCCAGGCAATCAGTTGTTCGCTCAGCGCCAGGTACAGCGGAATACCGACCAGGATATTGAACGGGAAGGTTATGCCCAAGGAGGCGGTCAGCGACAGCGACGGATTGGCTTCCGGCAGCGCCAGGCGCAGCGCCGCGGGTACCGCGATGTAGGACGCGCTCGCTGCCAGTGTTGCCAGCATCGCCGTGCCACCCAGCGACAGCCCCATCAGCCGCCCCAGTAACGCGCCGATCAACGCGCCCAGCAGCGGCATCACCAGGGCAAAACCAAGCAGGCGCAAGCCGAACTGCTTGAGTGCAGCCAACTGGCCGGATGCGATCAGGCCCATCTCCAGCAGAAAGAACGCCAGTACTGGCTTGAACATGCTGGTGTACAGCGGTTCCAGCGGCTTGATGCCTTCCTTGCCGGCAATCGCGCCGATGATCAGCCCGCCAAGCAGCAGCATGATGCTCTTGCCGAGGAATATCTCGCGGCCCAACTCGCGCCAGTCGGTGCCCCGAGCAACGCCCTTAGCCAGCAGGATGCCGACCAGGATCGCCGGGATTTCAAGGATGGCGACGAACAGCGGCATGTAACTTTCGAACGGGATGTCCTTGGCCAGCATGTAGGCGACCACCACCGCGAAGGTACCGGCGCTTACCGACCCATAGTGCGCCGCCACCGCCGCCGCGTTGACCCGATCAAAGCGCAGGCCGCGCAGCAGGGCGAAAGCCACCAGCGGCAGAAAGGCACCCAGGGCCAGCACCAGGCCCGCTTGGCCGAGCAATTGCGCACTGGCCTGCTCGGCCAACTCCACGCCGCCGTGCAGACCAATGGCCAGCAGCAGCACGATGGACAGAGTTTCATAAAGCGCCGGCGGCAGCTTGAGCTCGCTTTTCAGCAAGCCCGCACAGAGGCCAAAGATAAAGAACAGCACTACCGGATCAATCGCCATCGGGCCTCCCACACATGCTCTACTGCATTTTTGCGCGGCCTACCCGCGCGCGGTGATGCATTTTCACCGCCTAAAAAAAGGAGGCCTTGCGGCCCCCCGAGGGAAACAGGTGCGGCTCAGCCCTGACCGGCTGAACCGCGACAGCCTTTTACTCGATCTCGATCAGCACTTCGCCCGGATTGACCCGGTCGCCCTTGGCCACATGCACCGTCTTCACGGTGCCGGCAATCGGCGCCTGCACTTCGGTTTCCATCTTCATCGCTTCGGTGATCAGCACGGCCTGACCGGCTTTCACCACATCGCCTTCCTTCACCAGCACATCGACGATGTTGCCCGGCATGCTGGTGCTGACATCGCCCGGTGCGCTGGCCGACTTGCGCTTGCTGCCGCTGCCACCGCCGACGTAGTCATTCAGCGCCTCGAACACCACTTCTTCCGGCATGCCGTCGATGGACAGGTAGAAATGCCGCTTGCCGTCGCCTTTGACGCCGACACCGGTGATGTCGACACGGTAACTTTCGCCATGCACGTCGACGACGAACTCGGTCGGCACGCCCTCGCCGCCCACCGGCGCCACGCCACCGGCTTCGGGAATCGGCAACAGCACTTCCGGGGTCAGGGTGCCGGCCTTGCGCTCCTCGAGGAACTTGCGGCCGATGTCCGGGAACATGGCGTAGGTCAGCACGTCTTCTTCGGACGTGGCCAGGGCGCCGATTTCCTCGCGCAGCTTGGCCATCTCCGGCTTGAGCAGGTCCGCCGGGCGCACGTCGATCACTTCTTCGCTGCCGATCGCCTGTTTGCGCAGCTGTTCGTTGATCGCGCCTGGGGCCAGGCCGTAGCGGCCCTGCAGGTAAAGCTTCACTTCATTGGTGATGGTCTTGTAGCGCTCGCCTGCAAGTACGTTGAACACTGCCTGGGTGCCGACGATCTGCGAGGTCGGCGTCACCAGCGGCGGGAAGCCGAGGTCTTCACGCACCCGCGGAATCTCCGCAAACACCTCGTTGATGCGGTTCAGCGCGCCCTGTTCCTTCAGCTGGTTGGCCAGGTTGGACATCATCCCGCCCGGCACCTGGTTGACCTGCACGCGGGTATCCACCGCGGTGTATTCGCTCTCGAACTGGTGGTACTTCTTGCGTACCGCGTGGAAGTACATGCCGACCTCCTGGAGCAGCGCCAGGTCGAGGCCGGTGTCGAAATCGCTGCCCTTGAGTGCCGCGACCATCGACTCGGTGCCTGGGTGGCTGGTGCCCCAGGCGAAGCTGGAGATGGCGGTGTCGATATGGTCGGCGCCGGCTTCGATGGCCTTGAGCTGGCACATCGAGCCCATGCCGGCGGTGTCGTGGCTGTGGATAAACACCGGCAGGTCGATTTCGCTCTTCAGCGCCTTGACCAGCTCGAAGGTGGCGTAGGGCGTGAGCAGCCCGGCCATGTCCTTGATCGCGATGGAGTCGATGCCCATGGCCTGCATGGCCTTGGCCTGGGTGACGAACGCCGCCACCGTATGCACCGGGCTGGTGGTGTAGGCGATGGTGCCCTGGGCATGTTTACCGGAGGCTTTTACCGCCTCGATGGCCACCCGCAGGTTACGCACGTCGTTCATCGCATCGAAGATGCGGAACACGTCGATGCCGTTGCCCGCCGCCTTGGCGACGAAGGCGCGCACCACGTCGTCGCTGTAATGCCGGTAACCGAGCAGGTTCTGCCCGCGCAGAAGCATCTGCAGGCGGGTATTCGGCAGCGCCTTGCGCAGTTCGCGCAGGCGCGTCCAGGGGTCTTCCTTGAGGAAACGCACGCAGGCGTCGAACGTCGCGCCACCCCAGACCTCCAGCGACCAGTAGCCCACCTTGTCGAGCTTGTCGCAGATCGGCAGCATGTCGTCGAGGCGCATCCGCGTGGCCAGCAGCGACTGATGGGCGTCGCGCAGGATGGTGTCGGTGACGGTGATCTTTTTCGGTTTTTGCGGCATGGACATGGTTCGAATCCTCACAGGCCGGCGTGGGCGGCGATTGCGGTGGCGATGGCCAGCGCCAGGTGCGATGGGTTGCGCTTGATCGAGTACTGGGTCAGTTCAGGGTGGCTTTCAACGAAGCTGGTGTTGAACTGGCCGCTGCGAAACTCCGGGTCGCGCAGGATTTCCTGGTAATAGGCGGCGGTGGTCTTGACCCCCTGCACGCGCATGTCGTCGAGGGCACGCAGACCGCGGTCCATCGCCTCTTCCCAGGTCAGCGCCCAGACGATCAGCTTCAGGCACATGGAATCGTAATACGGCGGAATGGTGTAACCGGTGTAGATCGCCGTGTCGGTACGCACGCCGGGACCGCCGGGGGCGTAATAGCGAGTGATCTTGCCGAACGATGGCAGGAAGTTGTTCTTCGGGTCCTCGGCGTTGATGCGGAACTGCAGGGCAAAGCCGCGGTACTGGATATCGGTCTGCTGGATCGACAGCGGCAACCCCGAGGCGATGCGGATCTGTTCGCGAACGATGTCGATGCCGGTGATTTCTTCGGTGATGGTGTGTTCCACCTGCACCCGGGTGTTCATCTCCATGAAGTACACCTCGCCCTCGGCGAGCAGAAACTCCACGGTACCGGCGTTCTCGTAGCCCACCGCTTTGGCCGCGCGCACCGCCAGGTCGCCGATATAGGCACGCTGTTCGGGGGTCAGCTGCGGGCTGGGGGCTATTTCAATGAGCTTCTGGTTGCGCCGCTGGATCGAGCAGTCGCGCTCGAACAGGTGCACCACGTTACCGAAGCTGTCACCGAGAATCTGCGCCTCGATGTGCTTGGGATTGACGATGCATTTTTCCAGGAACACTTCGGCCGAACCGAACGCCTTGGTCGCTTCCGAGATCACCCGGGGGAACGCCTGTTCGAGCTCCTCGCGGCTGTTGCAGCGGCGTATGCCGCGGCCGCCGCCGCCAGAGGTGGCCTTGAGCATCACCGGGTAACCGATGCGGTCGCCTTCGGTCAGGGCCTCGGCGATATCCGCCACGTTGCCTTCGGTGCCTGGAGTGACCGGCACGCCAGCCTTGATCATGCTGCGGCGCGCTTCGGTCTTGTCGCCCATGCGGCGAATCACTTCAGCTGATGGGCCGATGAATTTGATCCCGCGCTCGGCACAGATCTCTGCCAGCTCGGCGTTTTCCGAAAGAAAGCCATAACCGGGATGGAGGGCGTCGCAGCCGGTTTCCACTGCAAGATTGACCAGCTTGCGCGGGTTCAGGTAGCCGGCCAGCGGGTCGGCGCCAATGCCATGGGCCTCGTCGGCACGTTTGACGTGCAGCGCATGCCGGTCGGCATCGGAATAGATGGCCACCGAGCGAATGCCCATCTCGGCGCAAGCGCGCACGATGCGAACGGCAATTTCACCGCGGTTGGCTATCAGGATTTTCTTGATCACGAGCCAGCGTCCTCGATCACGTGAACAGGCGACCGGGAGAGTCGGTCGACGAGTGACCGCCTATCGCGTTGCGGTCAGGATTCAAAGCTAACCCTGCCTGGCGATTAACCAAAATCAATATTTATTGGGTTAGCTATTAGAAAAGACTTATAGTCGCTTTTCAGCTACTCCATTCGACAGGTGCTCACAGTGCGTAAATCATTGTTGCGCATGACGTTTCGTCAACTCCAGGTATTTCGTTCGGTGTGCGATCACCGCTCCTACAGCCGTGCCGCCGAGGAAATGTCGCTGACCCAGCCTGCGGTCAGCCTGCAGATTCGCCAACTGGAAGAGCTGCTGGGTCAACCGTTGTTCGATTACGTCGCCAAGAAGCTCTACCTGACCGAGGCCGCCGAGGCCTTGCAGCGCGCCAGCGCCGACATCTTCGGCCGCCTGGAAAGCCTGGACATGCAGCTGGCCGATCTTCAAGGGTCCCTGCAGGGACAGCTGAGCCTGGCCGTGGAATCCAGCGCAAAGTACTTCGTTCCCCACCTATTCGCTGCGTTTCGCCGCGATTACCCGGAAGTCAACTTGCAGCTGGTGGTCACAAACCACGCCCAGGCACTCAAGCGCCTGAGCGCCAACCGCGATGACCTGTTGATCATGTCGCGGGTGCCGGCGGACCTGAATCTGGAATTTCTGCCGTTTCTCAACAACCCGATCATCGCTGTCGCGCCGCCCGAGCACCCGCTGTGCAGCCAGACGAGCCTGAGCCTGCAAGACCTGACGCCATGGCCGCTGCTGACGCGCGAAAGCGGATCGGGCACCCGCCTGGCCTGCGAAGAATATTGTCACCAGAAGCGCGCGCATTTCGCCCACACCCTGGAAGTCGGCTCGATGGAGGGCCAATGCGAAGGGGTGATTGCCGGGCTTGGCCTGGCCCTGTTGCCGCGCCACGCGGTGCGCCGCGAGCTGGCGTGCGGCGCGCTGCGCGAACTGCCGGTGGCCGAGCTGCCGCTGCAGCGCAGCTGGTGCCTGGTGCATCCGCGGGGCAAATACCTGTCGCCGGTGGCGCAGGCGTTTTTTGCGTTCGTGCGCGATCAGCGCAGCCTGATCAACACCCTCGCCGAGCGTTTTGCCGAACCCGTTGGCGACGCTACTCCCAGGCGTACAACCAGCCCACCGCACTGACCCGACCCTCGGTAAACGCCACCAGCAGCTGATCGTGCTGGCCGCGCCAGTGGTAGCTCCACAGCAGTGGCCCTAGGCTGCCCTGCCATTCAGTGCGGCGCTGCCAGTCGGCGTAGTCGGCCTGATCGACCGTCACCTTGCCATCAGGCTCGCCCAGCAGCGCCAGCACCGCTGGTGTATCGCTGTGTGCAGCGAGCAGCTCTTTGCCTAGCCCCTGCATCAGCTGATGCTTGCGACCCTGCCAGGCATCCAGCTCCTGCTGCCACTCACCGCCGGTAAAATGCCCCTTGGCCTGCCGCAGCTGCGCCCACTCGCTCGCCATCGCGCGTGCCTCATCGGCATCTTTGTGCGGTTCGGCCGCACCTGACGCACAGCCCGCTACCAAGCCGACCGTCAGCAGCAACGCGCCGATCCGCAACCCGTTCATTCCTCGCATAACGTCCTCCACAAGCAATCTGACAGGTAGCCAGTAGCCATCACTTAAGTGGCCAACGCGCAGGCTATTGTCGTGAAAATACGAAAAAAGATAGCCATCTACGAGGAAATTGACAGGCCTTAAATCGCCTTCTACGTTGCTTTGTACTCTTGTACCAGATCGGCCTGCCCAAGCGGTACCGGGCATGCAGTAGCGCCTACGCATTCGGCATCAAGAGCTTCCACTGCCAAACATCCCTCGCCCTCCACAAGGGGGTGAAAAACGCTCCGTTCCTTACCGGGAGCGGATAAAACAATCAGTGAAGGATAGGAATCTCAAGATGAGAAAGCGGAAGTTAACCCTCGCCATCAGTGCCAGCATCACCGCGCTTTGCATGCTTCACACTGTCCAGGTACACGCGCACGCTCAAGAAGACTTTATGCTTCTGGAGCAGGAAAAAGCCGCCAACCAGGTGTACAAGGCGTTTTTCCCCAACGAAGACATCGCTCGCAAGGCGGCTATCAGTTTCCACGGTCAGTTGCTTGAATCGCACTATGAACAGGGCTACCTGATCATGGAGCTGACCGAGGAAGAGCAGGAAAAACTCGCGGTTTTCGGCTTCACCTTCGAAACCGCCAATGAGTTCATCGCCAAGCGCAATGAAGTGCTCACGAAGATCCAGAGCCGCCTGCAGCAACGCAGTCTTAACAATGCCACGGCGATGAATGATGCAAGCCTGGCCAGCATCCCCGGCTATGCCTGCTATGAAACCCTGGAAAGCACCTACAGCGTGGCCAGCGGCATGGCGACTCAGTTTCCCGGGATCGCCGAATGGCTGCTGGTGGGCGAGAGCTGGGAAAAGCTTAATGGCCTGGGCGGGCACGATATCGGCGTGCTCAAGTTGACCAACAAAGCGATCACCGGCAACAAGCCCAAGCTGTTTATCAACAGCGCCATCCATGCCCGCGAGTACACCACGGCGCCGCTGGTGCTGGATTTTGCCCGCTGGCTGGTCAACGGCTACGGCAGCGATGCCGACGCCACCTGGATTCTCGATCATCATGAGGTCCACCTGATGCTGCAGACCAACCCAGACGGCCGCAAGAAAGCCGAGACCGGCCTGTCCTGGCGCAAGAATGCCAACCAGAACTACTGCGGCGCCAATAGCAACAACCGCGGTGCCGACCTTAACCGCAATTTCACCTTCGGCTGGAACAGCACCAACGGCCAGGGCTCCAGCGGCAGCGCCTGCAATGACACCTATCGCGGCCCCAGTGCGGGGTCCGAGCCGGAAATCCAGACCCTGGAGAGTTATGTGCGTAGCCTCTGGCCGGATCGTCGCGGCCCGGGCAAGAATGACGCAGCGCCGAGCGACACCAGCGGCATCCATATGGATATCCACAGCTACAGCGAACTGGTGCTGTGGCCGTGGGGCGATACCAGCCAGCCGGCACCCAATGGCACCGCGCTGCAGACGCTGGGGCGCAAGTTCGCCCTGTTCAATGGCTATTCGCCGCAGCAGTCCATCGGCCTCTACCCGACCGACGGCACCAGTGACGGAGTCAGTTATGGCGAGCTGGGCGTCGCCGCCTACACCTTCGAGCTGGGCACGCAGTTCTTCCAGAGCTGTACGGTCTACCAGAACACCATCAAACCGAAGAACCTGCCCGCTCTGATCTATGCCGCCAAGGTTGTCCGCACGCCTTACGTCACTCCCGGCGGCCCCGATATCAGCAACCTTGCGCTGAGCGGCAATGCGTCCAGTGGTGTGCCGGCCGGCACCCTGGTGACCCTGAGCGCCACCGCGAGCGACCTGCGTTTCAGCACCCGCAATGGCACCGAGCCGACGCAAAACGTCACCGCCGCGGAGTACTACATCGACAAGGCCCCCTGGGAGTCGGGGGCCCAGGGCACTCCCTTGCAGCCACTGGACGGCGGCTTCAACGGCAAGACCGAAGGTCTGACCGGCAGCATTGCCACCAGTGGGCTGCAGCCTGGCAAACATATCGTCTATGTCCGCGCGCGGGATGGGTCTGGCACCTGGGGCGCGCTGTCGGCTTCGTTTCTGGTCATCGGCACCGGTACACCGCAGCCGAACTACTGCAGCGCGGCCAGCGGCAATGCCAACGATGAGTGGATCAGCCAGGTCAGCTTCGGCAGCTTCACCCGCAGTTCAGGTGCCAGCACCTACAGCGACTTCACTGAAGCGCGCATCGGCCAGGCGGTCAATCTGCAGCGGGGCAGCAACAGCCTGCGCCTTGCACCGCAGTTCGCCAGCTCCGCGTACAACGAGTACTGGAAGGTATGGGTCGACCTGAACAAGGACGGCGACTTCACGGACGCGGGTGAAGAGCTGTTCACCTCCGGGCGGGCGCTCAGCTCGGTGGTGACTGGCAGCCTGGTAATCCCTGCAGGGGCCGCTAGCGGGAAAACCCGCCTGCGGGTGGCCATGCGCTACAACACCGCGCCCGTGCCGTGCGGCACCTTCAACTACGGTGAAGTGGAGGATTACACCGTCAATATCGAGTAAGGCCCGGCGGCCTGGAGCCGGGTAACGGCTCCAGGCCCCTACCACCCCAGCATTCAGCGTGCCGCGGCTGCGGAGCCTTTTCTTGGCAATGCCTGAAGACCGTGCAGATAGCTCGCCGCGATCAACTCCGGAAAATCCACCAGTTCATGCTGCAGCTGCCGCTGCTCGGCGTAGCTTTCGATGGCGCGGCGGTATTCCATGCGGCGCTGATCAAGCAGTTTGCGGCGGGTTTTGGCGTCGCTGTGATCGGCGGACGGCGCTTTATCCAAGTAACCAGACATAGGCTGTAACTCCCAAGCTGAATAACGGGAGTCACAGAGTCGGCCAGGCGCATGACGCTTTGAAGGCGAAGGGATGAACAGATGCTGACAGCAGCGGTCGCCTTGGGCGAAAACGCCATAGCTGCGGCGCGGCGGCGTCAGTCTTCCGTGGCGCGTACCGACTTGGGCGACAGCCGCAGGCTACGCAAGCTGCGTTTGACGCTTTTCAGGTGGTTGACCAGGCTTGGCCCGCGCGCCATTGCCACACCCATGGCGAGCACGTCGATCACCACCAGGTGGGCGATGCGCGAGGTCAGCGGGGTGTAAATTTCGGTGTCTTCCTGCACGTCGATCGCCAGGTTGACGGTGGCCAGGTCCGCCAGCGGCGTCTGGCTCGGGCACAGGGTGATCAGCGTGGCACCGGTCTCGCGCACCAGGTTGGCAGTGATCAGCAAATCCTTGGAGCGGCCGGACTGGGAAATGCAGATCGCCACATCGGTGGGTTTCAGGGTGACCGCCGACATCGCCTGCATGTGCGGGTCGGAATAGGCCGCGGCTGTCAGCAGCAAGCGGAAGAACTTGTGCTGGGCGTCCGCCGCCACCGCGCCAGATGCACCGAAACCATAGAACTCCACCCGCTGCGCCTGGGCACAGGCGGCAATCGCCTGCTGCAACGCCTGGGGGTCGAGGTGTTCGCGGACCTCAATCAGCGTGTGCAGGGTGGTGTCGAAGATCTTCAGGCTGAAATCAGCGACCGAGTCGTTCTCGTGGATCGCGAACTGGCCGAAGCTGGCGCCAGCGGCCAGGCTCTGTGCCAGCTTGAGCTTCAAATCCTGGAAACCGGTGCAGCCAATGGCGCGGCAGAAACGCACGATGGTCGGTTCGCTGATACCCACGTTGTGCGCCAGCTCGGCCATGGAGCTGTGCATCACCGACGCGGGATCGAGCAGCACGTGCTCGGCCACCTTGAGTTCCGACTTGCGTAACAAATGACGCGATTGGGCAATGTGCTGCAACAGGTTCACGGGCTGGCTCGGCTTCAGTGGCGGTTCATTCGGGCGCCGCATCCGGGTTGAGACTCGGTTTGATCGGTACGCACCGGGTGTAGTGGCCTTGTAGTTATACTACATGCCCCCCGCTCCCGCACGGTTAAACCGAGTCGGAGTCGATTGTTCGGCTCTCCGGTTCGCCAGGGCTGACGGGATTATTACGCAAGCCGCCCACCTACCCAGCCGGCAGCAATGGCCCGAAACAGGCGCAAAGTCTGCTCAACCAGCAGGGTCGGGCGTGGTTTGAGTGACGCGCCCGGCCGGCATGTGGCGGAAGTACAGCACTACCACGGCCAGCACCAGCACACCGAGCAGGCCGGCGACGAGAAACAGCCCGGCATAGCCGAGTGCTTTGGCCAGCACGCCGCTCAGCGCGCCGACCAGCCCGCCCAATAGCAGCTGAGCAGATGCCTGCAGGGTGAAATCGGCGCCTTCATGCTCCGCCCGGCACTGGCGCATCATCGCGGCGAACAGCGCGACCGTGGACATGCCATCGGCGAATTGTTCGAACAGTGCGAGCAGGTAAACCAGTTCGCGGTTGGCGCCGGCATTGACCAGCAATGCCATGGCGGCAATGCCCAGCGCCTGCAACGCGCCGAACAGCAGTAACGCACGCAGCACCCCAAGCCGCGCGTAAAGCAGCCCGCCCAGCAAGGCTCCGGCAATCCCGGCGAAGGTGCTGATCAACGTCAGCAGGCCCAGATCAGCCGGGCTCCAGCCCTGGTCGACCAGCATCGGCTTGATCATCGGCGAGCCCAGCGCATCGCCGAGCTTGAAGCTCAGCACCACCGCCAGCCACAGCAGCATGCCGGGTTGCGTCAGCAGGCCACGGTAATGGCGCAGCAGCAAACCGGGGCCAGCGGGCTCGCCCTGCGCCGGCTGATAAGGCAGACGCTGCGCTTCGGGAAAACGCAGGATCGGAATCAGCGTCAGCAGCAACAACAGCACCAGCAGGCCGATGGAAAGGCTCCAGCCGACCGCGCCGATAACCAGCAATAGCCCGCTGCCGCTGACCAGCATGCCGACCTTGTAGCCGCCCACCTGCAGGCTGTTGCCCAGGCCGCGCCAGCGCTCCGGCAGCAGGCGCACGGTGAGCCCATCGGTGGCGACGTCCTGGGTCGCGGCCGCGAGGTTGATCAACAGAAGCATGCCCAGCAGCACCGGCAACTGGCTGCCGAACAAGGTTGCCGGCGCCAGTAGCGCAAGCCCGGCGACCAGCACAGTGATGCCGGCCTGCAGCGGCACGATCCAGCCGCGATGGTGGCCCATGCGCCGGGATGCCAGGCGGTCCACCCAGGGCGCCCACAGCACCTTGAGCAGCCAGGGCAATGCCAGCAGCTTCAGCAAACCGATCATTGCCAGGTCGACCCCGTGCTGGCGCAGCAGCACCGGCAGCGAATGGGCGATCAGCCCCGAGGGCAGGCCCTGCGCGCAATACAACGATGCCAGCAGCACCAGCGTGGCCGGCGCCGGACGAGGGACGGATGCGAGAGGCGGAGTCTGCACGGGAGGCTCTTGTCGATTGATGGGGCAAGGGAAGACGGCGCGACGATAACGGAAGCATCGGATCTGCCACAAGATCGCGCCGGCCCTGACCGAGCCGTCAGCACCTGCCGCTGCAAGCCGGCACTATCCTCTTGCGGAGCTTGTGCGTTGCTGGGCTTAGCGCCCCGCCGCCGCAGCCTGATCGTGCAGCAGCACGGCAAACGCCGCCGCCGGCACCGGCGGGCTGATCAGGTAACCCTGCACTTCATCGCAATGCTGGGCCTTGAGAAAATCCAGCTGCTCCTGGGTTTCCACGCCTTCGGCCACTACTTTCAGTTCCAGGCTATGGGCCATGGCGATGATCGCCCGGGTGATCGCCGCATCCTCGCCCTTGATCGACAGGTCGCGGATAAAGCTCTGGTCGATTTTCACGTAGTCGACCGGGAAACGCTTGAGGTAGCTGAGCGAGGAATAGCCGGTGCCGAAGTCGTCGATCGCCAGCTGCACGCCCAGGTCGCGCAGTTGCTGGAAGGTGCTGATGACGTTCTCGACGTTGTCCAGCAGCTGGCTTTCGGTCAGCTCCAGCTCAAGGAATTGCGGCGCCAGCTGGGTTTCCAGCAGCACCTGACGAACCAGGCTGACCAGATTGCCCTGACGCAGCTGATGCACCGACAGGTTCACCGACACGCGGATGTGCGCCAGGCCCTGCTGCTGCCATTCGTAGGCCTGCTGGCAGGCCTGACGCAGCACGATTTCGCCAATCGCGGCGATCAGCCCGGTTTCTTCGGCCAGGCCGATGAAGTCGTTCGGCGGCACCAGGCCCAGTTCGGGGTGGCGCCAGCGCACCAGCGCCTCGGCGCCGTTCAGGCTGTCGTCGGCCAGGCTGAGTTTTGGCTGATAGAACACTTCCAGTTGATTGCTCTCGATGGCCTTGCGCAGTTGGGTTTCCAGCTGCAGCCGCTCCAGGGTGCAGGCCTGCAGGTTGTCGGTGAAGAACTGGAAGGTATTACCGCCCAGGTGCTTGGCATGCTGCATGGCCATGTTGGCCTGGCTGACCAGGGCAGACACTTCGCGCGCGTTGTCTGGCAGCAGGCTGATGCCCAGGGAGGCGCTGACCACCAGCTCCTGGCCGCCGACGGTCATCGGCATGCGCAGCTTGGTCAGCAGACGGCTGGCCATGCGCGCCAGGCTGGAGAGGCTGCCGTAGGAGTCGAGCAGGATGGCGAACTCATCGCCGGAAAGCCGCGCGATGGTGTCGGCCTCGGATATCGTCTGGGTCAGGCGCCGGCTCATCTGCCGCAGCAGCTGGTCGGCGACCTCGTGACCCAGGCTGTCGTTGAGCAGCTTGAAGCGATCCAGGTCGATGTGCAGCAGGGCGATGCTGCGGCCACTCTGCCGGGCGCGCTGGCTCGCCTCGTGCAGCCGCTCCTTGAACAGCGTGCGGTTGGCCAGCCCGGTCAATTCGTCGTAGTGCGACAAATAGCGCAGGCGCTCTTCGGCTTCGCGCCGCGATGACAGATCGGCGAAGAAGCCGACGATATGGCTGACATTGCCCCGCGAATCGCGCACCACGTTGAGTTGCAGCCACTGCGGGTACAACTCGCCGTTCTTGCGCGTTTCGATCAGCTCGCCGCGCCAGCTGCCTGTGCTTTCCAGCTCCATGCGAATCAGGTGGTACTGGCGGCGCGTGTCGCGGCTGCCAATCAGGCTGAGGACGCTCTTGCCCAACACCTCCTCCTGGCGGTAACCGGTGACCTGGCTGAACGCCTGATTGACGGACAGCAGCCGGTAGTCCGGGTCAAGGATGACAATGCCTTCGCTGGCGGCCTCGAACACCGTGGCTGCCAGTTGCTGCTGCTGTTCCTGCTGCTTGCGCGCGCTGATGTTGCGCCGGGTGCCGAGCATGCGCACTACCCGCCCCTGGGCATCGCGTTCCACGGCCCGGCCGCGGTCTTCGATCCATACCCAGTGGCCGCTGGCGTGCTTGATCCGGTACTCGACCTGATAGCCGTCGCTGCGACCCTTCATGTGTTCGATCAGCGCCCGGCGCAACACCGACAGGTCGTCAGGGTGCAGACGCGGCTTGAGGTCGCGCAGCATCGCCTGCACGGCTTCCGGCTCCACCCCGAAAATCTCCTTGAGCTGGGAGTGGTGCACCTCGTCGCTTTGCAGGTTCCAGTCCCACAGGCCCAGCTCGCTGGCTTCGATGGCCAGGCTCAGGCGCGTCTGACTCTTGCTCAGCGCGTGGGTGGCCTCGTCGAGCTCCAGGGTGCGTTCGGCCACACGCATTTCCAGCTCGTCATGGGCGGCGCGCAATTCCCGCTCGGCGCGCCGCCGGTGCTCGACCTCATGGGCCAGCTCGCTATTGAGCGCTTCGGCGTGCTGCTTGGCGTGCTCCAGGTTGCTGATCAGCGACTGGTTCTGGAAACGCTGCAGCAGCCCGCGCTGCACCAGCCGGTTGACCTGCCAGGCCACCACCATCAGCGCCACCAGCAGGATCGCGCTGATCAAGCCCCAGCCGCGCTGCAGGCTGTGATGGCTGAGCAGCAAATAGATCGCCGACGGCAGCAGGCACGGCAGGGCGAAGGTCAGAAAGGCGGTCAGACTGACCGCATAGGCCACGCTGGCGGAGAGAATGGCCGCGGCAATCAGCCCATAGACCAGCGCCTGCTGATAGAACACATCCTCCGGCACCAGGGCGATGGCAGCGAATGCGAGAGTCAGGCCGGATGCGGCGGCGCCAACCAGAAAGCTCAGGCGCCAGTGGCGGTCAGCCTGCCGGCTCGGCCCGGCGCGGTTGAAAGCGGCGACCTGGACCAAACGCAACACCGCCAACGCCACCAGGCACAGCAACCAGCCGGACAGCAACACGCTGCTCTGCGGCTGCCACAGCAGGTACGCACAGGCGAGGCCATTGAGCAGCATGAACAAGGTGGGAAGACGCGAGCCTTGATACAGCAGGCGCGTGCGCTCGGCGGCAATGTCGGCGGCGAACTGCTGGGCGGTCTGTCGGGCGTCGCCTGAACGAGTGGCGCGCGCAGCGAGGGTACGGGTCAGGGTCATAGGCGCTTGTTTTCTTGTAATGGTTTGCCTAGGCGTGACCTGAGCATACCCGAGCTAGACGTACCGCCATAGCCAGTTATAGGCGGATTCACGGAACGAATGACAACGCCCAGCGGCTTGTACGCTACCCCCAGGGCCATGATCCGCCGGTCGTCCGGCAAGCCCGACGCAGAGCCCATGGTTTGCCCTCGCTGGCCCCTCCCCCTAGAATGCCGCGATGCAAAATGACCTCGATCAGCGACTCGCCTCTCTCAATCCAGCCCAGCACCACGCGGTTACCACGCCGCCCGGTCATCAACTGGTGCTGGCCGGTGCCGGCTCCGGCAAGACCCGCGTGCTGGTGCACCGCATCGCCTTTCTGATCCAGCGCCTGGACGTCTCGCCCCACAGCATCCTGTCGGTGACCTTCACCAACAAGGCCGCCGCCGAGATGCGCCACCGCATCGAAGACGTGCTCGGGCAAAGCCCGGCCGGCATGTGGGTGGGCACCTTCCATGGGCTGGCCCACCGCCTGCTGCGGGCGCACTGGCGCGAGGCCAACCTGGCCGAGAACTTCCAGATTCTCGACTCCGACGACCAGCAGCGCCTGGTCAAGCGGGTGATTCGCGAGCTGGGCCTGGATGAGCAGCGCTGGCCGGCCAAGCAGGCGCAGTGGTTCATCAATGGTCAGAAGGACGAAGGCGTGCGCCCGGCCGGCATCCAGGCCAGCGGCGATCTGTTCCTGGCGACCATGCGCAGCATCTACGAAGCCTACGAGGCCGCCTGTGCGCGTGCCGGGGTCATCGATTTCGCCGAGCTGCTGCTGCGCGCCCTTGACCTGTGGCGCAACAATGCCGGCCTGCTGGAGCACTACCAGCGCCGCTTCCGGCATATCCTGGTCGACGAATTCCAGGACACCAACGCCGTGCAGTACGCCTGGCTGCGCTTCCTCGCCAAGGGCGGCGAAAGCCTCATGGTGGTGGGCGATGACGACCAGTCGATCTACGGCTGGCGTGGCGCGAAGATCGAGAACATCCAGCAGTTCGACAGCGATTTCGCCGATGCCGAGATCATCCGCCTGGAGCAGAACTATCGCTCCACCGCGAACATCCTCAATGCCGCCAACGCGCTGATCGCCAACAACCAGGGGCGCCTGGGCAAAGAACTGCGCACCGATGTCGGCGATGGCGAGCTGATCAGCCTGTACGCCGCCTTCAACGAGCACGACGAAGCCCGCTACGTGGTGGAAACCATCGAGGACGCGCTGCGCAAGGACGGCCTCAAGCGCAGCGAAATCGCCATTCTGTACCGCTCCAACGCCCAGTCACGGGTGCTGGAAGAAGCGCTGCTGCGCGAGAAGATTCCCTATCGGATTTACGGCGGCCAGCGCTTCTTCGAGCGCGCCGAGATCAAGAACGCCATGGCTTACCTGCGCCTGATCCACCAGCGCGGCAACGACGCGGCGCTGGAGCGGGTGATCAACGTGCCGGCGCGCGGCATCGGCGAGAAGACGGTGGAAACCCTGCGCCAGTTCGCCCGGGCCAACGATCTGTCGATGTGGGCGGCGCTGCACGAAGCGGTCGGCACCAAGGTCGTCAGCGGGCGTGCCGCCAGTGCGCTGAATGCCTTCGTCGAGCTGGTCGACACGCTGGCCCTGAAGGTCGAAGGCATGCAGCTGCACAACATGGCGCAGCTGGTCATCGAACAATCCGGCCTGCTCGCCTATCACCGTGACGAGAAGGGCGAGAAAGCCCAGGCACGGGTGGAAAACCTTGAGGAATTGGTGTCCGCCGCACGCGCGTTCGACTCCTATGAAGGCGCGGACGGTGACGAAGAGCAGACGCCACTGGCCGCGTTCCTCGGCCACGCTTCGCTGGAAGCCGGCGACACCCAGGCTGCCGAGAATGAAGACAGCATCCAGCTGATGACCCTGCACAGCGCCAAGGGCCTGGAATTCCCGAGGGTGTTCCTAGTGGGCATGGAAGAAGGCCTGTTTCCCCACAAGATGAGCCTGGAAGAACCCGGCCGCCTGGAAGAGGAACGCCGCCTGGCTTACGTCGGCATCACCCGGGCCATGCATAACCTGGTGATCAGCTACGCGGAAACGCGCCGCCTGTATGGCAACGAGACCTACAACAAGGTGTCGCGTTTCGTGCGCGAGGTGCCACCCCATCTACTCCAGGAAGTGCGCCTGTCGAACAGCGTCAGCCGGCCGTTCACCAGCAGCTCGATGAGCGGCAGCAGTCTGTTCGCCGGCAGCGCCGTGCCAGACACCGGCTTCAACCTCGGCCAGCGCGTCCGCCACTCGTTGTTCGGCGAAGGCACCATCCTCAATTTCGAGGGCTCCGGCGCCCAGGCGCGGGTGCAAGTGAATTTCGAGGACGAAGGCAGCAAGTGGCTGATGCTCGGCTATGCCAAGCTGGAAGCGCTTTAACGTTACTTAAACGCTATGTTCTTGTTAGGTGTTGCATTCAGGCACCGGCGAGGGCTTACGTCACACTCGTAGGGTGCGCCGTGCGCACCAGGAACCCGCGCTACCGCTGGTGCGCGCGGCGCACCCTACCTAGTACGGCCTCTGCAAGCTGTGGCGCTTTTCCCGAGTAGCGGCTTGCACCCGCCCTACGCCGTTACGCTTCATATTCGAATAATTAAGGAGCCTCCATGATTCGCCGCCAGATGCTGCTCGCTACCGCCCTGTTTGCCACCCTTGGGCTGGCCGGCTGCAAGGATGAAAAAGCCAGTACCGAGCAAGCCGCTGCACCTGCGCAGAGCTTCCACTGGAAAATGGTTACTGCCTGGCCCAAGAATTATCCGGGCCTGGGCACTGCCGCCGAACGCCTGGCCGAGCGGGTCAAGACCATGAGCAACGGTCGCCTGACCATCAAGGTGTATGCCGGCGGCGAACTGGTACCGCCACTGGAAGTCTTCGACGCGGTCTCGCGCGGCACCGCCGAAGTGGGCCATGGCGCCGCTTATTACTGGAAGGGCAAGGTACCCGCTGCGCAGTTCTTCACCGCCGTGCCGTTCGGCCTGTCGACCTCGGAAATGAACGCCTGGCTGAGCAAGGGCGGCGGTCAGGCCCTGTGGGACGAAGCCTACGCGCCCCATGGCGTGAAGCCGATGGTGGTCGGCAATACCGGCATGCAGATGGGCGGCTGGTACAACAAGGAAATCAACTCGCTGGATGACCTCAAAGGCCTGAAGATCCGCATGCCGGGCCTGGGCGGCGAAGCGCTCAGCCGCCTCGGCGCGACCACCGTCAACCTGCCCGGCGGCGAAGTATTCACCGCGCTGCAGAGCAACGCCATCGACGCCACCGACTGGGTCAGCCCATACAACGACCTGGCCTTCGGCCTGCACAAGGCCGCCAAGTTCTACTACTACCCGGGCTGGCAGGAACCTCAGGCGGTGCTGGAACTGCTGATCAACCAGAAAGCCCTCGACAGCCTGCCGGCCGACCTGCAGGCGATCCTCAGCGAAGCGGCGCGCGCCGCCAGCCAGGACATGATGGACGACTACGTCTACCACAACGCCATGGCGCTGGACCAACTCAAGCAACAGGGCACGCTGCTCAAGCGCTTCCCCGACGAAGTGCTTGACGCCATGCAGCGGGAAACCTCGGTGGTGCTCGGCGAGCTGGCAGCGCAGAACGAACTGAACGGGCGCATCTGGGCGTCGATGCAGGCGTTTCAGGCCCAAGTCAGCCTGATGCACCAGATTTCCGAAAAGGAGCTGTACAACTGGCGCTAGGCGCTGGCTGACGTGCGTAAACGTGAGCGACTGCGCCAAGCAACGGAACCTACGGGTTCCGTTGCTTTATCCGCTGCACGGGTTGCGATATGCCCCGTAGCGATTCAAGGGCGAATCTTCGCCATCACCTCGGCCAGCCGCCGTTCCTCCGCGCGCTCGGACTGCGCCAGCCCCTGCTGCACGCCAGAGAAATCGGCGGCGTCCTTGTTCTGGCTGAGCTTGAGTTTGCCCTCGATCCGGCTGATCGGAATGGCGAACCCGACGATCGCGCGCAGCATGCTGTCGATGTACTCGGCAGGCGCATCGCCGACCGCCCAGGGCTGGGCGCGACCACGCTCGTGCTGCTCGCTCAGCCGGCTGACCAATGCCAGCAGGCGCTGCGGCTCGTCAAACACCTCGGCCTGGCCATAGACGTGTACCGACTGATAATTCCAGGTCGGCACCACCTTGCCATGCGTCGCCTTGCTCGGGTAGAAGCCTGGGCTGACGTAACCGTCGGCGCCCTGAAAAATCGACAACGCCTCATTGCCCGCCGCCAGCGCGCGCCACTGCGGGTTGGCGCGGGCGAAATGCCCGTAAAGCGTGCCGAACTCGCCCTCTTCGCGCACCAGCAGCAATGGCAGGTGGCTCGCCTGCAAGCCCTGCTCGCCGTGGCTGACGACTGTCGCCAGACCAACCTGCTCGATCAGCCCGTGCAATACGCCGAGATCGTCTTCGGCGAAAGTTTTTGGAATGTACATGCCCCACCCCGGTCAGATGATGCATGCAGCATGCTGCACAGGAGCCGGCAAAAGCAAAAGCCCGAAACACTCTGTCGCTGGCCTTCATACGCGACGGCGGGCAAGATGCCGCGCATAGTTCTATTCACTACGCGTCGTTCCACCCACTAAGAGACAGCCGACAATGCAGCGTTTTCTCAGTATCGCCATGGCCATGTGCCTGGCCATGACCTTCAGTTTCGATGCCGAAGCCAAGCGTTTCGGTGGTGGCAAATCCTTTGGCTCGGCACCGAGCCACCAGTCGCGCCAGGCCCAGCCGCAGTCGCAGCAGGCCACCCCGGCCGCCGGTCGTCAGCCCGCCGCCGCCAGTGGTGCATCGCGTTGGTTGGGCCCGTTAGCCGGCCTGGCCGCAGGTGGCCTGCTTGCCTCGATGTTCATGGGTGACGGCTTCGAAGGCTTGCAGATCATGGACATGCTGATCTTCGGTCTGATCGCGTTCCTGCTGTTCCGCTTCCTGGCCGCACGCCGCAAGCAGGCTGGCCCGGTAACGGCCAACGGTGCGCCGATGCAGCGTGAAATGCCCGCAGCGGGTGCTGGCATCTTCGGCGGCAGCGCTGCCGCGATCAAGCCGGTGATCAACGCTCCGGCCTGGTTCAACGAGAAGAGCTTCGTCGCCGCCGGCCGCGAACACTTCCTCAGCCTGCAGCAGCACTGGGACGCCGACGAGATGGACAAGATCGCCGAATTCGTCACCCCGCAACTGCTCGAGTTCCTCAAGCGTGAGCGGGCTGATCTGGGCGACGGCTTCCAGTCCACTTACATCGATAACCTGGACGTGCAGCTGGATGGCGTCGACGACCTCAGCGACAAGACCGTCGCGACGCTAACCTTCACCGGCCTGGCCAAGACCTCGCGCTTCGATCAGGGCGAATCCTTCAGCGAAAGCTGGCGCCTCGAGCGTGCAAGCGGCGACAACCAGCCCTGGCTGGTCGCCGGTATCCGCCAGAACGGCTGATAGCAGCAAGGCTTCAACGAAAACCCGGACCTGGTCCGGGTTTTTTGTTTTATCGCGGCTGCTCTTGTGAGCCTTTCACGAGAAGGGTAAAAGGCAGCCCATGGCGACGCTCTGCTGGATATGCGCAGGGCCGTCGTACCGAATTGATCGTGGAGGCCGCACCGTGGAAGAAGTCATCGAACAACTGCGTGAACTGAACGAGCCGGTGCCGGTGCCGCTGGAGCTGCCGGAAGAAGAGCTGCTGGTAGAGATCGAGGAACAGATTCTGATCAACCTGCCGTTCGAATTGCGCGAGTTCCTGCTCAAGGTCAGCGATGTGGTGTACGGGCGCCTGGAGCCGGTCACCGTCACCGACCCGCAATCCCATACCTACCTGCCGGAAGTCGCGTCGGTGGCCTGGTCGCTCGGCGTGTCGCGCGAGCTGGTGCCGATCTGCGAAGACCACGGCAATTACTACTGCGTCGAGCTCGACGGCACAGTGGTGCTGTGGGACGGCGACACCTGTGAACTCAGCGAAGACGAAAGCTGGGATTCGGTGTGGCATTGGGCCCGCGACGTCTGGCTGGAAAGCTGATCGCCGGGCATCGCGCCTAACGCGACGCCGCCTGCTCCAGGTCCAGCAGGTTGAGCAGGAACTGGCCGAAGAAGCTCAGGTCCTGCTCCATGGCCGCCCGCGCCGCCTTGCCGTCGCCCGCACGCAGCGCCTTGAAAGCGTCTTCGTGAAAGTCGTTCAAGCGCAGCGACAAATCGGCTTCGGTAAACAGCCGATTGAAGAACGGCCCCACCTGCAACCAGAGCGACTCGATCATGCGCAGCAGAATAGGGTTGGCGCATGCGCGATAAAGGGTCAGGTGGAACAGGCTGTTATCGATCAGGTACGCCTGTACGTCGCGTAACTCCAGGGCCTGCTCCATGCGCTCGATACAGCTTTGCAACTGGTCGATTTCAGCGCTGCTGATGCGGGTCGCGGCCAGCTCGACGGCCAGGCCCTCGAGACTCAGGCGCACCTGAAAAATATGCTGGAAACGCTCGCGAGTCATCGCCGGCACTCGCACCGAACGTTGCTGCTCACCTTCCAGCGCGCCCTCGGTAACCAGGCGTTGCAAGGCGCCCCGTACCGGCATCGAACTGGTGCCCCAGGCAGCTGCCAGGTCACGGATTTTCAGGCGTTCGCCCGGCCGGTAACGACCGGCAAGCAGGTCGCCACGAAGGCGCTGGTACAGCAGTTCCTGCAGGTTATCCGCCATCTGATCCTGACCCTACCTCGCCGACGTCGTCGGTACGCCACGCTGAACGAACCTGTGCTGCGGTGCAGTCTGCAGAGACTGAGGCTGCGCCGCAAGCATCGGATGGTCGCATTAATCGTGATCACAAATTTTGTGGGATATGCCGATTATTGGCTTTAACGCATAGCTATTGACTTATCTGTGATCACAAAACCATGATTTGGCAAAATCATCAGGTGTGCACTCATGACTGCCAGCGGTATTGCCAATTCGGCCATTGCTGTTTTCACCGCCCAGGAGCGGCAACGCTTCATTGCGCGCAACCCGAAGTCCGTCGCCCTGGCCGAACGTGCACGCAATTCGCTGTACGGCGGCGTGCCGATGCACTGGATGGCCGACTGGTCGACGCCGGTGCCGCTGTTCGTCGAGCGGGCCAAGGGCGCGCGCTTCTATGACGTCGACGGCCACGAATACATCGACTTCTGCCTGGGCGACACCGGCACCATGTTCGGCCACTCGCCGGACCCGATCGCCAAGGCCATCGCCGAACAGGGCAACAACGGCCTGACCACCATGCTGCCAGGCGAAGACGCAGTGGTCTGCGGCGAGCTGCTGGCCGCGCGCTTCGGCCTGCCGTTCTGGCAGGTTACCGCCACCGCCACGGACTCGAACCGCTATGTGCTGCGCTGGGCCCGCGCGATTACCGAACGCAAGACCCTGCTGGTGTTCGACGGCTGCTACCACGGCACCGTCGACGACGTGATGGTGCGCTGCATCGACGGCGAAACCGTGCCGCGTTCCGGCCTGGTCGGCCAGGCCTACGACCTGACCCAGTACAGCCGCTCGATCCCGTTCAACGATGTCGCCGCGCTGGAAGCTGCGCTGGCCCAGGGCGACGTTTGCGCCCTGCTGTGCGAGCCGGCGATGACCAATATCGGCATGGTCCTGCCCGAGCCTGGCTTTATGCAGAAATGCCGCGAGCTGACCCGCAAATACGGCGCGCTGCTGATCATTGACGAAACCCACACCATCTCCACCGATATGGGTGGCTGCACCCAGTTGTGGAACCTCGAGCCGGACTTCTTCGTGGTCGGCAAGCCGATTGCCGGCGGCGTGCCGTGCGGCATCTTCGGTTGCAGCGCGGCGATGGCCGAGGCCATGACCGCCTCACGCAAGAAGGCCAGTGAGGGCAGCCATGGCCACGGTCACAGCGGCATGGGCACCACCCTGTCGGCCAACGCCCTGGCTATGCACTGCATGCGGGCCAACCTGGAACAGGTGATGACCGAAGCCGCCTACGCACACATGCTGCCGCTGGCCAAGCGCCTGGCTGATGGCTTCCGCAGCCTGATCGGCAAGCACGATCTCAAATGGTCGGTGACCGAGCTGGGCGCACGCAGCGAATTCCAGTTCTGCCCGGTCTCGCCGAAAACCGGCGCCGAGGCCGAGGCGGCGTTCCACGACGAGCTGCAGATGGCCCTGCACCTGTACCTGATCAACCGCGGCATCCTGATTACCCCGTTCCACAACATGACCCTGTGCTGCCCGAGCACCACGGCGGACGATGTGGACAAGCTGATCAGCATGCTCGACCAGGCCCTCACCGAGCTACTGGCCATCCCCGGCGCCCGCGAATAAGGCCTGCTATTTCGTAGGGTGGATCGGGGCGCGTAGCCGACGCTCCTCTCATTCACCAATAGGCCACGCCGGCAACAGACCAATCCCCGGTGGATGGATAAAGCGCCATCCACCCTACGCCCCGGTGCACACCGTGCCCATCAGGTGAGAGACCACCATGAAATTCGCCAATCCCCAGGAAGCCCGTGACTTCCTCGCCGCCCACCCGGAGGTGCGCAGCATCGAGCTGATACTGATCGACGCCAACGGCATCCCGCGCGGCAAGCTGCTGCACCGCGACGAGCTGCTGGCCATCTACGAGAACGGCCGGCCGCTGCCCAGCTCAATCCTGGCGCTGACCATCCAGGGCGAAGACGTCGAAGAAAGCGGCCTGGTCTGGGAAGTGGCCGATGCCGACTGCTGGACCTACCCGCTGCCCGGCAGCCTGACCCTGCAACCCTGGCGCTCCACGCCGACCGGCCAGTTGCAGGTAAGCATGCACCCAATCCAGGGCATGCCGGCCGCGCCGGCCGATCCGCGGCATGTACTGGTACGTGCCATCGACCGGCTCAAGGCCGACAGCTACCACCCGGTGATGGCGGTGGAGCTGGAGTTCTACCTGCTGGATAAACAGCGCGACGCCAATGGCCGCCCGCAACCGGCGCTGCAGATGAACGGCGTGCGCCCGCAAGCGCCGCAGGTGTATGGCGTGTATGAGCTGGAGCAGCTGCAGCCGTTCCTCGACGACCTCTACGCCGCCTGCGACGTGCAGGGCCTACCCGTGCGCACGGCGATTTCCGAGTACGCCCCGGGCCAGGTCGAGTTGACCCTCGAGCACCGCTTCGACGCGCTGCAGGCCATCGACGAAGGCGTGCGCTACAAGCGCCTGGTCAAGGGCGTGGCGAACAAGCACGGGCTGCAGGCCTGCTTTATGGCCAAGCCGTTTGGCGACCAGGCCGGCAGCGGCCTGCATATGCACGTAAGTTTGGCGGATAAAGACGGCAACAACCTGATGGCCAGCGAAGACCCTTATGGCACGCCGCTGCTCAAGCATGCCATCGGCGGGATGATGGCCACACTCAACGACGCCCTGGCAATCTTCTGCCCCAACGCCAACTCGTTCCGCCGCTTCCAGGCCAACAGCTACGCGCCGCTGGCCAAGAGCTGGGGAGTGAACAACCGCACCGTGTCGTTCCGCGTACCGGGCGGCCCGGCCAACAGCCGGCATGTCGAGCACCGCATCTGCGGCGCTGACGCCAACCCGTACCTGGCGGCGGCGGCGATCCTCTCCGGCATCCATCACGGGATCAAAAATCAGATCGATCCGGGCGAAGAAATCATCGGCAACGGCTACGAGCAAGCCCGTGAAACCTTGCCCACCGATTGGCTGACCGCCCTGCGCGCGCTGGAAAGCTCCAGCTGGGCCAAAGAGGCGCTGGGCGAGGAGTTCCTCAAGGTGTTCCTGGCGATCAAATGGAACGAGTTCCGCCAGTTCATGGGCGAAGTCGGCGAGCAGGACTGGCGCTGGTACCTGACCCACGCCTGACTGCTGCCGCGATCGTCTGCATCAGGGCTCAACGCTGGTGCTGACTTTGTAATAACGCCCGGCGACGCTGATACCTGCCCCACCGTACTCCTGGCATTCCGCCTCGATAACTTCCAGGACGCTGATATCGAGGCCTTCGTGCAACAGCTCGACCGCGCAGTGCGGGGCGAGGCCTGCATCCTGCAGCACCCGGTGCGCACCCTGCCCTTGCAGGCGGCCTTCAAGCTCGCCGATCGCCGCCGGGCCGTACGTCTCGATCTGAGCGCCAGCGCGCAGTGGCGAAAACTGTGCCTGCAAACCCCCATCGGCCGCCTTGCGAATCTCTAGCATGCTCCACACCGCCTGGCCGCCATAGCGCAGGTAGCGACCCTCGAGCGAGCCACCGAGCGCCTGATAATCGACTGCCTCGGCGACCTTAGCCAGATGGTGCCGCGTCGCGGCTCCGTTCATATACTCACTCAGCGCCAGGCTCAGCCATGCCCTGGCCATGCCGCTGTCACCTGCCTTGAGATTGGCCAGTATCAGATTGTTCAGGGCAAGCTCCAGACCCGCACCATCCGCGCGCCGTAGCTGGCGTTCGAACAGCTCGATGGCCTGCGGGTAGCGTCCCGCCTTATAAGCTGCGGTACCCGCCTGATTGCAGCTGGTGGCGCTCTCGCACTGCTGATCGGCGCTAAGAACCGAGGCGCCGGGAGCCAGCAGCAGACAGGCGAGAAGGGCAAAACGAAAGGACATGGCGAGCACCTGGCGAAGAGAAAGAGCGTTAGCTTAACCACGCGCCGTGATGCTGCAACAGGATCGCATCGAGGTTTCGTCTATCATGGGGCCGCCGACCTGCTGGCTTCGGCCACGCCAACTCACCCACCTCCTCGAGTGCACTATGGTCCCCGGAAACGCCCAACTGTCGATGACCGTCCTGATGACCCCGGACATGGCCAATTTCTCCGGCAACGTGCACGGCGGCACGCTGCTCAAGTACCTCGACGAGGTCGCCTATGCCTGCGCCAGCCGCTATGCCGGAAGTTACGTGGTGACCCTGTCGGTGGACCAGGTGGTGTTTCTCAAGCCCATCTACGTCGGCGAGCTGGTGACCTTCCTCGCCTCCGTCAACTATTGCGGCCGCACGTCCATGGAAATCGGCATCAAAGTGGTGACCGAGAACATCCGCGAGCGCTCGGTGCGGCATACCAACAGCTGCTTCTTCACCATGGTGGCGGTCGACGAAAAGGGCCAGCCAGCGCCTGTTCCGGCCCTGCAACCCAGCACTCCGGACGAGCAGCGGCGCCAGCGCCAAGCGCTGCAACGCCGGGAGATTCGCCGCGAACTGCAGCAGCGCTATGAAGCCCTGAGTCAGGCTGGCGAGTAGGCCCATGGCAGCCTCGCTGGCAACGCCAGGCGTTGAATCGATTCAGGAGTTGCGATGATCGACCTGTTTGATGTGCTGCTGGTGATGCTGTTCGCTTGCGCCGCGATGTGGCTGTGGCACGGCCACGGCATTCGCGAACGCGCCTTGCTGGTGGTGAAACAGCATTGCGCCAAACTCGACGTCGAGTTGCTCGATGGCAACGTCGCATTGCGCAAGATCGGCCTGCTGGCGGACGCACGCGGCAACAAGCGTCTGGCGCGGGTCTACAGTTTCGAATTCACCGTGACCGGCGAACAGCGTCACACCGGCAGCATCGTCATGTTCGGCCGCCATCCGGGCCGCATCGAACTGGCGCCCCATCCGTTCCGCGAGCCGGCTCAGGAAAGCGCGCAGATCATCGAACTGGAGCGTTGGCGCAGCCGGCCGGAAGGTCAGCCTCCGGGCGACTAGCCTGGCGCCCGCGAGCTGGCGGCGCGCTCAAGCTCGGTACCAATCTGTCGCCACTGCGCCGCGCAGGCGTAAGTCATCGGCCGCCGCAGCAACCTGCACAGCCACCGATGCCCGCGCCCCCGCTGCTGATTGCGCCGGCAACCGGCCACCAGCCAGCGCGGCTCGAAGCCGGCCCACACGCCCGCCGTCGCCCAGTGATTGAGCCAGACCACTGGCGCCACTTCGTAGAAAAAGATCGCCTCTAGCTCAGCGTCGCTGAGCCTGCTGTCACGGAGGACCGCGGCGATCCGGCGCAGACCTGCCGCGTCCGGCTCGGTGTCGAGCCACAGCTCGGACAACGCCAGCCAGATATCCTCGCGCGTCGTCGGCATCGTTCAACCGCGCTGCAGAAGGAAGTCGGTCACCCGCGCCGCGCTGTCCGCCGGGCGTTCCTGCATAAAGCAGTGCCCACCGGGCACTACCTGGCCCTGGACGTGCGCATTGCTCGCGCACCAGCGCGCTACCGACTTGGCTACAAATGGATAACTGCGTTCGCCGTAGAGCACCTGGGTCGGCGTTGTCACCTTGGCCAGCGAGGGCCACAGGCGTTTGGGAAAAGAGCTGAAAACCTCCGCCTCGCGGGTCGGCCGGCACTTGAGCTCGACGCCTGCCTCGGTGTCCTTCAGGGCATGGGTGATGTAGGCGTCGAAGGCATCCTCCTGCCAGCCGCGAAACATTCCGCGCCCGTGCAGCGCCGCGTGGGCAGCCGCCCGATCCGGCCAGTGCTGGCGGCGTTTACGAGCCTTGCTCGCCATGCTGTTGCGACTGCTCAGACCGACCACATCGGACAACGCCATGACGCCAATCATCGCCGGCGAGAACAGCACCGGGTCGAGCAGCACGGCGCGGCGAAACAGGTGCGGCTGCTGTGCCAGCATCAGGCTGGTCAGCACTCCGCCGAAGCTATGGCCAAGGGCGTAGACCGGCGCTTCGGCAAAGGCCTCGCGACCCGCAGCAAAGGCCTCCAGGGCCAGCTCCGCACTGCGGTTCCAGCCATGGAAGCGGCCGCCGTGATCGCTGTCGCCATGGCCCTGCGCATCGCACAACCACAGGTCGAAATCCTCGGCTAGCAGCTTCAGCATCGGGGTGTAGACGCGGCCGCAATAACCGTTGCCGTGCAGAAAATGCAACAGCGGTTTGCCCGACGGCGGCGAATGCCAGCCGCGAAGGGTAAAACCGGCGGAAGTGGAGTGGCACCATTGGTTTAACTGCATGGGAATACACGCGCGATGGAGGATTGGCTAGCAGGCTGTTGAAAACGTAGGCGAGGCAGGCAAGACAAGGCAAAAACAGGCGAGGAAGCGGAGTTTACGTGCTGTAAATGAGCATTCCGAGACGCCGAGTCCCGGCCTGTTTTTTAACGCAGTATTGCCAACGTAGGTAGTTTTTCAACGGCCTGCTAGGCGTGCCGGCGGCGAAACTCGCCAGTCAGCCCCGGGCGCGCCACAATATCGACTCCCACACCGCGCCTCAAGGATGACTGGCGATGTTCGTTCTGACCGAATCCCCCCATTCCGCATTTCTTCACCACCTGCAAGAACGCCTGCAAGGCCACGGCATCCAGTGCCTGGTCAGCGAGATCGGGCCGAGGGTCGATGGCGAGGTTCAGTTCGCCATCCAGTTGCCGTTGTACAGCCAGATGGTCGACGCACGGCGCCTGCTGTACCGCAGCCGTCACTTCGCAAATAGCATCGACCCGCGCTTCGACGATGCCTTCAGCGAGCTGCGCGCACAGCCACACCATCAGCTGATGGACTGCCTGACCTCGCCCTGGGCGCTGCGCATCAGCATGCTTTGCGTGGCAATCCTGCTGGCGGGCCTGGCGGTCGAAGCCATGGCGTTATAGCACCGGATCAGTCAGCCGGCAGTCGCTGAAGCGGCGGCTCAGATCGGCGACGTCCTGCGCTTCGCGAAATATCAGTTCCAGCCGCGAGTCCTTGCGCCATTCGCTGTTCTGCCAGTGCAGGACGGCGGACGGACCTGCAACGGCGTTCGCCGACAGCCATCCGGCGTTGCTGTACAGCACCAGCTTGGCGCGCAGCCAGGGCAGCGTGTGCAACCACTGCTGCACCCGCATCAGCTCGAAACGCTGGCTGGGGTGCCAGCGCCAGCCGATGCTCCAGCCTTCCGGGCGGTCCTGGAACTGGCAGATCGGCTCGGCCGGATTACGCCAGATCTGCGCCAGCGGCGCCGCGGTAGCGGGCAGTTCGAGCGGGCCTGGGCTGAAATCGGCCTTGGCGGCGAAGCCTGGCAACTGCGTCAGCGGCAACTCGCCCTGCCGGGTCCAGAACAGCGGTCGCTCGGGCAATTGCGTCTGGACACGCGCCTTCGCCGCGGTATCGAGCCCTTCGGCCTTATTCAGCACCAGCAAACCGGCACTGCTCAGTGTCGCCTGCTGGCTGCTGGGCAAGGGTTCTCCATGGGCCAGGGCTGCGGCATCCAGCACCAGCACCGGTGCCTGCACGGCCAGCACGCCGGCCCAGGGCGCGGCACGTAGCTGCTCCAACAACTGCAGCGGGTGGCCGAGGCCGGAAGGTTCGATCAGCAGGCGATCCGGTTTGGCATTGCGCAGCAGCCGGCTCAAGCCAACCTGAAAGGGCACGCCGTTGACGCAGCAGACACAGCCGCCGGCCACCTCGCTCATGACGACGCCTTCGTCAGAGCTGCCAAGCAGCGCCGCATCCAGGCCGATCAGGCCGAATTCGTTGATCAGCAGCGCCCAGCGTTCGTCGGCCGGACGCTGGCCAAGCAACGCGCGGATCAGGCTGGTCTTGCCGGCACCCAACGGGCCGGCGATCACATGGGTCGGGATGTTTTTCAGCATGGGCCTTATGGTGCAGTTCCGGACGCGATAGGGAAAGGCATACGGCCGTTGCAGAGGGCAAGAAGGCTATATGGCCTGCAACGGGCGACCGCCGATGCGCAGACGAGCTAAAAGCGCCGTGGTAGAGTCGCCGCACAGTCATTCAGGGGCAATTCAATGCGCGTATGTGTACTGCTGGGCCTGTCCATTCTGTCCAGCCTGGCATGGGGCGAGGCCTGCATCGTGCGCAGCCAGGCCGAGCGTCTGGACGTCAAGGTGTGCCAGCAGAACCGCAGCATCCCGCCCACTCTGTTTCGCACCGGCTTTTGCCAGCCGCAACTCAAGGGCCAGAAGGTCGCCGTCGAGTTCGTCGAGCAGTGCCCGATCGGCGCCTTCGGCGTATGCCGCAACTCTACCGTCGGCGGCACGCCCTACAAGCAGGACGTGCACTATTACGGCGTGGCCACCGATGCCGCTTATCTCAAGCCCTTCTGCGAGCAGCAGAGCAAAGGGGTGTGGATGGCGCGTTAAGCGCCAATACCCCTGACTCCCACGTCAGGCCAGCCAATCCAGCGTCAACAACAACCGCCGCTCCCCTTCCGGCGGCTGCGGCGACCGGTGAATCAACCCACCACCCTCGTTGCCTATCCATTTCTCGCCTTTGGCCAGCAGCACATCGCCGACCGCGGCGCACTGTATCAGCGCCGCATCCTGCGGTTCCGCAGTTGGGTCGCCGAGGCGCTGACGCGCCATAACGCCCTCGTCCAGCCACTGGCTACCGACCCCGGCATAGGTGGTGATCAGTCGCAGCGGCACATGATCGACATGAAAACGCGGGCACATCGCCTTGTCCAATGTGCGCAAGCGCAGGCCAATGCACCGGGCGTCGACCAGGCAGGCAAAGGCGCCGACCAGCCAGGCGACATCGGCGATAAAAGCCCCGTGGCCGGGCAGGTCGCGGTAATGGCCGAGCAGCTCGCCGAGTTCGGGCTCGGGATCGGCGCTTGGCAATTCCAGGGTCAGGGTCTCTGCCAAGGGTTGGCCCATGGCCAATAACAACGTGGCGAAGTCGGCGATTTGCGCCGGCAGTTGGCGTTGCCAGAGCGACAGATTGATGTGATCTTGGAGCACCTCGCAGAACACATCCACTTGATCGCTGGCCACCTGGGTCAGCGGTTGCTTGAGTCGCGGCGCGAGCATCAGGCGGCCTCCTCCTCGACCCAGGGGCCGAATGGATCGGGCAGCGTCAGCCAGGCGTCGGCGCCCTGAGCCATTTCCGCATCGTCGAGCAGACAGGCGTCCAATTCGGCGCAGAGCTGGGCGAAGTCGATGTTCTGGCCGATAAACACCAGCTCCTGGCGGCAGTCGCCGGTCTGCGTTTCCCAGTTTTTCATGATCGCCTGCAGGCCTTCGTCGTCCGTCGGCCATTGGCTTTTCGGCACGAAACGCCACCAGCGTCCGGCAAACCCGTGGCGCATCAGACCGCCAGCCTGGGACCAGCTCCCCGCTTCCTGGTACTTGCTGGCCAGCCAGAAAAAACCCTTGGAGCGCAGCAGGCGGCCATTGGTCCATTCGCGGTTGATGAAGGTGAAAAAGCGCTCGGGATGGAACGGCCGCCGGGCGCGGTAAGCGGTGGAGGCGATGCCGTACTCCTCGGTTTCCGGCAGGTGCTCTCCGCGCAGCTCCTTGAGCCAGCCGGGCGCCTGGGCGGCACGTTCGAAGTCGAAACGCCCGGTGTTGAGGATCTTGCTCAGCGGCACTGCGCCCATGGCCATGGGCAGAATCTCGGCGTGGGTGTTGAGCCCGCGCAGGATGGCAATCAGTTCTTCGCGCTCATGGCTGCTGATCAAATCGATCTTGCTGACCAGGATCACGTCGGCGAACTCGACCTGCTCGATCAGCAGATCGGTGATCGAACGCTCGTCCTCTTCGCCGAGGGTTTCGCCGCGGCTGGCCAGGCTGTCGGCCTCGTGGAAATCGCGCAGGAAGTTGACCCCATCGACCACCGTTACCAGGGTATCGAGGCGCGCCAAGTCGGCCAGGCTCTGGCCCTGCTCATCGCGGAAGGTGAAGGATTCGGCCACCGGCAAGGGCTCGGAGATACCGGTGGACTCGATCAGCAGGTAATCAAAGCGGCCATCGCGGGCCAGGCGGCCCACTTCTTCCAACAAGTCTTCGCGCAGGGTGCAGCAGATGCAGCCGTTGCTCATCTCCACCAGCTTCTCTTCGGCGCGATTGAGGCTGACATCGCGCTGCACCTCGCTGCCGTCGATATTGATCTCGCTCATGTCGTTGACGATCACCGCGACCTTCAGGCCGTCGCGGTTCTTCAGTACATGGTTGAGCAAGGTGCTTTTACCGGCGCCGAGAAAGCCGGAGAGCACGGTTACGGGAAGGCGATTGTTCATGGTTTCAGGCTCCATCAGGGTTCGGCGTGACGCAGGTGTTTTTCGCGTTGTTCCTGGCACTTTTTGTTCGGTGGTGGTCAGGTGAAGGTGCTTCCGCTTGGCCAAGACACTGTCGGTTTCACGGGTCTGCCGCCGAATAATAGGTTATAACATAACATTAAATGCGTTTACTTGGCGCTGGTACGAGCAAAGCGACTGCATCGAAATCTGAGCATTCGGCTACCAGCGCGCTCGCCTTCAGTTCGTTATGCACTGCAAGCCAGCATTTATAGGGGTTTCACGTGGAACTGCCGTTTCGACAATTGCAGCCTACAGTGACCGCATAGGTATTTGTGCTATCTCCAGCAACGGCAGTCCTATGCTTGAGGCGCCAAGCGTCAGCGCTGAAAATGGCCGACGCTTTTCCCGAGGATCGCTTATGCCGTCATCTGCTGAATTCTTTCTGCGCGACTATCAGCCCAATGATCTCGCTGCGATCATCGAGTTGTTCACCGAGGCGGTCGACATGCTGGCCGCGACGCATTACGACGCTGCTCAGCGCGCGGCCTGGGCGCCAGAGGAGGTCGACCGGGAAGGCTGGCAAATGCGTCTGGCAACGCTGCAGGTTCGGCTTGCCGACGACGACGGCAAGCTCGCGGGGTTTATCGGCTTCAGCCTGGACGGTCATATCGACCTGCTGTTCACTTCACCGGCCTATGCTCGCCGGGGCGTCGCCAGGGCGCTCTATCAAGATGCCGAGCAGCAGCTAGCCACCGCGGGCAACGCCACGATATTTACCGAAGCCAGCCTGGTGGCGCGGCCATTCTTTGCGCAGCAGGGGTTCGCCGTAACGGAAGCGCAGACGGTGCTACGCGGCGCGGTGGCCTTGCAGCGATTTGCCATGAGCAAGACGCTGCAATAACGCTGTGCACTTAATCGATGCGAGACGGCTCGCATCGGCAATAAATGCTACCAACCCCCACCGCCGCCGCCACCGCCTCCCCCGCCGGATGAGCCACCCCCGGATGAGCCGCCGGACGACGAGGCGCTGGCGGGCGCCGATGCGGAGCTCGCCGTTGCGGTACTCAAACCGCTGGTCAGGCGCTCGGAAAGGCCCTGCGGGCTGCTGAAGGTCCGCGCATTGCTGTACCAGTCCGGTCGATACGCCTGTCGGGTATCGATCAGGCCACTCGCCAAAGCATGATCGAGCCGCTCGCTCCACTGCTGTTCGACACCCAGCGCCATGGCATAGGGCAGATGCTGTTCATACAACGCGATGCTCATGGCGGGCGCCTTGCCTGCCCGCGCCAGGGTGTCGCTTTCGGCCAGGGCCAGGTAGTCGCGATAGCCTTCGATATGGTCCAGCAACGCGCGGCCGCGCAGCGTCGGCGCCTCCAGCCAACTGCGGAACGCCACGCAAACCGCCACCATGGCCAGCACCAGGCCCAGGTTGAAGGGGGCGACAACAGTGTGCATGGCCGCCAGCGACGCAAGGCCCACGCTGCCAAAAATCACCCCGAAGATGGCATAAAAACGGGTATCGCTCGCAGCGTCACGCGAGAACAGGCCGCGCACTGCCAAGATCAGGGTGATAAGCCCGGGAACGCCAAAAGCGAACGTAAACACCAGCGTGAATATGACGAAGCCGATTTCATCGCTGCCTTCGAGTCCGGCGATCTGGGTTACCACGATGCCGAGGACAATCACTGCAACGCCCCACCACCAGATGCCCCGGTTGAATTTGAAACAGGCGTCACGCTGCTCCTTCTCCAGCGTCGCGCGCAAGGCCGACACCGCTGTCGCCAGGCGTGGCTGGTAGCTCCCGCCTACGCTCAACTCCGGCTTTTTGCCATTCTTGAATAGCGTCTGCAACGCGAGCTGCTCGCCTCTGGACAATGGCTGCCCGCCCGCTCCCAGACGCAGGATGAAACCACTGCCGCTTTTCGCGTCCTGCATCAGGATCGCGCCTTTTATCGCCAGGCTGGTCAGGGCCACTGTCAGGGCGCGAACCTCGTCGTAACCGTTGCGCCAACCCCGATTCCAGACATAGCCAAGCGCCGCCGGCGACAGCCCCGAAGGCGCTTCGAACAACGGAATGATCACGCCCTTGCGGGGGTCGCGGCCGACCCGCCGCCAATGCCATAGATAGAACAGCAGAACGCCGATCAACACGACCAGGCCGATTGCTGTGCCCGGGTTGTCACCGAGCAACCAGCTGAATCGGGTCAGTCGATCCGGTTGTGGCACCAGGCCCGCCGGCCAGGCGATGGCGACGGTAAAGCCTTCGCCGGGTTGCAACTCACGGGTGGTGGCCAGCTGCAGCTGCGCGCCCTGCTGTTCAACCAGCCGATAATCCTTGCCCTGCTCGCCGCGCCAACCGGTATAGCCTTCGACCGCATGGGCGACCGCGCCCTTGGGCAAGGTGACGCGAATGCTGGCCTGCTCAATTGGGAACTGCCAGTTATTGCCGGTGACATTCCAGTACAGCTCGTCTTCGCCATCGCGCTGTAGCAACTGGCGGGTCGTGCGATAGCGCAGCTCGTACAGGTAGCGACCGGGCTCTAACAGCACGTTCGAGTCGCCAACATAAATCCGCTGCACGGCGTTCACCCGTTCGCTGAAATGGGCTTCGGGCAGCCCGTCGCGACGAACGTCGAGCAGCTCGAAACCAACCTTCTGGTTGAGCAGCAGCGCGTTGATCGAGCGCACCGGAAAGTCGCGAAAAATCCCGCGCTGGATCGCCTCGCCCGTGGCCCATACACCGATACGTTCGGTCACCAGCAGATCGCCGTTGGCCTCGACCTGCAGCTCGACGGCAAAGCTCTCTATACGTTCGCGCTGATCCGCCAGCGTCGGCAGCGCCGGGCCCAGCATCAATCCAAGCAGCAGTGCCGCGCGTTTCAGATAACCGGCCATCTCAGAGCTCCAGTGCCGGTGACTGCCCTTCACGGGCGTCGCCCAGGGCGAAGTAGGCGGCGGGCGCAAAGCCGAACGCACGGGCCACCAGGTTGCTGGGTACCGACTCAACCTGGATGTTGAGCTCGCGCACCGCGCCGTTATAGTAACGACGCGCCATCTGGATCTGTTCTTCGAGTTCGCTGAGGCTTTTCTGCAGGGCCAGGAAATTGGCATCGGCCTTCAGTTGTGGGTAGCTCTCCGCCAGGGCGAAAACCCGCAGCAGCGCATTCGACAGCTGGCCTTCAGCTAAGCCACGCACGTTCACCGGATCGGATTCATGGTGGCCAACATTGGCGCGCTGCTGCACCAGCGACTCCAGGGTGTCGCGCTCATGAGCCATATACAGCTTTACGCACGTGACCAGGCTGGGAACCAGACTGGAGCGCCGCTTGAGCTGGACGTCGATGCCGCTCCAGGCTTCGGCGACGCGGTGGCGGTTGAATACCAGCCGGTTATAGCAATACACGCCGGCAATGCCGACGGCTACCGCCAACGCCCCCGCCCACCACATCCACGCCTCGACTCCAGCCATGCGCAACGCTCCCTGAAAGGCCCGACGGCCAGCGCAAAAAAGTGGCTAACCCTAGCGCAGCGGCACCCAGGCTTCCAGCGGTTGGTGCACAGTGCTAGCGAGCTACGGCTGCAGCGAGGTCTCTACCGTTCGGCTATTGCCGCGTTCGTCGGCTTGGAGAGGAAAGGTACGCACGCTAAGGTAAACCCAACTTCTACAGCCCCGCTTTCCGAGGCTTCGCAATGAACGGTGCGCTTTCGCTGATTATCATCTGTGGCCTATTGAGTGGCCCGGCAGTCGCGCAGACCTATAAGGTCGGCGTCGAATTGCAGCCGTATAAGCCAATATCGATGATCGAGGCTGGTGAATATCAGGGTTATGGTCGCGACTTGCTGGACGCGTTCGCCGCCCACGAAGGCCATCAGTTCATCTACGTGCCGTTGCCCGTGCGGCGCCTGCTCAAGGATTTCCTCGCTGCCAAGGTGGATTTCAAATTCCCCGACGACCCGCAATGGAATGGCGACCAGAAACGGGGTTACCGGATTTACTACAGCCAGGCAGCCGCCACCTATATCGATGGCGTATTGGTGCGTCCCGAACATCTCGGCAAGGGGGTAGAACGAATCCGAGTGCTCGGTACCCAGCGGGGTTTCACGCCCTGGCCTTACATCCCGCAGATCGAAAGTGGGCAGATGACGGTGAACCTGAGCAATCAGGTGTCACCGTTGCTACGGATGGCGATCAACGGCCGGGTGGATGCCATCTACGTCAACCCACTGGTGGCGCGCAGCGTGCTCCAGGCCGAGCAATTGCCCGCTGACGCCCTGGTCTTCGACCCGAGCCTGCCGCACGCTGACGGCCATTACGCCCTTTCCAGCCTGCAGCACCCGGAGGTAATCGCCGAGTTCGACGCCTTCTTACGCGATAACCCGACGCTGGTACGCCGCCTCAAGGATAAGTACGCCCTGGACTAGGCGAGCGCCTGCACGTCCAAGGTGCGCGAACGTTGCGTGGCCAGTACCCGCGAACGACGCTTCTTGGCCCAAATGACCACGCCCGTCAGCGACAGCATCGCCACCGCCAGGCCGAGTAACGACACCAGAATACGCCCGGGCAAACCGAGAATTCGCCCTGAATGCAGGGGAAACTGCGCCTGCATGAAGATATCCCCGGCACTGCCACTGCCTGGAATCTGCGTGCCCGCAATGGCACCGCTCTGGCCGTCCAGATACAGCCACGGATTGCCCAGGCCACCGTCGCCGTGATCGTTCTCCGCGGTGTAGAAACCCACCCCGTACACATCGAACTCCGGTGAGTAGAACAGGCCACCGGCCGGCTTCTCCAGGCCCAGACGTCGAGCCTCGGTCTGCGCCAGCTGGAGTGCTTCAGTGCGACTGATGCCCGGTTGCTTCTGCTCGTCGAGGCTGACCGGGGTGCGGCTGGCGAACGGGCTGGGGGTTAGCGGCGAGAACAGCTCAACCAGTGGCCGCGTCACCTGCACGTTGAGGTTCATCGACACCGACGTGACCGCCAGAATCAGCAGCAGGCCCCAGATCCACACGCCGCCGGAACGATGCAGGTCGAAGTTCAGCTTGTAGCCGCCCTGCTTCCAGCGAAAGGCAAAGGATTTACGCCAGACCCGCCAGCTGGGAAACGACAGCCACAGCGCGATGAAAGCATCCAGGGTCCAGACAATCGCGACGATGCCGAACAGCAGAATGCCCAGCTGCATGCCAAACCCGTCGGGAATGTGCAGGCTGTAGTGCAGCTTGTAGAGGAACGGCATCAGGTTCTCGCGGCTCAGCGACACCTCGCCCCACATCCGCCGGCCCTGCTCCTCGCCTGTTACAGGGTCGAGGGCCACCTGGTTAAAGTCCAGTTCATAGGCCTTGCCGGTGGCCGGATCGACACGTGGATTGACGCTGACGCCAAAGGCATGGCCCGGCTCGGTGTAGAGCGGCATAAAGCCGACCTGCAAGCGCGGGTCACGCGCTTCTAATTGCGCAGCCAAGGCCTGCGGCGTTTGTGCCGGCCCTTCGCTGCGCGCTTCGAACAACTGCGGGTTAAGCCATTCGTCGATCTCGTGATCCCAGGAAATCACGGCGCCTGTTAGGCCGGAAACGAACAGGAACACCGCGATAAACAGGCCAAACCAGCGGTGCAGCACAACAAAGGCGGAACGCATGGGCTTTCTCGTCACAATAATTGGCAACATGCCGGCGACCTGTTCGGTGCCGGCACGGTAGCTTTTTTAGTATTTCCAGCTGACAGTCATGCTGGCGTTGCGCGGCGCGGCATAGAAGCCCTGCTCCCAATACAGGCTGGAAAGGTACTTCTCATCGGTCAGGTTGTTGAGGTTGGCCGAAACGGTCCAACTCGGATCGATGTCATAAGCCGCCATCAGCCCGACCAGGGCATAGGCATCCTGCTTGATCCGTCCGGCACTGCCATCGGGTAACGCCACGTCGCGATAGACGTCATCCTGCCAACTGAGGTTGGCGCCGACCTTCAGCTGCGGAAGCTGCGGGATCCGGTAGCTGCTGGAGGCACGCAGCATATGCTTCGGCGCATAGGTACGGCCATGGCTGTGATCCGAATTTTGAATGTCGACGTAGGTATAGCCGCCCATGACTTGCAGACCCGGCAGTACCTCACCGGACACCTCCAGTTCATAGCCTTCGCTCAGATAATCGGCACCCTCGTAGAGTTGCTTGCCACTGACCGGATCGAAGCGGAGGGACTCGGCGACATTGGACTGCTTGGTCTTGAATACCGCAGCCGAGACGTTCAGCTTGCCGTCCAGCAGCTCTCCCTTCACGCCCACCTCGTAGTTTTCGCCCTCTATCGGGTCGAGGCGCGTGAGGTCAGCCCCTTCTTCCTTCTGCGGATTGAATATCTCGGTGTAGCTGGCGTAGAGCGAGTATTGGTCAGTCAGGTCATAGACCAAGCCGGCGTAGGGCAGGATGGACTCGTCCTTGCGCGTGCGATCCTGACCATAGGAGAAGCCGTCGCTCTTCAGCTCAATCGAGCGGGCACCCGCTATGAAGGACAGTTCCTCGGTCAGGCTGAAACGCGCGGCCGAGTAGAAGCTCTTCTGCTTGTCCTCATACTCGCCGCCATCCAAACTTCCCCAGCCGGTCGGCTTGGGGAAATTCCCGTTGTAGATGTCATCCGAGGGTACGGCGACGGAGAACCCGGGGATGTAGCGCGACAGCTCTTCCACTTCGGACTTGTACCAGTTGGCACCAAGTACCAGCTCGTGCTCTCGTCCTGCCAGGCTGAAAGGGCCACCGACCGACACATCAGCCACCCATTGATGGATATCGGCCGAGTATTCCGATGGATAGCCAGATAGCCCCTCCCCGGTCGACTCATCCGGAGTACCGAAAACGTAGAACAGCTCCGAGTTGCTCTTCTTCTTCACGTAGGTGACGTTGCCTTTGGCTTGCCAGCCATTGGCGAAGCTGTGAGTCAGCTCGCCGAACGTGCGCTCCTCCTGATTGTTCCACCATGACCAGTCGGCAGCCGTACTGGTCGAGCGCGACAAGCGAGTTGGGTTGCCAGCGGAGTCGAACAGCGGCAGCGCGCCCCACAAAGGGCTGTCGGCGTGGTTTTTGTCCAGGCTATAGCCGATCGAAAACAGGGTATCAGGGCTCAAATCGGCTTCGAGCACACCGTAGAACACGTTGACCTCGCGTGAGTAGCGATCGAGGTAGGAGTTCTTGTTTTCGTTGGCGTAGACCGCCCGGCCGCGGACGTTTCCTTCGTCAGTTAGCGCGCCGGAGACATCGGTCTGGATGCGACGCTCGTCCCATGAGCCAGCGGTCAAATCCACGCGCGCCTGCGGCGCGACAGTCGGGCGCTTGCGCACGAAGTTGACGGTAGCAGACGGGTTGCCGCTGCCGCTCATAAGGCCGTTGGCGCCTCGTAGCACTTCAATACGCTCGAACGGAGCAAGATCAATGGAGCCATCCTGGTTGCCGGAAGAGAACGGAATACCAACACCATCGAACTGGAAGTTGGTGATGTCGAAGCCACGCGAGGTGAAGTACGTACGGTCGGTCTCAATCTCCTCAACCGTCACACCGGGGGTAAATTTCAGCACATCGTTGACGCTGTTGAGCTGAAAGTCTTCGATCTGAGCACGGGTAATGGTGGAGATCGACTGCGGCGTCTGTCGTGGCGTCAGTTCCAGCTTGGTGGCAGCGCTGCTTGGTACAGCCTTGTAGCTGTCGGGCTGCTCGGCATTGGCGCTGCCGACCACGGTCTGGGCATCAAGCTGCACCGCCGCGTCTTCAGCTGCCAGGGCATGGTTGAAACTGCAGGCGGCGGCGACGGCCACGGCAAGACGGGTCTTTCTGGAAAACACAGGACTCTCCCCAATGCGAAATATCGAATGCCTGCAGGGTCGTCCTTGGTTGCAGGAAGTGGTCACCAGCACGTCAACGTCCGGCGTTTAATCGCCAGATCGTAATGCTAATAATTATCGACAAGATTTTCGCAGCAGAGCGCCCTGAGCGTCAACTAAATGATAAGAATTCTTATCTAAATCGCGAGACTGCGTTTTCACGCACCCTTGCCTAACTTGCGGGCGTCACGTCCTCACGGTAAATGCGCAGGCCGCGGGCCTGGTAATTGGCCAGTGCGCTGGGGTGATCGAGGCTGCAGGTGTGTACCCAGACCCGCGTGGTGCCAGGCCAGCTCCAGGCCGACTGCAGCGCGTGGGTCAGCAGCGGACCGCCGAAACCCTGACCGAAAAAAGCCTCGGCCAGGCCGAAATAAAGAATCTCCACCGCACCGTCAGCATCCCGCAGCAGCTCGTAATACCCGGCGATGGCGCCCTGGTGATAGGCCACCCAGGTGCGGTGGTTGGATTGCTCGATCAATTCGCGCCATTGCGCATCCGTCCAGCTGAGTTTGTCGGTCCACTGCCAGGGCTCGCCAACCAACTGGTAGAGAAAACGATTGAGTTGAAACTGCTTGTACGCACATCCGACAACGCTCAAATCCACCGGCAACGGCTTGGCGCGGATCTGTTCGGGGTGCTGCATTTCCAGGTAATAGGTGGTGTAACTCATTGGCGTCCTGCTCGGTAATCACGAAAATCGGGGCGGGCCTATCAGGCCAGCCAAGATAACCAACCCCGGGCCATAAGCAAGATTCTGCACCAGCGCAAAGTGCCCCGTAGGGTGCGCTGCGCGGACAGGATTTCGCAGCCTGCCTTGGTGCGCACGGCGCACCCTACGGGGCGGGAACCTGAGCAGAGCCAGAAAAAACAAAACCCCCACCGGCTGGGCCAAATGGGGGTTCTCCTCTACAACAACCAAGGCTTGTGGCCCGGGAGCGAACGCAGCCTTAGCCGTCGTCCTGGCCTGCCGCCGAGGCGGCCGGGGAGCTTTGCTCACAGCTCCAGAGTTCCAACGCCGGCTGGGTCGCTTGTGGCGGGCCGAGCCATTCACTCATGAAGTGGCAACGCTGGTTGAAACACAGTTGGTAATCCCCTGCTTCGGGGGTTCGCCCCACACGCAGCGGTTGCAAGGGTGGTAGCTGACGCTGGTAGTGCCAGCTGCCCTCACGCAGTTCGGCGCCGTCTGGAATCTCCATACCGGCCCCGGAACCCTTGACCCGCGCCTCGCCGAGGAGCAATCCCTCAGGCGTAACGCGGTAATCCTCCTCCCAGCGAATCTTCTCGATGGTGTGCGTCCAGGCCAGGGTGAAGCTGGGCGTGGGCACTTCTGCCCATACCGCGCCAGCCAAACCCAGGCACAGGCCGATCACGCGGCAGCCGCTGCCGGACGGCGACGGGCGCGCCAGATGTGCTGACCGATCAGCAACAGGCCGACGGCGAAGCCGATTTCGTCACTGATGGGCAGTGCCAGAATCAGCGACACGCCAGCGCCAAAGGCAAGCAGGCGCTCCCACCAGGCCAACGGCAGGCTGAGGTGGCCCACCACCGCGACGCCCCACAGGCCGATGGCCAGGCTGGCCTTAACAAACATGTAGAGCGTCGCCATCCAGCTATCGCCCTGCATCATCAGCGCGGGGTCATACACGGCCATGAATGGCACGACAAACCCTGCCGCGGCAATACGCACTGCCCAGAGGCTGATCTTGAAGCCGTTTTCCTTGGCGATTGGCGCAGCCGCGAAGCAGGCCAGCGCCACCGGCGGCGTCAGGTCAGCCATCAGTCCGAAGTAGAAAACGAACATGTGCGACACAATCAGCGGCACACCGAGATCGAGCAGTGCCGGTGCTGCAATGGCGCTGGTGATGATGTAGTTGGGAATGGTCGGGATGCCCATGCCCAGAATCAGGCAGGTGATCATCGTCAGCACCAGCGACAGGAACAGGTTGTTCTGCCCAATGGCGAGGATGTATCCGGCAAAGGTGGTGGCGATCCCGGTCAGCGACACCACGCCAATGATCACCCCGACCAGGGCGCAGGCGATGCCCACCGGAATGGCATGACGTGCCCCTTCGACCAGCGCATGCAGGCACGCTTGCAGGGTTTCATGGCCGCCCTTGATGAACCAGCAGGCCGCCACCAGCGCAGCGATCACGCCGAAGACCACGCCGATGCCGAGCTGGAAGAAGCCAGCGCAAAGAATCCCCAGGGCGACCCAGAACGCCATGCGCATCTTGGTCGACGACACCCGCAGGATGATCGCCGAGCCGAGGATGACGATGGCCGTCAGGGCCAACCCGACGGTGCCGGAGAACATCGGCGTACGCCCGGAGAACAGCAGGTAGACCAGCACCAGCAGCGGAATCAGCAGGTACCAGCGCTCCTTTACCGCTTGCCAGGCGCTAGGGCACTGTTCCTTCGGCAAGCCGCGCAGATTGAGGCGCTTGGCCTCCAGATGAACCATCCAGAACACCGAACCGAAATACAGCAGCGCCGGAATCAGCGCGGCCTTCGCCACCTCGATGTAGGGCACATTGATGGTCTCGGCCATGATGAAGGCGACCGCACCCATCACCGGCGGCATGATCTGGCTGCCCATGCTGGCGGTGGCTTCCACCGCACCGGCGAACGCCGGGCGATAGCCGAAGCGCTTCATCAGCGGGATGGTGAACTGTCCGGTGGTGACCACGTTGGCTACACCCGAACCGGTGATCGTGCCCATCAGAGCCGATGACACCACCGACACCTTGGCCGGGCCACCGAGCTTGTGGCCGAACAGGCCCATGGCGAAGTCGGTGAAGAGTTTGATCATGCCGGCCTGTTCGAGAAACGCGCCGAACAGGATGAACAGGAAGATGTAGGTCGCCGAGACATAGGTCGGCGTGCCGTAGAAGCCTTCGGTGCCGAATGACAGCTGGTTGACGATCTGGTCGAAGCCGTAGCCGCGATGGGCGAGATCGCCCGGCAGGTACTGACCGAACAGGCCGTAGGCGAGAAAGATCGCGCAGATAAATGGCAGGGCGATGCCCATTACCCGCCGCGCCGCTTCGAAGATCAGCAGCGTCAGGGTGATGCCGATGAACAGATCGCTGGTGGTCAGATCGCCTGAGCGCTGCACCAGATCGGCCTCGAAATACCACTGATAGAACGCGGTGGCCATCCCGGCCAGACCGAGCAACCACGCCAGCGGCTGCCAGGGACGACCATTACCTTTGGCCGGGTAGCAGAGAAATACCATCAACAGCAGGAAGCCGACGTGTCCGGCGCGCAGCACCTGGCTGGAAACCGGGTGGAATGCGGCAGTGACGATCTGGTACACGGAAAACAGCAGGGCGACATAGAACAACGCCCGCGGCCATTCGCTGGGGCTGGCAGACAGCCCTTGATGTTCACTCATGGAAATCATACCTCAATCGTGTAGAGCGATGAGAACCGCTAACAAAACCTGCCGTGCCGAGACCGACTGCACGCTGGTTTTACTAGCGCCTCTGCTATCCCTTGCAGCGGGTTGAGCCAAGCCCAACCCGCCGTTTATTCAGAGTACGCCGGCTTCCTTGTAGAAGCGTTCCGCACCTGGATGCAGCGGGATTGGCAGGCCTTCCGCGGCGGTTTTCAGGGTGATGTCCTTGGCTGCGGAGTGAGCATTGCCCAGGCGCGCCAGGTTGTCGAACATCAGCTTGGTCATCTGGTAGGCCACCTCGTCAGACACGCCCTGATGGCTTACCAGGATGTTGGTGATGGCGGCAGTCGGAACGTCGCTGTCCTGACCGTCATAGGTGCCGGCCGGAATGACCTTGGCCTGGTAGGCGCTGCTGCCGATCTTGGCCACCACATCTGCGGGAATCGCCACGAAGGTGATTGGCACCATCGATGCCAGGTCGCGAATTGCCGCCATGCCCAGGCCGGAGGATTGCAGGGTGGCATCCAGCTGACGGTTCTTGATCAGCTCGACCGATTCCGCATAGGGCATGAACTCGACACGGCCCATATCCTCGTAGGTCAGACCGGCAGCCTTGAAGATGGCGCGAGCGTTGAGCTCGGTGCCAGACTTCGGTGCGCCAACGGAGATGCGCTTGCCCTTGAGGTCGGCCAGGGTCTTGATCCCCGACTCCTTGCTGGCGACGATCTGGATGTAGTTGGGGTAGGTCGCGGCGATGGCGCGCAGCTTGCTCAGCGGCGCCTTGAAGCCTGCGTCCTCTACGCCCTTCCACGCATCGTCGACCGAATCGCCAAGGGCGAACGCCAGTTCGCCACGGCCAGCCTGCAGCAGGTTGAGGTTTTCCACCGAGGCCTTGGTTGCCTGCACCGACGTCTTCGAGCCCTCGATGCCGTTGCCGTATGCCTGCGACAGGGCGACGCCAATTGGGTAGTACACGCCGCTGGTGCCGCCGGTGAGGATGTTGATGAAGGTCGGGGCGGCGATAGCCGCGGTGCTGGCAGTAAAGGCCGCAGCGGCGGCAAGTAGGCTGAGTCGTTTAGTCATTCGCATGGATAAATCTCCGTCGTTGTTATGGCTTTATTGCAGAGGTTTTCACGGTCGCCGCGCTGCGCCGACTAAAGCGGCAGCGGGTCGGGTTCAGCGCGTACGGAAAGCGGCGGGTGCCCGCGTCTGGCCAAGGCCCGGCGCGCAAGAGGTGGCATGGACAGCTGGACGACTGGCAGTCGCGATGGATGCGGGGCAGTTCATGGCGTACCTCTTGTCTTTCTTATGAGGCCCGCGAGAAATATCGCGTGGCTGAAAAGAGCTATAGCAGATGCCGTGCCAGTGAAGCCAAACGCCGCGCTAGAGAGGTTGGGGGACACCATGCAGGTGATAAGCAGCGGAATTCCGCCCGCCGAAAAATCGGCGTAGGCGAAAATCCGCCGGTTGCCCGGCTTCAGTCGTCGTCGCTGCTGCCTGCAGGCCGGTAACTGCTGCGCTGCAAGCCGTGGCGCTGCATCTTTTCGTTCAAGGTGCGTCGCGGTATCTGCAGCAGTGCCATGACCTCGGCGATATTGCCTTGGCATTGCAACAACGCGCGATGCAGGCACTGGGCCTCGAACGCTTCCATCTGCTCGCTGAGCGATTGTTCGCTCAGCGTCGCGGCGCTCTCGGTCTGGCCGCTCAAGCCCAATGCATGGCGCTCGGCGGCGTTGATCAGCTCGCGCACATTGCCGGGCCAGTCATGGCCTATCAGACGCGCCAGCTCGGCCGGCAACAGCGGAGGCGTTTCACGCTGGTGACGCTGCGCCGCCTGATTGGCAAAGTGCTCGAACAGCAGTGGAATGTCCTCGCGGCGTTCGCGCAGCGGCGGAATGCGCAGGGTCGCCACGTTCAGCCGGTAGTAAAGATCTTCGCGGAAGCGCCCCGCACGCACTTCATCGAGCAGGTCCGGTTTGACCGCACTGATCACCCGCAGGTCGACCTGAATGCTGCGGTTCGAGCCTAGTCGCTCCAAGGTCTTTTCCTGCAATACGCGCAGCAGCTTGACCTGCTGCGCCAGCGGCAGGCTTTCCACCTCGTCGAGAAACAGGGTGCCGCCGTCGGCGTGTTCGATTCGCCCGATGCGCTTGCCCTGGGCCCCGGTGAAGGCGCCACTTTCATGACCGAACAGCTCGCTTTCGAACAGGTTTTCCGGAATGGCTGCGCAGTTGAGCGCGACGAAGGCCTTGCCGGCGCGGCTGCTGAAATCGTGCAGACAACGGGCCACGCGTTCCTTGCCGCTGCCGGTGTCGCCGCGTATCAGGATGTTCACCGAGGTGCCGGCAAGTTCGAGAATCTGCCGGCGCAGGTTTTCCATCGTCCGCGAGACGCCCAGCAGCTGCGCCTCGATATGGTCCTTCTGGGCGAACTGTTGCCGCAGCTGGCGGTTCTCGCAGACCAGCCGACGTTTGTCCAAACCGCGTCGCACGCTGTCGAGCAGGCGTTCCGGCGTGAAGGGTTTTTCGATGAAGTCATAGGCGCCACGGCTGAGCGCCTGCACCGCCATCGGCACGTCGCCATGGCCGGTGACCAGAATCACCGGAAGATCGCGGTCCAGCTCCAGCAGGCTGTCGAGCAACTGCAGGCCATCGGTGCCCGGCATGCGCACATCGCTGATCACCACGCCGCTGAAATCACGGTCGATCAGCGCGAGCGCCTCGCCCGCACTGGCACAGCTGCGCACCCGCAGGCCAGACAATTCCAGCCATTGCTGGACCGCCTCGCGGATCGCCTGCTCATCGTCGACCACTATCACTTGACCCGTCATATCACCTCCTGCTCGATCAGCCGCAGTGTAATGCCTTGGCATTTTTGTAGGGTGGATCGGGGCGCGGAGCTGGCGCTTTATCCATCCAACTACGCTGACCCGATGGTGGATAAAAACAGCGTTATCCACCCTACATGGCTATGCATTCGGCGCTGCCGGCAGGCGCAGCGTGAACACCGCGCCCTGCTCGCCATTGGCTGCTTCAAGGGTACCGCCCAGTTCGCGGACGATACCGTAGGACACCGCCAAGCCAAGGCCAAGCCCTGCGCCAACCGGTTTGGTGGTAAAAAAAGGCTCGAAGACGTGCCCAAGGTCCGATTCGGCAATGCCGCCGCCACTGTCGGCGACGCTCAGCATGCACTGCCCGTTCTCGCTGAGGATGCGAATCTGTAACCGCCGGGGCGGCGCGTCAGCCATGGCATCCAGGGCGTTGTGCAACAGATTCAGCAGCACCTGTTCGAGGCGGATGGCATCGCCGAGCACCATCGCGTCGGCGTCGATTTGCCGGCGCAGCTCCACCTCTTCGCTGCGAATCCGCGGGCCGAGCAACTGCAGTGCCTGCTCCAGCACATCGCTCAGGCGCAGGCGCTCGCTGAGGCCCGCCGGGCTCTTGCGCGCAAAGGTTTTCAGGTGGCCGGTGAGGCCCGCCATGCGCTGCAGCAGGCCATCGATACGTTGCAGGCCTTCGCGCACATCTTCCTGGCGACCGCTATCGAGCAACAGACGCAGGCTGCCCAACTGCATCTGCATGGCCGTGAGCGGTTGATTGATCTCATGGGCCATGGCCGCCGACATCTGCCCCAGGGCCGCCATTTTCGCCGCGTGCACCAGACCCTCCTGGGCTTCGCGCAGCTCGGCGGTGCGCAGCGCCACCTCGCGCTCAAGGCGTTCACGAATACCGGCCTGCAAGCGCTGGGTCTTGCGCCGCTGTGCAAGAAACAGCAACAGGAAGGCCAGGGTCATCCATACCCCGGCGGCGGCCAGGCGATAACTGCGCACACTGTTGACCAGGGTTTTCGGCTCGAGCAACAGGTGCAGGGTCCAGCCTTCATTGCCCAGTGCCAGCCGTTGCCAGAGGTAATCGCGGCTGCCATCCGGGCCGTCTACACGACGCCACTGGGTGCGTTCGTCGATCTGTCGGAGCAGCGTGCTCGGCAACGGCTGCAGCGCCTGCTCCGCATATTTTCGCACTTCCACCAATTCGGAGCGGGCCTGCTCGTCGAGGTCGTCAAGGGCGCGAAAACGCCAGGCGGGTCGATTGCTGAGGATCACCACCGAGTAGCTGTCGGCCACCAGCAGCACCCCGGCCTGATCAGTCCACTCCCGTTGCAGCTCTTCCAGCTCGAGCTTGACCACCAGCACGCCGAGTACCCGCCCCTCCTCGTCGCGCACCGCATGGGAAAGGAAATAACCGGGGATGCCAGTGGTCACGCCCACAGCGAAATAACGCCCGGACGACTGACGCACGGCATCCTGAAAATAGGGGCGGAACGCATAATTGTTGCCGACGAAACTGCTCCAGTCCCGCCAGTTGCTCGCCACCAGGGTGTCGCCCTGATCGTCGAGCAGATAGAGCACGGTCGAACCCGCCGCCGCGTTGAGCTGTTCGAGCCGGTGGTTGAGCTTCTCGCGCAGCAGGCGATCGGCAGGCGCCCGCAGCAACGCCTTGATGTCGCTGTCCAGCGCCAATACCTCAGGCACCGAGCGGAAGCGTTCGACCAGCGTATGGATGGATTGGGCGTACAGCTGCAGCTGTCCGCGCGCCTCGCCGCTGCGTTCCTCCCAGGCGCGCCGCTCGGCATAGCGCCCGGCCAGCCAGATGCTCGCAAGCAGGCCAAGCAGAATCGGCAACACGATCAGAACGACGCGGTAACGCTGGAGACCTGCAGGCATGTACGGCTCGGCTCAAGGCAATGCCGAACATGGTAGCAAAGCCCGCCGGGGCGCAACCCTATCCCGTCACCGATACGCTGTATGTACCTGGCCGACCCGCGCTGGCACCTGCGGCACCCTCCCGTGATGCTCAATAGAAGTCTGTTCGGAGGCTTTGCCCCTGCACTTAGCCCTGCCAATCAGTGCATTTTAAGAGGACGCCACCCTCCGCCAATGCGGCAAGCGCGAAATCCTACGAACCCGTGTGACGCACCTCACCTGTCCAAAAATGCAAACTGAATATTTGGCAGCTACAGTAGGCTGGAACCCGCTGTAGCTGCTCGCCAGTCAGTCTTGCGCTTGCCTGAGACATGGCTTCCTGTTGGTTGCCGCGGCTGGCGGGTTAGCGTTCAAAAGCCCCAATCTGGCCAAGGATAGCGAGATGAATCCACGTTTTTATACGGCTCTTTCAGCTGCCTTTCTGGCGCTGCCCGGTGAAGCGCTGGCAGGCGGGCTGATGCTCTACGAAATCGCCACGGACAACGTAGGCCTGGCAAATGCCGGAGCAGCAGCCCGCGCCCAAGGACCCGCAACCCTCGCCAGTAACGTGGCCGGTATCGCCTGGCTGCCCGGCACTCAGGTCACCGCAGGCCTTCAGGTGCTGCACAGTAACCTGGATTTCAAAACCACCGACGGCACCACTATCGCCGGTGGCGACAGTGGCAATGCCATGGAGTGGTCGCCGGGCGGCAGTTTCTTTGTCAGCCACGAGTTGGGTGATGGCTGGTCGGTCGGTTTTGCCAGCTACGGCGACTTCGGCCTCAGCCTCAACTATGAGAACGACTGGAGCGGCCGCTACTTCATGCAGAACGGGGAAATCCTCGGCATGTCGCTGCTGCCGACACTGGCCTATCGCGTCAACGAGCAGTGGGCCGTCGGTGTCGGTGTGCGGGCGTTCTACGGGATGCTTGATAGCCAGATCGCGGTGGACAACAACCCGCTGGGGGTGCTCGACCGCCCGGACGGCCAGGTGAAGTATCGAGATCAGGATTGGGGCTACGGGGCCAATCTGGGTGTCATCTATGCCCCGCGCCCTGGAACACGCCTCGGCCTGAGCTATACCAGCGAAATCGACGTCACGTTCGAAGACCGCCTGGATATCGAAGGCCTTGGCCCCTTCGTCACCGACCGTCTACGCGAGCGCGGCGTGCTCGACGCCGACACGAGCATCAAGATGCACATGCCACAAACCCTGACCCTCAGCCTCTATCAGCAGCTCGACGACAGCTGGGCGTTGCTGGCCAGCGCCAACTGGCAGGACTGGTCCAGGTTTGGTGAAGTGGGGGTCGATCTGGACAGCAATAGCCCCCGTTCCGCCACCCTGCAATCGAACTACCGCGATACCTGGCACCTGTCCATCGGCACTCAGTACAGATTCGATCCACGGTGGATGTGGAGCTTCGGTGTCGGCTACGACAGCTCGCCCGTAAATGACGACGACCGCACCCTCACTGTACCAATGGGGGAAACCTGGCGCTTCGGTACGGGCTTGACCTATGCCCTGGGTAGCCAGGTCGACCTGAACCTGAGCTACGAACTGGTCTGGCTCGGAGACATGCAGATCGATCAGGAGAAGCCGCTCCCCGCGAACGCGCCCAAACGGGTTTCCGGAGAATTCGACAACGCCTGGATCCAGGCGCTCAGCGCCAGTGCAAGCTGGCGCTTCTGAAGCTTTCGAATGGATCGCCCAACTTCAGCTGACGCAAAACCTCGATAACACCGTGGTACCTACAGCCATCGCTTGATAGTACTCAGCAAGGAGATTGATCTATGAAGTTGAAAACTGTGACTCTCGTCGGTGCAGTAGCCGCCGCGCTGCTAGTGGCCGGCTGCACCAGCAAGACGGTGAACCAAGCGCAGTACTCGGGATTTCTGCCCAGCTACGAGGGATTGACCGCCGTTGAAACGGCAAGCGGTCAGAAAGCCCTGCGTTGGGTAGCCCCCGGGTTCAACGTCGCCAATTACGACAAGCTGATCTACCAGCCGATCCGCTTTCACCCCACTCCGCAGACCACCGACCGCATCAGCCAGCAGACCTACGATGAACTCCTGAAGTACGCCAATACGCGCCTGAGCCAGGCATTTTCCAATCGGTTCCAGCTGGTTGGGTTTTCTTCCGGTCCCAGAACTCTCGAGTTTCGTGGGGCCATTACCGGCGTCAGCGCCAGTACCGAGGGGGTCAAGCCTTACGAGATCATTCCCGTCGCGCTGGTGCTAGCCGGTGCCATGACCGCCGCGGGCGAACGCGATCAGAATTCCGAGCTGTATCTGGAAGGCGAGTTGATTGACACCGGCACTGGCAAACCGGTGATGCGCGTCGTACGCAAGGGATTCGGCAAGACGCTGGGCAACGACAAGCAGGCCGTAACCTTTGCCGACCTCCAATCGGTCATCGATGAGCTCACCACCGACGTCGCGAACTTCCATTAACCCCAGGCGGGGCATGTGACGCGGCCTGGATGGGCAAGAGGCGCCAACCGCTGAAGGAGCGCCTCGAGGCCACAGGCTGTCCGGCGCAGTGCTCCAGATGGGCAGCCAGCCGTGGTTGGGCGCTCAGGGGAATGCTCCATAGTCGATTTCCATTAGCGACAACCAAGAACTGGCACTGCGCCATTCCGCCCCGCAAGTCAGGGACACAATATGGTTCTAGAAACCACACAACAAATGGACAACCCCGCGCACTCGCGCGAGGGCATGATTTTCGTTCGCGGACAAAGCTTCTGGATGGGCTCCAACGATCACTACCCCGAGGAGGCACCGGCACATCGCGTTGCCGTCGACGACTTTTTGATCGACGAGGCCCCGGTGACCAACGCGGAGTTTGCCAAGTTCGTCGCTGCGACGGGCTACCGGACATTTGCCGAGTTGCCCCCTGACCCAGCAGATTATCCGGGCATCCAGCCAGACATGCTCTATGCGGGATCCCTGGTATTCCAGCCCCGCCCAGGATTGATCGACCTACGCGACTGGACGCAATGGTGGAGCTTTCAGGAAGGAGCCTGCTGGTACCAACCCTATGGCGTCGGCAGCAGTGTAGAGGGGCTGGAGGACCACCCTGTGGTGCATGTTGCCTACCGCGATGCACTGGCTTACGCACACTGGCTGGGCAAGGATCTGCCCACCGAAGCCGAGTGGGAACTGGCCGCCAGAGGCGGTCTGGATCAGGCCGAATACGCCTGGGGACACGAGTTCACCCAGCAAGGGCGGCATATGGCCAATACCTGGCAGGGCAACTTCCCTACCGTAAACGAACTGCATGACGGCTATCTGCGCACTTCGCCGGTTCGGGCCTTCCCGGCCAACGGCCACGGCCTCTTCGACATGATCGGCAATGTGTGGGAATGGACGTCGGATTGGTATGCACCCAAGCACGAAGCCGACGCGCTAAAGGCCTGCTGTATTCCCAAGAATCCACGCGGCGGCAAGGAAAGCGAAAGCTACGATCCCTGTCAGCCCGAAATCAGGATTCCCCGCAAGGTTTTGAAGGGGGGTTCGCACCTTTGTGCCCCTAACTATTGCCGTCGCTATCGCCCAGCAGCGCGGCATGCGGAAGCCATAGACACCTCTACGTGTCATGTCGGCTTCAGATGTGTCAGCAGGTAAGGAGATCTGTCATGAGAAAATCCGTTCGTTCCCATAAACGCAGCCTGTTGGCTTTGGCGGTGAGTACCGCGGTGGCACTGGGCACCCCTGTCTACGCCCAGGAATCGCTGCCCTTTCCCCCGACCCCTTCGGGGAGCAAGGCTGGCCCGACCATCGCCACCTCGACCTACAGTCCGCTGCCCAAGCAAGCGCACCTACCGGCGAACGCGCCCAACATCGTCGTCGTCATGCTCGACGACGTGGGCCCGGCCCTGCCCCACACCTTTGGCGGCGTGATTCAAACGCCCACGCTGGATCGTCTCGCCAAAGAAGGCGTTTCCTACAACCGCTTCCATAACGCGGCCATGTGCTCGCCCACCCGGGCGGCCCTGCTCACCGGGCGCAATCATCACCGCGTGGGTTATGGCCAGATCGCCGAACTGGCCAATGACTGGGACGGCTATACCGGGCGTATTCCGCGCACATCAGCCACGGCGGCCAAGGTGCTGGGCTACTACGGCTACGCGACAGCGGCCTTCGGCAAGTGGCACAACACCCCGGCCAACGAGACCACCGCGGTAGGCCCGTACACCGACTGGCCGGCTGGCGAGGGGGTTGGCTTCGATTACTTCTATGGCTTCCTCGCGGGCGAGTCGTCGCAATGGGAGCCCGCGGTTGTCGAGAACACGGTGCGCGTCGACCCTTCCCACGGCAAGGAGGGCTACCACTTCACCGAGGACATGACCGACAAGGCCGTGTCCTGGATCAAGCAGGTACGTGCGCTGACGCCGGATCGGCCGTTCTTCGTCTATTGGGCACCCGGTGCCTCCCATGGCCCCCACCACATCTTCAAGGAGTGGGCCGACAAGTACAAAGGCCGCTTCGACGGGGGCTGGGATGCCATGCGCGAGGAAATCTATGCGCGGCAGAAACAGCGCGGCTGGATCCCACAGGATACCGAGCTGACACCCCGCCCCGACTCGCTGGCAGCCTGGAAAGACATCCCGGAAGACGAGAAACCGTTCCAGCGCCGCCTGATGGAAGTGTTTGCCGGCTACACCGAGCACGCAGATGTCCAGGCCGGTCGTTTGCTGGAAACCCTCGACGAACTGGGTATCCGTGACAACACGCTGATTTTCTATGTGTGGGGCGACAACGGCTCCAGTGCCGAGGGCCAGAATGGCACGATCAGCGAGCTGCTGGCACAGAACGGCATCGCGACCGAGATCAAGGATCATATCCGCACCATGAACGAGCTTGGTGGCATGGACGTACTCGGCTCGCCCAAGGCCGACAACATGTACCACGCCGGCTGGGCCTGGGCCGGTTCCACCCCCCATCGCTCCACCAAACTCGTCGCTGCGCACTTCGGCGGTACCCGCACACCGCTCGTGGTGTCCTGGCCTAAGCAGATCAAACCTGACCAGACGCCACGCTCGCAGTTTCATCACGTCAACGATATCGTCCCGACCATCTATGACGTGCTGGATATCCAGCCGCCCAAGCTGGTCGATGGCATCAGCCAGGACCCGATCGACGGCGTCAGCATGGCTTACTCTTTCAACGCGCCCGATGCCAAGGGGCAGAAGAAAGGCCAGTACTTCGAGGTGATGGGCAGCCGTAGCTATTACCAGGACGACTGGATTGCCTCGGTGTTCGGACCTCGTGCCCCCTGGGTTCCGGGCGTTGACCCGGCCATCCTGAAATGGACGCCGGACCAGGACACCTGGGAGCTCCACGACCTGCGCAAGGACTTCTCGCAGGCCAAGGACGTGGCAAAAGACCATCCGCAGAAGGTGGAGGAACTGCAGAAGGCCTTTTCCGCCGACGCCGAAGCCAACAAGGTGTACCCCGTTGGCGGCGGTCTATGGTCCGTGGTGTTCCATCCGGAGGACGCGCCACGCAATCCCGCGACTGAATTCCACTATGCGCAGGAAGTGTTCGGCGTCCCGGAATTCACCGCTCCCAAAGTAGGGGCGCGGAGCAATCTGGTCACCATCGAGACCGAACTGACCGCCGACTCCCAGGGCGTGCTTTATGCCTTGGGTGCCTTCTCCGGCGGGCTCGCGTTATGGGTCGATCAGGGCAAGCTGTCCTACGAGTACAACCTGTTCGAGGTCGAAAGGACGCTGCTGGAATCTGCTAGTCCCCTGCCCACCGGCAAGGTCAAGATTGAAGTAGAAACCCATAAGCTCGACGACAAACGCGCGGGGCCGCTTTCCGTCGCCGTCCGCATAAACGGCAAGGAAGTCATCAAAGGGCAGGTTCCGCGTTCGGCACCGCTGACCTTTACCGCCAACGATGCCTTCGATGTAGGTCGGGACAGCTATTCCCCGGTGTCACTTGCCTACTTCGATCGCAAACCCTTCAAGTTCAACGGCGAGATCGCTAGCTTAAAAGTCGCGTACATGAAGTGAAGTCGAGCGGCTCGGACTCCATTCGAGTAGCCCGAAATGGTACGGCGGCCATAAAAATGCCGTACCACTTTCGGAATTCATTCTGTGGCTGTCCGGGCCACTGGTTCGAACAGACTTTATTCTTACGAACAGCCTCTATTGCTTAGGGGCCATCCCCCCGTTCACCTTTTTACGGCGGTTATTCCACCGTCACGCTTTTGGCCAGGTTGCGCGGCTGGTCAACGTCGGTGCCCTTGAGCACGGCGACGTAGTAGGACAGCAGCTGCAACGGGATGGTGTAGAGGATCGGCGCCAGGGCATCGTGGATATGCGGCATATTCACCACGTGGGTGCCTTCGCCATTGCGCATGCCGGCCTGCTCGTCGGCAAACACCACCAGCTCGCCGCCACGGGCGCGCACTTCCTGCAGGTTGGACTTGAGCTTTTCCAGCAGCTCGTTGTTCGGCGCCACGGTGACCACCGGCATGTCGCTGTCCACCAACGCCAGCGGGCCGTGCTTAAGCTCACCTGCTGGGTAGGCTTCGGCGTGAATATAAGAAATTTCCTTGAGCTTGAGCGCGCCTTCCATCGCCACCGGGTACTGCGCGCCACGGCCGAGGAACAGGCTGTGGTGCTTCTCGGCGAACAGTTCGGAGACCTTCTCCACCACGCTGTCCATGGCCAGGGCTTCACCCAGACGGGTTGGCAGGCGGCGCAGCTCGTCGACCAGCTCGGCTTCCAGACCTTTGTCCAGGGTGCCACGCACCTGGCCAAGGGACAGGGTCAACAGCATCAGTGCGACCAGCTGCGTGGTGAAGGCCTTGGTCGACGCCACGCCGATTTCCGGGCCGGCCTGGGTCAGCAGGGTCAAGTCAGATTCGCGCACCAGGGAGCTGATGCCAACGTTGCAGATGGCCAGGCTGGCCAGATAGCCGCCCTGGCCAGGCGCATGTTCCTTGGCGTTGCGCAGCGCGGCCAGGGTATCGGCGGTTTCGCCGGACTGGGAGATGCTGACAAACAGGGTATCCGGCTGCACCACCACCTTGCGGTAGCGAAACTCGCTGGCCACTTCGATCTGGCAAGGAATCCCGGCCAGGCCTTCCAGCCAGTAACGGGCAACCATCCCGGCGTGGTAGCTAGTGCCGCAGGCGACGATCTGCACATTGCGCACCTTGGCGAACAACTCAGCAGCCTGCGGGCCGAAAGCCTGGACCAGCACGTGGTCAGTGCCAAGACGGCCTTCCAGAGTGCGCTGCACGACCTTGGGCTGCTCATGGATTTCCTTGAGCATGAAGTGGCGGTACTCGCCCTTGTCCGCGGCCTCCGCACCTTCGTGATACTGCACGCTCTCGCGCGTCACTGGCTGGCCGTCAACGCTCCAGATCTGCACGCTTTCGCGCTGGATCTCGGCGATATCGCCTTCTTCTAGGTACATAAAGCGGTCGGTGACCTGACGCAGCGCCAGTTGGTCGGAGGCGAGGAAGTTCTCGCCCAGGCCCAGACCGATCACCAGCGGGCTGCCGCTGCGGGCGGCGAGCAGGCGATCCGGCTGCTTGGCGCTGATTACCGCCAGGCCGTAGGCACCGTGCAGTTCCTTGACTGCTTCTTTCAGTGCTGCGGTCAGGTCCCGCTGAGTCTTCAGCTTGTGGTCGAGCAGGTGCACGATCACTTCGGTGTCGGTGTCGGAGCTGAATACGTAACCCAGACCCTTGAGCTGGGCGCGCAGTTCTTCGTGGTTCTCGATAATGCCGTTGTGCACCACCGCCAGCTCACTGCCGGAGAAATGCGGGTGGGCATTGCGCTCGCTAGGTGCGCCGTGGGTGGCCCAGCGGGTGTGAGCGATACCCAGGCGGCCGGCCAGCGGTTCGGCACTTAGCGCGCTTTCCAGCTCGCTGACCTTGCCGACGCGGCGGCGACGGTCGAGGTTGCCTTTATCTGTCAGCAAGGCCACACCCGCGCTGTCGTAACCGCGGTATTCCAGGCGCTTGAGGCCTTCAACCAGCACGGCGGTGATATTGCGTTCGGCAACTGCGCCAACGATTCCACACATAGTCTTCTCCTTAAGCTTCAACAGCCGCGCAGATCAGCTTGATCCCACGCACGGTCAATTGTTCACGCGCCTCTGGACTGAGGCGTTCGTCGGTTATCAGGGTATGGATGCCGCTCCAGGGCAGCTCCAGGTTGGGAATCTTGCGGCCGACCTTATCGCTCTCGACCATCACCACCACTTCGCGGGCCACATCAGCCATCACCCGGCTCAGGCCGAGCAATTCATTGAAGGTGGTGGTGCCACGGCTCAGGTCGATGCCATCGGCGCCAATAAACAGCTGGTCGAAATCGTAGGAACGCAGCACCTGTTCGGCGACCTGACCCTGGAAGGATTCCGAATGCGGGTCCCAGGTGCCGCCGGTCATCAGCAACACCGGCTCGTGCTCCAGCTCACTGATGGCGCGGGCGACGTTAAGTGAGTTGGTCATCACCACCAGGCCGGGCTTGTGGCCGAGCTGCGGGATCATCGCTGCGGTGGTGGTACCGCTGTCGATAATGATCCGCGTGTGTTCACGAATACGCGCCACACCGGCACGGGCGATGGCCTGCTTGTACTGGGAGATCGGCTGGATATCACTGATCAGCTCTTGCGGCATGGGCACCGCGCCGCCGTAACGGCGCAGCAGCAGGCCACTTTTTTCCAGGGCGGCGAGGTCTTTGCGAATGGTCACTTCGGAGGTGGCGAACGCCTTCGACAACTCGTCCACACTCACCTCGCCTTGCTCAGCGAGCAGGGCAAGAATGGTGTGGCGACGTTGCGGAGTGTTGCGTTTCGACATGCTAAGTTTCGATTCGAAAGATAATGGCGCGAATCAAAACCTAACGAAGCTTTTTCGTCAAGCGGCAATCGACGTAGGGTGGACATGCCGACGGCTTGCCCACCAAGCGCGCGGCGATGGCGGACAAGGCTGCACCATGTCCGCCCTACTCGGAATCATTTCTTGGTCGGGCGCTTCCAGCCTTCGATATTGCGTTGCTTGGCACGGCCGACAGCCAGCGTCCTGGCCGGTACGTCGGTAGTCACCACCGAACCGGCGCCCGTGGTGGCACCATCGCCCAAGGTGACTGGCGCGACCAGAGCGCTGTTGGAGCCGATAAATACATCCTCACCCAATACGGTCTTGAACTTGTTGGCGCCATCGTAATTGCAGGTGATGGTGCCGGCGCCGATATTGGTTCGCGCACCGATTTCAGCATCGCCAAGGTAAGAGAGGTGCCCGGCCTTGGCGCCCTCGCCCAGCTTGGCGTTCTTCAGCTCGACGAAGTTACCTACATGGGCGCGGGCACCCAGCACTGAACCCGGACGCAGACGAGCGAACGGACCGCAATCGGCACCCTCACCCATTTCAACGCCTTCCAGATGGCTGTTGGCTTTAACGATGGCACCTTTGCGCAGGGTGCTGTTCTTGATCACGCAATTGGGGCCAATCTGCACGCCATCTTCGATCACCACCTGGCCTTCAAGGATCACGTTGATATCGATCAACACGTCACGGCCTACCGTGACTTCGCCGCGCAGGTCGAAACGCGCCGGGTCGATCAGGGTCACGCCCTGCACCATCAACCGACGCGCGGCGCGGTACTGATAGTGGCGCTCCAGTTGCGAAAGCTGGATGCGATCGTTGGCACCCAGCACTTCCATCTCGTCAGCCGCCTGTTCGGTGGCGACGACCAGGCCATCGGTTACGGCCATGGCGATTACGTCAGTCAGATAGTACTCACCCTGGGCGTTGCTGTTGGACAGACGACCGAGCCAGTCGCCCAGTTTTTTCCCTGGGACGGCGAGAATGCCGGTGTTGCCTTCACGGATCAGGCGCTGCTCGGCGCTGGCGTCCTTGTGCTCGACGATGGCCTTCACCACACCCTGCTCATCGCGCACGATGCGGCCGTAGCCAGTTGGGTCGTTTAGATTGACCGTGAGCAAGCCGATTTGCTGTTCGCTGACCTGCTGTAGCAGGCGCTGCAGGGTTTCCACTTCGACCAACGGCACATCGCCGTAAAGAATCAGCACACGCTCAGCGCTCAACGCCGGCAGCGCTTGAGCCACGGCATGGCCGGTGCCTAGTTGTTCGCTCTGCAGCACGAAATTCAGGTCATCCGCCGCCAGTTGCTCTCGAACCCGTTCCGCGCCATGGCCGATCACCACATGAATGCCTTGCGGTTTCAGCAGGCGGGCGGTATCGATCACATGGCCAAGCATGGATTTTCCGGCAACTGGGTGCAGGACTTTCGGCAAGGCGGAACGCATGCGGGTGCCTTGGCCAGCGGCGAGGATAACGATATCGAGCGACATGGGAGCGGATTCCAGGCAGACGAAGGCGGGCTAAATCCCTAGCCCGGCCAACTGAAAAGGTAAAAACAGCAGGCAAAGAAAAAGGGCAGCCAAGGCTACCCTTTTACTCGTTTGCGATGAAGCGTCGGAATTAACCGCCGAACTTCTTACGCATTTGCTGAACGGTACGCAGCTGGGCTGCGACCTCGGCCAGATGAGCAGCTGCGGAGCCGTAATCGAATTCCGCGCCTTTCTCATTCAGGGCCTTCTCGGCAGCCCGGAGGGCTTCCTGAGCAGCAGCTTCGTCGATATCGGCAGCACGCTGCACGGTATCGGCCAACACTTTCACCACATTCGGCTGAACTTCAAGGAAGCCGCCGGAGATGTAAAACACCTCGGCCTCGCCACCCTGCTTGACCAGACGAATCGGGCCCGGCTTGAGGTCGGTGATCAAGGGCGCGTGGCCTGGAGCGATACCGATATCGCCCAGGTTGCCGTGCGCGATGACCATCTCGACCAGACCGGAGAAGATCTCGCCTTCTGCGCTGACGATGTCGCAATGGACTGTCATAGCCATGTCTAACCTCATGTATCGCCCCGCTCGACCGCGCAGTTGCGGTTAAACAGGCCGGAAGCGCCCGTTGCCGGGCGCACGGTGGTTACAGTTTCTTCGCTTTATCGATGGCTTCTTCGATGCCGCCGACCATGTAGAACGCCTGCTCTGGCAGGTGATCGTACTCACCTTTCAGAATGCCGCTGAAACCAGCGATGGTGTCCTTCAGGGAGACGTACTTGCCCGGCGAACCGGTGAAGACTTCGGCCACGAAGAATGGCTGCGACAGGAAGCGCTGAATCTTACGAGCACGGGATACCAGCTGCTTGTCGGTTTCCGACAGCTCATCCATACCCAGAATCGCGATGATGTCCTTCAGCTCTTTGTAGCGCTGCAGCACGTACTGAACGCCACGGGCGGTGTCGTAGTGCTCCTGGCCGATCACGTTAGGATCGAGCTGGCGCGACGTGGAGTCGAGTGGATCGACCGCTGGGTAGATACCCAGGGAGGCGATGTCACGGGACAGTACGACGGTAGCGTCCAAGTGGGCGAAGGTGGTCGCCGGGCTCGGGTCGGTCAAGTCGTCCGCAGGTACGTATACCGCCTGGATCGAGGTGATCGAACCGTTCTTGGTCGACGTGATGCGCTCCTGCAGGATGCCCATCTCTTCGGCCAGGGTCGGCTGGTAACCCACTGCGGAAGGCATACGGCCCAGCAGTGCGGATACTTCGGTACCGGCCAGGGTGTAGCGGTAGATGTTGTCGACGAACAGCAGAACGTCGTTACCTTCGTCGCGGAACTTCTCGGCCATGGTCAGGCCGGTCAGTGCTACGCGCAGACGGTTGCCTGGCGGCTCGTTCATCTGACCGTAAACCAGGGCTACCTTGTCGAGAACGTTGGAGTCCTTCATCTCGTGGTAGAAGTCGTTACCCTCACGAGTACGCTCACCCACACCGGCGAACACGGAGTAACCGCTGTGCTCGATGGCGATGTTACGGATCAGTTCCATCATGTTTACGGTCTTGCCGACACCGGCACCACCGAACAGACCGACTTTACCGCCCTTGGCGAACGGGCAGATCAGGTCGATAACCTTGATGCCGGTTTCCAGCAGGTCGTTGCCGCCCGCTTGCTCAGCGAAGGAAGGTGCAGGACGGTGAATGCCCCAACGCTCTTCTTCGCCGATCGGACCAGCTTCGTCGATCGGGTTACCGAGTACGTCCATGATCCGGCCCAGGGTCGCTTTACCGACAGGTACGGAGATGGCTGCGCCAGTGTTGTTGACGTCCAGACCGCGCTTCAAGCCTTCGGTCGAACCCATCGCAATGGTACGCACCACGCCGTCGCCCAGCTGCTGCTGAACTTCCAGGGTGGTTTCGGCGCCTTGAACTTTCAAAGCGTCGTAGATGCTCGGAACCTGATCCCGTGGGAATTCCACGTCGATCACGGCGCCGATGATTTGAACGATACGTCCGCTACTCATCTTTGGTTCCTCTGAATATTTGAACCGTTCTTAAACCGCGGCAGCGCCGCCAACGATTTCCGAAATCTCTTGAGTGATCGCTGCCTGGCGCGCCTTGTTATAGATCAGTTGCAAATCACTGATCAGATCACCGGCGTTATCGGTAGCATTCTTCATCGCGATCATCCGCGCCGCTTGCTCGGCAGCGTTGTTCTCGACCACCGCCTGGTACACCTGCGACTCCACGTAACGCACCATCAAGCCGTCCAGCAGCTCCTTGGCATCGGGTTCGTAGAGGTAGTCCCAGTGGTGCTTGAGCTCCTGATCCGGATCAGCCACCAGCGGAATCAACTGCTCCACTGTCGGCTGTTGCGTCATGGTATTGATGAACTTGTTCGAGACCACGGACAAACGGTCGATGCGACCTTCGAGGTATGCATCGAGCATGACCTTGACGCTACCGATCAGATCATTGATCGACGGCTCTTCGCCCAGGTGGCTGATCGCAGCAACGATGTTGCCACCAAAGTTGCGGAAGAACGCCGCACCCTTGCTGCCAACAACGCAGAGATCGATCTCCACGCCTTGCTCGCGATTTTGCGCCATGTCCCTGATCAACGCCTTGAACAGGTTGGTGTTCAATCCACCACACAGACCACGGTCACTGCTTACCACTACATAACCAACGCGTTTGATTTCGCGTTCGATCATGAACGGGTGACGATATTCCGGGTTGGCATTGGCCAGATGACCAATTACCTGGCGGATGCGATCCGCGTAAGGACGACTAGCAGACATGCGCATTTGAGCCTTGCGCATCTTGCTGACAGCCACCTTTTCCATGGCGCTGGTGATCTTTTGCGTGCTTTTGATGCTCGCAATCTTGCTGCGAATCTCTTTTGCGCCTGCCATTTGACACCTATCGGGTTAGCAGGCGGAGGCCGCAAGGCCTCCGCTGCGGCTTACCAGGTTTGGGTGGCCTTGAACTTCTCGATACCGGCTTTCAGGGCCGCGTCGATTTCGTCATTGAAGTCACCCTTCACGTTGATCTTCGCCATCAAATCGGCGTGATCGCGGTTGAAGTAAGCAATCAGAGCTTGTTCGAAGCTGCCGATTTTGTCGATTGCGATGTCCTGCAGGAAGCCACGTTCGGCCGAGTACAGGGACAGCGACATGTCGGCGATGGACATCGGCGCGTATTGCTTCTGCTTCATCAGCTCGGTAACGCGCTGACCGTGTTCAAGCTGCTTGCGGGTCGCCTCGTCCAGGTCAGAAGCGAACTGGGCGAAAGCCGCCAGTTCACGGTACTGAGCCAGAGCGGTACGGATACCACCGGAAAGCTTCTTGATGATCTTGGTCTGAGCGGCGCCACCTACGCGGGATACCGACACACCGGCGTTCACTGCCGGACGGATACCGGAGTTGAACATGGCCGATTCCAGGAAGATCTGACCGTCAGTAATCGAAATCACGTTGGTCGGAACGAACGCGGAAACGTCACCGGCCTGGGTTTCGATGATCGGCAGAGCGGTCAAGGAACCGGTTTTGCCAGTCACCGCGCCGTTGGTGAACTTCTCGACATACTCTTCGGATACGCGGGATGCGCGCTCCAGCAGACGGCTGTGGAGATAGAACACGTCGCCTGGGTAGGCTTCACGGCCTGGCGGACGGCGCAGCAGCAGGGAGATCTGGCGGTAAGCCACTGCTTGCTTGGACAGATCGTCATAAACGATCAGTGCGTCTTCGCCGCGGTCGCGGAAGTATTCGCCCATGGTGCAACCGGCATACGGTGCAATGAACTGCAGCGCAGCGGATTCAGAAGCACTGGCGGCAACAATGATGGTGTTAGCCAGGGCACCGTTTTCTTCCAGCTTGCGCACCACGTTGGCGATGGTCGACTGCTTCTGACCGATAGCTACGTAAACGCACTTAATGCCGCTGTTCTTCTGGTTGATGATGGCGTCGATGGCCAGAGCGGTTTTACCGATCTGACGGTCACCGATGATCAGCTCGCGCTGACCACGACCAACCGGGATCATGGCGTCGACGGCCTTGTAGCCAGTCTGTACAGGCTGGTCTACCGACTTACGCCAGATAACGCCCGGCGCAACCTTCTCAACAGCGTCGGTGGCGACGTTGTTCAGCGGGCCTTTGCCATCAACCGGATTACCCAGTGCATCGACTACGCGACCCAGCAGTTCCGGGCCAACCGGAACTTCGAGAATGCGGCCGGTGCACTTGGCGCTCATGCCTTCAGCCAGAGACTGATAGGCACCGAGAACCACGGCGCCGACGGAGTCGCGCTCCAGGTTCATCGCCATGCCGTAGACCGCGCCCGGGAACTCGATCATTTCGCCGTACATCACATCGGCGAGACCGTGAATACGCACAATACCGTCGGAAACGCTGACGACCGTGCCTTCGTTACGGGCTTGGGAGGCTACATCGAGCTTGTCGATGCGACCCTTGATGATTTCACTTATTTCGGAAGGATTGAGTTGCTGCATAGCTCTGCTGCCCCTTCAAACTCAAGATTTCAATGCTTCGGCCAGCTTCGCGATTTTGCCGCGAACTGAGCCATCGATAACCAGGTCGCCGGCGCGGATCAGAACACCACCTATAAGGCTGGCATCCTCCGCGGCGTGCAGACGCACTTCTCGGCCGAGCCGTGCACTGAGAACCTTGGCGAGTTTGTCTTGCTGTTCATCGCTCAATGCGAAGGCACTGGTGACATCCACATCGACGGATTTTTCCTGCTCGGCTTTGTACAGCTCGAACAGCTCGACGATCTCTGGCAACAGGGCCAGGCGATCGTTTTCCGCGATGATGTGGATGAAATTGCGTACCTGGGCGTCGAACTTGTCACCACACACCTCGACAAAGGTGGTGGCCTTATCTGTACTCGTCAAACGCGGAGCCTTGAGCACGCGCTGGATGGTGTCGTCCTGCGACACCGCAGCGGCCAGGCCGAGCATGGCTGACCAAGAGGCCAGTTGCTGGTGGGCCTGGGCGTACTCGAAGGCAGCCTTAGCGTAAGGTCGGGCCAGCGTGGTCAGTTCTGCCATGATCGCGCCCCTCGCTTAAATTTCGGCTGCCAGTTTGGAAACCAGCTCCGCATGCGCGTTTTGGTCGATTGAAGCGCCCAGAATCTTCTCGGCACCGCTGACCGCCAGGCTACCCAATTGGGCGCGCAGGGCGTCTTTGATGCCATTCAGTTCCTGTGCGATCTCGGCCTGAGCCTGAGCCTTCACACGGTCAGCTTCGACACGGGCCTGATCACGGGCTTCGTCGACGATCTGGGTCGCGCGCTTCTTGGCTTGCTCGATGATTTCAGCTGCTTGGCCTTTGGCGTCGCGCAGTTGCTGACCCACTTTCTCGTGGGCCAACTCCAGGTCACGAGCCGCACGGCTGGCAGCGTCCAAACCATCTGCGATCTTCTTCTGACGTTCCTGCAAAGCCGTAATGACCGGAGGCCATACGTACTTCATGCAGAACAGCACAAAGATGAAGAAGGCAACGGATTGGCCAATCAGGGTTGCATTAATGTTCACGCCAACACCTCGCTCGTTCGTTGTCCGTCAAACCAATACACTCGATAAGTCGAGTGATTAGCCTGCAATTTGACCAACGAAGGGGTTCGCGAAGGTGAAGAACAGTGCGATACCAACACCGATCATGGTCACGGCGTCGAGCAGACCGGCGACGATGAACATTTTAACTTGCAGCATTGGAACCATTTCCGGTTGACGCGCAGCGCCTTCCAGGAACTTGCCGCCCAGCAGGCCGAAACCAATGGCGGTACCCAGGGCACCCAGGCCAATCAGCAGTGCTACAGCGATCGCGGTCAGACCAACTACAGTTTCCATCTTTCCTCCCGACTTTTACGTCGTATTGGTTAAGGTTTCTAAGGTAAAGCGGTAAAGCAAAATCGTTGCTTCGATTGCCCTTGCGGGCGTCCACCTCGAGCGCTACGCGCCCTTAGTGGGTGTCTTCGTGGGCCATCGACAGATAAACGATGGTCAACATCATGAAGATGAACGCTTGCAGCACGATGATCAGGATGTGGAACACCGCCCACGCCCACTGCAAGGCAACACCCAGCGCGCCGAGCAGCAAACCGCCGCCGAACATGATCGCGATGAGGATGAAGATCAGCTCGCCAGCATACAGGTTGCCGAACAGACGCAGCGCCAGGGAGATTGGCTTGGCGATCAGGGTGACGAACTCGAGCAGGAAGTTGACCGGAATCAGCAGTGCCTGAACCAGGATGTTCTTGCTGCCGAACGGGTGCAGGGTCAGCTCGCCGAGGAAACCGCCGATGCCTTTGACCTTGATGCTGTAGTAGAGGATCAGAGCGAACACCGACAGGGCTAGGCCCAGGGTGGCATTTGGATCGGTGGTCGGTACGACACGGAAGTACAGGTGCGGGTCGCCGGAGATTTTCGCGGCCAGCATCGGCAGCCAGTCAACCGGGATCAAGTCCATGAAGTTCATCAGGAACACCCAGACGAAAATCGTCAGGCCCAGCGGGGCGATCAGCGCGTTGCGACCGTGGAATGTATCTTTCACGCTGCCGTCGACGAACTCGACCAGGACTTCAACGAAGTTCTGCAGCTTGCCCGGCTGCCCGGATGTGGCCTTGGCGGCGGCAGCGCGGAACAACAGGATGAAGATCAGACCAAGCACCACCGATACAGCCAGGGTGTCGACGTGGAATGCCCAAAAACCCATTTCCTGAGCTTCCTGGGCGTTGTGGGCAAAACTCCAGCCGTTGACCGGGTGCTGACCGTAAGTCAGGTTGGTCAGGTGATGCTGGATATAACCCGAAGCGGTTTCTGCAGCTGCCATATATCCCTCGAGCGCTAAGGTCTTAAAAATCTTATTTTCATAAGCAGGGGAGAAAACCAGTTGACCAGTTGGGTCAGGAAAAACACGCCGAATACCGCCAACGCATCCAAAGGCTTCACACCTGCGAACGTCAGCGCAAACAGCACTGCCGTCAAAATCAGTTTGCCCGCTTCACCGGCATAGAACGACCGGACTATGGCTTGAGCCGCTCGCGCTCCACTGAAACGGAACGCTTTGTGAGCAAAATACACATTCGGTAGCCAGGCGATCAGGCCACCGCAAAGTCCAGAGTAACCAGCAACGTCACCACGCCATTGCCATAAAACACCGGCTAACAGCAGAACAACGACCAACTGAACTGCCAGCACCGGGAAAACCGGTAAGCGATGGAAGGGCAGGCGGTTTGGCGTGCGAACATCCATCTTCATTTCCTGGTATCAAACTACTGGCGTCGGCGCCTGTTGAATCAATAACTTGGCATACTTTGTGCCGACGAAATGCGCGCAGAGTATAGGGGCGGTTCCCACCCCATTCAACTGCCAGGTAGTTATTTCCGACTGCGCGCTACATGTGCAATTGTTTCAGCGAATGTGGGCCAGGACGCCCTGTAATTCATCAAGCGAGTTGTAGCGGATCACCAGCTGTCCCTTGCCTTTTTGTCCATGCTTGATTTGCACCGGCGAGCCCAGGCGCTCTGCGAGGCGCTGCTCCAGGCGACTGATATCCGGATCGGCCTTGGCTGGGGCTTCGACCTTGGGTTTGCCATTCAGCCACTGCCGAACCAGTGCTTCGGTCTGCCGGACAGTCAGGCCGCGTGCGACAACATGTCGCGCCCCTTCAACCTGCTGCTCGGGCTGCAAGCCGAGCAAAGCGCGGGCATGACCCATCTCCAGGTCGCCATGGGACAGCAGCGTTTTGATCTCCTCGGGCAGGGCAATCAGGCGCAGCAGATTGCTGATAGTCACCCGCGACTTGCCCACGGCGTCGGCGACCTGCTGCTGAGTCAGCTGAAATTCCTGCTGCAAGCGTTGCAACGCCATCGCTTCTTCGATGGGATTGAGGTCTTCGCGCTGGATATTTTCGATCAGCGCCATGGCGATGGCCGCTTCGTCCGGCAACTCGCGGACCATCGCTGGAATCTTGTCCAGACCAGCCTGCTGACTGGCACGCCAACGACGCTCACCCGCAACGATTTCGAAACGGCCTTCGGCGATCGGGCGCACCACGATGGGCTGCATCACGCCATGGTTCTTGATCGATTGCGCCAGTTCTTCCAGAGCGGTGGGATCCATGTCCCGCCGCGGTTGGTATTTGCCCCGCTGAATCAGGTCGAGCGGCACGTATTGCAGTTCGCGGCTATCGGCCTCGGCAGCTTCCTGCTGCAAGGCGGTGACCGTGATGCCTCCCAGCAGAGCATCCAAGCCTCGTCCTAGCCCTCGTTTCTTGGCGGCCATGCGAAATTCCTTATGCGGTTACGGTGTGGGCGCTGGCGCGTTGACGACGCACCAGTTCGCCAGCCAAGGCCAGGTAGGCAATGGCACCACGTGATTGCTTGTCATAGACCAGTGCCGGCATGCCAAAACTAGGCGCTTCGGCCAAGCGCACATTGCGCGGAATCACAGTCTGATACAGCGTATCGGGGAAGTGCTGCTTGAGCTGCGCCGATACGTCGTTGGTCAGGCTGATGCGCGGGTCGTACATGGTGCGCAGCAACCCTTCGATTTTCAGGCTCGGATTGAGCATCTGGGCGATCCGCTGGATGCTGTTGACCAGGTCGCTCAAACCCTCCAAGGCGTAATACTCGCACTGCATCGGAATGATCACGCCATCGGCGGCCACCAGAGCGTTGACCGTTAGCATGGACAGTGCTGGCGGACAGTCGATAAGGATGTAGTCGTAATTCTCGCGGATTGGCGCCAATGCATAACGCAGGCGACTCTCCTTCATCTTCATTTCCAGCAGGGCGACTTCCGCGGCGGTCAGGTCGCGGTTGGCGGGCAGCAGCTGGTAGCCGCCGTGCTCGGAGAACTGCATGGCTTCGACCAGGTTGCACTCACCAATCAGCACGTCGTAGATAGAGTGCTCGAGGCCGTGCTTGTCGACGCCGCTGCCCATGGTGGCATTGCCTTGCGGGTCGAGGTCGATCAACAGCACGCGCCGCTTGGTCGCGACCAGGGAGGCGGCCAGATTGATGCAGGTGGTGGTCTTACCCACGCCGCCTTTCTGGTTAGCGATTGCGAATACCTTGGCCATGCTGCCGTTCCCCCTAAACCGAGCGGCGCAGTATCAGCAGATGGCGCTGACCTTGGCAACCGGGAACCTTGAGCACATGGGTGGCAGTGAGACGGAAGTCCGCGGGCAGGGCCTGCAATTCGTCATCAGGATGAACGCCTTTCATCGCCAGCCACTGCGTCTGTTCGCTACCCAAGGGGCGCGTCCAGTTGCTGAAATCTTCCAGAGAACTGAAGGCGCGGGACACGATGCCGCTGAACGGCTGCTCGGGAATGAACGCTTCGACCCGATTGTGGATAACCTGCAGGTTGGCCAGTTTCAGCTCAAGCTTCACCTGGGTCAGGAAGCGGGTTTTTTTGCCGTTGGAATCAAGCAGGGTGAATTGCCGCTCGGGAAAGAGAATGGCCAGGGGAATTCCCGGCATGCCGCCGCCGCTGCCAACGTCCAGCCAGTTATCCCCGGCGTCGTGAACATGCGGCACCACGCTCAGGCTATCGAGCAGGTGACGGGAGACCATTTCGTCCGGGTCACGCACCGCCGTGAGGTTGTAAGCCTTGTTCCACTTGATCAGCAACGCGAGGTAGGCGAGTAACTGCTCCTGCTGTTGCGACGACACCTCGACGCCCAGCTCCAGGGCGCCTTGCGCCAACTCTTCGGCATGCCGAGCGGTAACGGACATCAGGCGCTGTGCTCCAACTGCTGGCCGGCAGTGCGTTTTTTCAGGTGGATCAGCAGCAAAGAAATCGCTGCCGGGGTCACGCCGGGGATCCGCGAGGCCTGGCCCAGGGTTTCCGGACGGCTGTTGCCGAGCTTGTGCTGGATCTCCTTGGACAGACCGGAAATCGCCGCGTAATCGATATCCATCGGCAGCTTGGTGTTCTCGCTGGCACGCAGACGGGCGATCTCGTCCTGCTGACGGTCGATGTAGCCGGCGTACTTGGTCTTGATCTCGACCTGCTCGGCGACTTGCAGGTCTTCGGCGCCGCCACCGGTGATGGCGACTAGGCCGGCGTAGTCGATTTCAGGCCGCGAGAGCAGGTTGAGCAGGTTGTATTCGTGGGTCAGCGGTGTGCCGAAACGCTCGGCAATCGCCTCGCCTTGGGTAGTGCCGGGACGCACCCAGGTGCTTTTCAGACGCTGTTCTTCCAGGGCGATGGCTTCGCGCTTGGTTTCGAACGCCGCCCAGCGCACATCATCGACCAGACCCAGCTCGCGGCCTTTCTCAGTCAGGCGCAGGTCGGCGTTGTCTTCACGCAGGATCAAGCGGTACTCGGCCCGCGAAGTGAACATGCGGTAGGGCTCTTGGGTGCCGAGGGTGATCAGATCGTCGACCAGCACGCCGATATACGCCTCGTCGCGGCGAGGGCACCAACTGTTCTTGCCCTGAGCGCGCAGCGCGGCGTTGCAGCCGGCGAGCAAACCTTGGGCGCCGGCTTCTTCGTAGCCGGTGGTGCCGTTGATCTGCCCGGCAAAGAACAGGCCGGCGACCACCTTGGTTTCCAGGCTGTATTTCAGATCGCGTGGATCGAAGTAGTCGTATTCGATGGCATAGCCGGGCCGCACGATATGGGCGTTTTCCATACCGCGGATGCTGCGCACCAGTTGCAACTGCACATCGAAGGGCAGCGAGGTGGAAATGCCATTGGGGTACAGCTCGTGGGTGTTCAGCCCTTCGGGCTCGATAAACACCTGATGGCTGTCCTTGTCGGCGAAGCGGTGAATCTTGTCTTCGATCGACGGGCAATAACGCGGTCCGACACCTTCGATAACGCCGGAATACATTGGCGAACGGTCGAGGTTGGCGGCGATGATTTCGTGGGTACGGGCATTGGTGTGGGTGATCCAGCAACTGATCTGCCGCGGTTGCTGCTCGGCACGACCGAGGAAGGACATGAGCGGCGTCGGCGTATCGCCTGGCTGCTCAGTCATTACCGAGAAATCCACCGAGCGGCCATCGATACGCGGCGGGGTGCCGGTTTTCAAACGGCCGACGCGCAATGGCAATTCGCGTAGACGCTGGGCCAGGGCAATCGAGGGTGGATCGCCGGCACGGCCGCCGGAATAGTTCTGCAGACCAATGTGGATAAGTCCACCGAGGAAGGTGCCCGTGGTCAACACCACGGAATCCGCTACGAAACGCAGGCCCATCTGGGTGACAACGCCTTTGACTTCGTCGTTTTCGACGATCAGATCATCGGCTGCTTGTTGAAATATCCACAGGTTGGCCTGGTTTTCCAGGGTTTCGCGAATCGCTGCTTTGTACAGCACCCGGTCGGCCTGAGCGCGAGTGGCGCGTACGGCAGGGCCTTTGCGGCTGTTTAGCACGCGGAACTGGATGCCGCCACGGTCAGTGGCTTCAGCCATGGCGCCGCCCAGGGCATCGATTTCCTTGACCAGATGGCTCTTGCCGATCCCGCCGATGGCCGGATTGCAGCTCATCTGCCCGAGCGTTTCCACGTTATGGGTCAGCAGCAGGGTTTTGACGCCCATACGTGCAGCCGCCAAAGCGGCTTCGGTGCCGGCATGGCCGCCGCCGATAACGATCACCTGAAAACGGGAAGGGAAATCCACCACGCACCTCGTGCCTGTTGAGAATTTGGAGGGCTTTTGGCTTTGAAAAGCTGGAAAGGCGGCAAGTATAGGGATTTAGCCAGGGTGAAAGAAGCCTTTTGCACAAAAAATAGCCAACCGGCCCGGAGCTGAAAAAGGCAGGTGGTAAATAAAGAATAAAAAGAATGAATTTATATGAGGCTTTGTTTTTATGTTTATTACTTATGCAGCGCTTTTCTGTGGATAGATGGCTACAGCTCAATAATAGTAAGGGCTGTAGCGTTTCAAAAGAGTGTGTTGATCCTGAAGCCTGCCTGTTCAGTTGCCGTACGCAAGCTGTGGATGAAAGTGATGGTTATCCACAGGGGCGGTTATCCTCCATTTTATCACCGGGTTATGGGCAGGGCTTAGGTCGGGTTTTCCACAGGGCTTAGGTGGATAATTAAGTGCCTGGCCACCCATATTTCCCAGGCGAATGCCTGCCTGGACGACATAAGTAGGAGTTTCAGGACGTAGGATGGGTTAGGCGCAGGGAGGGAACAGTGAATGCGGCGCGAGGTTCGATGCGCCGTAGTCCATCAGGGATAACGGGGGGTTAGAAGCCGTTGTCACCCTCGACTTGGCCTACCGAGGTAGCAGCGCTTTTGATCTGGCGCCGACCGTGCACCTGGTAAACCTGACCTTCGTTATCCGAACCAGGCCGCTTTAACCACAGCTGCGCGTGCAATCCCTGTTTGGCAGAATAGCTACCAAACCAGTTCGCCAACCTGGCTACATGGCAGTGACCATCAAGGATGACGGCCATATCGGTGACGACTTCGTAGGTGTAGTGCCCAGGCCCAAAGCCGTAATAGTCGTCACGCCGATCTTCCTGTGTGCCCGCAGGGATCGGACAGAGCGGGCCGTTCAGGTCGCCCGGATACTTTGCCTGTTCGGCATCAACAAGGCTCAGAGCCTGATTCAGCGCCGCGCGATGCGCCTCGCTCAATTCGGTTTGAGTGGCTGCAGCATCATCTGTCTGAATCCTGGGGATGGACAATTGGTAGCGATAATTCAGGGTCAGGGTGGGCACCTGGCCAATCGGAGCCAGTGGGGGCAACAGATAGAGGTGGTCCACACCGTAGTAGCCCACACGGTAAGCGGCATAGCGCCGTCCGCGCAGTTCTACCCAGTAATCTGCCTGATTGGCGCCACGTCCATTCAGTGAATAGAGATAACCGGGCGGGTCATCCTCAGAACGGTTGTGACCAACTGACTGGCTACTGACGAAACGCTCGCCATTGCGTTGCAGCGTATTGATATAAGAGAACAACCCGGTGCCACCGTAGTAGGTGTCGACTATTAAGTCGCGCAGACCATCGTTATTCAGGTCGATCAGGGTATAGCTGCTGTTGCCGTCCTCACCGATAGTTTCGACCTCTGATGCAAGCAGGGCCTGCCATTCATCCGCGCTGACACCATCCGGACGCTGCCTGGGGAAGCGAGCTGGTTCGAGCGAGGGTTGCTGATCGTCGACAACGTTGCGAAAGCGCATTCTCCCGGACTTGATCAGCAGATTTTCCAATACCGACTCGAGAGGAAACTCGGTGTTGCTCTGGCTTGCCTGTTCGACGGCCAGGCGCAGATCTTCCAGAGCCAGCCGATCAATCTCATCCGGCTGGTAGGCAAGGTGGTCACGCAACTGCACCTGCAAAGCGGCCAAGCGCTGGCCGTACTCTTGTGTCAGGCATTTCTCTGCAGCCAAGCATTGGTCGCGCTGTTTCAGCCAGGCTCTTTGTGCCTGTTGTAATGCTGGAAGCGCTAACCTTTCGCCAGACTGCTATAGAGCTCTCCCAGGCGCTGGTCGAGCCGGTATAGGTCAGGGTTGGCGCAGATAGCTTGCTCGCTCGTTGTGGAGGCGCGCTTACAATCCATGCCCGCGGCGAACAGCGTGCCGTGCAGAAGCAGTAGCGCGCTACCGGACAATAACAACTGGAATTTCATGAGAGGCCACTCCGTGGCTACTTACCAATACAAAAGCTGGAAAATATCCGCCCCAGCAGGTCATCGGAACTGAATGCCCCGGTGATCTCGCCAAGCGCTTGCTGCGCCTGACGCAGGTCTTCGGCCAGTAGCTCGCCGGCTCCAGCCAGGGTCAGTTGAGCGTGACCATGGTCCAGGTGGGTAGAAGCCTGCCGTAAGGCTTCCAGGTGGCGTCTGCGGGCGCTGAAGCTGCTTTCGGAAGTCTGCTCGTAACCCATGCAGGCTTTCAGATGTTCGCGCAGCAGATCCAGACCGTCCGTGGATTTGGCCGAGAGACTGATGGTGACATGGCCATCGTCGCTGACTTCGAGCAGCGTGGCTTCGCCGGAAAGATCGGCCTTGTTACGGATCAAGGTAACCCTGGCCGGGTCGGGACGCTGGTCAAGAAACTCCGGCCAAAGCGAGAAGGGGTCGTCGGCCTCAGCCGCCGTTGCATCCACCACCAGCAGAATGCGGTCTGCCTCGTTGATTGCTTTCAGGGCACGTTCGACGCCGATGCGTTCGACCTGGTCTTCGGTATCGCGCAAACCGGCGGTATCTACCACATGCAGCGGCATACCATCGATCAGGATGTGTTCGCGCAGCACGTCGCGGGTAGTACCGGCGATTTCGGTGACGATAGCGGCTTCGCGTCCGGCAAGGGCATTCAGTAGACTGGACTTGCCAGCGTTGGGGCGGCCGGCGATCACCACCGTCATGCCATCGCGCAGCAGTGCCCCCTGACCAGCCTCGCGTAGCACCTCGGCCAGATTCGTACGAACGGCATCAAGCAGGTTCAATACGTGGCCATCGGCGAGGAAGTCGATTTCCTCTTCGGGAAAATCGATGGCCGCTTCAACGTAGATGCGCAGGTTGATCAGACTCTCGGTCAGGCTGTGGACTCGCCGAGAAAACTCACCTTGCAGGGAGCGCACGGCGTTGCGTGCCGCCTGCTCGGAGCTGGCTTCAATCAAGTCGGCAATTGCCTCGGCTTGGGCCAGGTCGAGTTTGTCGTTGAGAAAAGCGCGCTCGCTGAACTCCCCTGGATGAGCGAGGCGCGCGCCTAATTGCAGGCAACGGCGCAGCAGCAGATCCAGCACTACAGGCCCGCCGTGGCCTTGCAGCTCCAGTACATCTTCACCGGTAAACGAATTGGGGCCAGGGAAGTACAGGGCCAGACCTTCGTCCAGCACCTGCTCGGCGTCGGCGAAGAAGGGACCGTAATGCGCGTAGCGCGGTTTGAGTTCGCGCTGGCAGATGGCGTGCGCGAGCTTTTCCGCCAGCGGACCGGAAACACGCACGATGCCGACGCCACCACGACCCGGAGCGGTGGCGACGGCGGCAATGGTTTCACGAGTCGTTGGCATGGACCTCTCCGAATAAGGCATAGCAAAACGCCCCATGAGAGGGGCGTTTTGTGTGGCTGGAAGCGATGCAGCTTAGGCTTCAGCTGCCTTGGTTGCTGCTTCGATCTTGCGGGTAATGTACCACTGCTGCGCGATCGACAAGACGTTGTTGACCACCCAGTACAGCACCAGACCGGCCGGGAACCAGAGGAAGAAGAAGGTGAAGATGATCGGCATCATTTTCAGCACCTTGGCCTGCATCGGGTCCGGCGGTGTCGGGTTCAGCTGCTGCTGAATGAACATGGTGGCGCCCATGATGATCGGCAGGATGAAGAACGGATCCTTGATCGACAGGTCGGTAATCCACAGCAACCACGGCGCCTGGCGCATTTCAACCGACTCCAGCAGCACCCAGTAGAGCGCGAGGAATACCGGCATCTGCACCAGAATCGGCAAGCAACCACCCAGCGGGTTGATCTTTTCCTTCTTGTACAGCTCCATCATCGCCTGGGACATCTTCTGGCGATCATCGCCGAACTGTTCCTTCAGCTGCGCCAGCTTCGGTGCCACCGCGCGCATCCGTGCCATGGATTTGTAACTGGCGGCTGACAGCGGAAAGAAGATCAGTTTGATGATGACGGTCAAGACGATGATCGACCAACCCCAGTTACCTAACAGGCTGTGGATATGTTCCAGCAACCAGAAAATCGGTTGGGCGAGGAACCAGAGAATGCCGTAGTCGACAGTCAGCTCGAGGCCAGGGGAGAGCGTCTTGAGGTGGCCTTGCAGCTTCGGGCCTGCATAAAGGGTGGCGCTCGTCTGGCCTTGTTCGCCGGCAGGCACCTGAAGCGCGGGGCCGGTGTAACCGACGATGTAGTTACCCTGGCTGTCCTTGCGGGTCTGCATCTGGTTGGCGGTGTCCTTTTCAGGAATCCAGGCGGTAACGAAGTAATGCTGCAGCCAGGCAACCCAACCGCCTTCCACGGTTTCTTTGAACGGCTGCTTGTCGATGTCTTTCATCGACACTTTCTTGTACGGCTCTTCGGCAGTCCAGAGCGCGCCACCGAGGTAGGTCGCAGTGCCGGTAGCCGTGGTGGAGGACGGATCGTCGCTGCCATCGCGCTTAAGCTGCGCGAACATATTGCCGCTCCAGGCCGCCTGGCTCTGGTTGTCGATCAAGTAGGAAACGACCACCTGATACGAGGCAGGGTCGACACACCCCGGCTTTTTCAGCTGCTGCTGTTTAGCCGAACATTCAGGATTCAAGCCGCGGGTAAAGCTGAAGCGCTTGATGTAATTGACGCCGTTTTCGCTCAACGTCAGATCGACCTGCAGGCTGTCCTGGCCTTCAGCCAGTTGGTAACTCTGCTTCTCGCTGCTCCACAGCGCACGACCGCTCGATTTATCGGGCGCGTTCGTGCCGATCAAACCGCTCTGCGCCAGGTAGGTGCGCTCCCCGCCGTTATCGAACAGCTGGAAGGGAACGTCCGGGCGATCCTGGCGACGTGGATATTGCGGCAAGTGGAGTTGCACCACATCGCCACCACGCGGGTCGATGGCCAATTCGAGCACATCGGTCTTGACCCGGATCAGCTCATCGCTGACTGCCGCTGCTGGGGTCGGCACCGCATTCGCTTCAACGGTGGTCGAAGCAGTCGGAATGTCGTCACTGCTGGAGTTGTTGGCTGCACCAGTGGTGTCAGGCAAACCCGGAACAGTGCTGCTGACCGCAGCGGTTTGAGCCGGCAGGGGAGCTTGGCCGTAGTCCTGGTTCCACTGAAGAACCATCATATAGGACACGATTGCCAGGGCGACGATCAGGATCGAGCGTTGGATATCCATGATTATTCGGCCATCGAAGAGGAACAGGAGGTTTTCGCGGGGGGAACCGGGTCGTAGCCACCGGGATTCCACGGATGACAGCGGCCAAGCCGACGTAGAGTCAGCCAACCACCACGCATGACGCCATGATGCTCGATGGCTTCAAGCGCGTAGCAAGAACAACTGGGGTAGAAACGACAATGGCTGGCCATCAGCGGGCTGATCGCGTAACGGTAAAACTGGATTGGGGCTAAGGCCAGTTTACGCATTGGGACTGTCGCTTATCCCAGTCTGGGAGTTCGGCTGCGGGCTCGGCTTGCTGCGAGCCAGACGTTTCCAGAGCTTGCCGAACAGTTGAGCCAGTTCGGAATTTTCCAGATCGCCCAGGCCCTTACGCGCGACCACCACGATATCCCACCCCACCAGGTTGTCCTGGTTGAGGCGGAAGGATTCGCGGATCTGGCGTTTCAGGCGGTTGCGTTCAACGGAAAGCTTTACGCTCTTCTTACCGATCACCAAGCCCAAGCGGGGATGATCAAGCTCGTTGTCACGCGCAAGCAGCAGGACGTTTTTGCCCGGAGCTTTGCCGCTGGGGGAGTCGAAGACTGCCTTGAATTGCCGGGGAGTTAGCAGACGCTTTTCCCGACTGAAGTCTCGACTCACCACAAGGCCGAATTTTAAACGGCGAGACGCTTACGGCCCTTGGCGCGGCGACGCGACAGGACAGCACGGCCGTTCTTGGTGGCCATACGAGCACGGAAACCGTGGGTGCGAGCGCGTTTGATAGTGCTGGGTTGGAAAGTACGTTTCATGGTGCGGTACCTGGTGGTCGACTACGGGCCGGAATGGCCCCCGTTTTAAGAGACCGGCGATTGTAGAGAAAGCCGAGGGCGAGGTCAATTTCCAACCAACGGGTTTGCTGAATAAAGAATATAAAGAAAGAAGTATTAAAGAACTTTATGGTTTTAGTAACTCTTAGCGCCATAACGGCCTGTGCATAAACCACTGTGATCCACTGGTCATCAGTGGTTCAAGCGTGCGTAAGGTTGTTATAAAGAAGTGCGGCGCGTGTGACTTGGTTGCGAATAAGCTGGGGATGGAACGTCCACTTATTCACAGGTCAGCTTAAGCAGCGTTTATCAACCGGCTTATCCATACCCCCTGGGGTAGGTTATCCACAGTGCTTATGACAGCTGTTTATGAGAGCGCACATTCAGGCTAAAGACTTGATTTTCCAGCCTAAGCGGTCTGTTTTCATGTGGATAACTCTGTCGGGGAGGACTACAATACCGGCTGATTTTTTGCCTCGTCGACTTCCTGTTTAGGGGATATTTGTGTCCGTGGAACTTTGGCAGCAGTGCGTGGAGCTTTTGCGCGACGAACTGCCTACCCAGCAATTCAATACCTGGATTCGCCCTCTACAGGTTGAAGCCGAAGGTGACGAGCTTCGTGTCTACGCACCCAATCGGTTTGTGCTCGATTGGGTGAATGAAAAGTACCTCAGTCGCCTGCTGGAGTTGTTAAGCGACCGCGCCAATGGCCTGGTGCCGGCGCTCTGCTTATTAATAGGAAGCAAACGCAGCGCTGCCCCACGTGCGGCTCCCAGCGTTGCGGCGACATTGCCAAGCATTGCGGCAGAAACGTCAATGCCCCAGCCGCAGACGGCTACGGTCCAGAGCGAACCCTCTCGCTCCAGCTTCGATCCCATGGCCGGCGCTGCTAGCCAGCAGGCTCCTGCCCGTACCGAGCGCTCGGTTCAGGTAGAAGGCGGCTTGAAGCACACCAGCTATCTAAACCGCACCTTTACCTTCGATAATTTCGTAGAAGGTAAGTCCAACCAGTTGGCCCGTGCCGCTGCCTGGCAGGTGGCCGACAACCCCAAGCATGGTTATAACCCTCTGTTCCTTTATGGTGGCGTGGGTTTGGGTAAGACGCACCTGATGCATGCCGTCGGCAATCACCTGTTGCAGAAGAACCCAAACGCCAAGGTGGTTTATCTGCACTCGGAGCGCTTCGTTGCTGACATGGTCAAGGCGTTGCAGTTGAATGCGATCAATGAGTTCAAGCGGTTCTATCGCTCGGTGGATGCGCTGTTGATTGATGACATCCAGTTCTTTGCCAAGAAAGAACGCTCTCAGGAAGAATTCTTTCACACCTTCAACGCCCTGCTTGAGGGCGGTCAGCAAGTGATCCTCACCAGCGATCGCTATCCCAAAGAAATCGAAGGCCTTGAAGAGCGCCTGAAATCGCGTTTCGGCTGGGGTTTGACGGTCGCGGTCGAGCCACCGGAGCTGGAGACGCGGGTGGCGATCCTGATGAAGAAGGCAGACCAGGCCAAAGTCGATCTGCCACATGACGCTGCCTTCTTCATCGCTCAGCGTATTCGCTCGAACGTCCGCGAGCTCGAAGGTGCGCTGAAAAGGGTGATTGCCCATTCGCATTTTATGGGCCGCGACATCACCATCGAACTCATCCGCGAGTCGCTGAAGGACTTATTGGCGCTGCAGGATAAATTGGTCAGTATCGACAACATCCAGCGCACCGTCGCCGAGTACTACAAGATCAAGATTTCCGATCTGCTTTCCAAGCGTCGCTCGCGTTCGGTGGCGCGGCCACGGCAAGTAGCCATGGCCTTATCGAAAGAGCTGACCAATCACAGCCTTCCGGAGATTGGTGATGCCTTCGGCGGCCGCGATCACACCACGGTATTGCATGCATGCCGTAAGATCGCTGAACTCAAGGAATCTGACGCGGACATTCGCGAGGACTACAAGAATCTTCTGCGTACGCTGACCACTTAACTACGCAATTCCACTAGGCAAGGGACTAGACCATGCATTTCACTATTCAACGCGAAGCCCTGTTGAAACCCCTGCAACTGGTTGCCGGCGTCGTGGAACGCCGCCAGACCTTGCCGGTGCTGTCCAACGTATTGTTGGTTGTTGAAGGCCAGCAGCTGTCGCTAACCGGTACCGATCTTGAAGTCGAACTGGTTGGTCGGGTGATGCTGGAGGAGCCCGCTGAGCCAGGCGAGATCACCGTGCCGGCGCGCAAGCTGATGGATATTTGCAAGAGCCTGCCAGGCGATGCCCTGATCGATATTCGTATCGACGAGCAGAAGCTGGTGGTCAAAGCCGGTCGCAGCCGCTTCACCCTCTCCACCCTGCCCGCCAATGATTTCCCGACTGTCGAAGAAGGTCCGGGTTCGCTTACCTTCAGCCTGGTGCAGAGCAAGCTGCGTCGCCTGATCGAACGTACCAGCTTCGCGATGGCACAGCAGGACGTTCGTTATTACCTCAACGGCATGTTGCTTGAAGTGCAGACGGGCCTGCTGCGTGCAGTCGCTACCGATGGTCATCGCCTGGCGATGTGCTCGATGGATGCAGCCGTCGAACAGACTGAGCGTCACCAGGTAATCGTTCCCCGTAAAGGTATTCTTGAACTGGCTCGCCTGCTCACCGAACAGGATGGCAGTGTCAGCATCGTGCTTGGCCAGCATCACATCCGCGCCACCACCGGCGAATTCACCTTTACCTCGAAGCTGGTCGACGGCAAGTTCCCTGACTACGAACGTGTGTTGCCACGCGGCGGTGACAAGTTGGTCATGGCTGATCGGCAGGGCCTGCGTGAAGCCTTCAGTCGCACTGCGATTCTTTCCAACGAGAAGTACCGCGGCATCCGTCTGCAGCTTGAATCCGGGCTGTTGAAGATTCAGGCGAACAACCCGGAGCAGGAAGAGGCTGAAGAAGAAATTGCTGTCGAGTACAGCGGCAGTTCGTTGGAGATTGGCTTCAACGTGAGCTATCTGCTGGATGTTCTGGGTGTGATGACCACCGAGCAGGTTCGTCTGATTCTATCGGATGCCAATAGCAGTGCCCTGGTACAAGAGGCCGGCAACGACGACTCCGCCTATGTAGTGATGCCGATGCGTCTGTAACTAATGTCCCTTACCCGCGTTACAGTCACCGCGGTGCGCAACCTGCACCCGGTGACCCTCTCCCCCTCTCCGCGTATCAATATCCTTTCTGGCGACAATGGCAGCGGCAAGACCAGCCTGCTGGAAGCTATTCATTTACTAGGGTTGGCTCGTTCGTTTCGCAGCATCCGTCTGGTTCCGGTCATTCAGCATGATCAACTGGCTTGCACGGTTTTTGGTCAGGTCCAATTAGCTGACGGGAGACACAGCAGCTTGGGCATAACCCGAGATCGCCAAGGCGAATTTCAGATTCGCATCGACGGCGAGAATGCTCGCAGTGCTGCGCAGCTTGCCGAAACCCTACCGCTGCAGCTGATTAACCCGGACAGCTTCCGGCTACTGGAAGGTGCGCCAAAGATCCGCAGGCAGTTTCTGGATTGGGGAGTGTTCCACGTGGAACCTCGGTTTCTGCCGGCCTGGCAGCGCCTGCAGAAGGCCCTGCGTCAGCGAAACTCGTGGCTGCGGCATGGTACACTTGACGCCGCTTCGCAGGCGGCATGGGACCGTGAGCTGTGCCTTGCAAGCGATGAGATAGACAGTTACCGACGCGCTTATATTCAGGCCCTAAAGCCAGTATTCGAACGAACGCTGGCGGAGTTGCTAGAGCTTGAAGGCCTGACGTTGAGTTACTACCGCGGCTGGGATAAAGATCGAAATTTGCAGGATGTGCTGGCCACCTCGTTGCCGCGTGATCAGCAGATGGGCCATACCCAGTCCGGTCCTCAGCGGGCAGATCTGCGATTGCGTTTTGCCGCGCACAATGCCGCTGAGATCTTATCCAGAGGCCAGCAGAAGCTGGTGGTATGTGCCCTGCGAATTGCCCAGGGCCATTTGGTGAATCAGGCTAAGCGCGGGCAGTGTATTTATCTGGTGGATGACTTGCCGTCAGAACTGGATGAAACCCACCGCAAAGCGTTATGCCGACTGTTAGAAGATTTGCAGTGCCAGGTATTTATCACCTGCGTAGACCATGAATTGTTGAGGGAAGGCTGGCGCACGGATACGCCAGTCGCCATGTTCCACGTGGAACATGGCTGTATCACCCAGACCCACGACCACCGGGAGTGAATGCATGAGCGACAACCAAACGTACGACTCCAACAACATCAAGGTCCTCAAAGGCCTGGATGCCGTACGCAAGCGGCCTGGCATGTACATCGGCGATACCGATGACGGCAGTGGCCTGCACCACATGGTATTCGAGGTGGTCGATAACTCGATTGACGAGGCTCTGGCCGGTCATTGCAGCGACATCACCATCACGATTCACCCGGATGAGTCGATCAGCGTACGCGACAACGGTCGTGGTATCCCGGTGGACATCCACAAGGAAGAAGGCGTATCGGCTGCTGAAGTCATCATGACGGTGCTGCATGCTGGCGGTAAGTTCGACGATAACTCCTACAAGGTTTCCGGTGGTCTGCACGGCGTAGGTGTATCGGTAGTTAACGCCCTCTCCGAGCATCTGTTGCTGACGGTCCGCCGCAGTGGTCACATCTGGGAACAGACCTATGTGCATGGCGTACCTCAGGAGCCAATGCGCATCGTCGGCGACTCCGACACCACGGGCACCCAGATCCACTTCAAACCCTCTGCGGAAACCTTCGCCAACATCCACTTCAGCTGGGACATTCTGGCCAAGCGATTGCGCGAGTTGTCATTCCTCAACTCTGGTGTCGGTATCGTCCTCAAAGACGAGCGCAGCGGTAAAGAGGAGTTGTTCAAATACGAGGGCGGGCTGCGCGCGTTTGTTGAATACCTCAACGTCAACAAGACTGCAGTTAACCAGGTGTTTCACTTCACTGTGCAACGTGAAGACGGTATCGGCGTGGAAGTCGCGCTGCAGTGGAACGACAGCTTCAACGAAAACCTGCTGTGTTTCACCAACAACATTCCTCAGCGCGACGGTGGTACCCACCTTGCCGGCTTTCGCTCGGCCCTGACGCGCAACCTGAACGCCTACATCGAGCAGGAAGGTCTGGCCAAGAAGCACAAGATCGCCACCACCGGTGACGATGCCCGCGAAGGACTGACCGCGATCATCTCGGTAAAAGTGCCCGATCCGAAGTTCAGTTCGCAGACCAAGGACAAGCTGGTTTCTTCCGAAGTGAAGACCGCGGTCGAGCAGGAAATGGGCAAGCACTTCTCCGACTTCCTGCTGGAAAATCCAGGCGAAGCCAAGGCCGTGGTCGGCAAGATGATCGACGCCGCGCGTGCTCGTGAAGCCGCGCGTAAAGCCCGCGAAATGACGCGCCGTAAAGGCGCTCTGGATATCGCCGGGTTACCGGGCAAACTGGCCGACTGCCAGGAAAAAGACCCTGCCCTTTCTGAACTCTACATAGTGGAAGGGGACTCCGCGGGCGGTTCTGCCAAGCAGGGCCGTAACCGCAAGACCCAGGCGATCCTGCCGCTCAAGGGCAAGATTCTCAACGTCGAGAAAGCCCGCTTCGACAAAATGATTTCCTCCCAGGAGGTCGGCACCCTGATCACCGCCCTGGGCTGTGGTATTGGCCGAGATGAGTACAACATCGACAAGCTGCGCTACCACAACATCATCATCATGACCGACGCCGACGTCGACGGTTCGCACATTCGCACCCTGCTGCTGACGTTCTTCTTCCGCCAGTTGCCGGAGCTGGTCGAGCGCGGCTACATCTACATCGCTCAACCGCCGCTGTACAAGGTCAAGAAAGGCAAGCAGGAGCAGTACATCAAGGACGATGAGGCCATGGAGGAGTACATGACTCAGTCGGCTCTGGAGGATGCCAGCCTGCACGTCAATGAAAGCGCACCTGGGTTGTCCGGTGAGTCGCTGGAACGTTTGGTCAACGACTACCGCCTGGTGATGAAGACCCTGAACCGGTTGTCGCGTTTGTACCCGATCGAGCTGACCGAGCATTTTGTCTATATCCCGCGTGTCGAAGCAGAGCAGCTGGCGAATAAAGACGCCATGCAGCAGTGGTTGGGCCTGCTTGATGGGCGTCTCAAGGGAATGGAGAAGTCTGGCCTGGTGTACAAGACCAGTCTGCACGAAGACCCAGAACGTCATCTCTGGTTGCCGCAGGTCGAGCTGGTTTCCCATGGGGTTTCCAGCTACATCATCTTCAACCGCGACTTCTTCGCCAGCAACGACTACAAGACGGTTACCACCCTGGGTGACCAGTTGAACAGTCTGTTGGAGGAAGGCGCCTATGTGCAGCGTGGCGAGCGCAAGAAGCCCGTTACCACGTTCAAGGATGCGCTGAACTGGCTGATGACCGAGAGCACCAAGCGTCACAGCATCCAGCGCTACAAGGGTCTTGGCGAAATGAACCCTGACCAGCTGTGGGAAACCACCATGGATCCGGAAGTACGGCGCATGCTTAAGGTGACGATCGAAGATGCCATTGGCGCAGACCAGATCTTCAACACTCTGATGGGCGACGCAGTGGAGCCACGCCGCGACTTCATCGAAGCCAACGCATTGGCGGTATCCAACTTGGACTTCTGATTTTCCTTACATTTCAAAGAGCTACAAAAAAGCCCCGGTTTACCGGGGCTTTTTTATTAAGGGATTGGCTTAAACCACGGGCGGCACCCACCAGTAACGCACGAAGTGGAAGAAGATCGGTGCGGCGAAGCATACCGAGTCCAGCCGGTCGAGCATGCCGCCGTGGCCTTCGATCATGTGCCCCCAGTCTTTCACGCCGCGGTCGCGCTTGATCGCCGACATCACCAGGCCGCCGGCGAAACCCAGCAGGTTTACCGTCAGGGCCATCAGCGCGGCCTGCCAGAAGCTGAACGGTGTGATCCAGCACAGCGAGGCGCCCACCAAGCAGGCCAAGGCCACGCCACCGACAAAACCTTCTACGGTCTTCGACGGCGACAGGCGTGGGGCGATCTTGTGTTTGCCGAACAGCTTGCCGCAGACGTACTGCAGTACGTCGGACAGCTGCACAACGATAATCAGCCAGGCGATCAGCAGCAGATTGCGGCCCTCGTAACCGGGAATATCCAGGGTCAACAACGCGGGTACCGCCGAGATGCAGTACACCGCGATCATCAGGCCCCACTGCACCTTTGACGTGCGCTCGAGAAAGCGTGTGGTGTCGCCGCCCAGGGACGCCAGTATCGGCAGCAGGAGAAACAGGTACACGGGGATAAAGATGGCGAACAGGCCGTACCAGTCGAAGGCGATCAGCAAGTACTGCATCGGCAGGGCGAAATAGAAGGCGGCGACCAGCGCCGGATAGTCGCTGCGTCGTGTGGGTGTCAGCGTCATAAATTCGCGCAGGGCGTAAAACGAGACGAAGTAAAACAGCAGGATGACGCCGGTATTGCCGAACAGAAAGGCCGCACCGATCACCAGCACCATCACCCACCAGGCGTTGATGCGAGCGTTCAGGTTGTCGATAACCGGGTTGGCGGTTTCGCCACTGCGGCGCTTGAGGAAATAGCCGATGGCCGAGGCGAGCAACAGCAGCGCGCCGATACCGGCAAACAGCAATAAGGTGTTGTTATCCATATCAAACCTCCTCGGGTGCAATGGCCAGCAGGGCATTGCGGGCACGTTCGAGGAACGCGTCCTTGCTTTCGCCTTCGATTTTTTCCAGAGGCGCACCGAAACTCAAGGTGCACAGCAATGGCAGCGGTAGCGCCCTGCCCTTTGGCATCACCCGATTGAGGTTGGCGATCCATACGGGAATCAGCTCGATGTCGGGACGCGCGTTGCTGAGGTGGAACAGCCCACTCTTGAATGGCAACAGACCTTCTTCCAGATTGCGCGTGCCCTCGGGAAACAGGATCAGCGAATCGCCATTGCCCAGGGCGTCGAGCATCGGTTGCAGCGGGTTGGCGTCCGGGATGCTGCGGTCGCGGTCAACCAGTACGCCATTGAATACTTCGTTGATCAGGTAGCGCCGCAGTGTGTCGCGCTGCCAGTAGTCGGCGCCTGCCACGGGGCGGGTCCGCCGCCGCAGCTCTTCAGGCAACGAAGCCCAGAGCAGGACGAAGTCGCCATGGCTGCTGTGGTTTGCGTAGTAGAGGCGCTGTACCGGCCGCGCAGTGCAACCGAGCCAAAGCGCACGCGCCCCGGTAAGCAGGCGTGCAGCCGAGGTGATGGCGAAAGCGGTCAGGGAAGCGAGCATGGACGGTTCCTTATCCGGTGATTGGGAGACAAGGTAGGCTGATGATGGTCGCGAGCGTGCCCAGCAGCTGAAACGTCAGGGTGAGCGCCTGAGCACGCAACAGCCGCAAGGCGCCGCGGCAGCGTTCATCCCAGGCCCGCCCTTGCTGCCCTGCAGGTTGCAGGCCGAGCTGGACCAGGGCCTGATCGAGCGCAGCAGCGCGGTCTTGCAGTTGCTCTGGTGCGTCGGCGAGGTGTTGAAACAGCTCGGCATCCAGGGCAACGCGCAGCGCCCAGTACTTTCCCAGGACGCCCGTGGCAACAAGTAATGCACAGCATGCCGCGCTGAATGGATGCGCTGGCAGACCAGTCAATGGCGCGAGCCCGATCAGCATGGCAATCAGGGTCAGCCCACTGGACAGCCAATCCAGCGAACGGCCCCGACGCAGCATACTGGCCACCAGCTGCAGTTTCATCTCAGCCATGGGCGGCTACCCATGCGCCGTCGCCGCGGTGACGGTTGAGCCGCAGCATTTCTTCGAGCGCGTACTGGTGAGCCTCACTCATTACCAGTTGCGGGCGCACCAGACGAATGCGGGCGATGGCGGAGACAACGTCCTGGCAGCGACCGCTGTGCAGCAACCATGCGGCTACGGCGGTGGCACTTCGCGAGTAACCCAGGGCGCAACACACCAGCAATGGGCCCTGCAGGCGCAGTTGCTCGATGGCCCGCGCTGCTTCCAGGAGGGTATCCGCGCCGGGTACGGTGAGATCGAGTACCGGCAGCACGCGGTACACCTTGCGCTGTGTGCGCAGTGGCAGTTCGGCGCTGAGATCGAGTACGGCGTTGAATTGCTCAGCCTGGGTGGCGCTGGGGATGCGTCCGAGCCAGACGCCCTCGCCTATCTCGGCCGCGTGCGGATGCCGGCGCGTCCACAGGCGGGAATTGATCCAGGCTCCTGCCAGGTAAGGTGCCAGTAGCCAACAGGCGGCACTGCTGAGGCGGCCATCGGCGCGTTTCTGAAAGCCTTCGGCACCGAACAGGGCATAGTTCAACGCCACCAGCAATAACGACAAGGCCGGCCAGGCCAGCCACAACCAGGTCCCGCCCAGGTTGGTTGCCAGCGTCATCAGCAGCAAGGCCCCTGCGCCATAGCGAAACGCCAGCCGCCAGCGCTTCGGCTCACGCGCCAGGCGCCAGTGCAGCAGTGGGCTGCGGCCCTGGTGCGGCCACAGCCAGACGCACAGCCAGCCTGCTAGAACGCCCGTCGGCACGTCGATGAAATGGTGCTGCCAGGTCGTCAGCACCGACAGCCCGATCAACGAAAACCAGCCATGGGTCAGCCAGCGCCATACCCCGCTGGCGTGACTGGCAAAGCAGGTCCACAGCACCACCAGCAGCGCGATGTGCAGCGATGGCGCCTGATTGAAGGGTTTGTCGAAACCCATCAGCACGTCGAACATGCTGCCGAATAAGCCATCCAGTTCCGGCCGCTCGAAGGTGAAACGCAGCGGCCAGAGCAGAAAGCAGGCGATGCACAGCACTTGCACACTGAGCAGCCGCAGGCCGTGACGGTCCATTTCCCGGCGCGTTGCCGGCAACAGGAACGACAGGCCGTACAGCAGGTCGATCGACCAGTAAGGCACGATCGTCCAGGGCCACAGCGGCATCTGGCTTTCCCAGGCGAACACCAAGCTGCCGACATCATCGCGCTGGCTGGTCAGCCAGTTGGCAAAGCTGTAGCTGGCAAAAAACAGTGGTGCCAGAAGCAGCAGCCAGAGCACGCCGCGCTTCCATAAACCCGGCTCGCGCACTTCGTTCATCACGACACCCGCTGCGCCAGCGATACGCTGAAAATACCCCACTCGTCGATGCGCTGGGTCAGCTTGCGAAAGCCCGCAGCAGCCACCAGTTGGTCCATCTCCGCCTGGCTGCGACGGCGCATGACCCATGGCTGCCCGTCGCGATGGCTGGTCAGGGCGCGGGCGATCAGTTCCAGCTGCGGGTGCCAGGGTTGCCCGGTGTAGATCAGGTAACCGCCCTCTTCCACGGCAGCCGCGAGCCCGGCCAGGGAGTCGCCGACCATCTGGTTGCTGCCGAACAATTCATACAACCCCGAGACGACGGCCAGCGTCGGCTTCGGGTCGATGGCGGCCAGATCGAGACGGTCGAATGCATCGCCTTTGACGAAGCGGGCAATCGCCCCCAGACCTTTCTGCTCGATCAGCGCACTGCCGTCGCGCACGTTGATATCGCTGTAGTCGCGCAGCAGGATCGAATCGGGCTGCTGCTGCATGCCTTCGAGGGATTCGAGGATATAGCGACCATGACCGGCGGCGATATCGACGATGCGCACGTCCCGGCCCTGTTCGCGCAGCTTGCCCATGGCCAGGCGCAGCAGTTCTTCGGCATGCAGCTTGCGCTGCCGGATGCCGCGCCAGCCGATGGAGTTGAGGTAGTTTTGGTCGATCAGTTTGCCCAGCGCGCCTTTGCCGGTGGGCTGGTTGCGGTAGACGTAATCGAGGGTGCTGCCGGAGTCGAAGCCGGTCTCGAAGCCCAGTTTGACTCCCGCCGATAGCCCGCTGCCGAGCGCCAGGCTGGCGCGGGTCATGCGCCAGTACAGGTCGCGCAACGAGTTGTGCGGCAGCGGCGCGGCCAGCTCCTCGGACTCGGCGCAGGTCACTCCCAGGCGATCGGCATCAAGCAGCGATGGGCGCTGCACCGGCTCCTCGAAGCAGCGCAGAATGAAGCGTTTCGCCCGGCTGAGGGCATGGCCGCGGTCGCGCTCGCCAAGGGTGTCATGGAAGAAACCGGGCAGGATGTGCTTCTCCTTGCGCAAGCTGCCGAGGCGCTCGAAGAACTGCTCCTGGGGTTTGCGATGCACGACAAAGTCGGCACCGGAGATCAGCAGCTGGGTGGGGATCTGGATCGCCTGGGCATCAGCGACCACGCGCTCGGCGGCGTCATACAGACCGAGCAGCATGTTCACCGAGATCGCCCGAGCGATCAGCGGGTCGCTGTCGAAAGACGCGATACGTTGCGCATCGTGGCTGAGGTACTTGGCCTTCACGTAGCTGTTGACGAAGAAATTGCCGCGCAGCGCGCGCATCAGCTTCAACCCAGGTCGAGCAAAAGGTACGTAGAGTTTGACCTTGAACGCGGGCGAGGCGAGTACCAGCACGCGAATGTTCGGTGCGTAGTCATGCGCCCAGGCCGAGACCACCACGGCTCCGACGCTCTGCGCCAGCACGGCGAGGTCTTCGGCCGGCAAGCCGTGGGCGACGCCAATGTGATCGATGAAGGTCTGCACATCACGCACGCTGGTGGCAAAGCTCGGGCTGTCGCCACGGGCGCCGGGCGACTGGCCGTGACCGCGCGCATCCCAGGCGAAGAAGTCGAAATCCGCCAGGTCGAGTTCATCGACCAGATGCGCCATGCGTCCACCGTGCTCATGGCCGCGGTGGAACATCACAACGGCGCGGCGTGGCGTGGCGGGCGACGTCGATAGCGCAGGCCAGTGGCGGTAGAACAGCTCGACGCCGTCATGGGTGGTGAAACTGAGGGAGTTGGCTTCGCGCATCGAGATGTCCTTATTTCGAATCAGAAGAGTGTGCGGCTTCGGCCAGGCCGTGGCGCACGCGGTTATAGAGGGTGTAGAGGAGTAGCGCGAACACCAGCGCAAGCACGCCGTCAATCCATACGGCGGGTAGCAGGTCGCAGGCTACACCGGCGCCGAGCACGCCGAAGACGAAGGCGCGGTCGCTTTTGCCCATCGGCCCGTCATAGCGGCGTGAAGCACCGACCATCGGTCCCAGTGCGCCGGCGTACTCGCTGATCAGGGCGAACACCACCACCAGCACCACCAGCAATGGCGAGACGCCCGCCAGCAGGGCGAATGGCAGGTAGAGCGCGCTGTCGGCAATCAGATCGGACAATTCGTTGAGGTAGGCGCCAAGCTTGGACTGCTGGCCGAATTCGCGGGCGAGCATGCCGTCCACGGCGTTGAGCGCCATACGCAGGAGCATCCACAGCGGAATCAGCGCGAACAGCCAGGTGTATGGATGAAATGCCGCCAGCAGGATACCCAGCACGACCGAGACAACGGCCGCGACCAGCGTCACCTGATTGGCCGTTACGCCTTTCTCGTAAAGGCGTTGCACGCCAGGGCGCAACAGGTTCTGAAACGCTGGCTTGAGCTGGTAAATCGACAGCATGGGCAGAATTCCCTTTCATTGCGGTTGAGTGCGCTCAGCTTAGCCCCTTTGCTCGGCTCAGAGGCCGTGAAGACTGTGCGCAACCGCCACATTCAGGCATCGACATGGCGGTCGTCGTTCCTTGAAGCCAGGTGCCATGGTTCAGCCGATAGCCGGTTGAGCGAGGCTACACCGCTTCGCTGACTCCCAGCGGCGCCGCCACCGGATCAAGCGCGCCGATTTCCCGCTGCGTCTGGCTGACCCAGGCGAATGCCCGGTCATTCAGCTCGGCGATGGCACGCGGCCCGGTTCCCTCGGCATGCATGACCGGGCCTATCACCACCTGAATCACCCCTGGGGTCTTGCCCCAGCCTTCCTTGGGCCAGAACTTGCCGGCGTCATGGGCGATGGGCAGCACCGGCAGGTTGGCATTCACCGCCAGCGAAGCGCCGCCGCGGGAAAACTTGCCGATCTGGCCGGTCGGGATGCGTGTGCCCTCCGGGAACACCAGCACCCAGGCGCCCTGCTCCAGGCGTTCGTGGCCCAGCTTGGCGAGCTGCTTGAGCGCTGCCTTGGGGTTGCTGCGGTCGATCGCGATGGGTTTGAGCATGGCCATCGCCCAGCCGAAGAACGGCACATACAGCAGCTCGCGCTTGACCACCTGGCTGAGCGGTTCGAAGTAGCCGCAGAGGAAGAACGTCTCCCAGGTGCTCTGGTGCTTGGCCAGAATCACGCACGGTTGCTCGGGGATATTCTCCAGGCCCTTGATCTCGTAGCGAATACCAACCACCACCTTGGCCAGCCAGGTGGCGCAGCGGCACCAGTTCTGCACGACGAAACGGTAGCGCGCGCGGAACGGCAGGAAGGGGGCGACGAAGACGCTGAGGGTGCACCAGATAAAAGCGGTGGACGCCAACAGCAGATAGAAGAGAGCGATTCTGAGGGCCTGCACTGTCGACATAGAAACATTTACCGTCGCAGGCAGGGCCTGCTCTATCAGTGGAGAAGCTGTACGGCAACCGCCGCCAGATCATCGAATACCAGGGTGCCCGCTGGCAATCCTTTAGCCAGCGTGAGCTCGCCCTTACCGGTCTTTACCAACACCGGCTGACAGTCGACGGCGCACGCCGCCGTCAGGTCACCGCTGCTGTCGCCGACGAACCATACGCCTTTCAACGCCACCCGGTAATGAGTGGCAATCTGCTCGAGCATGCCGGTCTTGGGCTTGCGGCAGTTGCAGCCGTCGTCCGGGCCGTGGGGGCAATGGACGATCAGGCCCAGTTCGCCGCCCTGCTCCGTGACCAGTTCGCGCAGCCGTGCATGCATCGACTCAAGCACCGCCAAGTCGTAATAGCCGCGGGCCAGGCCGGACTGGTTGGTGGCGACGGCGACGGTCCAGCCGGCCTTGGACAGGTGGGCGATGGCCTCGATGGCACCGGGTAGCGGAATCCATTCGGCGAGGCTCTTGATGTAGGCGTCGGAGTCGTAATTGATCACCCCGTCGCGGTCGAGAATCAGCAGTTTCATAGAGGCGACTTGAAGCTCCGTAGGATGGGTTAGCCGCAAGGCGGCGTAACCCATCGTATACAGGGTGATGGGTATCCACCCATCCTATGATCGATTTGGGACGTAGGATGGACATGCCGAAGGCTTGTCCACCGGTTTACCCCAGCAGCGAGATGTCGGCCACGCCGAGAAACAGCCCGCGCAGCTTGGCCAGCAGCGCGTAACGGTTGGCCCGTACGGTCGGGTCCTCGGCATTCACCATCACCGCTTCAAAGAACGCGTCCACCGGCTCGCGCAGGCTCGCCAGCTGTGCCAGCGCCAGGTTGTACTGCCGCGCCTGGGCCAACGGTTGCACCGCATGGTCAGCCTGCTGGATCGCTGCGTTGAGGGCGAACTCGCTGGGACTGTCGAAGTGATGGGCCTCGATGCTGGCTGCAACCTGGCCTTCCGCCTTGCCCAGCAGGTTCGACACGCGCTTGTTGGCGGCCGCCAGCGCGGCGGCTTCGGGCAGGCTGCGGAAGGCCTGCACGGCCTGCACGCGCTGGTCGAAATCCAGCGGCGAGGTCGGGCTTACCGCGCGCACCGCCTGGTACACGGCGATATCGACGCCCTCGTCTTCGTAGCGGGCGCGCAAGCGGTCGAAGATAAAGTCCTGAACCTGAGGAGCCAGACCTTCGGCCTTGACCTTGCTATCGAACTGCTGGATGGCAAAGGCGATGGCATCGGCCAGATCCAGATCCAGCTGCTTCTCGATCAGGATGCGTAGCACGCCAAGGGCAGCGCGGCGCAACGCATAAGGGTCCTTGGAACCAGTGGGCAGCATGCCGATGCCGAAGATACCAACCAGGGTATCCAGCTTATCGGCCAGGGCTACAGCGGCTCCGGTCAGAGTGCTCGGTAGTTCAGCGCCAGCGCCGCGCGGCATGTATTGCTCATTCAGCGCCAAGGCCACGTCTTCGGCTTCACCGTTATGCTTGGCGTAGTAATAGCCGGCAATGCCCTGCATTTCCGGGAATTCGCCGACCATCTCGCTGGCCAGATCGCATTTGCACAGCAGGCCGGCGCGCGCCGCGCGAGTGGCGTCGCCGCCGATGCGTTCAGCGATAAAAGCGGCCAGGGCGGAAACCCGCTGAGCCTTGTCGTAGACCGAACCGAGCTGGGCCTGGAACACCACGTTGGCCAGACGCTGGTTGAAGCTTTCCAGCTTCTGCTTTTTGTCCTGCTTGAAGAAGAATTCGGCGTCGGTCAGGCGCGGACGCACGACTTTCTCGTTACCGGAAATGATCTGCGCAGGGTCTTTCGATTCGATGTTGGCCACGGTGATAAAGCGCGGCAGCAGCTTGCCGTTGCCATCCAGCAGGCAGAAGTACTTCTGGTTGTCCTGCATGGTGGTGATCAGCGCTTCCTGCGGCACTTCGAGGAAGCGCTCTTCGAACGAGCAGACCAGCGGCACCGGCCACTCGACCAGGGCGCTGACTTCATCGAGCAACGCGGGTGGCACGATGGCGGTGCCCTGCTGCTCGGCGGCCAGCTGTTCGATACGCTCGGCGATCTGTTGGCGGCGCTCGGCGAAGTCGGCAATCACATAGGCGCGGCGCAGGTCTGCAGCATAGGCAGCCGGGCTGCTGATACGCACTTCATGGTTGGCATGGAAGCGATGGCCGCGGGATACCCGGCCGGCTTGCTGGGCGAGGATCTCGCAGTCGATCACCTCGTCACCGAACAGCATCACCAGCCACTGGCTCGGGCGGACGAATTCGGTTTTGCGCGCGCCCCAGCGCATACGCTTGGGAATCGGCAATTCGTTCAGCGAGGTCTCGACGATGGCGGGCAACAGGCCGGCGGCAGCCTGGCCGGGAATGCTCTGGCTGAATTTCAGCTTGGGGCCGCTCTGGTCGATCTGGCTCAGCTCGACGCCACATTTCTTGGCGAAGCCCAGCGCTGCCTGAGTCGGGTTGCCGTCCTTGTCGAACGCCGCCTGGACGGGCGGGCCGTCGAGGTTCTGGGTGCGATCGGCCTGTTGCGTCTGCAACTGCTCGACCAGCACGGCGAGGCGGCGCGGCGCGGCGTAGTAACGCACCTGGCCATAGGTCAGGCCGGCGCTTTTCAGGCCTTTTTCGATACCGGCGAGAAAGGCCTCGCCGAGAGTGTTCAGGGATTTCGGCGGCAGCTCTTCGGTGCCCAGTTCTACCAGAAAATCACGGGTACTCATTCTGCTGCCTCCAGCTTGGCCAGTACTTCATCACGCAGATCCGGGGCGGCGAGCGGGAAGCCGAGTTTGCGCCGCGCTTGCAGGTAGCTCTGCGCCACGGCGCGGGCCAGGGCGCGCACGCGCAGGATGTATTGCTGGCGCGCGGTCACCGAGATGGCCCGGCGCGCATCCAGCAGGTTGAAGGTGTGCGAGGCCTTGAGCACCATCTCGTAGGTCGGCAGCGGCAGCTCCAGCTCGATCAGGCGGTTGGCTTCGCTCTCGTAGAAATCGAACAGCTCGAACAGCTTGTCGACGTTGGCGTGCTCGAAGTTGTAGGTCGACTGCTCCACTTCGTTCTGGTGGAACACATCGCCATAGGTGACCGTGCCGAACTGGCCGTCGGTCCACACCAGGTCGTACACCGAATCGACGCCCTGCAGGTACATGGCCAGGCGCTCGAGACCGTAGGTGATCTCGCCGGTAACCGGGTAGCACTCGATGCCGCCGACCTGCTGGAAATAGGTGAACTGGGTGACTTCCATGCCGTTCAGCCAGATTTCCCAACCCAGACCCCAGGCGCCGAGGGTAGGCGATTCCCAGTTGTCTTCGACGAAGCGAATGTCGTGCACCAGCGGGTCGATGCCGATGGCTTTCAGTGAGCCCAGGTACAGCTCCTGGAAGTTCTCCGGGTTCGGCTTCAAGACCACCTGGAACTGGTAGTAGTGCTGCAGGCGATTGGGGTTCTCGCCGTAACGGCCATCGGCGGGACGGCGCGAAGGCTGCACGTAGGCGGCGTTCCAGGTTTCCGGGCCGATGGCGCGCAGAAAGGTGGCTGTGTGGAAGGTGCCGGCACCCACTTCCATATCGTAAGGCTGCAGCACCACACAACCTTGCTCGGCCCAGTATTGCTGAAGGGCGAGGATCAAGTCTTGGAAGGTGCGCACGGCAGGCGTAGTCTGGCTCACGAAAAATTCACCTGTTGGCTGCGACAGAAAGGGCGGGAGTATACCCCAATCCGCGCGGCCTCCACCGCCCTGGAAAGCCCTATGCCGCGCTGCTTCTGGTGTACCGACGACCCGCTCTATCAGGCGTATCACGATCAGGAATGGGGGGTGCCGTTGCGTGACCCGCGCGCCCTGTTCGAACTCTTGTTGCTCGAAGGTTTTCAGGCCGGTCTGTCCTGGATCACCGTGCTGAAAAAACGCGAACGTTATCGCGAAGTACTGTTTGGCTTTGATCCCGAACGGCTGGCGCAGATGAGCGACGAGGAAATCGAGCAGCGCATGCAGGACCCCGGCATCATCCGCAACCGCCTCAAGCTCAAGGCCGCCCGGCAGAACGCCCAGGCCTGGCTCAAGCTCGACGATCCGGTGGGCCTGCTGTGGTCGTTCGTCGGCGGCAAGCAGTTGGTCAACCACTTCAGCGAACGCAGCCAGATGGTCTCGGTGACCGCTGCCGCCGAAGCCATGAGCAAGGCATTGAAGAAGGCCGGTTTCACCTTTGTCGGTCCGACCATCTGCTACGCCTTCATGCAGGCGAGCGGCATGGTGATGGACCACAGCACCGACTGTGATCGCTACGCGGCGCTGGCCGGTTAGCAGCACTTCACGGCAACAGCGCCCTCGATGGTGCTGGCGCGGCTACAATGGCCGCCCGTTCATTTCAGGAGTTGCCTGTGGAAAAGCTCAAGGGTGCCTTGGTGGTTGGCTTTCTGCGATTGTTCGCGCTGCTGCCCTGGCGCGCCGTCCAGGCGGTTGGCGCGGCCATCGGCTGGTCGATGTGGAAGCTGCCGAATCGCTCCCGTGACGTTGCCAGCATTAACCTGAGCAAGTGCTTTCCCGAACTCGATGCCGCGGCCCACGACCGTCTGCTCGGTCGATCCTTGCAGGGCATCGGCAAAACCCTGACCGAAAGTGCCTGCGCCTGGATCTGGCCGGCGCAGAAATCCATTGACCTGGTGCGCGAGGTCGAGGGCCTGGAGGTATTGCACGAGGCCCTGGCCAGCGGCAAAGGCGTGGTCGGCATCACCAGCCACCTGGGCAACTGGGAAGTGCTCAATCACTTCTACTGCGCGCAGTGCAAACCGATCATCTTTTTCCGTCCACCCAAGTTGAAGGCGGTGGACGATCTGTTGCGCAAGCAGCGGGTGCAGCTCGGTAACCGTGTTGCGCCCTCCACTCGCGAAGGCATTCTCAGCGTCATCAAGGAAGTGCGAAAAGGCGGGGCCGTCGGCATCCCGGCGGACCCGGAGCCGAGTCTTTCCGCTGGGGTGTTCGTGCCGTTTCTCGGCACCCAGGCGCTCACCAGCAAATTCGTCGCCGGCATGCTCGCGGGCGGCAAGGCGCGTGGGGTGTTCCTGCATGCGCTGCGCCTGGAAGATGGCTCCGGCTTCAAGGTGATCCTCGAAGCAGCGCCAGCGGCCATGTACAGCGAGGAGGTGGAAACCTCGGTGGCGGCAATGAGCGCAGTGATCGAAAAATATGTGCGCGCCTACCCGAGCCAATACATGTGGAGCATGAAGCGCTTCAAGAAGCGCCCCGCCGGCGAAGCCAAGTGGTATTGAGCCGCAGCGGGCGGCAACTGCCGTCTGGTTGCGAGCCCCGGCTGCTGTCGGCTAGTCTGCAACAATCCCCTTCGATGGACGCAGCATGAGCAACCAGCGAAAAAACACCCGAACGCCCCTCAAGGTTCGCCTGCGTCTCGAACATCCCCTGCATGGCGAGCTGATGGTGACCACCCGTGATATTTCCGATTGCGGCGTGTACGTGCTGATGGATCAGGGGCAGGACCTGCTGACCATGGGTGAACGCTTGGCCGGCCAGGTGCAGGGCCTGCCGATGGAAGCGCCGATCCTGCAACTGGAAGTGGTGCGGGTCGAACCGATGGGGGTTGGCCTGCGTTTTGTGCAGAGCTGACAGCAGGTCGCGCTACGGCTGTTGCCCAGCCTTATCCAGACGCTTCAGAAAAACGCCGATTTCCTTCTCAGCTTGCTTGTCGCCTTTTTCCTGCGCCGCCTGCAGGCCGGTAACCCAGGCCTGACGCGCATCATCGGTCAGCGCCTGTTTGAATAGCGCCTGGCCAAGAAGCTTCCAGGCCGCCGAATACCGTGGGTCGAACGCCACGCAGCGCTGCAAGTGCTGCGCCGCCATGGCGAATTCGCCTGCATCGAGATAACCCTTACCGAGGCCGAAGCGCAGCAGGGCGTTATCCACACCCTTGGCCAGCATTTTTTCCAGGGAGTCGATGCTCATCAGAAGAACGTCAGGCCGACTTGGAACAGGCGCTCGGCGTCGCGGATGTGCTTCTTGTCGACCAGAAATAGAATCACGTGATCGCCGGATTCGATCACCGTGGCATCGTGTGCCATCAGCACTTCTTCGTCACGGATGATCGCGCCGATGGTGGTGCCCGGCGGCAAGGCGATGTCCTTGATCGCCCGGCCGACCACCTTGCTCGATTTGGCATCGCCGTGGGCAATGGCTTCGATGGCTTCGGCGGCGCCGCGACGCAGGGAGTGCACGCTGACGATATCGCCGCGGCGTACGTGGGTCAGCAAGGTGCCGATGGTCGCCATCTGCGGGCTGATGGCGATATCGATCTCGCCGCCTTGTACCAGGTCGACATAGGCCGGGTTGTTGATGATGGTCATCACCTTGCGCGCGCCGAGACGCTTGGCCAGCAGCGAGGACATAATGTTGGCTTCGTCGTCGTTGGTCAGCGCCAGGAATATATCCGCATCGCTGATGTTCTCCTCCACCAGCAGGTCGCGGTCCGAGGCGCTGCCGTGCAGCACGATGGTGCTGTCGAGGGTTTCCGAGAGGTAGCGGCAGCGCGCCGGGCTCATCTCGATGATCTTTACCTGGTAACGGCTTTCGATCGCCTCAGCCAGTCGCTCGCCGATATGCCCGCCGCCGGCGATCACCACGCGCTTGTAGCTGTCTTCCAGGCGGCGCATTTCGCTCATCACCGCGCGGATATGGCCCTTGGCGGCGATGAAGAACACCTCGTCATCCGCCTCGATCACGGTATCGCCCTGCGGAATGATCGGTCGATTGCGGCGGAAGATCGCCGCTACCCGGGTGTCGATATTAGGCATGTGCTCGCGTAGCTGGCGCAGTTGCTGGCCCACCAGAGGGCCGCCGTAATACGCGCGCACCGCCACCAGCTGGGCCTTGCCCTCGGCGAAGTCGATGACCTGCAGCGCGCCCGGGTATTCGATCAGGCGCTTGATGTAGTTGGTCACCACCTGCTCCGGGCTGATAAGCACGTCGACCGGAATGGCCTCGTTGTCGAACAGGCCGGCGCGGGTCAGGTAGGCCGGCTCGCGAACCCGGGCGATCTTGGTCGGGGTATGGAACAGCGTGTAGGCGACCTGGCAGGCGACCATGTTGGTTTCGTCGCTGTTGGTCACCGCAATCAGCATGTCCGCATCGTCGGCGCCGGCCTGGCGCAGCACCGTGGGGAACGAGCCACGGCCCTGCACGGTGCGGATATCCAGGCGGTCACCGAGGTCGCGCAGGCGATCGGCATCGGTGTCCACCACGGTGATGTCGTTGGCCTCGCTGGCCAGGTGCTCGGCGAGGGTGCCACCAACCTGACCGGCGCCGAGAATGATGATCTTCACGTGTTCGCTCCTAATGGGGACAGCTTGCGCGTTCAGCGCCGTAGACCGTGGGAATGTACTGAAGTTACGGCATCAGCACGCTGCGATCTTGATCAGCTTGGCATAGTAGAAACCATCGTGGCCGTCGATCTGCGGCAACAGTTGACGGCCATGGGCGGGCTTGAGGCCGAACTCGCCGGCAATATCGAGCTCCCGAGCGCCTGTCGTGCGGGTAAGAAACGCGGCGATGGTGTCGCTGTTCTCTGCCGGCAACACCGAACAGGTCGCGTACAGCAGGATGCCGCCCACTTCGAGGGTGCGCCAGAGTGCGTCCAGCAGCTCGCCCTGCAAGGCAGCCAATGGAGCGATATCGTCAGCCTGGCGGGTCAGCTTGATGTCCGGGTGACGACGAATCACCCCGGTCGCCGAGCAGGGCGCGTCGAGCAGGATGCGCTGGAAAGGCACGCCGTCCCACCACGCGGTCAGGTCGCGGGCATCGGCGGCGATCAGTTCCGCTGACAGCCCCAGGCGCTTGAGGTTTTCGCGCACGCGCACCAGACGTTTTTCCTCCAGATCGACGGCTATCACACCTGCCAGCCCAGGTTCGCGCTCAAGCAGGTGGCAGGTCTTGCCGCCCGGGGCGCAGCAGGCGTCGAGCACCCGCTGAGCGGGCGCCAGGTCGAGAATACCGGCAGCCAGTTGCGCGGCCTCGTCCTGCACGCTGACGCGACCTTCGGCAAATCCCGGCAAGCCGGTGACATCGCAGGCCTCGAGCAGGCGGATGCCGTCCACACTGTATGCGCAGGGCTCGGCCTCGAAGCCGACTCGACGCAATTCCGCCAGGTAATCGTCACGGCTGCCGCGCAGCCGATTGACGCGCAGAATCAGCGGTGGATGGGCGTTGTTGGCGGCGCAGATGGCTTGCCAGTGTTCCGGCCAATGGGCTTTCAGCGCCTTTTGCAGCCAGCGAGGATGGGCGCTGTGCAGCACCGGATCGCGGTCCAGGCTGGCGATGATGGTCTCGCTCTCGCGCTGGGCATTGCGCAGCACGGCATTGAGCAGGCCTTTGAGCGACGGTTTTTTCAACTTGTCGATACAGGCGACGGTCTCACCGATCGCCGCGTGGGCCGGGATGCGCGTGTAGAACAGTTGATAAAGGCCAATCAGCAGCAGCGCTTCGACGTCGCGGTCGGCGGTCTTGAAGGGCTTTTGCAGCAGCTTTTCAGCAATCAGGGCCAGGCGCGGTTGCCAGCGTGCGGTACCAAACGCCAGGTCCTGGGCCAGGCCACGGTCGCGTTGCTCGACCCGGTCAAGCAACGGCGGCAAGCTGCTGCCCAGAGATGCCTTGCCGTTGAGCACGACGGCCAGCGCGCGAGCCGCGGCGAGACGCGGGTTCATACGGATACCGTCATAGCAGCACCATGCCGACGGCAAACTGCTCGCGCCGGCTGTTGTACAGATCGGCGAAATTCAGCGGCTTGCCGCCCGGCAGCTGCAGGCGCGTCAAGCACAGCGCGCCTTCGCCACAGGCGACGATAAGTCCGTCCTTGCTTGCCGCAAGGATTTCTCCCGCCTGGCCAGGTCCGTTTTCGTGGCCGTCGACGTGCAGCGCTGCCAGTACCTTCAGCGGCGCCTCGTTTAAGCTGCTGTGGCAGATCGGCCAGGGATTGAACGCCCGAATCAACCGCTCCAGTTCAACCGCGGGACGGGTCCAGTCGATGCGTGCTTCTTCTTTATTCAGCTTGTGCGCATAAGTCGCCAGGCTGTCATCCTGGGCCTCGCCCATCAGCGTGGCCGCAGCCAGGCCGTCGATTGCGTCGATCACCGCCTGCGGCCCGAGCCTGGCGAGGCGGTCGTGCAGACTGCCGCCTGTGTCGTCGGGTGTGATCGGCGTGCGCGCCTTGAGCAACATGGGCCCGGTGTCGAGGCCGGCTTCCATTTGCATCACGGTAACGCCGGATTCCGTATCGCCTGCCTCGATGGCACGCTGGATCGGCGCCGCACCGCGCCAGCGCGGCAGCAGCGATGCATGGCTGTTGATGCAGCCCAGGCGTGGGATGTCGAGCACCACTTGCGGCAGAATCAGGCCGTACGCCACCACGACCATCAGGTCAGCATCGAGCGCAGCCAGTTCGGCCTGCGCGGCGGGGTCACGCAACGTCTGCGGTTGGTAGACCGCGATGCCATGCTGGGCGGCGAGCTGCTTGACCGGGCTCGGCGAAAGCTTCTGCCCACGTCCGGCCGGGCGATCCGGCTGGGTGTACACCGCAACGATCCGGTGTGGCGTAGCCAGCAGGGCTTTGAGATGTTCGGCGGCAAATTCCGGGGTGCCGGCAAAGACGATACGCAATGCTTCGGTCATGGGGGCTCGCTAAAGAAAAGGCTTGCTGCCAGGCTAGCGGAGAACCACTGCGCTCTCACGTATCCGGCTGCAAGCCTTTGCACATGAGGCGCTCAAGCCTGCTGGCGATGTTGCTTTTCCAGCTTCTTCTTGATGCGGTCGCGCTTGAGGGTGGACAGGTAGTCGACGAACAGCTTGCCGTTGAGGTGATCGCATTCGTGCTGGATGCAAACGGCAAGCAGGCCTTCGGCGATCAGCTCATACGGTTGGCCATCGCGATCAAGTGCCTTGATGCGGACCTTCTGTGGGCGGTCGACGTTCTCGTAGAAGCCGGGTACCGACAGACAGCCCTCTTGATACTGATCGACTTCGTCAGTCAGCGACTCGAATTCCGGATTGATGAAAACCCGCGGCTCGCTGCGGTCTTCCGACAGATCCATCACTACCAGGCGCTTGTGCACGTTGACCTGGGTGGCGGCCAGGCCTATCCCCGGCGCGTCGTACATGGTTTCGAACATATCGTCGATCAACTGGCGCAAGGCGTCATCGACCACATCCACCGGCTTTGCGATGGTGCGCAGTCGTGGGTCGGGAAATTCAAGGATGTTTAAGATCGCCATATGCGTTTGTGATGCACTTGTGGAATAAAGTCAAAATCCGCTGCTAAGATGATGAGCAGCATTGAAAAACGGCTTCACGCCGCGGCACTACAGGGTTTGTCACAGCGCTAGGGCGCTCCACGCGAAGACACATAATAAAGGGATTCACCGCATGAGGAAATCACTACTCGCCTTGCTGCTGCTTGCCGCAAGCGGCTTGGCCCAGACCGGGATGGCCCAGGCAGAAGTGCAGCTCAAGGACGGTCACCCTGACCGTTATACCGTGGTTAAAGGCGACACGCTGTGGGATATCTCCGGCAAGTTCCTCAGCGAGCCGTGGAAGTGGCCAGAAATCTGGCACGCCAATCCCCAGGTTGAAAACCCGCATCTTATCTACCCAGGCGACCAGCTGAGCCTGGTCTACGTTGATGGTCAGCCACGCCTGATGCTCAACCGCGGCGCATCGCGCGGCACCATCAAGCTGTCGCCGACCATACGCAGCACGCCGATGGCCGAAGCGATTCCGGCAATTCCGCTCGAGGCGATCAACAGCTTTCTGCTGAGCAACCGCATCGTCGACACCCCTGAACAGTTCGAAGCCGCGCCTTATATCGTCGCCGGCAACGCTGAGCGTGTGATCAGCGGTTCGGGCGATCGGATTTATGCCCGCGGCACCTTCGATGAAGCCGCGCCGGTTTACGGAATCTTCCGTCAGGGCAAGACCTATACCGATCCCGATACCCAGGAGTTCCTTGGCATCAACGCCGATGACATCGGTGGCGGTGAAATCATTGCCGAGGAAGGCGATATCGGCACCATGATGCTGAGCCGCTCTACCCAGGAAGTTCGCCTTGGCGATCGCCTGTTCCCCACCGAAGAACGCGCGATCAATTCGACCTTTATGCCCAGCGAGCCAGCCGAAGAAATTCGCGGCCTGATCCTCGACGTTCCGCGTGGGGTCACCCAGATCGGTCAGTTCGACGTGGTCACGCTTAACAAGGGCGCCCGCGACGGCCTGGTTGAAGGTAACGTGCTGGCGGTCTACAAGACCGGCGAAACCGTACGTGACCGCGTCACTGGCGAGTCGGTGAAGATCCCGGACGAGCGTGCCGGTCTGCTGATGGTGTTCCGCACCTATGAAAAGCTCAGCTATGGCCTGATCCTCAACGCCACCCGCCAGCTCGCGGTGATGGACAAGGTACGCAACCCCTGACAGAAACAGCCCCGCAATCGCGGGGCTTTGTTTTTCTGCCGTTCCGACATAGCGTCCCCGTGGCGCGACCGATCAAGGATGATCAGCATGTCGCAGCTTTCCAGCTATTCCGTCTCCCCCGCTGAAATCGAAGCCCGCCTGCGCCTGCACTGCTTGCCGGAGCTTGGCCCGCGGCGTTTGCGCAAGCTGCTCAGCGCGTTCGATACGGCCTCGGCTGCGCTCAGCGCACCGGCCAGCGCCTGGCGTGCACTTGGGCTGCCGGCGGTATGTGCCGAGCCGCGTCGCAGCGCCGAAATCCGCGAACGAGCGAGTGCCGCACTGGCCTGGCTGGGGGAGCCGCGCCATCACCTGTTGATGTGGGACGACCCGACCTACCCGGCCCTGCTGGCCGAACTGGCGGATGCGCCACCGCTGTTGTTCGTGGCAGGCGATCCGGGTCTGCTGGAGCAGCCGCAGTTGGCCATGGTGGGCAGTCGTCGCGCGTCGCGCCCAGGGCTGGATACTGCCCACAGCTTCGCCCGCAGCCTGGCCGCTGGCGGGTTCGTGATTACCAGCGGCCTGGCGCTCGGTATCGACGGCGCCGCCCACCAAGGCGCGCTGGACGTGGCGGGCAAGACCATCGCGGTACTGGGTACCGGCCTGCAGTGCCTGTATCCGGCGCGTCACAAGCAGCTGGCGGCGGATATCGTCGCCCAGGGCGGGGCGCTGGTATCCGAGCTGCCGCTGGACAGCCCGCCCCAGGCCAGCAACTTTCCGCGGCGCAATCGGATCATCAGCGGCCTGTCGCTGGGCGTACTGGTGGTCGAAGCCAGCCCGTCCAGCGGCTCGCTGATCACCGCGCGCCTGGCCGCCGAGCAGGGTCGCGAGGTTTATGCGATTCCCGGATCGATCCATCATCCGGGTGCACGGGGCTGCCACCAGTTGATCCGCGATGGCGCGATTCTGGTCGAAAGCATCGAGCACATTCTGGAAGGGCTGCGCGGCTGGCAAGCCCAAGCCCCTGAGGCGCCGGTCGGGCCCCAGCATGCGGCCCATCCCTTGCTCGATCTGCTGCACGCGGCGCCGCACAACAGTGAAGCCCTGGCGGCGGCGAGCGGCTGGCCTTTGCCCCAGGTGCTGGCGGCGCTGACCGACCTGGAGCTGGAAGGGCGGGTTGTCTGCGAAGCCGGACGCTGGCTGGCGCGAGCGGACTAAGCCGCGCTGCAAGCAAGCCCGCGCTTGGATACACTGCGCGTCGGTCTTGATTGGGGAGGGCAGGCAGATGGTCAGCAGTTGGCAGGTACGGCAGGCGGCGCAGGTGGTGCGTGCCGGTGGGGTGATCGCCTATCCAACCGAAGCTGTATGGGGCTTGGGCTGCGACCCCTGGGATGAACTGGCGGTGGAGCGTCTGTTGGCCCTGAAGAACCGCCCCGTCCACAAAGGCCTGATTCTGGTGGCAGGCGCCATCGAGCAATTCGATTTCCTGCTCGAAGATTTGCCCGAGGTCTGGCAGGAGCGCCTGGCTGGCAGCTGGCCGGGACCGAATACCTGGCTGGTGCCCCATCAGCAGCGGCTGCCCGACTGGATCACCGGCTCGCACAACAGCGTCGCCTTGCGGGTCAGCGATCATCCGCTGGTGTGCGCCCTCAGCGCCCTCACCGGCCCGCTGGTGTCCACCTCCGCCAACCCGGCCGGCCGGCCGGCAGCCCGATCACGCTTGCGGGTTGAGCAGTATTTTCCACGGCAGCTGGACAAGGTCCTGGGTGGCGCGCTGGGCGGGCGCAAGAACCCCAGCCTGATTCGCGACCTGGTCACCGGCGACGTGATTCGCCCATCTTGAAGGTTAGGGTGCGCCGCGCGCACCGCAACGCCCTGCATGAAACGCAGGTGCGCATGGCGCACCCTACGGGTTTACGGCAGCAGAATCGTCGAGCCGGTGGTTTGCCGGGCGCTCAGCGCGGTTTGCGCAGCGGCTGCATCCTTCAGCGCATAACGGTTGCTGATTTCCACGGTGAGCTTGCCGCTCTCGATCATGTCGAACAGCTCGTCGGCCATCATTTGCAGGCGTTCTGGGGTGTCGGCATAGCTGGCCAGCGTCGGTCGGGTAACAAACAGCGAACCCTTCTGCGCAAGGATGCCCAGGTTGACGCCGCTCACCGCGCCCGAGGCGTTGCCGAAGCTGACCAGCAGGCCGCGCGGCGCCACGCAGTTCAGCGAAGTTTCCCAGGTGTCCTTGCCGACACCGTCATACACCACCGGACACTTGCGTCCCTCGGTCAGCTCCAGTACCCGCTGGGCGACGTCTTCATGGCTCGAATCGATGGTTGCCCAGGCGCCCAGCTCACTGGCGCGGGCGGCCTTTTCTGCCGAGCTGACCGTGCCGATCAGTTTCACTCCGAGGGCCTTGGCCCACTGACAGGCGAAGGAGCCGACACCGCCGGCGGCAGCATGGAACAGAATGGTTTCACCTCCCTGCAGGGGGAATGTCTGGCGCAGCAGATAATGCACGGTCAGGCCCTTGAGCATGACGGCGGCGGCCTGCTCGAAGCTGATGGCATCGGGCAGCTTGACCAGCTTTTCGGCGGGCAACACGTGCAGCTCTCCATACGCACCGAGCGGCCCGGTGGCATAGGCAACGCGGTCGCCGACCTGGAAGCCACTGACCGCCGAACCGACCGACTCGACGATGCCCGCGCCTTCGGTGCCCAGCCCGGACGGCAGCACCGGTGGCGGATAGAGGCCGCTGCGGTAGTAAGTGTCGATGAAGTTCAGGCCGATCGCCTGGTTCTGCACCCGCACTTCCTTGGCGCCAGGCGCCGCGGGTTGATAGTCGAGAAACTCGAGAACGTCTGGCCCGCCGTGGCGGCTGAACTGAATGCGCTTGGCCATATCAGGCTCCTCTCAGGAAGATTCGATCAGGCTGGTCATCATGCGTTTTAATCCACGCGCGCGCATCTGTCGCACCGTTCTTCGTCCGGATGCCCCGCCGAAATGGCAGGTCCGGGTGGTAAGCTTGCCGGCGATTCGCCCGCTGGCCCTAGGCCGCGTGGCTCTCCAGCTGATAAAGGTGGCGTCGTGAGTGAACGTACCGAGGTTGTAAGAAATTATTTGCTCGACCTGCAGGACCGCATTTGCGCCGCCCTGCAAGCCGAGGACGCTGGCGCTGAATTTTTCGAAGACGCCTGGCAGCGCCCTGCAGGCGGCGGTGGTCGTACGCGGGTGATCGAGAATGGCGCGCTGATCGAAAAAGGCGGGGTGAATTTTTCCCACGTGTTCGGCGACAACCTGCCGCCATCGGCCAGTGCTCATCGGCCGGAACTGGCGGGTCGCGGTTTCGAAGCGCTGGGCGTGTCCCTGGTGATCCACCCGGAAAACCCCTATGTACCGACCTCCCACGCCAACGTGCGTTTCTTCAGTGCCGAGAAAGAAGGCGAGGAGCCGGTCTGGTGGTTCGGTGGCGGCTTCGACCTGACGCCCTACTACGGCAACGAGGAAGACTGCGTGCACTGGCACCGTGTCGCCCGTGATGCCTGCGCGCCCTTCGGGGCCGATGTCTACGCGCGCTACAAGGAATGGTGTGATCGCTATTTTCACCTCAAGCATCGCAACGAGCCGCGGGGGATCGGCGGGCTGTTTTTCGATGACCTGAATCAGTGGGATTTCGACACCAGTTTCGCGTTCATTCGCGCAATCGGCGACGCTTACCTGGAGGCCTACCTGCCCATCGTGCAGCGGCGCAAGCTGACCCCGTATGGCGAGCGCGAGCGTGAGTTCCAGGCGTTCCGCCGTGGCCGCTATGTCGAGTTCAACCTGGTGTTCGACCGCGGCACGCTGTTCGGCCTGCAGTCGGGCGGGCGTACCGAGTCGATCCTCATGTCGCTGCCGCCGCAGGTGCGCTGGGGTTACGACTGGAAGCCCGAGCCAGGTAGCGAAGAGGCGCGACTGACCGAGTATTTCCTCACCGACCGCGACTGGCTGCCTGCAGCACCCTAGTTTCTTGCCATGACGCGACGCCGATAGCCTCGTAGGGCGGACTTGCCGAAGGCTTCTCCCCCTACAGTTGCCAATGACGGCCTGCGCGGTGGCTCTGTAACCAGAAAGGACATCCCATGGACCGCTACGGCGTTTTCGGTAACCCCATCGGCCACAGCAAATCGCCGCTTATTCATCGCCTTTTCGCCACGCAGACCGGCCAGGCGTTGAGCTATGAAACGCTGCTGGCGCCGCTGGACGATTTCCTCGGCTTCGCCCGCGCGTTTTTCCGCGACGGCAAGGGTGGCAACGTTACCGTGCCATTCAAGGAGCGGGCCTTTCAGCTGGCCGACAGCCTCACCGCACGCGCGCAACGCGCCGGCGCGGTGAACACCCTGAAGAAACTCGACGATGGCAGTCTGCTTGGCGACAACACCGATGGCGCCGGGTTGGTGCGCGACCTGACGCTCAACGCCGGCTGCGAATTGCGCGGCAAACGCATTCTGCTGCTGGGTGCCGGGGGCGCCGTGCGCGGGGTTCTCGAGCCGTTGCTGGCGCAGCAGCCGGCGGCGCTGGTAATCGCCAACCGCACCGCCGCCAAGGCCGAGATGCTGGCCGCCGAGTTTGCTGACCTGGGCCCGGTAATCGGCCGCGGTTTCGACGGGCTGGACGCGCCGGTGGACCTGATCGTCAATGGCACCTCGGCGAGCCTGGCCGGCGAACTGCCGCCGATCGCACCGGGGCTGATCGCGCCGGGCCACACGCTGTGCTACGACATGATGTACGGCAAAGAGCCGACCGCCTTCAATAGCTGGGCGGCGGCGCAAGGCGCGGCGCGCACCCTGGATGGCCTCGGCATGCTGGTCGAGCAGGCGGCCGAGGCGTTCTTCGTCTGGCGCGGCGTGCGTCCGGACAGCGCACCGGTGCTGGCCGAACTGCGTCGGCAACTCGAGCAAGGTGAGCCGGTAGGGTGCGCCGCGCGCACCAACGACTGATTCCATGGCAAACCGCATTGGTGCGCTTGGCGCACCCTAGGCGGATTCAATCCTCGAACTGCACCGGGCAGTGCTCGGCGCCTTCGAGCTTCTGGATTTCCTCGATCACCTGGGGCCGGGCGCGGCGCAGGATCAGGCTGCGCTGCTGCGCGCCCAGGCGCCGCGCCTCCTGGTGGAGCATTGCCACCCCGGCGTAATCGATGAAGTTGACGTGGTGGGCGTCGATGATCACCCGCGCGCCGCTGCTGCGCTGGATAAGCTGTTGCAGATAATGGCAGGCGCCGAAAAAGATCGAGCCCTCGACCCGCAGCAGTTCCTCCTCGCCCTCCTGCCAGAACTTCACTCGCGGCTGCGAGGTGCGCTTGAGGTAGAAAAACAGTGAAGCCAGCACCCCGGCGTAGATCGCCGTCTGCAGCTCCAGCACCAGGGTGGCGAGCAGGGTCAGCAGCATCACCAGAAACTCCGAGCGGCTGACCCGGAACAGCGCGCGGGCGCCGGCCAGGTCCACCAGCCCCCAGCAGATCAGCAGGATGCTCGCCGCCATGCTCGGCAGCGGAATATGCGCAATCAGGCCGGCACCGAGCAGGGCGAACAGCGCCACCAGCAGGGCCGATGCCACCCCTGCCAACGGTGAATGGGCGCCTGCCTGCAGGTTGAGCGCGGACCGGGTGAAGGAGCCCGCCGACAGCGAGCCGGAGAACCAGGGACCGATGATGTTCGACAGGCCTTGAGCACACACTTCCTGGTTGGCATCGAGAAACTGCTGGGACTTGCTCGCCAGGGCGCGGGCAATCGACAGGCTGGTGACCAGCCCGAGCATGCCGCAGGCGACGGCCGCGGGCAGCAGCTGCAGCACGCTCGACAGCTCGAAGTGCAGCATTTCGAACGGCGGCAACTGACCGGTGAATGCACTGACCAGCGCAATGCCGGACAGCTGCTCCGGCAACGCCATCACCGCCAGGCTGCCGGCGACGATGCCCAGCAGCAACGCCGGCGAGCGTGGCCACAGGCGTTTGCTCAGCAGGCTGACGGCAAGGGTGAACATCGCCAGCGCCAGGGCGCGCCAATCGGTTTCCAGCAGGTGCGCGCCAATCCCGACCATGGTCGCCAGGGCCGTGGGCTGGCTGCTAACGCTGATGCCCAGCAGGTTGGGCAACTGGCCGAGGGCGATCACCACGGCGGCGCCAAGGGTGAAGCCGAGCACCACCGAATGGGAGACGAAGTTCACCAGGGCGCCGAATCGCAGCAAGCCCAGCAGCCATTGAAACAACCCGGCGAGAAAGGTCAGCAGCAGCGCCAGGGCGATGAATTGCTCGCTGCCAGGCGTGGCGACGGCGCTGACGCTGGTGAACAGCACGATCGAGATCGCTGCCGTCGGCCCGCAGATCAGGTGCCACGATGAGCCCCACAGGCAGGCGACGATCACCGGCACTATTGCCGCAAACAGGCCGTATTCGGCTGGCAGGCCGGCGATCAGGGCGTAGGCGATGGATTGTGGCAGGGCCAGGATGGCGCCGCTCAACCCCACCAGCAGGTCATTCGCCAGGCTTTTGCGGCTGGTGTTGGGCAGCCAGCGGAGGAAGGGAAAGAGGGCCTGGCGGCTGGGTAGCGGCATGGTGTCGCTCGTTTTGGAAGAGGCTGTACCTAACACAGACAGGCCACGGCGGGACCGGTTCGCTGCGGCGGCCGGGACTGCGACTGTCCCGGCCACCCTACGCAATCGCGGCGCTTATTTCAAAGCTGCGCCTTCACCGCGGCCAGGCCGTCGCCGCCCTCGCGGGTGGTGACGCCCTCCAGCCATGCATCCACGGCTTCCGGGTTGGCTTTCAGCCAGGCCTTGATCGCATCGGCGTTGCTGGCTTGCTTGCTCAGCACCTGATCCATGATCGCGTTCTCCATATCCTGGGTGAACGTCAGGTTGCTGAGCAGCTTGCCGACGTTCGGGCACTGCGTGCTGTAGCCCTTGCGCAAGAGCGTGTTGACGCTGCCACTTTCGCCAAAGTACTTCTCGCCGCCTTTGAGGTAGCGCATGTCGTACTGCACGTTCATCGGGTGCGGCGTCCAGCCGAGAAAGGCAACGAAGCGCTCGCGTTTCACCGCGCGACCGACCTGTACCAGCATCGCCTGTTCGCTGGATTCGACCAGCGTCCAGTCCTTCAGGCCGAACTCGTCGGCTGCAATCATCTGCTTGATGAACTCGTTGGCCGGCGCCCCGGAGGCGATGCCGTAGATCTTCCGGTCGAACGCATCGGCATGCTGATCCAGGTCGGCGAAGGTTTTCACTCCGGCGTCGAAGGCGTAGGTCGGCACGGCCAGGGTGTATTCGGTGCCGCTAAGGTTCTCCACCACCTTGTCGACTGCGCCAGTGGCGACGAACTTGTCGTAGTTGCTCTGCTGCGCAGGCATCCAGTTGCCGAGGAACACATCCACCTGGCCTTTTTGCAGCCCGGCGAAGATGATCGGTACGGCCAAGGTCTGGGTTTGCGCCTTGTAGCCGAGGCTATCAAGTAGCAGGCTGGCGATGCCATTGGTCACGGCGATATCACTCCAGCCCGGGTCGCCGAGCTTGACCGTCGCGCAACTGGCGTCCTCGGCCTGGCTGTGGAACGTGGCGGCCAGTAACAGGCCGCCGGCGATTACGCTGCCAAGTGTCTTCATGCCTTTTTCTCCCCTTCGCTGATGAGTGCTGCAAGTCGCAGGCCGTGCCTGCATCAAACCTGTGGATAGCGGGCGCGGCGTTCCAGATCGTCGAGGTCGATGTGGTTGCGCATGTATTGCTGGCTGGCGTCGACCATGGGTTGGTGATCCCAGCTCTTCAATTTGCCGTGGGTTAGCGCCTCGGCCACCAGGCGCCGGCGGCGTTGGCTGGACAGGGTCGCCTGATGAATCGCCGGCATGTCCCAGCGTGCCTGCGCCTGGTTGAGGAAATCAGCGAGCACCGCGCTGTGGGCGCTCGACTCGGCGAGGTTGTCGCGTTCCTGCGGGTCCTCGCGCAGGTTGAACAGCATCAGCGGGTCCTGTTCCGAATAGATGAATTTCCAGTCGCCGCGGCGAATCATCATCAGCGGGCTATTGCTGCCTTCGGCCATGTATTCGCCGAGCACTTCATCGTGGCCCTGGCGACCCTCGAGGTGCGGCACGAGCGAGCGGCCGTCCAGCGCCAGGTCGGCATCGACCGCGCCGCCCACCAGCTCGACCAGCGTCGGCAACAGGTCGAGGGTCGACACGCACTGGCTGACCCGGCGTGCGGCGAACCGGCTGGGCGCGTGCACCAGCAGCGGCACCCGTGCGGACATCTCGAACCAGTGCATTTTGTACCAGAGGCCGCGTTCGCCGAGCATGTCGCCGTGGTCGCCGGAGAAGACGATGATGGTGTCGTCGGCCAGGTTGCAGTCCTTCAGGGTTTTCAGCAGTTTGCCGATGTTCGCGTCGATATAGCTGCAGGCGCCGAAATAGGCGCGGCGCGCATCCTTGATTTTCTGCTCGGGCAGCGGCTTGTCCCACAGGTCGATGACTTTGAGTATGCGTTGCGAGTGAGGGTCCTGCTCAGCCTGGTCGATCACCAGGCTCGGCAGCGGGATTTCTTCGTCGCGGTACAGGTTCCAGAACTCTTCGGGAATTGTGTAGGGATCGTGCGGGTGAGTCATCGACACGGTCAGGCAGAACGGCTGATCGCTGCCGCTGCGCACGTGATCGAAGAGGTATTGCTGGGCCTTGAACACCACCTCCTCGTCGAAATCCAGCTGGTTGCTGCGCACGCATGGCCCGGCCTGCAGCACCGAAGACATGTTGTGGTACCAGCTCAGGCGCACGTCCGGCGCATCCCAGTTCACCGCCCAGCCATAGTCGGCCGGATAGATATCGCTGGTCAGGCGCTCCTCGTAGCCGTGCAGCTGGTCCGGGCCGCAGAAGTGCATCTTGCCGGACAGCGCGGTGCGGTAGCCGAGCCGGCGCAGGTAGTGGGCGTAGGTCGGCACGTCCGCCGCGAGGTCGGCGGCGTTGTCATAAGCGCCGATCTTGCTCGGCAACTGGCCGCTGACCAGCACGAAGCGCGACGGCGCGCACAGCGGGCTGTTGCAGTAGGCCGCGTCGAACACCACAGCCTCTTCGGCCAGGCGCGCGAGGTGGGGCATCTTGATCGGCGAGGCCGCATCGTGGATCGGCAGAACGGGCGCGGCCATCTGGTCGGCCATGATGAAAAGGATGTTCGGGCGCTTCATGGGTCGCGGTATTCCATATAAAAGATTTATGCGACAGTGCGGCAATGATCATCCGGTCAAACGAAATTAGGGTAAACCCGGCCTCATTACATAGCTTGGATAAGCACAGCTTATGTTTAGAAGCATCGAAGGGCTGTCGCTGGACAGCTTGCGGGTGTTCGAATCCGCAGCACGGCAGCTGAGTTTTACCGCTGCGGCCGCCGAGCTGGGGAGCACCCAACCGGCAATCAGCCAGCAGATCAAACGGCTCGAGCAGCAACTGACCACACGGCTGTTCGACCGCGTCTACCGCGGCATCGCACTGACCGAGGCCGGCACCCTGCTGCTGCGCTACGTGCAGGATGGTCTGCAAAGCCTGGATGCGGGCCTGGCTGCGGTTGCCGCGCAGCAACAGCACGAGGTGCTGCAGGTGGCGACCGACTTCGCCTTTGCCGCGTACTGGCTGATGCCGCGCCTGCAGCGGTTTCACCAGCTGCACCCGGAGGTCGATGTCAGCCTGATCACCAGCGAGCGCGACCACGGCGCCCTGCCTGCGGAGATCGACGTGGCGATCAACTTCGGCGATGGCCGCTTCAAGCACGCCGAGGCGCAGCTGCTGTTTCGCGAAGAAGTGTTTCCGGTGTGCAGCCCGCAGCTGCTCGCCAATCACCCACAGCCGGTGACAGTGGACGCGCTGGTGGAATTGCCGCTGCTGCACTTGCGCCCCGAGAACCGCAATCGCTGGTTCGATTGGGCCGGGCTGTTTCACGCCTTTGCCATCGCCGAGACGCCCAGCCCCGGCAGCATGCGCTTCGACAATTACACCCTGCTGATCCAGGCAGCGATTGCCGGCCAGGGCGTGGCCATCGGCTGGCGCCATCTGGTCGATGAGCTGCTCGCGCAGAAGCTGTTGTGCCGGCTCGGCGATGAAGTTGCGCAATCCGAGTACGGCTATTACCTGGTGCTGCCCGAACGCAAACGTCGGCAGCGGCTGACGGAGACCTTTGTCAGCTGGTTGCAGGCAGAACTGCGGCTCAGCAACGGAACCTGATTTCTTCGCGCAGGTGATTGTCCAGCTGCGCTTCGTCGGCAATCCCGGAGGCGATGCTGCGCAGGCGTCGACGTTCCTCGTCCTGGTGATCCGGATCGAGAAAGTCATCCAACCGCCAGTCGCCGTGCAGGCCTTGCGGCGCGGCGACCAGGGTCCAGACCAGTTCGCTGTCGAGCAGGTGCTGGCGCGCCAACTGGTCCGGGTCGGCCTGGTCGAAATCGGCCACCAGCAACAGCCGCCGTACGCCGGCCCGCGGCATGCCCAGGCACAAGGCGGTCACCGCATCGGCCAGGCTGCCGCCCTGTTGCGCCGGGCGATCTTCACCGCCTATTGGCAACAGGCTGTGGTCATACAGGCAGATCACCGCATCGGTGCCGGCCACCGCTTCGCTGACGCTGACTGCATCGAACAGGTCGCACAGCTTGGTACGCAGACCCGGACGCGACTGCAGGGCATTCAGCTCGCCGAGCAGTGCGACCACTTCATGCTGACGGCTCAGCAGCTCGCACAACAAGGCGCTGCCCAGGCTGCTGCGGGCGCCGAACAGACCAAGCTTGAACACTGGGGTTTCGAAATTCTTCATGGGTTCGGGACAAATACCAGGTCGGACGGGGCGCCGACGTTCACCTGTTGGATAGGCTTGCCGAGAAGGCCGCTGGCCGGATCGCGCGGCAGTACGACGAGCGCGTCGCTGCCCTGGTTGGCGATCAACAGAAAGCGCCCGTCGGGGGCAATGGCGAATTCGCGTGACTGGGTACCCTGGCTCGGCACCCGCTGGATCTGACGCAGGTGGCCGTCGTCCGCGGTGACAGCGAACACGCTCAGGTGGTTGTCGTCGCCGCGGTTGAGCACATAGAGAAAACGCTCGTCCGCTGACAGGTGCAGCGCCCCCGCACCCTGCTCGCCCTTGAAGCCGGCTGGTGCCAGGTCGAGGGTCTGCTGCACGTCCAGCACCCCGTCGCGATGGCGCAGCAGCGCAACCTGGCCGGTCAGCTCCAGGGTGAGGTAAGCGAAGCGGCCATCGCGGCGAAACAGCAGATGCCGCGGCCCACTGCCCGTCGGCAATTCGGCATAGGCCGGCTGCACGGCCTGCAACGGCCGCTGCGCTCGCTCCGGCTGGTAGCGGTAGGCATACACGCGGTCGTGACCGAGGTCAGCAGCGAACAGAAAGCGCCCGTCCGGGCTCGGCACTGCCGAATGCACATGGCTCGATGCCTGACGCTTGGGGTTGGCGCCGTCGCGCGCGGCAACGGCGTTGAATTCGATCTGTGCCACCGGCCCGAGCGTGCCGTCCGCCAGCACCGGTAATACCGCCAGCGAACCCTGCGGGGCGACCGAGTAATTGGCGACAAAAAGGAAGCGGCCATCCGCGCTGAGGCTGGAGTGAGTCGGGTGATCGCCCAGACTGGCGACCTGATTGAGCCGGCTTAACGCCGCGCTCGCCGGCTCAAGCGCATAGGCGCTGACCTGGCCAACGCCTGCGGGCTCATCGCGGCCTTGTTCATTCACCGCGTACAGGTGGCGCCGGTCGGCGCTCAGGGTCAGCCAGGACGGGTTGGCCGCCTGTTCGACGGCCAACGGACCTTCGATACGACCGCTCTGCGCGTCAAAGCGAAACGAGTAGATGCCCTCGCCATAGCTGCCCACCAGCACGTGGTACGCCTGGCTTGCCACTGCGTCTCCGCCAGCGGCGGCAGACAGCGGTGCGAGCAGTACGATTCCAGCCATCGTCAGTGCCGTCCTGAACATCAGCGACGGCTGACCAGCCAGCCGAGCAAGGCCGCGCCGGCAATGCCCAGGGCGACTGTCGACACCGGCCGTTCGCGCACGTAGTCGCCAGTGCTGTGGCCACTGTCGCGGCTCTTGCGCAGCACGGCGCTGTAGGTGTCGTCCCAGCGCGAGCGGTGCAGCAGCCGTTCGGCGCGCAGGCGCAGGACATCGAGCTGGGCGCGGGAGTCTCGGGAGGCGCCGCGGCGCAACTGCTCGAAGGTGCTGACCATGCTGCGGATTTCGCGCTGGATGTCTTCGGCGCTGGGGGTGCTGGAAAGGAATCGGGTCATGGCAAAGGCTTCACTGGGAATGTAAGGCAGTTGACCGGGTGCGCCCCCAGAGGTGCCGGTGATTTTTCCGAGCGCGTCTGCCACCGCGCTCAGGCTATGACCGGTTTCCAGCTGCGCCGCCCGGCGGACAAGCGCGCGATGCCTGGTAAAGCGCATAGACTGCAACTGCAGCGAGCAAGTCCGTATACTCCCGCGCCCCGAACCTCCCTACCGTTCACCTACTGCGAAGCGTGCCGTGAAAGTCCTCAATTCGATAGTAAGCCTGTTGCTCTGCGGCAGCCTTGTAGTTGCATCGAACCTCGTTGCCGCCAATGCCTCCGCCGCCCCATTGGCGTTGCAGCAGGAGCTTGCCGCCGGCAGCGCCATGCTGGTGGATCTGCAAACCAACCAGGTGCTGTATTCCAGCAACCCCGATGTGGTGGTGCCGATTGCTTCGGTTACCAAGCTGATGACCGGCCTAGTGACTCTCGACGCCAAACTGCCTTTGGAGCAAATGCTGGCGATCACCATCCGCGATAACTGGGAAATGCGCGGGGTTCATTCCCGCGTACGCATCGGCAGTGAAATCAGCCGCTACAACATGCTGTTGCTGGCCCTGATGTCCTCGGAAAACCGCGCGGCATCGAGCCTGGCGCATCATTACCCTGGCGGTTACCCGGCCTTTATCGCGGCCATGAATGCCAAGGCCCGGACCCTGGGGATGAGCAACACGCGCTTCGTCGAGCCGACCGGGTTGTCGCTGAACAACGTTTCCACGGCGCGCGACCTGGTGCTGCTGCTCAAGGCGACTCAGCAATACCCGCTGCTGACCCAGCTGAGTACCACCTCGGAACAGACCGTGACCTTCCGCAAGCCCAGCTACAGCCTGGGGTTTCGCAACACCAACGCGCTGGTGCGCAAGCCGAACTGGGCGATTCAGGTGAGCAAGACCGGCTTCACCAATGCCGCTGGCCACTGCCTGGTGATGCGTACGCATATGGCCAACAAGCCGGTGGCGTTCGTGGTGTTGGACGCCTTCGGCAAATACACCCACATGGCCGACGCCAATCGCCTCAAGCGCTGGCTGGAAACCGGCACCATCACCCCGGTGCCGGCTGCGGCCATCAGCTACCGCAAGCAGAAAATGGCGCAGCGCGCGCAGCAGTACGGCACCGTGGCGGGCGGCGTCGAATAATCACGGCAAGGCAGATCAACCTTCGTAGGAAGGGATAAGCGGCGATATCCACGTGCGTGTGGTCGGGTATCTGCGCAGCCCTGGGCGCCTTCGGCCAGTCGGTAGCCCGGGTTGAGCATCGCGATACCCAGGAAGAGGTGTCCTGGGTGTCGCTTCGCTCGACCCAGGCTACGTTGCAGCAAAACGCCCAGTCGTGAGTGTTTCGTTGCGGCAGTTGCAGTCAGCTGCGGGCGTTGCGTACGCCTTTGGCCAGGGCGGCGCATAGGCTGAGCACGTCCTCCACGGCCTGCTCGCTATTGGCTGCGTTGGCAATGTGGTCGATCAGTGCCGAACCCACGACCACGCCATCAGCGAGGCGGGCGATGGCTGCCGCCTGATCCGGCGTGCGGATGCCGAAGCCGATGCACAGCGGCAGGTCGGTATGCCGACGCAGGCGCGCGACCGCTTCTTCGACGTGCTCCAGCGTCGCCGAGCCCGCTCCGGTCACGCCCGCCACCGACACGTAGTAAACGAAGCCGGAGCTGCCGTTGAGCACCTTAGGCAGGCGCTTGTCGTCGGTGGTCGGAGTGGTCAGGCGGATGAAGTCCAGGCCGGCGATCTGCGCCGGGTCGCACAGGTCGACGTTATGTTCCGGCGGCAGGTCGACGACGATCAGGCCGTCGACGCCGGATGCATTGGCTTCGGCGATAAAGCGTTCGACGCCGTATTTGTGGATGGGGTTGAAATAGCCCATCAGCACCAGCGGGGTTTCCTGCTCGCCCTCGCGGAACTCGCGCACCATCTGCAGGGTTTTCGCCAGGTCCTGGCCGCCTTCCAGCGCGCGGATGTTCGCCAGCTGGATGGCCGGGCCGTCGGCCATCGGGTCGGTGAACGGCATGCCCAGCTCGATCACGTCGGCACCGGCGGCAGGCAGGCCCTTGAGAATCGCCAGCGAGGCGTCGTAGTTCGGGTCGCCCGCGGTGACAAAGGTCACCAGTGCGGCGCGGTTCTGCTCCTTGAGTGCGGCGAAACGCGTTTGCAGGCGGCTCATATGTGTTCTTCCTGTTCGTCGTAGTGGTGCATAACGGTCTGCATGTCCTTGTCGCCGCGGCCGGACAGGTTGATGACCATCAGGTGGTCCTTGGGCAGCGTCGGTGCACGCTTGAACACTTCGGCCAGCGCATGGGCGCTCTCCAGGGCCGGAATGATGCCCTCCAGGCGACAGCACTTATGGAACGCGGCGAGGGCTTCGTCATCGGTTACCGAGGTGTATTCGACCCGGCCGATCTCGTGCAGCCAGGCGTGTTCCGGGCCGATGCCGGGGTAGTCGAGGCCGGCGGAAATCGAGTGGGCGTCGATAATCTGGCCATCGTCGTCCTGCAGCAGGAAGGTGCGGTTGCCGTGCAGCACGCCCGGTACGCCGCCGTTCAGGCTGGCGGCGTGCTTGCCGGATTCGATGCCATGGCCGGCTGCTTCGACGCCGACGATTTTCACGCTCTGGTCGTCGAGGAACGGGTGGAACAGGCCGATCGCGTTGGAGCCGCCGCCGATGCACGCCACCAGGCTGTCGGGCAGACGGCCTTCCTGGGCGAGCAACTGGTCGCGGGTTTCCTTGCCGATCACCGCCTGGAAGTCGCGGACCATCGCCGGGTACGGGTGCGGGCCAGCAACAGTGCCGATCATGTAGAAAGTGTTATGCACGTTGGTCACCCAGTCGCGCAGCGCTTCGTTCATCGCGTCCTTGAGCGTGCCGGTGCCGGCGATCACCGGAATCACCTTGGCGCCCAGCAGCTTCATGCGGAACACGTTGGCCTGCTGCCGATCAATGTCGGTGGTGCCCATGAAAATCACGCATTCCATGCCGAAGCGCGCGGCCACGGTGGCGGTGGCCACGCCATGCATACCGGCGCCGGTCTCGGCGATGATGCGTTTTTTGCCCATGCGCCGCGCCAGCAGCACCTGGCCGATGCAGTTGTTGATCTTGTGCGCGCCGGTGTGATTGAGCTCCTCGCGCTTGAAGTAGATCTTCGCGCCGCCGCAGTGCTCGGTCAGGCGTTCGGCGAAATACAGCGGGCTCGGCCGGCCGACGAAGTCACGCTGGAAGTACGCCAGTTCCTTCTGGAACTCGGGATCGTCCTTGGCCTTTTCGTATTCGTCGGCCAGGTCGTGAATCAGCGGCATCAGGGTTTCGGCGACATATTGGCCGCCGAAATGGCCGAACAGGCCACTGGCGTCGGGTCCGGTGCGTAAAGAGGTCATGGCATGGCTCCTGCGTTTCCCTCAGCAGAGGGAGTGGTAAGCGATGGCGTCATTGTATCTCCGGCCGCTCTGGAAACCAGCGATTAACGCGCGACGAACTGTTAGAAAAACTCACAGTAAAAGGTTGCTTTACAGGCAGCCGCGGTTGTCCAGCGCAGAACTTCGTTTCAGCCTGGAGGGTCCGAATTGTCTCGGCGCTGGGCCGACAAGGGAGAGCGGGTCATGAAGCACAGAATCAGGGTCTCGGCAGTAACGCTGGCGTTGCTGGCAGGCGTGTCTCAGGCGCAAGCGCTTGAGCTGGATGGGATCAGCGTATCGCGCGATATCCCGTGCAAGGGTGAAGACGTGAGCATTACCGGAAATGGCAACCAGTTCCGCTTGAGTGGCGAATGCGGGCAGGTCGAAGTTCACGGGTCGGAGCAGGTCATCGTACTGGTCGATGCCAAAGGGGTGGAGATCACCGGGATCGCCAATCAGGTGCAGGCAGAGCGGATTGATCAGCTGGATGTAAGTGGCGGCGGGCATCGTGTCGAAGCGAGCCTCCGTGGTGAGCCTGAGCGGGCTGCACCGGTAGCCGTGTATGGGGCAGACAACATCCTTACGCTGGGTTTCGACGGCCCGGCGAACGTGGATATCAGCGGTAGCGGCCATCAACTGGAATGGCACGGCGATGAGCCGCAGATCACCACGAGCGGTAGCGACCACCAGATCGAACGACGGTAGTGTCTTCGCAATGGCCGCCCAGCGGGAAAGCAGCTAGAGTGGCCTGATCTGTCAGGAAAACTCCCATACGCATGAGCCAAAATCTACCTCCGCTGAATGCCTTGCGTGCGTTTGAGGCTGCGGCCCGCTGGCAAAGTATCAGTCGTGCTGGCGAGGAGCTGCACGTGACCCATGGCGCCATTAGCCGGCAGATTCGCGTGCTGGAAGAACAGCTGGGTATCAGTCTGTTCGACAAGGATGGCCGTGGCGTCAAGCTCACCAATGCAGGTATGCGCCTGCGTGACACGGCCTCCGAGGTCTTCGAGCGTCTGAGCGATACCTGCGCGGATCTCAAGCGGCAGACGGCGGACGCCCCATTCGTACTTGGTTGCCCGGGCAGCTTGTTGGCGCGCTGGTTCATCCCGCGTTTGGATCGCCTTAACCGAGAGTTGCCTGAGCTGCGTCTACAGCTTTCGGCCAGTGAGGGTGAACTCGATCCGCGACGGCCAGGAGTGGATGCCACCTTGCTGTTCGCACAGCCGCCCTGGCCGAGCGACATGCAGGTGTATGAGTTGGCCAACGAGTGTATCGGCCCGGTGCTGAGCCCTCGCTACGCTGGCTTCGACGCACTGCGCCAGGCGCCTGAGGCGGCCTTGCTCGACGAGCCGCTGCTGCACACCACTTCGCGGCCACAGGCCTGGCCAAGCTGGGCCAGGGCCCGCCAGCTGGCGCCGGAACGCCTCGGGTATGGCCAGGGTTTCGAGCACCTTTATTACCTACTGGAAGCTGCCGCGGCGGGCCTGGGCGTCGCCATCGCACCGCAGCAGCTGGTCGCTGACGATTTGGCCGGCGGTCGGCTGTTGGCGCCCTGGGGCTTTGTTGAAACACCGGCGCGGCTGGTTCTGCTGGTGCCCTTACGCCGCGCCGACCGCCGCGCCGAGCAACTCGCGCAGTGGTTGCGCCAGGCGTTGGCGCCGCCGACGGCCTAGCTCGTCAGCACCCCACCCTTCACTTATCAGCGCCAATCCAGCGAAAAGCTGCAGAACCCGTAACTGCTGGCGCCTGCGCGTGGGCGGGTATATCGCGGCTGAACTTTTAGGCCGTTGGTCCGGCCTCAACTAGGCAGGGACGCACCTGTCGCACGGAGGCTTATCGCGAAGTGGAGAACGCTATGTCGCATCACACCTACAAATTGATCGATCTGGTCGGTTCCTCGCCCACCAGCATCGAGGACGCCATCAGCAATGCCCTGGCCGAGGCCTCGAAAAGCGTCAAGCTGATGGAGTGGTTCGAGGTCGTCGAGACCCGCGGCCATATCGAAGACGGCAAGGTCGGCCACTATCAGGTCATCCTCAAGGTCGGTTTCCGCATCGACCACAGCTGATGGCGTGGCGGCGCTCTATGCCAGTGGGCTGATCGGCGCCAATGCTTACCGAAAGGTGGCTTATCCACTCGAAAGTGCCCTCTGGCCGGGGGCGCTTCGAGCCCTTAGAGTAAGCCCTACTATTTCACTCAGGTAAGACGCGAACGGAACGCCAATGGCGTTGCAGTTCGGGTCATCCGCTGTAGGCAGGCTTATGAGCGCGTTGAACGATATCCGTATTTCCACCCTGGACCTGGCGCCGATCCGTGATGATGGCGGCCCGGAACAGGCGCTGCACAATTCTCTGGCCCTGGCCCGGCATGTCGAGGCGCTCGACTTCACCCGCTTCTGGGTTGCGGAACACCACAACATGGATGGCATCGCCAGCTCCGCCACGGCGGTGCTGCTCGGCTACCTGGCGGCGGGCACTTCGCGTATCCGCGTCGGCTCCGGCGGGGTGATGCTGCCCAATCATGCGCCGCTGGTGATTGCCGAACAGTTCGGCACGCTTGCCACCCTGTATCCCGGCCGTATCGACCTGGGCCTGGGCCGCGCACCGGGCGCCGACCAGTTCACCGCCCACGCGCTGCGCCGCGAGCGGTCCGGCAGTGCCGACGATTTCCCTCGCGATGTCGAGGAGCTGCAGCGCTACCTGGGCCCGCGTACCCCGGATCAGCGCGTGATCGCCATGCCCGGCAGCGGCACCGAAGTGCCGATCTGGCTGCTCGGCTCCAGTCTGTTCAGCGCCCAGCTGGCCGGCGAAAAGGGACTGCCATATGCCTTCGCGTCACATTTTGCGCCGCGCTACATGCACGAAGCCATCCGCGTGTACCGCAATCACTTCAAGCCTTCTGCGGTGCTCGACCGGCCTTACGTGATGCTCGGTGTGCCGCTGCTGGCGGCGGATACCGACGAGCAGGCCGAGTACCTGGCGACTTCTGCTTATCAGCGCATTCTGGCGTTGATCCGCGGCCAGAGCCTGGTGCAGAAACCGCCGGTTGAGACGATGCAAGGCCTGTGGCTGCCCCACGAGAAAGAGGCGGTGGGTGGCTTCTTCGGCATGGCGATGGTCGGTGGCCCAGAGAAAATCCGCGCGCGCCTCGAGGTGCTGTTGGAGCAGACCGGCGCTGACGAGCTGATCTTCACCTGTGACATGTACGACTTCGCCGACCGTCTGCACGCCTTCGAGATTCTCGCTGAGCTGCGCTAGCAGCGATTTGCCGAACTTGTACCGCCTGCGTCCCTCTGAACTCTGTACCCCTCACGAACGGAAGAACACAGATGAAAAAGACCGCATCGGCCCACTGGCAAGGTGGCATCAAGGACGGCAAAGGCACCATCTCCACCCAGAGCGGCGCCCTGTCGAACAACCCCTATGGCTTCAATACGCGTTTCGAGGATCAGCCCGGCACCAACCCGGAAGAGCTGATCGGCGCGGCCCATGCCGGCTGTTTTTCCATGGCATTGTCGAAAGAGCTGGGCGAAGCCGGCATGACCGCTGAAAGCATCGAAACCAAGGCCGAGGTCACCCTCGACAAGGTCGACGGTGGCTTCGCCATTACCGCAGTGCACCTGACCCTCAAGGCGCGCATTCCGGGGGCGGACCGCGCAGCCTTCGAGCAGGCGGTGGAAACCGCCAAGAATGGCTGCCCGGTGTCCAAGGTACTGAACGCGGAAATCACCCTGGAAGCGACCCTCGACGCCTGAACCGGCAGTGACTTCCCTCGTAGGGTGCGCCGTGCGCACCCCCTACCCGCGCTGCGGTGCGCGTGGCGCACCCTACGTGACTGCTAAATGCATCGACGCCAAGGCTGAGGCTACTCTCGATAAGGTTGACGGTGGCTTCGCCATTACCGCGGCGCCCCTACCACTGCGGCGGCACTGGTCAGAACGTGCCGCAGCGCATGACCTTGCCTCGGGCCAGCAGCCTGCGCTGATCGTCATAGAGCCAGGCCTGGGCGCTCATCACCATCGACCGGGCTTCCAGCCGATACACCCGCCCCGCCTGGAACGCGTCATGGCGGATACGGATTTCGCAGGTGCGCTGCACGGGCTCGCCCATCAGGTCACCGCCACCACCTGCCACCTCGAATTGAAAGCGCACCAGCAGTTCATGGGCACCCGGCGTCAGCTGGAAGTAGCGGCCGTCATCGAGACGTTTGTCGTCCAGCCGCTCGGCCATCAGTAACTCACCCGCACTGCTGTGAAGGTTGACCCAGGCGAGCGCAGGGTCGCGCGGCGGCAAAGGCGAAGCGCAGCCCGCAAGCAGCAGGCCGGCAATGAACAACGCGAAGTAACGCATGGTGATCTCCAGGTAAACGTGATGTGTTCAGCCTACGCCGTTCCGCTAGAGCAAGCAGCAGCAATGCGGTAGGGTCTGTTGCCGTTTCAGCACAAGCCGCGTTGCCGCGAAAAATCTCGCCAGCTAGGTGTGGGACGCAGGCAATGGACTAGCCGTCCGCGTTTTCCCTTGCCAAGTCCCACAACACCGCTTGGCGAGATTTTGCGCGCAACCTAGGCGGCTCCGGCGCGGTCGTGCTGAAACGGCAACAGACCCTAGGTGGCGACATGACCTTTTCTTCGTTCTCTCTCGCAGTCGACCGCTGGCGCCGCCGCGCGGTTGCGCTGTGCGCCGCGTTGCTGCTTGGCGGCTGCGGCACCCTGGACTACTACGGGCATCTGGCTGTGGGTCATGTGCAGCTGTTGCAGGCTCGCCAGCCGATTGCCGGCCTGCTTGATGACCCCAGCGTCGACGTCCGTTTGCGCGAGCGCCTGGCCCTGGCGCGGCGGGCGCGCAGCTTTGCCAGCGGCGAGCTGGGCCTGCCGGACAACGGCAGTTACCGCCTGTACGCCGATATCCAGCGGCCTTACGTGGTGTGGAACCTGTTCGCCACGCCCGAGTTTGCAGTAACGCCCGAGCTGCATTGCTTTCCCGTCGCTGGCTGCGTGGCCTACCGCGGCTTCTACAGCCAGACTCGCGCGCGCGGCGCGGCGGCACTGCTCAAACAGCAGGGGCTGGACACCTACCTGGGCGGCGTCGAGGCCTATTCGACCCTCGGCTGGTTTGACGATCCGATCCTCAACACCATGCTGCGCTGGAGCGACGAGCGCCTGGTCGCGCTGATCTTCCACGAACTGGCGCACCAACAGCTGTATGTGAAAGACGACAGCGCCTTCAACGAATCCTTCGCGACCTTCGTCGAGCGCGAAGGCCTGCGCCAGTGGCAGCTGCACCACGGCAAGCCTGCCGCCGATCCCGAGGGCGACCGCCAGCGCCAGCAGTTCACCGCGCTGGTGCTGGCGAGCCGCACGCGGCTGCAGCAGCTGTATGCCAGCGAGCGCGACGCGGCGTCGATGCGCGTCGCCAAGCAGGCGGAGTTCGACCGATTGCGTACCGAATACCGCCAGTTGCGCGACCGCGAATGGGGTGGCGTCGGGCGTTATGACGGCTGGATCGAAGCGCCTCTGAACAACGCCAAACTGCTGCCGTTCGGCCTCTACGATCGCTGGGTCCCGGCCTTCGCCGTGCTGTTTCGTCAGGCCGGAGCGGACTGGGCGCGCTTCTATGCCCAGGTCGAAGCACTGGGCGCCTTGCCTGCCGCCGAGCGGGAGCAAACCTTGCAACGGTTGAATAGCGAGTGACGTCCAGAACTTGCCCGCCTCGACACCAGTCCAACGCTGGCAATCCCCCGACAACAGGAGCGTCACGATGAACAAATGGACCCTGGCCGTATTGCTTGGCCTGCTCGGCAGCACCGCCCTGGCGGCGCCCAAGCCGTGCGAAGAGTTGAAGCAGGAAATCGAAGTGAAAATCCAGGCTGCCGGCGTCGCCAGCTACACCCTGGAAATCGTGCCCAATGAAGAAGCCCAGGACCCCAACATGGTGGTGGGCAGCTGCGATGGCGGCACCAAGAAGATCATCTACCAGCGCAATGACTAGGCCACCACCGCGGGGCGTTCAGGCTCCAAGCCTGGGCGCTCCTGCGGCTTAGCCAGCAAATGCCCGATGCAGGTCGGCCAGGCTATTGAAGTGATAGGTTGGCGCCTCGGCCTGCAGCTCCGCCAGACTGCCGAAGCCATAGCCCACCGCTGCCGCATCCAGCCCGTTACGCTTCGCCCCGATCACGTCGTGCTTGCGATCACCGATCATCAGCGTGTCTTCGGGCGATAGTTGCTCCTGCTGCACCAGATGGCCAATCAACTCGACCTTGTCGGTGCGCGTGCCGTCCAGCTCACTGCCGTAGATCACCTTAAAGTGCCGGGCAAAATCGAAATGTCGGGCAATTTCCGCGGCGAACACCGTCGGCTTGCTGGTGGCGATATACAGCGTGCGGTTCTGCTGCAGCAGCAGCTCAAGAAGCTCGCCTACCCCGTCGAACACCTGATTCTCGTACAGCCCGACCTCACGAAAACGCTCGCGGTAGTGATTCACCGCCTGCCAGGCCGTGGCCTCGTCGAACTGGTAGGCCTGCATAAAGCACTGCAGCAGCGGCGGCCCGATAAAATGCTCCAGCGTGGCCAGATCAGGCTCATGGATATCCAGTTGCGCCAGCGCATGCTGCACCGACCGCGTGATGCCCTCACGCGGGTCGGTCAGCGTGCCGTCGAGGTCGAACAGGATGTTTTGGTAGTGCATGAGCGGTCGGCCCTGGCGGTAAATCGAGACGTCAGAATAACGCCTTGGGTGTTTGCATGCAGTAGGCGATGCGGCCGCTCGCCGATAACGATATGGCGATTATTTAGGCAGTGGATATTTAGAAGGTTTCTATTCAGGACTGTGGATCGAAGCGTCTGAGCGCGGCTGCGTTTCAAATCTTCAGATATGCGCCAGAATGCCAGCACCTTATCGGCGGGAGGCCTCATGGACGATTTCAGCGCCAGCGATCTTAAGACGATCCTGCATTCCAAGCGCGCCAATATTTATTACCTGCAGCACTGCCGCGTGCTGGTCAATGGTGGGCGGGTCGAGTACGTGACCGATGCTGGCAAGCAGTCGCTGTACTGGAATATCCCCATCGCCAATACCACCACGATACTGCTTGGCACCGGCACCTCGGTGACCCAGGCGGCGATGCGCGAGTTGGCCAAGGCCGGCGTGTTGGTCGGATTCTGCGGGGGCGGTGGTACGCCGTTATTTTCCGCCAACGAGGTGGATATCGAGGTCGCCTGGTTCTCGCCGCAAAGCGAGTACCGGCCCACCGAATACCTGCAGCAATGGGTGCGCTTCTGGTTCGACGACAGCTTGCGCCTGGCGGCGGCCAAGGCCTTCCAGTGCGCACGGTTGCAGCGTATCCGCCAGGGCTGGCAGAGCCGCGTACTGCGCGATGCCGGTTTTAATATCGACACCGCCGAGCTGGAGGGCGCCCTTGATGCCTCGCTGCTCGCCATTGAAGCGGCGCAGGACAATACCTTTCTGCTGACCGAGGAAGCGCGGCTGAGCAAGCGCCTGTTCGCCCTGGCCGCACGCGCCTCGGGCTATGGTGATTTCACCCGTGCCAAGGGCGGCAGTGGCGGTGATCCGGCCAACCGCTTTCTTGACCACGGCAACTACCTGGCCTACGGCTTGGGCGCCACTGCCACCTGGGTGCTGGGCATTCCCCATGGCCTGGCGGTGCTGCACGGCAAGACCCGGCGCGGCGGCCTGGTGTTCGATGTCGCCGACCTGGTCAAGGACGCCACCATCCTGCCGCAGGCTTTTGTCAGCGCTGTGCGCGGCGATGAGGAACAGGAGTTCCGCCAGGCCTGCATCGAGAACCTGATCCGCAGCGAGTCGCTGGACTTTATGATCGACACGCTCAAGGCCGTGGCCGAGCAGACCGGCCGATGAATATCCTGTTGATCGCCCAGTGTGACAAGCGCGCCCTGGTGGAAAGCCGGCGCATCCTTGACCAGTTTGCCGAGCGTCGCGGCGAGCGCACCTGGCAAACGCCGATCACCCAGGCCGGCCTGGATACCCTGCGCAAGCTGCTGAAGAAAAGCGCCCGGCGCAACACCGCCGTGGCCTGCCACTGGATTCGCGGGCGCGACCACAGCGAGCTGCTGTGGATAGTTGGCGACGCCAGCCGCTTCAACGTGCAAGGCGCGGTGCCGACCAACAGCACCCAGCGCGACGTGCTGCGCAAGAGCGACGAGAACGACTGGCACAGCGCCGAGGACATCTGCCTGCTCAGCACCCTGGCGGCGCTGCTGCACGACCTGGGCAAGGCCAGCCTAGCGTTTCAGAACCGCCTAAAGCCCGGCGCGCCCATGGAGCGCAACCTGTACCGCCACGAGTGGACCTCGCTGCGGCTGTTCCAGGCCTTTGTCGGCAATGATGAGGACCCGACCTGGCTGGCGCGCCTGGCCAATCCCTCGGCCGAAGACCACGCCAGTTGGCTTAGCCGTCTGCAACGCGACGGCCTCGACCCTGGCTGCGACAAACCCTTCAAAAGCCTGCCGCCATTGGCCGCCGCGCTGTCCTGGTTGGTGCTCACCCATCACCGTTTGCCGCAAATGCCCGGTGAGGACGGCAGCCTGGGCGGCAAAATCCGCAGCTTCCAGTTCGGCATGCTCAAGAGCGTACCGGGCGATATCGACGCCGCCTGGAACGAGCACTGCCGCACCCAGGACAAGGCGCTGATAGAGCCCTACTGGCAGTTCCCCCACGGCCTGCCGGTGACTACCGAACGCTGGTGCAAGCGCGCCAGCAAACAGGCCGAGCGGCTGCTGGCCCTGTTGCCGCGCCGTGGCCCGCACGACTGGTTGCGCAGCCCCTACTTGATGCACCTGTCGCGCCTGAGCCTGATGCTCGCCGACCACTACTACTCCAGCCTCACCGGCGCGGGCCGGGTGCAGGGCGAAACCGACTATCCGCTGTGGGCCAATACCGAACGCAAGAGCGGCAAGCCCAACCAGGGCCTCGATGAGCACTTGCTTGGCGTTGAGGCCAATGCCGCGCTGATCTGCCACCGCCTGGCGGATTTCGAGCGCAGCCTGCCGCGTTTGGCGCGGCATAAAGGCTTGAAGAAGCGCAGCCGCGATGAGCGTTTCCGCTGGCAGGACAAAGCCTTCGACCTGGCCGCCGGCATGCGCGAGCAGGCTGCTCGGCACGGTGCTTTTATCGTCAATATGGCCTCCACCGGCTGCGGCAAGACCTTGGCTAACGCGCGCATCATGTATGCCCTGAACGACCCCGAGCGCGGCATGCGCTGCGCCTTCGCCCTTGGCTTGCGCAGCCTGACCCTGCAAACCGGGCAGGCCTTTCGCGAGCGCCTGCGCCTGGGCGAAGACGACCTGGCGATCCGCGTGGGTGGCACCGCCAGCCGCGAGCTGTTCGAGCACCAAGCGGACGTAGCCGAGCGCAGCGGCTCGGCGTCGAGCCAGGCGCTGTTCGACGACGACGGCCATGTGCGTTTCGACGGCAACGAAGACGCCCACCCGCTGCCCAACAAGGTGATCCACGAACCCCAGGTGCGCGCCTTGCTAGTCGCGCCGCTGCTGGTCTGCACCATCGACCACCTAACCCCCGCCACCGAAAGCCAGCGCGGCGGCCGGCAGATCGCCCCCATGCTGCGCCTGATGAGCAGCGACCTGGTGCTCGACGAACCGGACGATTTCGACATCGCCGACCTGCCGGCCCTGGCGCGCCTGGTGCACTGGGCCGGGCTGCTTGGCAGTCGCGTCTTGCTGTCTTCGGCCACCCTGCCGCCGGCGCTGATCTATGGCCTGTTCGAGGCCTACCGCGCGGGGCGGATCGAATACCAGCAGCACCGTGGCGAGCGTCCTGGCGAGCTGCCGGATATCGCCTGCGCCTGGGTCGACGAACAACGGCAAACGCGGCTGGACTGTAGCGATAGCGCGGCATTCAGTGCGGCCCATCACGACTTTGCCCAGCGCCGCCACGCCTGGCTCGGCGAACAGGCGGCACGGCGCCACTGCCAATTGCTGCCGCTGCGTTTTGCCAGCCAGCGCCCGGAGGAAATTCGTCAGGCCTTCGCCGAGCAGGTGCTCGCTGCCGCGCAAAAACTGCATGGTGAGCACGCCACGCTCGATCCGCACAGCGGCAAGCGGGTCAGCTTCGGCCTGGTGCGCATGGCCAATATCGAACCGCTGTTCGACGTGGCCCTGGCGCTGTTTCGCCTGGGTGCGGCCGAAGGCATGCGGATTCACCTGTGCGTCTACCACTCGCAATTTCCCCTGCTGCTGCGCTCGGCCATCGAGAGCCGGCTGGATGCCACCCTCAAACGTGAGCAGCCCGATGCGGTGTTCGCGCTGCCGGATATTCGCCAACGGCTGACCGATTTCGACGAGCCGGAGCAGCTGTTTATCGTGCTTGGCTCGCCGGTCACTGAAGTCGGCCGCGACCATGATTACGACTGGGCGGTGGTCGAGCCCTCGTCCATGCGTTCGCTGATCCAGCTCGCTGGCCGCGTACGGCGGCATCGTCCCGAGCCCTGCGCATTGGTCAATGTGCAGGTCTTCGACAGCAACCTGCGCCACGCTGAACACCGCGACCAACCGGCGTTCTGCAAACCGGGTTTCGAGAACGAACGCCCCTGGCTATTGAATTCCTATCGTTTGGATAAGCTGCTGGAGGCCGAGCAGTACCAACGCATCGACGCCCGTCCGCGCATCCTCGAACGGCCGGCACCGCTTAACCACAACGGCAACCTGGTCGACCTGGAACACGCGCGCCTGCAGGACTGGATGCTGCATAAAGCCGAGCCAGACCCGGCCATGCTGTCAGAGCGCGAGCGGCGGCGACAAAGCAGCCAGAACCGCGAACTCAACGCCCATGACGGCTGGCACCAACCGCTGCTGCACCTCACCGCCATCGCCCAGCAACAACAGCCGTTCCGCTGGGATCCCCTGCCGCGTGTCGAGTTGGTGCTACTACCCGATGAAGACGGCGAGGACTACCAACTGACCCGCATCGACCCCGGCAAGCGCCGCTACGAGGTGGTGTATGTGGAGATAGATAAAAGCAAAAACCAGCGCATCGCCGACAGCGAACTAGCCGGCCCGCGCATCAGCCCCTGGGGCACAACCGACTACCTCACCGCGCTCGATGAACTGGCCCAGGAACTGGACATGCCCCTGGAGGCCTGCGCCAAACGCTTCGGCACCATTAGCCTGCCGGATAACGACCGCGGCTGGCGCTTTCACCCCGCGCTGGGGTTCGCCAAACGTAGATAGCCAAGCGAGTAGATAGGGGTGAGGCGCAGTTGAACGCGTTGCGGTTAGGCGACGCACATCCAATGACGTAGCGGGCAAGTAGCCTGGGTTGAGCGCAGCGATACCCAGGAGAGAATACCCCGGGTGTCGCTACGCTCGACCCAGGCTACCGATGCAGATGCAGCAGCTACGAAAAGCATCAACACACAATATGGGACAGGGCTTTCAGGAGCCCGTCCGCCTAACTCTCGATGCGAAAGTCCTTATGCAGCGCCTGCCAATGCTCGCGCAGGGCGGCCTTGTGCACGTCGTGCATCGGGCTGTCGCGCAAGGCGGCCGGCCATAGCTCGCGGGCTTTGCCGATGGCAGCCTTGAGGTTGTAGAGGATCGGCGACTCCGGCAGATCCGCGCGGTTGGCCCAGCGGCGGAAGTGTTCGAGCGACACCGCATACCACTGCTTGGTCTGCGCCATATTCAGCGCGTAGTGCTGCTCAGCGGGGATATAGGCTTTGGTGAAGAGGATGTCATAGGCCGGCGCCAGCACGGGGTTTACGCCATCGGGGTAGAGAATGCTCCAGTTCTTCAAATGCGCGTCGCCGTTGCCCAGCAGGATATTGACCAACAGGCGCACGGCCATCTGCACCACATCGCGCTGGCCGTTGTAAGTGTTCTGGTAGATCAGCCGGGCGATCTGTTCGTAACTGGCCTTCTGGTATTTCTCGGCGGCATAGCTGAACAACACCTGGGCGAAGTCCTCGGCATGCACGCGCCGCCCTTCGGCCCGGTCGAAACGGCGGATGCCGTAGGCATAGCCTTCGTCAGGCAGCTTGATCTCTGGCAGGCGTTCGAGCTTGTCCAGCTCCACCAGGCGGATCTCCGGGATATCCACGCCGGCCAGCGCTGCCAGGTGCATGCTGGTGTACTCGTTCAGCGGTACATGGGCATGCACCGTGGACGGCGTCTTGATAATCCAGTCACCGGGCGCCGCCGCATCCCCCAATTGGTAACGGCCATCGCGCTGGTGCATGGAAAACTTCATTTGCACCCCGGCCAGGGAAAAATGCGCCACCCGGTCCACGGCATCCACCGCCACCCGGTCGAGCCGTCCGCGGTCACCAAAGGCCGCATCCGGGATGGCCTCGGCAGCAACCGGTTCGGCGATTAGCGCACCGGGCAGGTCGCCGCCCAGGTGTACCAACAGCGGAAACTCGTTGTGCTCATGGACCTTCAAGCGCTGGGCCAGCAGTTGGCGCAAGGCGCCTTCGGGCAGCAGGTTGCTCAGCAGTGGGTGCAACTGCATGTTGGTCGCCACCGGGAAAATCTTGCCAGCACGAGCCGCGAAGGTGGCTGGGTTGGCCAGTGACAGGGTCAGCGCGGGGCGGTTGGCATCCTCAACAAACGACGGCGCCAGCGACAACACCGTGCGGTTATGCGCATAGCCGGCCACATAACCCACCAACTGCCCATGCAGCGTCAGCCTGAGTGCCGAAACCTGCTCGCCGGCCATCAGTCGTCACCCAGGTCTTGCCAAGGGTCTTCGATGGTTTCCTTGACGCCCGCGCCAGGCATAGACGGCGAGCGGTCCATAATGTGGTTCTGTTGCGCCTTGGCGGGGCCGGCCTCCAGCAGTTGCTCGACCTGACGCGCCAGCTCCTTGGGGATCAGCATCAGCGTTGCGTCCAGGCCTTCGGCGATCTTATCCAGGGTGGCCAGGCTCGGGTTGCCGTCTTTTTCGATCTTGCCGTACTGCTGGCGATTGAGCCCCACCCGCAACGGCATATCCGTGCCTTTTAGGCCGAGTAGCAGGCGTCGGCGTTTGATCTGGGTCAGCACTGTGCTGCGCATGGGCTATCTCACTCGCTCTATCTAATGTGCAGCATATAAGGCTCTATCGGATAAAAAGAGTCTTACATGCTGCAAATAAATCTACTCGAAACTTATGTGCTTCATTAGTAAATGAAGTTTATAAGCTTCACAAGCATTTATGTGCAGTATAAATGCTGCCTTTAAAAGCTAATGCAGCATAAAAGGTTCAAACGGTCTGAGTTAGACGGACACTCAAGACTAGTGGCAAAACAATGCTACTTTTCGTGTTGCCTCCCAGCACAAGGACACGCTGCTATGAACGACCCCTCCCCACACCGACAAAGCGAAATCCGCAGTCTTATCCAAGGTTTTATCGCCGAACGCCTGGCCACCAAGCTCGAAGGCTTGCCCGCCGATGACCCCAAACGCGCCACCCTGCAGGCCCAATACACCCCGGCGGTATGGCTGGAAGATGCCGCCCGGCGTGCCGGGCAGATCCAGGCGGTGACCCATACGCTCAAGGCGATTCACCCGGATGCCAAGGGCACCAATCTCTATTGTTTGCCGAGCGCGCTGCCCCAGTATCAGTTGGTCGGCAGCCATTGCCTGGGCGACGACTTTGCCGACGATGTGGTGGGTAATGCCGCCGCGCTGGATGTGTATAAGTTGCTCAAGCTGGAGCATGAAGGCCAGCCATTGCTCAGCCTGCTACTGGCCGAGGATGGCGACGCCCTGGCGGCGTTGCACGATGATGCCGAGCAGGCCCGCAGCCTGACAGCCGCCTTTACCGGCCTCACCCGCGTGCGGGATGACCTGGCGTCTCATACCCATGGCAAGCAGCTCTATTGGCTGGCTGGCGACGATCCACGCAACGACGCGCACTTTCATCTGCTCGCGCCGCTGTATGCCAGCTCGTTGGCACACCGGGTTTACCAGGGCATCCAGGCGGATCGCTTCGGCGAGCCGGCCAAGGAAGCGCGGCAGGCGCGCCGCGACAAGCAGTTTCACCCCGGCATCATCCGTGAGTACCCGCAGTTGGCGGTGCAGAAGCTCGGTGGTACCAAGCCGCAGAATATCTCCCAACTCAACAGCGAACGGCGTGGCGACAACTACCTGCTCGCCTCCCTGCCGCCAAGCTGGCAGCAGCGTGATGTGCGCCTGCCGATCCGCACCCAGGACGGCTCGATCTTCCCGGCCTTTGGCCAACGCCCGGCTGTGGCCGAGCTGGTGCGCACGCTGCGTGACTTCCTCCTCAGCGGCCCGCCACTGAACGTGCATACCCGCAACAGCCGCGATGAACTGCTGACCGAGTTGATCAACGAGCTGCTGCTGTACGCCGCCGAACTCTGGGCTTTCGAGCCCGGCTGGTCGGCCAAGCCTGAGTGCAACCTCAACCGCGCCGAGCAACTGTGGCTGGACTTTCGCCGCGCCGCGCAGGATGAGGTGTTCGCCAGCGAGTGGCGGCGCATGGCCTGGGTCGATGAACTGCGCGAGCGGTTCGCCAACTGGCTCAACACCCGCCTGGTCAGCAAGCTTTCGGTCGGCGATGTGGAAAACAGCTACTGGGCCCAGCAGTTCGGCAGCAATGCCCTGTGGCTCGATCTCAACTGGCTGAACCAGGCCTGGCTTAAACAATTCGAGCGCGAGCAACGCGACCTGGGAGACGAGCATGAGTGAACTGCCAGCCTCCAACGGCCTGCTGATCGTCCCCCATGTGCGGGTGCAGAACGCCAACGCCATCTCCAGCTCGCTGACCTGGGGCTTCCCCGCCATCAGCGCGTTTATCGGCCTGATGCACGCCGTCGAGCGCAAGCTGGCGGGCCGCTACCCGCTGCAGTTCGACAGCGTCGGGGTGATCTGCCACAGCCATGAGGCGCAAGTCACCGACGGTTACCAGCGCGCCTTCCACCTGACCCGCAACCCGGTGAATGAGCGCGGCGAAACCGCCGCCATTGTCGAAGAAGGGCGCATCCATCTGGAGCTGACCCTGGTCTTCGCCGTCTGCGGTTACGCCGACGGTGAGCAACCCGACCCGGTGCAGGGCGACAGGCAACAGCGTCAGCAGATCGCCCGCGACGTCGCCGAGTTGCTGGGCGGTATGCGCATCGCCGGTGGTAGCGTGTTCCTCGACCCGCAGCGCCAGCCCGCGCTGGAACGCCTGTCGCCAAATGGCCACGAGCGCAGCGAGCAATTCCGCCGTTTGCGCCGCCGCTGGTTGCCGGGCTTCGCCCTGGTCAGCCGTGACGACCTGCTCGGCACGCACCTGGATAACCTGCGTGCCGAGAACCCCAACGCCGACCTGCTCGACGCCTGGCTCGACCTCTCCCGGCTGAATATCCGCGCCACAGAAACCCGCGCGGCCAGCGACACCCAGGCGGCCAAGGTCGAGTGGCGCGCCCAGCGTGTGCTGCCCAATGGCTGGCTGGTGCCGATTCCGGTGGGTTACGGCGCGCTAAGCCCACTGCAGGCGGCCGGCAGCGTTGCCAATGCGCGGGATGGGCAAACCCCACTGCGCTTCGTTGAAAGCCTCTACTCCATCGGCCAATGGCTCAACCCGCACCGGTTGGGCGATGTCGATGACCTGCTCTGGTGCGCCAGCGCCGAACCCGAAGCCGGCCTGTACCGCTGCCACAACCACTATGCCCGTAGCCTTTCTGTTGATGACAAGGAGTGACCATCATGACCACCACACCGCTGAAAACCGCTTCCGTACTGGCCTTCGAGCGCAAGCTCGATCCCTCCGACGCGCTGTTCCATTCGGGTGACTGGCAGACGCGGGATAACTGGCAGCCGCTGGCTGTGCGGGAGAAATCCGTGCGCGGCACCATCTCCAACCGCCTCAAAACCAAAGACCAAGACCCGGCCAAGCTCGACGCTGCCATCGAAAACCCCAACCTGCAGACCGTCGACGTCGCCGCCCTGCCGCACGACGCCGATACCCTGCGCGTCAGCTTCACCCTGCGCGTACTCGGCGGTGCCGGCACGCCCTCGGCCTGCAACGATGCCGCCTACCGGCAGAAGCTGCTGGACACCGTGCATGGTTATGTCGGCGCTCACGGCTTCGGCGAACTGGCGCGGCGCTACGCACACAACCTGGCCAACGGGCGCTTCCTGTGGCGCAACCGCATCGGTGCCGAACAGGTAGAAGTGCAGATCGCCCATCTGGTCGACGGCAAGCCCGCCAAGCACTGGACCTTCGACGCCCTGGGCCTGTCCCTGCGCCACTTCGACGTCACTGGCCCGGCTGCCACGGCCCTGGGCGAACTGGCAGCGCTGATTAGCGAAGGCCTGGACGGTGATCGGCATGTGCTGCTCGGCGTTACCGCTTACGTGCGTATCGGCACCGGCCAGGAAGTGTTCCCGTCCCAGGAGCTGATCCTCGACCGTGGCAAGGGCGACAAGAGCAAAACCCTGTACAGCGTCAACGGCATCGCCGGCATCCACTCGCAAAAACTCGGCAACGCCCTGCGCACCGTCGACACCTGGTACCCCGACGCCGGCGACCTCGGCCCCATCGCAGTGGAACCCTACGGCTCGGTCACCACCGAAGGCCGCGCCTACCGCCAGCCCAAAGCCAAGGCGGACTTCTACAACCTGCTGGATAACTGGCTGCTCAAGGACAGGGCGCCAAGTGAAGGCGACCAGCACTTCGTCATGGCCACCCTGATTCGCGGTGGCGTGTTTGGTGAGGCGGGCTAGCCATGGACCACTACCTCGACCTGAAACTGCTGCCCGACCCAGAGTTTCCGGCCACGCAGTTGATGAACGCGCTGTTTGCCAAACTTCATCGCGGCTTGGTCGAACTGGGCTGCGACGATATCGGCGTCAGCTTTCCCGATACCGCGCGCCCCGGTCATGGCTTTGGCCAGCGCCTGCGCTTGCACGGCAACGCCGCAGCGCTGGACCGACTGCTGGCGCGCAACTGGTTAAGTGGCATGCGCGACCATGTGCAACTCGGTGAGCTGGCCGCCGTGCCGGCCAACGCCCAACACCGCTGCCTGCGCCGCATACAGGTGGACAGCAACCCCGAACGCCTGCGCCGCCGCGCCATCAAACGCCACGGCCTGACCGAGGAACAGGCCCGCCAACGCATCCCCGACCACGCCGGCAAAACCACGGACCTGCCCTTTATCGACCTGCGTAGCCAAAGCAGCGGCCAACGCTTCCGCCTGTTTATCGCCCAAGGCCCGATCCAGGACAACGCCCAAACCGGAACTTTCAATGCCTATGGCCTAAGCCGCGAAGCAAGCGTGCCCTGGTTTTGACCCTTGTTTTTACGGGCCAGACCAAGCGCTTTAAAAACAAGGAGTTAGCGAATAGCAAAAAAACATGGTAAATCCATGTAAAAAGGCCGTAACGCTTGCGGGAGTAGGCGTTACGGCTTTATTGCTCTACTTCACTGCCGAATAGGCAGCTCAGAAAATCTGGTTTGCCAAGATCAAGCGCGACGGCAACTTCACTGCCGAATAGGCAGCTCAGAAAGTGAACATGAACGACGTTGAGTTGTGCGCGTTCTTCACTGCCGAATAGGCAGCTCAGAAAGAGTCCAGAAGTTGCTGGTTGCGGTGTTCTCGCTTCACTGCCGAATAGGCAGCTCAGAAAAGTGCGCGCAGGCCGCTCGCCTTGATCATCTTCTTCACTGCCGAATAGGCAGCTCAGAAAGGCAACGTGCGCTGGTGGACCGTACCAGTCACCTTCACTGCCGAATAGGCAGCTCAGAAAAGTCGAAAAAAGCGGTACCTTCCGCCTCGAACCTTCACTGCCGAATAGGCAGCTCAGAAAAGAAAGCGACCGGCACCGTTCACACCTTCCCTCTTCACTGCCGAATAGGCAGCTCAGAAATTGAAGACATGGTTGGCCAGAAGCGCGGCCTGCTTCACTGCCGAATAGGCAGCTCAGAAAGGCTACCGCAAGCCCGAAGGCGGTGCGCAATGCTTCACTGCCGAATAGGCAGCTCAGAAAGAGTCCGGAAAACGCGACAGCGGCAACACCATCTTCACTGCCGAATAGGCAGCTCAGAAATTACCAAACGATTCATCGACGCGATAGATATCCTTCACTGCCGAATAGGCAGCTCAGAAAGAACTCTCAGCGATCAAGGGCGCGCGGGCTGGCTTCACTGCCGAATAGGCAGCTCAGAAACGATCGGCTCAGGGCTCAGCCCAGTGATTACCCTTCACTGCCGAATAGGCAGCTCAGAAATTTACGTCATGTCCTGGGAGTCGGCAGAGGATCTTCACTGCCGAATAGGCAGCTCAGAAAGTGGCCAATCAATACGAAGAACTGAAGCCGTGCTTCACTGCCGAATAGGCAGCTCCGAAAGTCCCAGCTACATCGGCGGCGCTACCGCTTGGCGGTTTAAAATCACAAAGGGACGCCAGCGCCAACCGCTCACCAGCGACATGCGCCTTTTTCATCCTGCGCTTCGGGGTGCTCTTGGAATTCGAACCGTTTGACGCTGCGGTAGTGGGTGTAGCTGAAGCCGGTGATCTGCGAACCCCGGTGGTAGATCTGATAGCGCCCGCTGATGCGCTCTTCGGCGGGGAGGATTTCCAGCCAGGTGCTGATCAGCTCGTCTGGGCGATTTTCCTCGGCGGCGGGAGCTTCGCTGTGTTTGAACACGATGGGGATGCTGTGGGGCTGGCCGGCGTAGCGCACGCGGCCGGCTTCGTACTCGCCCTGCTCCTGATCAAATACGGTGAAGCTCAGGCGGATCGGCTTGGCTTCGCCTACCGAGACGAAGCAGCGGGTCTGATCGGCCAGTGCGCTGGCGCTAGCGGCCAGCAGCGCCAGGCCAAGCCCCGTCGTCATCCACCGCATCAGCTGACGTAGCCTTCCATCAGGTGTTGGTCCTTCAGGCGCACGTAGTTGTCGGCGCTGTAGCGAAAGTAACTGAGTTCCTTGTCCGTCAGTGGACGCACCTGTTTGGCCGGGCTGCCGACATACAGGTAGCCGCTTGCCAGATGCTTGCCTGGCGGCACCAGACTGCCGGCACCGAGCACCACGTCATCCTCGATCACCACGCCGTCCATGACGATGCTGCCCATGCCAATCAGCACCCGGTTGCCGATGGTGCAGCCGTGCAGGGTGACCTTGTGCGCGACCGTGACATCGTCGCCGATATTCAGCGGGTAGCCGCCAGGGTTGAACGGGCCGGCGTGGGTGATGTGCAGTACGCAGCCGTCCTGCACGCTGGTGCGCGCGCCGATGCGAATGCTGTGCATGTCGCCGCGGATTACCACCAGCGGCCAGATCGAACTGTCCGCGCCGATCTCGACATCGCCGAGCACCACGGCGGAGGGGTCGACGAATGCCCGCTCGCCGAGCAGCGGGGTGAACTGTTGGTAAGTACGAATCGCCACGATAGAAACCTCTTAAGCTGCGCCCGGCCTTGATTGTAATTAAGATCGCACCCATGTTCAGGGCATGCGCGCTGTTTTGCCAACGGCCTGTGTCCACTCAAGCCTGACCCCGGGAGCCTTTCGCTGGCGATGGGGTCACAGCTGCAAACCCATTCGTTAAGGTATCTCGCCGTGACTGCCAACAATCCTCTGCTGCAAGCCTTCGACCTTCCGCCCTATTCCGCCATTCGCCCGGAGCATGTGGAGCCGGCGGTGGATGCGATTCTGGCCGACAACCGCGCCGCCATCGCCGCGCTGCTCGAGCAGCCGGGGGCGCGCGATTGGCAAGGGCTGGTGCTGGCGCTCGACGAACTGAACGACCGCCTCGGCCGCGCTTGGAGCCCGGTCAGCCACCTCAATGCGGTGTGCAACAACGCCGAGTTGCGCGCGGCCTACGAGGCCTGCCTGCCGAAACTGTCCGAGTATTCCACCGAATTGGGACAGAACCGGGCGCTGTTCCAGGCCTACGAGGCGCTCGCCAGCAGCCCGCAAGCGGCAGGCTTCGATGTGGCGCAGAAGACCATTCTCGAACATGCCCTGCGCGATTTCCGCCTGTCCGGCATTGATCTGCCGCCGGCCCAGCAGCAGCGTTACGGCGCGGTGCAGATGAAACTCTCGGAGCTGGCCAGCACCTTCTCCAACCAGTTGCTCGATGCGACCCAGGCCTGGAGCAAGCACATCACGGACGAAGCGGCGCTCGCCGGCCTGACCGATTCGGCCAAGGCGCAGATGCAACAAGCCGCCGCGGCCAAAGGCCTGGACGGCTGGCTGATCCCCCTGGAGTTCCCCAGCTACTTCGCGGTGATGACCTACGCCGACGACCGCGCCCTGCGCGAGGAGCTGTACGCGGCCTATTGCACCCGCGCCTCCGATCAAGGCCCGAATGCCGGCCAGCACGACAACGGCCCGGTGATGCGGGAAATCCTCGCCCTGCGCCAGGAGTTGGCCCAGCTGCTGGGCTTCGGTAATTACGCCGAGCTGAGCCTGGCGAGCAAGATGGCCGAGTCGACCGATCAGGTGCTGAATTTCCTCCGCGACCTGGCCCAGCGCAGCAAGCCGTTCGCCGCTCAGGACCTGCAAGAGCTGCAAGCCTTTGCCGCCGAACAAGGCTGCAGTGACCTGCAAAGCTGGGATGTTGGCTACTACAGCGAAAAACTGCGCGAGCAGCGCTACAGCATTTCCCAGGAAATCCTCCGCGCCTACTTCCCCATCGACAAGGTGCTCGGTGGCCTGTTCGCCATCGTCGAGAAGCTCTACGGCATCCAGATCAAGGAACTGTCCGGCTTCGACAGCTGGCACCCGGATGTCAGGCTGTTCGAGATCAGCGAAAACGGCCAGCATGTCGGCCGCTTCTTCTTCGACCTCTACGCCCGCGCCAACAAGCGTGGCGGCGCCTGGATGGATGGCGCCCGCGACAAGCGTCGCGCCGCCGATGGCCGACTGATCAGCCCGGTGGCCAACCTGGTGTGCAACTTCACGCCGCCAGTGGGCGGCAAGCCCGCGCTGCTCACCCACGATGAAGTGACCACGCTGTTCCACGAATTCGGCCATGGCCTGCATCATCTGTTGACCCGCGTCGAGCACGCCGGCGCCTCCGGCATCAACGGCGTGGCCTGGGATGCGGTCGAGCTGCCGAGCCAGTTCATGGAGAACTGGTGCTGGGAGCCCGAAGGCCTGGCGCTGATCTCCGGTCACTTTGAAACCGGTGAGCCATTGCCCCAGCACCTGCTGGAGAAAATGCTCGCAGCGAAGAACTTCCAGTCCGGCTTGATGATGGTTCGCCAGATCGAATTTTCCCTGTTCGATTTCGAATTGCACGCCACCCACGGCGACGGCCGCAGCGTGGCTGAGGTGCTGGAAGGCATCCGCGCCGAGGTGTCGGTACTGCGTCCACCCGCCTACAACCGCTTTCCCAACAGCTTCGCGCACATTTTCTCCGGCGGTTATGCAGCCGGTTACTACAGCTACAAGTGGGCCGAGGTGCTGTCTGCCGACGCCTTCTCCCGCTTCGAGGAAGAAGGCGTGTTCAACAGCGAAACTGGCCGTGCTTTCCGCGAAGCGATCCTCGCCCGTGGCGGCTCCCAAGCGCCGATGGTGTTGTTCGTCGACTTCCGCGGCCGCGAGCCGAGCATCGACGCGCTGCTGCGTCACCTCGGCCTGAGCCAGGAGGCCGCATGAGCGATGCCCCTGTGAGTGTCAGCCCCAAGCGCTTTATCGCCGGCGCCGTGTGCCCGGCGTGCAGCGAGATGGACAAGATCCAGATGTGGAATGTCGACGGCGTACCGCACCGCGAGTGCGTGGCCTGCGGCTACGCCGACACCCTGGACGAGCGCGGCAACTCGGTGCCCAGGGAGCTGCCAACCCGGGTCAACGTCAGCGCCCTGAAGCCCAAGGTTGCCGATCCGAACGTGCAGGCAGTGCAGTTCTTCCCCAATCCCAAGCTGAAGAAGCCAACCGACTGACCCTGCCAATGCAGGGCGCAACGTGGCAGCGGTTCTGAGCCGTGATCCGGCTTGAGCCGGCGAGCGAATAGGTGCCGCTGGATCAGAACTGTCCAGGACGACGACAGGCACTTGGTAATGAAACGAGATAACTGTATTTTTATACAGTCTTTCGTCGGGGCTGCTCAGCCCGGAGTTTCCCATGTCCACCCTGCCTCCACGCGGCCGCGGCACCGCCAGCAATCCGCACAACCGCTTCGCGCCGACCCGCGCGGTGGCTGAGGACGACGGCTGGTATCAGGATGAAACGCCGCAGACCCGCGCCACCGAAGTGCGCCGCGAAACCGCTAAGACGGTGATCACCCGCAACCAGTCGCCGGATGTCGGTTTCGACCGTTCGGTAAATCCTTATCGCGGCTGCGAACATGGCTGCATCTATTGCTTCGCCCGTCCCAGCCACGCGTACTGGGACCTGTCGCCGGGCATCGACTTCGAAACCAAGCTGATCGCCAAAACCAACCTCGCCAGTCGCCTGGAAGAAGAGCTGCAGAAACCCGGTTACCTGCCCCAGCCGATCGCGCTCGGCGTCAACACCGATGCCTATCAACCGATCGAACGCGAGCAGCGGCTGACCCGGCAGGCGCTGGAAATTCTGCTGCGTTACAAGCACCCCGTGCACATCATCACCAAGGGCTCGCTGATCCTGCGCGACCTCGATCTGCTCGGCGAGCTGGCCGAGCAGCGACTGGTCAGCGTGGCGATCAGCCTCACCACCCTGGACGACGAGCTGAAGCGCATCATGGAGCCCCGCGCAGCTTCGCCCAGCGCGCGCCTGCGAGTGATGCGCACGCTGCACGAGGCGGGTGTGCCGGTCAGCGTGATGTGCGCGCCGGTAATTCCGATGATCAACGACATGGAACTGGAACACATGCTGGAAGCCGCCCGCGATGCCGGTGCGCGGTCTGCCGGCTATGTGCTGCTGCGCCTGCCGCTGGAAATCGCCGAGTTGTTCGAGGGGTGGCTGCAGGCGCATTTCCCCGAACGCGCCGCCCACGTGATGAGCCTGATTCGGCAGTCTCGGGGCGGCAAGAACTACGACAGCCGCTTTGGCAGCCGCATGCGCGGCGAAGGCCAGTTCGCCGATCTGCTGGCGCAGCGCTTTCGCCTGGCCAGGCGCAAGCTCGGCCTTGAGGGTCGCACTCTGCAAGGCCTGGATTGCTCGCGGTTCGCGCCGCCAGGAGCGCAGCTGAGCCTGCTCTGAGCAAGGTGAGGGTTAGAATGCTGGCCCTGCGTGGCGTGTTTGCCTCGGCGACACTGCGCAGCTGCCCATGGCGCTGAGGTGGTGCCTGTGGCCTGGGGCGATGTGTTAAAACATCGCCACCCGTCAGCGACGATACCGCCATGCCTCGTACTGCCCGCGTACCCGATCCTTCCTATGAGCTGATGGACGATCACGAAGGCCATTCGCTGATCTACCGTCAGCATGGCTTTCCCAGCCCGCTGGTGCGCTGGCATTTCCACAAGGAATACGAGCTGCACCTGATCGTCGCCAGTTCGGGCAAGGTGTTTATCGGTGATTACATCGGCAACTTCTCCCCCGGTACGCTGTTCCTCACCGGCCCCGGCCTGCCGCACAACTGGATCAGCCAGGTCGACGAAGGCGAGGTGGTGGAAACCCGCGACATGCTGGTCAATTTCACCGACGAGATGCTGGAAAACGCCAGCGCGGTATTCACCGAGCTGAAAGGCCTGGCGCCGCTGCTGGCACGGGCACCATTCGGCATCGAGTTTCGCGACCCCCAGGTGATTCGCCAGAGCGAGGAGCTGATGCAGCGCATCGCCACCAGTCAGGGCGTCACCCGCCTCGGCCATTTTCTTATCCTGCTGGAGCTGCTGGCGGCGACCGAGGACTACCAGCTGCTTTCCGGCCTGACCTCCTCGGAGCTGGCCGACGAGCACCATGTCGAGCGGATCAACCGCGCGGTGGATTTTATCTTCCAGCATTACGCCGGCGAACTGAGCCAGGAGGAGGTGGCCGAACATGTCGGAATGACGCCCACCTATTTCTCGCGGTTCTTCAAACAGGCCACCGGCCGTGGCTTCGTCGAGTTCGTCAATCGGCTGCGCTTGAGCAAGGCCTGCGAGCTGCTGAGCAAGAGCGGCAGACCGGTCACCGAGGTCTGTTTCGAGTCGGGTTTCAGCAACATTTCCAACTTCAATCGGCGCTTTCAGCAGTTCAAGGGCATGACGCCCTCGGACTATCGCAAGCTGGTGGCGCAGCGCCTGACCGAGCAGAACCTGTACTGAATCTGCCTACCTCTACTTATCGCATTGTGACCTGAGGCCCACTTTCAAGGGGTTTCAGACAATTCTCTGGTACTTCGAGGTGTAATCCTTAGTGCAAAAAAGTATCGGTTGCTGTGCAGCCGAGGATTTGTTCGTGCTGGCGTACGGGGGTGTAATCCGGCCCGAGTACTACAAAAACAATAATCACCTTCCGTCAGCCATGGCGCGGAAGAGGAGTTCAGAAAACCATGAACAATTCCGTAAAAGTCTTGCTGGCCGCCTCCTGCCTCGCCCTCACACCCGTTGCCCTGGCGGCCGAGACCCTGACCATCGCCACGGTCAACAACAGCGACATGATCCGCATGCAGCGACTGTCGAAAACCTTCGAGGCACAGCACCCGGACATCCAGTTGAAGTGGGTGGTGCTCGAAGAGAATGTCCTGCGCCAGCGCCTGACCACCGACATCGCGACCCAGGGTGGCCAGTTCGACGTACTCACCATCGGCATGTATGAAGCCGCGCTGTGGGGCGACAAAGGCTGGCTGGAGCCGATGACCGAACTGCCCGCCGACTATGCACTCGATGACGTCTTCCCATCGGTGCGCGAGGGCCTGTCGGCCAACGGCACGCTCTACGCCCTGCCGTTCTACGCCGAAGCGTCGATTACCTATTACCGCACCGACCTGTTCGAGCAGGCCGGCCTGGACATGCCCGAGCGGCCGACCTGGACACAGATTCGCGAGTTCGCCGGCAAGCTGCACAAGCCCGAGCAGGAGCAGTACGGTATCTGCCTGCGCGGCAAGGCCGGCTGGGGCGAGAACATGGCGCTGATCACCACGGTCGCCAATGCCCACGGTGCGCGCTGGTTCGACGAACAATGGCAGCCGGAATTCGATGGCAAGGAGTGGCGCGACGCGCTGAACTTCTACGTCGATACCATGAAGCAGTACGGCCCGCCCGGCGCCTCGAGCAACGGCTTCAACGAGAACCTGGCGCTGTTCAACAGTGGCAAGTGTGCGATCTGGGTCGATGCCAGCGTCGCCGGTTCGTTCGTCACCGACACCACGCAGAGCAAGATCGCCGACTCGGTGGGCTTCACTTTCGCGCCGACCCAGGTGACTGACAAGGGTTCGTCCTGGCTGTACTCCTGGGCGCTGGCGATTCCCACCAGCTCCAAGGCCAAAGATGCCGCCAAGCGCTTCAGCGCCTGGGCCACGTCCGCGCAATACGGCGCACTGGTTGCCGAGCAGGATGGTGTGGCCAACGTGCCGCCCGGCACCCGCGCCTCGACCTACAGCGATGCCTACATGGCCGCCGCACCGTTCGCCAAGGTCACCCTGGAGTCGCTCAAGGCAGCTGATCCGGCCAGCCCGTCGGCCAAGCCGGTGCCCTATGTCGGCATCCAGCTGGTGACCATTCCCGAGTTCCAGGCGATTGGCACCCAGGTCGGCAAACAGTTCACCGCCGCATTGACCGGCCATATGACGGTCGACCAGGCCTTGGCGGCGGCGCAGCAGTCGACTGCGCGTGAAATGAAGCGCGCGGGCTATCCGAAGTAGCGCCAGCCTCCGGCATGCCTGTGCCGCCCCTGAATCACACGGAGTCGCCATGAACACCTCGGCCCTCGCCACGTCACCCGAGCTCGACCAGGCGCTGCCCGCCAAGCGGCGTTCGTTCAAGCCGGGCTGGTTTCTGGTCAGCCCCTCGGTTGGCCTGCTGTTGCTGTGGATGATCGTGCCGTTGGGCATGACCATCTACTTCTCGCTGATCCGCTACAACCTGCTGTACCCCGGCGAGAACCAGTTTGTCGGCCTGGAGAATTTCGAGTATTTCATCAGCGACGCGGGCTTCATGCCCGGCGCGACCAATACCTTGCTGCTGGTCGGCAGCGTGTTGCTGATCAGTGTGGTGCTCGGCGTGCTGATTTCCGCGCTGCTGGAAGCCTGCGAGTTCTGGGGTCGTGGCATTGTCCGGGTGCTGCTGATCTCGCCGTTCTTCATCATGCCGACGGTCAGCGCGCTGCTGTGGAAGAACCTGATCTTCCACCCGGTCTCCGGCATTCTCGCCGCAGTGTGGAAGTTCTTCGGCGCCCAGCCGGTGGACTGGCTGGCACAGCATCCGTTGTTCTCGATCATCCTGATCGTGTCCTGGCAGTGGCTGCCATTCGCCATCCTGATTCTGATGACCGCCATGCAGTCGCTCGACCAGGAGCAGAAGGAAGCGGCTCGCCTCGATGGCGCCGGCCCGCTGGCGATCTTCTGGCACCTGACCCTGCCGCACCTGGCGCGGCCGATTGCGGTGGTGGTGATGATCGAGACGATCTTCCTGCTGTCAGTGTTTGCCGAGATCTTCACCACCACCAGCGGTGGCCCTGGCTACGAGTCGACCAACCTGGCGTACCTGATCTACAACCAGGCGCTGCTGCAGTTCGACGTCGGCATGGCGTCGGCCGGCGGGCTGATCGCGGTGGTCATCGCCAACCTCGCCGCCATCGTGCTGATCCGCATGATCGGCAAGAACCTCACGGACAAGGGCTGAGACCATGCTGACGCTCAAGCAATCCCGCCGCGTGCAGAGCCTGGTGGTCGGTGTGCTGGCCTGGACCATCGCCGCGCTGATCTTCTTCCCGATCCTGTGGATGATCCTCACCAGCCTGAAGACCGAGATAGACGCCTTTGCTACGCCGCCGCAGTTCATCTTCATGCCAACGCTGGAGAACTACCTGCACATCAACGAGCGCAGCGATTACTTCAGCTTCGCCTGGAATTCGGTGCTGATCTCCTTTACCGCGACCTTGCTGTGCATGTTGATCGCGGTGCCGGCGGCGTACTCCATGGCGTTCTTCGAAAGCCGCCACACCAAGCGCACGCTGCTGTGGATGCTCTCGACCAAGATGCTGCCGCCGGTGGGCGTGCTGATGCCGATCTACTTGATCGCCAAGAGCATGGGCCTGCTCGACTCGCGCATCACCCTGATCGTCATCTACACCCTGATCAACCTGCCGATCGTGGTGTGGATGGTGTACACCTACTTCAAGGACATCCCCGTCGACATCCTCGAAGCCGCGCGCCTGGACGGCGCCACCACCTGGCAGGAAATCGTCCGCGTGCTGCTGCCGATCGCCCGCGGCGGGCTGGCCTCGACCATGCTGCTGTCGCTGATCCTGTGCTGGAACGAGGCGTTCTGGTCGCTCAACCTGACCAGCTCGGCCGCCGCCCCGCTGACCGCCCTGGTTGCCTCCTACTCCAGCCCGGAAGGGTTGTTCTGGGCCAAGCTTTCCGCGGTTTCCACCCTTGCCTGCGCGCCCATCCTGATCTTCGGCTGGATCAGCCAGAAGCAGCTGGTGCGTGGCCTGTCGTTCGGCGCCGTCAAATAACAAGAGGATAGGTTCATGGCTGATCTGAAGATCCGCAATCTGCAAAAAGGCTTCGACGGTACCGCGATCATCAAGGGTGTCGACCTGGACATTCGCGACCGTGAATTCGTCGTGTTCGTCGGCCCGTCCGGCTGCGGCAAGTCGACCCTGCTGCGGCTGATCGCCGGGCTCGAGGAAGTCAGCAGCGGCACCATCGAACTGGACGGCAAGAACATCACCGACACCGCGCCGGCCAAGCGCGACCTGGCGATGGTGTTCCAGACCTACGCGCTCTACCCGCACATGACCGTGCGCAAGAACCTGTCCTTCGCCCTCGATCTGGCCGGCGTCGGCAAGCAGGAAGTGCAGGAAAAAGTCCAGAACGCCGCGCGCATTCTCGAGCTGGCGCCGCTGCTTGAGCGCAAGCCCAAGCAGCTCTCCGGTGGTCAGCGCCAGCGGGTGGCGATCGGCCGGGCGATCGTGCGCAACCCGAAGATCTTCCTGTTCGATGAGCCATTGTCCAACCTCGACGCCGCACTGCGCGTGCAGACCCGGCTGGAATTGGCGCGGCTGCACAAGGACCTGCAGGCAACCATGATCTACGTCACCCACGATCAGGTAGAAGCCATGACCCTGGCCGACAAGGTGGTGGTACTCAACGGCGGGCGGGTCGAGCAGGTCGGCTCGCCGCTGGAGCTGTATCACCACCCGGCCAACCTGTTTGTTGCAGGCTTTCTCGGCACGCCGAAGATGGGCTTCCTGCGCGGCGCGGTCAGCCGCTGTGACGCGACGGGCTGCGAGGTACAGCTGGAAAGCGGTGCGCGGGTGACGTTGGCGCAGACCGCCGGGCATCTGCAGGTCGGCAGCGCGGTGACCCTTGGCGTGCGGCCCGAGCACCTCAATGTGGTGCCGGCCGGCCAGGGCCGCATGCAGGTCAGCGCCGATGTCAGCGAACGTCTGGGCAGCGACACCTTCTGCCATGTGCGCAGCGCTTCCGGGGAAATGCTCACTGTGCGAGTGCGCGGCGACTTTGCCCCGGGTTATGGCGACAGCCTCGACCTGGCCTTCGAACCCGACCATTGCCACCTGTTTGACGCCGACGGCCTGGCCGTGGGCAAAGCCTTGCAACAGGCCGCCTGACAGCCTGCCAAGGCGCTAACCGATCACCCAGGATTACCCGATGAAACTCAATCGCCAGCACCTTCCGCTGCTGGGCGGCGCTATCGCGCTGCCTGCTTATTCCCCCGAGGCAACCCGCCAGGGCATCGCCCACATCGGCGTCGGCGGCTTCCACCGCGCCCATCAGGCGGTCTACACCGAGGCCCTGATGAACCAGGGCGAAGCGCTCGACTGGAGCATCTGCGGGATCGGTCTGCGTGAGGGCGACCGCGCCATGCGCGACGCCCTGGCCGCCCAGGATTACCTCTACACCCTGGTTGAACTGGGCGACCGGCCGGGCCTGCCGGGCCTGCCGGTGCGGGTGGTCGGTGCGATCAGCGGCATGTTGCTGGCCGAGGATTCGCCCGAGGCTGTGATCGCCAAGCTGGCCGATCCGGCGATTCGTATCGTCTCGCTGACCATCACTGAAGGCGGTTATTGCATTGACGACGGCACGGGCGAGTTTCGCGCCGATCTGCCGCAGATCCAGCACGACCTGGCCCATCCCGAGGCGCCGCGCAGTGTGTTCGGCCTGCTCTGTGCGGCGCTGGCCCGGCGTCGCGCCGCCGGTACGCCGGCGTTCACCTTGATGTCCTGCGATAACCTGCCGCACAACGGCGCGGTGACGCGCAAGGCGCTGCTCGCCTTCGCTCGGTTGGCCGACGCGGGGCTGGCCGAGTGGATCGATCGCCACGTCAGTTTCCCCAACGCCATGGTTGATCGCATCACGCCGATGACCAGCGCCGCGCATCGCCAGCAGCTGGCCGCCGAACATGGCATCGACGACGCCTGGCCGGTGGTCTGTGAGCCGTTCGTGCAATGGGTGCTGGAAGACCGATTCGTCGCCGGGCGACCGGCCTGGGAAAAGGTCGGCGTGCAGTTCACCGACGACGTCGCGCCCTACGAGGAGATGAAGATCAAGCTGCTCAACGGCAGCCATCTGGCGTTGACCTACCTGGGCTTTCTCAAGGGCTATCGTTACGTTCACGAGACCCTGAACGACCCGCTGCTGCGCCGTTACGTGCGCGCCTTCATGGACCTGGACGTGACCCCGCAGCTGGCGGCGGTGCCGGGCATCGATCTGGAAGGCTACAAGGACACCCTGATCGAGCGCTTCTCCAATCAGGCCATCGCCGACCAGCTCGAGCGCGTTTGCTCGGATGGCTCGTCGAAATTTCCCAAGTTCATCGTGCCGACCCTAAACCGGCTGATCGATGATGGCCGACCGCTGGAACGCGCGGCCCTGGTGGTCGCGGCCTGGGCGCTGTACCTGAAGGGCGTCGACGAGACCGGCAGCACCTACCGGATTCCCGATCCGCGCGCCGAGTTCTGTCAGGCCCTGGTGGTTGACGACGACAAGGTGCGTGAGCGGGTGCTGGGCGTCGAGGTGATCTTCGGCAATGCCATCCCGCAGTCGGCGGCCTTCGTCTCTGCCTTCGAGCTGTGCTACGACAGCCTGCGCAAGCTGGGCGTGACGCGCACCCTGCAGACCCTCTTGGGTGACTGAACCATGTACCTCGGGATCGATTGTGGCACTCAGGGCAGCAAGGCGCTGATCCTCGACGCTGACAGCGGACGGGTACTCGGCCAGGGCAGCGCCCGCCATGAGCTGCTCGAAGGCGCCAACGGCTGCCGCGAACAGCTGCCCAGCGACTGGCTGAGCGCTTGCGAGCAGGCCATCCGGCAGGCCCTGAGCGCGGCTGGAATCAGCGGCCAGCAGATTCTCGGCATCGGCGTTTCCGGCCAGCAACATGGGCTGGTGCTGCTCGACGAGCACGGCGAGGTGCTGCGTCCGGCCAAACTCTGGTGCGACACCGAATCGACGCCGCAGAACCAGCGCCTGCTCGATCACCTCGGTGGCGAGACCGGTTCGCTGGCGCGTCTCGGCGTAGCCATCGCACCGGGCTATACGGTTTCCAAGCTGCTCTGGACCCGCGAACGGCACCCTGATGTGTTCGCCCGAATCGCCCATATCCTGTTGCCCCACGACTACCTCAATTACTGGCTCAGCGGCCGTTGCTGCAGCGAATATGGCGACGCATCAGGTACCGGTTATTTCGACGTGCGCCGACGCGTCTGGGACTGCGAGCTGCTGAACCACATCGATCCCTCGGGGCGGCTGGTCGCGGCGTTGCCCGAGCTGATCGCAGCCGACGACTGTGTCGGGCGCATTCGCCCGGCGCTGGCCGAACGGCTGGGCCTCAGCCCGACTGCGCTAATTGCCAGCGGAGGTGGCGACAACATGCTCGGCGCCATCGGTACCGGCAACGTCCGGCCGGGCGCGCTGACCATGAGCCTTGGCACTTCCGGCACCCTGTATGCCTACGGCGATCAACCCCAGGTCAGCCCGCACCCGCAGGTGGCGACCTTCTGTTCCTCGTCGGGCGGCTGGCTGTCGCTGATCTGCACGATGAACCTGACCAACGCCAGCGGTCTCGTTGGGCAGTTGCTCGCGCTGGATATTCGTCAGTTCACCGAACTGGCCGTCCAGGCCCCGGTCGGTGCCGAGGGTCTGTTGCTGCTGCCATTCTTCAACGGTGAGCGGGTGCCGGCACTGCCCACCGCCACGGCCAGCCTGCTGGGCATGACTGCGGGCAACCTGACCCGCGCCAATCTGTGCCGCGCGGTAATAGAAGGCAGCCTGTTCGGCTTGCGTTATGGCCTCGATCTGCTGCGCGCCAGCGGCAACGCCAGCCAGCACCTTCGCTTGATCGGCGGTGCGGCGCAGAGCCCGCTGTGGCGGCAGATGGTCGCCGACATCATGGACACGCCGCTGATCTGTCCGACCCATACCGAGGCGGCGGCACTGGGCGCGGCAATTCAGGCGGCCTGGTGCCTGGCGCGGCAACAAGGCCAGGCAACCAGCCTGGAAGAGCTCTGCCAGCGCTGCGTCAGCCTCGACAGCAGCAGTGAAACCTTGCCTGACCACCCGCGCAGCGCCGAATACCAGAGTGTTTATCGGCGCTACCGCGAGCAGGTGATGCGGTTGCAGTAAACCCCGGCAAGCCAGACGAACTTGGCGCACGCGCGCCTCTGGAAATGGAGATACCTATGTACCTGGTATGCGGCGAAGCACTGTTCGATGTCTTCAGCCTGGCGTCCGACGCGCGAACGAGCGAATTAACGTTCAAGGCGATTGCCGGCGGTTCGCCATTCAACGTGGCCATTGGCGTGTGTCGCCTGGGCTGCGCGGCGGCCCTGTTCGGCGGTATATCCATCGACCCGCTTGGCGCGCGCTTGCGGCAGGTGTTGAACGAGGAAGGGGTGTGCGGCGATTACCTGGTCGCCAGCGATGCGCCGACCACGCTGGCCATGGTCAGTGTCGATGCCCAGGGATCGCCGCAGTATTCGTTTCGCGGTGAAGGCTGCGCCGACCGTCAGGTACGCCTCGAACATCTGCCGCAACTGAGCGAGCGGGTGCGCGGCATTCATGTCGGCTCCTACTCCCTGGTGGTCACGCCGATTGCCGACACCCTGCTGGACCTGCTGCGCCGCGAAGGCGCACGGCGACTGATCAGCCTCGATCCCAATATCCGGCTCAACCCTGAGCCGGATATTGCGCGCTGGCGTCAGCGCGTCGAGGCGTTCGCCGCCCATGCGCACCTGATCAAGGTCAGCGAAGAAGACCTGGCGCTGCTCTACCCCGACCAGGACCCGCAGGCAGTGGCCCAGCGCTGGCTGGGTCAGCATTGCCAGCTGGTATGCCTCACCCACGGCAGCCAGGGCGCCAGCGTCCACAGCCGCACCCATGGCCATTGGCAGGTGCCGGCCGAGGCTGTGCAGACCCGCGATACCGTCGGCGCTGGCGACACCTTTCAGGCCGCGCTGCTCAGCTACCTCGCCCGCCACGGCATGGACAGCCCGCAGGGCCTGGCCGGGATCAGTCGCGCACAGCTCGACGCCATGCTCGATCTGGCAGTACGGGCCGCCGCCCTGACCTGTTCGCGGGTGGGTCCCGACCTGCCGCACTGGCATGAACTCGACGCGGTCTAAGCGCCCCGTCCCCTACTCTCAGGAGCCGTTATTTCGCACTCTTCGGCATCCTTCGGAGCGGTGGACACCGTAGGGTGCGCCGTGCGCGCCAGCGGATGTTTCACTGTTTCGCCCGCGACCCAGTGGCGCTGGCGAAGGGTCAGCTCCCCGAAGCGCGCCGAACACTCTGAACTAATTCGCGATCGCGCCCACCCAACAGTGCTCGAGGTATTTTGGAGTCTGCAGTGGATTTTATCGATTTGTTGCAATGGCCTGCGATGCTCGCGACCGTGGTCGCCGCCTGGCTGATTGGGTCCTTGAATTTACGGCGGCGCACCATCGGTTTCTGGTGTTTTCTGCTGAGCAACCTGCTGTGGACGATCTGGGGTTGGCACACTGAAGCCTGGGCGCTGATCGTGCTGCAGGTCTGCCTGGCGGGGTTGAATATCCGTGGTGTGAAGAAGAATGATCCCGAGCAAGCCTAGCCATCGTCAGGCTTATAACGATGGCCGGTTTCACGCCTAGCTGGCGGCGCGTGATTCAGCCAGTTGCAACTCCACGCCCAGGCGGCGCGACAGACAGGGCCAACGCTTCCAGGCGCTTTCGGTCTGCGGATCGCTCAGGCGTTCCCGATAGGCCACAACAGAGCTCTGATCGAAACTGGCATCGCTGAGCATGCCCTCCACCGCATGGTGAACCGCCTCATCCAGCTGGTTAGCAAAGGGTTCGCCAATCAGCTGATGGGCAATCAGGTTGGCCACCGTGGTGTCCAGCGGAATCAGCGGCTGGCCAAGATGCGCGATGTAGCGATCATTCACCTCTTCGACCAAGCGATGGGCCAGGTAAGCCTCGTCGAGCAACCCGTCGAGCCCCTCATGCCCGGCGACCAGGGACGGAGGCTGCAGGAAGAACTGCTCGGCGACCTTCAGCACGGGTTTGATCTGCGCCTCGATCCCCGCCTCGCGCGCCACCTGATTGGCCGCTTCCAACACTTCCGGCACCTGCTCGATGTAAGCGACCACAAAGCGTTTCAGCACATCGCTGCCGTTGCTGGTCGACAGGTGAATCGACGGGTGAAGGTGGTTCAGTTGGCCGTCCAGCAGGCGAGCCAGTTCGCCGCCGTGGGCTTCGTGCTCCTGTGCGCGCTGAATAAGGTCGCGTAAGGCGGAGATGTTCATGATTGCTCCAGATAAGGGACATGGGCGAGAACCTTAGCTGCCCACGGCGCCGAGTTAAGACCTGATTGTCATAGCGAAAACTTAGTTATGCGAACGCGCTATATCAAGGGCCTTCGAAGGTGTTCCAGCTCCCGGCCTTCGTGGGCTTTAGCGCGAGGCTTGCGCCGGATTACTGATTTTGGCTTTCGCGTTGCGAGGTGAAACTCCCGGTCTATACTCGAACTCGAAAGGCAGTACCTGATAACACCGGACGCGCTTCGGCACGCACAGGTTTCGACGGTTGCCAGCTGTTACAGGCTATGGAAAACGTAGATTTTTCAATGACCTGTCTAGGTAGTCGATCCCTAAGCCGCAGGCATGTCCGGCGGGATAACAAGAATCATAAGGGGAACCCGCAATGACGCGACATCCACGAGTTTGGATGGGCATCCTGCTGTGGTTGGTATTCAGCTCGGCGCACGCGAGCTGGACGGTCAACATGGCGCCTGGTGTAACCGAGGTCAGCCGCTCAGTTTTTGACCTGCATATGACGATCTTCTGGATCTGCGTTGCGATAGGCGTGGTCGTGTTTGGCGCCATGTTCTGGTCGATGCTCGTCCACCGCCGTTCTACCGGGCAAGAGCCCGCCCACTTCCACGAAAGCACCACGGTCGAGATTCTCTGGACGGTCGTGCCGCTGGTGATCCTGGTGGGCATGGCGGTCCCGGCCACCAAGACCCTGATCGAAATCTATGACAGCTCGGAATCCGAACTGGATATCCAGGTGACCGGCTATCAGTGGAAGTGGCATTACAAATATCTGGGTCAGGATGTCGAGTTCTTCAGCAACCTGACGACGCCAAAAGATCAGATCAATAACAAGGCCAAGAAAGGCGAAAACTACCTGCTCGAGGTCGATGAGCCTCTGGTTGTGCCGGTCGGCACCAAGGTGCGCTTCCTGATCACCTCCGCGGACGTGATCCATTCCTGGTGGGTGCCCGCGCTGGCGGTGAAGAAAGACGCCATCCCAGGTTTCGTCAACGAATCCTGGACGCGCATCGACGAGCCCGGCATCTACCGTGGCCAGTGCACTGAACTGTGCGGCAAGGACCACGGCTTCATGCCCGTGGTGGTCGAAGCCAAATCCAAAGAGGATTACGCCGCCTGGCTGGGCGAGCGCAAGCAGGCTGCGGCTGCCGAGAAGGAGCTGACGAGCAAGGAGTGGACCATGGAAGAGCTGATGGCACGTGGTGAAAAGGCCTACAACACGGCCTGCGCTTCCTGCCATCAGCCGACCGGTGAAGGCCTGCCGCCGATGTTCCCTGCACTCAAAGGCTCCGACGTTGCCACCGGTCCGGCCCAGGGTCATATCGACATCGTGGTCAACGGCAAACCCGGCACTTCCATGCCTGCTTTCGGCAAGCAACTGTCGGAAGTCGACATCGCCGCGATCGTCACCTATGAACGCAACGCATGGGGCAACAATCTCGGTGACATGGTCACCCCGAAAGATGTTCTCGCGTTCAAACAGGCTCAGGAGTAACGGACATGAGTGCAGTGATCGACACGCATGGTCATGCCGGACACGACCATCACCACGGCCCGGCCAAAGGCCTGATGCGTTGGGTGCTGACGACCAACCATAAAGACATCGGCACCATGTACCTGTGGTTCAGCTTCGCCGCCTTTTTGCTCGGCGGCAGCATGGCCATGGTAATCCGCGCCGAGCTGTTCCAGCCGGGCCTGCAGATTGTGCAGCCGGAGTTCTTCAACCAGATGACCACCATGCACGGCCTGATCATGGTGTTCGGCGCGGTGATGCCGGCGTTCGTCGGCCTGGCCAACTGGATGATCCCGCTGATGATCGGCGCGCCGGACATGGCGCTGCCGCGGATGAACAACTTCAGCTTCTGGCTGTTGCCGGCCGCCTTCGGCATGTTGGTCAGTACCCTGTTCATGGAAGGCGGTGGGCCGAATTTTGGCTGGACCTTCTATGCGCCGTTGTCGACGACCTACGCGCCGGAAAGCGTGACCTTCTTCATTTTCGCCATCCACCTGATGGGCATCAGTTCGATCATGGGGGCGATCAACGTGGTCGCGACCATTCTCAACCTGCGCGCTCCCGGCATGACCCTGATGAAGATGCCGCTGTTCGTCTGGACCTGGCTGATTACCGCGTTCCTTTTGATCGCGGTAATGCCGGTGCTGGCGGGTTGCGTGACCATGATGCTGATGGACATCCACTTCGGCACCAGCTTCTTCAGTGCCGCCGGCGGTGGCGACCCGGTGCTGTTCCAGCACGTGTTCTGGTTCTTCGGCCACCCCGAGGTGTACATCATGATTCTGCCCGCGTTCGGCGCGGTCAGCGCGATCATTCCGGCGTTCGCGCGCAAGCCGCTGTTCGGCTACACGTCGATGGTCTACGCCACGGCGGCGATCGCGTTTCTGTCGTTCATCGTCTGGGCGCACCACATGTTCACTGTGGGAATACCGCTCACGGGTGAGCTGTTCTTCATGTACGCCACCATGCTGATCGCCGTGCCGACCGGGGTGAAGGTGTTTAATTGGGCCAGCACCATGTGGCGCGGTTCGATGACCTTCGAGACGCCGATGCTGTTCTCGGTGGCCTTCGTCATCCTGTTCACCATCGGCGGGTTCTCCGGACTGATGCTGGCCATCGCCCCGGCGGATTTCCAGTACCACGACACCTACTTCGTGGTGGCGCACTTCCACTACGTGTTAGTGCCCGGTGCGATCTTCGGCATCTTCGCTTCGGCTTATTACTGGCTGCCGAAGTGGACCGGTCACATGTACGACGAAACCCTCGGCAAGCTGCATTTCTGGATGAGCTTCATCGGTATGAACCTGGCGTTCTTCCCGATGCACTTCGTCGGCCTCGCCGGCATGCCGCGGCGGATTCCCGACTACAACATGATGTTCGCCAACTTCAACATGGTGTCGTCGGTCGGTGCGTTCATGTTCGGCGCGACCCAGTTGCTGTTCCTGTTCATCGTCATCAAGTGCATCCGTGGCGGCAAGCCGGCCGCGGCTAAGCCTTGGGACGGCGCCGAAGGGTTGGAGTGGACGGTGCCTTCGCCGGCGCCATACCACACCTTCAGTACGCCGCCGGACATGAGCGACGAACACGCGCACCGCAAAGGTCCGGCCCATGACTGAAGAGCGTCTGACCCGCCGCCTGGTTGTTCGCCTGCTGGCGCTGGCGGTGGCGATGTTCTGCTTCGGTGTATTCGTACTGCCGCCGTTTTACGACGCGATGTGCCAGGCGTTCGGCATCAACGGTAAAACGGCGAGTGCGTATGAGGGCTCGCAAACGGTGAACGAGAAGCGCGAGGTTCGCGTGCAGTTTCTCGCCACCAACGCGGCAGATATGGTCTGGGAGTTTCGCGCACAGGCGGACGAGCTGGAGGTGCACCCTGGTGCAAGCAACGAGATGGTGTTTGTTGCCTACAACCCAACCGATCAGCCAATGACCGCCCAAGCCGTGCCGAGCGTATCGCCGTCACGGGCAGCTGCTTACTTCCACAAGACCGAGTGTTTCTGCTTCACCCAACAAGTGCTGCAGCCCGGCGAGCGAATCAAGATGCCGGTGCGCTTTATTGTTGATAGAGACTTACCGGCAGATGTTCGCCACCTGACGTTGGCCTACACCCTGTTCGATATCACTGCGAGTAAACCGCCTGTTGCTCAGGCGACCCTTACCCGGGCCGCTCCATAAGGAGAATAATAAATGTCGAGTCACGAGCAGTATTACGTTCCAGCGCAAAGCAAGTGGCCGATCATCGCCACCCTCGGCATGCTGATCTCGGTTTTCGGGGTCGGCACCTGGTTCAACGATATAAAAGCCGATCGGGCTGACTCCAATGGTCCGCTGATATTCGTCGTCGGCGCCTTGTTTCTGGTCTACATGTTCTTCGGCTGGTTCGGCAACGTGATCAAGGAAAGCCGTTCCGGCATGTACAGCCCGCAGATGGATCGCTCATTCCGCTGGGGCATGAGCTGGTTCATTTTCTCCGAGGTGATGTTTTTCGCTGCCTTCTTCGGCGTGCTGTTTTACATCCGCTACTGGTCCGGCCCCTGGCTGGGCGGTGAAGGCGACAAGGGCATCAGCAACATGCTCTGGCCAGGTTTCGAATACACCTGGCCGATGCTCAACACCCCAGATCCGAAACTCTATCCGGCGCCTGAAGGCATCATCAGCCCGTGGGGCCTGCCGCTGATCAATACCATTCTGCTGGTGACCTCCAGCTTCACCCTGACATTTGCCCACCATGCGCTGCGCAAGAACCATCGCAAGCCATTAACTATTTGGCTGGCGCTGACGGTGCTGCTCGGACTGGCGTTTCTGGTGCTGCAAATCGAAGAGTACATCCACGCCTACACCGAACTGGGCCTGACGCTGGGCTCCGGTATCTACGGCGCGACCTTCTTTATGCTGACTGGGTTTCACGGCGCGCACGTGACCTTCGGCGCGATCATGCTAACCGTCATGCTGGTGCGCATCATGCGCGGGCATTTCACCGCCGATCAGCACTTTGGTTTTGAGGCCGCCGCCTGGTATTGGCACTTCGTTGACGTGGTGTGGATAGGCTTGTTCGTTTTCGTCTACGTGCTTTAACGGTAATCGTTGAACCGTGGGGACGGTTCAACGATCCACTACCAGGTAACGTGCGACACCAGTTGGCCGCTGTAAAAGCCCCAGGCGATCAGGGCGACGGTCATGGCCGTCAACACGACCCGCACGGTCAGGGAGTTGACCACGCGTGAGGTGTGGCCTTCGTCCTTGACCAAGAAGAACAAGCCGCTGAACAGGCTGATCAGAGTAGCCAGTAGTAACAGGACGATCGCGGCCTTCAGCATGCGTGACTCCGGGGGAAGGTTAATGGGCTTCAATCGCAGTATAGCCAGCTTTATCAGGGCTTCGGAGGGCGCGCAGTGAGCGCCTTCAAGCCTGGAATGTTGCCGAGTCTGCTGGTGTTGCTGCTGCTTCCGGGCCTGGTTGCGCTGGGGTTTTGGCAACTGGCAAGAGCGGACGAAAAGCGCGAGCTGCTTGCGACCCATCAGGCCCGTCAAGCTGCAGCACCGATCAGCCTGACCGAGTTGGAGCGGCATGCGGACCCCGCTTATGTGCGTGTGCAGCTGCACGGTTACTTTGATGCGGACCACAGCTTCCTGCTGGATAACCGCACCCGTGACGGCAAGGTCGGCGTGGAGGTATTGCAGCCTTTCTATGATCAGCGCAGTGGGCTCTGGCTGCTGGTCAATCGCGGCTGGCTACCCTGGCCGGATCGCCGTGTAATGCCTACGTTCGCCACCCCCGACACCTCATTGAACCTGCAGGCCTCGGTCTATGTGCCGTTGGGCGAGCCGTTTCAGCTGCAGGGTCAGCCCGCGACAGGCTGGCCGCGCATGCTCACCGTGGTGAAGCCCGATGTGCTCTGGCAGCAATTGGGGCGTGGTGGTTTGAGTTATGAAGTTCGTCTGGAGCCCGGCCCCGCGTCCTTCCAGGCCGAATGGCCGGTGGTCGCCATGAGTCCGGACAAACACCTCGGATACGCCGTGCAGTGGTTCGCCCTGGCGGCGGCCCTGCTTGGTCTGTTCATCTATCTTGGTTTGCACAACGCGCGGGAGACGCACCATGAACCCAGCCATCGCCCTGCCTGAAGTAACGCCCGGCCAACGCCGTCGCGGGCGACTGCAACTGTTATTGATCCTTGCCGTGGTGATCGGCCCGATGGTGCTCGCCAGTGCCATGTACCAATGGCGTTTCTGGGTGCCGGAAACCCGCAATTACCATGGCGAGCTGATCGGCACCGGTCAAACCCGCGCCGATCTCGGCGTCGTCGGCGCTGACGAACCGCGCTGGCAACTGCTGGTAACGGCGCCACAGGCGTGCGACTCGGCCTGCAAGGAATTGGTGTTTCTCGCGCGGCAGATTCATATCGGTCTGAATCGCGACACCGCTCGTGCTTCCCATGCGTTGGCCATCACCCAACCGCTTTCGGCCGACTATGACGCCCAGCTGCGTCGCGAATACCCGCAGCTGGAGCGCTATCAGCTGGATCCGGCCGCCTATGGCAAAACCGCCGGCAGCGTCGAGGGCGCGCAGTTTTGGATTGTCGATCCGCGCGGCAACCTGGTGCTGCGTTATGACGCCACCAGCAAGGGCAAGGCGATTCTCAACGACCTCCGGCATTTGCTGAAAATTTCGCAAATTGGTTAAGGCCGCGGCTAAGGATCATAAATGAGCAAACCCGGTTATCGATTTGCGGTGTTCGCCACCCTGCTCGCCGTGGTGGTCGTCATGCTCGGGGCCTATACGCGGCTCACGCACGCCGGCCTGGGCTGCCCGGACTGGCCGGGCTGTTACGGGTTCATCGGCGTGCCGATGAGCGAGCACAAGCAGGCGCTGGCCGAAGCACGTTTTCCCGAGGCTCCGGTGGAGGTGGCCAAGGGTTGGTATGAGATGGTTCATCGCTATTTTGCTGGCGCATTGGGCTTGGTGATTCTCGGTCTGGCGGTGCAGGCGCTACGTCGGCGCGGTGACGCCGGTCAGCCACTGAAGCTGCCTTTGCTGCTGCTCGGTCTGGTCACCCTGCAAGCAGCCTTTGGCATGTGGACCGTGACGTTGAAGCTCTGGCCGCAGGTCGTCACGGCTCACCTGCTGGGCGGCTTCGCCACACTCAGCTTGCTGTTTCTGTTGGTTCTCAGGCTGTCCGCTGCCGTGCCGGTGATGCCTCGGCTATCCGCGGGGCTGCGCAGCCTGGCTGCAGCGGGCCTGTTGCTGGTAATCGGCCAGATCGCGCTCGGTGGCTGGGTCAGCAGCAACTACGCAGCAGTTGCCTGTGTGGATCTGCCGACCTGCCATGGCGAATGGTGGCCCGCCATGGACTTCGCCAACGGTTTCCATCTGACCCAGCACATCGGCCCTAACTACCTAGGCGGCCAGCTCGATAGCGATGCGCGTACCGCCATACATATGACCCATCGCCTCGGTGCGGTACTGGTCACTCTGGTACTGGCGCTGCTGGCCTGGCGGCTGAAGCGCAATGGCCTGCCACGTTTGGCCGGCTTGCTGGTCTTAGCTTTGGCGACCCAGGTCAGCCTGGGGGTCAGCAACGTGATCTTTCATCTGCCGCTGCAGGTGGCAGTCGCGCATAACCTGGGCGGCGCCGCGCTTCTGCTGGCAATGGTGCTGGTCAATTATCAGGTGCGACGCGTCGCTGTTTCGGCAGCACACGCGTTCGACAGGCAAGCCGGCCTTTCGGCGATGCCGAGCAAATAACAACAACGACCACGGAGAGACCTCATGGCTACTCTATTGCGCGAACAGAATGCCCACGCCAGCTGGCGCGACTACCTGGAGCTAACCAAGCCGCGAGTGGTGGTGCTGATGCTGATCACCTCGCTGGTCGGCATGTTTCTCGCGACTCGCGCGGGGGTGGCCTGGCAGGTGCTGATTTTCGGCAATCTCGGAATCGGCCTGTGCGCGGGTGCGGCGGCGGCGGTCAATCATGTGGTGGATCGTCGTATTGATTCGATCATGGCGCGTACCCTCAAGCGCCCGGTCACCTCGGGGCGGGTTTCGCCCACTGCCGCACTGGGTTTCGCCCTGTTGCTGGCGGTGACCGGCATGACATTGCTGCTGACCTTCACCAACGAGCTGGCCGCCTGGCTGACCCTCGCCTCGCTGCTCGGCTATGCCGTGCTTTACACCGGCTTTCTCAAGCGCGCCACGCCGCAGAACATCGTGATCGGCGGCCTGGCCGGCGCCGCGCCACCGCTGCTGGGCTGGGTGGCGGTTACCGGGCACGTCAGTGCCGAGCCGCTGTTGCTGGTGCTGATCATCTTTGCCTGGACGCCGCCGCACTTCTGGGCGCTGGCCATTCACCGCAAAGAGGAATACGCCAAAGCCGATATTCCGATGCTGCCAGTGACCCACGGTGAGCATTACACCAAGGTGCATATCCTGCTCTACACCCTGGTGATGTTCGCGGTCACGCTGCTGCCCTATGCCATCCATATGAGCGGCCTGCTCTATCTGGTGTGCGCTGTCGGTCTCGGCGCGCGCTTCTTGCATTGGGCCTGGGTGCTGTACCGTGACAGCAAACCGCACGCCGCGATCAACACCTTCAAGTACAGTATCTGGTACCTGTTCCTGTTGTTTATCGCCCTGCTGGTCGACCACTACCTGCTGCTCAACCTGTAATCGTTGGTGCCATGACCCGAACCCATACCACCGTTTTTGTTCTAGTTGCCGTTGTTGCGTTAGTGCTTGGCCTTACCGTCAATAAGGTGCTCGACAGCAAGGGTCAGGGCGATCCTACCGTGCTGTTGGACGCCGGTATCGTCCTGCTGCCGCAGAGTCGCACCCTACCCGCCTTGAGCTTGACCAATCAGGACGGCCAGGCAGTTGCGGTGAATGAGCTGACGGGCAAGTGGAGCCTGTTGTTCTTCGGTTACACCTTTTGCCCCGATATCTGCCCGGCGACCCTGGCGCAGCTGCGCCAACTCCAGGGACAGCTGCCAGCGGAAACCCGTGACAGCCTGCGTGTCGTGCTGGTCAGCGTAGACCCCAACCGTGATACGCCGGAGCAGCTGAAGAAATACCTCGATTACTTCGATGCGGGTTTTATCGGGCTAACCGGTGAGGAGGCAGCCCTGCAGAAACTCGCCAACGCGGTAAGCATCCCGTACATCCCAGCTGACACTAGCAAAGAGAATTACACCGTCGACCACAGCGGCAACCTGGTGCTGATCGGCCCGGACGGCACCCAACGCGGCTTCATTCGGGCCCCGCTGAACAACAGCAAGCTCGCCGCGCAACTGCCGGGGCTGGTTCAAGGAAAATAGCTATAAAGCGCCGCCCTCAGTTTTTCTAGCCAAAAAAATACTTTTCTACAGGCAAAAAAAACCCCGAACTTCATATGGGGAGGGAGAAGTTCGGGGTTTAAGGTCTGAACCGCTAGGGCGGGGCTCAGATGATCTGCCAACACTTAACACAACAAAGGAGCATTGAAGGCTTTTGGGCCATTCACAGTCTCTGACTGCCCTGACAAAAGCAAAGTTCAGCGATGGCTTAGAATACTTTAGCGATAAGTATTCGCGTTTTCATACCGATAATGACTAAGCCAACCTGGTCAATGAGCTTCGTCCCAGTTGTCGCCTACGCCTACTTCCACCAGCAGCGGCACGTCCAGCTTCGCTGCATTGCTCATCAGTACCTTGATCTGCTCGCGCACCCGTTCAACCAGGTCCTCGCGTACCTCAAGGACCAGTTCGTCGTGCACCTGCAGAATCACCTTGGCATCCAAACCGGACTCGTTCAGCCAGGCGTCGACCGCGATCATGGCGCGCTTGATGATGTCTGCGGCCGTGCCCTGCATCGGCGCGTTGATCGCCGTGCGCTCGGCGCCCTTGCGCATGGCCTGGTTCTGCGCGTTGATTTCCGGCAAGTACAAGCGCCGACCGAACAGGGTCTCGACGTAGCCCTGCTGTGCGGCCTGCTCGCGGGTGCGCTCCATGTAGGCCAGCACGCCTGGATAGCGCGCGAAGTAGCGGTCGATATAGGCCTGCGACTGTTTGCGGTCGACGCCGATCTGTTTGGCCAGGCCGAACGCGCTCATGCCGTAGATCAAGCCGAAGTTGATCGCCTTGGCGCTACGACGCTGGTCGCTGCTGACTTCATCGAGCGTGACGCCGAAGACTTCGGCGGCGGTGGCGCGGTGCACATCGCGGTTGTGACGGAAAGCATCCAGCAAGCCTTCGTCCTGGGCCAGGTGGGCCATGATGCGCAGTTCGATCTGCGAGTAGTCCGCTGCCAGCAGCTTGTAGCCTTTGGGGGCGACGAACGCCTGGCGAATGCGCCGGCCTTCCGCCGTGCGGATTGGAATGTTCTGCAGGTTTGGGTCGCTTGAGGAGAGGCGCCCGGTAGCGGTGACCGCCTGGTGGTAACTGGTATGGATGCGCCCGGTGCGCGGGTTGATCTGTTCCGGCAGGCGGTCGGTGTAGGTACTTTTGAGCTTGCTCAGGGAGCGGTACTGCATCAGCACCTTCGGCAGCGCGAAATCCTGCTCGGCCAGTTCGGCGAGTACCGCCTCGGCGGTGGAAGCCTGGCCCTTGGCCGTTTTGCTGATTACCGGCAGCCCGAGTTTTTCATAAAGGATCACGCCGAGTTGCTTGGGCGAACCCAGGTTGAATTCTTCGCCAGCGATGTCGAAAGCCTGACGCTCAAGCTCCACCAACTTGTCGCCCAGTTCAATGCTGTGTTCGCCAAGCAACTTGGCATCGACCAGCGCGCCCTGGCGCTCGATGCGGGCCAGCACCGAAACCAGCGGAATCTCGATGTCGCGCAGTACCGAAGCCAGGCTCGGCTCGGCTTCCAGCTTGGCCCACAGCGTCTGATGCAGGCGCAAGGTCACGTCGGCATCTTCCGCTGCGTAGGGCGCGGCCTGCTCCAGCGGAATCTGATCGAACGTCAGCTGCTTGGCGCCTTTGCCGGCGATGTCTTCGAAGCGGATGGTGCTGTGGCTGAGGTATTTCAGTGACAGGCTGTCCATGTCGTGGCGGGTGGCGGTGGCATCCAGCACGTAGGATTCGAGCATCGTATCGAAGGCCACGCCTTTGACGCTGATGGGCGTCGAGGCATTGGCGAGGATGTTGATGTCGTACTTGGCATGCTGGCCGACCTTGGCCTTGCCCGGGTCCTCGAGGATGGGCTTGAGCGCGGCCAGGACCTGATCGCGATCAAGCTGGGTCGGCACACCCATATAAGCGTGGGCGAGCGGGATATAGGCGGCCTCACCGGCCTTGACCGAGAACGACAGGCCAACCAACTGCGCGCGCTGCGCATCGAGACCAGTGGTTTCGGTATCGAAGGCGATCAGCTCAGCGCTTTTCAGCTTCTCCAGCCAGGTGTCGAAATCGCCCTGCTCTAGCACCGTCTGGTAGTTGCCCAACTGCTCGCGCGGGCTCGCTGGCGCTTCGGTTGCGGCATCCGCGCTGGCGCTAGGCATTAGAGCGAACAGATCATCTGTCGGTACCGGCGTCGGGGCGGGCGCCTTGCTTGGCAGGGTTTTGTGCTGGCGCTGCAGTTCGTCCAGCCAGCTTCTGAATTCCAGTTCGCCATACAGTTCGGCCAGCGCCGGTACGTCGACCGCACCGGGGTGCAGCGAGTCGATCTCGATATTCAGCGGCACGTCGAGCTTGATGGTCGCCAGCTCATAAGACAGATACGCCATTGCCCGGTGCTCTTCGAGCTTAGCCGGCAGGCTCTTGGCGCCACGAATCGGCAATTCGGCCACCTTGTCCAGGTTGGCGTAGAGCACGTCGAGGCCGCCGCCGATGCCAACCAGCAAGCCCTGCGCGGTCTTTTCGCCCACACCCGGTACCCCGGGAATGTTGTCGACCTTGTCGCCCATCAGTGCCAGGTAGTCGATGATCAGCTCGGGACCGACGCCGAATTTCGCTTTCACGCCGTCGATGTCGTAGACGCTACCGGTCATGGTGTTGACCAGGGTAACGTGCTTGCACACCAGCTGAGCCATGTCCTTGTCGCCCGTGGAAATCACCACGTCACGGCCGAGCGCCGCGCATTGCCGGGCGAGGGTGCCGATCACATCGTCGGCTTCCACGTTGTCGACGCACAACAGCGGGAAACCCAGCGCCTTGACGCTGGCGTGCAGCGGTTCGACCTGCACGCGCAGTTCGTCGGGCATGGATGGGCGGTTGGCCTTGTATTCGGCGTAGAGCGCATCGCGGAAAGTACCGCCCTTGGCGTCGAATACCACCGCGAAGGGGCTGTCCGGGTACTGCTTGCGCAGGCTTTTCAGCATGTTCAACACGCCCTTCACGGCGCCCGTGGGCAAGCCCTTGGAGGTGGTCAGGGGCGGCAGGGCGTGGAAGGCGCGGTACAGATATGAGGATCCGTCGACCAGAACGAGAGGAGCGTTTGACATGCGCAGGATCAACCTTTTCCTGGGGGCCGGGTTAAACTGGGCCGACCATTGACAATAAAGGGGCAAGGTTATCATGCGCACACTCAATCGCTTGTTGCTGGCCAGCCTGTTGGCGACCGCTTCGCTCGTCGCGCACGCCGATGATGCGCCGTCCGCCGAGCCCGACGTCACTATCCGTCAGGATGGCGACCGTACGATCCAGGAATACCGGGTCAACGGGTTCCTTTATGCGATCAAGGTCGTCCCGAAAAGCGGCAAACCCTATTTCCTGGTGCGTGCCGATGGCTCGGAGGGCAACTTCGTGCGCTCGGACGAGCCGGACATGTTGATCCCGTCCTGGGAGATCTTCAGTTGGTAAGGCATCGGGCCTGCCGACCTGTTTTAGCGCCATCAGGCGCGGCAATGCAGTTCGCCACTAGTATGAGCAGGCTCTAATTATGTCGGTGTTTACCCCCCTCGAGCGTCCTCAGCTCGAGGCTTTTCTTGCGCCCTACGGTCTGGGGCGTTTGCGTGATTTCCAGGGCATCGCTGCGGGCAGCGAGAACAGCAATTTCTTCGTCAGCCTGGAGCGGGGCGAATTCGTCCTGACCCTGATCGAGCGCGGCCCGAGCGCCGATCTGCCATTTTTCATCGAGCTGCTCGATGTGCTGCACGACGCCGGCCTGCCGGTGCCCTATGCCCTGCGCACCGACAGCGGCGACGCGCTGCGCAGCCTGGCGCAGAAGCCCGCGCTGCTGCAGCCGCGATTGGCTGGCAAGCACGTTGCCCAGGCCAACCCGCATCATTGTCAGGAGGTCGGGGCGTTGCTGGCACGGATTCACCTGGCAACTCGCGAGCGGCCGCTGCCGCGTAAAAGCGATCGTGGCCTGGACTGGATGCTCAGTGAGGGCCCGAGTCTTGCGCGGCAACTACCTGCTGTAGAACTAGAGCTGCTGGGTGCCGCGCTAGTCGAGATCGAGGCGCTCAAGCCGCGCATTCTGGCGCTGCCCCAGGCCAACCTGCATGCCGACCTGTTCCGCGACAACGTGCTGTTCGATGGCAACCACCTGGCGGGGGTGATCGACTTTTACAACGCCTGCTCGGGACCGATGCTCTATGACCTGGCGATTGCCCTGAACGACTGGTGCTCGCGGGAGGATGGCAGCCTGGATGACAGGCGCGCCCAGGCATTGCTGGGAGCCTATGCCGGTCTGCGGCCGTTTACCGCGGCCGAAGCCGAGCTCTGGCCGGCGATGTTGCGGATCGCTTGTGTGCGGTTCTGGTTATCGCGCCTGATCGCCGCGCAGTCCTTCGCCGGTCAAGAGGTGCTGATTCACGATCCCGGTGAGTTCCAGCGGCGTCTGGCCCAACGCCAGCAGGTCGGGCTGGCGCTGCCGTTTGCCTTCTAGGCCGGAGTCTGCGGGCGGAAGTTACAGGTCAGGTAGCGGTTGCTGAAGCCGTACCGCAGCATCGATCGCAGCCGTAGCAGCAGGTAGAACGGGCGTTTGCGGTAGTACTGCAACACCGCGTTACCGACGCCTTCAGAGCGGTGCTGCTTGACCGGGCGCTTGGAAAACAGTCCCTTGAACTGCCACCACTGAATCTGCTCGAAACGCTGCTGCGGCCCCAGGCCGTGGGCGCGGAACAAGGCGAAGAACGAGGCCTGGCTGAAGTCGTGCAGGTGGTGGGGATTGCCGTCCAGGGTCGGCGTGATCGGCACCGAGGCGATCACCTGACCATGCTCGGCCAGCAACTTCGCATAGTTGGCGATCAGTTGTTGCGGGTTGGGCAGGTGCTCGATGGTTTCCAGGCTGACGATGTTGTCGAAGCGCTGTTCGGCGGCAAAGCTTTCGGCGTCGGCGCAGTGATAACTGAGGTTTGGCAGCCGGTAATGCTCCTGGGCGTAGGCAATGGCCGCCGGGTCGATATCGACCCCGATCACCGTCTTGTCCGGGTGCAGCTCCGCCAGCAGTGCGGTGCCATAACCACAGCCACACGCCATGTCGAGCACACGCTCACCGCTCAAACAGGCCGCCGCAAAGCGATAGCGCTCCATATGGATGCGCAGGGTGTTCTGATCGTCGCTGTCGTCAGGGTCGAGTTGCTTGGGGTAAATCCGTTCGATGGTCAGCATGCGGCCTATCCCTGGTGAACCGGCGGGTTGAATCGTCAGGACTATATGCCAGCCCGGCCGCCGGATAAACAGGCGGCTGCGGGGCCTTAAAGCGCTTCCAGGCAGCCGGCCAGATTGTCGGCCAGCGTGCTCAACAGGGTTTCGTAACCCTTGGCGTCCACCGCCAGCTGGCCGCCCATGGCATCCAGTTCGGCCAGCGTCACCGGTAGGCCGGTGCTGAGGGTTTCCGCCAGGCGCGGGCGCAGCGGCGGTTCGCTGAATACGCAGCTCGGCCCGGCCTGTTGCAGGCGCGTACGCATGGCAGCGACGTGCCGTGCGCCGGGCTGCACTTCGCTGGCGACGCTGAAAACCCCGGCGTGCTTGAGACCATAAGCGGTTTCGAAATAGTCGTAGGCTTCGTGGAAAACGAAATAGGGCGCGTTCTTGAGTTTGCCCAGGCGACTGTGCAAGCGCTGGTCGAGCGCCTGCAGACGGGCGTTGAACGCCTCGACATTGGCCTGGTACCGCGCCGCATTGGCCGGGTCGGCGGTGGCCAGGTCGGCCGCCATCTTCTCGGCGATCACCTGCGCGTTGGCCGGCAGCAACCACAGGTGGGCATCGAGCGTGCCGGGGCGATGGGCGTGGTCATGCTCATCAGCAGTTGTTGCGGGCTGATGCTCATGCTCGGCGTTGTGCTCATCGTGCTCCTGATGCGCTTCGTCGTGGCTGTCGCCGAAGTGGCGCAGGGTCATCCCGGCCAGGGTCTGGGTCGCGACGCTAGGTTTGTCGCGGCCGGCAAGCACCCGCGGCAGGAAGCTCTCCAGATCAGGCCCGATCCAGTACAGCAGGTCGGCATCGCGCACGCTGCGTACATCGGAGGGGCGCAAGGCATAGTGATGCGGCGAGGCGCCGGGCGGCAGCAGCACCTCGGGACGGCCCACGCCGTCCTGCACTGCGGCGGCGATCAGTTGTAGCGGTTTGATGCTGGTCAGCACGCGCACCTCGGCCTGAGCGGCGGCGTTGAAGGCCAGCAGAAGGATAAACAGGCGAACAGCAGAAAAAAGTCGCGACACGGGCAGCACTCAAACGGAAAAGGAACGGTAATATAATAACGTCTCCCACAGCCTGCGTCGTCGCCCATGACTCAACCACCTCTGGCTTCACGCCCACACGACCATTCCCGCTGCGTCAGCCACGCACTGGCGGAAGCCGAAAGCATCTGCGCGCGCCTCGGTTTGCGCCTGACCGCCTTGCGCAAGCGGGTGCTGGAGCTGGTCTGGCACAGCCATAAGCCCTTGGGTGCCTACGACATACTCGCCGTGCTGAGCGAAGAGGACGGCCGCCGCGCCGCGCCGCCGACGGTGTACCGCGCGCTGGATTTCCTGCTGGAAAATGGTCTGGTGCACCGGATCGCGTCGCTTAACGCGTTCGTCGGCTGCAGCCATCCCGAGCACGCCCATCAGGGCCAGTTTCTGATCTGCCGCACCTGCCACGCGGCCATCGAGCTGGAGCAAGCGGCAATCAGCGACGCCATCGTCGCCGGCGCAGCGGGCGTCGGTTTTGTGGTGGAAAGCCAGACCGTCGAAGTGGTCGGCCAGTGTTCGGGCTGCCGGGGGGGCGAATGAGCGATGCGCTGATCCGTCTGGCCGGCGTCGGCGTGGCCTTCGCCGGGCAGAATGTCCTGCACGACGTGCAGCTGAGCGTCAAACCGGGCGAGATCGTTACCCTGATCGGCCCTAATGGTGCCGGCAAGACCACCCTGGTGCGTACCGTGCTCGGCCTGCTCAAGCCGGACAACGGCAGCGTCTGGCGCAAGCCCAGGCTGCGTATCGGCTACATGCCGCAAAAACTGCATGTGGACGCCACGCTGCCACTGAGCGTGCTGCGCTTCCTGCGTCTGGTGCCGGGTGTCCAGCGCACCCAGGTCATGACGGCGCTGGCCGAGGTCGGTGCCGAACAGGTGATCGACAGCCCCCTGCAAAGCATTTCCGGCGGCGAATTGCAGCGTGTGCTGCTGGCCCGTGCGCTGCTGCGCGCGCCGGAGTTGCTGGTGCTGGATGAGCCGGTCCAGGGTGTCGATGTCAGCGGCCAGGCCGAGCTGTATCGGCTGATCACCCAGTTGCGCGACCGCCATGGCTGCGGCGTGCTGATGGTGTCCCATGACCTGCACCTGGTGATGAGCACCACCGACCAGGTGGTCTGCCTGAACCGGCACGTCTGCTGCTCCGGCCATCCGGAACAGGTCAGTGGCGATCCGGCGTTCGTCGAACTGTTTGGCCAGGATGCCCGTAGCCTGGCGATCTACCACCACCGGCACGACCATGCGCATGACCTGCATGGCGAAGTGGTCGACGAGGCTGGCGGCCTGAGTATAAAGGGCGCGGTTCGCCCACATGTCCATGGAGATGGCTGCAACCATGGCTGATTTTCTTTTCAACGCGCTGCTTGCTGGCCTGGCCCTGGCGTTGGTCGCGGGGCCACTGGGTTCCTTCGTGGTCTGGCGGCGGATGGCCTATTTCGGCGACACCCTCTCTCACGCGGCGCTGCTCGGGGTTGCCCTGGGACTGATGCTGGACGTCAGTCCGACCCTGGCGGTGACGGTCGGCTGCGTGCTGCTGGCGGTGCTGCTGGTAACCCTGCAAAGCCGCCAGCCGCTGGCTTCGGATACCCTGCTCGGGATCCTCGCCCACAGCACCCTGTCCCTGGGCCTGGTGGTGCTGAGCTTTATGCAGGATGTGCGCATCGACCTGATGGGTTACCTGTTCGGCGACCTGCTCGCCGTCGGCCCGACCGACCTGGCCTGGATCGTCGGCGGCAGCGCGCTGGTGCTGGTGCTGCTGGCGCTGCTCTGGCGGCCGTTGCTGGCGATTACCGTGCACGAGGAGCTGGCGCGCGTCGAAGGGCTGCCGGTGGCGGCGATCCGCCTGAGCCTGATGTTGCTGATCGCCGTGGTGATTGCGGTGGCGATGAAGATCGTCGGCGTGCTGTTGATCACCTCCTTGTTGATCATCCCCGCCGCCGCTGCGCAACGCCATGCGCGCACGCCCGAACAGATGGCCCTGGGCGCAAGCCTGCTTGGCGTCGTCGCGGTATGCGGCGGGCTGAGTCTGTCCTGGTTCCAGGACACGCCGGCAGGGCCGTCGATTGTGGTAACTGCGGCCAGCCTGTTCCTGCTCAGCTTCGGCCTGCCGCGGCGCACCGGCTAAACCGCGAGCCGGCCCCCTATATGCGTGGCTGCCGCTTGGTCGCGCCACTGCCGCAGGTGTAGACTCGCGGGCTGTTTGCCTATCACGAGATCCGCCGAAATGAAGTCATTCGTCCCACGTTGGCTGTCGATAATCGCGATTTCGCTGCTTTTAACCGCCTGCCAAAGCACCCCGGAGCAGACCGCCGCCGAGGCGATCAACACCGCTTTGCACCAACTCGAGGTCAGCATCGAAGAGGGTCACCTGAACGAGGCCGAAGCACAATTGAGGGATTTGCAGCACCGTGCGGCCGGCGACATTCGCCTGGAAAACTACCAGCGGCAACTGGCCGAGGCGTACCTGCTGAAAGGGCAGAAGGCGCTGCAGGCCGGCGATCTCGATGGCGCCGCCAAATCCCTCAGCCATGCACGCAGCCTGATGCCGCAGGCGCCCGCGCTGACCACCGGGCTGGATGGCGCCGTCGAGCGCGCCCGCGACGCCGAGGCAGCAGAAACGCCGGTCAAAGCCGCTGGCGGCTCCAACCCCTAGCTGGCCAGATGCGCTGATCGCTGACGGATTTTTCATGCCTTTCAGCTATAAGCATAGGACTACAAAGGTTTTTGCGGCCTAAAGCCTGGCGGGTAAACTAGCGGGCTTTTCGCCTACCCGGCGGCTCGACAAACCCAAAAGGTTTAAACGCGTGATCAATTTTCATCAGGTGCACAAGGCGTATCGCGTCGGTGGCCAGGATATTCCTGCGCTGCAGCCCAGCGATCTGCAGATCGCCCGAGGCGAAGTCTTCGGCATCATCGGCCATTCCGGCGCCGGCAAAAGCACCCTGCTGCGCCTGATCAACCGCCTGGAACAGCCTACGGGCGGGCGCATCCAGATCGACGGCGAGGATGTCACCGCCCTCGATGCCACTGGCCTGCGCCGCTTTCGTCAGCAGGTCGGGATGATTTTCCAGCACTTCAACCTGCTGTCGTCGAAAACCGTCGCCGACAACGTTGCCCTGCCATTGAAGCTCGCCGGCGAACTGTCGCGCAGCGCGATCGACACACGGGTCGCCGAGTTGCTGGCGCGAGTCGGCCTCAGCGATCACGCCAATAAATACCCGGCGCAGCTCTCCGGCGGCCAGAAGCAGCGCGTCGGCATTGCCCGTGCTCTGGCCACCGAGCCGAAGATCCTGCTCTGCGATGAAGCCACCAGCGCCCTCGACCCGCAGACCACGGCTTCGGTGCTGCAGCTGCTGGCCGAGATCAACCGCGAACTGAACCTGACCATCGTGCTGATCACCCATGAAATGGATGTGATCCGCCGGGTGTGCGACCGCGTCGCCGTCATGGATGCCGGGGTGATCGTGGAGCTGGGACGGGTGGCCGAGGTGTTTCTGCACCCGCAGCACGCCACCACCAAGCGCTTCGTGCAGGAGGCCGAGCACGTCGACGAGAACGAGCAACACGACGACTTCGCCCATGTTCAGGGGCGCATTCTGCGGCTGACCTTCCAGGGCGAGGCGACCTACTCGCCGCTGCTGGGCACGGTCGCCCGGGAAACCGGCGTGGATTACAGCATCCTGGCCGGACGCATCGACCGGATCAAGGACACGCCTTACGGCCAGTTGACCCTGGCGCTGACGGGTGGTGACCTGGAGGCGGCCATGGCGCGCTTCGAGGCTGCCGACGTGCATCTGGAGGTACTGCGCTGATGGATGCCTTGTTACCGAATGTGGACTGGCCAGAAATCTGGCAGGCCAGCCTCGATACCCTGAGCATGCTGGGCGGCTCGCTGCTGTTCACCGTGATTCTCGGTCTGCCGCTTGGCGTGCTGCTGTTCCTTACCAGCCCGCGGCAGATGTTCGAGCAGAAGGCCCTGTATGGCGTGCTATCGCTGCTGGTGAACATCCTGCGCTCGGTGCCGTTCGTGATCCTGCTGATCGTGATGATCCCCCTTACGGTCGTCGTCACGGGCACCTCGCTCGGTGTTGCGGGTGCCATTCCGCCGCTGGTGGTCGGTGCGACGCCGTTCTTCGCCCGGTTGGTGGAAACCGCGCTGCGCGAGGTCGACCGCGGCATCATCGAGGCGACCCAGGCGATGGGTGCGACCACCCGGCAGATTGTGGTCAATGCGTTGTTGCCCGAGGCGTTGCCAGGGATAGTCGCGGCCATTACCGTCACGGCCATTACCCTGGTGTCCTACACCGCGATGTCCGGCCTGATTGGCGGCGGCGGGCTCGGTGACCTGGCCGTGCGCTACGGCTACCAGCGTTACCAGCCGGACGTCATGGTGGTCACGGTGATCCTGCTGCTGGTGCTGGTGCAGATTCTGCAAACCGTCGGCGACAAGCTGGTGGTGCATTTTTCCCGCAAATAACGACTGCGCGAGCCTGGCTCTGGCATCCGCCGAACATGGCTCGCACCGACCCGTATCCATTTCGCTATACAAGGAGCTATACGATGAAAAAACTGATTGCTGCACTCGCTACTCTGGCGGCGTTTTCCGCCCAGGCGCAAACCCTGACCGTCGCCGCCACCGCTGTGCCCCACGCCGAGATCCTCGAGTTCGTGAAGCCGGCGCTGGCCAAGCAGGGCGTGGAACTGGACGTAAAGGTCTTCACCGATTACGTGCAGCCGAACGTACAGGTGGCGGAGAAGCGCCTGGACGCCAACTTCTTCCAGCACCAGCCGTACCTCGATGAGTTCAACAAGAGCCGCGGCACCGAACTGATCAGCGTTGCCGGCGTACACGTCGAGCCGCTTGGCGCTTATTCGAGCACCGTGAAAACCATCGCCGACTTGCCCCAGGGCGCTAACGTGGTGATCCCCAACGACGCCACCAACGGCGGCCGTGCGCTGTTGTTGCTGCAAAAGGCCGGCCTGATCACCCTGAAGGATTCCAGCAACATCCTCGCCACGCCGAAGGACATCGCCGAAAACCACAAAGACATCAAGCTGCGTGAGCTGGAAGCGGCCACCCTGCCGCGCGTGCTGACCCAGGTCGACATGGCCCTGATCAACACCAACTATGCCCTGGAAGCCAAGCTCAACCCCACCAAGGATGCACTGGCCATCGAAGGCAGCGACTCGCCTTACGTCAACATTCTGGTCGCGCGCCCGGACAACAAGGATAGCGATGCCATGCAGAAACTCGCCAAAGCGCTGAACAGCGCTGAAGTAAAGGCATTCATCGAAGAGAAGTATCAGGGCGCGGTCGTCCCGGCGTTTTAAGCGCCTGCCTGCATCTGGCCGCCTAGGCCTGGTGTCTGGGCTAGCTCGCGAGAACGCAAACAGGTTTGCTCTCCTGCACCATAAAAAAGCCCGCTGGCGACAGCGGGCTTTTTTGTGTCCGGGCGGCGGCGAATGCTGCCGTCAGAACAGCTTGCGATACTGCAAGAAGCCCGAGCGTTCGGCGACTCGCTCGTACAGCAGCATGGCCTTGCTGTTGCTCTCGTGGGTCAGCCAGTAGGTGCGCGAACACTTGGCCTGTTGCGCCTGGGCGTAGACGTATTCGATCAACTGGCGGCCGACGCCGCTGCTGCGCACGTCCTTGTTGATGAACAGATCCTGCAGATAGCAGTAATCGCCTACCGTCCAGGTCGAGCGGTGGTAGATCCAGTGAACCAGCCCGATGGCCTGGTCGCCATCCCAGGCGAGCGCGGCGTGCATCGGTTCGGCCGGGTCGAGAAAACGCTGCCAGGCCACTTCGCTGGTTTCCATGGGGATCTCAGTCATGTAAAAGCGCTGATAGCCCTGCCACAGGGGCAGCCAGGCCGCGTGGTCGGCGGCGCTGACGGGGCGAATATCGACGGCAATACGGACGGGCATTGGCGCAGTCTCCTGTAGGCGCAAGGGTGCATCCTGAAACGGTTGGCGGCGCGCCGCAAGAGGTGGCCAACTGACCACCGCCTGCGGGTGCATGCGCCGGCACCTGCAAGGCGAAGCGATGGCTGCGCCCTACGCGCCCTGGTCGACCCGCTCGCCGCACAGGTCGAGGGTGAACCAGTGCTCGACCTCGGCCTGATCGAGCCCCGCGCCGAGCAGGGCGAACAGCTTGCCCAGTGCCGCTTCGCGGGTCATGCCGCCGGCCGATAGCAGGCCGGTGCTGGCCAGCTGGCTGCCGGCGCTGTACACGCCGAACTCGACATGACCGTGGACGCACTGGCTGATGGCCGCGATCACCACGCCGCGCGCATGCGCCGCTTTCAGCGTGGCGAGCAGCGCGGCATCGTCCGCCGGGCCGGTGCCGCTGCCATAACACTCGAGCAGCAGCCCCTGCACGCCGGTCGCCAGCAGCGCCTGTACATGGGCAGCCTGAATACCAGGGAAGAGCGGCAGTATCGCCAGGTTGACCGGCTGCCGCGGCTGACGGTAATCGATGTGAGGCGCAATGGTTGGTGCACGCTCGCCCTGGCGTTGCCGCGGCAGTACGCGGAAGGCGTCGAAGTTGGCGCTGTCGAGCTTGCTGACCCGCGCGCCATGCATCAAGGCACCGTTGAAGAACAGCCGCACGCCCGGCGCGACGCCCTTCTGCAGCGCCTGCATGGCGCCGAACAGGTTGTCCCAGGCGTCGCTGTTCGGGGTGCCGGCGGGCAACATTGAGCCGGTCAGCACCACCGGGGCAGGCAGCCCGAGCAGCAGGAAGCTCAGTGCGGCGGCGCTGTAGGCGAGGGTATCGGTGCCATGCAGGACGAGAACCGCATCGCAGCCGTCCTGTTCGACGCCTTGGCGAATCGCGGCGACCATCGCCAGCCAGTTGGCCTGGCTCATGTTGGCGCTGTCGATCGGCGGCAGCAGTTCGCGGAAAATCCATTCAGGCAGGTGCAGATCGGTCTGCAGGGCTTGCTGGCTGCGCAGGCGCGCCTCGAAGCCGGAGGCGGGCGCCAGGCCGTTGGCAGCCGCCTGCATGCCAATGGTGCCGCCGGTGTACAGCACCAGCAGGCGTTGAGCAGGGGTGTTCATCGGCTGTTCTCGAACCGGGAGCCGCCGCAGGGCGGCTGCAGTGATTGAGGGTGGCGGAAGTCCGCAACCGCCTGACGGCCGTCAGGCGGTGTGCTGTGGCGGCGTTCCCGCTGTTGCGGCGAGGCTGGACTCAGCACAGCTCCGGATTTTTCTCGCAGGTGCCGTAGCCTTCGCTGCGCATCGAATCGAGGGCATTTTGCAGGCGCTCGACCACTTCGTCCGGGGTGTCCTTGTTCAATGCCAGGTACAGCTTGGAGGTATGGAAGCTCAGGGCGTTGCTGAGCCCGGTCGCGCCCGCTTCCTTGGCATAGAAGCGCCAGACCGGGTCAGAGGTGGCCCAGAAGTCGATCTGGCCGCGTTGCAGTTTGCGGATGTTTTCCTGGTCGCGCAGCGCGTTGACCGGCTTGATGCCCGCACGTTCGAGGTACTGGCTGACGGCGCTGCTCTGGTACGAGCCGATGCGGTATTGCTTGGCCTGTTCGAGGCTGTCGACGCGCGGCCCGTCGGTGCTGGCGGTCACCAGCACGCTTTCATACTGGTTGATCGGGCCGACCCATTTGAACAGCGGCTTGCGCGCATCGCTCAAAGACGTGGAGAACAGCCCGTGGTTCGGCGATTCCATGGTCTGCTTGTAGATGCGGTCCCAGGGAAATTTGAGGGTCATGCTGTAGGCGATGTCGGCGCGTTTGAACATCTCGCGCACGATGTCGGCGCTCAAGCCCTTGATGTTTTCATCGCGGGCGAAGTTCTTGTTGTTCTCCGCCACGTTGAACGGCGGGAAGTTTTCGGTCAGCAGCACCACCTTGTAATCTTTTGGCAGTTCGGCATGGGCGAGGGTGGCGAACAGCAACCCCAGAGACAGCAAACCAGACAGATAGCGGCGCATGGTCTAGCACTCCTTTAAGCTCAAAAATCCCGCAACCGAATGACGGTGCGGGACCTCTGGCGTAGCAAATCCACCCTGGCCCTATGCCAGGGTGACAACGAGTTACCTATGGTGCATTACCTGTGGTGCAGTGCGTTGACCGGCTGCCCAGTTGCCGCGCCCGAGTTGGTGGTCTGCGTGGTTGCAGGCCAGGCTGCCGGGTCGAGGTCCAGATCAGCGAAGGCTTTCGGATCAAACACGGGCGACTCCACACCCGCCTTGACCTGATTGTCGTAGTCGCGCATCAGGCGCAGACCGACCTTGAACAACAGCGCCAGGGCGATCAGGTTGGCAATCGCCAGCAGGCCCATGGTGACGTCGGCAAAGGCGAACACGGTACCCAGATCCTGCATCGAGCCCCACAGCACCAGGACGATTACCAGTACGCGATAGACCTGCAACAGCCAGCGCTTGCTGCTGAAGAAGCCCAACGCGTTTTCACCCAGGTAGTAGTTATAGATCAGGGTGGTGAAGACGAACAATAGCAAAGCGACACTAATGAATACCCGGCCCCATTCGCCGACTACCGCCGCCATGGCGGTCTGGGTCAGGACCACGCCAGCCACTTCTTCGCTGCCCGGCTGATACACGCCCGAAAGCAGGATGATCAGCGCCGTGCTGGTGCAGATGATCAGGGTGTCGATGAACACGCTGAGCGACTGCACGATGCCTTGGGCCGCCGGGTGCTTGACCTCGGCAACCGCCGCCACGTTTGGCGCGCTGCCCAGGCCGGCTTCGTTGGAGAACAGGCCGCGCTTGACGCCCATGATGATTGCCGCGCCGATACCGCCTGCGAACGCCGGCTCCAGGCCGAAGGCGCTTCTGACAATCAACATCAGGGTTTCCGGCACCTGCTGGACGTTGCTGGCAATCACGAACAGCGCCATCGCGATGTAGGAGAACGCCATCACCGGCACCAGCACATCGGCAAACTTGGCGATGCGGCGGATGCCACCGAAGATGATCAGCGCCATCACCGCGACCAGCACCAGACCACTGATGTAGGTCGGCAGGCCGAAGGTGTCATGCAGCGAACTGGCGACGGTGAACGACTGCACGGCGTTGAAGCCGAAGCCAAAGGTGATCAGCAGCAGAATCGACACCACGATGCCCAGCCAGCGCTGGCCGAGACCATGCTGAATGTAGAATGCCGGGCCGCCGCGGTAGCTGCCGTCAGGCTCGCGGCGCTTGTACAGCTGGGCGAGCGAACATTCGAAGTAGCTGGTGGCCATGCCGACCAGCGCCACCATCCACATCCAGAACACCGCACCCGGGCCGCCGAGCATGATGGCGACGGCGACACCGGCGATGTTGCCCGCACCCACCCGGCCGGCGACGCTGAGCATCAGGGCCTGGAACGAGCTGAGCTGGCCTGGCTGGCGCTGAAAGGCCTCGCCGAGGATGCGGAACATGCTGCCGAAGTAGCGAAACTGGACGAAGCGCGAAAGCACCGTGAAGTACAGACCGAGGCCGATCAGCATCACGATCAGCAACTTGCTCCAGATGAGATCGTTAAGAATGTCGAGCATGGTGAGTGTCTCTCTTGTTGTTCTGTGGGTGGAAAGCGAGGGGTGGGATGGTTAGACAGCTGACGCTTTGTTGCAATTTCGCAGGTAGCGGCGAGCTGATGCGAGTTGATGCTAGAATTGCGCCACTCGCATCACCGGGAACCGCCACATGTCTGACTACCTTGGGCCTAATCTCAAGCTGCTCTGCAGCCATTACCGGTCGATTGCCGAGGTCTGTCGCAAGCTCGCGATCAACCGGGCCCAGTTCAATAAGTACCTCAGTGGGCAAAGCCGGCCCACGGCGTTCAACCTCAAGCGCATCTGCGATTTCTTCGGCGTTGAACTCTACGAACTGAGCCTGCCGAGCGAGCAGTTCGCCAACCTGATCGGCGCCCGCAGCGGCGGCCACGAACCGCGAGCGGCGGGCGACCCGCTGCTGGAATTGCTGCAACCGCTGAGCGAGCGCTCCAGCAGCCTGTCGCGCTACTGCGGGTATTACTTCGAGTACGCCAACTGCATGTCGGTGCCGGGTCAGATTCTGCTGTCGCTGGTGCACCTGCGCGAGGACCGCGGCAGTTACCTGTTCGAGCGCCAGGAGCGGCAGGAGCCGTCCCGTGCCGACAGCGGCAAGGCCGAGGACTGGGTGCGTTGTCGTTACCTTGGCGCGGTCTTTTATCTGCAGGACCGTCTGTTTCTGGTCGATTACGAATCGCTGACCGGCAACGAGATGAGCCAGACCATCCTGATCCCCAGCTTCAAGAGCCGCATCACCCGCCTCAACGGCCTGAAAACCGGGGTTTCCAGCGGCGACCTGCGCACCCCGGCCTGTACCCGGGTGGTGTGGGAATACCTCGGCGCCGAGATCAACCGGGTCAACGCCTATCGCCAGGTGATGCTCTACAGCCCCGACGACCCGCGCATCGACCTCGACATCCGCCAACGCCTGAGCGGCGCGCAGATTCGCGACGGGCTGTTCGCGATCGAATAACCCGTCGTCGGCTCGGGCGCCGCGGCCGCCGGGCTTCATGCCTTCAGCGGCACCAGGCGCGGGGCGATCATGTTTTCCGGGCTGAGGATGTCGGCCAGGGTGGCATCGTCCAGCAGCTGTTCTTCGCGCACCAGTTCCAGCACGCCGCGGCCGGTGAGCAGCGCCAGCTTGGCGATGCGGGTGGCGTTCTCATAACCGATGTAGGGGTTAAGTGCGGTGATCAGGCCGATCGAGTTTTCCATCAGCGCGCGGCAATGCGCTTCGTTGGCGGTAATGCCGACGATGCAGTGTTCGCGCAGCATGTCCATGGCGCGCTGGAGCAGGCGGATCGAGTCAAAGATCTTGTAGGCGATCAGCGGCTCCATCACGTTCAACTGCAGTTGCCCGCCTTCCGCAGCGATGGTCAGCGCCAGGTCGTTGCCGATGATTTCGAACGCGACCTGGTTGACCGCTTCCGGGATCACCGGGTTGACCTTGCCGGGCATGATCGAGCTGCCCGGCTGACGCGCCGGCAGGTTGATTTCGTTGATCCCGGTGCGCGGGCCGCTGGAGAGCAGGCGCAGGTCGTTGCAGATCTTCGACAGCTTGACCGCGGTGCGCTTGAGCATGCCGGAGAACAGCACAAAGGCGCCCATGTCCGAAGTCGCCTCGATCAGGTCGGCGGCTGGCACCAGCGGTTGGCCGCTGATGGCGGCCAGGCGGTCGACAGCCAGCTGCTGGTAGCGCGGGTCGGCGTTGATCCCGGTGCCTATCGCGGTGCCGCCCAGGTTCACTTCGGTGAGCAGCTCCGGCGCCAGGCTGCGCAGGCGCGCCAGGTCTTCGCCAAGGGTGGTGGCGAAGGCGCGGAACTCCTGGCCGAGGGTCATGGGCACCGCATCCTGCAGCTGGGTGCGGCCCATCTTCAGGACGTGGGCGAACTCTTCGCCCTTACCGGCGAACGCGCCGATCAGGCTGTCCAGGCTCGCCAGCAGCGCATCGTGGCCGAGCAGCAGGCCCAGGCGGATGGCGGTGGGGTAGGCGTCGTTGGTCGACTGCGCCATGTTCACGTCGTTGTTCGGGTGCAGGTACTTGTATTCGCCCTTGGCCCGACCGAGCGCTTCCAGGGCGATGTTGGCGATCACCTCGTTGGCGTTCATGTTGGTCGAGGTGCCGGCGCCGCCCTGGATCATGTCGACCACGAACTGCTCATGGAAATCACCGCGAATGATCCGCGCGCAGGCCTCGCTGATGGCCGCATGCTTGACCGCGTCGAGGTGGCCCAACTGGTGGTTGGCGTCCGCCGCAGCCTGCTTGACCATCGCCAGCGCTACCACCAGTTTCGGGTAGTGCGCGAGCGGCACACCGGACAGGCGGAAGTTGGTTACCGCGCGCAGGGTCTGGATGCCGTAATAGGCATCGGCGGGCACTTCAAGGGAGCCAAGCAGGTCGGTTTCAAGGCGGAATGATGCAGCAGGGGACATGATGAGCTGACTCTCTCAGGATAAACGGCGATGGCCGCGATGCCTTGCAGAATAGGCGCTGTAGCCCGGTATCGGCCAATGCTGTTAACCGCTAGGCTATGCATAATCGGCATAACGTAGGCGTGACTGATAGCTGCTGGCGAGCGTAGAGGGGGTAGGGTGGGTTACACCGCGTCTCGATACGACGCGTCACCCATCCACCACAGCTGAAGGTCCGTCGGCTGGGTGGATAAACAGAGCGTTATCCACTCTACACAGCAGGAGCGGCAATGAACCTGGAAACCAAATGGCTGGAAGACTTTGTCACCCTGGCCGCCACCCGCAGTTTTTCCCAGGCGGCGCACAAGCGCTTCGTCACCCAGCCGGCGTTCAGCCGGCGGATTCGCAGCTTGGAAAACATGCTCGGCCTGACCCTGGTCAATCGCTCGCGCACGCCGGTCGAGCTGACTGAGTCGGGTCAGCTGTTTCTGGTCACCGCGCGCAGCATGGTCGAACAGCTGGGTGAGGTGGTGCGTCACCTGCACAACCTTGAAGGCCAGCAAGGCGAGGTGATGCAGATCGCCGCCGCGCACTCGCTGACCCTGGGCTTCTTTCCCGAGTGGATCGCCCGCTTGCGCCGCGAAGGCTTGCCGTTGAATACCCGGCTGGTGGCGACCAACGTTGGCGAGGCGGTGCATGCCCTGCGCGAAGGCGCCTGCGATCTGATTCTGGCCTATTACGACCCCGACGCCGCGCTGCAGATGGACCCGGACATCTTTCCGTCGCTGCACCTTGGCCGCACGGAAATGCTGCCTGTGTGCGCGGTGGACGAGCAGGGCCGGCCGCTGTTCGACCTCGACAGCGGCCAGAGCGTACCGCTGCTGGCCTACAGCGCCGGGGCCTTTCTCGGCCGTTCGGTGAACCTGCTGCTGCGCCAGCGCGCGCTGCGCTCGACCACTGTGTATGAAACCGCGATGGCCGACAGCCTGAAAAGCATGGCCCTGCAGGGCATGGGCGTGGCCTGGGTGCCGCGCCTGTCGGTAACCGGCGAGCTGGCCCGTGGCGAACTGGTGATCTGTGCCGGCGAGCAATGGCAGGTGCCGCTGGAAATCCGCCTGTACCGCTGCGCTCTGGTGCGCAAGGCGGCGGTGCGCCTGCTCTGGCGCAAGCTGGAAGGCGGTGTCGGTTTGGCGGAATCGGATCAGTCGTAGGTCAGGCGCTGCCAGCGTTGTAGGGCGGACATGGCGCAGCCTTGTCCACCGCTTGCGCCTACTGCACTCGAATCAACCACGGACAAACCTTGCGGCCCATTCGCTCTGCCTGCTGAACCGTGGCTATTGCAGCCCGTACTTCTTCACCTTGTCGAACAGCGTGGTCTTGGCCATGCCCAGCGCCTGGCTGGCCTGGCTGAGATTGCCGCCGTGGCGTTCCAGCGCATCGACCAGCAGCGTACGTTCGAAGGCTTCCACCGCTTCGGCGAAACCGGGGCCATTGCCCTCGCTGGCCAGACCGCTTTTCTTGAACACCGGCAGGCCGAGGGCGAAGCGTTCGGCGACGTTGCGCAGCTCGCGCACATTGCCTGGCCAGTCGTGGGCCATCAGCGCGGCGAGGGTCTGCCGGTCCAGTACGGGTGGCGCGCGATCGAAGCGCAGCGCCGACAACTGCAGGAAATGCTCGAATAGCAGGGCGATGTCTTCGCGGCGCTCGCGCAGCGGCGGCAGCTCCAGGGTGACCACGTTGAGCCGGTAGTAGAGGTCGCTGCGAAACCGTCCCTGTTTGCTCTGCTCGTCCAGGTCCGACTTGGTCGCCGCGATCACCCGCGCATCCACCGCCACGCTCTGGTTCGAGCCGAGGCGCTCGAGGCTGTGTTCCTGCAACACCCGCAGCAATTTGATCTGCAGATTGAGCGGCATGCTCTCGACCTCGTCGAGAAACAGCGTGCCGCCGTCGGCGTGTTCGATCTTGCCAATCCGCCGCTTGCCGGCGCCGGTGAAGGCATGGGCTTCATGGCCGAAGATCTCGCTCTCGAACAGGTTTTCCGGCAGGCCGCCGCAATTGAGCGCGACGAATGGCTTGGGCTGGCGCCGGCTGAAATCATGCAGGCAGCGCGCGACCAGTTCCTTGCCGGTGCCGGTTTCGCCCTCGATCAGCACATTGGCCGAGGTGTCGGCGACATTGGCGATCAGCTCGCGCAGCTGCTGCATTGCTGGCGAGCGCCCGATCAGGCGCTGCTCCAGCGCCTGGCGCCCGGCCAGCTGGCGGCGCAGCGAGCTGACCTCACGGGCCAGGCTGCGCTGCTCCAGAGCACGGCGGGTGACCTCGACCAGGCGCTCCGGGGAGAAGGGTTTTTCCATGAAATCGTAGGCACCGTCGCGCATGGCGTTGACCGCCATGCTGATGTCGCCATGGCCGGTTATCAGCACCACCGGCAGGCTGGGGTCGCGTTGCTTGAGGCGGGTCAGCAGTTCCAGGCCATCGATGCCGGGCAGGCGGATATCGCTGACGACGATGCCGGCGAAATCCGCACCGATGCGCTGCAGCGCTTCTTCGGCGCTGCCGACGCCTTCACTGGCAATATCTTCCAGCGCCAGCGCCTGTTGGCAGCCGAGCAGTACATGGGGATCGTCCTCGACGATCAGGACGCTAAGCGGGTCGTTCATGCGCGCTGTTCTCGCGGCTGGGGTCGGCTTTGGGCAGGCTCAGTTCGAAGGCGGTGCCGCCTTCCTCGGGGTGTTGCACGGTCAGGCTGCCGGCGGCCGCGGCGGCCAGGCTGGCGGACAGGGTCAGGCCCAGGCCGAGGCCTTTTTCGCCCGGTTTGGTGGTGAAGAACGGCTCGAACAGGTGCACCCGCGCCGCCGGGGCAATGCCAGGGCCATTGTCGCGCACGCTCAGCAGGTAGCGTTCGCCCTGGTCCCGGCCGCTGAGCCAGAGCTGCCGGTCGGCCTGGTCGCTCATGGCGTCCAGGGCATTGGCGATCAGGTTGACCAGAATCTGCTCCAGGCGCGTCTGGTCGATGGCCAGGCGCACATCGGCCTGGGCGTCTGGATAGTCGCGGTGAATCTGCAGGGCGATGGAGTCGGTGCGCGGTTGCAACAGCAGCAGGGCGGCCTCGACCGCCTGGGTCAGGCTGGCTTCGCCGCGGTCGCCTTCGCGACGGGCGAAGGCGCGCAGGCTGCCGGTGATCTTGCCCATGCGATCGACCAGTTCGTTAATCGTGTGCAGGTTGGTGCTGGCCACGTCGAGGGCGCCGCGAGCGAGGAAGCGCACGGTATTGCCGGACAGCGTGCGCAACGCGGCCAGGGGCTGGTTGAGTTCGTGGGCAATGCTCGTCGACATCTGCCCGATCACCGCCAGCTTGCCGGCTTGCACCAGCTCGTCCTGGGCCTGGCGCAGGGTGGTTTCAGCCTGCTTGCGCTCGCGAATCTCGGCTTTCAGGCGCTCGTTGCTGGCCTGCAGGTCGGCGGTGCGTTCGGCGATCTTGCGCTCCAGCTCGTCGTTGGCCTGCTGCAGCGCTTCACGCGCGGCGAGGCGGGTGGCAATCATCCTGCGCCGCTGGTTAAGTGCCAGGCCGAGGAAGATCAGCAGCGCACAGGCTGCCGCGGCGAGCATGCCGTGGCTCATGGCGGCGCGGTGCTGATCCTGCAGGGGTGTCAGCAACGTCAGGTGCCAGGGGGTGTCGTCCAGCGGGCGGGTTTGCGCCAGGTAGTCGATCCGGCCGCTGGCCTGTTCGCCGCTTTCATTGGCAGCGAAGCTGACCTGCTCGATGCCGGCGCCGAGGGATCGGCGCGCCAGTGGTTGCAGTTCCTCCAGCGCCCACCAGTGGTATTGCAGGCTGCGCGCCAGGCGCTCGCGGGTATTCGGCCCCAGCGGGTGGATGGCCTTGAGCCGCCGCGCCGGATTGCTGGAGAGGATGATGATGCCGTTCTCGTCGCTGACGTAAGCCTCCAGCTGCGCGCGCTGCCAGCGCTGCTCGAGGGCATCGAGGCGCACCTTGACCACGGCCACACCGATGATCTGCTCGCCGCTCTTGAGGCCATGGGCAATGTAGTAGCCCGGCTCGCCGGTGGTGCTGCCGATGCCGTAGAAGCGCCCCGGTTTGCCTTGCATGGCGTCCTGGAAATAGGCGCGGAACGACAGGTCCTCGCCGAGAAAGCTGCTCGGCTCGCGCCAGTTGCTGGTGGCGACCACCCGCCCGGTCGTGTCGAGCACATAGGTGGCCAGGCTGCCGCTGCGCTGGTTGAGGCCTTCGAGGTAATCGTTGACCTGCTGACGGCGGTAGGCGGTCGAGGTCTGCACCAGGCGGCGCACGTTGTAGTCCAGCTCGAGCAGGCTGGGCAGGTAGGTGTACTTGCTGATCTCGCTTTCCACCGCACGGGCATTGAGCTCGAGCTGGCGTTCGCCATTCTCGGCCAGTGCGCGGATGCCGAACGCCTTGCTGAAGTGATAACCGGCATAGCCGCAGGCCAGCACCGCCAGGAGCATCAGCAGGGTCAACAGCAGGGTACGAGCGAGGCGCGGTTTCACGGTCAGGGCGGGCGGCACGGCGCGAAGGCTGGCGATGTGGCATTGCATCACAGTCGTTCCTTGCTGGCCAGGTGCGCGGGCGGGTGGTTGTTGCTCTGGTCGCGCACCATTAGCGTTGGCATTAATCGCACCGGATGCACAGTGCCGCGGTGCCATGAGGTGCGCATAGCGCACCCTGGCATCAATGCTGAAGGATCTTCGCGAGGAACTGCTGGGCTCGCTCCGAGCGCGCCGAGACGTCGCCGAAGAACGCTTCCTTCGGGCAGTCCTCGACGATCTGGCCGGCGTCCATGAAGATCACCCGGTCGGCGACCTTGCGCGCGAAGCCCATCTCGTGGGTCACGCACATCATGGTCATACCTTCCTGGGCCAGCTGCACCATCACGTCGAGCACCTCGTTGACCATCTCCGGATCGAGCGCCGAGGTGGGTTCGTCGAACAGCATCACCACCGGGTCCATCGCCAGCGCGCGGGCAATCGCGACGCGCTGCTGCTGGCCGCCGGACAGCTGGCCAGGATGCTTGTGGGCGTGTTCCTTGAGGCCGACGCGGTCGAGCAGTGCTAGGCCCTTCTCGGTGGCTTCCTGCTTGCTGCGGCCAAGCACCTTGATCTGCGCGATGGTCAGGTTTTCGGTGATGGTCAGGTGCGGGAACAGCTCGAAATGCTGGAACACCATGCCGACCCGCGAACGCAGCTTGGGCAGGTTGGTCTTGCTCGCCGCGATCGAGGTGCCGTCGACCACGATGTCGCCCTTCTGGAACGGCTCCAGCGCATTGACGCACTTGATCAGGGTCGACTTGCCCGAGCCGGACGGCCCGCACACCACCACCACTTCGCCTTTCTTCACCTCGGTGCTGCACTCGGTCAGCACCTGGAAGTCCCCGTACCACTTGTTGACGTTATTGATCGAGATCATACGGCTAACCTTCTTTGCAGATGCTTGACCAGCAGCGAGGCGGCGAAGCTGATTGTGAAATAGACCAGGCCGGCAAAAATCAGAAACTCGTGGGCCTGACCGATGATGTCGCCGCGCGAGCGCGCAGCATTGAGGAAGTCCATCAACCCCACGGTGTACACCAGCGAGGTGTCCTGAAACAGGATGATGCTTTGCTGCAGCAGCAGCGGGGTCATCTTGCGAAACGCCTGGGGCAGGATGATCAGGCGCATGGTCTGCGGGTAGTTCATCCCGAGCGCCTGCGCCGCGCCCATCTGGCCCTTGGGAATGGCCTGGATGCCGGCGCGGACGATCTCGCAGAAGTACGCCGCCTCGAACATGATGAACGCCACCAGGCACGAGGTGAACGCACCGATCGGGGTGTCCTCGCCGGTGATCCAGCGCAGGATGAACGGCACCGCGAAGTAGAACCAGGTGATCACCAGCAACAACGGGATGGAGCGGAAGTAATTAACGTAGGTCGCGGCCACGTTGGCCAGCAGCTTGTTGTGCGACAGCCGCATCATCGCCAGCAGCGTGCCGAGCACGACGCCGCCGAGCACGCCCAGCGCCATCAGCTGCAGGGTCATCGCCATGCCATCCCAGAGCCCTGGCAGGGCCGGTACGATTGCACTGAAATCCATCATTTGCCTCCTACGGAAATCAGGCCCGGTACGGCGACCTTGCGCTCGATGACGCGCATCAGCAGCATCAGGCTCATGTTCAGGGTGAAGTAGATCAGCGTCGCCAGGGTGAAGGCTTCAAACAGGTTGGCGCTGAATTCGGCGGTCTGCTTGGTCTGCGCCAGCAGCTCCATCAGGCCGATCAGCGAGGCTACCGAGGAGTTCTTGAAGATGTTCAGGAACTCGCTGGTAAGCGGCGGAATGATGATCCGGTAGGCCTGGGGCAGCAGCACGTTGCTGTAGATCTGCGGCAGGCGAAAACCCATGGCGTAGGCCGCTGCGGTCTGGCCCTTGGGCAGCGCCTGGATACCGGTGCGCACCTGCTCGCAGACCCGCGCCGCGGTGAACAGACCAAGACAAACCACAACCGACAGATAAGCCGAGGTCGCCGGGTTCAAGTCCTGCTTGAACCACATCTCCAGCGGCTCGGGCAGCAGGTCGGGGACCAGGAAGTACCAGAGAAACAGCTGCACCAGCAGTGGCACGTTGCGGAAGATTTCCACATAGACGGTGGCGATGCCGGAGATCCAGCGGTTCGGCACCGTGCGCATCACGCCGAGCAGCGAGCCCAGCAGCAGCGCGATGATCCAGCCGACCACGGCGATGGCGATGGTCCAGCCCAGGCCGGTGAGAAACCAGTCCAGGTAGATCTCGCTGCCAATGCCGGTGGACTTGAAGAAAATGCCCCAGTCCCAGGTGTAAGTCATTGGGTGGTTCTCTCAGTAGAAGTGGCGGTCACGCAGGCAACGGCAACGCACACCCAGCCACGCTGGACGGCACTGCAAGCCTTCGAATTCGAGAGAGGGGAAGCGCAGCTTCCCCGGGAATCCCCGCACACGCCGCGCCTTGTGGGCACGCCGCGGCATCACCTTGCCGTCACGGCCCCCGCCCGTAGCGGCCGTTTCGGGCCGTGCGGACGAACACCGTGGATCGGCGGTTAAATCTGTTCTGCAGATTTATCGGTGGGGTTGGCGATCAGCTTTTTCAGCTCATCGCTCATGGGGAAATTGAGGTTGAGGTTCTTCGGCGGAATCGGCTGCATGAACCACTTGTCGTAGATGGCCGTGATGTCGCCGGACTTGAAGGTCGCACTGATGGCGCCGTCGACTACCTGTTTGAACGCCGGGTCGCCCTTGCGCATCATGCAGCCGTAGATCTCGAACGATTGCGGCTTGCCGACCACTGCCCAGTCGTCGGGGTTCTTGGCCTTGGCCATTTCACCGTAGAGCAGCGCGTCGTCCATCATGAAGGCCACCGCGCGGCCGGATTCGAGCATCAGGAACGACTCGCCATGGTCCTTGGCCGAGATGATGTTCATGCCCATTTTCTGCTCGGCATTCATGATCTTCAGCAGACGCTCGGAGGTGGTGCCGGCGGTGGTCACCACGTTCTTGCCATTGAGGTCGGCGAAGCCATCGACGCCGGCGGTTTTCTTCGCCAGCAGGCGGGTGCCGACCTCGAAGATGCCGACCGAGAAATCGACCTGACGCTGACGCTCGATGTTGTTGGTGGTGGAGCCACACTCGAGGTCGACGGTGCCGTTCTGCACCAGCGGGATGCGCGTCTGCGAGGTGACCAGGTTGTAGCGCACCTTGAGGTCCGGCATGCCCAGTTCCTGCTTGATCGCCTCGACCACTTTCATCTGCAGGTCGTGGGAGTAGCCCACCGGCTGCTGTGGGTTGTCGCCGAAATAGGAAAACGGGATGGAGGCGTCACGGTGGCCCAGGGTGATGGTGCCGGAATCTTTGATCTTTTTCAGGGTGCCGGTCAGTTCGCTGGCCAGAACCGGGGTGGCGAACAGCGCGGCGGCAACGGCGACGCTCAGGGCACGGGAGACAATACGCATGAATCAATTCCTCGATGTTGTTGTTATTGGCAGGTGACTGCGGGGCAGTTACCGCTCTGTCTGGGAAGGGCTATCGCATTCCTGCAGGAGAGAGAGCAGGTTGCATGCCAGCCTTTTCAGTTGCCGATCGAGTGATTCAAGCTATTGAAATATATAGGAAATCCTAAATCATGGATGAGTTGTAAACAGCATTTGCGTTCGGGATGACGGCCAACAGCCGATCAGTCGTTCGGTTTTCCGAACAACTGATCGGCTGTGCAGGGTCAGGCGCTCGTAACGGGCCGCTCGCGCTGACCTACTTGGCGAACAGCTGGCTGATGTCCTTGAACGCCTTGAACTCCAGGGCATTGCCGCAGGGATCGAGTAGGAACAGCGTCGCCTGCTCGCCGACCTGCCCCTCGAAGCGGATGTAGGGCTCGATCACGAAGGCGGTGCCCTTGGCTTTCAGGCGCGCAGCCAGGGTCTGCCAATCGTCCCAGCCGAGCACCACACCAAAATGCGGCACCGGTACGTTGTGGCCATCGACCGGGTTGCTGTGCGCGTCGATCTGGGTCGCGGTCTTCGGGCTCTGGTGGATCACCAACTGATGACCGAAGAAGTCGTAATCGATCCAATGGTCGCTGCTGCGCCCCTCGGCGCAACCGAACACATGACCGTAAAAATGCCGGCAGGCTTCGAGGTCGTAGACCGGAATGGCTAGGTGAAAAGGTGTGAGTGCCATGGCAATGCTCCTTGGAAACCTGTTTGTGCGCGGTATCAAAACCGATTCTTGTACCTGTTCAGCGATTCTCAGCAACAATGAAGTTGGTTAAAAGCGCATATTCTTTCTGTCACTCACAAATAAAATTGATCAATCGAGGCGCTGATGCTGCGTGAGCTGAAAACCTTCGTCATGGTCGCCCGTCACGGCACTTTTGCTGCCGCTGGCCAGCATGTCGGCCTAACTCAATCGGCCGTCAGCGCGCAGATGCGCGTGCTCGAACACGGCCTTGGCGTGCGCCTGTTCGAGCGCAGCGGGCGTTCCGCGGTGCTCAATGCCGCCGGCCGACATGCGCTGCCGCTGGCCGAACAGATGCTCGCGCTCTACGCGCAGATGGCGCTGCCCACGTCCGCCGCCGAGTGGCAGGGCGAATTGCGCATCGGCGCAATCGCCACGGTGCAGACCGGGCTGTTGCCCGAGGCCTTGCCGCGCTTTCGCACCGCCGCGCCGCGGGTCGAGCTGAAGCTGGTGCCGGGTGTGTCGTTGCAGCTGTTGAGCCAGGTGGACGCGGGGGAAATCGACCTGGCGCTGATGATCAAACCACCGTTCGAGCTGCCCAAGGAGTTGCTGCAGATCAGCCTGAGCCGCGAGCCCTTCGTGCTGATCGCACCCCTGAATGTCGCCGGTGACGAGCCGCTGCAGCTACTTGCCGAGCAACCATTCGTGCGCTACGACCGCCGCTCGTTTGGCGGTCGGCGGGTCAGCCAGTTTCTCCATGAGCAGCGCCTGAGCGTGCGCGATGCGCTGGAGCTGGACGAACTGGAAGCCATCGTGCGCATGGTCGAATGCGGCCTCGGCGTATCGCTGATCCCGCGTGCCGGCCTGTGGTTGCAGCGGCCGACGCAATTGCGGGTGATCGAGCTGGGGCCGCTGGTGTTCCACCGCGAGCTGGTGGCGGTGCTGCGCCGTGCGCAACGCCAACCGGCGTTGGAATGCCTGCTGGAATGCCTGCAACAGGCCCGCGCGCCCCTTGAGGTAGGCGCGGGTTGACCTGCCGCCGCGGTTATTCGCCGCCGATTTCCTCGTGCAGGGCGCCGCTTTCGCCGGCCTCCAGCACCACGTAGGCGCTGCTGCAGAACAGCGAGTTGAGCCGCTTCATGTCGCCGATCAGTTCCAGGTGCAGGGAACTGGTTTCGATGCTCTGCACCACCTGATGATGCAGCCGGCCGACGTGGGCGTGGGCCATGCGCCGTTCCTGGGCGCGAAAGCGGCGCTTCTCGCGGAGCAGCTGACGCGCGCTTTCCTTGTCGCCAGACAGGAACACCGAAAGCCCCAGGCGCAGGTTGGCCATCAACTGGTCATGCAAGCTGGCCAGTTCCTCCAGGCCGCTGTCGGAAAACGAATGGCGTTGCGCGGTCTTCTGGTCCTGCACCTTGGCGAGCATGCGTTCGACGATGTCGCCGGCCTGCTCGAGGTTAACTGCCAGTTCGATGATTTCGGCCCAGCGCCGGCTGTCGTGCTCGCTGAGGACGTCGCGCTGCACCTGAGCCAGGTACAGCTTGACCGCGCTGTAGAGGGCATCGACATCGTCGTCCAGGCGCCGCAGTTCGCTGCTCGAGGCCGGGTGATTGCCGCGCAGCACTTCCAGCAGCTGGCTGAGCATGGTTTCGACCAGGTCGCCGATGCGCAGGGTTTCGCGCACCGCATTGGCCAGCGCCAGGCTCGGCGTCGCCAGCGCGGTGGGGTCGAGGTGGCGCGGGCGAGCGATGCCGTTTGCTTCGGCGCGATCCGGCAGCAGCCAGTTGCAGAAGCGCGCCATGACGCCGACCGTGGGCAGCATCAGCAAGCAGCGCAGGCTGTTGTAGAGCAGGTGGAAGGCGATCACCAGTTCCTCGGGGCGCCACTTGAGGCCGTCCAGCCAGGCCACTAGCGGGTCGAGCAGTGGGATCACCAGCAACAAGCCGATCACCTTGTACAGCAGGCTGCCGAGCGCGACCCGGCGTCCGGCCGGGGTTTGCAGGCTGCTATTGAGAAACGCCAGCACGCCGCTGCCGATATTCGCGCCTATCACCAGGCCGATCGCCACCGGCAGGCTGATCAGCCCTGCGCCGGTCAGGGTCGCGGTAAGCAGCACGGCGGCCAGGCTGGAGTAGGAAATCAGCGCGAACAGCGCGCCGACCAACGCATCCAGCAGCAGGTCGCCGGTCAGTGAAGCGAACAGCACCTGGATACCGCGTGTCTGGGTAATCGGCGTGGCGGCCGCGACTATCAGCTCCAGCGCCAGCAGCATCAGGCCCAGGCCGATGGCCACCCGACCGAGCTGGCCGGCGCGGGTCTGCTTGCGCGAAAGGAAGAAGATCACCCCGAGAAAGATCAGCAGCGGCGACAGCCAGCTCAGGTCGAGGGTCAGTACGCGGGCCATCAGCGCGGTGCCCACATCGGCGCCAAGCATGATCGCCAGCGCCGGGGTCAGCGCCATCAGGCCCTGGGCGACAAAGGAGGTGACCAGCAGCGCGGTGGCGTTGCTGCTCTGCACCAGGGCGGTCACGCCGATGCCGGCGGCAAACGCCAGTGGCCGCTTGCTGACGTTGTGGCTGAGTACCTTGCGCAGGTGCGAGCCGTACACCCGCAGGATGCCGGTACGGACGATGTGGGTGCCCCAGATCAGCAGAGCAATGGCGGACAGCAGATTGAGCAGGGTGAGCATGTGGCTTCCTGGCGATAGCGAGTCGATCAGGCAGGCGGGTCATTGCTGGCCGCTTGCCTCGACGATGTCGCGGGGGCTTCTAACTTCAGTAAAGCCCGTATCGATGGTTCCTGCTTGTCAGGACGTCGCGCAAGCTTCCGCCCAACGGCGTGGACAGCGCCCCAGGTCTGACTAGGGTTGCTGCAGGGGACATCGGTCTTCGGCGTTCGCGGCCGCTAGCCGCCTGCTACAGGGAGGTGAAAATGCACAGGTTCTTTTCCCGTCTGTTGCTCCTGGTCGCGCTGTTGGCGGTTGCGGCCTGCGGTACCCGCGAAGTGACCATCGAGCGCAGCGCCGAACGGGTCGGCACCAAGATTTCCCATTACGGCGACCGCTTCGGCGTGTGCTGGCCGTTCGAGCTGGACCGCACCACGACGGGCACCTCACCGCCGCTGGGCGAGGCGGGCGAGGTACTCGCCGGCTTCCACAACCACGTCAAACGCGGGCAGACCTGCCACACCCAGGACAGCAGCGCCTACCAAGGCCTGTTCTTCTTCGACCTCAGCGACCTGCGCGGCGACCTGGTGGTGAGCGCGACCCTGCGCCTGGAGCGGCGCAACACGCCGGTGATGATCAATATCGAGCGCCGGGTGCCGAGCGGGGTCATTCGCGAGACGCACTGTGCCCTGCGTTTGCGCATTGCCACCGAGCCGCTGGGCGCGGGCACCACGTTCGGCGAGGTGGCCGCCCTCAACCTGCGGCGAGCGGGGCCGCAGCAAGACCACGGGACGGTCGCCATTGGTATTGGGGTTACCCGCGAGGTGCAGCAATGGGTGCACGGCCGGCGGGAAAATTTCGGTTTCGTCCTCGGCCCGGCCGAGGGTGCGGTCGACAAGAACGAAAACACCTGCACTGGCTACTGGTTCAACCCGCGTCTGGAAATCCGTGTGCTGCGCGGTGCCGGCCGCGAACCCTGAGTCGCGCAGGGCGAGTCGGTGCTGAATGCCGTGGCGGGACGCTGCGGCGTATCGGCCCGAGCTGTTACCCTACGCGGACTGTCCGGACCCGGCTCGCCCGATGCTCACTCTCTACCACGCCCCCGATCTGGAAACCCTTGGCGAACTGGCCACCGCGCTACTCGCAACCCCGGCGCGCGAGCCGTTCGCGCCCGCTCTGGTGGTGGTGCCAAGCCAGGGCATGGGCCGCTGGCTGACGCTGCAACTGGCGCGCAAGCAGGGCATCGCCATGCAGTTGGACGTGCAGTTGCCGGCCCGTTTCGTCTGGGACCTGTCGCGCCTGGTGCTCGGCCAGTTGCCGGAACAGTCGGCATTCACCCCTAGCACCCTCAGCTGGCGCCTCTACGACTGGTTGTGCGAACCGCAGAATCTGGCCGAAGCCCCGCGCCTCGACCACTACCTGAGCGGTGGCGACGAGCGTCGGCGGTTGTCCCTGGCGGCGAAGATCGCCGACGTGTTCGACCAGTACCTGCTGTACCGCGACGACTGGCTGGCCGCCTGGGAGCGCAACGAACTGCTCGACCTCGGCGCGGACGAAGCCTGGCAGGCGCTGCTCTGGCGCGAACTGACCCGCGACGGCCACCCGCACCGCGCGCGTCTGCTCGACGACCTGCTGCGGCGGCTGTACCAGGACGCGGCCATCGCCGACCTGCCGGAACGGGTGCTGGTGTTTGGCGTGAGCAGCCTGCCGGCCCACCATCTACGGGTGCTGGAAGCCTTAGCCCGGCACACCCAGGTGGTGATCTTCGCGCTCAACCCGTGTCGCGAAGCCTGGGGCGAGATCCGCGACATCCGCGAGCTGGCCAGGCAATCGTTCAGCGCGCGGATGGACAGCGGCGCGAGCGCAACAGCGTTGCCGCCATCCGCTGCCGATGACTGGTACCTCGACGTCGGCCATCCGCTGCTGGCCAGTCTGGGCAAACAGGGCCGCGACTTTTTCGACAGCCTGTTCGCCCTGGCGTCCAGCGAAGGCAGCCAGGAAATCGGCCTGTATTCCGAGGACCAGGACCTGCACGACAGCAGCCTGCTGCAGGCCCTGCAGAACGACATCCTGTGCCTGCGCACCCGCCTGCCGGACGAGCGCATGGTGCTGCGCGAGGACGACCGCTCGCTGGAAGTGCATATCGCCCATTCGCCGCTGCGCGAAGTGGAAATCCTTCACGATCAACTGCTCGCCCGCTTTGCCGCCGACCCGCAATTGACCCCCGATCAGGTGGTGGTGCTGACCCCGGATATCGAGCGCTATGCGCCCTACATCGAGGCGGTCTTCGCCAAATCGGGCGGTGCCCGCGATGGCGGCGCGAGGTCGGCGACGCCGTACATTCCCTTCAGCCTGGCGGACCGCAGCCTGCGCGCGGAAATCCCGTTGATCGAGGCGTTTCTCAACCTGCTGGCGCTGCCGGATAGCCGCTTCGCCGCCGAGGAAATCCTCGCCTGGCTGGAGCAGCCGGCCATCGCCAGCCAGGCCGGGATCGAGCGCGAAGATGTGCCGCTGCTGCGCGACTGGCTGCATGCCGCCGGCGTGCGCTGGGGGCGTGATGCGCAGCACCGGCAGCAGCTCGGTTTGCCTGCCGACGCCGCCTACACCTGGCGCCAGGGCCTGGATCGTTTGCTGTTGGGGTTTGCCGCGCCGCCACAGCTGGCCGGCGAGCAGGCGCCGCTGCTGGGCGATAGCTGGCCGCTGGATGCGTTGGAAGGCGGCCGCGGCCAGTTGCTGGGGCGCCTGGCCGCGTTCGTCGAGCGCCTGACGACCCTGGCGACCGAAATGCAGCGCCCGCGCAGCCTCGCCGAGTGGGCGCAGACGCTGCAGGGGATGATCGACAGCCTGTTCGACGAGCGCGAAGCGGGCGATACCCTGTTGCTGCTGTCGAAAGCCTGCGCCGCCCTGGCGGAACAGGCGACGGCAGCCGGCATCGAAAGGCCGCTGGAGCTCGCGCTGATCCGCCAGCAACTGACCGCCGTGCTGGAGCAGGGCAGCGGCGCTTCGGGCTTTCTCACCGGCGCGGTGACCTTCTGCACCATGGTGCCGATGCGCAGCTTGCCGTTCCGCCTGGTCTGCCTGCTCGGCCTCGACGACGGCGCGCTGCCGCGGCGCACCCCAGCGGTCGGCTTCGACCTGATCAGCCAGAAGCCGCGCCGGGGCGACCGCGCGCGACGTCTGGACGACCGTTACCTGCTGCTGGAAACCCTGCTCTCGGCGCGCGGCGGCCTGTACCTCAGCTACGTCGGCCGCGACCCGCGCGACAACGCCGTATTGCCGCCGTCGGTATTGATCAGCGAGCTGCTGGAAGCCGTCGATATGACCGCCGTGCGTCGGCCCGATCCCGTCACGTCAGTGCTCGACGCGGCCGCCGGCAAGGCCAGCGCGCAGCTGTTGATCGCCCATCCGCTGCAACCCTTCGCCCCCGGCAATTTCGCCGGCGGCAAGCATGCCGGGTTCGCCGCATCCTGGTTCAGCGCCGCCGAGCGCCTGGCTGCGCCACCGGAGCTGAACCCGCACGCATTCGTCGAGCGGCTGCCGGCGCCGGATGACGACTGGCTGCAGATCGAACCGGCGCAGCTGCTGCTGTGCTTTCGCCATCCGGCACGGTTTCTCCTCGAGCAGCGCCTGGGCCTGCGTCTGGCCGATGCCGAGGAGGCCATCGCGCTGGATGAGCCCTTCGCCCTCGAAGGCCCGGCGCGCCGCGGTCTGCGCCGTCTGACTCTGGATGCGATGGAGCGCGGCTGGTCGGAGGCAGACGAACGGCGGATTGCCCGCGCCGCTGGCTGGCTGCCGTCCGGTGAGCTAGGCCAGGCGCTGTGGGGCAAGTTGCGCGGCCCGGTGCGGGCGTTCGCGCCGCGGCTGTTCGAGGCCCGCCCGCAGGAGGTTGCCCAGCCGCTGCTGGTCGATGTGCAACTGGCCGGCGTGCACGTCTATGGCTGGCTTGATGGCGTGACCGCCAGCGGATTGTTCGACTGGCGTCTTTACGCGCCGGGCGCCTGGGACTTACCGGGATTCTGGCTGCGTCACCTGCTGCTCAACCTCAGCGCCACGCCGGGCATCGCCCGCGACAGCCTGCTGATTTCGCCAGCCGGCGACTGGCAACTGGCGCCGCTGGCCAACCCCGCCGAGCTGCTGCACGCCTGGCTCAGTGCCTACCGCGACGCCCTGTGCACGCCGCTGCCGCTGCTACCGCGCAGCAGCTATGAGTTCGCCAAGGCGTTGCTGCTGCCCAGCGCGCGCAGCAAGAAGGAACCACTGGACGCCGCCCGCAGCGCCGCGCAACTCGCCTGGCTCGGCGCCGACTTCAGCCCGATCCCCGGCGAATCCCAGGACCCCTGGCACGCCCTGGCCTTTCGCGACCGCGAACCGCTGGGCGAGCGCTTCGAGCAACTCGCCGAACAACTGCTCGGCCCGGCCCTGCTAGCCCTGGCGGCGGACGAGGATGACGCATGAGCCTCGACCTGCAAAGCTCGCCCTTCAATGGCCGCTCGCTGATCGAGGCGAGCGCCGGTACCGGCAAGACCTGGACCCTGACTGCGCTCTATGCGCGCCTGTTGCTGGAGCGCCAGCTCAGCGTCAGTCAGATTCTGGTGGTCACCTACACCACCGCGGCCACCGCCGAGTTGCGCGAGCGGATTCGCGAGCGCCTGGCCGAGTTGCTCGGGCTGTATGACGGCGTGACGAGTCACGACGAGTTCCTTAACCAGCTCCATCAACGCCATCCGGGGCCCGAGGCGCGTCGGCGGCTGTTGCTGGCGGTGCATGGCTTTGACGAGGCGGCGATCTTCACCATCCACGGCTTCTGTCAGCGCGCTCTGCAGGATGCTGCGTTCGAGGCCGGCGGCGACTTCGACAGCGAGCTGACCCAGGACGACCGCGAGGTCATCGACGCGCTGCTCGGCGATGCCTGGCGGCATGAACTGGCCACTGCCGATCCGGTGTGGGCGCGCTTTCTCGCCAAGCACAAGATCACTCCGGCATCGCTGCGCCAGCGCCTGCGCGGGCATCTGGGCAAGCCGTACCTGCGGGTCGAACCGCGCGAGGCGCTGGCGGGCAACGACCTGGACGCGGTCGAACGGGCCTGGGCCCATGCCGCACGCCTGTGGCAGCAGGCGGGTGCCGAGTGGATCGCCGAACTGCACGGCCACGGCGGCCTCAGCCAGTCGACGCACAAGCTGAGCAAGCTGTCGCTGTGGCTGGCGGAGCTGGACGCCTATTTCGCTGACCCCGCGGCGTTGTTCGACGCGCCCGCGGCCCTCGATAAACTCGGCGTGGCGGCCGTGGCCAAGGCCTGCAAGAAAGGCCACCAAGCGCCGGTGTGCGAGCTGGCCCACGCGCTGGATGCGCTGGCTGCGGCGCTGACCGAGGCGCTACCCGCCGGGCAGCAGCGGCTGATTGCACTGCAGGTGCGCCTGCTCGACCAGCTCAACGCCGAGCTGCCTACGCGCAAGGCGGCGCAACGCCTGCTGGCCTTCGATGACCTGCTCAATCGACTCAACGAGGCGCTGCACGGGCCGGCCGGCGAAGACCTGGCGGCGACCCTGCGCACGCAGTACCCGCTGGCGCTGATCGACGAATTCCAGGACACCGATCCGGTGCAGTACGAGATATTCGATCGGATCTACCCCGCTTCTGCGGGCGAAGCGAGCGGCTTGCTGGCGACGAACGCCGCCAGCGAGTCGCCCAGTAGCCCGGGTGGTGATCTGTGCTTTGTCGGCGACCCCAAGCAGGCGATCTACGCCTTTCGCGGCGCCGATCTGGCGACCTACCTCAAGGCGCGCGACGCTGCGGCACGCCGCTACGACCTGCCGTTCAACTACCGCTCCACGCCTGAGCTGATTGCCGCACTCAACCAACTGTTCGACCGGCCGCAACCCTTCGCCGAAGACGGCCTGGAGTACCCGCCGGTCCGTGCCGGCAAGAAGGCCCGGGCGAATCTGGTGTTGCCGGCGCTGCAGGATCAGGACGCTCCGCTGGCATTGGTCTGGCTTGGCGACGAAGGCCTGAACAAGGCCCGCGCCGCCGAGCTGGCGGCGCGGGATACGGCTCAGCGGATTGCCGCATTGCTGGTCGCCAGCACTGAGGGCCAGGCGTATTTCGATCAGGACGGGCAGCGCACCCCGTTGAAGGGTGGCGACATCGCCGTGCTGGTCGCCAGCCATCGCGAGGCCGCCAGCGTTGCCGCCGAGCTGGCGGCGCGCGGTGTGCCCAGCGTGCGCCGTGGTCGCGACAGTGTCTGGCACAGCGAGGAAGCTGCCGAGCTTGCTGCGGTGCTTGCCGCCTATGCCGAACCGGGGCGCGAGGGCGTGCTGCGGTATGCCTTGGCCACCCGTCTGCTCGGCCGTGATGCCTTGCAGCTGGCGCTGTGCCAGGACGATCAGAAAGCCTGGGACGACGAGCGCGAGGCCGCCGAGCGTTACCACCAGCTGTGGCAGCAGCAGGGCTTTATGCGCGCCTTTCGCGCCTGGCTCGACGAGCAGCAGGTCGCCGAGCGGCTGTTGCAGCGCATTGATGGCGAGCGGCGCCTGACCAACCTGCTGCACCTCGCCGAGCTGCTGCAGCAGGAAAGCCTGCAGCGCCCGGGCCTGGAGTCGCTGCTGGCCTGGCTCAATGCCCAGCGCGCCAGCGAAGGCGCCGGCGACGATGCATTGCTGCGCCTGGAAAGCGATGCCGAGCGGGTGCAGATCGTCACCATCCACACCTCGAAAGGTCTGGAATACCCGCTGGTGTTCTGCCCGTTCCTGTGGGACGGCAAGCTGCTCGGCAAATTCACCGACAGCGCCCGTTGTCACGCCGAAGACGGCCAGCCGCTGCTCGACTTCGGCAGCGCGCAGCTGCCCGAGCGTTTGCAGCAGGCGCGCCGCGAGGCGTTCGCGGAGAAACTGCGGCTGACCTATGTCGCCCTGACCCGCGCGCGGGATCGGCTGTGGCTGCATTGGGGGCCGGTGGCGGTGCCGAAACCGGCGCAAAAAAGCCGCGAGCTGGCCGACGAAGGCTTGCACAGCAGCGCCCTGGCCTGGCTGCTGCACGGCCGCGAACTGCCCGGTGCCGACGCCCTGGCTGAGCTGGCCGGGCACCTGTGCGAGAAGCCCGGCGTGGTCCTGGCTGCGGAGCTCGATCGGTTGGCGGCGAGCAGCCACTCGATGATCGCCCGGGTCGACATGCTGCGCCGCGAGGCCAGCGTCGACGGCGAATACCGCGCAACACCCCCCGCAATCCTGCAGCAGTTTCGCCGCACGCTGCATAGCGCCTGGCGGATTGGCAGCTTCTCCGGCCTGGCGGCCGGCATGCACATGGAGGCACCGGACCGCGACGGCCTGGTGCTGCCCAATGCCAGCGAGCCGGGTGGTGGTTTCTTCGCCTTCCCCCGCGGCGCGCGAGCCGGTACCTGCCTGCATGCGATTCTTGAAGACTGGGCGCGGGGCAAGGGCGCCCTGGAAGAGCTGGTGCAGCCGGGGCTGGTGGGGCACGGCATCAGCAGCGACTGGTATGACGTCGCGCTCGCTCAGCTGCAACAGGTGATCGACTGTGACCTCGACGGCGCCGGCCTGACACTTGCCAGCCTCGCGGCCGCGCGGCGTTTGCCGGAGCTGGGCTTTACCTTCCCGGTGGCCAACCTCGATGTGCAGCGCCTGCGCGCCATCCTGGTCGACCCGGCATACGGCCTGGCGGCGCCGATGCGCGAGGCAGCCGCGCACCTGGAGTTCGACAGCCTCAACGGTTTCCTCAAAGGCTTTATCGACCTGACGTTCGAGCACCAAGGGCGCTGGTACATCGCCGACTACAAGTCCAACTGGCTCGGCCCGGACGCCAGCTATTACGGCGGCGAGTGGCTGATCCAGGCCCTGGCCGGCGAACACTATTACCTGCAATACCTGATCTACCTGGTGGCGCTGCGGCGCTTCCTGCGCCAACGCCTGGTCGAATTCGACGGCAGCCAGCTCGGCGGCGCCTATTACCTGTTCCTGCGCGGCATGCCCAGCGCCGGGGTGTACTTCGCGCGACCGGATGACAGCCTGCTGGATGCGCTGGATACCTTGTTCGAGGAGGGCAAATAATGGGATGCCGCCCCTTGCTGGGTATCGCTGCGCTCAACCCAACCTACGAGCGGGTCATGGGATCGACGGTAGCTCGGGGTAGCAGCGGTCTCGACCGCGATCCAGGTGTCGCCGAAATGTCGCGGCCAAGGCCGCTCCTACATTCGACGGTGATCGGTTGGGTAGGGTGGATGATGCTCTTTTCATCCACCATCGCTATCGGTGGATGGGTAAAGCGTCATCCACCCTACGGTCTGCTTCGTAGCCCGGATGCAATCCGGCAGCGATCTTCGCGACACCTGACCAATTCCCCGACATACATCCCCGCGGGCTGGCTACACGTAGGGTGCGCCGTGCGCACCACCCCGTTGGTTGATGGTGCGCACGGCCTAGGCGGCCCCGCGGCACCCTACGGGGGTTGTCTATGAACCTCGCCGATCTCCCTCTCGGTCCGCTGGAGCGCGCCCTGGTCGACAGCTTGCAACGGCTCGACCCTGACGCCGAGCCGCTGGTGCTGGCCTCGGCAGCGCTGCTCTGTGCGGCGCTGGACAAGGGCGATGTCTGCCTGCCGCTGGCGTGCCTGGCCGGGCAGCGACCCTGGCCGGAACAGCCGTTCAAACTGCCGACCCTGGCCGACTGGCGCCGGCAATTGCAGGCCAGCCGCCTGGTGGGCGGTGCCGAGTCGTTCGCGGCGATGACCCTCGAAGGCGAACGCCTGTATCTGGCGCGTTATGCAGCCTATGAACGTCAACTCGCCGAGCAATTGCTGGCTCGCGCGCTCGACTTACCGGCAATTGACGAGGCGCAGCTGAGCGAAAGCCTGGCCCGGCTGTTTTCATTCAACACGCAACAGCCGGATTGGCAACGCCTGGCCGCCGCCCAGGCGGTGCGGCGCAGGGTGGCGATCATTTCCGGCGGGCCTGGGACTGGCAAAACCACCACGGTGGTGCGCCTGCTCGCCGCGTTGCTGGAGCAGCGGGGCGGCCATCCGTCTGACGGCGAGCGCGCGAGCGGCGCGCCACTGGCCATCGGCCTGGCCGCACCTACCGGCAAGGCGGCGGCGCGCATGGCCGAAGCGATCCGCACTGCCAAGGCCGATCTGCCGGTGAGCGAGGCGGTTAAGGCTGCGCTGCCAGAGGAAGCGCGCACCTTGCACCGCCTGCTCGGCAGCCGTGGCGACAGCCCGCAGGTGCGTCACCATGCCGGCAATCCGCTGGCGCTGGATGTGCTGGTGGTGGACGAAGCGTCGATGGTCGACCTGGCATTGATGGCCAAGCTGGTCGATGCGCTGCCACCCGGCGCTCGCCTGATCCTGCTTGGCGACAAGGATCAGCTGGCGGCCGTGGAAGCCGGTGCGGTGTTCGCCGAACTCTGCGAGGGCCGCGGTTTCGATGCTCAGGCCGCCGCCGACCTGCAGCGCATCACCGGCCAGCACGTGCCGATCGCACAAGCGACCTCACAGCTGGGCGATGCCGTGGTGCTGCTGACCCACAGCCACCGTTTCGCTGGCGACAGCGGCATCGGCGAGCTGGCGCGGCGGATCAACAGTGGCGATGCAGCGGGCACTCTAGAGCTGCTGAATCAGGGCCGGCCCGATCTGACCTGGAATGCCACGCCTGCACCGCTGGATTTGCTTGACCGGCTTGAGCAGGGTTACTCGACCTATCTGATCGCGGCCCGAAGCGGAAACCCGCAGGCGGCGTTCGCGGCCTTCAATCGCTTTCGCGTACTGACTGCCCAGCGCGAGGGCGTGTGGGGCGTCAGCGGCCTCAACGAAGCCCTGGAAGCGCGTTTCAAACGCAGCGAGCGCCTGGCCAGCCGTGAGCGCTGGTACGTCGGTCGTCCGGTGATGGTGCGGCAGAACGACTACGCCCAGGGATTGTTCAACGGTGATATCGGCCTCTGCCTGAACACCGAGTTCGGCCTGCGGGTGTTTTTTGAAGGAGAGGGCGACGCCGGCTACCGCCCTTTTGCCCCGGCGCGCCTGCCCAGCCACGACTGCGCCTTCGCCATGACGGTGCACAAGAGCCAGGGCTCGGAATTTGGCGAAGTGCTGCTGGTGCTGCCCGAACAACCCAGCCCGCTGCTGACCCGCAGCCTGTTTTACACCGGCATCACCCGCGCCAAACACAAGGTGGAGATCTGGGGACTACCGGCGCGCCTGAGCGAAGCGGTCACCACTCGAGCGGAGCGGGCGGCCGGGTTGGCCGAGCGGCTGGCGATCGCGGCGGAACCTGTGGCAGGTGCCGCTGCGGATTCGAGCGATCAACTGTCGCTGTTCTAGTGTTTCAATGCCCGCCCATGTATGCGTGCTTCTCACGTCATGCCGCCCGTGCATAGGCGTCATTTCGCACAAATACGCTTCAAGGTTGCATCCGGGCGGCCGCTCGCCAAGAATGCTCGAGCCTGCCTGGTGCTAAGGCCGGTAATCGATGGATTGTCCGCAAACTGCAAGGAGTCACCATGTTGTTCGCCCGCCTCAGCAATATCTTCAAAGGCATCCTTTCCCTGTTCATCAAGGACCTTGAGCGAAAAAACCCGGAAGCCTTGCTGGAGTTGGAGCAGGAAAATCTGCGCAAGCAGATCGCCAACTTCAATCAGGGCCTGGCGGCCCATGCCGGCTTGGCCGAGCGGCTTATGAGCCAGGTGCGCAAGCAGGAAACCGAGGAGCGCGAGCTGCATGCCCGCACCACCGCCCATCTGCGTGCCGGCAACAAGTCGGCGGCTGCGCAGAACGCCCTGCGTTTGCAGACCCTGGTGCGCGAGCTGGAAGAGAACCGCCGTCAGTTGGTCCAGGCCGAAGAGACCTACCAGAACCTGACCAAGGCCCGCGAAGTGGCCGTGGCCGCGGCGCGCAGTAAGATCGAAGCGCTGAAAGGCGCGATCAACGATATGCGCATGAAGACCGCCATGGCCGAAATGAACGAGATGGCTGCTGGCATGGTGAGCACCATCGGCGGCTCCGGCGATACGCTCAACCGGCTGCACGAGATGGTTGAGGAAGAGCGCACCAAGGCTGCCGGCCGCGCGCGAATGGCCCGCGACTCGATGGACATGAGCGAGGTGAATCTCAAGGAAGCGCAAATGGATGCCTTGGCTGACCAGGCGCTGGCCGATTTCGCTGCCAAGGAAGGGATCAGCCTGCCGGATCAGCCAGTCAGCACCGAGGCCGTAACGACCAATCGCAGCATGGGCAGCACGCCACAGTCTGAGGGTCAGTAGTTCACCTGCGTGGTGTGCTGAACAACCGGGCGCGCCGCGCTCAACGCCACGATTCGGATCAGCTCAGGCGGCGATGTACTTATAAAAGGGAACCGAATGATGAGGGAACATGCAGCACCTGCCTGGCTTAACGAGCTGCGCCTGGCCTATGAAAGCGGCGCCCACGGCCAGTTCGTCCTGTACGGCAATGTTGCCGACCGTTTTCCGCTAGATGGCGAGTTGGTCGGGCTGACCCGTTACCTCGATGCCAAGCTGCTCGGCACTTTCGATCTGGTGTTTCTTTACGATCCCGGCAACGGCCTCAGCGTGCTGCGTGGTGGTGATCTTTTCGGCCAATGGCCGGTCGCTGAAAAACTTCAGCCCTGGCCCCATGAGCCGCGCGAAGCGGTGGAGCTGGTCAGCCGTTATTTGCGTTATCGCGCCAATCTGCAGGCCCTCAGCCGTGGTGACAATCAACATGTGGCCGTTATCGTGCGTGGCGCCGAGCAGATCCTGCCGGCCAGCCGCCAAGGTGACTTTGCAACGGCCAGCCTTGCCAGCCTGGTACGCGATTGGGCGGCGGAGCCACCGTTCAGCAATATGGCCTTTGCCAGCCTGTTGATCGCCGACAACCTCAACGACCTGCATCCGCTGGTCGCGGGCAACCCGCGTATCGACCGGGTGCAGGTGCCGCTACCGGATGCCGCCAGCCTCGGCCAATGCCTGGCGCAACTGTGCATCGATCATCCCGCCGCCTTTACCGCCGACGACAGTGGCACGGTGCAAGCGCTCGCCGGGGTCAGCCTCAGTGCCCTGGCCAGCCTGGTCAAACGCCGTGCTCATGAAGGCAAGGTGCTCGGCGCCCAGGACTGGATCGAGGCCAAGAAAGCGCTGGTGGAAACCGATAGCTCGGGGCTGGTCGAGTTCATCGAGTCCAAGCGCACCCTGGATGACTATCACGCCCAGGAGGCGCTGAAGGTCTGGCTGCGCCAGGACATGGCGCTTTGGCAGGCGGCAGATCTGCGGGCGCTGCCCAAGGGGTATCTCTTCTGTGGCCCGGTGGGCACCGGCAAGACGTATCTGGTCGAGTGCCTGGCTGGCGAAGCCGGCGTGCCGGTGGTCAAGTTGAAGAACTTCCGTGATCGCTGGGTGGGTTCCAGCGAAGGCAATCTTGAAAAGATCTTTCGTCTGATCCGTGGCCTGGGCCGCTGCATCGTGTTTGTCGACGAAGCCGACCAGACCCTCGGCAAGCGCGACGGCGGCAGCGGCGACAGTGGTCTGTCCGGGCGTCTCTATTCGATGATCGCCCAGGAAATGGGCGACGCCGACAACCGCGGCAAGGTGATCTGGGTGCTGGCCTCGTCGCGTCCCGATCTGATCGAGGTCGACCTCAAGCGGCCTGGCCGGGTCGATGTGAAGATTCCACTGTTGCCGACCACTACCGTCGAAGAAAGCGCCGCGCTGATCAGGGCGCTGCTCAAGCGCTTCGATCTTGCCCTGGAACTCAAGGAACTCCTGACGCTGCCACTGCCGTTGCTGCTCACGCCTGGCGCTGCCGAAGCGCTGGCAGTCAAGGTATACCGTCAGGTGCGTACCGCGCAGATGGCGCCTTTGGCGGCGCTTGCCTATTGCCTCCAAGGCTACCAACCGCCGGTGTCCGAGCACGTGTTGCGTCTGCAAATGGGCATCGCCATCCAGGAGGCCACGGACATGGCGTTCGTCCCTGAATCCTTGCGCCCCCTCGCTCAAGAGGTCGCTGCACCATGAGTGTCGCGCGTTACCTGCGGGCGGCTTTCAACGCGCGCCCTCTCGGTATGCCGCTCCCGCCAAATTGGTTCGGTCTTGCCGCGTTCGGGTTGCTCGGCGTTTTCGTCAGCCCCGGTTTTTGGCTGCTGGGCATTGGCTTGGAAGTGGCTTACCTGATGCTGCTGGCAAGCAACCCAGGCTTTCGCCGCACGGTAGACGCGGAAACGGTGCAACCCGATGCTGCAGAACACCGCTATGACGCCACTCTGGCCTTGCTCGACGAGGCGCAGCGAGCCCGTCAGCGCGCGATCGAGACACGTGCTCGAGAGGTCTTGCAGCTGCTTTCCCGCTCGCCATTGATGGAATCCCACGCCAACGCTCTGGAACAGCTGGTCTGGCTCAACCTGCAACTGCTGGTCGCCGGACAGGCGCTCGCCGTGGTGGCGGACACTGCGGCTCGCGAGAGTGGCGAATTGCAAAAGCAGGAAGATCAGATCGACCTGCGCTTAGGAACGGCCGAATTGAACGATGAGTTACGCCGCAGCCTGGAACAGCAGAAACAGGTGATAGACGCGCGTCAGGCCGCCCACGCCGAAGGCCTGCGGCGCAAGGAGCATGTCGATGCTGAGCTGCAACGCATCGAACAGCAGATCGCCTTGATCCGTGAACAAACTCTGCTCGCCACCGACGAGGAGCAGATAGGCGTGGCGCTGAACGCGCTGACCTCCTCGTTCAACGAAGCCAGCCGCTGGCTCAATAGCCAACGCGACCTGCTCGGCGTGCTCGAACTCAACGAACCACAGGCTTTGCCGCGTTATGTGCTGCAAGGCCAGGGCGAAAAGCCGGCTCACGGCGAATCGCTACGCCAGTAATATCGCTGTGTAGGGTGGATGACGCTTTTTTCATCCACCACCGTTATTGGTGGATGGATGAAGCGTCAGCTACGCGCCCCGATCCACCCTACGATGCAGACCGAATGCCGGATGAAATCCGGGCAATGGTTTAGCGAATGAACACTTTTGATTGGCGGGCCGCTGGCTCGCATCCGACAGGGAGATGCGTCATGTATTTAGTCACACCTAGGGCGCGCCAGCATGGCAACGCTGCCGGCAAGTTACTGACCATTGTGCTGGTGCTTGGCCTGCTTGGTTTGGGCGCCTGGCTGGTCAGCAAGGACATGCTCAAAGAAGGCGACAGCGTACTGAATGGTTTGCCTGCCAGCCTGGGGGTCGCGGCTGTACCCGAACCCATCGAGCCGGTATCGGGTACGCCGACGCTGCAATCGGCCGCGCCTTATGAAATGAAGAACAACATCGTCGACATCGACATGAGCGAGTACGCCGGTTATGGCGGCTTGATCGTAGCCAACGGTGGTATGGCGCCCAATCCCGAGTCGTTCTTCGCCAAGCAGTATGGTTTTCAGGTGCGCCTGACCAAAGGCGAGAGCGAAGAATGGTCGGCGCTGAATAACGGTCAGATGGCCGCCGTCGCGACCACTGCGGATGTGTTGGCCGTTCTTGGTCGTCAGTTCGAGGTCACGGTGCCGGCGCAGATTGCGTTCTCGCGCGGGGCCGATCAGGTCGTCGTCGACAGCGGCATTGCGAGCGTCAATCAGCTCAAGGGCAAGGTGCTCGCTGCGACGCAGTTCAACGAAAGTGAATTTTTCATTCGCTATCTGGCGTCCGAAGCCGGCTTGCCGGTCAAGGTCTTACGCGACCTAGATAGCCGTCCGGGCCCTAACGAGCTGGGCCTGGTGTTCTACGAGGACGCCTTTATCGCCTGCGATGCTTACGCCGCAGAGTTGGGGGGCGAGGGGCGTCTGAATGGCTGTGTCGGTTGGTCGCCGCGCACCGATCAGGCGGTTGCCGAGTCGGCCGGTGCTGCGAAGATGCTGGTGTCCAACCGCAACCTGCTGGTGGTGGCGGACATTCTGGTGGTCAACAAGGGCTTCGCCACTGCACATCCGGAAATCGTCAAAGGCTTGGTGCATGGCCTGCTGGAAGGCAACCGCCTGCTGCGTGACGATCCCACGACCCATGCCGACACGGTGGCTAAAGCTTTCGGCTGGACCCAGGCGGAGACGCTCGACGAACTGAGCAAGGTGCACCTGAGCAACCTGCCGGAGAACCTCGCGTTTTTTGATGGCAGTATCGACTCGGCCGGTTCCTTTCAAGGCATCTTCCAATCATCGGTACTGGCTTACGGTTCGGTAATTCGCAACGCAGCTGACCCGGCACGTTTCGCCGACTTGCAGCACCTCAAGGCGCTGGACGCCAGTGGTCAGTTCAAGGGCCAGAGCATCGCCATCGCACCGATTCGCACCAGCGGCAAGGTTGCTCTTGAAGGCGATGCACTGCTGAGCAAGGATATTCGGTTCTTCTTCGAGGCCAACTCCGCCGAGCTGGATAAACAGGCCAAGGCCAACCAAGACTATCTGGATACCATCAAGAAATTCCTGCAGGTCAGCCCTGGCTCCATCGTACTGCTGCGCGGGCACGTGGATAACGCCATGGTCGGCGAATTCGAACGCCAGGGCGGACCCGCGCTGCTGCGTAGCATGGCGTTGAAGGCGATGGAGTTGTCACGTCAACGCACCCTGGCGGTCAAAGAGGCATTGCTGGCGCGCCACCCGACGATAGCCGAGGATCGCATCGAATTGGTTGGGCGCGGCTGGGAAGAGCCGCTCGGTCAAGACAGCGAACAGAATCGCCGGGTCGAGGTACAGTGGTTCACCCTGGAGTAAACAGGTGACGCCGTCGACACTGCGGAGTGCGTATGGCCATCGAGCCAAGGCCATACACACCGTCTAGCCGCAGGATCGTTCAACCTGCGGATCGGCCCGCGCGTTCGCGGCAGGCGTCGCCGAAGGCCTGGAAGATCGCCACCGAGTCGGGGTTCTCCGCGGCGCGCCACTCGGGGTGCCACTGTACGGCAAGCATGAACTGGCCGAGCGCCGGCGCATGGATCGCTTCGATCAAACCATCTTCGGCATGGGCCAAGGCCTGCAGACCTTCGCCCAGACGGTCGATACCCTGGCCGTGGAGGGAATTGACGATGATCTCGTCCTTGCCCATTCGCCTGGCCAGCCAGCTGTCCGGCAGCAGGCGCACGCTATGCCTGGGACCGTACTGCACGTCCACCGGGTCGTCGGTGTTTTCGCGGTGGTCGTTGAAATCGGGTAGCGCGTAGAGCTTCTGGTGAATGGTGCCGCCGAGCGCGACGTTGATTTCCTGCATGCCGCGGCAGATGCCGAAGATCGGCAGGCCGCGCTTGATCGCCGCACGGATCAGCGGCAAATCGAACAGATCGCGATCGCGGTCCTGGCCCTTATCCGGCGTCATGTTCGGCTGGCCGTACAGCGTCGGGTCGATATTGCTGCCGGCGCCCGTCAGGTACACGCCGTCGACCATGTCCAGGTAATGATCGAGGTCATCGACACCGCAGCAGGTAGGGGCGAGAAGGGGCAGGCAGTTAGAAATTTCAACGAGCGGGACGATGTATTTGTGGGTCATCACCTGGTAGTCATGGCCCTTGCGCTCTTGGGCGCCCATCGACATCAGCACTACGGGTTTTCGCGTCGCTTTGCCAGCGTTGTGAGTGGACATAAATCACCTTGGGGCGGGCGTTTGGCCTGCCGTTACTGGGCAGGAGCTGCCGTCTAGGTGCGGCGCTGCGTCCTGGTTACTGCGGTTTTGCCGGTGATTGATAAGCGCGTGCGCCTGATATCAACGAACCGGGAAAGCTCGGCCAGTCTGCCAACTTTGTAAATTATGTCAAACGATTGAATCGGCTTTGGACGCTTTAAAGCGCGTTGATTTTTTTTGGATAGTCATGAGTCAAGCTAAATACCTGTTTTAGAACAGATAAACTCAGAGTCGTCTCATGCGGGTAGTCCAATATATTTAACAGGCGCCTGTACGTGGCTATGCGGCTAAAAGCATCAACACCAAGGGCAAACTGGCCGCGGCCAGCAGGGTTTGCAAGGTGATGATGCCGGCCATCAGTTGGCTGTCTCCGCCCAGTTGGCGGGTCAGCACATAGGCGGTTGGCGCAGTCGGCAAGGCGAAGAACAGCACAAGCACGCTGCTTTCCATCAGTGGCAACTTCAGCAGCCAGGCAACGCCCCAGGCGAGCAGCGGCATCGCCAGCAAGCGCAGCCCGCTGTTCCAGCCCAGTGCGGGAACTTCACCACCGAGCTGCTCGGGTTTGAGCGCAGCGCCGACGCATAGCAGACCCAGCGGCAGGCTGGCGGCAGCCAGCAATGCCAGCAGCCGGTCACTGCCACCCGGCAGGCCGACGCCGCTGAGGTTGACCAGCGCACCGCCCAGGCAGGCGAGAATCAGCGGGTTTTTGATGATCGGCAGCAACAGGCTGCGCGCGCTGACGCCGCGTTCGGCGGTCAGCGACCAGACTGACAGCACATTCACCGTTGGTACCATCAGCGCCAGCATGATCGCCGCCAGGGTCAGCCCTTCCTTGCCGAACAAGCTGCCCACGGCGGCGAGGCCCAGGTAAGTGTTGAAGCGCAGCACCCCCTGGCTGAATGCGCCGAAGCGGCCTGCCGGCCAGTCGCGCAGATGGCGCACCAGCAGCAGTGCCAGCCAGGCGATGCCCAAGCCGAGCATCACGGCCAGGGCCAGCCGCGGCAGCGCAGGATTGTTGAGGGGGGCGGTTGCCAGGCTGCTGAACAGCAGGGCTGGAAACAGGATGAAGTAGTTCAAACGCTCGGCGCCAGGCCAGAACGCCTCGCTGGGGAATTCCCAGCGGCGCAAGCCGTAGCCGGCAATAATCAGGGCAAACAACGGCCACAGGGCCAGCAGTAAATCGATCACGGCAGCGTCCGGTCGGATGGGCTGCCTATCTTGGGCAGCGCCAGGCGCCCGTGCAAGGGCGAGCGGAACACAAGTCGGCGGGAGGCACATCAATGACGGCTCTACACAGCGGCGGTTGCCAGTGCGGCGCGTTGCGTTATCAGTTTCAGGCACCTCTGAGGGACATCGCGCACTGCCATTGCTCCGTGTGCCGACGCACTAGCGGCGGGCTGGTTACCACCTGGATCACGGTGCCGCTGGCCAGCTTTCGCTGGCTGACTGGCACACCTCAGCAGTACGCCTCTCCAGCAGTTGCATGCGCAGTTTCTGTTCAGTCTGCGGCGCCCACCTGGCGCTGTTTACCGACCTCAGCCCGATGTCGCCACACTGGACCATCCTGAACAGGCGCCGGCGGACCGCCATATTTGGGTGACAAGCCGCCTGCCCTGGCTGCACCTCGACGAACACCTGCCGCAGGAGCAGGAAGAGCACCTTTCGCCGAAATGACCGTGAGGCGACGGTACCTATCGATTAGGGCAGTTGCAGGCCGCCCTCAGCTTTGTGCAGGGCGCGCAGGTGCTCGCTGAGCTGAGTCAGATTGGTTTCGTTGGCTTCCAGCTCGGCCAGCCGCTCGGGCTCGAGCAAACTGCGAACCTCTTGGTCGAGGTTATCGCTGAGCTGACGCAGCTGCTGTTGGCGGCTGCGACTTTCGGCCTCCAGGCGCTGCCACTCGGCCGCTTGGGGCAAGCCATAGCCGCCTTCGAGTAGCTCGGCCGGCCGGCTGAGGAAACCGCTGTTGGCAAGGATCTGTTCGAGTGCGCCACCCGCCTGGTCAAGACTTGGGTCCTGGGCTTCGCGGCCGGTCAGGTAGCGACGTTTCAGCTCGTCCTGCGCCAGCAGCAATTGCCGGCGCAGAGCGGCTTGCTCGAGCAGCATCAGCGCCGCGCTAGCCCGCAAGTCAGCCTTGGCGAACCAGGGGCGGCGCGCATCGGACGATTGCGCCAGCCATGCTTCGACAGTGTTCTGCTCGATCGGCAGGCGTTGCTGCAACACGCTGAACATCGCCTGGTAGCGATCCCGGAAGGAGTCGAAGCGGTAACCCAGGCGCAACGCCTCGCGCGGGTCGTCGAGCACGCTGCGGTCGGCCAGGTCACGCGCCACCAGGGTATCGAGCAGACCGTTCGGCATGATGCTGTCCAGCGCCTGCAGACGCGGATGTTGGCTGCCGCTGCGTAGCAGTTTGAGTGTCTCCACCGCGCAATTGTTGGAAATGAAGTAGTAGTTTCCGTCGTAGCTCCAGTGCTGCTCGATGGCGCGGGTCACCAGTTGCTCGAGCTGATCGCGCTCCAGCTTGAGGGGCACCGAGGCCAGGCTGCGCAACTCGACCTTGGTGTACTCCTCGATCACCTGATCGAGCGGCAGGACGAACAGACGCGAGGGGTACACGCCGGTCAGGCCGTCCCAGCTGGACAGCTGCACATCGCCGACGAAGGCGCGGTAAGACAGCACCAGGTGATGTTCCAGGTCCAGCCGACAGTCCGGCCCGCGCGGCCGACCCGGCGCGCAGATCACCAGGCGCAGCATGCTGTGGCCCCAACGGCTGGCCCAGGCCTGGTTGGCCTCGGCAAGCAGGTAGTCGACTTGATAAACCCTCGCCGGATCGAGCGTGCCCAGGGGTTGGCGGGCAAAATCTCGACCAGCGTTCAGGTAAGCCGTGGCCTCGGGACAAGGCTGTTGCGCTGCCGGCGACCAGGCGAAATGATCGGCCAGGTAGCGCGCCAGCGAAGGACGACGGCAGCCGTACTGGGGGTCGAGGAGAAAATATTCCAGGTTCACCGCAGCAAATTCGCGCGGGTTGCTCAATTCGTAATCGTCCGGGCTGCGTGCGACCTGCCGGTTGTTGCGCTCGCGTTCACCGCGGCTGCCAACTCGCTGGGGCCAGCCGGCCAGGTCGAGCAGGCGCGGGTCGTCGCTGAGGGTGAAGCGCCGTTCGACCTGCCCGCGACATTGATCTGGCAGGCCGATCAGTCCACGGCTGTTCGCCTGGGTGCGGCAGCGCTGCAACAGCTGTCGCTCTGCGGTGGGCCACAGCTGGGCGCGGTCGTACAGGTGGGTCAGCTCGTGCAGCACCGTGGCCAGCAACTCGCGGCGAACGGTGCCATGGGGGCGTTTGGTGGGGGTTGCAGCGCTGCCATCGCTCAGGCCTGACAGCAGGCGGGCGTTGAGTTCGATACCGCTGAAGCGTCCGGCGCGGCCGTAGACCTCGGCTGGCATGGAGCGCCAGCGCACGCGCACGGATCGATCGAGGCGCAGCTTGAACTGCGGCGGCAGGGCACCCATCGCCTCCTGCAGCAGCGCCTGGCTGGCGCGGCGTTCGGCGGGGCTTAACTCATCGGTATCAAGAACCAGACGCAGCTCGGCCTGGCTGCAGACGCTGAAGGCCAGAGCCAGAATCAGCAGCCAGGCACGCGGCCAACTCACAGGGCGAGAATGGCTTCGGCCAGCACCAGGTCAGAAGCGCCTTGGGCTTCGGGCACGCGGCTGCGGATAGCGGCAAGGGCCGCTTCCAGCTGCGCACCGCGGATTGCGCCTTCGCTGGCAACGAAGCTGGCGGCGTCGTCGCGTGCCGCAATCACGATCTTCGAGTCGCGGATCGAGGTGGTGGTATCCGAGGTGAAGTCGAAGGAACGGTCGACGGCGCGGATGATGATATTGCTGCTGGCGACCAGGGTTTGCGCGTGAACGCTGCCTGCGAACAAGGCAATAACAGCGACGGCGCTGACTAGGGAACGGTGCATGGCGATCTCCGATAGAACAAAAAACAACGGACAGGTGCTGATTGGATAAGCGGCGCGCGCCTCAGTTCCAACAAGGTGCCCGACAAACGCAGGGGAACCCATCCGGGCTTGCGAGCGGGGTTTGGCCCGGCAAACGATTACAGGCTAAGAATCGCCTGGGCAAGTTGCAGGTCATCGGCGATCAGCTGCGGGGCCTGTTGGCGAATGTGCTGAAGCGCGGCCTGCAAGTGCACGCCACGGATCTCGCCCGCCGTCGCGACAAACAGCGCGGCGTCATCGCGGGCAGCCCGCACGACCTTGTCGTCGCCCAGGCCCGAGGAAATGTCGGAAGTGGCATCAATCGTTCCAACAAGCGCCCCAACCACCGCATCGGTGGAGGCGACAAAGCTGCTGGCAGTGGCACCGGTAGCGGCGGTCATCAAAACGGCGAGGCTGAAAAAGCGGAAAGGGGTCATCGACGTAGCTCCTGAAGGCGGGACAGTAATCAACATGCTTGATCAGCCAGGCGCCGTCCAGCGCTATGCACTCATGGAGCGCTGCAGGCTCTAGTTCGTGGCGCGAGAAGCCTGAATGTTATCGACAACAAAAAAAACCGCCAGGGCTAAGCTCTGGCGGGTTTGATGTAAGGCGATAGCGCTTAGCGCCAGAACGGCTTGCTCAGCTCTGCGTGGCGCTGGGCCTCGCTGATGCCGGCGTCGGCCAGTAGGCGGGCGTCCAGGCGTGCGAGCTGGCGGCGGCTTACCAGGCGGCGCTGCCATTGCAGCAGGGTTGCAGCGACGCGCAGCGGCAGTGCAACGTCGGCGTTGGATTGAGTAGAGGAAACAAACAGATCGGAACTGAGGGTACGTTCCATGGTGACATCCTTCCGCTTGTGGCGGTGTTAGAGAGTGTTTTGCTTGGTGACAATGTTCCTCTGAAAATCAACCATGCAACAGTCACAGCTAAATGAAATTGCCTGGCTACTAGATAGGTTGCTTTGTAACTGTTATGTAGTTTTTTATTAAAACTGTACCTGCTGCCAGGGAATAAAATTAATATTTTCTTAATTGTAGGGATTTTTACTGATATCTTTTCAATATGTGGTGAATAACGATAGGTACAGTTTAAGAGGCTTTGGCTAAAACTGCTGACCTGTTATTCAACATACCAGTTAAGTCCAGCGATATTTATCGAGATTGTTCAGGTATTACTAAGAAAGGCTGGAGAACTCCCAGCAAGCGCTCCAGACACTCCTCTACCTGCAATTCAAAGGTGTCAAGACTCAAAGAAGGCTCCTCGGGAGCTTCATAGGGAGCCGATATGCCAGTGAACTCGCTGATTAATCCGGCCCTGGCCTTCTCATACAGTCCCTTCGGATCGCGCTGCTCGCAGTTCTTCAGGGTTGTACTGATATGGATCTCGCGAAATCCGCCAGGACCAATCAGAGTGCGTGCCGTGCGTCGATCCTCGCAATAGGGTGAGATAAACGAGGTGATGACAATCAATCCGGCAGCATTCATCAACTTGGCAACCTCGGCGATACGCCGGATATTCTCTGCACGAGCCTCAGGGGAAAAACCCAAGTCAGCGTTCAGGCCATGGCGCACATTGTCACCATCGAGCACAAAGCAGGCATGCCCAAGCTCGATCAGGCGTTTTTCCAGGGCAAATGCCAGCGTCGATTTACCCGCACCACTAAGGCCAGTCATCCACAGGGTGACCGGGCGCTGTCGGAGCAATTGCACCCGTGCTTCCGGAGTCACGCCCGCAGTCTGCCAGACCAGGTTTGTCGCTTCAGGGAGGCGGGACATTTAGGTGATCCTTTGTGCCAATTCTTTAAATTTTGCCGAGCAGGATGGCGGCTACCAAGCCCAGATTACCCAACAACGTCTGGCGATATACCCCAGACCTCAAAACTCCGCAGCATCGCAACAGAAGAGACTTTTTCCGGGCCATCGCAAACGTCAGCAGCACTTCGCGGTGCTGGTCTGTCAACAAATGCTGGCAACACCGCAGCGACTCAATGTTGATGTCGTTCCACTGTTTGAAGTGGCCAGCGAACATCCGGCGCAGCCGGTAAAGTCGATCGCCCAGGCTGGAATTGGCACCTATCAAATTACCCCCGTGCTGGCGGTAGTCAATTGATGGCGTCTTATCGTAGTAAACCTGCCCACCAGCCCCACTGACCAGCATGTATGTCCACCAGTCATGAGAAATGATCGGTAGCTGGCCAGCATTAATCAACAGGTCGCGGGCGGCATGGTTGAACAGCATGGTGTTGCCGCCGGCCAGGCTTTGTACCAGGGAGTTGATAAAGGTCGGGGGGCGGTCGAATAAGGGCGACTGTCCCAAATACTGACCTCGCTCATCAACCAAACGCGTGCGCCCACAATACAGTGCCGGCAATCCAGCCGGCACACCCGCCAGCCACTCCAGGCCCCGTTCTAATTTGTTGGGATGCCAGAGATCATCTTGATCACAATATGCATAAGCGTCTGCAGCGACCGTCCCATCCAGTACCAAAGACAAGAAGTTGGCATAAAACCCCAGACAGGGGCCTGGCTGGATCGTCAGGCGCTCGTAGCCAAGCCTGCGTTGATACTCAAGCAGAATATCCAGCGTGCCGTCGCACGAACCATCGTCGGACACGGCAAGCTGCCAGTGTGGGTAAGACTGATTGATGATTGAGTCGAGCTGCTGTGCCAAATAACGGGCACCATTGTGCGTGGACAGCAGAATCGCAACCTTCGGAGACTCTTTTCGGGCAGCTGCAGAACGTTCACGACAATCCTCATACTGGCTCATTGGCGGACACCTCAACAGCACGCCGAATTGCTGCAGCCTCGACAACCGACACCGGATGATTATCTTGCGGGGCGCTCAAGCCGCTCACGCGCAGCAATGCTCCCTGAGGCAATGAACGCACAACCTGCCAGCCCGCAGGCCACAAATCAGGTTTGCAATAGCTTGTCGACTCTTCGGGCCGGCCGGCAAAGTAGATGCGGTAGCCTTCGCTACTCGCCCAGGCATCCCAGTTATAGATTCGACCTATAAGAGCCGCTTGCTCAGCCGAAGGTCGCCCCAGCAACTGCAGGAGATTCTGCATCGGTAGATATTGTTCGATTGGCAATGCCAACGTCCGCAGGAGCTGCTCCGCGTCCGCGACATAGTCGCTAATGCCCTGGTTGATCGACTCAACGAGCAAGCCTATGTCGTAATCGATGCCGCGCTCACAATCCTCGACAAAGGATAAGTGCCCCTCGGCGTCCTGGCGGTACCCGATAGTAGTGCCATAGGGCGCAGAAAAAAACAGCTCGGCTACGGCTCGATTGTCGTACAACAGCGCACGGCTTCTGTCGTCCAGCCTGACCGCCTCGCTCATGGCCTTCAAGCGCAGGCCGGTTTTCTGCGAGAGGCTCGCGGCCGGCTCGGAAAGACTCAAGTAGTAGCCCTGCACATCGAGTTCAAACATACCCTCCAAGGTACGCTCAAAAGCTTTCTGCGTTGTGCCGCTCCAACCAACATCGACAAACGCAACTCGCATACCATCGGCCAACCCCAGCTCCAACAGGTGGCGGTGCAGGCCACGTCGAGTCTCCCGGGCTACTTGGATAATTTTATGGCGCATTGCCACCAAGAACTGCCCTACTAACTTACGGCTGCGCGGAGTAATGCGTGTAGCCGCGCTTAAACCCAAGGGGCTCAGCACGCTAGCGTCAGGCAGTTCAACGCCGATACGGGTAAAAAGATCCTCCAGCGTGATGTTGTCGGCACCGGAAAGAAAAAAGGTTACTGACTCAAGGAAGTTCTGCTCGGAGAGCGCGGCCATAGTGAACGCCACTCTCGACCCGCGCATATAGCGAGCCTCCACGTTTCCGACCGAATGCTGCTGATGAAGTTGATGCAAGAGGAAGCCATCGCGGGAAATAAAGAGCAGACGATCGATGCCTTCATCACGAACTTCATTCTGAATCCAGTCAAGAAAGCCATGCAACAACGGGCCACCATACTGCCAACCCAGACGGTACCAAGGGCTTCTGGAGTCTTGGTAGCAGGCATAACGGGCAAGACCGGCACAGAGGCCGGCGCTTGCAGAAGCAGCCGGCAAAGCTTCGAAAACTGCCTGCGCAGCATAGGTTGGTGGACGATAATGCAAGGTATACAACCCTTTTTCCTTGGCGCGTTGTACATCGCCAAGCGGGTTATCACCGATATGCAGAATCTGCTCGCCAGCAAGCCCGAGCCGTTGTTTTAACAGGTCGAATAATTCGCCCTTATCCCGCTTGGTGCAATCGCATGCACTGGAGACCAAAAGATGATCGACGCTTAGTTCGAAGCGCTCAGCCAATTGCTCGAAGAACGTCTGCGGCAGGTACATATCCGAGGTCAGCACCACGACCTTGCCTTGATTCCGAGCTTTATCAAACATCGCGACGACTTCGGGGTTAAGCCGTATCACTGCGAGCTCAAGCTTCTGTTCCAGCTCAGCTAATACGGCGGGCCCATGCTGCGCGTGGCTCAAGTTGTCATAAATATCAGCCAGCGTCAGCTCTTTGCGCCCCTCCCGAGCCATCTGTTTAAAGCCATGCGTCTGGGCAGTTTTACGCTGCTCGGCAAAGCCGCGATCAGCCAACTGATGCCCCATCAGATCAAACAGGTTTTCCGGCTCATGCAGAACACGGACAAGCAGGGTGTCGAATACATCAAATGAAACAGCCCGGACAGCGGGCAGTATCCTGTCAAACTCTTCCAGCAATAGCTGATAGCGTTCCATAGCACCTGATTCTCTTGTCAGTAGTTCAACACCAGAAAGTCGACGCTGTTCTGGTGAAGATTATTGTTGTAATAGGGGTCACGCATGAAATAGCCAGGATGCTTATGAAACAGCTTGCGACGTTCGCGACCAAGCCGCTTGAGCTTAACGACATCCTCGTGGTCAACCCCACGAGAAACTGACTCATGATGCACAAGCGCTACAGCAGAACACACTACATTATGCCAACCAGCCCGATGCAGCCCCAGACACAGGTCGACATCGTTATAGGCAATGGGCAGCGCCTCATCAAAACCACCAATAGACTCGAATTTATGGCGAGCGACCATCAGGCAGGCACCGGTTACCGCCAGCCAGTTCCAATCGAGAATATTGCGCCCGAAATACAGCGGCATATCATTGCGCGCGTTGTAGAAGGCATGGCCAGGACCATCGGCAAGGTTCAATACGCCGCAATGTTGAATCCGCTCTGAACCGGGGAAAAGCAGTTTGGCCCCCACTGCGCCGACATGCTCAAGCTGTGCAAAACCGAGCAATCGCTCCAGCCAATCACCTTCCATGACCTGCGTATCATCATTGAGGAAGAGCAGATACTCACCCGCAGCGTAACGACTCGCCAGGTTGTTAATGGCTGAATAGTTGAACGGGTGAGGATAGCGCTGCAGTTGTATCTGCGGAAGCAGGTCCAGGCTGTGGTAATACGCCAGGGAGTCCTCGTCGACGCTCTGGTTATCCATAAGAATGATTTCGTAGTTCTCGTAGCGAGTCCTCTCCAGAATGGACTCTATGCATTGCCGCAAGATCGAGTAGTTGTCACGGGTTGGAATAATGATCGACACCAGCGGGGTGCCTACGGGCCGGTAGTTGATGCGAAACTGTCCAGGCATATGGGCCACGGACTCAACGCAACCAGAAAGCATTCGGCGTTGTAGCGCATCTTCCTTGACGCGGCGAACTGCATCACTGGCGTAGGGTTTGGCATCGATGCTTGAGGCGATTGATGAGGGCAGTATGCGCCAGTGATATAGCACCTTGGGAATATGCACGACGCGTTGTGTCTGCTCGGTAATTCGCAAGATAAGGTCATAATCCTGAGCCCCCTCATAACCAAGGCGTAACCCGCCAATCGCCTCGACCAGACGTGACCGAATGCAACACAGGTGACAGGTATACATGATGCTCATCAGCGCATCGGGCGACCATCCAGGCTTGAAGAAGGGATCACTGAAATTTCCCGTCGCATCAATCTTGTCCTCGTCGCTATAAATGAGGTCGGGATCATGCTCATTAATGACTTTTACAACTTCGTACAATGCGTCGAGCGTCAGCTCGTCGTCATGATCAAGAAAGGCGACATACTCGCCCTGCGCCATGCTTAGAGCAATATTGCTGGCATGGGATATACCACCGTTCTGCTCAAGGAATCTGACCTTGATCCGCGGTTCATCGAGCCCTCGCATAAAACGACGGGTCTCTTCATTAGGCCCGGCATCTTCAACCAGAATTAGCTCCCAATTGGAATACCACTGCTGCTCTACGGACTGGATAAGTTTTTCCAGATAACGTGGGGCAACGCCGTATACCGGCGTGATAATTGAAATCAAGGGATGGCGAGCAAATCCGGATAATGCCTGATCGATGCTGGTCGTACGCCGCGGTGGTAAGTAGCAGTATTGGCTAGCGTAGGATTGCTCTAGCGCATAACGACCAGTGGAGGGTGACTCCGCATCGGTCTCATAAAGCAGCCCATATAACCCCTGGATACCCTCGGCGCGACTCACCTGCTGCTGCCGCCGCCAGTTCTCATAGTGAATCGAAGTCCGGAACAGAAACCCCAAGCGGCTAAACACCCAATTAAGCAGAGGTGCGCGGAACCTTTGCGGCAAGCGAAAGTAGAGCGCGCGAGCGATGGACCTGAGCGAGCGCCGAGACCAGCCGACCAGGCGCTTGGCGAAGCTGCCGGCAGAGCGCAACGGCTGGGTCAGCCGCCAGGATGTTGAGCTGCGTATTTCTGCCATGCTGGCGTGAGCACTCAACAGATCTTGCTGCAGCCTTGCAACCTGATGCTCCAGATGCTTTTTCTGCTGTGCGAACAGCTGTGCTTGCTCCGTAAGCTGCTCCTGCACTGCATGTTGTTGCGCGAGCTCATTCGCGTGGGCGATAACGGCGTTCTGCAACTGCTGCTCCAGCAGACTGATCTGCCTTTGCTGGTTCAGAACACTATGCTCTTGCGTAGCCAACAAGGCACGCAGTGGCATATACCTGCGCAACTGTAGCATCAGGTTATTCAATACCTCACTGGTATTGCTATCGTTCAAGTCCTGCGCATCGGTTGCCAGTTGCTCGAGCAGCTCGAACAACAGTCGGGTTTCGGCGAGAAGACCAGGGTTACCTTGTATGTCCTCCACAGAGAAATGTGAATGGCGCAACTGCTTATCAAGGAAACTCTCGGAATACTCAACCAGGTCGGCCTCAGAGGGCTCTTCAAGTCCACTCAAACGGGCGATGCGCTGCAACTGCTCGCGGGGACTGGCCAACAATCGGTCATAACTGATCACCATGCGCTTATAGCCCTGGGTTTCCAGCAAACTGGGTAGACAGTGCTCGATCCACAACAGGTGACTTTTCTCGGCAGGAAAGCCATCGCGCTTTTCAAGCGACAAGGCCACGCTGATCGGATTGCGGCTGGCAATAAGAAAGACCGGCGTCACACCCAGGCGCTGGAACACCAGCTTCCAGAACGGCAGCAGTCGCGCCATTCGCGGATCCTTGAAGGCAAAAAGCCGATAACGCTCGATTTGCGCGGCAAGGTAGTCAACGGCCCTTCGCCCATAGGGGCTAGCCAGCAGCGCAGTCCAATTACATTGGCTGAGATCGCCAAGACTGTGCCAACTCTGCCCGCATTGCTCTAGCAAGGCGTCGTTAATGGCGACAATCTCCAGATCCTCCCAGAAGCCTTTACTGTTATTACCTTCAAAGGCAGGCATCAGATTACCACCCAGCTCCACGCCTAGAGCCTGCAGGCCCCGGGTCAAGGCACTGGTGCCACTGCGGTGCATACCCAGCACAACCAGGACTTTACTGGCAGATACACTCATGCTCACCTCGAACGTGGGCTATTGGGGTATTCCCCCTCTTTTTATTGATTGAGCGCAGCCTGACTAGGTCGAAGGCTTGGCCTTACTGCATCTCTGGCTATCTGGTTGGCCTGCTTTACGGCTTGGCGTACGACCTCCAGATAAGCGTTAATAACCTCATCGGACGGGCCGCAAAGAATACTTTTACCCTCATGAATCCACAGCACCCGGTCGCACAGCTCACGAATAGCTTCCATGCTATGGGAAACAAGCACGACCGTTTTGTTTGAGCCGATTTTCTGCTTCATGGCTTCATGCGACTTGATTTTGAAGCTCTGGTCACCGACCCCGAGCACCTCATCGATTAGCAGAATATCCGGGTCGGCGTGGATGGCGACCGCAAAGCCTAAGCGTGCGCGCATACCTGTGGAGTAGGTGCCGACCGGGCGCTCGAAAAAGTCGCCAAGCTCGCTGAACTCGTGAATTTTGTCTAGTAGCGATTTGATCTGTTGGAGTCGCAGGCCCAACAGTAAGCCACCAATCACAACGTTCTCACGTCCAGACAATTCGGGCTTAAAGCCGACATTCAGGGCCAGCAGGCTGGCCGTCTTGTGGGGATGACGCCATAAATGGCCACGATCAGGATCGATGATCCCGGCGATCAGCCGTAGCAAGGTGCTTTTCCCCGCACCATTGGCACCGATAACCCCAAGCGTTTCGCCTGCTCGCAGGATGAAACTTACGTCATCCAAAGCCCAGAAATTGTTGAACCTGAGCACACCCGCACGCTGCCGATAGGAGAGGCCGACGTTGCGTGCCTCGAAAACGACCTGGCCACTCATACTTGCACCTTCAGAGCATCAGTTTCGGATAACGACGTTCGTTACGTCGCAGGACCAGAGCAGCGACTAGTAGCACCGGCAGCGCCAATAACAGCACATAACAGAGGTCGGACCAATCAGGCCATTGGTTGCTTAGTAAAACGGCACGATAGGCACCGATCACCAGCACCATCGGATTAAGCTCAAAGACAAAGCGCATCGACTCCGGCACGCTGTCGGCACTGAAGAAAATGCCCGACATGAACATCATGAGCATCAGCAGGTTATCCACCACCAGCTTCAGGTCCTGAGCGAAGGGGATCAGCGCAGCCAACAGCAAGCCGAACGCGGTGATCAGCAGCAGTTGGCTGAGAATGATCGGCAGCAAGCCAAACCAGGGCAGCGAAGGCCTCTTGCCAATCACCAGCAAGAAGCCTAGAAGCAGCAGCAGCACGATCAGAAACTTGAACGTGTTGCTGAAAATCTGAATCAAGCCGAATAGAAACTTGGGAACATAGATTTGCTGCACCAGGCCGGCGTTCATCGGAATCGACACACTAGCCTGGCGCACCGAGCCATCGAACCACTTCCAGGCGATCATTCCACTGAGCAGAAATGGCACATAATCGTCACCGCCCTGGCGCAGGGCCATGCCGAACACCACATAGAAGACCGCCATGTACATGACCGGCTCAATGATCCACCAGAGAAAACCAAGAAAGCGCCTGGCAATCTCCGTACGCAGGTCGCTGTAAACCCCGTACCACAGAATTTCCCGGTAATTCATCGACATGCTGGCCTGATTGAAATAGGGCGCTCATTTAAACACAATGCGGTATTTTTTCAGCAAGATACGCGCAAGTCTCGCCCGTATGCTTTCCGAAAAATGGCCCTGCCGCTGACAACAAGAGGCTTTACATGCGGTTTATTCAGACCCTGCTTTCGCGCGTTCAATCGTCCAAGCCTATGCCTGCCCAATCGGCCGGCCCCGTCATGGTGGTGGGCATGCATCGGAGCGGCACCAGCTTTTTGACCGGGTCGCTGCAGCAAGCCGGGCTCGAGCTAGGCAAACATAGCGCGTGGAACCCGCACAACCTTAAAGGCAATCGGGAAAACTTGGAGATCGTCGCATTCCATGACGCCCTGCTCGCCGCTCGCGGCTGCGCCTGGGACAACCCGCCCGCCGAGCCCCTCAAGTGGACAGCGCAAGAGCGGCATCAGGCTAAACAGCTGATTGCCGATTACCAGGGCGTGCCACGCTGGGGGTTCAAGGATCCGCGCTCCCTGCTGGTCGTGGACGGCTGGCTGGAATTGATCCCCGACCTCAAGTTTGTCGGCATATTCCGCCACCCCACAGCTGTCGCCCAGTCTCTGGCAGCCCGCGGCGGCATGCCTCTGGAGCAGGCACTCAAGCTGTGGAAGGCCTACAACGAGCAGCTGCTGAAGCTACAGCGGGAATTCGGCTTTGCATTGCTGTGTTTCGACGAGGATGAGGCCACGCTGCATGACAAATTGAATGTGATCTTGCAGCAGATGGCACTTGAACCGCTGACTGAGGAGCGCTTCTTCAGCGCCGACCTCAAACACCATCAGCAGCAGCCGCTACCCCTGCCGCGAGAGTATGAAGCGCTCTATCAAGAACTTCGCGACTGCGCCCGCTGATCAGGAGAGCCCTTGATGTCGCTATTCCGCCCTAGGCCCAAACTGTCGATCGTGGTGATCGTCTACAAGATGCCCGACCAAGCCGAGAAAACCCTGCTCTCGCTGAGCCCCGCATACCAGCAGGGCGTCCGCGAGAAGGACTACGAGGTTATCGTGGTGGAAAACCATTCGGATCGACTGCTCGGCGCTGCTCGCGCGTGTCAGCACGCATCCAATGTGCGCTATTACCATCGCCAGGAAAGCCAGCGCAGCCCGGTCAACGCGATCAACTTCGGTGCAGCGCAAGCCAGGGGGCGCTATGTCGCCATCATGATCGATGGTGCGCGAATGCTGACGCCTGGCGTTGTGCGCCTGACGCTTTCCGCCTTTCAGGCCGACCCACAGGCCGCGGTCTCGGCACCGGGCTACCACATTGGCCACAAGCTGCAGCAGGTGGCCGTCAACGAGGGGTATGACGAGCAGGCCGAAGCTGAGCTTCTGAAAAGCATCGCCTGGCCTCAGGATGGCTACAGTCTGTTTGATATCGCCGTCCTAAGTGGCTCCTGTCAGGGGGGCTTTTTCCAATCCAATTACGAGAGCAACTTTATTGCCATGTCCGCGCAGAAGTGGAAAGCGCTGGGCGGTGTCGATACTCGCTACAACGACTTTGGCGGCGGCAACGCCAACCTCGACCTCTACAAGCGCCTGCTGGAATCCCCGGGCACGGCCTTCTATATGCTGTTCGGCGAAGGTTCGTTTCATCAGTTTCACGGGGGGGTTACGACCGGCACGCGCAAGGCCGAACGCGACCTGATCTACAAACAGCTGGATGACCAGGATCGGGCCTTGCGAGGCGACGACCGTGCGCCCCCGAATGTTAGGCCGATCCTCTTCGGTTCGCCGCATCCGAGTGTCTATCGTTTTATCCGCCACTCACTGGACAAGGTTCAACCGCAATGAGCCAACCCCTGCTGTCGATTATCGTCATCGCTTACGACATGCCACGCCAGGCACTCAATACCCTGATCAGCCTCAGCCCGGCCTATCAGCAGGGTGTGGAAGCCAGCGACTATGAAGTGATCCTGGTGGAGAACCGTTCAAAGCGGAATATGGACGCTGAAACTATCGCCCGCTTGCCGGGAAACTTCCGCTACTTTCTGCGCGATGAACCAGGGGTTTCACCCGCAGCGGCCATCAACTTCGCCTTCAGCCAGGCCCAGGGCCGCTATATCGGCCTGATGATCGACGGTGCGCGGATGGTGACCCCGGGGGTCGTGCACTATGCGTTGATGGCCTGGCGCATGGCGGCCAATGCGATGGTGGTGGTGCCGGGTTACCACCTTGGGGAGAACGAGCAGCAATTCCACCTGACCCACGGCTACTGCGAGGAGCAGGAACAGCGCCTGCTCGACGAAATCGACTGGCAGAACAACGGCTATGCCCTGTTCGATATTTCCTGCCTGAGCGGGGCTAACCCCAACGGGATCTTTCATCCCTTTATGGAGTGCAATTGCCTGTTCCTGAGCGCCGATGTATTTCGCGAAATCGGTCAAGCCGATGAGCGCTTCGACCTGCCGGGCGGCGGCGCACTGAATCTCTGCATCTACCGCAAGGCCGCTATGCATCCACGTACCCGCTCGTTCATGCTGGCGGGCGAAGGCTCATTCCATCAACTGCACGGCGGGGTTACCACATCGGAAGTGGCCCAGCGCGATGCCATCCTGCAACGGCAGCGCGAGCAGCTCACCGAACTGCTGGGAGAGCCCTTCCGCTCGCCAACCGTGGAACCCATTCTGCTGGGCAAGGTGCCGGGTCCTGCCTTACGTTATCTGCAGCACTCAGTAACACGCGGGCTGCACCGGGTACAGCGCTGCGCCGAACGCAATGAGGATATGTATGCGGACGAGCGTGTAAAAGAGCATATACGCCGGGCCCACGCAGCCCCGTCCCAGACGGGCACATTTCCCGCCCAGTGACCCTGCCGGTATCGTTGCGATCAATACACCTATCAACATAGAGAATAAAAAGTATGAGCCTCGTCTATATGCCGCCGTCGATTCGCCGCTTCGAGCCCCAGCATATGGTGTTCAGCACCTGGGTCGATCACCTGCCGTTTGGCTATGACCTGATCGCGGCCCTGCGCCCGAAGATGCTGGTGGAACTGGGTACACACAAGGGCCTGTCGTATTTCACCTTCTGCCAATCGATGAAGGAAAACGAAATTGATGGCCTGTGCTATGCGATCGACACCTTCGAGGGCGACGAGCACACCGACAAATATGACGAGTCGGTGTTTAACGCGGTGAACAACCATAACCGTCAGAACTACCATGGTTTTTCCTATCTGATGCGCATGTACTTTCAGGATGCCCTGCGGCATTTCAATGAAGAAAGCATCGACCTTCTGCACATCGACGGTTTTCACACCTACGAGGCGGTGAGCGAGGACTTCGCCAACTGGTACCCCAAGATAAAACCGGGCGGCATTATTCTGTTCCACGATGTGCAGGCGCGCCTGCAGGATTTCGGGGCCTGGAAGTTCTGGGACGAAATTCGCGGCCAGCACGAAACCTTTACCTTCAACCATGGTTTTGGCCTTGGCGTGTTGCGTAAACCGGGTGGTGATCGCAGCAATGATCCAGAACTACTAAAACTGCTGTTCGAAGAGCAAACGGAGGACTCCTGCGCACGCGTGCGCGCATTCTATGTACATGCCAGCAAGCATCTGGAAAACACCCGTAAGCTCAAGCGCTTGCAGCCGCAGAAGCCCGAGTAAGGTCTCCGCCTACGTTGATAACCTAAGGGTTTAAATGAAAGCCATTCTTCACATCCTCGTCCTGTCGACGCTGTTAGCGGCTTCTCATTTGCTGATGAAATCGGCAGCGCTCAATACCAGCAAGAGCATGCTTAGGTTCGCCTTGGAGGAGTGGCCACGAATCTCTATGGCTCTTGCGTTATATGGCGGCGTGTTTGCTTACTACCTGCTGCTACTGCGTAAGTTTGACCTGGCTGTCATTTACCCCGCCTATACAGCACTTTCATTGATCTTAGTGGTAATGCTTTCCTCTCTTGTCTTCCAAGAGCGTCTGGGCACTCAACAGTTATTAGGGGTTGCTTTGGCAACGACAGGCGTATTCATGATTACGAGCAAATGAACATGAATCGATCATTTACTAACGCTATTCGTTTCGTAATGGACGAGTGCTTTCCTCCCATTATCAGAGATAGCCGCTGGTTCATGTGGCCGTTCTACCTATTGGCTTACGGAAGGAAGGACGCCCGCTCCGCGATGAACTTCAAAAGGGCCTTCTATACAATGTCGGAAGGCGAGATCGCGCATTTCTACCAAAACCTGACCTCCCTTTCGCGCAAGCGAAAGACTGACCTCAATGCCACATCGGTAGCTACTATTCTCAAAGAAATACCCGCGCAAACCGATACACTGCTAGACGCTGGCTGCAGCAGTGGGTTTCTGCTTGGAGAGATTCACTGCACTCACCCCGCCATTAAGCTGTTCGGCATAGACTATCGACCATCAAGCTCTTTTGCCGAGCTTGTAGACGGCAGCATTACTAACCTTCCATATCCTGACCTGTGCTTCGATGTTGTTACTTGCACACATACGCTCGAACACGTCCTAGAATTATCAACTGCCATTCGAGAGTTGAAGCGGGTGGCCCGCAAACGTCTGATTGTGGTAGTGCCGCGCCAGCGCTACTTCTTTCATACACTGGATGAACACATACATTTCTTTATGAACCCTTACCAGCTCGCACATCTATTTCAGGTCCCCATCAACAGAATTCGTAATATACAGGGCGATTGGCTTATCATCTGGGACCGGGGCTAGCATGACCTCTTTGAAGACCAGAAATCTAGACCTTTGTTTTTCTGCCTCCATAGTAATAGCAACATTCCTGCTCTCCACTCAAGGCGTAGGATTCTGGCGCTGGGATGACCCTCAAATTGTCCACTTTGCATTGACGCACTACCCGTTCGATTATTTTTTTGATCCCGCCATTTATAGACAGTTCAGCGGCAATAATTTCACGCCTTGGGTCATCCTCTCCTTTGCAATGGACCAAGTACTTGCCCTTGATCCAATATGGCACTACCTGCACCAGAGTCTGGCACTGTCGGCTTTAGCCGTTCTTTATTATTGCGTGGTTCGAATCTGGCTGAAGCCGTTCTTTGGCCTGTGCACTGCAGTGTTATTCGTTTCGGGCCTAGGTTTCTTTTTGTGCACTATACAATTAATGACTCGGCATTATGTTGAGGGCATGATCTTCTGCCTGGCCGCGATTCTTCTTTATCACCATGGCGTCAAGAAGGAATCGCTGTTGTGGATGCTGGTTTCCGCGATACTGTATCTGCTTGCCATGCTGGCCAAGGAGTTCTATGCGCCTTTGCCATTATTGCTTTTCTTCATAGATCGACGGCCTGTCGGTAAAAGAGTTGTCTTTCTATTGGCTCATGCTATAGCAGCTCTGACTTATATTTTGTGGCGACTTCATATGCTTGGGCTTCCGGGGGACGTTTATGGGGTCGGCTTTAGTTCCATTTCACTTGCCAGCGTTTACCCATTAGTCGACGTACCACTTTTGCTCTACGGTGTTGCCGGCTCCTTAATTGTTAGTGCACTGATACTCTACCTTGCGTGGAAAACTATCCTTGCGCGGAATCTGCAAGGCTTTATGTCTTGTATGGCCCTTGGTGTATGCATCCTCCTGCCCTTGGTACCGCTCGCAATGTCAGTGGGATTCAAATTCCACTTGCGCTACTTACTGGTACCTCACGCTGCTATCGCAATGCTCGCCGGCTTGGCTATTCAGCAATTGGCCCATTCACATGGACGAACGTTGGCAGTTAGCTCAGCTCTCACGCTGTTTGGTTTTACCGTTTTCAGTACAGTCGAAGGAAGCGCGAGCAACATCGCAAGCGCAAATGCATTCGATGTCCAGTCGCGGTTTCTTTGGGAGCAGGATGCTTCTAATGCAGTTCGCCCAAGCCTTGAGTACGCTCTAAGTTATTACCACTACGCATTTCTTACTGACCTCAAGCGCGAGCGGTTTGGTATTAGCTCACCACCTGTCCTGATCCGCCCGGCCTTTGCCGCAAGCTATCCGAACGTGCTCAGATTGAAGGCTTACTCGCTCACTTGCCAGTGCATGATTGATGACTCTCTGCACGCATTTCGCAGTCAAAATGTGAAGGGGGGGTTTCTAGAGTCGATACTGGTGAGAGAAGCAAATACCTTCCGCTGGAACATAGCGGCCGCCGAAGCCACGGGCAGCAGTAGCGGCATCCCCGCGCCTATCTTACCCTTCGCAGGTGCAGGCCAAGGCGTTCCGGGTTATAAACTCTGCGCTATCGTGCTGAACAATGGAGTTACAACCGGCATGGTTTTGACGACATGTGGCGGAGTGATCAATACAGCGCACCAGATACGAGGAGCCGAATTGTTGACGAGCGACCTCCTGTTCATGGCTATTACTAAGGATGAAAGAACCTTTTACAGCAAGATTTACCGAAGGCCGGAAAGTAAGAATGAATAAAATCCGTGTCGACATCGTTATACCGGTCTTCAATGAAGGCTTGCTCATTCAGGATCACCTTAAGGAAATCTGTAGTCATCTGGATGAAATTAAGGACGTAACCTTCGCGCTCATCGTGGTGGATGACGGCTCAGTAGATGAAACGCTACTGCGTTGTGAGGAGCTAGCAGGCTGCCTGAATCAGAAACTGACTGTTCTCTCCCTAGCGCGCAACTTCGGCAAAGAGTCCGCAATCTATTGCGGACTCGCCGCATCCAAAGCAGATGCCTCTATTGTCATGGACTCCGATCTACAACACCCCCCAGAATTAATACCCAGGATGATTAGCCTATGGAGAGCTGGCGCACGTGTTGTGGAGGCAGTAAAAGAACATCGTGGAAAAGAGTCGTTATTACAGAAATTTCTGGCAGGTTCATTTTATTCGACATTCCAAATCTTGGCCGGTATTAATATGCGCGGGCATACTGACTTCAAATTATTAGACCGCCTTGTTGTGGATGAATGTTTAAACTTTCGTGAGCAGGCACGCTTCTTCCGAGGAATAGTCAGCTGGATGAGTTTTTCGACGTCCCGAATCCCCTTCAGTGTTCCTGAACGAAAGTCCGGCGGCACCCGTTGGAGTCGGATCAAATTACTTAGAATGTCGCTTGACGCCATTGTTGGTTTCTCATCTACCCCTTTGTATTTAATCCTGTATGCCGGTATTTTTTTCACCTTGGCAGGCATTGTTATTGCGGGAAAAGCGATTATTGACAAGCTCAATGGTGTCGCTTTGGACGGCTTCACCACGGTGATCCTAACCACATTGATAACTGGCGGGGTGATCATTTTTTCAGTGGGTTTGCTCTCTACTTACGTGGCCAAGATTTTTGAAGAGGTGAAGCGGCGACCACAGTACATTGTGGACCGTCAAATAGAGATTAGTTGCAGCAACTTCACTCCACCATTGGAGGCTGGTAATCGCCAGTCATCCTCCAAGATCCAAGCGAACGAACAATAAATGTCGAAGGTAGCAGCAGGCCTACGTCAAACCACCACTTACATCCCACAACTTGAATCTATAAGAGGCTGGGCCATCCTGCTGGTCATTGCCTTCCACTATTTCGGAATTCTGCGTGACGATAGCGCCAGAGGCTTAGCCGCTGATTCGCCGTTATGGCTTCGACTTTTAGGGGCGGGGAATACCGGGGTCACGCTGTTCTTTGTGCTTAGCGGATTTCTTCTGACGCAGCCATTTATCCGGGCGATCCGAGCTGGCGAACACATCAGTATTCGCCAGTTCTACAGCGCCCGCCTGCTACGCATTATCCCGCTTTATTATGTGGCCATTCTGGTTGCCTGGCTGATCACTACAAACTCCACCAGCGCGGCGAGAGCACTCTTATTTATCCCGGTTGGCTTTGAGATTTTTCCCTTCAGCGTGCCCTGGTGGTCACTCTGCACCGAGGTGCAGTTCTATCTGCTGCTGCCTTGGGTGATGCTGGCACTGCACTATCCCCGAGGTCGCTGGTTGGTGGCGGCAGGAATCACCGCCTGGCTCATATTCCACTGCATTCACCTGCTGCAACCGCAGTGGCTAGGCCTGCCTCCAAGTAGCAAGTCATCGCTACTTGGGCGAGGCTCTGCCTTTTTGCTCGGCGGATTGGCCGGCTGGTTTTATCTCAGCCGTGGCTACGCGAAAGTGGTCAGCTCACCTCAAATGCTTGGCTTGCTCGCGCTACTTCTGCTGGGGGCGCTGACATCGCTTTTACAGTGGTATGGCCTGATGGGGCAGAAAGCGGCTCTGCTGGCGATGCCGTTCTACCATGATCTGGAGGCTCTGATCTGGGCGGGCCTGCTGCTATGTAGTTTGGGGCCGCTGACCCTGGGTTTGCGTGTATTCATTAACCCGCTGGCCAGTCACTTCGGCACTATTTCTTACTCACTATATTTGGTGCATGTACCGGTTCAGTTCTATCTGATCTATCCCGTCAAAGTAGCCATCGGTGATACAGGCACATGGACGGATATCAGAATGCTGGCTGCTGTTGCCGGCAGCTTCCTGCTCTCATGGTTGCTGGCGGTGGTGTGTTACCACTGTATCGAAAGCCCCTTCCTTCGGCTGAAATCCCATTTACCGATAATCACCGGTAAGCATCGGGAAGCTCTTGCCAAAGCGTAGCGAATCCTGGCTCAGCCTCTCCGGCGGGACGGCCGTTAGTGTAGTAGTAGAGCGCCAAGGATTTACGATAGATCCCCTCTGGGCAAGTCACCGGCTGGGGGTGTCCATGGTAGGAACTCGCGGTCGTGCTGAACACGACGCAGCGGTTGAGAATCGGTAAAACACGCTTGGGTGGACCTTGCATGTCTTTGTCCCATAACTCCAGATGGCCACCATATTCTTCCGGCCAATCCTGATTCAGATACAAAAGAAAATTGAGGCGGCGATCCAGAGCAAAGTCGCGGTGTGTCGCAAAGTCGGCATGGACCTTGAGGAAGCCGCCTCGGCTAATCTGATGAATTCCAGCCCCGCGCAGATTGGGATCGGGAATCAGCTTATCGATACCGGTCATTCGGCTAAGGAAGTCGAGAAAATAATGCGAATTCAACTCCCAGACCAACTGTCTGTAGGCCTCGGGCATCTGCAGGCAGTCACGGATATTGCGCTTGTCTTTCTGCACATATTCGCCGCTGCTCTTGTCCTTGTGCGTGGCATCGTTCCAGATAGGCAGCCCCTGATCATAAGGGTACTGCTGCAAAAGCTTCTGCAGCGTAGATGGGGACAGGAAGTCATCAATTACAATGTGCGGAAATGGCTGGTTATCCTGATAGAGAGGAGCCAACCGTTCTACAGCGCCCTGCAATGCCGAATAATTGATCAACAGGCCCGAGGCGGCTGGCATGGCGGCTTGGTCATCGAGCAATTTCGGAAATGATGCGTTACTCACTAATCAGGGATCCTTTTGTGTCGGCTTCTCTCAGAACCATATTGTGCGGCCTGGCGCTGCTGGCCATTCTGCTGACCGCGGGTTGTTCAGGCAATGACCCTGATCAACAACCCAGACCGAATATCCTGCTGATTTTTACCGATGATCTCGGCAACAATGATATTGCCAGCTGGGGTGACGGGACAGCCCCGACACCGACGCTGGATGAACTGAGCCGTCAATCCGTGCGCTTTCGCAGGCACTTTACCGACAGCACCTGCTCTCCCAGCCGAGCGGCATTGCTGACCGGCCAGCACCCAGTAAGTGTCGGCTTTCAAGCAGATGGCCTCGGTCTTTCCCAAGACCTGGAGACCCTGCCCAAAAGCCTACAGGCCCTGGGCTATCGAACTTCCCATGTAGGCAAGTGGCATGTAGGAGAGGCGCTTGAATATCCGGAGATTCAGCCCGGGTATCACGGCTTCGACTACTGGTTCGGCATGCTCAATCATTTCGTGCTTCGCGGGCCGGGTCCGGATGGGGGCATATTGCGCCAGCAGCCAACCCATATAGATCCCTGGCTCCAGGATAATGGGACTCCACCTCGTCAGTATCAGGGCTATCTGGACGACTTGTTGACCGACAAAGCCTTAGAGCTGATGGTAGACAGTGAACAGCCCTGGTTTATCAACCTGTGGCTGTTCTCACCTCACACGCCCTATCAACCCTCACCCAGGTTTGCCGATCAATTCCCGGACACCGCCGAGGGGCAATTTCAGTCCATCCTCAAACACATTGACTTCAACGTCGAGCGCCTACTGGCAAGCCTCGAGCGTAAGGGATTGGCAGAAAACACCATTGTGATATTCGCCAGCGACAACGGCGGCCCCAATATTGCGCGAGACAACAACTATCCCCTGCTAGGCAAGAAAGCTACGTACTTGGAAGGCGGCGTACGCAGCCCCCTTTGGCTGCGCTGGCCTGGGCACTATGAAAATGCTGAAATAACCGCACCAACACATATCACCGATCTTTATCCGACCCTGCTGGCGCTGGCCGGTGGCGAGACGTCAGGAGATCTGATGGGGCGCAATCTGCGCCCGCTGATGGATGGTGAATCCATGGCGGAACCTGCAGCTTTCCAATGGATGGCAGATGGTGGAGACCTGGGCATGAGCTATGCCGCTCATTTGCTTGATCAATCCAGGCTGTTTTATCGGGATGGATTAGGTGGCTTCCAGGCCGGCCCGGTTACTCCAGCGATTGGTGCGGCCTCAGAAAATGGCGTCGAACAGACGAGGGCACCGGAACGGGAGCAGGCCAGCCGGTTAATGAAAGTAGTTGAGCGTGATTTACGCAGCCCTCCTTTTACCTGGCAACCCGATACGAAAGGCCAGCCGGCAAGACTCAGCGGCAGGGACTTCCAGAGAGCCCCGGTATTTGGTGGTTTCAGCCTGGGGCTAGCGTTGGGTGAATTATCGACAACGGAAAGATTACAAACGCTAGTTGATCAACCCGGCGTATGGCGCTTGGACTGGCTTCCCGACAGACGCGTGCGGGTCAGCGTTGGGGATATCGAGCAGTTCAGCGCCCCGATAACTACCATAACCCAGCGTTGTAACAAACTTGTGCTCAGTGCCCATGTAAAGCCTGCCAGCACTTACCCTTTCCCAGGCCCCGCAAGCTCACGTTTGCTGCTCTATTGGAACGGTGAAGTGCTGCTGGATAGCGATACCGTATTGCACCGCCCCGACTCTGCAGAAGTGCTAGCCAACCCCACCGTTATTGGTGCTAGTGCCGATGGTAAACAGCCATTTCTCGGCAAGTTGCTGGCGCAACCGGTCATAGTCAACAAGCTCCTACTCGCCGGACAGGAGGGATACGACCTCGCGGATATGGCCACAGAACTTTGTCCAGAGGACTCGCTGGATGAACTCTGAGTCCAATGGATCTCGATGGCTCGCTTACAGCGCAATAATGCGGAAATGAATCGCCGCACAATAGTCTTCGCATGCTTGATTCTGCCACTGGTTAGCCTGGGTGCCTGGATTGGAATGGGTACAGTGCGCCCAACACCCCCATCGGCCACTGACCAGTGGGTAGCCGAAGACAGCTGCCAGACCTGCCACCAGCCGCAGCACCAGAGCTGGCAAGGCTCCCACCACCAATTGGCAATGCAGGAGGCAAGTGAACAGTCGGTGCTGGGCAACTTCGATACCCAGACCCTTTCCGGATCGCGAGGACACACCCATTTTCGGCGCAAGGCCGATGGCTTCTGGGTGAATACCACAGGTCCCGATGGCAAGCCGGCTGACTACCCTGTCGTCTATACCTTTGGTGTCACGCCGCTGCAGCAGTACTTGCTGGCGTTGCCCGGCGGGCGGCTACAGGCGCTCGACGTGGCCTGGGATACCCAGAAAAACCAATGGTTCGAACTCTATCCAGACCAGCAGATCGAGCATGACGACGCCCTGCATTGGACGGGGCCGAATCAGAATGCAAACTTTATGTGCATCGAATGTCATGCCACGGGTTTCAAGCGCAACTACGATCCGCTTACCGACCGCTATGCCAGTAGCTGGCAGGCTCTCGGGGTGGGCTGCCAAAGTTGCCATGGCCCCGCAGCAGGTCACCTGGAATGGCTTGAGCGTCCAACCGAGGAGACTGGCCATGGCTTTTCATCCGCAGCAGTGGACGACAGTGCAGGAAGAGAGGCAGAGGTTTGCGGTCGCTGCCACAGCCGCAGGGCCGCACTCAGCGATGGTTACCAGCATGCCAATCGTATGATGGATGACTACCTACCCAGCACCCTTAGCCCAGTCCTCAATGAAGTTGATGGCAAGATCAAAGACGAAGTCTTCGAGTACGGCTCCTTCGTACAGAGCCGTATGTATGCCGCCGGCGTGCGTTGCACGGACTGTCACAACCCTCACTCCGCCGAATTACGCGCCACGGGAAATGCCCTGTGCACGCAATGCCACAACCCATCGGGCCAGGCAGTCCGGGCAGGCATCGACTCCAGCGGGCTAATCTCCAAGAATTACGACTCGCAGGAGCACCATCGTCATCGGCAGGACACCCCCGCCGCTCAATGCATCAGCTGCCATATGCCGGCCCGCCACTTCATGGTCAAGGATCAACGCCACGATCATAGCTTCAGTGTGCCAAACCCTGCTCAGGCCATGAAGTTGGGGCACAGCGACGCTTGCCTTGGTTGCCATACGGAGATGCCACCGGCTCGCCTGCAAACGCAGTTCAACCAGCTGTTCAGTAACCCCCAGCCCAGGGATAACGGCTATGCATCGGCTTTATTCGCCGCCAGGCACGGAGGGGAAGGCGCACTGGCGGCCGTACTGGAGCAATTGCAGCACGAAAACCTGCCTGCCATTCGTAGGGCGACCTTGCTGGCAGAGCTGTATCGCTACCCTTCGCAACGCACGCTGCGCTCCACTCTCCAGGCGCTGGCGCACAGCGAGCCGCAAGTGCGCGAGGTGGCAGTAAGCAGCCTGGCTGCCCTGGCCCCTGAAAGACTGCAGATGCAGGCGCTCAGGCCCTTGTTACAGGATCCCGTACGCGCGGTGCGCATCGCCGCAGCCTGGCAAATAGCACAGCTTCCACAGTCGGGCCATGCGGCTCCTGCGGGATTCGAGCAGGCCATCCGCGAATACGAGCAGGGGCAACACAGCCTTCGCGAGCGTCCAGAGGCAAATGTAAACCTGGCCATGCTTTACCAATTGGACGGCAGGACAAAGGATGTGGAACCCGCGCTACGAGAAGCCTTGAAACGTGATCGACGGTACCAGCCAGCCAGAATCCTGCTCGCTCAGTGGCTTGAGTCGCAAGGTGACGCCCAAGCAGGGATCAAGCTGCTTGAAGAAGGGCTTAACCAACCGCCACACAATCCCGGAGAGACAACCGACACCAGGAAAAACTATGCGGAAAAACAGCGTTCATCCGCTGTAAATACGCACCTTGAGTCTGCCGCAAACGACACGTCTGCAGCCCTACCTGTTTTCCAACAGCCCGATGAACGCCATGCCGAGGACGCGGCTCTGCATCATGCCCTGGCCATGGCCAGTGTTCGACAGGGGCAACGCGGCAAGGCCTTGAACCACCTGGAAAAAGCCCACAACCAGGCCCCCGACAACAGTGATTACCTCTACGCCTATGCCATAGGGCTACATGAAAGTGGGGAAAAGGCCGAAGCAGAAAAGCTGCTCGACATCGGGCTCAAGCGAGATCCGACCAATAGAGCCATACGCCAGGCGTTATTGGCTTATGCCGCACAAGCCGGGGATAAGGACAAAACCGCTTTACTCCTCAGAACGCTTCAAGCCATAAACCCGGAAGACCCACTGCTGGCGCAATAGCGAGAAGGACTTGAGTAGCTGACTTTTCTCAGGACAAACAAAAACCCCCACGGCAGCGAGGCTTCCGTGGGGGTCAGTGATCAGCTATCGCGCAGCGGTGAGTTTTACTCCACCGCTTTAACCATATCTTCGATCACCTTCTTGGCGTCGCCGAACACCATCATGGTCTTGTCCATATAGAACAATTCGTTGTCCAAGCCGGCGTAGCCGCTGGCCATGGAGCGTTTGTTGACGATGATAGTTTTGGCTTTGTACGCCTCGAGGATGGGCATGCCGGCGATTGGCGACTTTGGATCGTTCTTCGCCGCCGGGTTGACCACGTCGTTGGCGCCGAGCACCAGCACCACGTCGGTTTGGCCGAACTCGGAGTTGATGTCTTCCATCTCGAACACCTGCTCGTAAGGCACTTCTGCCTCGGCCAGGAGGACGTTCATGTGCCCCGGCATGCGGCCCGCTACCGGGTGGATCGCGTACTTCACGGTCACGCCACGGTGGGTCAGTTTTTCCACCAGTTCCATCAGCGAATGCTGGGCCCGGGCGACTGCCAGGCCGTAGCCCGGTACGATGATCACGGTGTCGGCGTTGGTCAGCAGGAAGGCCGCGTCGTCGCTCGAACCGGACTTCACCGGGCGCTGTTCCTGGCTGCCAGCGGCCGGACCGGCGTCGGTGTCGCCACCGAAACCGCCGAGGATGACATTGAAGAACGAGCGGTTCATCGCCTTGCACATGATGTACGACAGAATCGCGCCGCTCGAACCCACCAGCGAACCAGCGATGATCAGCATCGAGTTGTTCAGCGAGAAGCCGATACCGGCGGCTGCCCAGCCCGAGTAGCTGTTGAGCATCGATACCACGACCGGCATGTCCGCGCCACCGATCGGGATGATGATCAGCACGCCGATGACGAAGGCCAAGGCCAGCAGAATGGCGAACGCGGTGACGTTACCGGTGAAGGTGTACACCAGGCCGAGGCCGAGGATCGCCAGGCCGACTGCCAGGTTGATCCAGTGCTGGCCCTTGAACTGTACTGGTGCGCCTTGGAACAGGCGGAATTTGTACTTGCCCGAAAGCTTGCCGAAGGCGATCACCGAGCCGGAGAAGGTGATAGCACCGATGGCCGCACCGAGGAACAGTTCCAGGCGGTTACCGGCCGGAATCGCATCGCCCAGCGCAGCAACGATGCCCAGCGACTGCGGCTCGACGACCGCGGCAATGGCGATGAATACCGCAGCCAGGCCGATCATGCTGTGCATGAAGGCGACCAGTTCCGGCATCTTGGTCATTTCGACGCGCTTGGCCATGATCGAACCGGCAGTGCCGCCGACCAGCAGGCCGACAATCACATAGCCGATACCGGCGGTGGCGATTTCAGCACCGAGCTTGTAGATCAGCCCCAGGGTGGTGACGATTGCCAGGGCCATGCCAATCATGCCGAACAGGTTGCCGCGGCGTGATGACGTTGGGTGCGAGAGACCTTTCAGCGCCTGGATGAAGCAGATCGAGGCGATAAGGTAGAGAACAGTGATCAGATTCATGCTCATGGTCAGTGCTTCTCCACAGATGCGCCGGCCGGTGCTGCTTTGGCGGCTTTCTTCTTGAACATTTCCAGCATGCGCCGGGTTACCAGGAAACCGCCGAACACGTTGACCGCAGCCAGGGCCACGGCCAGCGTGCCCATGGTTTTACCCAGCGGAGTGACCGTGAGCGCAGCGGCCAGCATCGCGCCGACGATGACGATGGCCGAGATGGCGTTGGTTACCGCCATCAGCGGCGTGTGCAGGGCGGGGGTGACGTTCCAGACCACGTGGTAGCCGATGTAGATGGCCAGCACGAAGATGATCAGGTTGTAGATGCCGTCAGAAATCATATCCATGAGCGTTTCTCCCCTTAGCCGTTAGTGCGCACGACTTGGCCGTCGCGGCACATCAGGCACGCGGCGACGATGTCGTCTTCAAGGTTGAGGTGGAACTTGCCTTCGCCGTCGATGACCAGCTTGAGGAAGTCGAGCAAATTGCGTGCGTACAGCGCCGATGCGTCCGCCGGCACCATGGCCGCCAGGTTGCTGTGGCCGACGATGGTGACGCCGTGCTTGACCACCACCTGTTCGGCTTCGGTCAGCGGGCAGTTGCCACCCTGTGCAGCGGCCAGATCGATCACCACCGAACCGGGCTTCATTTCGGCCACGGTGGCCTCGTGCAGCAGCGTCGGTGCCTTGCGGCCCGGAATCAGTGCGGTGGTGATGACGATATCGGCCTGCTTGGCGCGCTCATGCACGGCCTTGGCCTGACGCTCCATCCATGATGCCGGCATTGGCCGCGCGTAACCGCCGACACCCTGGGCACATTCGCGCTCTTCGTCGGTTTCGAACGGCACGTCGACGAACTTGGCGCCGAGCGATTCGATCTGCTCTTTAACGGCAGGGCGTACATCGGACGCTTCGATCACTGCACCCAGGCGCTTGGCCGTAGCGATCGCCTGCAGACCAGCAACCCCTGCACCGAGAATCAGAATGCGCGCGGCCTTAACGGTACCGGCAGCGGTCATTAGCATCGGCATAAAGCGCGGGTAGTGATGGGCCGCCAGCAGCACGGCCTTGTAACCGGCAATGTTGGCTTGCGACGAGAGCACGTCGAGGCTCTGCGCGCGCGAGGTGCGCGGCGCGGCTTCCAGGGCGAAGGCGGTGATACCGCGAGCGTTCAGCCGTGCAATGATTTCGTTGCTGAACGGGTTGAGCATGCCAACCAGTACGGCCCCGGTGTTCATCAGGGTCAGCTCGGCATCGGTCGGTGCCAGCACCTTCAGCACCAGGTCGGCGCCGAATGCTGCGGACTCGACCCCAATGGTCGCGCCAACAGCCTCATATGCGCTGTCCGGAATACTGGCGCTGACGCCTGCTCCTGCCTGAACAGTGACCTGATGACCTTGGCCGATCAGCTTCTTGATGGTTTCGGGAGTTGCGGCAACGCGCGTCTCGCCGGCTTGGGTTTCGAGAGGAACACCGATGTGCACTTCTATTCTCCTGCGTGATCTTTTTAGTGAACCGGCGCACTGCGGATGGCACGCGGGCGTAGGGAGGATCAGCACAAACCCGCTCGAGCAGAAGTTTGCAATACGGCGGGGCGCGGCATTTTGCAGGCGAAGTGCGAGGGCTTCAAGGCATTCTGGAGTAAAACCTGTAGATAACTACAAGTCACCTGGTGACTCGCCATTCAGCTTTGCCGGTAAAGGCCTGCTGGATAAAGGCTGAGGCCGGAAATGGCCCCCTTTAACCAAGCGAATCTGATCTTTGCCATGAATAATGGTTCATCAGGCCAGCCTAAAACGTACTCGCGGCGCGCACATGCTGGTGGGGTGTCAACTATCCGTGCAAAAAATTAAACGGTTTTTGTTGGCCAGATGGACAGGAACTGTAGCCATCCATGGAGCTGACTACGGGGTCAGCTTGTCCATTTTTCTTTAATAGATAAGGCTCTATTACAGGCCTCTTGGCTCAGGAAGTTCGTCGCGCAAAGTGATTTTTCCCAAGGCCGATACTTCGTTTGCTGTCTTTTATTCCAGTTCATGAGCATTCGCGTAGCGGGCGGCCTCTTCGACCAGCCAGTCGCGCAGGGCGAGCAGGGCGGCGGACTCCGCTTTGCGCTCGGGAATTATCAGGTAATAACCCTTGTCGCTCGGGTAGCTGGTAGCGGCCGCGATCACCAGGCGTTTTTCGTCGAGCTCGCGCTGAATCAGAAAAGGCGGAATCAGCGCCACACCCATTTCATGCATCGCCGCCTGGGCGAGCATGGAAAACAGCTCGTAACGCGGCCCGCTCATGTCACGCGCGACATTCAGGCTCTGGGCGTTGAACCACTGCCGCCAGGCATATGGGCGAGTGGTCTGCTGCAGCAGCGGCAGGCTGGCGATCTGTTCGGCATTCAGTCGAGTGCGCCCGTCCAGCAGCGACGGGCTACACACCGGCATCGGGTTTTCCCGCATTAGCCGGTATGCCTGGGTACCGGACCAGTCGCCATCGCCGAAATACACCGCCGCGTCGAATTCGGTGTCGGCGAATAGAAAGGGCCGGGTGCGATTGGTCAGGTTGACGGTGATTTGCGGGTGCAGTTGCTGGAAGCTCTTCAGCCGCGGCACCAGCCATTGAGTGCCGAAGGTCGGCACCACCGCGAGCTCGATGGTCATGGCACCCTGCTGGCCCATGACGGCCAGCGTGTCACGCTCCACCGCATCCAGTTGGGTGGCGACTCGCCGCGCATAGGCCAGGCCGGCGTCGGTGAGTTTGACCCCGCGTCGCGAACGGCGGAACAGCTCGACATTGAGAAAGGCTTCCAGGCTGGCGATCTGGCGGCAGATCGCGCTCTGGGTCAGGGCCAGCTCTTCGGCAGCCTTGGTGAAGCTTTGATGCCGCGCTGCCGACTCGAAGGCGACGAGGGCGGCAGTGCTGGGGATCTTGCGGCGCATTGTGCGGTTTACTCACTCGAACTGCCGACATTGAAGCGCCAACCGTAAATCGAGTTGCGCCTTGCGCACAACCACCGCTTAGTAAGACCTTCTTGTTAATCGTCCAGTGCGCTGGCGGGGCCGAAGAACTCGTAGTGGCTCTGGTTCTCGGGCACCCCCAGCGCCTGCAGGTGTCTTTTGACCTGAGCCATAAAGGGCTTGGGGCCCAGGAAGTAGGCATCGATATCCCGCTCCTGCGGCAGCCATTCGGCCAGGCGCTGCTGCGTCAACAAGCCTTCGCCATCGGCCTGATCGCCAGGCCGGGGCTCGCTGTAGCACACGTAATGGCGCAGGTGTGGATGCTGCGCGGCCTGCTCCTGCAGCCAATCGTTGAAAGCGTGCACGCCCGCGTGCCGGGCGCAGTGGATGAAGTGGATCGGCCGGCCACTGTCGCGCGCTGCCTCAAGCATGCTCAGGGCCGGGGTAATGCCAACACCGGCACTGATCAGCGCCAGGGGCTTGTTCGAGGGGCGCAGCACGAAGTTGCCAGCCGGCGGAAACACATCCAGGAGGTCGCCAGGCTGGAACTGGTCGTGCAGGTAGTTGGACACCTTGCCGCCGGCTTCGCGCTTGACGCTGATCCGGTACTCGCGGCCATTGCTGAGCGCCGACAGCGAGTAATTGCGGCGCTGCTCCTGGCCATCGAGCACCAGTCGCAGGCCGATGTATTGCCCTGGCTGGAATTCCAGCAGCGCACCGCCGTCGGCAGGTGTCAGGTACAGCGATACGATTTCCTCGCTTTCAACAATCTTACGCACCAGGCGGAATGCCCGCGCTCCGCGCCACCCGCCGGGGGCCGTGGCGTTGGCGGCGTAAGCACTTTCCTCGGCGTTGATCAGCAGGTCCGCCAGCTGGCCGTAGGCGATGGCCCAGGCGTCGATCACCGCGTCGGTGGCGATCGCTTCGCCCAACACCTCGCGAATCGCTCGCAGCAGGCAGGTGCCGACGATGGGGTAATGCTCGGGCAGGATCTGCAGCGAGACATGCTTGTTGACGATCTGCCCCACCAGAGGGCCGAGCGCCTCCAGGCGGTCGATATGGCGCGCGTACATCAGCACACCATTGGCCAGGGCGCGCGGCTGATCGCCGCTGGCCTGGTGCGCCTGATTGAACAGAGCCTTTACGGCGGGGTACTCGCTGAACATCAGTTGATAGAAGTGGCGGGTCAGCGTTTCGCCGCCGGTTTCCAGCAGCGGGACGGTGGCTTTGATCAGTTCGCGTTGCGCGGCGGTCAGCATGGAGTGTCCTCGGGTAGGTTCGAATAAAGCGCGAGCGTGGTAAGTTCGCAGCTGTACACGTGAGTACAAGAGCCGTGCCATTTAATAACTCTATTAAATACAACGATTTAAATTTAATAGAGTCTTTATGACTCATTCGTTTGGCGGTCTTAATGACTGCAAAGTGGTCCTTATGACAGCAAGCCCGCTACTGACCGCACTGATTCCGCTGGTCGCCGATCTATCCCGCGAGCTGCCGGAAGCCGAGCGCTACAAACGATTGCTTGATGCATTGCGTCTGTTGTTGCCCTGCGATGCCCTGGCGTTGCTGCGGCTGGAAGGCGATGTGCTGGTGCCGCTGTCGGTGCAGGGCCTGAGCGCCGACACCCTCGGACGGCGCTTTCGGGTCGGCGAGCATCCGCGCTTGCGCGCGCTGCTTGAACAAGCCGGGCCGAGCCGCTTCGCCACCGACTGCGAGCTGCCCGATCCCTATGATGGTCTGGTCGAAGGGCATCGCGGTCACCTGGAAGTGCACGATTGCCTTGGTTGTCCGTTGTATGTGCATGACCAGCTATGGGGCCTGCTGACCCTCGACTCGCTGGACCCGGCGCGCTTCGGCAGCGTCGACCTGGACACCCTGCAGGCGTTTGCCAGTCTGGCGGGCGCCACGGTGATGGCCAACGAGCGGATCAGCGGCCTGCTGCGCCGGGTCGAGGACGAACACCACCTCGCCCAGGTCTACAAACAGGCGGCCGACCGCCATCGCCCGCGCGAGCTGATCGGCCAGAGCGCGGTGCACAGGGCCTTGCTGCAGGAAATCGCTTTGCTCGGCGACAGCGAACTGACCGTATTGATCAGCGGTGAAACCGGTGTCGGCAAGGAGCTGGTGGCCGAGGCGATTCATGCTGCCTCAGCGCGAGCCAAGCGGCCGCTGATCAGCATCAACTGCGCCGCGCTGCCGGATACCCTGGCGGAAAGCGAGCTGTTCGGTCACGTGCGCGGCGCGTTTTCCGGCGCGCTGAGCGAGCGCAGCGGCAAGTTCGAGCTGGCCGATGGCGGCACGCTGTTTTTGGACGAGGTGGGCGAACTGCCGCTGGCGATGCAGGCCAAGTTGCTGCGTGTACTGCAGAGCGGGCAACTGCAACGGGTCGGTTCTGACCGCGAGCACCGCGTCGATGTGCGGGTATTGGCCGCCAGCAATCGCGATCTGGCCGAAGAGGTGCGCGCTGGTCGCTTTCGGGCCGACCTTTACCATCGCCTCAGCGTCTACCCGCTGCGGGTGCCGGCGCTGCGCGAGCGCGGCCGCGATGTGTTGCTGCTTGCCGGCTTCTTTCTCGAGGAGAACCGCGCGCGTCTCGGGCTGCGCAGCCTACGCCTGACCGCCGATGGGCAGAAGGCGCTGCTGATGTATGACTGGCCGGGCAACGTACGCGAGCTGGAACACCTGATCAGCCGCGCCGCGTTGAAAGCGCTAGCGATGTGCGCCGAGCGGCCGCGGATCCTCTCCATCGACGCCCAGGCCCTGGGGCTGCCCATCGCGCTAACGCTAGCCGAGCCGGCACCGCCAGGCGGCCCGGCTGCTGCTGCCGGAACACCGTTACGCGACGCCGTGGATGCCTACCAGAAGCAGCTGATCAGCGAGGCATTGGCGCGCCATAACGGTAAATGGGCCGATGTCGCCCGCGAGCTCGCGGTAGACCGAGCCAACCTCAGCCGCCTGGCGCGCCGCCTGGGCCTGAAATAGCGCCGTGCGCACAGCGCATGTCAGCGTCATTTTTGACGCTCTGGCCTGGTTTCTGGAGTGACAAAAACGCACAGCTGCGTGCCAAATCGTCGTTTGCACTGCCTGTCAGGCGCGCCTAGTCTCTTGCCCACACGATATTTCGAGGTTTTTCGCGATGGCCAAGGCAAGCTTCAACTGGATCGACCCGCTGCTGCTCGATCAGCAACTGACCGAAGAAGAACGCATGGTGCGCGACAGCGCCCAGCAGTTCGCCGCCGACAAGCTGGCTCCGCGCGTGCTGGAAGCCTTCCGCCACGAGCAAACTGATCCTGCGATCTTCCGCGAGATGGGCGAAACCGGCCTGCTCGGTGCCACTATCCCCGAAGCCTATGGCGGCAGCGGCCTGAACTACGTGTGCTACGGCCTGATCGCCCGCGAAGTGGAGCGCGTCGACTCCGGCTACCGCTCGATGATGAGCGTGCAGTCGTCGCTGGTGATAGTGCCAATCTTCGAGTTCGGCAACGAGGCGACCAAGCAGAAGTACCTACCCAAGCTGGCCAGCGGTGAATATATCGGCTGCTTCGGCCTCACCGAGCCAAACCACGGCTCCGACCCAGGCTCGATGATCACTCGGGCGAAAAAGGTCGACGGCGGCTACCGCATCAGCGGCAGCAAGATGTGGATCACCAACTCGCCAATCGCCGATGTGTTTGTGGTGTGGGCCAAGGATGATGCTGGCGAAATCCGCGGCTTCGTCCTGGAAAAAGGTTGGCAGGGCCTGAGCACGCCGACCATTCACGGCAAGGTCGGGCTGCGCGCCTCGATCACCGGCGAGATCGTCATGGACAACGTGTTCTGCCCGGAAGAGAACGCCTTCCCCGACGTGCGCGGCCTGAAAGGTCCGTTCACCTGCCTCAACTCTGCCCGCTACGGCATCAGCTGGGGCGCGCTGGGCGCCGCCGAATACTGCTGGCACACCGCCCGCCAGTACACCCTGGACCGCCAGCAGTTTGGCCGGCCGCTGGCCGCCAACCAACTGATCCAGAAGAAGCTGGCCGACATGCAGACCGAAATCACCCTGGCTCTGCAAGGCTGCCTGCGTCTCGGCCGGATGAAAGACGAAGGCACCGCTGCGGTGGAAATCACCTCGATCATGAAGCGCAACAGCTGCGGCAAGGCCCTGGATATCGCACGCATGGCCCGCGACATGCTCGGCGGCAATGGCATCAGCGACGAGTTCGGCGTGGCCCGCCACCTGGTCAACCTCGAAGTGGTCAACACCTACGAAGGCACGCACGACGTGCATGCGCTTATCCTCGGCCGCGCACAAACCGGGATTCAAGCTTTCTTCTGAGTAGGGTGCGCCACGCGCACCTCGCTTTGATGGCGGTGCGCAGAGCCCCATCAGATCGCCCAATGGGTTACACCGCTAACCCGGCCACGTCCTGTTTGCTGTCGGTGCGCACGGCGCACCCTACGGAGTCTCCATGCCCGGTGCCCTGTCCCATCTGCGTGTTCTCGATCTCTCCCGCGTGCTCGCCGGGCCCTGGGCCGGGCAGATTCTCGCCGACCTCGGCGCCGAGGTGATCAAGATCGAGCGGCCCAAGGTCGGCGACGACACCCGGCACTGGGGTCCGCCGTTTCTGCAGAGCGCCGCCGGCGAAAACACCAGCGAGGCGGCCTATTACCTGTCCGCCAACCGCAACAAACAATCGGTCACCGTGGATTTCACCCAGGCCGAAGGCCAGCGCATCGTCCGCGAGCTGGCGGCCAAGTCCGACATTCTGATCGAGAACTTCAAGGTCGGCGGCCTGGCCGCATACGGCCTCGATTACGCCGCGTTACAGGCGATCAACCCGAAGCTGATTTACTGCTCGATCACCGGTTTCGGTCAGGACGGCCCCTATGCGAAAAGAGCCGGCTACGACTTTATGATTCAAGGCCTCGGTGGGCTGATGAGCCTGACCGGCCGCGCCGAAGGCGAAGAGGGCGCCGGGCCGGTCAAGATCGGCGTGGCGCTGACCGATATCCTCACCGGCCTGTATTCCACCGCGGCTATCCTCGCCGCCCTGGTCAGCCGCGAGCGGACCGGCACCGGCCAGCATATCGACATGGCACTGCTCGATGTGCAGGTCGCCTGCCTGGCCAACCAGGCGATGAATTACCTGACCACCGGTACCTCGCCGCGGCGCCTGGGTAACGCGCACCCGAATATCGTGCCCTATCAGGATTTCCCCACGGCTGATGGCGACTTCATCCTCACGGTCGGCAACGACAGCCAGTTCCGCAAATTCTGCGAGGTCGCCGGTCTGGCTTTGGCCGATGACCCCCGCTTTGCCACCAACAGCGCTCGGGTTGCCCATCGCGGCGAACTGATCCCGCTGCTGCGCCAGGCCACGGTGTTCAAAACCACCGCAGAATGGATAAGCGCACTGGAACAGGCCGGCGTGCCCTGCGGGCCGATCAACGACCTGGCCCAGGTCTTCGCCGACCCCCAGGTGCAGGCCCGCGGCCTGCGCTTCGAACTGCCCCATGCCCTGGCCGGCTCGGTGCCACAAGTTGCCAGCCCGATCCGCCTTTCCGCCACCCCAGTCCAACACCGCAACGCCCCGCCCTTGCTGGGCGAACACACCGAGCAGGTATTGCAGCGATGGCTGGGACTATGCGCCGAACAGATCGCCGCTTTGAGACAGGCGGAGGTGCTTTAGGCGGGGAAGGCTTTGGCGCCGCAAGCCAGCCGGCAAAGCAAAAAGGCCCCACGTTTTCACGTGAGGCCTTTTCTATATATGGCGCACCAGGCGGGATTCGAACCCACGACCCCTGCCTTCGGAGGGCAGTACTCTATCCAGCTGAGCTACTGGTGCAGCGCGGGCGCAATCATACGCATCTCGCTGGCAGGCGTCCATGCTGGGTGTCGTTCGCGATTCTGCACGAGCGGGCTGGGTGTCTGGAGTGCTGTTGGTTAAAAGCGCCATCGTTGGCTGGTTTCGTTAATTTTTTCGAACATGCTATTGCCCTTTACCCATGGCGACCCTAGGATTCGTTTGAGATTTCAAACGCTCTTGGCAAAAACGTTATATCGCATGCTGCAATCCGTTCGCGCGTGTGGTCTGAGGCTTTTCAAGAGTGGTGGCAGGCCGTAGCGGTCGCCCAAGTCGCGCGCGTAGCGCCTTAACGAAACCGTCCGATGCCAGGGTGTCGGAATCAAGGAGATTGTCATGCAACTGAAAGACACCCAGCTGTTCCGTCAGCAAGCCTATATCGATGGGGCCTGGCTGGATGCCGACAGCGGCCAGACCATCAAGGTCAACAACCCGGCCACGGGCGAGACCATTGGCAGCGTGCCGAAGATGGGCGCAGCGGAAACTCGCCGTGCCATCGAAGCGGCCGACCGTGCTTTGCCGGCCTGGCGTGCGCTGACCGCCAAGGAGCGCGCGGGCAAACTGCGTCGCTGGTTCGAATTGCTGATGGAAAACCAGGACGACCTCGGCCGCTTGATGACTCTGGAGCAGGGCAAGCCGCTGGCCGAAGCCAAAGGCGAGATTGCTTATGCCGCCTCCTTTATCGAGTGGTTTGCCGAGGAAGCCAAGCGCGTCTATGGCGACGTGATTCCCGGTCACCAGCCGGACAAGCGCCTGATCGTGATCAAGCAGCCGATTGGCGTGACCGCCGCGATTACCCCGTGGAATTTCCCGGCGGCAATGATTACCCGTAAAGCCGGCCCGGCCCTGGCTGCCGGTTGCACCATGGTGATCAAGCCAGCTTCGCAGACCCCTTTCTCTGCCCTGGCCCTTGTCGAGCTGGCGCATCGCGCGGGCATTCCGAAAGGCGTGCTGAGTGTGGTTACCGGCAGCGCCGGCGATATTGGCAGCGAGCTGACCAGCAACCCGATTGTGCGCAAGTTGAGCTTCACCGGCTCGACCGAAATCGGCCGTCAGCTGATGGCCGAATGCGCCAAGGACATCAAGAAGGTGTCGCTGGAGCTGGGCGGCAATGCGCCCTTTATCGTGTTTGACGACGCCGATCTGGACGCCGCTGTCGAAGGTGCCTTGATCTCCAAATACCGCAACAACGGCCAGACCTGCGTCTGCGCCAACCGCCTGTATATCCAGGACAGCGTCTACGATGCCTTCGCCGAGAAGCTGAAGGTCGCGGTGGCCAAGTTGAAGATCGGTAACGGCCTGGACGACGGCACCACCACCGGTCCGCTGATCGACGACAAGGCCGTCGCCAAGGTGCAGGAACATATCGCCGATGCGCTGAGCAAAGGCGCCAAACTGCTCACCGGCGGCAAGCCCCATGCGCTGGGCGGCAGTTTCTTCGAGCCGACCATCCTGCTCGACGTGCCGATGAACGCTGCGGTAGCCAAGGAAGAAACCTTCGGCCCGCTGGCGCCGCTGTTCCGCTTCAAGGACGAGGCCGAGGTGATTGCCATGTCCAACGACACCGAGTTCGGCCTGGCATCGTACTTCTATGCCCGCGATCTGGGTCGGGTTTTCCGTGTGGCCGAGGCCCTGGAATACGGCATGGTCGGCGTCAATACCGGTCTGATTTCCAACGAGGTCGCTCCCTTCGGTGGCGTCAAGGCGTCAGGCCTGGGCCGTGAAGGTTCCAAGTATGGCATCGAAGATTACTTGGAAATCAAATACCTGTGCCTGGGTATCTAAATCACTCCGTAGGGTGCGCCGTGCGCACTGATCCACGCGATGGTGCGCACGGCACGGCGCACCCTAGGTGAGTTGTAGTGCCGGCGATAAAGTCGGCAACCGGTTAGTCAATTTCCAAGATGTATGGCATGAAAAACATTGGTTGGACCGATCTTCGGCGTGACGCAAGACTGCGCCATCTGATAGTGAGCCAGCCTAAGCTACAGACTTTAATTCCTGTAATCGGGATGCCCTGCGGTCGATCATCGAATGCCGCCGCGCCTTATCGGTTACCCCCTCTTTGAACTACGCCTACCTGATAGCCGGCGAATGAGGACTGTATGAGCAAGACCAACGAATCCCTGATGCAACGCCGCATGGCCGCCGTTCCGCGCGGCGTTGGCCAGATCCACCCGATCTTTGCCGAATCGGCGAAGAACGCCACCGTGACCGACGTCGAGGGTCGCGAGTTCATCGACTTCGCCGGCGGCATCGCGGTGCTCAACACCGGTCACCTGCATCCCAAGGTGATCGCCGCGGTGAAGGCGCAGCTGAACAAGCTGACCCATACCTGCTTCCAGGTGCTCGCCTATGAGCCTTACGTCGAACTGTGCGAGAAAGTCGCCGCGCGCGTACCGGGCGATTTCGCCAAGAAAACCCTGCTGGTCACCACCGGTTCAGAAGCGGTGGAAAACGCGGTGAAGATCGCCCGCGCCGCCACCGGCCGCGCCGGGGTGATTGCCTTCACCGGCGGTTATCACGGTCGCACCATGATGACCCTGGGTCTGACCGGCAAAGTGGTGCCGTATTCGGCCGGCATGGGCCTAATGCCCGGCGGCATCTTCCGCGCCCAGTACCCGTGCGAGCTGCATGGCGTCAGCACGGATGATGCGATCGCCAGCATTGAGCGGATCTTCAAGAATGACGCCGAGCCGCGCGACATTGCCGCGATCATCATCGAGCCGGTACAGGGCGAGGGCGGCTTCTATGTTGCGCCGAAGGACTTCATGCAGCGCCTGCGCGCGCTCTGCGATCAGCACGGCATCCTGTTGATTGCCGATGAAGTGCAGACTGGCGCTGGGCGTACCGGCACCTTCTTCGCGATGGAGCAGATGGGCGTCGCCGCCGACCTGACCACCTTCGCCAAATCCATCGCCGGCGGTTTCCCGGTGGCCGGCGTGTGCGGCAAGGCCGAGTACATGGACGCCATCGCCCCAGGCGGTTTGGGCGGTACCTACGCCGGCAGCCCGATTGCGTGCGCTGCGGCGCTGGCGGTGATCGAGGTATTCGAGGAAGAAAACCTGCTGGATCGCTGCAAGGCCGTCGGCGAGCGTCTGGTCTCCGGGCTCAAGGCGATTCAGGCCAAGCACAAGGTAATCGGCGATGTGCGTGCCCTTGGCGCCATGATCGCGGTCGAGCTGTTCGAAGGCGGCGATCATCACAAGCCGGCGGCGGCGCTGGTTGGTCAGGTGGTGGCCAAGGCTCGCGACAAGGGCCTGATCCTGCTGTCCTGCGGTACCTACGGCAATGTGCTGCGGGTGCTGGTGCCGCTGACGGCCGAAGACGCGCTGCTGGACAAGGGCCTGGCGATCATTGCCGAGTGCTTCGACGAACTGGCGTGAGCTAGGCCGCGCCACTGAAAAACCCGCGTTGCAGGCTGCTTGTACGGCCTGCAACGCGGGTTTTTTATGGGCCGTCAGTCAGGCTCGCCGTGCAGACGGCTAACCGAGTACCGGGGATTTGATGGCGGTTGCGGTGTTGCTCAGTTCCAGCAGCAGGTTGCCGATCTGCGCCGCGCTCATGCTGAACGGGTCGAAGCGATCGCTGCCGGAGTACTTGAGGAACAGCTCGCGGTTGACCTGCTTGGCGCCGGCCCAGCCCATGCTCCAGTTGGCGTAGCGGCGTGCGTCGATTTCCGCGTAGTCGAGGATTGTCAGGTCTTTGTGCCGGGTGTCTTCGCCGATCCGGTTGTACAGAGCGTTGACCGCGTCGCGTGGGCCTTCCAGGGCTTGCAGGAAGATATCGGCGTTGCAGCAGAGAATGCCGGTCAGCCCACGGGCCGGGTTGTTGCGCTGCGAGCTGTCGAGGATCTCGCGGATCAGCTCGGCAGATACCGAATGGCTGGCGCGGCTGGCATAGGTGAGGCGAACAAGCATGACGATGTTCCTTTGCAAAAAGAATGAGCAGGTTCAGCGCGCGAACAGGGTGCGCGCGAATATCAGGGTGCCGACACCCCAGGCCGCGTTGACCAAGAAGCCGATCAGAAAGCGCCCCGGCAGCTTCGCCGGATCGAGCCCCATGCCCTTGAGCGGAAACACCACCAGCAGGGCCACCGTCGTCAGCGCGATGCCGCCGAACAGCAATGCCTTGAGCCACGGCTGCGGTTTGGCTGCATCCCAGCGCAACACGAGCAACATGACCACCGCCCAGACGCCACCCCAGAAAGACGCAGAGACCAGTGCGGGTACGCCCAGCGGCGCGGTTGGGCTGAGGTTAAACGGCGCCACCGGCACCACGGCCAGTGCGTTGAGCACGCCAAGCACGGGCTGATGGAAGAACGGCACGGCCAGGAAGCCAGCGATGAAAAACAGGATCAGGCGCAGCATTGATCGTCCCTCGTGATGAAGTTCGCCGATTCTGCCTTATTTGTATAAGATTTGTATAACTTAAAGGCAGCCATGTTTCGAAGCGCTGTAACAAATACGCACAGTCGCTCTCTAGCTTCTATAGAAAGATAAAGCGCATCGCCGCAGACTTGCAGGCACGACATGCCGCTCATCCAGCGTTGTGCGAACCTGCTTACGATAGGCCAAGGAGTCACTCTTGCACGCCATGCTTCCGCTGCTCGACCAACTCGCGTTTCCGCCCATTCGCCGCGGTGCACTGGAAGCGTTGCAGATCAACTTGACGTACCGCTGCAACCAGCGCTGCCTGCATTGTCACGTCAATGCCGGGCCGACCCGTACCGAAGCGATGACCGACGAAAGCCTGGCGCTGCTGCATCAGGTGATTGATGCGCACCCGGTGCACACGCTCGACCTCACCGGCGGCGCGCCGGAAATGCATCCGCGTTTTCGCGAGATTGTCATGCACGCGCGGCGTGAAGGTTTACGGGTAATCGACCGCTGCAACCTGACCATTCTCAGCGAACCGGGCTACGAAGACCTGGCGCAGTTTCTTGCCGACCAGGGCGTGGAAGTCAGCGCCTCGTTGCCCTGTTACTCGCGCGATAACGTCGACAAGCAGCGCGGTGATGGGGTGTTCGACGCCAGCATCAAGGGCCTGCAGCAACTCAATGCCCTCGGTTACGGCCAGCCGGACAGCGGCCTGGTGCTGAACCTGGTGTACAACCCGCAGGGCCCGAGCCTGCCGCCGCCGCAGGTTGCCCTGGAAGCCGACTACAAGCGCCACCTGCTGGAAGACTTCGGCATCCAGTTCAATCACCTGCTGACCATCACCAACCAACCGATCGCGCGCTTTGGCAGCACCCTGGTCAGCAAGGGCCAGTTCAACGACTACATGCAACTGCTGCGGGACAGCTATCGCCCGGAAAACCTCGAGCCGCTGATGTGTCGCTCGCTGGTCAGCGTTGATTGGCAGGGCTACCTGTACGACTGCGACTTCAACCAGATGCTCGACCTGCCGTTGCAACTGCAAGGCCAATTGATCGGCCGCCAGCGCCCGCACCTGCGCGACCTGCTCAGCGCCACGCTGGACGGCAACCCGATCGTCACCCGCGACCACTGCTTTGCCTGCACGGCCGGGCAAGGCTCAAGCTGTGGCGGCGCACTGAATGAGTAGGGTGCGCCATGCGCACCAAGAAGCCGTGGCTTGTGCTGGTGCGCGCGGCGCACCCTACACGCGGCGGCACGCTGAATGATTAACAGGGCCACTGCTTTGCCTGCACGGCCGGGCAGGGCTCAAGCTGCGGCGGCGCATTGAATGAGTAGGGTGCGCCATGCGCACCAATGAAACCGTGGCTTGTACTGGTGCGCGCGGCGCACCCTACACGCGGCGGCACGCTGAATGATTAACAGGGCCACTGCTTTGCTGCACAGCGGGGCAGGGCTCAAGCTGCGGCGGCGACTGAATGAATAGGGTGCGCCATGCGCACCAATGAAGCCGTGACTTGTGCTGGTGCGCGCGGCGCACCCTACGTCCGGTGATATATCCATCAACTAAGGATCGGTTCATGCAACTCACCAGCACTACGGGGCTGTTTTTCTGGGGCTTTCTCGTGGTTTACGGCGCGCTGATGTTGGCGCTGTCGCCCCGTGCCGTGACGGTCGGTGGCTTCTTCAACGGCGAGGACAACCAGGGCCGTAGCGCGTCTCCCTGGCTGATCACCTCAAGCATCTTTATCAGCTGGATCTTCGCCAAATCGGTGACCAATGCCGCCAACCTGGGGGCGAGCTACGGCCTAGTCGGCGGCCTGGCCTACGCCATGTACTGGCTGTCGATTCCGCTGACCGGCTTCGTCATCTACCGCCTGCGTCGGCGTTTCGCCGCCACCGGCCTGGTGAGTTTCTTGAGCAGCCATTACGGCCGTGGCGCCGCGCTGGCATTTTCCGCGGCAATCCTGATTCGCCTGTTCAACGAGGTGTGGAGCAACACCGCAGTGGTCGGCGGTTATTACGGCGCGTCCGGCAGCCTCGAATTCATCGGCGCGGCGCTGTTGTTCACCGCCGTCACGCTGGCCTACAGCCTGCGCGGCGGGCTGCGCAGCTCGATCCTCACCGACGCGGCGCAGGCGGCGATCTTCGTCATCGCCCTGGTCTGGGTGCTTGGCATGGTATTGCCGCAGCATTCGCCCAGCGAACTGGCCAGCACCAGCAACTGGGCGCTGAAAGCCGGCGTCGACCTGCTGCTGGTCGCCGGCCTGCAGGCTTTCAGTTACGGCTTTCATGATCCGGTGCTGACCGACCGCGGTTTTATCAGCGAAGAAAAGACCATGCGCCGCTCGTTCGTGATCGCCGGGGTGCTGGGTTTTATCGCCATCTTCGCGTTCAGCCTGATCGGCGTGCATGCGCAACTCATGGGTATTGAAGGATCGGATAACGTACCGGCCGCGCTGGCCAAGGCCATGGGCATCGGCGCGCTGCTGCTGATGACCGTGGTGATGGTCTCGGCCGCCGGTTCGACCCTCGACTCGACTTTTTCCAGCCTGGCTAAGCTGGCCGGCCGTGACCTGCCGCTGCTGGCCGGTCGCGACCTGGGGCAGAAGGCGCTCGGGGTGGGCATGGCGGTCATGGTGCTGTTCGCCCTGCTCGGCAACCTGCCGATGATCGCCGGCACCGATATTCTCAAAGCCACCACCATCAGCGGCACCATGGTGATTGGCCTGGCGCCGGTGTTTATCCTGCATGGCCTGACCCGGCCGACCCGACTGGGTTTCCACCTGAGTTTCTGGACCGGCCTGGGCCTTGGCGTCGCCCTGACCTTCGGTTGGATTCCGCAAAGCTGGGCCATTGGCGACGGCAAGTACGCGCTGCTGCTCGGCACTAACCTCTATGGGCTGGGCCTCTGCGTGCTCGGCTATTTGCTGCCCGGCTGGCTACGGAGGATTGCTGATGCTGCGTGGCAAGTGCAAGGCTGCGCCCCAGGGCTCTGCAGCACTCAACGCTCGACAGCCAGGCCCCGTAGGGTGTGCTGTGCGCACCAAGAACCTGTCCGCGGAATCGATGCGCGCGGCGCACCCTACCCAGGTTGGCGCAGCACGCTGGGCTATTCGCTACTCAGTTGGCCAAGGAGAACGCACTGATGCGCGCCGGTCGTGATTGCCCGCTGGACTACCGCCTGGCCCGCCATGCGTTTGCCGGTGAGCCGTTGTTCGATTGCCAGACGCTCTATGTGGTCGGCGGCCTGTATGGCAATCGCCAGGCCCTGGCAGCGTTGCAGCGGCGGCTGGCCGCGGAGCCAGCGGCGCGCGTGGTGTTTAACGGCGATGCCCACTGGTTCGACTGCGATCCCGAGGTTTTCCAGGCGATCGAGCAAGGTCTCGCCGGCCACCTGGCCCTGCGCGGCAATGTCGAAACCGAACTGGGCCGTGCCGACGACAGCGGCGCCGGTTGCGGTTGCGCCTACCCGGGTTCGGTTGATGATGCCGTGGTGGCGCGCTCCAACGCCATTCAGGCCGAGCTGAACCGCACCGTGCAGCAGCTTCCCGGTATGGCCGCGCGCCTGGCCGCCCGTCCGGCTACGGCGCTGGTTAGCGTTGGCGGTCAGCGCGTGGCGATCAGCCACGGCGACGAACAGTCCCTGGCCGGTTGGGATTGTGCCCGCGAGGCGCTGGCCGGGGCGGAGCGTCAGCGGCAGCTCAATCAGTGGTTGAGGGTCAATCGCGTGCAGGTGCTGGCCACCAGTCACACCTGTTTGGCCGTGGCGCTGAACTTAGCCGAAGGTGCGTTGATCAATAACGGCGCGGCCGGCTTGCCGAATTTCGCGGGCGGCCGCTACGGCCTGCTCAGCCGCATCGCCACCACGCCGCACCCGGCCGCGCTCTATCGCTGCCAGCGCGGCACCCTGTTTATCGAGGCATTGCCGTTGAACTACGCCCATGACCCCTTTCTCGCCGATTTCGACCGCCAGTGGCCCGCGGGCAGCCCAGCGGCCCTGTCGTACCGCGCACGCATCCTCGGCGGCGCCACTGAACAACCGCAGCGCGCCCTACTGGCCGGCTTCAGCCTGTGTCAGAGCCTGTGCGCACTGGAGGCGCTGAACCATGAATAGCCGCAAACTCGCACTGATGGCTGTGATCCTGGCGCTGCTTGGCAGCTTCTTCGTGTTCGATATCGGTCAATACCTCAACCTCGACGCGCTCAAGGCGCAGCAGGCCGCGCTTAATGCCCAGGTCGCCGCGCAGCCGTGGCTGGCCGCGGGGGTGTTCTTTGTCGCCTACGTCGCGGTTACCGCGTTATCACTACCGGGCGCCGCCCTGATGACGCTGCTGGCCGGTGCGCTGTTCGGTTTGCTGCAGGGCTTTGTGCTGGTGTCCTTCGCGTCCACCCTGGGTGCGACGCTGGCGATGCTCAGCAGCCGCTTCCTGTTGCGCGACTGGGTGCAGGCGCGCTTCGGTCAGCGTCTGGCAAGCATTGACCAGGGCATTGAGCGCGAGGGTGCGTTCTACCTGTTCGCCCTGCGCCTGGTGCCGATCTTCCCGTTCTTTCTGATCAACCTGGCGATGGGTCTGACCCGCCTGCCGGTGCGCACCTACTGGTGGGTCAGCCAGCTCGGCATGCTGCCAGGCACCCTGGTGTTCGTGAATGCCGGGCGCGAGCTGGGCCAACTCGACTCGCTGGGCGGCATCCTCTCGCCGGGCCTGCTCGGGGCCTTTGTTCTGCTCGGGGTGTTTCCGCTGATCGCGCGCAAGCTGCTCGGCCTGATTCAAGCACGCCGCGTGTATGCCGGCTGGCTGCGCCCGGACAGCTTCGACCGCAACTTGCTGGTGATCGGCGCGGGTGCCGGCGGCCTGGTCAGCGCCTATATCGCCGCCGCGGTAAAGGCCAAGGTCAGCCTGATCGAAAAACACCAGATGGGCGGCGACTGCCTGAACACCGGCTGCGTGCCGTCCAAGGCATTGCTGCGTTCGGCCAAGCTGGCCAACGAGCTGAAGAAAGCGCCGGCCCTGGGCTTTACCAGCGTGCAGGGCCAGGTGGATTTCCCCGCCGTGATGCAGCGCATCCAGCGGGTGATTGCCGACATCGAGCCGCACGACTCCGTGCAGCGCTACACCGAATTGGGCGTCGAAGTGATCCAGGGTGAAGCGACCATCACCTCGCCCTGGACCGTCGAGGTGAACGGCCAGACCCTGAGCAGCCGCAACCTGATTATCGCCGCCGGCGCGCGGCCGCTGGTGCCAAAGATTCCCGGCTTGGAGCAGGTGCAGGCGTACACCTCGGATACCATCTGGAGCCTGCGCGAACAGCCGCGCTGGCTGCTGGTGCTGGGCGGCGGGCCGATCGGCTGCGAACTGGCCCAGGCGTTCCAGCGCCTTGGCAGCCAGGTGATTCAGGTGGAACTGGCCGAACGCCTATTGCCGCGCGAAGACGCCGATGCCAGCGAGCTGGTGTTGCAGAGCCTGCGCAACGACGGTGTGGATGTGCGTCTGCAGCATCGCGCGGAGCGCTTCGAGTTGGTCAACGGCGAGCAGCGCATGGTCGCCCGTCGCCTGGATACCGGCGAGGAAGTGACCATCGCCTTCGATTGTCTGCTGCTAGCGCTCGGCCGGGTGGCCAATGTCACGGGTTACGGCGTCGAGGAATTGGGCCTGACCGTGCGGCCAAACGGCACCCTGGAAACCGACGAGTACCTGGCGACACGCTTCCCCAACATTTACGCGGTGGGCGACGTGACCGGGCCTTATCAGTTCACGCATGTCGCGGCGCACCAGGCCTGGTACGCCGCGGTCAATGCGCTGTTCAGCGGCTTCAAACGCTTCAAGGTGGATTACCGGGTGATCCCCGCCTGTACCTTCACCGATCCAGAAGTGGCCCGTGTTGGTCTTTCCGAGGGCGAGGCCAGGGCGCAGAACATCGCCTACGAGGTGACCCGTTACGGCATCGACGACCTGGACCGGGCGATTGCCGACGAGGCCGCCCACGGCTACGTGAAAGTACTGACCGTGCCGGGTAAGGACAGGATTCTCGGCGCAACCATCGTCGGCGAACACGCCGGCGAACTGCTCGCCGAATACGTGCTGGCGATGAAGCACAACCTGGGGCTGAACAAGATTCTCGGCACCATCCACAGCTACCCGACCATGGCCGAAGCGAATAAATACGCGGCCGGCGAATGGAAGCGGGCCCATGCGCCGCAGGGGTTGCTGCGTCTGGTCGAGCGCTTCCACCGTTGGCGGCGCGGATAATGCGCGGCGATCTCGTTCGGTTACCGCCGCTGAGCATGAGAGGGCCAGATTCTGTAGGGTGCGCCCTGTGCACCAGCGATGCGACGTCCAAGGTGCGCATGACGCACCCTACTCATTGGTGGGTCATAATTGGTGGGTCATAGCCTAATGCGTTATTTGCCGTTCACCCTGTTGCTACTGGTGCTGCACGCCAGTGCCGAAAATCAGCTAACGCCCTGGACAGCCGGCCCGCCCAATGGCGAATGGTCGGCGCCCTGGCGCCTGGCGGATATTCCCAAACTCACGCCTTCCGCGCGCGGCCTGGTCGAGCAGGGGGGCCGGTCGGTGTTGCGCATAGAGGCGGATGCGGCTGCCGGCGGGCTGCTGCATCCACTGGATCTACCGGGCGATCAGCCTTGGCAACTGAGCTGGCAATGGCGCACCGAGCGCACGCTCGACCAGGCGCGCTTCGCCACTCGCGAGGGCGACGATTACGCGGCGCGGGTGTATGTGCTGCTGGATTACCCGCTGGATAACCTGTCGTTCGTTACCCGGCAGAAGCTGCGCCTGGCGCGCACCTTCTTCGATCCGGAGCTGCCGGCGGCGACCCTCAGCTACGTCTGGGACAACCGCATGGCGCCCGGCGAGCACGCCCGCAGCGCCTATACCGAGACAGTGGAGATGCATGTGCTGCGTGGCCCCGAGGCGCCGCTCGGGCAATGGCTGACGGAAAGCCGCGACCTGCGCGCCGATGCCATCGCCGCTTTCGGCAGCGCGCCACGGCGCATTCTCGGTGTGGTGTTCGCCGCCGACAGCGACAACACTGGCGAGCGTGCTGAGAGTTATTTTGCCGACCCGCAGTTGCTTGAGCGACGCTAGTTTCAGCTGGTGCGTGCGCACGGCGCACCCTACGGGTATTTGCAAGTGCGTAGATTGCAGGCGAAGCCGGCCGTCAAGCCAAGAAAGGCCAGCAACTCCACCACGTAGGGTGCGCCATGCGCACCGGGCTTGCTAAATCTCGCGCATCTCGAAGTCGGCTTTGCCTACCCCGCAATCCGGGCACAGCCAATCCTCGGGAACCTCGCTCCAGGGGGTGCCGGCGGCGATGCCTTCGTCGGGCCAGCCCGCGGCCTCGTCATAGATCAGCCCGCAGACCACGCAGATCCAGGTCTTCATCGGTGCAGCGGCCGGAGCCGGCCGTCGTAAGCGTCCAGGGTCGGCATTTCCAGCAGGGCCAATTCGTCCAGTTGCAGCAGGTAGCGGCGGTAGTCGGCGAGCATCTGCTCGCGCGCGGCGTGGTCGATATAGGGCACGTGGTAGGCGGCGAACGGCGGCAGCACGCCGAGCCCGGCATAGGCCAGGGTGCCACGCTGCAGCGGCCGCAGCATGGTCTCCAGCTCGCCGTGGATGGCGTTCTCGTCGGCAAACATGTGCGGCTGAGCGCCGAGGGTCAGGCTCAGCAGTGCACGCTTGCCGCGCAGGCCGCCGCGGTCATAGAACCGCACTCCGCCGTAGCAGACGCCGGAGACCAGCACGCGGTCGATCCAGCCCTTGAGGATGGCCGGCACCGAGCACCAGTAGAGTGGAAAATTGAGAATCAGCAGATCCGCCCACAGCAGCTTGTCCAGCTCCGCGGTGATGTCCGGTGCCAGCGTCCGCTGGCCATAGGCGTGACGTTGCTCCAGGGCATACACGAGGTAGTCGGGCTCGCTGCGCTGGCCGAAGTCCGCGGCGGAGGCGACCGGGTTCCAGTTCATCGCATACAGGTCCGACACCTGCACCTGGTGCCCGGCTCCGCTCAAGGTGGCATAGGCCAGCCGCTGCATCGCCGCACAGAAGGATTGCGGCTCCGGGTGCGCATGGACGATCAGTACATTCATGAAGGCTTACCGCTAAGGGGGCGAGGGCAACGCGGCGCCTGTTTCGGCGCCGCGTCTGTGGTCATGCAGTCTGAGGTTGTTGTACCGATTGCTTGCTGGCGCGGCGGGTCCAGCGGTTGGCTCGGGCGAAGGTGCCGAAATCGTTGAAGCGCACGCCGTGCTCGCGCATCACCCGGTGGGCGAATGGCACGCTTAATTGACGGATATAGAAGGGTTCCTTGACCACGAAGTGGTGAATCGCATGGCTGCTGCCGAAGTTGAAGCAGAACGCCTGCAGCGGCCACAGCCACCAGGGATTGAGCACCTGGGTCTGCTGGATCACGTTGCCCGGTTCGACGTCACCATAGTAATGCATGTTGGAACTGACGAAGTGCAGGCAGAACGTCCGCAGCACATTGGGGCCAACCAGCACCACCACGGCGATATTCACCACGCTCATCACCTCCAGGGTGGTCGCCGACCAGGCGATCGGCGCGCCCAGCAGGCTGGCGACGGCATTGGCGCCGTGGAACCCGAGGAACAGGTACCAGGTGCCCCAGTTGAGCAGACCCAGCGGCGCGTAGACCTTGAGCGTGCGGCTGACAATCATCCAGCGGTGCTGACGGGTTTTCGCACGCAGGAAGCGGATGAAGGACGACATCATGTTGTCGCCGACCATCAACAGACGGGCCAAGCCCCAGGGCTCGCCATTGGTGATGGCGCGTTCTTCCAGATCGGCTTCGGTGCCGGACACCTTGTGGTGATTGAGGTGCAGATGGCGGCGCACCCAGGGGTTGATGGTGCTTGGCCGAGCGAGCCAGACCAGCGCCATCATCAGGTTGTGCGGCACCTTGCGCTTGCGAAAATACATCGAGTGGATCAGGTCGTGCTCCAGCTCGTGGGTCAGCGAGGCGAAGAAGGCATTGAGCAGCAGGCACAGCCACCAGGCCATATGGCCGGCGACATACAGCGCTGCCGAAACCACCATCCCGCCGAGGGCGAAGGCGAGAATGCCGGCGCCCAGCGCATCCTGGTGCTTGAGCAGGGGGAAGCGCTGGCGCAGCTCCACGCCGTGGGCCATCACCTGTTCGCGAATCAGGGCGCTGCGCTGGGCATCGCTCATCGACGAAGACGTTGCGGCGGAGTGGGTCATGGTTACATCCTCTTGTGGCAGGGCGTCACTAGTTTTGACATGGCGCCACTATGTCGCGAGGATCGTCGGAGCGCCTGACCCAGAACGCCAACCTTTTGACCGGACACGCCAACCTGCATGACAGCTGAACCCACCACCCTGGCCAGTTGGACCCGCGCGCTGCGCAAGCAGCTCGACGCCCTGGGCCTGGACAGCACGGAGCTGTGCCGCGCCGCCGGCCTGGAGCCGAACCTGCTGGACGACCCCAACGCGCGCTGCCCGCTGTCGATCACCACGCGCCTGTGGCAGCTGGCGGTGCAGGCCAGCGGCGACCCGGCGCTGGGCCTGAAGACTTCGCAGTTCGTCAGCCCGACCACCTTCCACGCCCTGGGCTACGCGCTGGTCGCCAGCAGCAGCCTGCGTGAGATGTTCGAGCGCATCGTGCGTTATCACCGGGTGGTCAGCGACGCGCTCGAACTGGAACTGCGCGCCTGCGATGACAGCTATGAATTCCGTTTCTGGGTGCCGGCCGGCAGCCCGCCGCCGGCGCCCGAGGCGCTGGATGCCTTCGCGGCAATCTACGTGCGCAGTTGCCGCAATCGCCTTAATCGCGACTTCGCGCCCCTGGCGGTGCACCTGCAACGTGCCGCGCCAGCGGATCCCGAGCCCTGGTACAGCACCTTTCGCGCGCCTTTGTCGTTCAGCGCCGCGGACAACCTGCTGCGCTTTCCCCGCGCGGCGTTTGAACAGCGTCTAGACGACGGCAACCCGGAGCTGGCCGAGCACAACGAGGCCGTACTCAAACGCACCCTCGAACAGCTGCAGGCGAGTCACTGGAGCGCCAAGGTGCGCGCCTGCCTGCAGGCGCAGTTGCCGGATGGCGAACCCTCTGCCGAGCGCGTCGCCCAGGCCCTGCACCTGAGCCTGCGCAGCCTGCAGCGGCATCTGGCCGAGGAGGGCAGCGGCTACGAAAGCCTGCTCAGCGAGACGCGCCGCAGCCTTGCCTTGCAGCACATGCGCGACCCGCGCTGCAGCATCAGCGAGATCGCCTACCTGCTCGGTTTCGCCGACACCAGCAGCTTCAGCCGCGCGTTCAAGCGCTGGACCGGCCAGGCGCCGAGCCAGTACCGCGAGGGGCGCGAATGGCCATGAATCATTACGACCTGTTACTGCTGGGCGCCGGCCACGCCCACCTCGGGGTACTGCGTCGCTGGGCACTGCTCGAACGCCCGCCCGGGCGCATCGGCCTGCTCAGCCCGGGCCCGACGGCCTGGTATTCGGGCATGTTGCCGGGATGGCTGGCCGGCCGCTTCGCCGCTGCCGACTGCCAGGTGGAACTGCAGCCTCTGTGCCGCGCCGCCAAGGTTGAGCTGATCATCGGTGAGGCGCAGGCTGTGTCGGCGGTGCAGCAGCACGTACAACTAACGGATGGCCGGGCGCTGGTCGCCGACTGGTTGTCGCTGAATGTGGGCGGACAGGTGTCGTCGCCTCCTCAGATCGGCAGTGCGATGCAACTGTTACCGGTGAAACCCTTCGCCGGATTCATGCACGGCTGGCAAGCGTGGCAGGCGGCACCGCGACCGCTGGCGATCCTTGGCGGCGGTGCGGCCGGGGTCGAACTGGCGCTGGCGCTCGCCGGGCAGGTGCCGCAGCTGGCGGTGTTCTGCGGCGGACCCTTGTTGGCCGGGCATTCGGCTGGCCTGCGCCTGCGCGCGTTGGGCCATCTGCGTCAGCGTGGGGTGCAGGTGCGCGAAGATTGCCCGATCGATCGGATCGACGAAGATTGCCTGATCAGCGGCGCCGAGCCGGTCTGGCGCGGTAGCCGGCTACTGCTGGCCACAGGCGCCGAGGCCTTGCCCTGGCTTGCCGAAAGCGGCCTGCGCTGCGATGAGCGCGGCTTCGTTCACGTTACGCCTACGTTGCAGAGCGAAGCGCACCCGCACGTATTCGCCGTCGGCGACTGCGCCCATTTCCCCGGCGCGCGCAAAAGCGGGGTGTACTCGGTGCGCCAGGGGCCGGTGCTGGCGAACAATCTCAACGCTGTTTTGCGCGGCCTGCCGTTGCGCGCCTACCGCGCCCAGCGCCAGAGCCTGGCGTTGCTGGCGACCGGCGACGGCGGTGCATTGCTCGGTTGGTACGAACTCAGCGCCGGCGGAAAGCTGTTCGGCCGTTGGAAGGATTACCTCGACCGGGGCTTTATCCAGCGTCATCGACTGGTGGGTTGACAGTTCAAGCGCGTCTGCCGCAATGGCTGGCGTAGGTCGTCTCACCTCTCTCCAGGCGGTACGTATGATCGTCACGCTCGATATGGCGGTCAACGCATGAATGGGCGAGTGAAACGACGCAATGGCGTTTACCCGCCGTGCGAGGTGCGCCGATGCAGCGCCAGTCTATTGCCTTCAGTACAGTCGCCCAGCTGCATCAATCCAGCCTGAGCACCTTGGCCAGGACGATCTTCGGGCCTTTCATCTTCTTGACGATGATGCGCAGGCCTTCGACGTCCAGCACTTCTTCTTCGGCGGGCACGCGGTTGAGGGTTTCGTAGATCAGGCCGGCCAGGGTTTCGGCCTCGATATGGTCGAGGTTGACGCTGAGCAGGCGTTCGACCTTGAACAGCGGCGTGTCGCCACGCACCAGCAGCTTGCCGGGTTGATAGGCGAGGATGCCGCGCTCGGCCTTGCGGTGTTCGTCCTGGATATCGCCGACCAGGGCCTCCAGCACGTCTTCCATGGTCAGGTAGCCAATGACCTTGCCGTCAGCCTCCTCGACCAGCGCGAAGTGCGAGCCGCCCTTGCGGAACTGTTCCAGCAGGCTGGACAGCGGCATGTGCCGGCTGACCCGTTCGACCGGATGCATCAGCTCGCTGAGCTTGAGCGCGGACGGCAGCATTTCCAGCAGCGAGAGGTGCAGCAGCAGGTCCTTGATGTGCAGCACGCCGACAAACTCGCCGCTGGTCTCGTCATACACCGGGTAGCGGCTGTACTTGTGCCGGCGGAACACGCTGAACACTTCATCCAGCGCAGCCGTGAGCGACAGGTAGATCAGGTCTTCGCGCGAGTTGGCCCAGTCCACCACTTCCAGCTCGCCCATCTCCACGGCGGATGCGAGCACGCGCATGTCCTGGTCGCTGGGGTCGCTGGCGCGGCTGGAGTGCAGGATCAGCTTGAGCTCGTCGCGGCTGTAATGGTGCTCGTGGTGCGGTCCCGGCTCGCCTTGCCCGGCGATCCGCAGGATGGCGTTGGCGCTGGCGTTGAGCAGGAAAATCGCCGGGTACATGGCCCAGTAGAACAGGTACAGCGGCGCAGCGGTCCACAGCGACAGCAGCTCCGGTTTACGGATGGCCCAGGACTTGGGCGCCAGCTCGCCGACCACGATGTGCAGGTAGGAAATGATGAAGAACGCGGTAAAGAAGGCGATGCCATGGATCAGCTTCGGCGATTCGATGCCGATCGCGCTGAGCAGGGGTTCGAGCAGGTGAGCAAAGGCGGGTTCGCCGACCCAGCCCAAGCCAAGGGAGGCCAGGGTGATGCCCAGTTGGCAGGCCGACAGGTAGGCGTCCAGCTGGTTGTGCACGGTGCGCAGGATGTGCCCGCGCCAGCCATTCTTGGCCGCCAGCGCTTCGACCTTAGTGGCGCGCAGCTTGACGATGGCGAACTCGGCGGCAACGAAAAAACCGTTGAGCACGACCAGAAACAGAGCGAATAGAACGAGGCCGAAATCGGCGAAATAGCTGGTAGCGACGTAGCTCGTGGAGGGGTCCATGATGGGTTCGGTTGGCTGATGAGGGCTAAAGAGTGGCGGCAGACGCCCGCCTTTGCAAGCGCGGCCGCGGTGATCGGCGGCTAGCTGCGGCGGACCAGTTGGGTGCCGGGGAAATGGCAGGTGAAGGTGCTGCCTTTGCCCAGGGTGCTGTCGATGTCCAGGCGTGCGCGGTGGCGCAGCAGCACATGCTTGACGATGGCCAGGCCCAGGCCGGTGCCGCCGGTGTTGCTGGCCCGGCTGGAGTCCACCCGGTAGAAACGCTCGGTCAGACGCGGCAGGTGCTTGGCCTCGATACCCAGGCCGCTGTCCTCGACCGCCAGGTGCGCGCCGTGCTCGTCGGCCCACCAGCGGATGCTGATATGACCCTCGTTGGGCGTGTACTTGACGGCGTTGAATACCAGGTTGGAAAACGCGCTGCGCAACTCGGCCTCGCTGCCCTTGAGCTTGAGATGCGGATCGGCTTCCAGGCTGATGCGGTGGCCGCGTTCGGCGGACAGCGCCTGCGCATCGTTCTTGATCGACAGCAGCAGCAGATCGACCGCCACCGGCAGGTTGTCCGAGGGGTAATCGGTCGCTTCCAGCTTCGCCAGCAAGAGCAGGTCGTTGAGCAGGTTCTGCATGCGCCCGCCTTGCTGCTGCATTTGCTGCAGCGCCCGCAGCCAGCGCGGGTTCACTTCGTCGACGTTATCCAGCAGGGTTTCCAGGTAACCGGCAATCACGGTCAGCGGCGTGCGCAATTCGTGGGAGACGTTGGCGACGAAGTCTTTGCGCATCTGTTCGAGCTGATGCAGGCGGGTGATGTCGCGCACCAGCATCAGGTGTTCGCGATTGCCGTATTGAGTGATATGGAATTGCAGGCGGCGACGAGCATTGATCGGCGATGGCAGTTCCAGCGGCTCCAGGTAATTGCTGCGCTCGAAGTACTCGATGAAGCGCGGGTCGCGTACCAGATTGATGATCGGCTGGCCGCCGTCCTGCAGGGTTTTCAGCCCCAGCAGTTTTTCTGCGGCGAGGTTCCACCATTCCAGGTTGCCGTCGCGGTCGAGCATGATCACCGCATCCTTCAGCGCCGCGGTTGATTCCTGCACGCGATCAATCACGGCCTGCAAGCGGGCGCGCGCCTTCTGGTCGCGGCGTTGCAGGTGATAGATGCTGTCGAATACCTCGCCCCAGAGCCCGTACCCTTCCGGTGGCGGCTGATTGTCTTCGCGGGTGCGCAGCCAGGTGTGCAGACGCAGCAATTGCTTCAGGTGCCAGCCCAGGTAGCCGGCCAGGCCGATCACCAGCGCCCAGGCATATTCGCCAGTGATCAGGCCCACCAGCAGGCATGCACCGATCAACAGCAGCAAGCGGCGTATCAGGGGGCCGCGCCAGTCTTGATTCACTTAGAACTCATCCGCCAATCGATCCATTCTGCCGGCCAACCGAACTGCCAGCGCAATCCTACCCTGCGCCGCACCCGCGTGGGCAAGCCGCTAGGTCTTGGTCGAGAACCGATAGCCCGTGCCGCGCACGGTTTGCACCAGGTTTTCATAGACATCGCCGAGGGCTTTGCGCAGCCGGCGAATGTGTACATCCACCGTGCGCTCTTCCACGTACACGTTGCCGCCCCATACCTGGTCGAGCAATTGCCCACGGGTGTAGGCGCGCTCCTGATGGGTCATGAAGAACTGCAGCAGACGGTACTCGGTGGGGCCCATCTCTGCCGGCTTGCCGTCGATGGTGACGCGGTGGCTGATCGGGTCGAGCAACAGCCCGCCGACTTCGATAGGAGTTTCGCTGTCAGTCGCGCCGGCGCGGCGCAGCACCGCCTTGAGGCGGGCGACCAGCTCGCGCGGCGAGAACGGTTTGGTGATGTAGTCGTCGGCGCCGACTTCCAGGCCCTGGATCTTGTTGTCCTCTTCGCCCTTGGCGGTGAGCATGATGATCGGGATATCACCGGTCAACTCGTCGCGCTTGAGGCGGCGGGCCAGTTCGATGCCGCTGGTGCCGGGCAGCATCCAGTCGAGCAGGATCAGGTCCGGTTTGCGATCGACGATGATGGCGTGAGCCTGCTGAGTGTTCTCGGCTTCCAGGCATTCATAGCCGGCCATTTCCAGTGCCACCGCAATCATTTCGCGAATGGGCGCTTCGTCGTCAACGATCAGAATGTTCTTGCCAACCATGGATCGAGCCTCGGGTCATATCGCTGTCATGGGGCTGCATTAGATAACGGAATTATTGCAGTGATATGACAACTGCAGGTGCCAGCAGCCTACATCAGGGCCTTCCGGTTAATTGCTCAACGCGTAATCGAGCACGAGGCCGAGGAAAATCGCCAGCCCCGCCCAGTGGTTGTGCAGGAAGGCGTTGAAGCAGGCCATGGGTTTGCGGTTGCGGGTCTTGTGATATTCCCAGGCGAAGCAGGCGGCCGCGACCAGCAGGCCCAGGTGGAAATACACGCCCAGTTCAAAGCGCGAACCGGCGAGGATCAGGCACAGCAGGGCCAAGCCTTGCAGCGTGGCGATAATCAGGCGGTCGGCTTCGCCGAACAGGATGGCGGTGGATTTCACCCCGATTTTCAGGTCGTCGTCGCGGTCGGCCATCGCGTAATAGGTGTCGTAGGCCACCGTCCACAGCAGGTTGGCGATGTACAGCAGCCAGGCCTCCGGCGGCAGGCTGCCGGTTTCGGCGGTGAAGGCCATCGGCATGCCCCAGGAGAAGGCCGCACCGAGCACCACCTGGGGATAGAAGGTGTAGCGCTTCATGAACGGGTAGCACGCCGCCAGGGCCAGGCCGCCGAACGACAGCCAGATGGTAGTGGCGTTGGTAAACAGCACCAGAATGAAACTCAGCGCCACCAGCACGGCGAACAGGATCAGCGCTTCGCGCGGCTGCACCTTGCCACTGGCCAGCGGGCGCGCCTGGGTCCGTTTGACGTGACCGTCGAAGTCGCGGTCGGCGTAATCGTTGATCACGCAACCGGCGGCGCGCATCAGGATCACGCCGAACACGAAAATAAACAGGTTTTTCGCGCTCGGCACGCCTTCAGCCGCGACCCACAGCGCCCATAGCGTCGGCCACAGCAGCAGGTAAATGCCGATGGGTTTGTCCAGCCGCATCAGCTGGATGAAGTCCCAGGCGCGGGGGTGCAGGCGATTGAGCGATTTCAGCAGGCGGGTGTACATCGAGCGCGTCTCCATGCGAAGTGCGGCTGATTATACGGACGGTAGGGCGGATCACGCTTTATCGATCCACCAGTGGGGGTGCAAGGTAGATGTAAAAGCGACACCCACCCTACAGGCTGCCTTGCGGCTCGATAGCGGCAGCGGTCCAGAATTCGGGCAAGAACACCTCGGCCACCAGCACGCCGAGCGTGCCGCGGCTGAAACACGAGCGGCGTGCCCACAGGCCTTGCGCGCGCACTGCGGCGGGCAGCCAGTCGGCGGGGTAGCGGCAAGCCTGCAATTCGCCGCGGTCGAAGGCGCGGTCGCTGAACAGCAGCTCGCCCAGTGAACGACTGCCCAGGCGTTCGAGTGCCAGGCCGGAGCCTTCCAGGGCGCTGCGCGCGGCCACGCTACGGGCGAATACCCAGGGCTCACCAGCGCCGCGCAGGTACACCTCGCGCACCCAGCCTTCGCTATCGGCGGCTACGCCCAGCGCGGCACACTCGTCGGTGCGCAGGGTCTGCCAGCCCTCCAGCAGCGGCGTCACGCTGAAGCGGTCATTGGACAGCGCGCCAAGGCGACGGGTCAGCGACTCTTCATTGAACAGCCAGTCGAGCACCGCAGCGGTCGGCGCCGGATGCAGGCGATCGGCGGTGAGCCAGTGTGGTGGTCGGGCAGTAGCAGAGTGAGGCACGGTCTGGGCAACGGCAGGGGAAAGGCCGGCGAGTGTAACAAATGCGCCGCGCCTGGCCGCAGTGAGTTCTACCAAGCTAGGGCGCCGGTTTAGCTCGTTTGCGGCGGCCGGCGTTCGTCGCGGCGGCTTGGCGCATCGGTGCATTTACGGTAGTTTGCCCGCGCAATAGCCGTGAGCTCGCCTGAGGTAATTATGAAAAAGTGGCAATGTGTGGTCTGTGGACTGATTTACGACGAAAGCCAGGGCTGGCCGGATGAAGACATCGCTCCAGGCACCCGTTGGGAAGATGTACCCGCTGACTGGCTGTGCCCGGATTGTGGCGTGGGCAAGATGGATTTCGAAATGATCGAGATCGCCTGATCTCAAGCCTTCAAGCGGCGACCTGCGGGTCGCCGTTTTTTGTTACCCCTGTTTTTACCCAGGCCAGACCGCTAAGCACCACGCATCGCCGTTGCGGCCATGAGGAGTTCGAGATGAGTGCACCCGTAGTGATCGTCGGTACCGGCCTGGCTGGCTACAACCTGGCGCGCGAGTTCCGCAAGCTGGATGGCGACACGCCGCTGCTGCTGATCACCGCGGACGATGGCCGCTCGTACTCCAAGCCGATGCTCTCGACCGGGTTCGCCAAGAACAAGGACGCCGAGGGTCTGAGCATGGCCGAGCCGGGTGCCATGGCCGACCAGCTCAAGGCGGAAATTCGCACCCACACGCGCATCAGCGGTATCGATCCGGGGCATCGCCAGCTGTGGATCGGCGAGGAGGCCGTGCCGTACCGCGACCTGATCCTGGCCTGGGGTGCGGAGGTGATTCGGGTGCCGGTGGAAGGTGATGCGCCGGATGCGATCTTTTCGGTCAACGACCTCGAAGATTACGGCCGTTTCCGTGCCGCGGCGGCCGGCAAGTCGCGCGTGTTGCTGCTGGGCGCCGGCCTGATTGGCTGCGAATTTGCCAATGACCTGAGCCTGGCCGGCTATCAGATCGACCTGGTCGCGCCCTGCGAACAGGTGATGCCGGCGCTGTTGCACCCCGCGGCGGCAGGCGCTGTTCAGGCCGGGCTGGAAAGCCTCGGCGTGCGCTTCCACCTGGGGCCGCTGTTGACTCGCCTGAACCGGGTCGCGGATGGCCTGCAGGCGCACCTCTCCGATGGCAGCGTGATTGCCTGCGACCTGGTGCTTTCGGCGGTCGGCCTGCGCCCGCGCATCGACCTGGCCGCGGCGGCCGGGCTGGCGGTCAACCGCGGCGTGATGGTCGATCGCCAGCTGCGCACCTCCCACGCCAACATCTATGCGCTGGGCGATTGCGCCGAGGTGGACGGCCTCAACTTGCTGTACGTGATGCCGTTGATGAGCTGCGCCCGCGCCCTGGCGCAGACCCTGGCCGGTACGCCAACAGCCGTCAGTTACGGCGCCATGCCGGTGACGGTGAAAACGCCGGTTTGCCCGCTGGTGGTATCGCCGCCGCCCCTCGGCACCCAAGGCGAATGGACGGTGCAGGGCAGCGGCAGCGACATCAAGGCACTCTGCCACGATGCCTCCGGCGCGCTGCTGGGATACGCGCTGACCGGCGCGGCGGTGCAGGAAAAGCTGGCGCTGAATAAGCAGTTGCCTGCACTTTTGGCGTGATTGACGGCTGTTCTGTCGGATTCGCCATAAAGGTGCCCAAGGAAACCGTCTGACAAGACTGGCGTAGGGCCACTTCGCATGCCATTCTCCAAGGGTCTGCCGCAGCGCAGCGCTGTTGCAGCGCCTTGGGCGCTGTTCTGTACCGAGCAGCACTGACACAACAACAATAACCGTCAAAGAGGCATTTATGCGTAAACCGGAACTCGCCGCCGCCATTGCCGAAAAGGCAGATCTGACCAAAGATCAGGCTAACCGTGTACTCAACGCCGTACTTGAAGAAATCACCGGGGCACTGAACCGCAAGGACAGTGTGACACTGGTTGGTTTCGGCACCTTCCTTCAACGTCACCGCGGTGCTCGCACCGGCAAAAACCCGCAAACCGGGGAGCCAGTCAAGATCAAAGCCAGCAACACGGTCGCCTTCAAACCGGGCAAGTCCCTGAAAGACGCCGTCAACTGAGCCGCAAGCCCGGAGCCGCGCGGCTCCGGGCGTTTCACCCCCGCATCGCCAAGCGCTCACGCCGCCCGCTGTAGTCCTCGCAGCAAACCGCTACAATGCGCGCCGCCGTCTACCCCCTACCGAGGCCTTGCGCATGAAATTTCGTTTTCTCCTGTGGATGATGGGCCGTCTGATGGCCAAAGCCAGCCGCGAAAACCCTGCCTTCCAAGAGCAGCTGGTCAATCGCGACATGGTCTTCCAGCTGCACACTCTGGACAGTAAGGTCGCCCGCCATTTCATCGTCAAGGACCAGCGCATCACCAGCAAGCGCGGCACCGTCGACGCGCCCGCCTTCGCCATCGGCTTCAAGGACGGCGCCTACGGTTTCGCCACCATGAACGCGAAGAACAAGCAGCTGGCGTTTATGCAGGGCATCCAGAACAAGGACATCCAGATCCAGGGCAACCCTGCGCTGGTGATGTGGTTCCAGGGCCTGACCAAGTACCTGATGCCGAAAAAGAAGAGCAGCGAGAAAAAGGCTGCCTGATCGCACAAACCCGCGCGCCGGTGCTGGCCGGCACCAGCGCCATTCGCTAGGCTGGCCGCAGTTCCCCGGGATTTTTCGCCATGCGTCTGTTCATCGTTCTGCCCCTCGTGTTCGCCGCTACCTTCAGCCACGCCGCCCCACCCAAAGCCGAAGCCTTTGCCCCCGTGTTCGAACTGGCCGGCATTCGCCTGCTCTGTGAGCAAAGCGCACCGCTGGTGCAGCGCGGGCTGGACAAGCAGCAGCAGGCAAAACTGGCCAAGGCCTTCGCCGCCGATGCGCTGTGCCTCGACCTGGCCAAACGGCTGGTCGGCGATCTTGATCAAGCGCAACTGCAGCAGGCCAAGCAACTGCTCGACAGCCCGTTGGCCCAGCGCTTCACCGCCGCCGAACGGGCGATTGGTGAAGACGCTGGCGAAGGATTGGCGAACTACCGCAAGCAGCTCGCCGAGCGCCCGCCGCGTCAGGACCGCCTGGAGCTGATCCGGCGTCTCGACCGTGCCGCACACACCACGACACTTGCCACCCTGCTGCGCTATGAAGTGGGCAAGACCCAGGCGTTGCTTGCGCTCAAGGCCCGTGGCGAAACCATCGGCGAACAGGCGCTGAGCAGTCAGACCAAATCCCAGGCCGACGCCTTGCGCGCCTCGAGCGCCGAGGCCGTCGAGTCATTTATGCTCTATGCCTACCGGCAGATGCCGAGCAGCCAGCTAGCCGAATACGCGGCGCTGTATGAACAGCCGGCGGTCACGTCGTTGCTGGAGGGTAGCGTCAAGGCGCTGCCGGAAGTGTTCGCCGCGCGGCGTGCGGCGCTGAAGTAAGCCGCGCCGATAAACGACGAAGGGGCCTGCGCGGCCCCTTCGTCGTTACTGCAGTTGCCGATTGCCTGCTGCGTGAGCTCAGGTGGCGGGGTGGAACTGCGAAGCCAGTTCGCGCAGCGCCGTTTCGGCGGCGAGCACCTTGTTCACCGCGTCATCGGCCTTTTCCCGGCTCAGACCGAGGTTATCCAGCAGGCTTTGCGGTATCTCGCTCTGCGGCCCCGCGCCGATGCCACGATTGCGCAGCAGGCTGACTGCCAGGCATACCAGGTTCGGATAGGCCGCATACGGGCCGTCGTATTCCGGGTCATGCTGGAAGCGCAGCGCGCTGGCCAGTTCTTCCGGCATGTCCCAGAAACGCATCAGCCAGGCGCCGATCTGCTCGCGGGTGATGCCGAGCAGGTGCTGCTCGATGTAGCCGGCCGACAGGTGCGGATTGGCTTCCAGGTGCCGGCAGATCAACGAAAAATGCGGCGGGAAGACATGGGCCAGGACCAGGTAGCCGAAGTTGTGCAGCAGTCCGGCGAGGTAGGTCAGGCCGGCTTCCGGACGCTGCGCGCGAGGCATGGCGCGGGTCAGGCCTTCGATTACCGCCGCGGTGTAGATCGACTGCTGCCAGTACGGCGTGGCGTGCTGCGGTTGATCCTTGGGCAGGCTCAGGGTTTTCCCCAGCGCCAGGCCGAGGGCCAGGTTGATCACCAGGTCGAAGCCGAGCACGCGGACGATCGCATCTTCCACCGAGCGGATCTTGCCGGGGGCGGCGTAGTAGGGCGAAGCGGCCCAGCTGACCACCTGCGCCGCCAGCGCCGGATCGGTTTCCACCACACCGGTGATGTCGTCCACGGTGGCGTCCGGGTCGACGCGAAAGCGGATGATCTTCTGCGCGGTTTCCGGCAGCGGCGGGATTTCGATGGTTTCCTCGAGGCGCTGCTGAATGCGCCGCGCGGTGAACGTCTGCACCGCCAGGGTGATCTCCGCGCGGTCGTCATCCGGGCGGTCAAGGTTCGGCCGGATGCTGCTGATCGGTTGGCCGAAGCGCGCCGCACTGGCTTTGCTGAGCAGAGTCTTGAAGGCGTCGCTGGGGATTTCCAGCAGCACGCCGGGCTGGCCGGACTCGATTAACAGGCTGGGGACGTCGAGCAGGCGTTCGTCATACAGGCAGGGCGAGCTGGTCAGCGGCGGCAGCCCCGGCAGGACGCTCAGGCTGTGCTTGCCGAGCATGCGTTCCAGGCGTTCGGCCTTGACCGCCGCGAGCTGACGCCCGGTCAGCTCCGCCAGGCGGTTGAGGTCCAGCAGCTGATTCTGCGGGTACAGCACCAGCAGGGCGCCGACCGCATCGTCGAGCAGTACCGCCTGCAGGCGCTGGGCAGCGGGCAGGCCGGGCTGGTCGCCGAGCACCTGGTGGGGCAGGCCGAGCTTCTCCAGCAACTGCAGAATCACCGCCGGTGCGCGCGGCGTAGTGTCGGGGAGAAGGGCTGGATCGGTCATGGCGGCGTCCATCTGAGGGGCATTTGCGCTGAAGTATAACCAGCGGACGAGCAGATCGACGGTTCCGGCAAAAATTGCCTTGTGCGCTGGATCACACTTGCCCGTATTGCTGGCCGTGCCGCAGCCAGCGCTCCAGCAGCGGGCTGACATGCTGCGGCCAGTGTGCGAGCAGCGCTTGCGCCGCATCGCGGACGGCCGGCAGGAGGTCCGCGTCGCGCATCAGGTCGGCGACCTTGAACTGCAAGAGCCCGGTTTGTCGGGTACCCAGCATTTCGCCGGGGCCGCGCAATTCCAGGTCTTTTTCGGCGATGACGAAGCCATCACAGGTCTCGCGCATGATGCCGAGGCGTTCCCGACCCAGCTGCGACAGCGGCGGATGGTAGAGCAGCACGCAGTGGCTGGCGGCGCTGCCCCGGCCGACCCGTCCGCGCAGCTGATGCAATTGGGCAAGGCCGAGCCGCTCGGGATTTTCGATGATCATCAAGCTGGCATTGGGCACGTCGACACCGACCTCGATCACCGTGGTCGCCACCAGCAATTGCAGGCGACCCTGTTTGAACTGTTCCATCACCGCGGCCTTTTCTGCGGGTTTCATGCGCCCGTGGATCAGCCCGACATGCAGCCCGCCGAGCGCGGCGCTGAGGTCCTCGAAGGTGGTTTCAGCGGCCTGGCAGGTCAGCTCCTCGGATTCCTCGATCAGCGTACAGACCCAATAAGCCTGGCGGCCTTCATTGCAGGCCGAGCGCACCCGCTCGACCACGTCCAGGCGGCGACTGTCGGCCACCAGCACGGTATTCACCGGCGTGCGCCCCGGCGGCAGCTCGTCGAGGATCGAGGTGTCAAGGTCGGCGTAGGCGCTCATCGCTAGGGTGCGCGGAATCGGCGTGGCGGTCATGATCAGCTGGTGCGGACACATGCGTCCGCCGATGCCTTTCTGCCGAAGCGCCAGGCGCTGCTGTACGCCGAAGCGGTGCTGTTCGTCGATGATCACCAGCGCCAGGCGGCTGAACTTCACCTCATCCTGAAACAGCGCATGGGTGCCCACCACCATCGGTGCGCCAGCGGCAATTTGCTCCAGCGCGGCGGCGCGCACCTTACCCTTGAGCTTGCCGGCCAGCCACGCGACGTCGATGCCGAGTGGTGCCAGCCAGCGACTGAAGTTGATGAAGTGCTGTTCGGCGAGGATTTCCGTCGGCGCCATCAGCGCCACCTGATATCCGGCCTCCAGCGCCTGCAGCGCGGCAAAGGCGGCGACCACGGTCTTGCCGGCACCGACGTCGCCCTGCACCAGGCGTAGCATGGGTTCGTCCTGGCTGAGGTCGTAGGCAATCTCGGCGCCGACCCGTTGTTGTGCGCCGGTGGGGGCAAAACCGAGGTTATCCAGAAACTGCTGCGGCAACCGCGTGGCGCGCGGCAGTTGCGGTGCCTGTTGCGCGCGCACGCTTTCGCGCAGGCGTTGCAGCGACAGCTGATGGGTGAGCAGTTCCTCGAAGGCCAGGCGGTGCTGCGCCCAGTGGCGGCCTTCGGCGAGTTCTTCCAGGTCGGCGTCCGGCGGCGGCCGGTGCAGGTAGCGGATGGCCTGATCGAGCGGGCTGAGCTGGTAATCGTCGGCCAGTTCACGCGGCAACCAGTCTGGCAGGCTGTGCGGACCGAGACGGGCCAGGGCCTGTTCGCTGAGCTGGCGCAGGCGCTGCTGGGTCAGGCCTTCGGTGGTCGGGTAGATCGGCGTCAGCGTTTGTTCGACCGCGATTGGGTCGCCGCCAGACAGTGCGCGGTATTCCGGGTGATAGATTTCCAGGCCCGACGAGCCGGGGCGGACTTCGCCATAGCAGCGCACCTGGGTGCCGCGCTTGAGTCCTTCCTTCTGCGCCTGGCTGAAGTGGTAGAAACGCAGGCTCAGGGTGCCGCTACCGTCCTGTAAACGCACCAGCAGGCTGCGTCGACGGCCCATCACCACGTCGGCGCCGGAGACGATGCCCTCGACCACCGCATCCTGGCCAGGACGCAGTGCGCCGATCGGAACGATGCGGGTGCGGTCCTGATAGCGCAGCGGCAGGTGGAACAGCACATCCTGCAGGGTTTCCAGGCCGACCTTGGCGAGTTTCTCGGCCAGCGCGGCACCGACGCCCTTCAGCGCGGTCACGGGTACCGTAGCCAGCTCGGTCATGGCGCCGGCCTTACGCGTCTTGTTTCGGCGCGCGGCTGACCGAACACAGGCGGATCGAATCGGCCAGCACTTCGATGGCCTTCGGCCGCGGGAAGCTGGCGCGCCAGGCAATGGCCACGGTGCGGAACGGCGCAGGCGCGCTGAGTGGGCGCACCTCGATCACGCCTGGTGCGTAGTGGTGGCTGTCCACAGCGGACAGCGGCAGGATCGAAACGCCGAGCCCGGAGGCGACCATATGGCGGATGGTTTCCAGCGAGCTGGATTCCACGGTGGTGTGCTGAGCATGTTCTTCGCCACCCTTGCGCAGGGTCGGACACGCCTCGAGCACCTGATCGCGGAAGCAGTGGCCCTCGCCGAGCAACAGCAGGCTCTTGTCGTTGAGGAGCTTGCTGTCGATGGTCTTCATTTCCGCCCACGGATGGCCCGCTGGCAGCAGCGCATAGAAGGGCTCGTCGTACAGCGGCTTGGTCAGTACGTCGGCTTCCTGGAACGGCAGCGCGATGATGATCGCGTCCAATTCGCCGGTGCGCAGCTTGTCGCGCAGCACGTGGGTGAAGTTTTCCTCGATGTACAACGGCATCTGCGCCGCGACCCGGTGCAACTGAGGAATCAGGTGCGGAAACAGGTAGGGGCCGACGGTGTAGATGGCGCCGATCTTCAGCGGCGCGACCAACTGGTTTTTGCCCGCCTGGGCCAGCTCGCGAATCCCCTGGGCCTGTTCCAGCACCTTCTGCGCCTGGGTGACGATGCCCTCGCCGACCGGCGTCAGGCGCACGGCGCTCTTACTGCGTTCGAATATCATCACCCCCAGCTCGTCCTCGAGCTTCTTCACCCCGACCGACAGCGTCGGCTGGCTGACGTGGCAGCGTTCGGCGGCACGGCCAAAATGTTGTTCCTGGGCGAGGGTCACGATGTAGCGCAGTTCGGTGAGGGTCATAGTGTTTATCCATTAAATTGCCGCTAAGCATAGCCTTTGCATTGCAATCAACCAACCGGGCTAAACTGCGCGCTCGCGAATTATGGGAGAGCGCAATGTCGATCACCTCTGTGATGATTGCCGGCTGTGGCGATGTCGGCAGCCGACTGGGTATTCGCCTGGCTGCGCTGGGCTGGACGGTGCATGGCTTGCGGCGCTCGGTCGAGCAATTGCCCGCGGTGATACGACCGGTGGCCGGTGATTTGCAACGTGATGATTGCCCCGCGGCCTGGCCTGGCGGTGCGCTGGATTACCTGGTGTATTGCGCAGCCGCCAATGCTCACGACGAGGCGGGCTACCGTGCGGCATATGTCGAGGGTTTGCGCCGCGTGTTCGGCTGGCTGGCGGCGCGTGGGCAACGGCCCAGGCGCGTGCTATTCGTGTCCAGCAGCGGTGTGTATGGTCAACAAGGCGGTGAGTGGGTCGACGAAGCGTCGCCCGCCGAGGCCCAGGGTTTTTCCGGTCGCATCATGCTGGAAGCGGAACAGCTGGCGCTGAGCAGCGGCTTCGCCGCCAGCGTGGTGCGCCTAACCGGCATCTACGGCCCGGGTCGGCAGTGGCTGCTGAGCCAGGTGCGCCAGGGTTACCGGGTGGTTGCCGAGCCACCGCTCTATGGCAACCGCATCCATGTCGACGATGCGGCTGGGCTGCTGGCGTTTCTGCTGCAGGCCGATCAGCGCGGTACGGCGCTGCAGGATTGCTATATCGGGGTCGATGACGAGCCCGCCCCGCTGCATGAAGTGGTGGCCTGGTTGCGTGCGCGTCTGGGTGTCAGCCATTGGGCCGAGCAGTCGAGCGTACGTCGCGCAGGCAGCAAGCGCTGCAGCAATGCCCGCGCCCGTGCCCTGGGCTGGGCGCCGCAGTATCCGAGTTACCGCGAGGGGTATGCATCGATCCTGGCGGAGCCCTGAGGTGAGCGGCAATCGCCTGCAGGTGCGGCCGTGGCTGCCGGGTGTGGAGCTGTTTCATGCGGACTTCTCCGGTCAGGCTTTCGGGCGTCACAGTCATGACGCCTTCGCCATCGGCGCGATTCTGCACGGCGTCGGCGGTTACCAATGCCGCGGGGTACGCCATGCACTGCCGGCAGGCACCCTGTCGTTGATGAACCCGCAGGAGCCGCATACCGGCCATGCCGAGACCGAGCGGCTGGTGTATCGCATGCTGTATATCGAAGAGTCGCGGTTGCCTGGCCTGCTGGGTCGCAAGCAGCTGCCGCGCGGTTTTTCCGCGCTCAACCCGACAGACGACGGTGCGGTTGCCGAGGGGCTGCGGCGCCTGGCCGAGCAGTTCGAGCGCGGCGATGCCCTGGGCCTGGAGAGCGAGCTGCTGGCGTTGCTCGAGCAGGTGTTCGTCCGCCACGGTGGGTTGCGCCCGGTGCAGGCTGCGCCACGCGATGGTGGGGTGACCGTGCGCTTGCGTGAGTACCTGGAGGCGCATTACTGCGAGGCCATCGCGCTGGAGCAGCTGGCTACCTTGTTGCAGCGGCACCCGCGCCATTTGATCGAAGCCTTTCGTCGCGCCTACGGCGTGCCGCCGCATACCTATGTGCTGCAGCGGCGGGTTCGTGAGGCCAAGCGGCGGCTGCTTGGCGGCGAACCGGCCGTCGAGGTGGCGCTGGCGCTGGGCTTTTATGACCAGGCGCATTTCTCCGGCACCTTCAAGCGCTTCACCGGCGTCAGCCCCGGTCAGTTCCGCCGCACCGCGATCTGAGTTTTTTCCAAGACTGGCTCCCCACCGCTGCTGACACTGGCGCCTGATCGTTGCCAGGAAGCTGCCCCATGTTCGCCTTGTTTCTTCTGGTCGCCAGCACCCATTTCGCCGCGCTGCTGTCGCCGGGCCCGGATTTCTTTCTGCTGATACGCGCCGCATTGCTCAAAGGCCGCGCCCATGCCGATGGCTGCGCCTGCGGCATCGCCCTGGCCAATCTGCTGAGCATGGCGCTGGTGCTGCTCGCCCTCAGCCTGTTACCCAGCGATGACGGCTGGCTGTGGCGTGGGGTGCAGGCGGCGGGCGGCGCGTACTTCACCTGGATCGGTTGTCAGGCGCTACTCGCGCGACGCGCGATCGAATTGTCACAGCCGTGCCAGACGACCGGGCGCTGGCGCACGGGTTGAGTGAAGGCTTATTGGCCAGCAGCCTGAATCCGAAACTGCCGGTGTTCTACGCCGGCCTGTTCGGCCTGCTGCGCGAGGCGGCCATGCCGAATTGGGGCGTGGCCCTGAGCATGCTGTGGATGACGCTGGTGGTGCTGCTCTGGGACCTGGCGCTGGTGCGCCTGTTGGGGCGAGCGCGCTGGCGCAGCTGGATGCAGCAGCGCGTGGCCTGGCTAGACCGCCTATGAGGCGCCTTGCTGCTCGCGCTGGGGCTGTGTCTGTTGGTGTTCGCCTAGCCGTAAGGCAGCTCAGTTTGGTTTGTGCAGGTAGGCCTCGACGTCCACCTCATCCAGCTGCTCGGGGTGCAGATGGCGGGCACCGTAGCGAAGGTGCAGGCCCTCGCGGAGAAACAGGGCGAACAGGTCGGCGTCGATATGCCCGCGGTCGCGCAGGTTGGCGAGGATGCCGATCGATTCGCTGAGCGTCTTGGCCTTCTTGTACGGCCGATCCGAAGCGGTCAGCGCCTCGAAGATATCGGCGATGGCCATGATGCGCGCCGGGATGGACAGGCTGGCGGCGTCCAATTGGCGTGGATAGCCGGTGCCGAGCAGGGTTTCGTGGTGGGTACCGGCGTACTCGGGCACGCGCCGCAGGTTTTTCGGGAAGGGCAGGTTTTCCAGCATGACGATGGTCTGGGTGATGTGCTCGTTGACCTTGAAACGCTCTTCGGCGGTCAGGGTGCCGCGGCTGACGCTGAGGTTGTACAGCTCGCCGAAGTTGAACTGGTATTCCGGCACCACCAGCTTGAAACCGTATTTGGGATCGAGTGCCTTGTTTTCCCCGCGCCTGAGCAGGTGCTCCGGCTTGTCCGCCAGCAGCTGCTCGGTGGTTGGCAGCGGCGGGCTGGGCAGGGCTTCGAGGCGGCGGCTTTCTTCGTGGGACAGGCCGAGGCGGTTGTCGAAGTGGCGGGTCCAGGTGCGCTGAGCGATGACGTGCAGGCGCTCGATGTTCTGCGATTCCATCTCCTCGCCACCGATATTGCACTGCGCCACGAACGCGAAGTCGTCCCGCAACTGCTGCGCGGCGGCACTGTAATGGGCATCGGCCTGGGTGCTAGGCTCGCCGGCAGCGATCCGCTCCAGCCGCTCGATCATCGCATCGCGCAGCAACACTTCGAAGCGCATGCGAATTTCGTGGATGCGGTTGTAGATGATTTCCAGCTTGGTGGCCTTGTCGACGATGTGCTCCGGCGTGGTGATCTTGCCGCAGTCGTGCAGCCAGGCGCCGATGCGAAACTCCCGCCATTCTTCGTCGGTATGGAAGCCGAAGGCTGCCAGCGGTCCCTCGCGCTCGGCGCTGGCCTGCTCGGCTAGCATCAAGGCGAGGTCCGGCACCCGCGCGCAGTGGCCGCCGGTATAGGGGCTCTTGGCGTCGATCGCACCGGCGAGGATTTCGATCATTGCGTCGATCAGCGCGGTTTGCGAGTCGATCAGGTTGTGGTTATCCAGCGCCACCGCCGATTGCGAGGCGAGTGCTTCGATAAACGAATGGCTCTGTGCGGAGAAGCCGACCACCGCACCGCTCACCGGGTCCAGGGCATTCATGAACTGCAGCACGCCCAGCACTTCGCCGCTGCGGGAGGCGAGCGGCACGCAGAGCATCGAGACGGTGCGATAGCCGGTGTCTTCGTCGAAACGCCGGGTGCCGGACAGGTCGAAGCGGGTTTCGCGGTAGACATCGTCGATCAGCACCGCCTGGTTATGCAGGGCGACGTAGGTGGACACGTGGTGTTCGTTGGGCTGCCCGCTCACCAGGTCATGCAGCGGCAACTCGATGCTCGGCAGGGTGTCCGCTTTCGAACGCAGGGTGATGCGCAGCGTGTCGTGGTCGGTCATCAGGTAGAGTGTGGCGGCATCAGCGTTGCAGATCCGCTTGCCCGCCATCAGGATGTGCCGCAACAGCCGGTGCTTGTCGCGTTCTGAGGACAGCAGCAGGCCGTTCTCCACCAGGCTGGCCAGCTTGCTCTGGGCGTCGCGCAGGGCGGTGGTCTGGGTTTGCAGCGAGTGTTTCATTTCGTTCTGATGCTGCTGCAGGTCTTCGAGCTCCCGAATAAAAGAGCGCGGATGAGGACTGGGACTAAAATCCAGGGTGCGGATCTTCTGCGCGTCGGTTTCGAGTACGCCGATGGCGCGCTTGATGCTCTCGAATCCGGCGATGGCGAACGGCAGCGTCAACAGCATCAGCAGCATGTTGATCAGCAATGCCGTGCGAATCTCGAAGATGTCCAAGCTGAGGGCGATGATCGGCAGGACCGGCATCAGGATGAACAGCAGCAACAGGGCTGTAGTCCAGGCCTCGTACCTGAGCTTGTATTTTCCAAATGTCATACGGCATCCTGCATAACAATCTCCGGCGCTTCGCTTGCGCCAGATTCGCGAAGGCCCTGATCTAGGTCCATAGTGATGGACTGGCTATTCGCCCAGGAAAGTGAGGGTACTATGTTTGCGGTAAAAAAAGTGCTGATGCTCATGCTGAGCGCTCTCGCTTTCGCCGGGCCCGTCAGTGGCGACACTGCTGGCGAGCCGATCGGCTACGTGATGACGGTAAAGGGCAAGGCAACCGTCACCCGCGGCGGAAAAGCAACCCCTGCCAGCGTCGGTTTGCCGGTGGTGCTCGGTTCGACCCTGACCACGGGCGCGGATGGCTCGATGGGCGTCACCTTGAGTGATAGCACGGTTATGTCGTTCGGGCCCAATACCGAGCTGACCCTCGACGAATACCAGTTCGCACCGGCTAACGAAGAGCTGCGCCTGAGTGCTCGGATCAGCCGCGGCACGCTCAATTTCATTTCCGGGGTGATCGCCAAGCTCAAGCCTGAAGCGGTCGAGCTGAAGACGCCGACGGGCACCATCGGGGTGCGTGGCACCCACTTCCTGATCAAAGTAGACGAGTGAGCCCCATGCTGCGATCGCTGGGTGCGCTGCTGGTTCTGCTCTCACTGACCGGCTGCGCGGCCAAATCTTATGTGGTGCTGCTGGAAAGCCCGGATGGCACGACCGGTGCCGTGGTGGTGAGCGACGCCAAGGGCACCACGCTGTTGAAGCAAAAGAATCAGGGCGTGACCATGGGCGGGGGGCTCGGCGGCAGTCGAGTGTTCAGTCTGTCCGAGGCGAGCGTGCAGCGGGATTTTTCCGCGGCGCTGGCGGCGCAACCACCGTTGCCGCAGCGGTTTCTGGTGTATTTCAAGGTCGGCGATGTGGCCTTGACCCGCGAGTCTGAAGCCGCCATCGAGCAGGTCTTCAGTTCCATCGAACAGCGCGGGCCCTCGGCGGTGTCGGTGATCGGTCACACTGACACCATGAGCGGTGAACGATGGAACGAGCGGTTGGGCCTCAGGCGCGCCGAAACCGTGGCCGACCTGTTGCGCAAGCGCGGGCTCAAGGTGCTCGAGTTGCAGGTGGCGTCCCACGGTGAAAGCAACCTGCTAGTCGCCACGCCTGATGAAGTCGACGAGCCGCGCAACCGCCGGGTCGAAATCAGCGTTCGCTGACCCTTACTTATCCGCCATTCTGATCACTGCACCCTGTTCGCCACGGCGCAGCCTAGCCAGGTGGAATGCCACCAGCCCATCGTCGGGGCGCTGCTGCGCGAGCGCCGTGAAGGCCGCCAGCGCCTCTGTCGATTGAGTCTGGAGATGACGGTAGGCTGACTGGTAACGCGGGTCCGCTGCGACGCCGGGTTCGTATACGGCGATCGGCTGGAGCTTGCCCATCAGTATGACCTCACCCACCGCGCGCATTGGCGTATCCGGGTTCGCGTCGTGAATTGCCTGGGAGACGCACAGCGTGGTGCCAAGGTGACGGTTCAGCCCTTCGAGCCGTGCCGCAACGTTTACTGCATCGCCGAGGGCGCGGTAGTCGAACAGGGTCTTGCCGCCGAAGTTGCCGATCACCACCTCGCCGCTGTGCACGCCGATCCGAGTCGCGCCGATCGGGATGCCAGCGGCGCGGGTGCGCTCGGCGTGCTCGGCGGCGAAGCGCTGAATTTCCAGGGCACAGGCCAGCGCGCGGGACGGGTGATCAGCCTGCGGCAAGGGTGCGGAAAACAGCACGGCCAGCGCATCGCCGACGATGCGATCGAGGGTGCCCTCGTAGCGAAAGGCGATCTGGATGATGCCTTCGAGGTAGTCGTTGAGCAGGCTGACCACCTGCTCGGGCGGCTGCTGCTCCATCAGCGTGGTGAAGCCGGTCAGGTCTGTGAAGATAAAGCTGCAGTGCTGACGGTGGCCGCCGAGCTTGAGTTGATCCGGGTGCTGCACCAGGTGCTCCACCAGATTGGGTGACACATAACGCGAAAACGCGGCGCGCACCCAGCGCTGCTGGCGCTCGCTGGCGCGGTGATGGGCGATGCTGGTGCCGAGGTAGATCAGCAACATGCACAGCGAGGGCGTAAGCGCGTCGATCAGCAAGCCGTGACGGGAAAAGCTCCACCAGGCAGCCACATTCAGCGCTATCAACGCACTGGTCGCCAGCGTTGCGCCAACGATGGCGCTGGTACGCATCACCAGCAGGCACAGCAGCACGCTGCCAAATAACAGGGTAAGCGCCTCCAGGGCATTGGCCCAGGAGGGTCGCTGCAGAAAATCGCCGGTCAGTGCTTGCTCCAGCGCCTGTGCGTGCACCTGTACGCCAGGAATGATGCCGCCCAGCGGGCTAAAACGGAGATCCTGCAGGCCCTGGGCCGAGCTGCCGATCAGCACGATGTTGCCGGCGATCCGCTCGGGAGCGGCGCTACGGTCCAACACCTGCCAGGCTGGCACGCTCTGCACCGGCGACTCGCGGAAATGCACCCAGAGTTCACCACGGCGATTGGTCGGCAAGGCCAGCGCGCCGATGCCAACCTGCTGAATGCCGGCATTTTGCGCGACCTCCAGGCGGTACAGCGGTTGCCGCGTGAATACCCGCAGCGCCTCGGCGGTCAGCGAAGGCAGCAGGTTGTCGCCTACCCGAATAAACAGCGGTACGCGCCTAACCACGCCATCGGTATCGGGCACGAAGGTCATCGCGCCCGTGCCGGCGGCCGCCTGTTCGAGCGGCGGCAGCGCACTGATGCTGCCTGCGAACGGCGGAACGAAGCGCAGCGCCGAGCCGCCGCGTTGCTGAATCGCAAAGCGGCTTAACGGCGGCGTATCGGACGGCGTGCGCAAGGCGGAAAAACCCAGCACCGAGGGCTGCCGGGCGAGGGCGGCAGCGAATGTCAGGTCAGGATCTGGCAGTTCCGCGAGTTGCCGGGCCAGCTCGTCTGCCAGCGGATGCTGGCTCAGGAAGGCGAGCGGCGAGGTGCGATCGGCTTCGGCGAACAGCACGTCGAATACCACGACCGCGGCGCCGGCACGGCTTAATTCATCGACCAGCCGCGCCATCACGTTGCGCGGCCACGGCCACTGACCGTGCTGGACCAGGCTGGCTTCGTCGATATCCACCACGACCAGCGCCGCAGGGGGCTCAGACGTAGCTCGCGGTTGCCAGCGCTGGTACTGGTCGAACAGGCTGTTGCGCAGGCTGTGCAAAAACACTGGCTCGGCAAGGTACAGCGCACTTACGCCAATCAAGCCGGTGAGGAGCCCCAGCGCGCGCAACGGCAACCTTTTCCATACAGTCACGATTCGTTGCCACTCCTTGCGCCTGCTGGGGTTCGGCGCCGATAGGCCGCCGCCGTGCAACGGGCTGCCGTTTAGGCAAGCACCATGATGGCGTCCATTTCCACTTGTGAGCCGCGTGGCAGTGCGGCAACGCCGATAGCGGCGCGGGCTGGATAAGGTTGTTCGAAATAGCGGCCCATGACTTCATTGACCTTGGCGAAATGGCCCAGGTCGGTAAGGAAGATGTTCAGCTTGACGATGTCCTTGAACGAACCGCCCGCCGCTTCGGCTACGGCTTTGAGGTTTTCGAAAACCTGCACGGTCTGTGCCTCGAAGCCTTCCACCAGCTCCATGGTCTTGGGGTCCAGCGGGATCTGCCCGGACATGTACACGGTATTGCCTGCCTTGATCGCCTGGGAATAGGTGCCGATGGCGGCCGGTGCCTTGTCGCTGCTGATGACGCTCTTGCTCATGGGAACTCCTTGAATGCGGTTGAGGGTGATGACCGAATGTCTGGCCCCGCCCGCGCACCTTGTGAGCGCACGGGTCAGGTTGCATAGGGTGGGTGATAGCGACGGGCGCTGTCAAAGCGTGACGGTGAAACCTGTCGGAGAGCCAAAAGCGCTCAACAGGAGTGCGCTAGCCGTTGCAGATCGTTCCGAAGAGTAGGTGCTGGGCGCGCAATGCTTAGGCACGTACGCGGGTGATATGGATCACGCCCTTGATCGCGCGCAGCTTCTTGATGACCCGCGCCAGGTGCACGCGGTCATGCACGCTGACAACCAACTGGACGACGCTGATGCGGCCGTCGCGCTCGTCCATGCTGATCTTCTCGATATTGCCATCGGCGGCATTGACGCTGCCGGCCAGCACGGCAATCAGGCCGCGCTGGTGCTCCAGCTCGATGCGCAGCTCGACATTGAATTCGCCGACCACATCCTTGGCCCACGACAGCTGGATGCATTTCTCCGGGTTGTGACGGATTTCGCCGATGTTTTTGCAGGTGTCCAGGTGCACGACCATGCCTTTGCCAGCGGACAGATGCCCGACAATCGGGTCGCCAGGAATCGGTGTGCAGCATTTGGCGTAACTCAGCACCAGGCCCTCAGTGCCGCGGATCGCCAGTGGGCCTTCAGGGCTTTGCAGTTCTTCACCGCTTTCGGACAGCAACCGACGGGCGACGACGTAGGCCATGCGATTGCCCAGGCCGATGTCCTCGAGCAGGTCCTCCAGCACTTCCAGGCGGTATTCCGCGAGCACCGCCTGCAGGCGTTCCGCTGGCAACTGGTCGATATGGCTGTCGAAGCCGCCAAGCACCTTGTTCAGCAGGCGCTCGCCAAGGCTGATTGATTCGGAACGGCGTTGCAGTTTCAGCGCATGGCGGATATGCGTGCGAGCTTTGCCGGTAACCACGAAATTCAGCCAAGCCGGGTTTGGCCGAGCGCCCGGCGCGCTGACGATTTCCACGGTGGCACCGCTCTGCAGTGGCTCGGATAGCGGCGCCAGGCGGCGATTGATGCGGCAGGCGATGCAGGTGTTGCCGACGTCGGTGTGCACCGCGTAGGCGAAGTCGACCGCAGTGGAGCCTTTCGGCAACTCCATGATGCGGCCCTTGGGCGTGAACACGTAGACCTCGTCGGGGAACAGGTCGATCTTCACACTTTCGATGAATTCCAGCGAATTGCCGGCGCGTTGCTGCATTTCCAGCACGCCCTTGACCCACTGCCGCGCACGGGCGTGAGTGCCCTTGGGCTGGTCTTCGTCGTTGGATTTGTACAGCCAGTGGGCGGCGATGCCGTTGTTAGCCATCTCTTCCATCTCGCGGGTGCGAATCTGGATCTCGATGGGCACGCCATGCATGCCGAACAGCGTGGTGTGCAGCGATTGGTAGCCGTTGGCCTTGGGAATCGCGATGTAATCCTTGAAGCGGCCGGGCAGCGGTTTGTACAGGTTGTGCACCGCGCCAAGCACGCGGTAGCAGGTATCGACCTTGTCGACGATGATGCGAAAGGCGTAGACGTCCATGATTTCGTTGAACGCCCGGCGTTTGCCACGCATCTTCTGGTAGATGCCGTAGATGTGCTTTTCGCGCCCGTTCACCTGGCCTTCCAGCCCTTCGCGGGCCAGGCAGTGGGTCAGCGATTCCTCGATCTTGTTGACGATTTCCTTGCGGTTGCCGCGGGCGCGTTTGACCGCGGCGCGGATATGCTCGGAACGCATCGGGTGCATGGCCTTGAAGCCGAGGTCTTCGAATTCCACATGCATGCTGTGCATGCCCAGGCGATTGGCGATGGGTGCGTAGATTTCCAGGGTTTCCTTAGCGATGCGCCGGCGCTTCTCGCCGGACAGCACTTCCAGGGTGCGCATGTTGTGCAGGCGGTCGGCCAGTTTGACCAGGATCACGCGAATGTCGCGGGCCATGGCCATGGCCATTTTCTGGAAGTTTTCCGCTTGTGCCTCGGCCTTGGTCTCGAAGTTCATCTGGGTCAGCTTGCTGACCCCGTCGACCAGTTCGGCCACGGTTTCACCGAACTGCGCGTTGAGCGCTTCCTTGGCGATACCGGTGTCTTCGATCACGTCGTGCAGCATGGCGGCCATCAGGCTCTGATGGTCCATGTGCATGTCAGCCAGGATATTCGCCACCGCGAGCGGGTGGGTGACGTAGGCTTCGCCACTGCGGCGGCGTTGGCCGTCGTGGGCTTGTTCGGCATAGAAGTAAGCGCGGCGGACCAGGTTGACCTGGTCGCCATCGAGGTAGGTCGAAAGGCGATCGGCGAGGGCGTCTATGCTCGGCATGGGCGACTCCCTTGCCGATTACGGTGATCCCGCGCCGTGCGACTTCGACCAGGCATAGGCTTACAGAGGCTCGTTAGCCTCTTCCTCGAATGCTGCAAACAGGGGTTCTTCTACCACGATGTCATCTTGTGCGATCACGTCATAGTCCACCAGGCCAGCAGCGATTTCACGCAGGGCAACTACGGTGGGTTTGTCGTTTTCCCATGCAACCTTCGGCTCTTTGCCGCCGGTGGCGAGTTGACGGGAGCGCTTGGTGGCGAGCATGACCAGCTCGAAGCGGTTATCGACGTTGTCCAGGCAATCTTCAACGGTAACGCGGGCCATGGTGTTCCTCGTAGCAAATGCGTAGTAAAGCTGGGCCCGAATGGGCGAGCGGACTGGGTAGTCTAGTTAAGCGCCTAGGGCGGCCGCAAGCATTAAGCTACAAGCGGCACGAAAAACCTGTACGTGCCGCCCGTGCGAGCGGCTGTGCGTCAGGCCAGCAGCTCGCTGAGCAGACCGGCATGCCGTTGCTGCTGCGGCCCTTGTGCCAACTGGTTGGCCCGGAAGATCGCCTTCAAATCGCTAAGGGCATGGGCGAAATCGTCGTTGATCAGCAGGTAGTCGTATTCGACGTAGTGGCTCATCTCGCTCACGGCTTCACGCATGCGGCGCTCGATGATCTCGCTGCTGTCCTGGCCGCGGTTGGTCAGGCGATGCCGCAAGGCTTCCTGGGTCGGTGGCAGGATGAAGATGGATTTCGCCTGCGGCATTAGCCGGCGTACCTGCTGGGCGCCTTGCCAGTCGATCTCCAGAATCAAGTCGTAGCCTTCGGCAAGGGTCTGTTCGACCCAGGCTTGGGAGGTGCCATAGAGGTTGCCGAAGACTTCGGCGTGCTCAAGAAAATCGCTGTTATCGAGCATCGTGTGGAACTGCTCGCGGGTGGTGAAATGATAATTCACCCCGTCGATTTCGCCTGGGCGCATGGCGCGAGTGGTGTGCGAGACCGAGACGCGGATCAGCGCTTCGCTGTCGATCAGTGCCTTGACCAGGCTGGTCTTGCCCGCGCCGGAGGGTGCGGAAATGATGTAAAGGGTGCCGGTGGTGATAGCCATAGTGGTTCCGAGCCTTTTTCGGGTCCTGAAGCCTAGCAGGGCGTTAGCCGCTTCCTGGGTTGGCAATAGTAGTGTGTTAGAAATGGTCCGGGGCGCTGCATCTCACACGCCCATTAACAGCACGCGAGCCTCGTTATAGGTGCCTGCAGTGCCGCTGGTTATTCGATGTTCTGAACTTGCTCGCGCATCTGTTCGATCAGCACCTTTAGGTTGACCGCGGCCTGGGTGCTGCGCGTGTCGAAGGCTTTCGAACCAAGAGTGTTGGCTTCGCGGTTGAGTTCCTGCATCAGGAAATCCAGACGCCGGCCAGCGGCACCGCCACTCTGCAAAACCCGGCGAACTTCGCTGACGTGGGTGACGAGGCGGTCCAGTTCTTCGGCGACGTCGCTTTTTTGCGCGAGCATTACCAGTTCCTGTTCCAGGCGCTGAGGGTCGAGCTCGGCCTGCATCTCGGCGCAGCGGTCGAGAATCTTCTGCCGTTGCGCTGCCAGCATCTGCGGTACCAGTTCGCGCAGCGCTGCGACTTCATCGGTGATGTTGTCCAGGCGCTCGTTGAGCAGCTTGGCCAGTTCCGCGCCTTCGCGAGCGCGGCCTTTTTTCAGCTCGTTCAAGGCCTGGGTGAACAGGCCCAGCGCCGCTTTGTTGAGTGCCTGCGGATCGGCGGCATCGGCCACCAACACACCTGGCCAGGCGAGCATTTCCAACGGGTTAAGCGGCGCGGGCTGTTTGATCAGGTCGGCCAGGCTTTCGGCGGCGGCGATCAACTGCGCGGCGCGCTCCAGGTCCACCTGCAGCGGTTTGCCGGTGCTGTCTTCGGCATAGCGCAGCGTGCATTCGAGCTTGCCGCGTGACAGGCCGTTGCGCAGCGCTTCACGCACGGCGCCCTCGAGGTCACGAAAGGCTTCCGGCAGGCGCAGGTGCGGTTCCAGGTAACGGTGATTGACCGAGCGCAGCTCCCAGCTCAGGGTGCCATTGGCGCCGGCCTGTTCGGCGCGGGCGAAGGCCGTCATGCTGTGGATCATGGAGTGCACCCCTCGGAAAAGTCGGAACGAAAGGTGCGGGATTGTAGCGCAATGCGTCGGCCGCACCCAATTGGTCATGTCGTGGCCGGCCATGGCGCCTTATAATGCGCGGCAGATTTTTACTTCAATTCAAACAGGTACTCGTTGATGAAACGTCCCAGTGGCCGCGCCGCCGATCAGTTGCGTTCGATCCGCATCACCCGCAACTACACCAAGCACGCCGAGGGCTCGGTACTGGTTGAGTTCGGCGACACCAAGGTGATCTGTACAGTCAGCGTCGAATCCGGTGTGCCGCGCTTCCTCAAGGGGCAGGGGCAAGGTTGGCTGACCGCCGAGTACGGCATGCTGCCGCGTGCCACCGGCGAGCGTAACCAGCGCGAAGCCAGCCGTGGCAAGCAAGGTGGGCGTACCCTGGAAATCCAGCGGCTGATCGGCCGTTCGCTGCGTGCCGCGCTGGATATGTCCAAGCTTGGCGAGAACACCCTGTATGTCGACTGTGATGTGATTCAGGCCGACGGTGGCACCCGTACCGCCTCCATTACCGGCGCCATGGTCGCGTTGATCGATGCGCTGAAGGTGATCAAGAAGCGCGGCGGTCTGAAAGGCGGCGATCCGCTCAAGCAGATGATTGCGGCTGTGTCGGTGGGCATGTATCAGGGCGAGCCGGTACTCGACCTCGATTACCTGGAAGACTCCGCTGCCGAGACCGACCTGAACGTGGTGATGACCAGCGCAGGTGGTTTTATCGAAGTGCAGGGCACCGCCGAAGGCGCGCCGTTCCAGCCTGCTGAACTGAACGCGATGCTGGCGCTGGCGCAGAAAGGCATGAACGAGCTGTTCGAATTGCAGCAGGCCGCGCTGGCGGACTGATACACCACGCAGAGGAGACGCAGCATGAGCGATGAACCGCAGATTCCACCGTCAGTACCCAGCCAGGAAGCGCGGCAGTGGGCGATGTTCTGCCACTTTGCGGCATTTCTTGGGCTGATCTTCCCGTTCGGCAATCTGCTCGGGCCGCTGATCGTCTGGCAGATCAAGAAGGACTTCGATCCCTTCGTCAATGATCAGGGCAAGGAAGCGCTGAACTTCCAGATCACTGTTTCGCTGGCAGCCATCGTGTGCTTCCTGCTGATGATCGTGGTGATCGGTTTTCCATTGCTGATGTTGGTCGGTATCGCGGCGCTGGTACTGACCATCATCGCAGGTATCAAGGCCAACGAAGGGCAGAGCTACCGCTATCCATTTACCTGGCGCGCACTCAAGTAAACCCGCCTGCTGCGCCCCGTAAACCTGAACTTCTAGGCCCTCTGGCGGTCTTGAGTTCAGGTTTTTTTTATTTTCGCGCGGGCTAGGTAGTGGGCTGTTGACACCGACGTATCCCCAGGACGGTGCTTAATGGATGAGCTCAGCGAACTGCCGCATGAGTTGGAAGAGCTGACACTTGCGTTGTTGCACAGCCGTGCGGAAGTTATCCGCCTGCGGGAGCGTGAGCAGTTGTTCAGCAGCCTGCTGGGCAGCGTCAACGCCGTGCTTTGGGCATTCGACTGGGAAAAGCAGCGGATGATCTATGTCAGCCCGGCCTACGAACAGGTATTCGGCCGATCCGCGGCGCTGCTGATTGCCGGCTACGAGGAGTGGCGCAACAGCATCTACCCGGATGATATGGATTACGCTGCCGAGAGCCTGGCCAAGGTGCTCGAAACCGGCGCCATGGAATCGCGCGAGTACCGCATCATTCGTGCCGACGGGCAGCTGCGCTGGATCAGCGATAAATGCTTTATCAGCCAGCAGAACGATGCCGGGCAGGCGCAAATTGTTGTCGGCATCGCCGAGGACATCACCGAGAAGAAGCAGCTGGAAGGTGAACTGCAGCGCCTGGCGACGACGGATGTCCTGACCCAGAGCAGCAACCGAAGACACTTCTTCGACTGCGCCCAGCGCGAGTTCGAGCATGCTCGCCAATTCGGCAGCCCGCTGGCGTTCCTGTTGCTCGACGTCGACGATTTCAAGCAGATCAACGATCAATACGGCCACCAGATGGGCGACCAGGTGCTGCAGCGCCTCGCCTATTGCGGCGCGGCGGTGCTGCGCCGCGACGACCTGTTTGGCCGGGTCGGCGGCGAAGAGTTCGCGGCGTTGTTCCCCAGCTGCGAGCCTGATTTGGCGATTCAGATCGCCGAGCGTCTGCAGCGTGAGGTCCAGCGCTTGAGCTTCACCCATGAAGGCAAGGTGTTTGGCGTTACCGTCAGCCAGGGGCTCGCCAATCTGCGGGGTGATGACCTCAGCCTCGACAACCTGTTCGCCCGTGCCGACGCGGCGATGTACCAGGCTAAACGCCAGGGCAAGAACCAGATCGTTCTCGGTTAGTTCGCAAAGGGCAAGGGGCAGCTACTGCGAGTCAAGTAGCTGTGGCGATAAACCGCCTATTTGCGTGCAAGGTTCGGCTAAAAATTGCTTATTGAGGCGGCCCTTGCACCGCCATCTCTTCCTGCCTCTTCTGCAATCATTTGATATTACTGGGTATTTATAGCGCGCAGTCGATTGGCACATTAACTGCGTATATCTGCGTATTGCTCTTGCGTCGCAAACCGGCTGATATGCCGGCACTATAAAAATGAAGAGACCGTGCCATGACTTACTCCCTCATTGCCCTGCGTTCTGCCTCTGATTTCTGGTGTCTGCCAATCGGCCGGGATGCCTGCACGCCTTCGTAATTTTGCTCGCCCGGATCTGCCGCAGTTCCAGTGCGTTTTCGCCTGGCTGTGTGTATCGCTGTGCGAGTTATCGAATTCGGTCCGCGTTTGCCCCTTCGTTTTTGAAGCGCGTCTGGGCCGAAGTGCCACCCTTAAAACTGGAGAAAACCACAATGAGAAAAACCTCCCTTGCGTTAGCGATCGCTGCCGGCTCCCTGGGCCTGTCCCTGGGTCAAGTCGCCAACGCCGCGTTCCTTGAGGACAGCAAAGCGAGCATCGAAGCGCGCAATTTCTATTTCAACCGTGATTTCCGCGAAGACGCCGGCCAGTCCAAGCAGGAAGAATGGGCGCAGGGCTTTCTGCTGCGTCTGGAATCCGGCTACACCGAAGGCACCGTCGGTTTTGGCGTCGATGCCCTGGGCACCCTGGGCTTCAAGCTGGACTCCGGTGACGGCACCTCCGGCAGCGGCCTGCTCAACCCGGATCGCTCCGGCGGTTCGCAGGACTACTACGGCGGCCTGGGCCTGACGGCCAAGGCGAAGATCTCCGAAAGCGTGCTCAAAGTCGGCTCGCTGCAGCTGAAGAACCAGGCCATCGGTTCCAGCGACAGCCGCCTGCTGCCGCAGGTGTTCCGCGGCGGCAACATCGTCTCCAAGGACATCGCCGGGCTGACCCTCGACGCCGGTTACCTCGACGAGGTCAACAACCGCAACTCCGCCGATTACGAAGACATGACGCTGAACACGTTCGCCTTGAGCGGAATTACCTTCGGCGGCAATCCCAACCAGTCGAACGAGTTCATCTTCGCCGGCGGCAACTACAAGCTCACCGACAGCCTCACCGGCGGTTACTACTACAGCAACCTGGAGGACATGTATAAGCAGCATTCCTTCAACCTGGTGCACGTGCTGCCACTGGGCGACAAGCAGTCGCTGAAAACCGACCTGCGCTACGCCCGCTCCACCGATGACGGCGTGAGCAATGTCGACAACAAGGCCTTCGGAGCGATGGTTACCTACGCGCTGAGCGGCCACAGCCTCGGCCTCGGCTACCAGAAGATGAGCGGCGACACTGGCTTCGCCTACGTCGGCGGTACCGATCCGTTCCTGGTCAACTACGTGCAGATCGGCAACTTCGCGGCCAAGGACGAAACCTCCTGGCAGGCGCGTTACGACTTCAACTTCGCCTCCATCGGCATTCCCGGCCTGACCTTCATGACCCGCTACCTGACGGGCGACAACATCGACCG